>JBGCEJ010000012.1:0-305717 GCA_045106235.1 Myxococcota bacterium
CTTCGCGACGGAACTCGACTACGCATTGAACGGCAACTCGAGTGGCTACGTCGATCCGGCACGTCGAGTCCACCAGACCCGGAACGTCGATGGCGCGACGCCGAAGTCCTTCTACTTCGGCGACACGACCCGCATGATTGATGGTTTGGAGTCCGATTCGTCCGCGGGCAACCATGTCGTTGAGCGGATCGACGTGCACGGTCGTCTTGTTGAAAGGCGACTCTTCGCGGGGGCCGGCCCCTCGGTCCTGGCCGCTTTTGACTGGCGATATGACGGTCGGGATCGAAAGGTCGAGGAGTGGTTCGGCGGAAATCCGGGGACGAAAATTCGGAAGCGATACGACTTGCTGGGAAGGCTTGTTGAAACAGAGGATCCGAATTCAGGCATCTGGCGACGCGTCTATGATGCGGCGGGGAACACGCTGTTCGCGGACGATCCTGCGCAGGGCCAGAGCATCCATTCCTGTTACGACGCGCTGGACCGAATTTTTCTTCAATGTGCGCGATCAACAGATGTCTTCGACGCGAACCTCTGCGAGACGGAAGTGCCCAGTTGCGATAGCGCCTTCGTCTACGAATACGACGCCACGGAAGCGTTGACGAGCACGCTCACGGGTGAAGCGATTCCCAACTGGGGTAAGGGGCAGCTCTCCCGAGTGGTGGGCCCAGACAGTACACATTTCTATGCATACGATTTGCGGAGGAACCGGACGGCGCGAGTTGATCGCATCGAAGGGGTTGAGGCGACCACGGAGTTCAGTTTCTCCTCCGATTTGAGTCGTCTTCAGGGCATGACCTACCCCGACGGTGAGCGGGTCCGGCTTGGCTACGACATCGCGGGTCAGCCTAACGCGCTAAGTGAGGTCGATTCGCAGGGGGCTTTCATTGCGCCCTACGTGACGGGGATTTCTTACGACCTCCGGGGTCGACCGATTCGCATTCAACGCGGGAACTACACGGAGGACGTCCTCGACTATCACGGTCCCGAAGAGCGTTTTCGCCTCGCTCGGATTCGGAGTCAGGGCCTTGCGGCCAATTCGGAGTCCTCGGAACGCGTCTTCTTCGATTTGGAATATCGCGACTATGACGGAAATATGCGGATCACTGAGCTGCACGACGGCTTGGAATCGGTGGGCCCTCGTTCGATGTCGGCTTTCTATGACTATGACGGCGCGGGTCGGCTGGTCTCAGTGGCGGGGCCGAACTCCGAGTCTTTCGAGTACGACGCCTTAGGCAGTATGGCAAGAATGAACGGGAGGCTGATGGGGACTCAGGGGCATCAGCTGCTTTGGGTGGATGACGATGCGGAACTTGGAGGCTCAGGAACGCATATGGCCTACGACGCGAACGGTCATCGCGTGTCGAAGACGAACGCCGCTGCGGGAATGGGACATGTCTATGCGTTCAATGCGTTTGGCCAGCTGCAGCGAGTTACGGTCGATGGCATTTCAAAAACCTTCGGGTATGACCACGAAGGGCTGCGGGTCTCTGAATGGCGTGAAGGGAACCTGAAGCGATTCTTTGGCGCATCCTCTTCGCTCTCGGGCGGCAGCCTGACGAAGTACTACCACGTGGGAGACCAGCTGATCGCCACACGGTCCGACCCAGCGCCGAATTGGGCGCAAGCGACCGCGGTATCGTCACTTGCGCTGCCACCCGAGGTCTACTGGGTCGTAATTTCGTCGGCGATGGTTCTCCTCTGTGTACCGCTGGGTCGGCGGCGCCGCGGAGTCGGTTCGACTTTGTCCGCCAGCCATGGCGTGGGTGCCGCACTGATTCCGCTTGCGGGGAGTCTGCCGCTCGCGTTCCCGCTCGTCTTCGCGACGGGCTGCGTCGAGGGTGCTTCGATCCGGCACTACCATATGAGTCATCTTGGAAGTCCGGTTGCGATCACCCAGGCAGGGGGCGATGTTGAGCGGGTTTACCGCTATTCGGCTTTCGGGGAAGTGCGTCGCTACGACGCCGAGGGCGCGGTGATCGGGATCGACTCTGCTAGCCAAAAGGAGTTTGCGGGCTACGAGACGGATCCGGAGTCAGGTCTGCAGTATGCGGGCGCTCGCTATTTCGATCCGGCGACGGCTCAGTTTCTGTCGCTTGATCCGGCGGAGCAATTCGCGAGTCCTTACGCGTATGCGGGTTGGGACCCTGTCAATCTGATCGATCCCGATGGTCGAACGGGAATAGACTGGATGGCCTACGGACTCGTGATCGTCGCGCTGGCCCTCGCCCTTGCGAACGCGGTCACGCGAGCTGTTCAGACCGGGAGCGCTGGTGTCTTCTTTCAAGAGTTAGCGACCGGCGTGGCTTCGGTCTTCGTCGGTTATATGTCGGGATTTCTCTTGCCGAACCCTGCGATCGGTCAGCTCGCCGTCAGTTTGGGGACATCGACCTACGCGGTGGTGTCAGCGAAGGGAAGAGATGAGCAGATCTTTGCGGGGATCGGCCTCGCGACCACGATTCTCGGATCCGCCTTCGGGTTCTACCGGAGCGGGAGTGTCTCGACCTCCACCTCTTTGGAAGGAGGGCAAGCGGCGCCTGCGGGGTTCGGAGAGTCGCAGGGGGCGCTCAGCGGCGTTGAGTTCGCAGGCGCCGAAGATGCGAACATCGCGGCGTTGCCCGGGCGTGCCTTGGTTCGCTTGAACAACATGAGAATCGAAACGCAGATTGCGGATGGCGTTTCGGATCTTCGAGCGCGGGCATTCTCGGGTGAGTTTGATGGTTTGGACGTGGCGGCCTTTGAAGTGCGAACGACGCGATTCGAGCGAGAGTTAGGCGTGACGCAGATCGTTTCAGGGAGCGTGACCGTGGTCGCCCGTCCGCCGGGTTTTGCGGGCTTCCCCCATGCGCTCGCCCCGAAGGCTTCGATCTCCCCGATCGGAACGCTGACGACAGTTTCGCCCCCTATCCTGATTCGAAGCGAGGCGTCGACGCGGCTACTCTCGGAGAGCCTGTCCGACATGTTATTGCAGCGAGGTGTTCGATGAGCAGGAAGGAAACAGTCGATCGAAAGAAGCGGCGCATGGATCGGCCTTTTCCCGCGGCCTTGTGGATGTTGGGACTGCTCGTTGTATTGACTACGGGCTGTGTGCTCGATTTGGCATCGGTCGCGGGCGGGAAGGGAGGCTTGGCCTATTTCCTGGCCACCGAACCCAGCGCAGAGCGCCCGTCTTCCTGGGAATCGGCTGAATTCTCGCCGATTTCGGGGGAGAGCCTGAGATTTTCCCGTGAACGGGCGCCGCGACAGCGGATTGCGTGGGAGGCGATTCGCTCGGTTCGGATTAGGGAAGGGCATCCCACGCTCACGCTCGGAAGGCCAAGCTCTTTCTTCTTGGTCGAATTGGAGGTCGTCGAGCCCTTGGCTGCGCGTTTCTTGAATCTTCAGACGGAGAATCCATCACGATTTTTGTTCGTCGAGTCAGGGATGGGGCGGGCGATCGACTACCTGCCGCTTGGATATGGGGTACGCCGAGCGCGCGCCGGGGAAGACGATTCCGCCTGGGTGGCCGGGGGGACATTCGAGAGTCGGGGGGCGGCGGAGGCCTTTTACGCGCGGGTCGACGAGGAAAGGACACAGTTCGTGCCACTGGGAGAGGCGAGCCGCGAAGAGACGGTCTCGGAAACCAGGCAGCTGCTCGAATACGGCATTTGGATGAGCGTGTGTGATCCTTCCGCGCTTGCGGCAGCGGGGGCAGGGTTGGCCGAGGGGCTAGAGGGGCTCCCTGATTCCGCGCGGCGCCGGGCGGAGGTGAACTGCGCTGCGCCACCGTCTTTCGGCTCGAAAGGGCCCGTGTTCGAAGACATCGAGCGTTCGGGATCGGGTTCGTCTGCGCCCTAAAGGGGGAATCGGCTGACGTGCGCTCCCCGCTGCTGGCGTTACTCTTCGGGGCTCGTACGCCAAGGGTCTCTGGTCCCGACCCTGTATCGGCTTTTCCTTGACCCCTATTTTGGAGCTCCGAATGCCCCCGAACCAGCCCTCCCTGCGTATTGCCATTATTGGAGCGGGCCCCTCGGGCCTTGCGACCGGCCACGAGTTGCTGGCGCAGGGCTTGACTGATTTCACGATTTTCGAAAAATCAGCCGCGGCAGGCGGGACTTGGCATAACGAGACCTATCCGGGGCTGGCATGCGATGTTTGGGCGCATTCCTACACCTTCTCTTATGCGCCTAACCCGGATTGGAGCGCGAGCTACGTAGAGCAGCCCGAGATCGAAGCCTACTTGCAAAGATGCGCCAAAGAGTTTGGTCTCGAGCCGCATCTGAAGCTCAATACCGAAGTGGTGAGCGCTCACTATCAGGGCGACGGCGTTTGGAAATTGACGGTTGCCAGCGGAGAGAGCTTTGAGTTTGACGCGATCATCAATGCGATGGGCAACCAGCATACGCCCCTCTACCCCGAAGCCGAAGGCATGGAATCCTTCGAAGGGGAGAGCTGGCATTCAACGGGCTGGCGGCACGATGTCGATCTGAAGGGAAAGCATATTGCGATCGTGGGCTCCGCCGCGAGCGCGGTTCAGGTCGTGCCTGAAGTGACGAAAGAAGCTGCCAAGGTCACCGTGCTTCAGCGCACCCCGAACTGGATCATGCCCCGGGGCCGCAAACCCTATAGCGATTTTCAGCGTTCGGTCTTTAATTGGGTGCCCGCTTGGCTTCGCGCGACCCAGTGGATGCAGCGCACGATGATGGGCTTTGTTCATCAGGCCGCGACCCTCGGGCATAAGCGAATGGAGCAATTCGAGGATCGTGCGAAGAAGTTCATTGACGAGGCGATCTCAGAGCCGGAGCTGCGCCGCGCGCTGACGCCGGATAGCCACTACGCCTGCAAGCGGGGACTGGTCTCCGACGATTTTTATCCGGCGCTCATGCAGGATCACGTGGAGCTCGTGCCGGAAGGGCTTGCCGAGGTCTGCCCGAACTCCATCGTGACCTCGAGCGGTCGTGAAATTGAAGTGGACGTCATCGCGTATTGCACGGGCTACCGCATTCTCGACTTTGACCGAGTGGAAGTCATTGGCGAAGACGGGCGCTCGCTCGCGAAGTCGATGGAGGAAGCACCCGAAGCGTATAAGGGAATCGCGGTTCCTCATTTCCCGAACTATTTCTTTGCCGTCGGACCGAACGGGCTTGTCTTGAACGTGCCCTATTTCATCACGGTCGAGCAGAACGTGGCGACGATCGTGCGATTGCTCAAAGATAAGCAGAAGGCAGGCGCTCGGGCGGTGGATATCAAGGAAGAGGTGAATCGCGAGTACAACGACTGGATGCTCGAGCAATTCCCACTTTATTCCTGGGGTAACGCTTCGTGCAACAGCTACTACCGTTTCGATAACGGTCGCGCGCCCTTCTTGTTTCCCGGCGATTTCAAGACCTATCAGCAGATGCAGTCGGAATGCACGCTTGAAGAGTTTGAACTCGCCTAGCGCGCTTCTGTGAAAGAGCGCTCCTTTACGATTGAGGTTGAGATTGACGCGCCGACGCATTCTGTGCACGCGTTTCTCCTGGACCTCGATCATTTGGCTCCGCTTCATCCTCTGATCGAGTCGATTGAACTTCTGGAATCGCGCGTCGAGCGTCCGGCGGCTAAGCGATACCGGGTCGTTGACCAGATCCCGGTCGGTCCGTTTAAGATGCAAGCGATCTACGTGGCAGAGCTCGAGGCCATCTCTGACACGGAGGTCTGCGGTCGAGCATGGCAATCGCCGAAGGTGATATTGGAGACGCGGTATCGGTTGTCTCCGCTCGGCGCTCGGCGCTCGGCCGAAGCCGGCACGAGCGGATCGGACGATGGGGTGCTCGGGAGTCCAGGCGGGACGCACCTTGAGGAGCGGGTCAGGATCCAAGCGCCTTTCGGACTCCGAAGCTTCGTTGCGGCTCAAGCATTCCGAGCGCACGAGACGACGCTGTCGAAGATGAAGCGCCTGCTTGAGGAGCGGGCCCCCGCGGCGGCGGGACGGGGTGCCCTTTGAAGACTTCGCTTTCAAGAGAGGAGGCCCGCCGGATTGCTCTGGGCGCGCAGGGTTTTGCGGAGCGACGGCCGGCAGGCCGTGTCGATCGTCGTCATCTGCGAAAGGTGATGAATCGGCTGGAGCTGCTTCAGCTGGATTCCGTTCCCGTCGTCATCCGCACACAGTACATGCCGCTCTTTTCTCGGCTGGGTGCCTATCGACCAGAGTTGCTTGACGAGGTGGCTTACGCCTCGGACGAGTGGTTTGAGGCTTGGAGTCACGAGGCTTCTCTCTTGCCGGTGGAGAGCGAGCCCCTTCTGCGTTGGTCGAAGGAGAGCGCGCGGCGCGGTGCCACTTGGAAGCATCTCTACCGCCTCGCGAAAAAAGAGCCGGCGTATGTTGATTCTGTTCTGGCGGAAGTGAAGGCGCGGGGTCGTTTGGCGCCGAGTGAGCTCTCTGATCCAGGGCCCCGCACGAGCAGCGGTTGGGGGAGCCGTTCCGCAGGCTCGGTCGCGCTGGATTGGCTTCACCGGATCGGGGAAGTGGGCGTGCGCCGGCGTTCGGGCTTTGCCAAAGAGTTTGACCTTTTCGAGCGGATCATTCCGAAGGAGATACGGGCGAAGCCGACGCCTTCGCTGGAAGAAGCGCTCGACGCTCTGCTCCTACGCTCTGCGAAAGCGTACGGGATTGGTAATGCCGACTGTCTCGTCGACTATTTCCGTTTGCCGAAGCGGCCGGCCAAGGCTCGGCTGGAAGGGTTGGTTGAGTCCGGGCGGCTTCTGCAATGCGAAGTCGAGGGTTGGACGCAGAGCGGTTACCTCGATCCGGCTGCGAAGTCGCCGCGCAAAATCGAGGGAGCGGCTTTGCTCTCGCCTTTTGATCCCGTCGTCTGGAATCGGAAACGCATCGAAGGCCTCTTCGATTTCGAATACCGCATTGAGATCTATACGCCTGCGGAGAAGCGACGCTGGGGTTATTACGTGATGCCGTTTCTAATGGACGGGCGCCTTGTGGGGCGTTTTGATTTGAAGACGGATCGGGAGCGTGGATGTCTCTGCGTGCCCGCGGCGCATTTCGAAACTGCGACAGCCTCTGCGCGTGGCTCCGCGTCTGCCTCCACCTCCACCTCCACCTCCGCGTGCGCCCCCGCCCCCGCTGAAATCGCTGAGGCAGCGGCGATCGAGCTTGAAGGGCTGGCGCGGCTGGTCGGGGCAGACCGAATTGAGGTCGGGCGCCGGGGGAATGGAGCGAAGGCGCTTCGAGCTGCGGTGGCCGGGCGCGGATAGCGCTCGCGGGTGCGCGGGTGCGCAGATGCGCAAATCGGGTCGGCTTCCCTCGGGGCGAAGCGAGATGCCGAGGTCCGCTTGAAATTGCGGCGCGGGGACTTGGCCGATGCGAGTGCTCTGTGCTGTCATCCAGCTCCACATCAATTGCAGAGCGCCGGCGCTGAATGCGCACGGCGAGGAGAGCGGGATGAAGCGGTTCGAAGGAAAAGTAGCTTTCGTGACGGGTGCTGCGGCGGGGATCGGTCGTGCGACGGCGATTCGACTCGCTTGCGAGGGTGCCTCGCTCTATATCGTCGATGTGGCGGCGGAAGGACTCGAGGAAACGGCGACGCTCTGTGAAGAGGCAGGCGCGTCGGTCGCCCATTCGCTCTGTGATGTCACGAAGGAGCCCGAGGTGCAGGCGGCAGTACAGGCCTGCGTCGATCAATTTGGTCGCCTCGACGCGGTTTGTAATATCGCGGGCATCCTTTTGCTCGACCACTTCCAGAAAATCACGGTTGATCAATTTCGACGCGTCCTGGAGGTCAACCTGGTGGGCGTTTTTGCGCTTTGCCAAGCGGCTATGCCTCATCTGATCGAGAGCAAGGGCAGCATCGTGAACACCTCTTCGACCTCGGCGCTGGCGGGCATGCCTTATGGCTCGGCATACGGAACGAGCAAGGGCGGCGTGAGTGCGCTGACGCGGACTTTGGCTGTGGAATTCGGAAAGCAGGGCGTGCGCTGCAATGCGGTGAATCCGGGCTCGATCAAGACGGCGATGATGGGCGGCAATACCCTGCCTGAAGACGCGGATATGAAGCTGGTGATGCGCGCGAACTCATTGTCCAAGCCGAAGGGGCCGGAATCGGTCGCGGCGGTGATCGCCATGCTCGCGAGCGAAGACGGCATCCATATCAACGGAGAGGAAGTCCGCGTCGACGGCGGAACGCTCGCCTAATAAGTCCCCTCGCTCAGCGCGAATCCAGACTCTAGAACGCCATCGCGAAGGCGAGGACGAGTGCGGTCGCGCTGCCGACGGCGAAGAGCACCTTCGTGCGCGGCGAGGTGGTTTCGATGGCGAACTCGACGAGTCGCTTGTGAATCGATCCCTTGCTCTCGTTGAGATGCGGGAAGGGGACGTCCGGGACTTCGACGCCGAGGAATTCGCAGAGCGGTGCCCAGCCTTCCTTGACGCTGAAGACCAGGAGCTGATCCGCAGGCACGCTCTCGACGACTTCGCGATTATGACGCTCAAAGATTTCGATATTGGACTCGGCTTCGATCGCGCCGCCCATTTCAACGTCACGGATCAGCAGGTCGACGATATCCAAGGCGCGACGAACCCGCGGAATGACTGGGGCGAAGTACTTGAGGAAGCCAAAGCCATCAAAGAGCGTCTTCCATGACTTGAACCAGGATTCAGAGTCACGAGTGTTCAGGATGACCTTCGCGTCCGGGAAGGTCTCCATCAGCTCCTTGTAGTAGATGGAGGCAGGGTGATCCATCGTCGAGGAGTAGCGCGCGAAAATGCGCTCCCAATCCATCCTGTGGTGCTCGCCTTTGGCGCGGGCGCGCGCATGCTCAGACCAGAGCTTCAGGTGGTTGTCGTTGTAGCCGGGGCGCGGGCTCAGAATTTCGCGCATGTGATAGCAGGGGCCGAATCCGAGAATTTCGAGAGCGGCTTTCGTGCTCACTGTCCCCGTGCGTCCGAATCCAGCACCAATAACCTTGAGCGGCATCTTCTCGTCCCCCATTGATCACGCGCTGCTTGAGGCGGCTTGCTTGCCACCTCTTCGCTCTCAATTCCAAAGACCACTTGAAATAAAGTATGCGACTTCGAGTGATACGCAATGCATCGGCAAAGAACGGGAACTCTTGAGCAACCCCTGAGTTGAATCGTGTGGATATACCCTGTTATTCCTAATGAGAATCGATTCTATTCGTCGCTCATCGCTTTTCTGCGCTCTCTTTCGAGATCCAATAGGTGCCGCCGCTCTTTCGGGGAGACCAGGATGCCTCTGTCCTCGGTTGCGTCGAAAAGCTCTTTCGAAAATTGGAGCTCGTTGGTCCAGTCTTTTTGGAGGAGGTCAGAGGGCGTGACGGCTTCGGCCCAGCTCTTGGGCGCAACCCAACCGGGATGCGCGACCAGGGTTCCGCGCGTGCCCGCCATGGGATGCTGCTTACGCCATTCGAACATGAGCCGTTCCATGCGCTTGCGCACGGCGCTGTACTGTTCGGAGAGATCTGTCTTTTCGAAGGGATCGGCGTCGATGTCGAAGAGGAAGCTCTTGACCAGGGTTTCGGTTTGCTTTTCCTGGATCACCTGCACGAGCTTCCAGCGTCCATCAAAGATCGCCGTCTGAATCACGCCCGGAATGGGGATCTCGGAGACGAAGCCGACGGGCTTCTTGCGCGGCGATTTCTGACCGTTGACGATGGCGGGCCACATGTTCTGGCCGTCGAGTTCGGCAGTGATGGGGACGCGTACGCGCACGGCGCTGGCGAGGGTGGGGAGCATATCCATCACGGTCGTCATCTGTTCCATGACTTGCCCAGCCTTGAGTTCGTCGGGCCAGCGCATCACGGCAGGGACGCGGATGCCGCCTTCAAAGGCCTGGCCTTTCTGACCCCGGAGCGGCTGGTTCTCACCGCCGAAAGAAGTGGACCCGCCGTTATCGCTCATAAAAAGGACGAGGGTTTCGTCTGCAATTTCGGCTTCGTCGAGTGCGTCGAGAATTTTGCCGATCTGCTGATCCATTTCATCGACCATGGCCGCATAAACGCGACGGTTCTTCGCTTTCGGCAGAGCCGCGTATTTTTCGATGGTCTCCTTGGGCGCCTGCATCGGGCTATGGGGTGCGGTGAAGGGCACGTAAAGGAAAAAGGGGCGCTTGCGATCGCGCTCGCGGATGAAGCGAACGGCTTCGCGTCCTTCAAGGCGCGTCAAATACTCGCCGGGTTCCCGGACGGATTTCCCGTTCTCCTGCAGGTCATGTCCGCCTTCGCGCTGATGCGTGAAATAGTCCGTGTTGGTATGCAGATGTCCCCAAAAATGCTCGAAGCCATTTGCATTCGGCACCTGCTTTTCCGTGGTGTGGCCGAGATGCCATTTCCCGACGAGTGCGGTTTGATAGCCGTCTGCCTTGAAGACATCGGCGATCGTAATCGCGTTAGGCGAAAGGCCTGCGTTGTACCAAGGGTGAATCTGGTCGTAGGCGATGCCGAGTTTGAGCGGATCGCGACCCGTCATGAGGGCGGCCCGGGTCGGCGAACAAATCGGCGCAGCGTAGAATCGGTCGAACTGGACGCCTTCTTTGGCGAGGCGGTCGATCGAGGGCGTCTCGATCGGCGCGCCGTGGTAGCCCACATCCGCCCAGCCCAGATCGTCTGCGAGGATCACAACCACGTTGGGCTGACCCGCGAGAGCCGCAGCAGGGAGGACCAAGCCGAGCAAGAGCCCTGCGAAAAGTCCCGCGAAGAGCGTCGCGGAGGCACTACGAAGACGGGCGTGAGGCTTCGGCGAGGGGCGGGCTTGGTGGGACAAAGAGCGATTCACGATTTTCTCCGTTCGGATGGACAGGGGACCGCTCGAAGGATCGCTCATCTGGCAGGGGGCCGCCGGAGATTCTTGCGCGTCCGCGTTTCTCCGAATCCTGCTATGTAAGAGAGAGGAGGAAAGACCATGTCCGCAACGCAGCCCGTTCTCGACCAGCCCCGATTCGATCCCCTGGCCTTCGATCCCAGCCGGTATCAATGGCAGCGCCTGACCGACGAAGCCGAGAGCGGCTACAAGGTCGACTATTCGGTGGCCCTGCTGGGCTACGACCTCAGCGTCGGCGCCTGTGATTTCCTGGTGAAGTTCGACAATGCGGGAGGGCATTGTCCGCGCCATCGCCATGTGGGCACGACCACGAGCATCGTGCTTGCGGGGGAGCATCGCGTCACGGATCTCTTCCCGGACGGAACGCGCTCCGAGCGGGTCAAACCCGCCGGGACCTACGCGCTTTCCCCGGGCGACGAACACCCACATCTGGAACGCGGCGGCGATGACGGAGCGATCGTCTTTTTCGGCAATCACTCCCAGAGTGGCATGGTCTACGAACTCGTCGATGAAGACCTTAAGGTGATCACGGAAGTCAGCATGGAAATGCTTGTCGAGATGTGGGCATAGTCTCCGCGAGTCACGCATCGCGCGTTGCGCATCGCCGCAACCTCGAAGCGCGAATGCGATGCGTGAAGGCCGCTTCGGCGGAAACGTTCTGCTCCAATTGCAAAGCTAGAGACGAGAATGCGCAAGTCGTCGGCAAGGCGCGTGCATTGATCCCGCATCTTGGGCCCCGGACCCTACGTGAATATGTGTAATAAGGGCATTGCCTTCAGGTTCGCCTGATTTGGGCGTTTCGCCCAGACTGATTCGAAAACGTGTGCTTCCGCACATCGTGTTCTCCGATAGAAGACGAAGAGTTTCTTGAAGCCTGATACTCGATGGATCGGAGGAACAATCATGTCACGCATCAAACGCCGCAGACGCGTCAAATGCAAACTCGCTTGCGAGGTCCTGCATACACGCGGTCGCACGGTACCCGGGCGGATCGTGACCCTTTCCGAGGGCGGGCTCGCTCTGATTACGAAGCTTGGCTTCGATCAAGGTGACGCCATCGAAATGCGGATTACGCCGGATGCCGGCGGGAAGCCGATTCGCGTTTCGGCCATCGTGTGGAACGATACGAAGTCGGGAGCGAGTGGGGCTTCGATGCGCCTGCGCCGCCTTGGATGTGTCATTTCTGAGCCCTCTAGAGCCTATCTCGAAATGCTCGACCGGCTTTGCCCGGTCGTTCCTGAGCCCCCCGTGATTCCGATTGCCAAGCCGATTGAACGTGATGTCGCCGCGGAAGCCGTCGAAGATGATCTGCCTCGCTCTCGGGAACTGCAGCCTCCGCCGAAGCGAGAGCCCGAAGAATCACTTCCCTATTTCCGCGTTCGGATGAAGCAGATCGGCGGTCCTCGCACGCGAATTCTGACGCTTCGCGCTCGCTCCGCCTCGCATGCTGAAACTCTTGCACACGACGAACTCGAGCGGATCTGCAAGGACGCAGAAGGATGGGGCGTTTTGCATATCGCGAAGGTGAAGCGGCGAAGCTAGTCGCCTAATGGATCGGGGCCCCGCGCGTCGACGGTCTCTACGACCTCGCGTGGAGTTCCTTCACGCATCGTCCGAGCGCTCGGTAAACCGGCAGTTCCGCCTTCTCTTCGAGGGCCGCACCGAAGCGTGCAAGCGATGTCCCGAGCATCGCCTCGTCGAGATGCGCGCCGACTTCACGGTCGAGTGGATCTGTCGAGACGCCTGCCCGACTGGCCAGATCGAAAATCAGGCCGATATGATCCAGCGGTAATTTCCCCCAGGCCTCGCCGCGCTGCGGCGTTCGGCTGAGCACTTCGCAGCTGCGCGCGACGACCGCGCTGAGTTCGGCCCCAAGCTTCTCGCGATCGCCCTGAATCCAAACCGAAGCAAGGGGAGGGACGCCGCCGGGCAGGAGGAAGAGGCGCGCAAATTCCGCCGCACAGGTTTCGTTCAACGTCTCCGTGAAAGGCTGATTCGTCCAGCTCGACAGATCATCGTCGAAGGGAGCGAAGAGTGTCGCGATGCTCGGAGTCTTGAGATGCGCCCAAACCTCGGCGTCGATCTCCTGCGCGAAGAAGGGCGCCAACCAAGCATAAAGCGGCGCCCGTTCTTCAAGAGAGAGCAGAGGTCCTTCTGAGCTCAACGGACTCGAGCTCAACCGACTTCCTTAGCATCACGCTCGGCATCACGAGGAATTCGTCGGACGCGGCAGACGTTATCGAACCAGTTCTGACCGCCGACGAGGGGTTGTGCGTTGATCGGGTAGACATCGTTGATTGCGACGCCTCCACCTGGTCCGCCGCGCTCCTTGGACCACCAGACCGAATCTCGGAGCTCGCTCTGGCCCGGCAGCCCTTCGGTCATGCCGGCGCGGCCATTCGAAACGCCCGGGGCGCCCGCGCGGGCGACGACCCCATGCTCCCAATGTCCGGAATGATGCGCGCAGGCGATGACCCGCTCATGCATTCCGGGGACGACGCGCACCTTGTTGCGCAACACGCCGACAGGCTCTTCCTCTCCTGCGCGGTAGACAGCGCCTTTCGGACGCAGCGTCGTGATTTCGATTTCGTCTCCCGTCGCGACGCCCAGCTTGGCCGCCGTTTCTGGGGCGATCATGGCATGATTGGTATGCACGATCTCTGCGGCATGCTTCCAGTTCGCGGAGCGACCTTGGGTATGCACGTTCCACTTAAAGGTCGTCAGGATATACGCATCGTCATCGAGCCCGACGTGTTCCGGCACCTTCTCATAGCAGGGGATATCGCGCGCATTGAAATCATCCGCGGGAAGCCCGACATGCTTGGCCGCGAGCGGGAAGATCGGGTCCTGGACCGCGATCTTGCGCGTGGGCGTCGGGAATCCGCGAACGGCGACTCCGTCTTGCATCAGGCCGATCGCCTTGCCGCGCTTTCCTTCTTTGAGCGCGTAGATCACACCCGTCTCCGCATCCGTCTCAGAAGCCGCGAGTTCTGCGGCGGGAACCGGGCGATCGAAAAGGGCGTAGTCGAGCGGTCGTGATTCGTCGGTCCAGATCCCCTTCTGCTTGAACTCTTCCCATTCCATCGGAAGTTCCGAGTACCATTCGCGGTAGTACGTCTCGAGATCCTCGAAGTCGAAATGCGCTTCCATGCCGCCGCCGATCCGCCGTGCAAGATCGCGCCAAATGATCTGCGCCGGTCGAGCTTCGCCCATCGGTTCGACAAGGGGCTGGCGAATGCCCGTGTAGGGACGGAGGCCGTAGCTGTTCGTGGAATGCGCGTCCCAGCGTTCGAGGGCGGTTGCGTCGGGTAGGACGATGTCCGCAAGCGCCGCTTGCTCTCCGTAGCTGATGTCGATCGCGACATGGAAGGGGATCAGCGATTCGTCCGCGAGGACTTCGCGGGTGAGATTCGCTTCCGGGAAGCCATAAGCCGCGCCTAACGTGTAGGACATGTAGACGCCGACCTTCTGGCGCCCCTCCTTGATATAGGCGGGAACGAGCTGCCCTACGCGCATCGCGTACCAATGCCATGACAAAGGGAATTCGCTGGGTGTGGCGAGCTCACCAAAATACTTCTTCTGCCACATCTCGGGGAAGTCGCGGACCCGCTCCTGCACATCCGGAGGCAGCGTCTCGAACTCGCGCGTCCCCGGCTTCCAGGGCGCGGGTGAGGCGGGGGAAGGGCCAGGCTGACCGATGACGGGCAGGCCCTCCTGACCGTACCGGTTCTTCCACATGCGCAGACTTGAGAGGCAGAAACCCCCGGGCTGACCGACATTGCCGACCAGTACGTCGAGCATGCGGATCGCGCGGTCGCCCTGCACGCCGTTGTAATGCTTCGCCGAGCCGCGGTTGGACATTGTGCAACATGCGGGCGCCGCCTTCGCGAATTCGATTGCCAGGCGCCGAATCGTGGCTGCGTCCACGCCGCTTTCCGCTTCAGCGAATTCCGGCGTATACCGAGCGAGGCTTTGGCGCATCTCTTCGAAGGGCCAAGTCGACCAGCGATCCCAGAAGGCACGATTGGCGAGCCCCTCCTGCACGATCACATGGGCCATCGCGAGCGCGATCGCACCGTCGGAAGCGGGATTGACCTTATGGTACTCGTCCGAAACCGAAGCGGTCGCGGAGGGTCTGACCTCGAAGGTGATGAGCTTGGCGCCGCGATCGACTTTCGCGTCCATCAAGCGCTTGCGCATGAAGAGCCCGCCTTGATAGGCCTCCATGGGGTTGCCGCCGAAATTCAGAACGTACTGGGTATTTTCGAGGTCTTGGCTCTCCCACTCGAATTCACGACCGTAGAAGCTCATGAGGGGCGCGCGGCGATTTGAGCTGCAAATGGATCTGCGGTTAAGCCTATTAGGCGTTCCGAAAGCGTTGGTGAAGCGCTTGCTGAAACCCTTGGTCTTGTCACGACCGTAGTGGAAGACGAACTGTTCAGGGGTGCCAGCCTCTCGGAGGGGGCGCATGCGGTCCGCGATTTCGCCGAGGGCTTCGTCCCAGGAAATTCGCTTCCATTTCCCCGAGCCGCGGGGGCCAACGCGGCGCATCGGATAGAGCAGGCGCTCCGGGTAATCCGTCGCGGAGACGATGCCGTTGGCCTTTGAGCAGATCGTTCCCTGAGAGTTGGGGTCGAGGGGGTTGCCCTCGATGAGTCGGACGCGCTCGTCCTGGACCCAGCCGATCACACCGCAATGCGTTGTGCAGCCAAAGCAGATCGTAGGGACGGCTTTCGCGCGTTTGTAGTCGAGGCGCGTGGAGGTCAGCGCGTCGAAGGCCCGGCGCCGTTCCTCTTCGGAGAGGCGGTTGGGTCGTGCGCAGGAAAGACTCGGGCCGGCGAGTGCGACGGCTGACAGGGCTCCGGAGAGCTTGAGGAAATCTCGACGAGATAGAGTAGACAATGCGTTAGTCCTGTTCGTAGATGGGGTCTTCGTCGCGGGGATCGAGTGCGGCGCCCTGATTGATCTTGCCCGACATCCAATCCTCGAGTCCGAGATAGAGGACGTCTTGCTTGAGGTCCGGCGCGGTGTTCGCTCTCAGCTCGGCGGCTGCGGATACGTCTGGGGCCTGCTGCATGGGCTCGTCGCCGGCGGAAGCGAAGTCGACCAGCGAGAGGGCGTCGGTGGGGCAGGCGCGTACGCATGCCGGGGCGAGCCCGGCTTCGAGGCTCTCTGGATCGTCTTGGCAGAGCGATTCCGAAAAGACGGGGACGAAGGCGTAGGTCTCCGTGTCCGGGCGCGGCAGCCAGCGGACGCGAAGCGGAAATTCGCCGAGCGGAATATCGTGGGCCGTTTTGCAGGCGACGCTGCAGGCATGGCATCCGATACAGCGACGCAGGTCGACGTGAAAGCCGGGGCGCTCGACCTCGAGGGGCGCGCGGTCGGCCATGTTTTCGAAGGGGCCCGGGCGTGCGCTCGGCGCGCTGTGGACGCTCGGGACTGCTTTTTCGGGAGATTTGGTGGAAGACAAAGAGACCTCAGCTACGCGATATCGCGTAGAGGGCCCCTTTGGGAAGCCGTATCAGCGAATCGCGTAGAACTCGGCGCCGAGGACCTCGGCGCGCAATTGGGTTCAGAGACGGAATTTCATGATCACGTGTGATTCTCCAAGGAGACGGCGGGCGTATTCTAGAAGGCGCCCCGGCTCCTCGCAATTCGAAGCGGCTGCTCCGGTTGCTTTTGTGACGACGGCGTCATCCTAAAAGCCTAGCGCGTGCTCCCAGGATCGAAGCGTCGAAGCCGCGCGCTGTTCGTTACGACGAAGAGGCTGGACAGCGCCATGGCGAGTGCGGCGATTCCTGGACCAAGTCGTGCGCTCGGGCCAAGAAGCGGGACGAGGAGGCCCGCGGCAAGGGGGATAGCTGCCAAGTTGTAGCCGAAAGCCCAGAATAGATTTTGGCGGATCGTCGAGAGTGTCTTTCGGCTGAGAACGATTGCGTCGGCGACAGCACCCAGGCCCGGCCTCACGAGGACGATATCCGCAGATTCAATCGCAACATCTGTTCCTGATCCGATCGCGATGCCCAGATCGGCGGTGGCGAGCGCAGGGGCATCGTTGATTCCGTCGCCGACCATGGCCACGCTCTGACCCTTCCCGCGTGCGTCGGCGATGAACTGCGCCTTCTCCTCGGGGCGTTGGCTCGCATGGATTTGGTCTGTGGGGAGGCCGAGTTCCGCGGCGACGCGTTGGGCGTGGGCGGGTCCGTCTCCTGTGAGCATTGTGAGCTTGAGCCCGAGTCTGTCGAGGCGGACGAGTGCGGTCTGCGCTGTAGGATCGACCGGGTCGCCGACGGAAAAATGTGCGACGCCCAGGCCATCTTCGACTAGGAAAACCGATGTCTCGCCCCGGGCTTCCGCGGCCCGGGCCGCCTGCATGAGAGCCGAGAGCTCAGCACCCGTTTCTTCGAGCCATCGCTGGTTGCCGATCTGGAAAGATCGTCCCGCGATTTCGGCCCGAGCGCCGCGGCCGGGAATGGCTTCGAAGCCGGTTGCCGCAAGTTCTTCGGCACCTCGTTCCTCGGCGTGGCGCACGAGCGCGCGTGCGATCGGATGTTCGCTCTGACCTTCGAGCGCCGCGGCGGCTTGGAGCAGTTCGGTTTCACGAGAGGGGTCGGCGAAAGATGCGGAAAGCATGTTAGGCTGGCCGAGGGTAAGGGTTCCGGTCTTGTCGAGGACGAGATGGTTGATCTGTCCTGCGGCTTCAAGCGCTTCGGCGCTCTTGATTAAGAGCCCGCGCGTGGCGCCGACGCCGGTTCCTGCGATCAGAGCGAGCGGCGTGGCGAGGCCCATGGCGCAGGGGCAGCTAATCAAGAGAGTCGATGCCGCGAAGAGGAGCCCGACCGCGAAGGGATGCCAGTCCGGGAAGTAGCGCTCGGCGCCCCAGAAAGCCCAAGTAAGGCCCACGCAGATCGAGATGACGATCATGGTCGGAACGAAAATGCGGGCGATGCGGTCGACGGTTTTTTGGATTGGGGCCCGCGTCGCTTGGGCCTCACGAACGAGTCGGACGATGCCGGCAAGCAGAGTCGCTTCTCCGACCGCCGAGGCCTCGAACCGAAAGGCGCCTTCGACGTTCAGCGTACCCGCGAAAACGGAGTCGCCGTCTCTTTTGGAAACGGGGAGACTCTCGCCGGTCAGCATGGCCTCGTTGAGATGGCTCTGCCCGTCAGTGATTCGACCATCGACAGCGATTTTCTCGCCGGGACGAACAAGGACGAGATCGCCTAGTACAACTTCATGAACGGCGACGAAGGTTTCCTCGCCGTCACGCAGCACCCGCGCCTGCTTTGGTCGCTCGGCTACCAAGGCTCGGACCGCGCTGCTCGCCTCCCGCTTGCCGCGCGATTCAAGGTATTTCCCGAGACCCACGAGCGTAATGATCATGGCGGCGGATTCGAAGAAGACGGGAAAGAGGTTTCGGTCGAGGCCGAGGGCGAGCACGCCCGCGCTGTAAAAGAAGGCGACGAGTGAGCCGAGGGCGACGAGTGTGTCCATATTCGTCGTTCGATTTTTCGCAGCGCGCCAGGCGCCGACTAAGAACTCATGGCCGACGTAGAACTGAACGAGGGCGGCAAGCGCGCAGACAAGCGGAAGTCGAGCGGGGAAATCGGGCCAGCCGAATAGAGCGGGGCCCATGCCAAACGCCATGATGAGGAGAGAGAGAATCGCGCCGAGAGCGACGCGGCGTCCGCGCCGTTTCGTCTCTGCGGCTTCGGGGGACGACTTCTCGGAGAGAGTTTGACCTCGGTATCCCGCGTCGGCCACGAGCGCGATGATCTCGGGTGGCTCGATTTTGCGTGGGTCGAAACGCATGCGGGCTTCTTCGAGGGCGTAGCTGACCGAGATGTCTTGCAATGCTTCGTGGGCTTCGAGCTTGCGTTGCAAGGAGGCGGCGCAGTTATCGCAGCGCATTCCTTCAACGCGGAGGTCGAGGGCTTGCGAATTCGCGGCCGCCATTTCAGAGTTTCCCGCTCGCGCCAAGCAGTTCGACGATCTCCTCGATCACGCGCTCGCGCTCGGAGACTTCGTCGCTTCTCAGCCCTTCGGTGACGCAAGTCTGCAGGTGAGTCTCAAGCGTGAGCGTGCCGACCCGCTCCAAGGCCTGCTTGACCGCCTTGATCTGCTTGAGCACATCGATGCAATACGCCTCTTCGGCCACCATTTTCTGGATGCCGCGTACATGGCCTTCGACGCTCTTCAGACGCTGAATGATTTCGGGCGTGAGGGCCGCGTGTTGAGCCGCATGCTCGGGCGATCGCGATGACGATTGGGCTGAAGAGGAGGCTGCGCGGTCGGGTTCGGGGGGCATGTTTTTCATCCTGGTTGGGAGCCAGGATGAGGATACCCCACCCCCGGTGGGGGGGGGTAGAGAAGGGCAAATGAAGAGGAAGAGCCTGATCTAGACGCGAATATTGACGGCTCGGCCAGGGCCGGGCGCTCGGTGGCGAGTCGCCTCTCCGTTTCCGTCGCGGGAATTCGACCGCGGCGCCTCAGCCTCGGAGTCCGCTTTGCCCTCTTCGTCTTCCTCGCCTTGCGTCTTGCCGCGACGCGGCTTGGGGCGCTTCGGATCGCGGCTCGATTTTCGCGTCGGCCGCACCGGCGGGATGCTGGCAAGGGGGCGGGTGGGCGTGATCCTGTGGACTTCGCTCATCTGGGGCTTCCGATCGCATTGGGCGGGCCGGCCGAGCCTTGCCGATCCATTCGGATCTATTTGGCCATGACACAGGAGGGCGTCCGTTCTATTCATATCGGTTGATTATGAAAATGCTTGAATGCGAACGCGTTCCCGCAGTGTCTCCTGGCGCGAGTGGCACTTAGAGCCGGTTTCCAAGCTTTGCCCCGAAGGAATGCGTCTCTGCCTAGCTATACTCGCGCGATGTCCCGTATCCCCGCACTGCTCGAAATCATGGCTCGTCTAAGGGATCCCGAGGAAGGTTGTCCTTGGGATCTTGAACAATCCCACGCGAGCATCTCGCCGCATACGATCGAGGAAGCCTACGAGGTTGATGAGGCGATTCGCGAAGGGGATCCCGAGGCGCTGCGGGATGAGCTTGGGGACCTGCTCTTCCAAGTCGTTTTCCAAGCGCGCATCGCCGAGGAGGCGGGGACCTTCGATTTCGAAGGCGTGGTGGAGGCGATCACGTCGAAACTGGTTCGTCGCCATCCGCATATCTTCGCGGATGGGGAGCGGCCGAAAAACTCGGCGGGTCAGCTGGCGAGTTGGGAAGAAATCAAGGCCGCGGAGCGAGCGGCCTCCGCTGGGAAGGATTCGGGGCCACCCGATCCCTTTCAGGGAATTCCCCGAAATCTGCCCGCCCTGGCGCGCTCAGCGAAAATCGCAGGTCGGATTGCGCGCATGAATTCCGGTAAGGCGGGCAAAACGGGCAGGCCCGCGGCCTCACTGGAAGACGTCGCTCGAGTTGAGATCGACGCTGCACGAGATGCGGTGGCCGCAAGTGCGCCTTCGGATCAGCAGCGCCGGATCGGGGCGGGGCTGCGCGCCTGGGTTCATTTGGCACGGGCTTGGGGAATTGATCCTGAACAAGCCCTTCGCGAGCTCGACGAGGAGGAAGTCCAAGGGGTCCGTGAGCGCGCGCGGCCGGCCGGATCCGCCAAGCCGACTGTGCCGGCGACGCCTGGCAAGGGGTAGGCACGCGATCGGCGCTCGATCGGCATCAAGCCGGCAATCCCGTCCGCCGATACGCCCTCCACGAGGGCTGCTTTGCGCGGGGCTAGACCCGGCTCGGCGGCCTCGGATGGAGGCGTTTCATGAGTGCTGGATTGGCGTATTGGAAAGGTCGACGCAAGGACGTGCTGCGATGTCGCGCGCAGGACCTTCGCGTTTTGTCCCCTCTGATTGGGGTCGCGCTCTGCGTTGTTTCGAGTGCTTCCTTTATCTTCGCCGTGGAGCGGCTGGGTCCCGATCGATTCGAGACCCTCGCGCAGATCGTTCAGATCAGCGCGACCACTCCGGATGCGAAGTCGGAATCGCAGAAGCGCCTTTAGACGGCGCCTACTTGACGATTTCGATCAATTCGACGTCGAACGCCAGCGCCGCGCCTGCCGGAATCCGGCCCGTTCCGCGGTTGCCGTAAGCGATATCCGCTGGGCACACGAGGCGCGATTTGCCGCCGACCTTCATCATCGCAACACCTTCGGTCCAGCATGCGATGACGCGATTGAGCGGGAATTCCGCCGGCTCGCCGCGCTCGACCGAGCTATCGAAAACAGAACCATCGCGCAGCGTTCCGTGGTAGTGCACGCGGACCTTGTCCGTCGCGACCGGCGAAGGACCTCGTCCCGCCTTGACTTCCGTGTAGACCAGGCCCGACTCCGTTGTCTTCGCGCCCTTCTTGCCCGCTTCTGCGGCAAGGAATGCGTCTGCGGCTGACTTCTCGATGCCGACCGCCTTTTCCTGACGCTCCTTGAGCATCGCGCGAACGAGCGTCGCGCCTTCCTTTGCTTCAACGGCGAGGGTCTTGCCACCGACCGCGTCGCGAACACCCTGCATCAACAGATCGAGTTCGCGTTCCGAAATCGGCTTCACCATGTCGAGCTGCCCGGCCATGCTGGAGCCGATGGAGTAGAAGGCCTTCTCGTCATTGGTCTGCGGCGCGCCCTGAGCGACTGAGACCGACGCGGTCGACATGCCGAGCAAGAGGGCCGCGACGGTGATGAAGCCACGCGTGACGAAGGAAGGGGAAGAAACGCGCTGTGTTTGGACGTCGCGCAGAAGAGAAATCATGGTCTGAAAATTCCTTATTGGATTGGACTCGGGGAATTGAACGGTGAGTTCCCGGGCTGACTCGCTTTCGAGCAGGTGGGAGCATACCGTAGGGGCATGGCGGATTCCGAGGACGATGTGAATCAAGTCGCGGGCGATCCGCAAGCGGCGCTCCCTGGGGAGGCTGCCTTCGGGAGCGCGGTCGGTCAGCTCGGGCCGAGGGTACTCGACGGCTTGAACGCGCTTGAGCAGGCTTTTCGTCGCCTTCATCCTCCTGTTTTTCCTGCGCTCCGAAATTATCTCGCCCCTCTCCTCGCGAATCTCGAGGGGGCGATTGATCCCTTTGCCTCTCTCTCGACCCCGCCCGAGCTCGAGGCGTTCCATGCGGATTTGCTCGCGGCGGCGCATCGCACACGCGACGCGCTGGCCGCCTTGGCGCTACCCGGGGCGCCGGAAGAGGGGGCGGCTCGAGCGCTTTCTTCGATGCACGATCATGCTCAGGCCCAGGCACGGCTCTATCCGCTTCGGACCGCGCTGCCTCCGGTCTCGGCCTATTTCGCGGAGGCGTTCGCTCGGGATCGCCTGTCGGACCTCGAAGCGCAGCCGATGGCAGCTGAGGGAGAAGTCCCCGCGAAGGTCGGGCTTTTTCGCTCCGCCGAGCCCGGGGCCCGGGGCGGCTTCGATCTCTATGTCCCGGAAAGTTATTCGGAGTCTGACGACGAGCCTTGGCCCTTGGTGATGGCTTTGCATGGTGGCGCGGGGAACGGCGCAGACTTCTTGTGGACCTGGCTGCGAGAAGCGAGAAGTCGGAAATTCATCTTGATTGCACCGACCTCCCAGGGGAGTACCTGGTCTTTCGATCAGCCAAGTCTCGACGGCGAAGCGCTCAGGCAGATGGTGGAATGGGTCTCTCGTTCATGGCGCATCGACCCCAAGCGCATTCTGCTCACGGGGCTTTCGGACGGCGCGACGATGACACTCCTTGTCGGCGCTGCCGAAAGCGCGCCCTATACCCATCTCGCGCCAGTCTCCGGTGTGCTTCATCCCGCGAATTTTTCAAACGGAAATATCGACCGCATGGAAGGGCGTCCGGTTTTCCTCGTCCATGGCGCGCTCGACTGGATGTTTCCCGTGGCGCTCGCGCGGGACGCGGCGCGGGTGCTTTCTGGGGCGGGCGCTGCGCTTCTTTTTCGGGAAATTGAGGACCTTTCCCATACCTACCCGCGTGAAATGAACGCGGAGATTATCGAGTGGCTTTGCGACGCTGGGATTTCGCCGGACGCTTGAAATAAGGTGTTAGGCTTAGGCCCGTATGCGAGGATTTGATCTTCGCGACGTCTTCGGGCGTTCCTGAAGCGACGAGTTGACCGCCTTCTGGTCCACCTTCGGGGCCAAGGTCGACGATCCAGTCCGCGGTTTTGATCACGTCGAGGTTATGTTCGATGACAACGACGCTATTGCCTGCATCCACGAGTTCGTTCAACACCTCAAGGAGCTTTCGGACGTCTTCGAAATGGAGGCCTGTCGTCGGTTCGTCGAGGATGTAGAGCGTGCGTCCGGTCGCGCGCTTTGAAAGCTCCCGGGCGAGTTTGATGCGCTGGGCTTCGCCGCCCGAGAGCGTCGGGCTCGGTTGGCCGAGATGGAGATAGTCGAGGCCGACGCGCTGAAGAAGCCGCAAGGGGCCTGCGACCTTGGGATGTGCAGAAAAGACCTTTATGGCTTCGGCGACCGTCAGGTCGAGAACGTCGGCGATCGAGTTGCCCTTATACTCGACGCGGAGGGTCGCTTCGTTAAAGCGCTGGCCGCGGCATTCTTCGCAGCGAACGAAAACGTCTGCGAGGAAATGCATCTCGATCTTGCGGACACCGTCGCCTTCGCATGCCTCGCATCGACCACCCTTTACGTTAAAGGAGAAGCGGCCGGGCTTATAACCATGTACGCGGCTTTCGGGCAGCTCGGAGAAAAAACGGCGGATTTCGTCAAAGACTTTGATGTAGGTCGCGGGATTGCTGCGCGGGGTGCGGCCGATGGGTTTCTGGTCGATGTCGATGACTTTATCGAGCTGTCCGAGGCCGGAGAGTTTTCGATGTCGGCCGAGGCGCGCGCTGCTGCCAACAAGTTCCCGGGCGGCGGCGGGGTAGAGGATATCGTTGACTAACGTCGATTTGCCTGCGCCGGAGACACCGGTGACGGAGGTGAGAATGCCGAGGGGGATCTCGACGTCGATGTCCCGGAGGTTGTTTTCCTGGGCGCCCTGGATTTTCAGGCTGCCCTTCGAGACACGGCGGACGGGCGGGATCGCGATCTCGCGGCGGCCGGAGAGATAAGCGCCGGTCAGCGAGGTTTTGTCGCGCTCAAGGGATTTCGGCGTGCCCGCGTGGACGATATGGCCGCCCGCGACGCCCGCGCCGAGGCCAAAATCGACGACATGGTCGGCGGCGCGAATCGTTTCTTCATCATGCTCGACGACGACGACCGTATTGCCGATATCGCGCATGCGTTCGAGGGTTTCGAGGAGGCGGAGATTGTCCCGGGGATGCAACCCGATCGACGGTTCGTCCAGGATGTAGATCACGCCTGTTAGGTCTGAGCCGACTTGACTGGCGAGTCGGATGCGCTGGGATTCGCCGCCGGAAAGCGATGGGCCCGCGCGATCGAGGGAGAGGTAGCCGAGTCCGACGGCGGCGAGGAAGTCGAGGCGCGAACGGATTTCTTTGAGGACTTCCGTCGCGATTTTAAGATCTGCGCCTTTTAGTTTGATCGTGCTGAAGAAGGCATGGGCTTCGTCGACGGTCATCGCGGAAATGTCGACGAGGGTGCGTCCTGCCACGCGAACGGCGGCGCTCTCTTCTTTCAGGCGCGTGCCTTCGCAAGTCGTGCATGCGGTATCCGCCATGTACTTTGCGTACCACTTCTTCATGCCTTCGGATTTTGTTTCGCGGAAGCGGCGCATGAGGCGCGGGATCAGACCCTCCCAGGTCGTGTCGAATTGGCCGCCGCCGCCGCTCTTGCCCTTCCATTTGACGTGGAAGCGCTGTTCACCCGTGCCATAGAGGATCTGGCGATGCTGTTTCTTTGTGAGTTTGGCCCAGGGCTGCTTCATCGAGATGTTCAGCTGGGAAAGGATTTGTTTGCGGAAGCCGCTGCCCCAGCCGTCTTTCGCGGAGACCTTTTCGCCCCAGGGTCTAAGCGCGCCTTCATCGATCGTGAGAGAGTCGTCGGGGACAACAAGGGCGGGATCGATTTCGAAGCGGTTGCCGAGGCCGTTGCAATCGGAGCACATGCCTTGGGGGCTATTGAAGGAGAAGGCCTGAGGCGTGAGTTCGGGAAATGAGATTTGGCATTTCGCGCAGGAGGCATGCTCGGAGTAGGTGGCGTCTTTGCTTCCCACGGCCGCGATGAGTTGGCCGTCGCCTATGCGGAGCGCGGTTTCGACGGATTCCGTGAGGCGGCTCTTGGCGCCGGATTTGATGACGAGGCGGTCGATGACGGCTTCGACGTTATGTTTCTTTCGCTTGTCGAGGGCTTCGAGCCCTTCCGTCTCGACGATGTCCCCGTCGACGCGAAGGCGAAGCCATCCCGCCCGGCGCGCTTCTTCGAGGAGTTCGCGATGTTCCCCCTTTCGGTTGACGAGGAGGGGCGCGAGGAGGACGAGTTTGGTGCCGCTGTCCTTCGCGGCGAGGGTGCGTGCGATTTGTTCGGCTGTTTGGCTTTCGACGGCGTCGCCGCAGACATGGCAGAACTGGCGGCCCGTGCGCGCCCACAGCACGCGGAGGTAATCCGAGATTTCAGTGATTGTGCCGACGGTGGAGCGCGGATTATTGCCCGTGGTTTTTTGTTCGATGGAGATCGTCGGGGAGAGGCCGCGGATCGAATCGTATTTAGGCTTTTCCATTTGCCCGAGGAATTGGCGGGCGTAGGCGGAGAGGCTTTCGACGTAGCGGCGCTGGCCCTCGGCATAGAGCGTGTCGAAGGCGAGAGAGGATTTGCCGGATCCGGAGACGCCGGTCATCACGACGAGTTTCTTTTTGGGGATGTCGACGTCGATCGACTGCAGATTATGTTCGCGGGCGCCGCGGATTTCGATGTGGTCGAGTTCGCCGAGGCGTTCGGAGCCGGTCTTTTTGCGGGCCGCCCGTGATTTTACGGCAGCTTTCCCCGCCGCTTTGGGTGCGGGGCGGGTTCGGGCCGATTTCTTCGGCGCAGCAGATTTTTTCGTTCGGGCGGAAGTCGATTTTTTGGCGGGGGGCATAGGTGATTCGAGGGTAGGGGAAGTTCAGGCGCGGAGCCGAGGCTAAGATGCGAACATGCGAGGATCAAAGTCTCGCCCGGCGGGGAAATGATGAGGGGGTTCAGGAATGGATGAGGCAGTCGCGGCGACCGGTGAGCGGACGCTGTCTAGGATCGACGCTTGGCTCGTGGGACTCGGCGGAGGCGAGTGGATCGTCGATCTGGTGGATCTCGGACTGCTCTTTTTGGCCGCGACATCCGTTTACTTCATTGTCCGCTGGGGCCTTGTTCGGACCGTGCGGAAATTCGTGGAGTCGACCTCGACGGATTGGGACGACGAACTCGTTCGCGCGGGCCTCTTCTCGCGCATCGCCCATATCGCGCCTGCCTTCGTCGTTTTTTACGGGACGCGGTTTTTTCCCCATCTCCCGGAAACGATCACAGACGGTTTTCGGCGCGTGGCCGTCGCGATCATGGTGCTGGTCGGCGCGCTCGCAATTTCGAGCTTTCTGACCGCAGCGGAACGGATCTACGACTCGCATGCCGAATACCGGGAACGGCCGATCAAGGGCTATCTGCAGGTCGTTTCGATTCTGGTCTACCTGCTGGCCGGTCTGCTGATTTTGGCTGCGCTTATGAACCGCTCGCCCTGGATCTTCGTCTCTGGGATCGGCGCCATGACCGCCGTGCTGCTCTTGGTTTTCCGGGACACGATCCTTTCGCTGGTGGCGAGCGTTCAGATCGCCAGCAACGACATGATTCGCGTCGGCGACTGGATCGAGATGCCGGGTCTTGGCGCGGACGGCGATGTGATCGAAGTGGCCCTGCATACGGTGAAGGTGCAGAACTGGGACAAGACGATTACGACGATCCCAACCCATCGCCTCATCAGCGAGTCCTTCAAGAATTGGCGCGGCATGTCCGAATCGGGCGGGCGGCGGATTAAACGCTCCGTCTCCGTTGATTTGCAGACGATTCGGTTTCTCACGCCCGAGGAAATCGAAAGGTTTGGGGAGTGGGGGCTGCTTGCGGACTACATAGGACGGAAGCGCGAGGAGCTGAACGAGGCAAACGGCGATGCGGATCGTCCCCTCGCCGATCAGCGCCGACTCACGAATGTCGGGACTTTTCGCGCCTGGATCTGGGCAACGCTCCGGAACCATCCCGATCTCCATCAGCAGGGACATACGCTGCTCGTGCGTCAGCTTGCCTCGGGCGCTCAGGGCGTGCCGATCGAGATTTACTGCTTTACACGCGATACGGCTTGGGTGAAGTATGAAGATATCCAGGCGGATCTTTTTGACCGGATCCTCGCGATGCTGCCTGAGTTTGGGCTCCGTGTTTTCCAAGAGCCGTCGGGCGCGGATTTTGAGTCGACAGGCAGGAGTGTGGAATGAGGCCGAATCTTGAGGGGAAGGTCGCTTTCGTGAGCGGTGCGAGTCGTGGGATCGGGGCCGCCTGCGCGAAGCGTTTTGCCGAAGCGGGGATGCGGCTTGTGCTTTGTTCTCGGTCGAAGCCCGTTCTTTCGGAGAGCGAGAACGTGATCGCGCGGCAAGTGGATGTCCGCGCGGAAGACGAGATCGAGGCACTTGCGAAGGAGGCTGAGTCCCGATTCGGGGCCATCGATCTCTGGGTGAATAACGCGGGGATGCTAGAGCCGATTCGGCCGATCCGTGAAGTCTCCGTTGACGAGTTCCGGACGCATCTCGATACGAACCTGACCGGCGTCTTTATCGGTTCGAGATGTTATGTCCAGCATCTTCACCGCGTGGGGAGAGGGGGCGTGCTGATCAACCTCTCTTCGGGTGCGGCTTGGAATGCCTACTCGGGTTGGGGTGCCTACTGCGCGGGTAAGGCGGGGGTGGAGCGGCTCACCGAAGTGATTCAGGTCGAGGAGAAGGCGAACGGCCTGCGGGCACATTCGGTGGCGCCGGGGGTGGTGGATACGGCGATGCAGACGCTGATTCGGAGCTCTTCGGCGGAGGATTTTCCGGACCTCGAGCGCTTTGTTCAGATGAAGCGCGATGAGAACTTCAACGACGCCGAATTCGTGGCGGAGGAGTTTCTTGCGATCGCCTTCGATCCAGATCGCCGTCCGCCGAACGTGGCGTACCGCGTCGAGTACGGAGACGGCGGAGCGGCCTAACGTCAGAGCAGCCAGACAGCCGGGGCAGTCAAGTCGGGCAGGCTTTCCAGCGTGAGGCGGAGGAGTGCTTCCCGTCGAAGTTACCGGGGGATTCCTCGGCGCTGTTCCTCGGAGTCCGCTTCGACGGATCCCTTCGTCGTGGAAAGGCTCGGGCGAGTTTGGCTCGTCTGCCAGAATTGCCAGGCGTAATACGCTGCCCCGAGAGCGGCGGCTGAAAGCAGGACCAGGCCGATTTGTCGGAGCCGGCGGCGCTGCATACGCTTGGCCTCGATGGCTCGGATGCCGACTTCGGAGAGCTCGACGGGCGCTGTGGCTTCGGGGTCGCCCGAAGATGCGTCTGCGGGAACCGAGAGGATCTGGACTGAAATATTGTCCGGGCCGCCGCGTTCGTTGGCCATTTGGATGAGGGAGTCGACGGCGCGTGCGGGCTTTTCCATCTGGACGACGGCGGCGATTTCGTCATCAGCGACGACTCCGGAAAGCCCATCGGAACAGAGCACGATCCGGTCCCCGGGTTTCACCTCGACTTTGGCGACTTCGACCTCAACGTCGGGCAAGACGCCGACGGAACGGAGGATTTCGTTTCGACGCGGGTGAACGGCGGCTTCGTCTGCGGAGAGGAGGCCGCGCTTCTGCATTTCGGCGACCACGCTGTGGTCCGTGGTCAGGGGGGAAAGCTCTCCCAACCGGTAGCGATAGGCGCGGCTATCGCCGACATGGGCGACGGTGCCCCGTCCTTTGCGGTCGAGCAGGAACGTCACCACGGTCGTGCCCATGCCCTCGAGTTCCGGATCGGCCTGGGCCATCTCGTAGATGCGCGCGTTCGCTGCCTCGATCGCTGCTTTGAGGGCGTCGCGGGCCGAGCTGGGCCGCTTGTCTGGACCGATGGCCTCGGAAATCGTCGAAACCGCGGTTGAGCTCGCGGTGGCGCCGCCTCGGTGGCCGCCCATCCCGTCCGCGAGGACGAGGAGATTTGAGCCATCTTTGAGAGGGAAGACCTCGCAGCTGTCTTCGTTGGCGGAGCGCACCTGTCCAACATCGGAGCGCGAGGCGACTTCGATTGAGGCCTCAGACTTCGTGGGCGGTGGCCCTTCGTTGGGCGAGGTTCCGCCTGCGGAGGCACCGCTTATCTCAGTGCCGCTCATGTCGTATCCCCAGGGATCTCAGCATTCGGGCGATCTCCGATCCTTCCGGCGCCAAAAGGGTAGCCGGTCGAGCGCGCACAGGTCCCAGCCAAGAACGCAGTGCGTCTCTAGGGTCAGTAGGGGCTTGTTCGCTCGAGGTTCCGGATGGGGATTCGGGCGGCCGCCGATGGCCAGAGCCACCGGCGGCAGGAGCTTCTCTCAGCTTCCGCTCGAAGCGGTCTAGCTGAAGTCGCGGTCGAGCACGGTCTTTCGGCCGTCGCTTCGGGCACTCTCGATCGCCTGGTCGCACATGGAGCGCAGTCGGTCAGAGAGGACTTCAAGAACGCCCGCAGACGTTTTCATGTCACCGGAGTCCTTGATATAGGTCTTGATCTTGGAGGCGACGACCAGCACTTCGTTATCCGACATCTTTTAAGGCGTCCTTCCTGAACGCGCAGCTCAACCGGTTGACGCCTCAATGACGTGGTTTCGGTCGGGCTCGCTTTTGGGGCTCCTGCGCTCTATTGAGAGAGCAGGGCGGATCGCCACCGTATGGGGTTAGACGAGCCGCTGAGGGAGAATGCCCAAGATCGGGACAAGTGCAACGCCCTATGGCCCCTTAGGGGTTTAGGGTTAGGCTAAGTATTTGAAAAATAAAGACTATTTGATCTGCGGCGCCCGGGTTTGGGAGCCCGAAATGGACGCTCTGGCGCCGCTCTCGACGCCCCTGCTTGTCCGAGAGGGGCGAGTCGCCCTGCTGGGTGCCGAGGCTGAGCAGCGCGCGATGCAGACCCAAATGAGGCGAATTGACCTACCCGGACGCGTCATCGTTCCTGGGTTGATTGATGCCCATGTTCATCTCGAGCTCGACCCGAAGCTACGAACGCCGGCGGATCAGCTGGTGGTCCCGGACGCGGAGCGCGATCTCGGGCGAGCGGCACGGGCTCGCGCGATGCTCGCGGCGGGGATCACGACGGCGCGTGATTGCGGCGGCGGAACACATCGCGAGCATGCCCTGCGCGACGCGATCGATGCGAAAGAGGCGATCGGGCCGCGCCTGCTCTGCTGCGGACAGCCCATCACGACGCCCGATGGCCATTGTGCATTTTGGGGCGGGGGCATCGAGAGCGAGGGCGATCTCGAAGTCGTGATGGATCGCCAAATTTCGGCGCAGAGCGACTGGATCAAGGTGATGGTCACGGGGGGCGTGTTCACGCCGGGCAGTAGCGCCCGGGATCGCCAGTTCGAATTGCCGATGCTCAAGCGACTGGTCGAGCGCGCCGGGGACTCGGGGCGTTTCGTCGCCGCGCATTGTCATGGCACCCCTGGCATCCGTGATGCAGTGGAGGCCGGCATTCGCACGATCGAGCACGCTTCCTTCGCGGGAGAGAAGGGATTCGGCACGGACCTCGATGAAGGGCTGATGGCGGAGATGGCGGCAGCGTCTCTCTGGGCGTCACCGACCGTGAACGCAGGCTGGGGACGCCGGATTGAAGACGATCAGGGTCGCCCGACCGATTTCTTCGCGCGGATGTCGCGCTGCCTGCGATTGCAGAAAGAGGCGGGCGTCTCCTTCATCGCTTCGACGGACGCCGGGATTCCGGGGGTCGCGCATCATGCGCTCCTGGATGGTCTCCTCGCGTTCGCGCGATTCGCCGAACTGAGTCCCGTTGAGGTGCTCCGTTCCGCCACGTCGGAATCCGCGCTTGCGCTGGGGCTCACGGAGGAGACGGGGAGGGTCGCCGTTGGCCATTCCGCCGATCTTCTGATTCTCGAGGAAGACCCGCTGGAAAGTCTTGAGGCACTTCGGGATCCGGAAATCGTCGTGTTCCGCGGCGAGATGCACAGCCGCGAAGCGCGAGCGGCTTGGGGATGAACTCGGGTGCCGATTGCTGGCAGCTGGCTTCGGCTTTTGGCCCTCGGCTCTGGTGGTATTAGGCCGTCGCTGATGCGCTGAGGCCCGAGGCTAAGGACTCTGCGAGCGCGAGTTGCGCCGTCACGAAATGAGCGATCGCACTCCGTGTCTCCTGGCCCGCTTCGGGGAAGGCGAGCCCGAGATCCGTTCCTTTGGCGTATCGACATTCGGCGTTTGCAGTGACTAAGCCGAAAGCCGGCAATGCGAATTGGAGTTCGATCCGCGCTCCGCGCTGGAAGCCTTCTTGTGATCGAAGCAAGCAACCGCCTTCTGAAAGTGAAAGGACGGCTCCCATAGACCGGCTCTGATCCGAGATGCATCGCGCCGAAATGCGTGTTTCGACGCGCGGTAAGCGTCGTGGTGTTCCTTCGAGCGCGGTTTGGAGCATTTCGTACACGGGTGTCAGCCGGCCGGGTTTGGGGACACGGGCGAAGACGCGCGTATCTCGCGGAAGGCGCTCGTCGCAGTCCGCGGGGTCGGAAAGGAGGGCGATTTGGATTTCAGGACGGCGTTCGAGATCCGGCACCTCGGACAGCCGGTTTTCATCCACGAGCCAAAGTCGAGCATCCTCGCCGCTCTTTGCGGCTTCATGGTCGAGGTCGAGATCGAGCAGCGTGTAGCCAAGATTCTGAAGGGCGTCCTGAACCTGATGCGCGAGACTGTTTTCCGTCAGGCAGAGTGCGATTCGGCGAGACAAAATATGGTCGGATTGGGCTTGGCCGTGCATGAAGGTTTCTTCGGTGCGACATTGCTGAGTGTGTAGAAAATATCCGCAGGGCAAGGTGTTCTCGTGAGGGCAGAAAAAATCCAGTCGCATGAGATGATCGGGCGCTTCGCGCCTTCGACGACGGGGGGTGTCCATCCAGGGACGCTGCTTGCGGGGCTTCTTTGTTGGCTCGATGCTCGGTCGCAGTCCGGAAGCGTGTTGCTTCGTTTAGAAGACCTCGACCGAGAGCGAACAAAGAAGGGCTACGTCGAGGCGATGGTGAGAGATCTCGATTGGTTCGGCCTCGAATTTGATGAGCAGGTTCGTCAGACCGAGCGTGGCAAGGCGCATGAGGAAGCCTTAATCGGTTTGATTCAGTCGGGTCGCGTCTACGCTTGCTCGTGTAGCCGCTCTCAGATTCGTGCGGGCGGGGAGGCGGCGCCCGATGGCAGCTATCGATACCCCGGAACCTGTCGCGAGCAGCTCGTGGACGAGTCCGCTTGGCGCGAGGAAGCGCGCCCTCTGCGTCTGCGACTCGACGCGGGGCCTTTGACTCTGCTGGATGAGTCGGGGATGGATCTTTCGGGGGATGCCGCAGCCCTTTTTGGAGATCCGATCCTGCGCCGCCGCGACGGCAGCTTTGCCTATCATTTCGCGTCGGTGCTGGATGACGCGGCGGCGGGTGTGACGCGCGTGATCCGTGGCCGTGATTTGGCGCTCGCGACATTGCCCCAGGTGGCGCTGCAAAAAATGCTGGGGCTGTCGACGCCGAAGTATCGCCATCATGCACTGTTTCTGGAGCGAAGCGGCGACAAGCTCTCGAAGTTTCATGGTGCGGTCGATGTCGCCGCTTTGCGATCGTGTTATTCCGCGGAAGCGCTTTGCGGCCTAATCGCGAGTGCGGTCGGTCTCGTGCCGCTGGGGACGGAGTGCCGTCCTTCTGATCTCGTCGAGGGCTTCGCTTGGAGCGCAGTTGCGAGCGAAGATGTGGAGCTAAGCTTTGAGGAGGGGCGAGGGCTGGAGTTCTGACTGCGCCTGATTTCTTCGAAGAGCGCAAATAGAGGAGTACGAGAATGGGTTTGCTCGACGAAAAGAACATTGTGATCACGGGGGCGGCTCAAGGCATGGGTGCGGAGCATGCGCGGCGCTGTGTTCAGGAAGGGGCCCGCGTTCTCCTGACCGATTTGCAGGCGGAAGCGGGCGAAAAGCTCGCTGCTGAAATTGGAGACCGCGCGTTTTTTGAACCTCAGGACGTGACGAAAGAAGAAGACTGGGCGCGGGTGACGAAAAAGGCAGTCGATCTTTTTGGTCAGGTGGACGGGCTCGTGAACAACGCGGCCATTTGGTGGACTGAGTCGATCTTGACGGAAGAGGTCGAACGATTTCGCACGATGCTGGACGTGAACGTGATCGGAACCTGGTTAGGCGTGCGCGCGATCGCGCCCTATCTGCGCGAAGCCGGGGGCGGTTCAATCGTAAACCTGTCTTCCATCGCCGGGACCCGAGGTATTCCGGAGCATGGTGCCTATGGCGCTTCGAAATGGGCGGTGCGCGGACTCTCGAAAGTCGCCGCCGTGGAACTGGGCGAGTGGAATATTCGCGTGAACACGGTTCATCCCGGTGCGATTGAAGGGACGGGGATGTTTCAAGTTCCCGCCTCGGAATACGAGACGATCTTTGAAGACCAGCCGCTGGGCCGCCCTGGGCAGCGAGGGGAAGTCTCAGGGCTCGTCCTTTTTCTGCTCTCCGATCATTCGAGCTATGTGACGGGACAAGAACATGTCGTTGATGGCGGCCGAACCGCGACCTGAATCGCGACTTAACCACCGACCTAAGCCCCGACCTAAACCCCGAGCTAGCCCCCGACTTAAGCCGCTACGTAGGCCGCGACGTCCAGGCAAGGCAGGAGATCCAATGAAGTCCGAATCGGGCGAGACGCCCTCGATTTCTTTCGCCCCTTTCGATGCAGACAACCATTATTACGAACACGAGGATGCTTTCACGCGGCATATCGACCGCAGGATGGCGAAGCGTGCTGTGCAATGGGTTGAGTTGAATGGGCGAAAGCGGATTTTGGTGGGCGGCAAGCTCGACGCCTTCATTCCGAACCCGACCTTTGACCCCATTACGGAGCCCGGCGTGTTGGAAGATTATTTCCGCGGGGTGAACCAAGAGGGGCAATCGATGGCGGAGCTTTTTGCCGGAAAGATCGTGCCTTTGCCGAAGGAGTACCGCGACCGAGACGCGCGGTTGGCGGTGATGGACGCGCAGGGTCTTGAGGGCGCGATTCTCTTTCCGACGTTGGGATGCGGGATCGAGGAGCCGCTTTCCCATGACCCGGAGGCAACGCATGCGGCGCTGCATGCGTTCAACCAATGGCTCGATGAGGATTGGGGCTTTGTCTACAAGGAGCGCTTGATCTCCGCTCCGATGATGTCGCTGGCGGATCCAGAGCGCGCGGTCGAGCAGCTGGAATGGGCGCTCAAGCGAGGCGCGCGGATCGTATATATGCGCCCGGCGCCTGTACCGAAGGGCGGCGGACGCAGCGCCTCGCCGGGCGATCCCGAACATGATCCGTTCTGGGCGCGAGTGAACGAGGCGGGTGTGACCGTGGCGTTTCATACGGCTGACCCGGGCTACGGCACGCTCGATCGCTGGGAGCCGAACCGCAAGATGGAAGGCTTTCGCGGGAATAATCTTCTGGCGATGATGACGCAGCATGGTCGGAACGTGATGGACACGATGGCGGCCTTGATCGCGCATGGCGTCTTCGCGCGTTTCCCGAATGTGCGGGTGGCGACGATTGAATGCGGATCGCATTGGGTGCCGTGGCTCTTCACGAATATGAAGAAAGCGTACGGTCAGATGCCGGGGCTGCTTTCCGAAGATCCGCAAGAGACCTTTCGCAAGCATGTTTGGGTCGCGCCGTTCTTCGAGGACGATATCGCGGGGCTAATCGAAATGATTGGGGTGGACCGCGTTCTGTTCGGTTCTGATTTCCCCCATGCCGAGGGCTTGTCGGCGCCCCTGGACTATCTGAAAGACCTCAAGGGCATCGATGATGCTTCGGTGAGGAAGATCATGCTGGATAATCCTCGGGAGATCGCGACGCCGCGGCCGCTTTAGACCCCGCCCGTTTGGATCTCGAGGACGGAATGCTCGGCGGGCACGCCGACGCGGAGCGGGAAGCCGTAGAAGCCGGTCCCGCGATGGACATAGAGGCGCGAGCGACCTTTCGCGAAGAGGCCTTGATCGGGCCATTTCGTCGGCGTGAGCGCGGTCCAGTCGATGCCGAGAGAGACGAGTCCGACCTGACCGCCATGGGTATGACCGGAAAGCACGAGGTCGACGTTTTCCGCAGGCAGCGCATGAAATCCGACAGGGTCGTGAAGTAAGAGCAGGCGCAGATGGTCGGCTCTTCTCGGAAAGCGCGTGAGAAGTGTGTCGAGATGTTCCGCATGGCCCCCGCCCACAAAATCGGAGCCGACGACTTGGACTTGTCCCGCCGGCGTTTCGAAACAGGCCTCCTCGTCGATCAGTAAGCGGATGCCGAGATTCTTGAGGGCATCGCGCACATGCTCTGGCGCTTCATGGTCATGGTTGCCGAAGATGGCGACGCATTTTTCGGCGAGGGGTTCGAGGGGGCGGAGCGCGTCCTCGAGGCATCCAGGCGTGCCCATGCTTTCCATCGTGAGGAAATCGCCGGTGAGTGCGACGAGGTCGGGTTCCCGCGCCGCGAGTTCTTCGACGATCTTTCGCAGGCGCTCGACGCTTTGCCAGGGGCCGAGGTGGGTATCCGTCAGCTGGACGATGCGCAGCGGTCGGGGGGTGGCGGGGTGAATCGCGGGCGGGGCTTCGCCGTAGATCCGCTGTAGAGGGAGTCGCTCGAACTCTTCCGGACCGTTCTCGGCGAGTGCGAATCGGACGGTCTCTGTCTTGGCTGTGATCGAGGTGGCGATCGAGAGAACGGCGACGACCAGGGGAAGTGCTTCGAGTCCCGTCCATAAGCCAAGAGCCGTGTCTGCGCCGAGGGCCTCGAATAACAGGCGAAAGGGAAGTAAGAGAAGAAGCCAAGGCCCCGCAAGCATGCCACCCGCGATAAAGGTCTGGCCCGGCGCCGAAATAAGCCAGCGGAAGGCGGGGCCACGGAGCTTGGCGCGGACGAGATGGGCGAGCTGAATACCAGCCGCCGCCATCGAGTAGGCGAAGATCAAATCGAGGAGGGTCTGGGTTCCGCCCGAGGCGATTTCCCGGAGACGATCATGCAGAATCAGCGCGCCGGGGAGGGCGAAGCTGAGAACCACGGCGGCAAAAGCGGCATAGAGTCTGCCGCGTGCGATCGCGGCATAGATCGGCACGCCCAACCAGACCAGGAAGGCGAGGGCCGGAAAAATCTGGCCTATCGACATTCGAGTAGGAGCTTCCCTTTTGTCCCGCGTCCCTCTAGGTCGCGATGGGCCTGGGCGGCGTCTTCGAGGGCGTAGCGCGCATGCACGCGCTGCTTGAGTGCACCTCTGGCCAGCCCGTCGAAAACTGCGCCGGCGCGGAGAGCAAGCTCTTCAGGATCTTGGATGAAATGACCTAACGTCGGCCTCGTCACGAAGAGCGAGCCCAAGCCGCCGAGTCGACCCAGGTCAAAGGGCGGCACAGGGCCGCTTGCCTGGCCGAAGAGGCAAAGGAGTCCTCGAGGGCGAAGCGAGGTGAGGCTCTTTTCAAAAGTGGACTGCCCGACGGAGTCGTAGACAACGTCGACCCCGGCCCCTTCGGTGATCTGAAGTGTGCGTGCTTGGAAGTCTTCTTCTGAGTAGAGGATGACTTCATCGGCCCCCGATGCGCGCGCGAGTTCGGCCTTCTCTTGCGTGCCGCAGGTGCCGATCACCATGAGTCCCGCTTGCTTTAGAAGCTGGACGAGCAGCCCCCCGGTCCCGCCCGCCGCCGCGTGGACCAGCGCCGTCTCGCCCGGCTTCGCATCGCGAACGCCGTGGGTCAGGTAATGCGCGGTCATGCCTTGCAGCAGACTCGCTGCCGCGAGCTCGGTCGAAAGCGTTTCGGGGATCGGTATAAGCTGCGTCGCGGGAATATTGCAGAGCTCGGCATAGCTGCCCGGGATCATCGTCCAGCCCACGCGATCCCCGACTTCCAGTCCCGGCGGAGTATCGGGGCCGAGCTGTTCGATCACACCCGCGCCTTCCACGCCCAAGGTGAAAGGCGTGGGGGCAGGGTAGAGTCCCGACCGATGGTAGGTGTCGATGAAATTGACGCCCGCAAAGTCGATTCGGACTTGGGCCGTCCCGTGTGAGGGTGCCTCGACAGGGACCTCTCGGCAGACCATGACCTCGGGGCCGCCGGCTTGATCGAACTGAATCGCTTTATGCATAACCATATTAGGCACCCGTTTCGAGAAGGAGAGTCGCGCGGAATCTAGCGCGGGTTTCGCTGGGGGATAGCGTGGATGACCGCATGCTTCTGCGGCGAGTCCACGTCAGGAAATGTGATCGCGTTGAAGGTTTCGAGAATCGGCACGTCCAGCTTGGGGGTGCCTGTGCGCTGAGGGTCGGCGAGAAGGATGGGCGCTTTCAGGACGGCCTCAGAAAGAATCCAGTCTCGGAGGCCCGTTTCGTAAAGGACATCTGCGGCGAGCATTAGGTCCCAGTCATTGGGTAGCTGAGAGACGGTCTGGATCGAGAGCTCGTTTCGGCTGGCATTCAGTTCGGCAGCTTGGCGGGAAACTGGATCGAGATCGGCGGCGATGACTTCGCTTGCGCCGGCGCGGGCGGCTGCGAGTGCGACGATGCCGGAGCCCGTGCCGAGGTCGAGGACGCGCTGGTCCCGGACGCTTTCAGGGTGGTCGAGGATAAAGCGTGCCAGCGCTTGCCCACCGCCCCAGCAGAAAGCCCAGAAAGGGGGCGCCTCGCCGTCGGCCAACTCTTGGCAGCTGGCTTCGAGATCGACGCCATCGCTGAGGAGGAAGAGCTCGAACTCGGGAGTGAGCGGCGGACGGCGAAGTTCGAGGTGTGCACCAAAGGCACCGAGCTGAGCTTCGAGTTGTTCGCGGCTCGGCTGAGCGTTCAGTGTGTCGGGGTTGGGTGAAATGCGGGAGGTGGCGTCGTCGCTCATGGAATGAGCATCCGCCAGAGTCCGATCGAGGTCAGGAGGATGCCGAGCACGATGACTAGAAAGCCCGAACCGCCGAGACCGCCCCAGAGCAGGACATGAGAGCGGTCCTCCCGAGGCAGCTGTCCGTGAAGGGAGGTGGGGTTCAGCCACCAGCGTGGGGGGAGTCGGTTCACTCGGGAAAGCGAGGCATGTAGACGCCAATGGTAAACGAGGGCTGCGGGGATGCCGTAGGCAAAGCCCACTGCGGCGAGGACGATCCCGCCCCAGACTAGAGAATCGGGACCGGAGTTCAGCGCCCAGCCGATCACGCAGAAGAGCACGATGAGTCCCAAGCTGATCAGCGTTTCGAACACGATCGTCTCCGCGCCACTCGGCGAGCGCGCTTCGAGAAATGAAAAGTGCCGCGGACAAGACGCGTCCGCGGCACTTTCATGTTAGCTCAGCCGATTCGGCGACCGCTGTTGCACGGTCTAGTACCGATAATGCTCCGGCTTGTACGGGCCTTCGACATCGACGTCGAGGTATTCGGCCTGCTTCGTGCTCAGCTGCGTGAGCTTCACGCCGAGCTTGTCGAGGTGAAGGCGCGCGACTTCTTCGTCGAGCTTCTTCGGCAGGGCGTAGACCTTGTTCTCATACTTGCCATCGTTCTCCTGGAGTTCGATCTGCGCGAGCACCTGGTTGGTGAACGAGGCCGACATCACGAAGGAGGGATGGCCCGTTGCGCAACCGAGGTTGAGCAGGCGGCCTTCCGCGAGGATCAGGACGCTATGTCCGTCAGGGAACTTCCATTCATCGTACTGGGGCTTGATCTCGATGCGTTCGATGCCCTTGATCTTCTTGAGCCCAGCCATATCGATCTCGTTGTCGAAATGACCGATATTGCCGACAAGCGCCTTGTCCTTCATGCGGGCCATATGATCCGCGGTGATGATGTCGTAGTTGCCCGTCGTGGTGACGAAGATGTCGGCGGTTTCGACGACGTTGTCGAGGGTGTTGACCTCGTAGCCCTGCATGGCTGCCTGGAGCGCGCAGATCGGATCGATCTCCGTCACAATGACGCGACAACCCTGACCGCGAAGACTCTCGGCGGAACCCTTGCCGACATCGCCGAAGCCGCAGATGACCGCAACCTTGCCGCCGAGCATCACGTCACTCGCGCGCATGAGGCCATCGGGCAGGGAGTGCCGACATCCGTAGACATTGTCGAACTTGCTCTTCGTGACCGAGTCGTTCACGTTGATCGCGGGGAAGAGCAGCGTGCCGTTCTTCTCCATCTGATAGAGGCGGTTCACGCCCGTTGTCGTTTCTTCGGAAACGCCGCGGCAGGCTTCGGCGGTGCGATGCCAGCGCGTCTTGTCTTCCTTCGCGATCTTCTCGAGAAGCGCGAGGATATAGCCGTATTCTTCGGCATCGGTCTCGGGGTTGAACGCCGGGATCTTCTCGGCCTTTTCGAACTCGAGTCCCTTGTGGATCAGCAGCGTGGCGTCGCCGCCATCATCGACGATGAGCTCCGGTCCCGAACCGTCGGGCCAGCGCAGCGCCTGGTCAGTGCACCACCAATATTCTTCGAGGGTCTCGCCCTTCCAGGCGAAGACCGGCACGCCCTTCGGATCGGCCTGCGTCCCGTTCGGGCCGACAACGACGGCCGCCGCAGCGTGGTCCTGGGTCGAGAAGATATTGCAGGAGACCCAGCGCACGTCGGCGCCGAGCTCGACCAGCGTCTCGATGAGAACGGCTGTCTGAATCGTCATGTGAAGGCTGCCCATGATCCGGACATCCTTGAGGGGCTTGCTCTTGCCGAAGCGTTCGCGGAGCACCATCAGCCCGGGCATTTCATGCTCGGCGAGTTCGATTTCCTTGCGTCCCCAATCGCTTTGCGTGAGGTCAGCGACCTTGTAGGGAAGGGCCGTTTCTTGAGCCATGATTCAGTGTTCTCCTGGGCGTGGTGTGTGTGCGTTCTGTGTGTGCATTGTTGGGCCGCGAGCGAGGGTCGCCCGGGCCGGCGCGAGCCGAAGTCGGTCTCGTATATTCCTATAACCGGATATACTGGTTTTTCAATTGGGGCCTGTCAAGTCGAGGCGCCGATCGAGGCGAAAAAACTATGCGAATCCGGTCGCATTGAGGGGGAAGCTGCCGGGGCCTTGCGCAAGCTCTTCGCGAAGTGCCCGTCGGACAAGGGGAATCATCGGCCAAAGGAGCCGAGAGGTTGAACGCTCTTGGCCCGGGATTGAGCGAAGGGTCCGAATTGCGTCGGGAATGCGGCCGGGCGGGTTCGTCGGGGCCGGTCGGGTTTAGCGGAGGACCGCGGCGACGACGAATGCGGCGGCGGTGATGGCGAAAAAGACGCCTCCGATGAGCCAGCGGAGAGACCGAGTCTGAGCCACCAGGGCATTCTCCAGCCGGCGCTGCTGTTCGGAAACCTGGAGCAGCGATTCTTGGAGTTCGCCCAGGGTGCCGAGTTGCTCCTCGATATCCCAAAGCTGAGTGAGGCGCTGCTCGACCTGATCCGAGCGGCCCGTCAGGTCGGAATGGCTGCGTTCGAGCTTGGCTTCGACGGAGACGAGGGCCTGGAGCATGGGCTCCACGACCTGCTTCTCCAGCATCTCGCGGGCGACCGCAGGGCCGTCCGGGTGGGCTTGGAGGTCGCTCCCCGCAGCGGCAACCGAATGGCCCGCCGGCTGGGTTGAGAGGGCGGCGGCCGAGGGAGCTGGGGAAGACGTGGAGGAATAGGAAGAGCCCGCGGCCCCTCCCGCCGTATTGGCGGCGTCCCCTGCAGCATGGGCCGCCCTTTGGGCAGCGTTTCTGTACTCGTTCGACGGGGGGGTGTTCGACTCGGCTGCCGGCGGCGTTGCCCGCTGGGATCCGCGTCGTCCGAGAGCGATTCTGCGCCAAAATGAGGGTCGCTGGGGTGCGCTGGGCTCCGCGACCTTTTCGCGGGGACCACGGTCGCCAGGCAATGCGCGCCCGCGCTCTGGCGTCGCGCTTGCCGTTGCGCTCTGCGTCGCATTCGTGGGTGTGGTTGCCGCCGCGGCGATCTCAGGCAGGTTCTTGAGCACAGTTCCCCCTACTACGGTCGCGCCCGCTGCAAGGGCAGCTGCGGAGTTCAGCTGAGCGCTGGTTTCGAAGCTGTTCTCGCTGGCGTGTTCGAAATGCGAGGTGGCGACGGATTCCGCTGAATTGCTCAGCGCCGAATCCGAGGACAGCACCCCGTCCGCCGGTGCATCGTGGGAAAGCAGGGTCGCCGCAACCGCACCCACGGGCGTCGCTTCCTCGATCCCGGAGATCTTGTCGGATTTGGAATCGGAATCGACGGTGGCCTGGGGATAGCCTGTTTGTACTTCGTTCACGTCGTGCTCCGATCCGTGCGGGTGAGCCCGGCTTTCTCGCAATGGCTGCGATGGCCGCGCTTCCATGGGCAAAACGAGCTCGGAGGATCTTTCTGAGATCTCCGCGCCCCGTGTCGTCGAGTATGCCGACTCGGTCATCGTCCCCCCATCCAAGCGGCACTCCAATCATACCTCGTGATCGACCGCGGCACCCCCCTCGCTTCCCAGGGCGAAAGCGCAGCGTGCATGGTTTCCTGGGACCGTCCGGCTAGACTGCGCCCCCGTGGAACGACGAATCGAACTCGATGGCTGTGTGAATTTTAGGGACCTTGGGGGATACCCCACGCATGAGGGGCGATCGCTCCGCTGGCGCAAGCTCTTTCGGAGTGATGCTTTGCATGCGCTGTCCGCTTCGGATGTCGCGAGCCTGCGCGACACGCATCGGCTGAGCGACATCATCGATCTGCGCTCGACCTTCGAGCTTGAAAGCGAGGGGCGCGGGCCCTTAGCCGACGAGCCGATCGCTTTTCATCATACGCCGCTTTTTGATGGCGATGCCCGGTCCGGAGATCGCGAGGCCGCGGAGCGCATGTCCCTGGGCCAGCGCTATCTCGGCCTGATGGAAATCGCGAAGGAAAAGATTGCGGGCATCGTCGCGATTCTGGCGGAATCCAAAGGCAGCGCGGTCTATCACTGCGCGGCGGGTAAGGATCGTACCGGCGTTCTTTCGGCGGTCTTGATGGGCGCGCTCGGCGTCTCGGATGAAATGATCGTTGCGGATTATGCGCTTTCGGCGGAACGCATCGACGAGATCATCGCGCGCGTGATGAGTATGAAGGGCTATCAAGACACGCTGCATGATATGCCCGAAGATACGCTGCACGCGAAGCCGGAGACGATGCAGGAAGTCGTTTCAGGCATCAACGAACAGTACGGCTCGATGGGCGGGTACCTGCGTGATGCGGGTCTTGCGGATGGCGTCGTCGAGGCGCTTCGGGCGAACTGTTTGGAGTAGCGGGCGTTTCGCGCCGAGCGTGTTAGTCGCGTGTTTCGCGCTCGACCTCGAGCAGCGGCGCCATTTCTTGCGGCGAGATGTCGTAGGCCCGCCCGCAGAAATCGCAGACGATTTCTTGACTCTGCTCGGTCTCGATCAGCTCGGTGATCTCCTCTTTCTCGAGCAGGGAAAGCGTTCGCAGCGCGCGGTCGCGAGAACAGGGGCAAAAGAACTTCGGCTGCATCGCATGGCGTTCCCGCGAGCCGAGTCCGATCAAGAGCCGGTCGATGACCGAGTCGGCGGTCAGTTCGTTATCGAGGAGCGAGCCGAGGCTGGGCAGAGAGGCCACATTGGCTTCGACCTGTTCAAGGTCAGCGTCGGTGGCTCCGGGCAAAGCCTGCACGAGGAATCCGCAAGCGGCGACATCGTCCATATGTCGGCCGAAGGAAACGCCCAGCCCCATCGCGGAGGGCGTCTGCTCACTCTCCGTAAGGTAGAGCGTGAGGTCGCCGGCAACCTCGCCTGAGACCAGCGGTACGGTCCCGGTATAGGGCGATCGCCAGCGCGGTCGATGACGCACGACGTTGAGTGGCCCCAGTCCGAGTGCGCCTGCGATGTTAGGCGATCCGTCTCGGTTGATCAGCTCGATCGTGGGATGCTGCGCTGTGCCGCGGACTTGAGCGCGCGAGTCCGCGATCGCCGTGAGGCTGCCCATCGGGCCATCGCCTCTAAACTGGAGCTGAACGGATTCAACGTTGGCTTCGTCCGCGTCATCCGAAGCGCTTCCAACGGCAATCAGGACAGCACCCATCATGGCGCGCCCCAGCGCGTCCCCCGCCGTTGGCGAATAGGCGCGAAGGGAAAGCGCTTCCGCCACCAGCTCGCTCGCCATGATGACCTTGACCGCGATCGTGCCCGAATCAGAGATGGTGCGTAGGAGCGTGTCCGCGCCGGCGGAAGGGCGCGGGAGGATGCTCGAAGCAGGCGGGCTGGAATTTTGTACGGGGTCGGAGGTCGAGGAACTCATGACGAGGGAGCATAGCCCCGCTTATCGAACCCGGTCCCAGGTCTCGATCGAGAAGGCATGCTTATGCCGTTCGTCGGTCGCATGGGCGATCGTGCCGACCTGTTTCCATTCCGCGGCCGGGAGATCGGGGAAGTAGGTATCGCCCTCGGGTTCGGCATCGACGCGGGTGAGGTAGACGCGGTCCGCGAGTGCGAGGCCTTCGCGGTAGATCGCCTCGCCCCCGGCGATGAAACACTCCTCGAGGCCCTCGTCCCGGGCCCAGTCCAGGGCTTCGACGAGGCTCGGGAAAAAGTCGATGCCGGCGACGGGCGCCGCTTTACCGCGGGTCAGCACGAGGTTCCGGCGGCCCGGAAGGGGGCGGCCGATGGAGTCGAAGGTCTTGCGGCCGATGATGATGGCGTGGCCCGTGGTTTGCTTCCGGAAGAATTTCTGATCTGCTGGCAGCTTCCAGGGGATGTCCCCGCCCAGGCCGATGACGCCATTGCGCGCCGCCGCCACGATGATTGAAACACGCATCGCGCTCAAGCTGCGCGCCGGGGCCGGCCCTGGGAAAGAGCGCTCCGACTCATACGGCGATGGGTGCTTTGATTCCGGGCTGGGCTTCGTAGCCTTCGAGTCGGAAATCTTCGTACTTGAAATCGAAAAGCGATTTGACCGCCGGGTTTAGATGCATCTTCGGCAGCGGCCCGGGCTCCCGGGCGAGTTGCGTGCGCGCCTGCTCGAAATGGTTCTGATAGACGTGGGTATCGCCGAGGGAAAGAATCAGCTCGCCGGGCTTCAGGTCCGTCACCTGGGCCATCATCATCGTCAGCAGCGCATAGGACGCCACATTAAAGGGCAGCCCCAGAAACACATCGCAGCTTCGCATTGTCATCGCACAATGCAGGCGGTCGCCCTGCACATTGAATTGGTAGAGCAGGTGGCAGGGCGGCAGCTTCATGGCGTCGATCTCGCCGACGTTCCAGGCGCTTAACAAGAGCCGGCGCGAATTCGGATTCGTGCGGATCTGCTCGATGAGGTCCGCGAGCTGGTCGATCTCGATGGGGTCGTTCGATTCGGCGTCCCGCGGCGGTGCTGCACGCCAGCGTCGCCACTGCGCGCCGTAGACCGGGCCGAGTTCGCCGTCTTCGTCCGCCCATTCATCCCAAATGGAGACGCCCTTTTCCTTGAGGGAATGAGCGTTGGTGTCGCCGGCCACAAACCAGAGCAGCTCGTGGATGATGCTCTTCACGTGCAGCTTTTTCGTTGTGAGGAGTGGGAATCCGTCTTCGAGATTGAAGCGGAGTTGGCGTCCGAAAACGCTGCGCGTTCCGGTTCCCGTTCGGTCACTCTTATCGACACCGTGATCGATGACGTCTTGAAGGAGGTCGAGGTAGGCCTGCATGAAAATCGACTCAACGTTGGGGTGGATTCGGGTTGGGATCCGAAGCGCGCGAGAGCCGCGCCACGATGAACGCGCAGTCTACCAAAAAATTGCGCGCCGACCGAGCGTCTTAACGCGCCGTTTGTGTTGAGCGCCTAGGCTTCGAGCGCATCTTCGATGAAATAGTTGAAGTCTTCGGACTCTTCGCCGTGGAGAAGTTCGTAGGCATGGGCGGGGCTCTGAGAAGCGAAGAGCTGGTCCTGGAATGCGCGGTCGAAGCCGACGGTTCGGGCGAGGGCGGCGAGGACCTGGAGATGGCGATCGCGTTCTTCGGATGCGGTGCCAAGGAGGACCATGCAGTGGACGGGGCGACCGTCGGGGGTTTCGAAGCCGAGTCCTTCTTCTGAAAGCGCCATTACGCCCACCATCGGCTCGCCCTCGGGAAGGATGCCATGCGGGACGGCGAGTCCGCCGCCGAGACAGGTCGAGCCCTGTTCTTCGCGCTCAAGGACGCTGCCGAGCAAGGTGTCGCGGTCGATGCCCCGAACTTCATGGGTGAGCAGAAGCATGTCGGCGAGGCGCGCGATGGCGATTTCTTTCGTCGGCGCGCTGAAATTCGTGACGATGTGCTCTTCTTGAAGGAAGTCGATGAGGCGCAGGCGGTCGCGGCCCACTTCGCCGGCTCGACTGAGTGCGAAGCGCGTGAGGATGGGGCCAATGATCTCGTTCACCGTTACGACCGAGAGCACAACAGCGGCGAAGAGCCCCGCGGCGTCGGCGAAGCGCGGGTCTTCCTGGATCAGGATGACGAGGCCGACGGCGATGCCCGCTTGGGGCACAAGGGCGAGGCCGAGATTTTGGCGGACGCGGTCGGTCGCCCGGGCGGCGCGGAGGGCGACATCGGCCGAAAGCAGCTTGCCGCCGAAGCGAGCGAAGAAATAGAGCGCGACCAGCAGGCTGGTTTGCTCGAGATGCTCGAGGGAGAGATGCATGCCGGCAAGGGTGAAGAAGACGGTGAAGATCGCGGGTTCGAAATCGGCGAAAACGGAGTCGACGAGGTGATTGCGGCTATGGGTGATATTGGTTTGGACGGCGCCGAGCGCCAGGCAGGCGAGCATGGGGGAAACGCCGATGGCATTCGCCGTGCCGGAGGTGAGGACGAGGGCCACGACCGCGGCGGTTGCGAGGGATTCGGGGCCGATGGCGAGGCGGGTGACGCGGTCGAGGGCGACGGCGGCAAGGGCGCCGAGGAGGAGCGGACCGATCAGCTGAGCGACGGCGCCATTGGTGGCGAAGAGCATGCTCTCGTCGGGGGCGATATTCGCGGCGAGGGTGGCGCGGGAGACTTCAAAAATGACGATGCAGGCGGTGTTATTCAGGGCGACCGCGGCGATCAGCGTTTTGACGAAAACGCCTTTCGAACGGGTTTCGCGCACGAGGGCAACGATGGTCGCGGGGGCTGTTGCGATGGAGACGGCGCCGAAGAGGATCGCCAGTTCGAAGGGCGCTCCGCCTAGCCAGTAGGTGGCACCGAAGACGGCGCAGGGCGTGATCGTTGATTCCGCGACTAACAAGAAGGAAAGCCGGCGGACGGCGTTTCGGAGCCGCTGAATATGCAGGTGAGCGCCGACGGTGACGGCGATCAGCCCGAGCGCGATATCGGTGAGCGGGGCGAGGCCGTCCATGGACTCATGGGAAAATAATCCGAGTCCGGCAGAGCCGATCAGCACGCCGCCGATGATCTGTCCCGTGATGCCTGGGACGTGGATGCGCCGGGCGAGGGCGCCAAAGACGCTGCCTGCGACCAAAACCACTGCGAGAAGAAGCAGGGGGCCGGCTTCGTGAAGTGCATCCGTGATCAGATTCATCGCGGAGAGCTTAGCCTGCTCCTCCGACGAGATTCCGTACGACGCCAAATCCGCCGGTCCAGGTGCCGAGCAGCGATCCGAGTGTCGTGAGCACGAAAACCAGGAAAATCTGCATCAGTCGGCTCTTCCACCAGCGGCTGGGGACGGCGAGATCGTCGCCGACCGTGCCGAAATCCGCCACCCGCGGCGGCCTCGCCCAGAGTTGGGTGAACGCGGCAACGTATCCAGCACCAATCAGAGGCGAGAGGCTCGTGAAGGGCGCCGAGAGGGCGGCCGCGACGATGGTCAGGGGATGCCCGAGCGCGATTAGGGCGCCGATGCCGCTGGGAATGGCGTTGGCCAGGAACCAGATCATGGCGTTTTCGCCGGCTGCTTCCGCGCCCTGGGTGAGGGCGATTGCGGCGATGGATCCCACAATCAGAAGTGGGATCGCCCAGCCGACGATCTTCAAAATTTTGGAATCCTCTGGAATCGATTTGATCTCTTCCATATCCGCACGCTCGTTGCGTTCGAGGCGTCCCTTCATCCCGTCGACATGGCCCGCGCCGACGACGGCGACGATGCGCTCGCCCGGCGTCTCGAGAATCTCGTGTGCGAGATACGCATCCCGTTCATCGATCAGTACGCGCTTCAGGTCCGGCATGACGCGACCGAGTTCGTTCATCACTTCCGTGACGACATCTTGTTCGCGGATCCGGGCGAGTTCTTCTTCGGAGACCTCGGGGCTTTCGAAAAGACTGAGGCCGAGTTCGGAAACGAGTCGGAAGCGCTGCATCCAGGAAATCGATTGCCAGGCGCGGCGAAGGGTGATGCGAACGTCGCGGTCGCAGAGCGAGATCGGGATCCCGTGCTCATCCGCCGCCTTGCCCGCTTCGAGGAGTTCGCTGCCCGGCGCGACACCGAGCTGAAGGCCGAGACGTCGCTGATACGAGGCGAGGATCAGATTCAGCATCAGCGTGGCGATCTGTTTATTGCGCATGACCTCGCGCAGATCCTGCTCTTCGAATTTTTTTTCCTGGGACAGCGCCTCGTAGCGCCCCGCATCGAGTTCGATGCAGACCGCGTCGGGTCGCTCGCGGTCGATGACTTCGCGCACGAGATCGACAGAGCGCTGGGAGACATGAGCCGTTCCGATCAGCAGGATCTCTCGCCCGCCGACTTCGACGCGATGCACATCGCCGGAATCGGCCGCCGAGTCCGGCGTCGGGGCCAGGTCGTTCGCTTCGCGCTCTTCGACTTCGGGGGAATTCGGTTCGTCGGAATGCATTCGGTCTCCGGGAGTCCTGGGATTCGCCGTGGGGAGCAGGGTCCCGTTGGGGGCGAGAGGATGCGCCCCGAGGGCTCCCGGGGCAAGGAGTCTCATCGGTTCGTCGCCGATTTGGGTGAAGTGCCGCAGCTTGGAGTAAGTGCCGCAGCCTCGGGTCAGTGCCGCGGCCTCGGCTAAGTGCCGCGGCCTGGGGGCACTGCGCGGCTGAGTTCTACCCCGGGCTCGGCAAAGCTGAGCGGCGCTTCCACACGACGCGCGCGCTCAAAAGGCCGGCGAGCAGGACGCCGTGCACGATCGCGGGGCGGTAATCCGCCTTGATCAGCCAAAAATGATGGGCAACGCCAAGCAGAGCGGCGGGATAGACCAATTGATGGAGCTTGACCCAGCGTGCTCCGAGCCGCTTCATCCAGCCGCGGGTCGAGGTGATCGCCAGGACGAGGAGGAGCAGGAACGCGGCCATGCCGACGATGACATAGGGCCGCTCCGTCAGGTCCTCGAAGATCGCAGCCGGGTCGAGTCCGAGATCGAAATAAGCGTAGGTCGAGAGATGGACTGCGGCGTAGAAAAAGCCCGCGAGTCCGAGCGTGCGGCGAAGCGGCGCGGCCCAGCTCCATCCCAAGAAGCGTCGCGCCGGTGTGACGGCGAGGGAAAGCAGGATGAAGCGCAGGCCCCATTCCCCCGTCACATGAGTGACTTCTTCGATCGGGTTCGCACCCGGGCCGTTCAGAGCGAACTGCGCTGCGAGGCCGAGGGCGGGGGCAAGCGTGATGGCGATCGCGATCGCCTGGATTTGACTCTTCTTCTTAACGAAAGACATGTTAGTAGAACCGCTTCAGGTCCATGCCTGCATAGAGTGAGGCGACCTGATCTGCATAGCCATTGAAGGGTAAGGTCGGGCGCTTTCGGAAATCGCCCAGCTTTCGTTCTCGGGCTTGACTCCATCGCGGATGAGAGACTTCGGGGTTCACGTTCGCGTAGAAGCCGTATTCGGAGGCCTGGAGCTCATTCCAGCTCGCCTTGGGTTGGGTCTCCGAGAAATGAATGCGCACGATCGACTTGATGCTCTTGAAGCCGTATTTCCAAGGTACGATCAAGCGCAGGGGCGCTCCGTTTTGATTCGGGAGCTCTCGGCCGTACATGCCGACGGCGAGAATCGCCAGCGGATGCATCGCCTCATCCATGCGCAGCCCCTCCCGGTAGGGCCAGCTGATGACGCTACGGCGTTGGCCGGGCATCTGTTCTCGGTCGACCAGGGTTTCGAAGCCGACATAACGTGCTTTCGAATTCGGTTGAAATCGCTTCAGGACGTCGCCGAGGGGAATGCCGACCCAGGGCACAACCATGGACCACGCCTCGACGCATCGGAAGCGGTAGATGCGTTCCTCCAGGGTATGCGGAAGGAGCATCGTTTCGAGGGGGACCGTACCCGGCTTGTCGCATTCCCCATCAACCACGACGGACCAGGGTTTCGGCTTCAGCGTATGCGCGTTTCGCGCGGGGTCTTTCTTGCCCGTCCCGAACTCGTAGAAATTATTGTACGTGGTCGCATCTTCGTAGGTGGACTGAGGATCGTCCGTCTTGAATTCCGGAGGTGCCGGCGTCACGCCGAGCAGTTTCGCGAGATCGTCCCGGTTCACACCCGCCGCTTCCGCCTCCTGCGCGTCCGGGCATCCCGCCAGGGCAGATCCGAGCGCGGCCGTCGCGCCCAGGCGGAGGACGGACCTGCGGGTGAGGGCTCGTCGGTTGAGGAAGCTGGTCTCGTCGGTGATTTCAGATGAAGGAATGCGCGGATCGGACATCTCAGGCTCTTTTCTGAGGCCAGCTTGGCCCCTCGGGGATAATAGCGCGAACTTCGTTGCTTTCTTGACTCTGATTCGTTCCCGAGGCGACGGGGGTTACAGCTTTTTTGGGGGGAAGACGATGCACTCTGAGACGGCAAAGCCCGCGCGCGACCTGCGCGGATGATTGAGGAACTCTTCCATGGCCTCCCCGAACCCTATCTTTGAATTTCAGGCTGCCCATCCGGCTCGGACAGATTTGCATCGGTCGAGCGGCCGTGCGGCTTTCATCCTTGCGCTCGTGTTTGTCCTGTCGGCGGCCTTGCCGGCGATGGCCTCCGCGGGCGGGACGCCTGCCAAGAAGCTCGGGCGGGGGGCAGTGAATGTTGTGCTCGGCCCGCTCGCGCTGCCGGGGCAAGTCGTGCAGACGACGCGCGAGCAAGGCGTGTTCCTGGGGCTCACCTGGGGTGTGGTGAAGGGCGTGGGCTGGACCGTGGCGACCGAAGCGGTCGGCCTTTGGGAAGTTCTCACCTGTCCGTTTGAAACGCCTCCTGAATTCGTCGCGATCCTCGATCCCGTCTACCCCTGGGAGCATTTCATGCACGTAGACCAGAAGAGCGAACGCCGCGTGGCGAGTGAACGTCCGCTTCGTCAGCCGAGAACGCAAGAGCGCAGGCCTCGACGCTAGGCCCAAGGCCCAAGGACGAAGGCCCGAGGAGTTAGGCGTTAGGCGTTAGGCGTCCGGCACTAGCGGCGTGAGCGAGCCGCTCTTCGGGGACGCCCGGGAAATCCCGGCAGGGGCGGCATTTCAAAGGGCAGCTTCCATGCGCCTGCTTTCGCGAAGGGAAGGAAACGGTCCTGCATCCGGTCGACCAGGCCCGGCGTGATCTCTTCAGTGAAATCGTCGAGGGTGAGGACGATCCGCAGCGCACCGCGTTCGTGTTGGATCCCGGTCAGTCGCGTTTGAGGCGCGAGCCGCGGGATGGGGACGAAAGCGCGAAAGAGTGTTGCCAGACGGTTGCGCAGGCCCAGGAATTCGGCGCGCTGCGGTCGCAGGATGAACCAACCATCCTCGATGCAGAGTTCCGTTTCAGCCCGGCTGATCGGGAAGCCGCCTACGTCGATCCTAAAATCGATGCCCCCCTCAACGAGCTTTAACTTGAAGGGGGCTCTTACACGTTTGAGCCATCGATCCACCTGCTTCTGATCGATCGCAAGCTCGATACGCGGGGCGGTTGCCTGAAATTTCGCTGGAATGCCGGGTGTGAACTGGAAGCGCTCGGCTTCGAGGACAAGTCGATCAAAAGGCAGAGCGAGCATGGCGACGCCTGCGAGTTCAAGCCGACCCTCTTCGAATACACCGCGCACGGAGTCGCCGACGGCGCCTTTCCAGCTGACCTTGGCGGGCATCTCCAGGTAGGTACTGATGACCTGGTCGATCGCATCGGAGCGCATCACGGCTTGGGTCCTCTCATTCAGATTCGCTTCCCGGGGAGTCTCGCATTTCTGCGACGAGAGGGGAGGATAACGCTTGGAATGGTCAGGAACCGCCCGCTGCGGAACCCTTTCTCGGGCGGGCCTGCCTATTAATATCTAATCGAGCGCGCCGACCGATCGGTCGATGAGATGGACCGGTTGCTCGAGGACTACGACCAGTTCTAGTTCGATGCCCCTCGTTCTCGGCTAGAGGCCTTTCTTGAAAATCGATCTCGATCCCCATCCATGGTGAACCTGCTTTCGCGCGCGTCTGCGCTTGATCCTTTCCCGGCGCTGGATGAGGCGGACTGGGCGACGTTGCTCGCGCGCGCTGCTCGCTGTGCCGCGGTCTTTGGTTCAAACGGTTACGCCGTTTTGGAGGGCCAGGCTGAGGTCTACGCGGCGGAGTGGGACGAACTCGACCAGGCGCCGTCGCTCGCGAGTGCGGCTTTCTTGGTCGAGGCGATTGATGTGCTGCGCCTCGAATGGCTCGCCGCGAATGGAGGGGACGGGGAAGGCGAAGCAGCGCGGGCCGAAGAGGCAGCCGCGGGGCGGCTCTATCTCTATCGACCCGGGCGCGCTCTGGGGACGGGGGAGGCAGAGATCGCGAGTCAGGGATACCTCGATAGCGCTGATTGCCCGCCGCGATGGAGTTGGCTTTTCGCTTTGGGTCGTCGCGGAGCGCGTGGGCTCGATGATTTCGAAGTGGGGGTCTTGTTTTGGGTTCCGCCCGGAGATGACGCGCGGATGGCGGCGGGCGTCCAGGCCAGTCCGACACAGTCGGTTCTGCGCTTAGACGAGGCCTCCCCAGCGATCGAGAGGCAGTGGAGTGCGGAGCGCAGCGCGGGCCGCTGAGCGTCTAGGCGCCTAGTTAATTTGAGTGACTTGGGATCCGACGGACTGGATGCGGACGCGTCGATCGCTGTCGTAGATCATGATCTGCTTGACGCCTTGTTCTCGAAGGCGGCGGACGAGGTCGTCTCCTGAAGCCGTACGGACATCCATGGGAAGTTCGGTCCACTCCGGCATGATTTCTCCGACGAAGGCGGTCCCGACGCCCTTGCCGTTTCGATGTCCGTGCTCGAGGTAGGGTGAGACGCTCTCGAGCTGAGCGGTGCTCCAGCTTTCGAGGTCGGGGTTTCGGTTGAGCAGCACGACGCTCAGGACAAGGGCGATGACGAGGCCGGCCAGACTGAGGACTTTGATATGGCCAATGTCGGCGAGTCGCGCCTTCGGCCGAGATTGCTTCTCGGGCGATTGATCTTCTTCGAGTGCGCTGCGAACGAGATCGAGCGCCGATTCCTTTTTGGGAAGCGCCTTAGGCGTCGGGGGCCGTGGGCGCGGTCGCTCCGGCCGGTCGAAAGTCTCTGCCGTTTCTGGACTCGGCGACGCGTCGGAGACGGCGCTCGGGGGCGCTGCGAAATCCTCGGGTTTGGGGAGATCCGTCCCGACCGATGGCTCGGGCTGCTCCGGCGTCGACGGTTGATACCGATCTGTGAGGGGGTAGAGCAGGAATTTGTTTTTCAGCTCCGAGAGGGCGCAAGCCGATTTGTAGGCATCGCTCGAAATTTTTTCATTGATCGAGTCTTGGAAGCAGCCTTCGAGCTCCCGCACCCATACGTCAGAGATGAGGTCGGGCGAGATGTCGAGGGCCTGTAGCTCGATGGAGAGAACGGCGAGGGATCGAGAGAGCAGGCCAACCAAGATTGCCGTGCCAATTGGATCGTCCGGAGTGCCGACGCTCGTTTGATGCAGCGCCTTTTGTTCTGAGGGCGCGAGGTAGTCGAAATCGAGCGCCCAAACAATTCGATCTTCATCGCAGGCAAGCGGCTCTTCGCCCCGGGCTCGCCGCCGCGCCGAAAGGGCGATGTCCCGAAGACCGTCGCATTCGAAAACGGACTGGCCCTGGGGCGTTGGCGCACTGCTCTCGTGGGGAGCTTCCGTGACCAGACCCCAATCGCCGGAGTCGATGATCTCGTCCGCAACGCGATGGTAGAGCGAGGCGTTATAGGTGACGATCGCGCGGAGGATGCGCGGCGCGAAAAAGTCCATGCCGAGTTCGGTCTTTTGGTTCCGCAGCGTGCGCTGCTGCATCTCTTCGCGAAGTTCCGCGCCACTCATATTCGCGGCGGCGAAAAATTCGGCCTCGGTCGCTTCGAGGCGTAGCTCGTCTTCGGGCTGCACCCGGGCACAGAGGTCCGCCATGCGAGAAGTCAGGGTGACGGGGTCGAAGCGAACCTGGCCTTCTGAGGTCCCGGCATTGGTGCAGAGAAGGGTGACGAGATAGTCGATGGGCCCGATCGGGAGATTGGCTTCAGAACCGGCCACTTCAGGATCGGCGATCATGGTGTCGAGTAGATCGAGCAGCGCCTGTCGGTCCGTTTGGATCAGCGCCGGGAGGGTCGACCGAAACTGCGCCACCGGAACGCCACGAACCAGATTCTGAAGCTGGGCTTCGAAAGCGTCGAGGCGATGGTTCGCGGATGCAATATCTCGTTCATCAAGACTGCCTGAACGGCCCGAAAGGGAAGCGATCAGCGTCGTGAGATCTTTTCCCGTCTCTGAGATTTGGTCGGCTTGCTCGATCAGGCAGGAAGGAGCAAGGGCGCTCCATGCAGATCTTAGTCCCCGCAATCGATCGATTTGGATTTTGAGCCGATCGTCGCTGAGGCCGTCCGCTTCCTCGAATTCGGGAGGATTGCAGTCTCGTTCTTCGGTCACGGTGACTGAGGCCGGCCTAGAAAATCGTCGAGTCGGCGATGCAGGACTCGAGCAGTTTGGGCGTGATGGCCGAGGCGTCGCATCCCAGTCCACCCGCGAAAACGTCACCGTTCGCGTCGGGTGCGGTATATCCCCAGATTTGCAGGATGCCGTCTTGATCGATGTCGGCCGCGGCATCCGCGGTGTAGCCGGTTGCGTCCGGGGAAACCGTGACGGCGTAGGAGAAGTAGACACGGCCTTCTGGATTCCAGCCTAACGCTACGAAATCGCTGCCCACATCATCGAAGTCGGCCTGTACCGAACCCGGAATCACCGCAGGTTCCGCCGCTGCCGCGAAATAGGCGCCCGTTTCCGAGAAGCGGGTCTCCTCGACTACTCGAATCGCAGAGAGGTTCGTCTTGGCCTCGCTGGACTTCGTGCGCAGCTGGTAGCGGCCGAAGAGCGGGATCGCGGTCGATGCGAGGATGCCAATGATGGCGACCACGATCATGAGTTCGATCAAGGTGAAACCAGACTGTTGCTTTTTTCGGAGGGGGTTGTTTGCCATAGCAGAAGAGACATCGTCTGCTTTGTGTACAAACTGGAGTGATCCCGCTCACTCTTTCGCATGCGCTGCTGTATTCAGGCGCACGACCTCGACGACCTCGACGGCCTCGCGGACCTGGCTGCATGCGGGCCGCAAGTGGGGAGCAATCCATGCGCAAGCCGTGCTCGGTCTTCGTGCCGCGCGGCCTCACGCGGGATGGACGAAACGTCAGACCGCATGCGCCAGTTTATCGAGTCCCGCGCTCGAAAATCTTTCGCGGAGCTCGACGGTCAAATGCAGGGCTACTAGGCGCGTTGCCGCGCTTAGTCGTCGCTGGCTTCAATCCGCTCGAGCATTTCACCTAAGACCAGGTTGCTGCCCGCAGAGTCGGGTTCTTCACCGCCCGCTTGGATGGGCTTGCTGCTCGCGATGATCTTTTCGAGATGGTCGACCGCGGTTTCGGAGAGATCCTTGAACGTGAGGACGAGTCCGTCGCCCCCATCATCTCGGACCACGTCGGCGAGCACAACCAAAGGTTCGAGTTCGCTCCCGCAATGCAAGGCGACTCGCAGGCTGTCGCCCAGCCCGACCGAATCGTTCTCGGCGATTCGCATGCCCCCCGCCGAGAGGTCCTGTCCGACGAGCACGCGTGCCGCTTCTTCGCCAAGAGCGACGATGCGTCGTTCGTATGGAATTCGGCTGTCTCCGCGTCGTTCTGAGGGCTCCGCGATGGGCATCAAGCGCTTCGACTTCATCGGATCAGGCTGAAGCGGGGCGCGCGGCGGGAGGTCCTTGGGTTTGTACTGCGGCGGGAGCTTCTGCGTCTCTCCCGGATTGGGGGTTTCAACAAGCGGCTCAGCGATCGCAGGCGCGGTCTGCGCCTCAGGGGAGAAGGTTTCCGTCACATCGGTCGCGTCCGTCACTTCGGTGACATCGCTGGCGCCCGCAGCAGCGTGTTCGCCCTCCCAAGACGCGGGACCCATGGCGAATCGGCGCAGCATGCTTTCGATTATTTTCGAATGCGCATTCGCGTTGGTGAGTTCGATCCCGATCTCGCCATTGATTCGTCCCTTCGTACCCGAGGCGCGAATGCATCGAACCACGCGCCCGTCGAGCCGGATCGGCTTGGCGAGTGTCAGGTCTTTTCCAACAAACAGGCGAATCTTGGCCCCAATCTTGGGCGTGTTCAGCGTCTCGATGCGCGCCCCGGTTCTTGAGAGTTCAAGGAGCGTCGCGTCTTGCTTGAACAGTCCCGATTTTGCCTGGATCGGATGCCCGATGAGAATGCGTTTCTTGCCGCGCCGTTCGGGGCCTGCGTAAATTTCGTGGAGCAGAAGGAGGCGCAGGGCGCGTGGGTGGATGGGGCGATGAATGACCATCGCGACGCCTGTCCGGTTGAGGCTGGCGGAGAGAGTCTTACTCGATGCGTCGATCACGGCGATGGTGCGCGGCCAGCGATCAAGGTTGGGACCGTGTCCGTCAAGCAACCGTCGTCCGTGGAGGATGGCGATGCCCGCACCCTTCAGGTCGTCCGGCGAAGGGAGTTTTCCTGCATGCTGCTGAACCGGAACATTGAGTTCCGCCAGCATTTCGGCGAACTCAGACAACTCGCCATCCTGCTGACACAAAATTGCGCGCCCGTTCTGCTGATCGTCGCTCGACTCGTTCACTGTGTCGTGCTTCCCTGTCCACAACGCGGTTCCTGGCCCACCCCCAGAAAAGATTCGCGTCTCATTACACACATACCGATCGACCGACTGGGACTTCGCCTGTAGAAAGAATGGTGATGTCCCGAAGGGGGATGGGCGGGCATTTCTTCTAGGAGAATTGGGATGAAACGACGGCAGGGGATTCAGGAGCCAAATCATGGCCGATGAACCGGGGAGAGAGGGCGATCTGCCTCTGCCGGGCGGCAATCGTATTCCGCTGTCGGAACTAGTCGAGCTGGCCAGTCGTTCGAGCGGCCCTGGCGGCCAACACGTGAATACATCGAGCACTCGGGTCACTTTGCGCTGGAATTTGCACACGACCAGGGGGCTGCGCTCTGCAGCCCGAGCTCGCGTGATTGCTCGGCTCGGGAGTCGGCTCTCGAAGGCTGGGGAACTCGTTGTTCACTCGGATCGGCACCGGAGTCGGAGGCGCAATCAGGAGACGGCAAGGGAGCGGCTTCGGGAGATCGTTGAGGCGGCGCTGCATGTGGAGCCGCCGCGGCGTCCGACGGCGCCCTCTCGTGCAGCGAAGCGCCGGCGCACGGATGAGAAAAAGAAGCGCGGCCAATTGAAAGCACAGCGGAGTCGGCGCGACGACGATGGACATTGACGGCGCCTCCGGAGAAACTCCGACACGAAAATCTTGATTTCGACCGATCCATTCGAATCTATGGGCATCCGATCTCTCGGGCACACGCAAGATGCGTTTCGATTGAATCGGGGACCAGGATGGCGGCGAAGTCAAAAACGAAGAAGAGCTGGGGCGGTGCACGCAAAGGCGCTGGGAGACCCAAGGGCTCGGGCTCAGGCCCCTCGCCGAATGCGCGGAAGAACCGGGTTGCCGTGATGCTGAGCGATAGCGAGCTCAAGAAGCTTGCTCGCCTCGCGGACCGGAAAGGCCGCCCGCTCGCGACGCTGGCCTATGAGTATCTGGCCGGGGGGCTCCGCCGAGCGCGCTGACCGACCGCTCGCCTGCCTTTTTGGCCCCGAGGGGCATGCCCCCTTTCTTTTTCTAGCGACGGCCTGCGCGCGGGCCGCCATGTGGGATCATAAGCCCCGCTCGTCCGGCCTTCTTCGGACGAAGGAGGCCTTTCGTGTCAACCTGGCTAGCTGCCTGGAGAAATCGAGAGAATCGCGAGGTTCATCGGCCCGTCATCGAATTGCTGGTGGTGGCGGGGGCGGATGCGGGCGCCCAGTTCACCATCGAGGGTGATGAAGTCCTCCTCGGCCGTGGCCAGCCCAGCAGCGGTCAAACCGACTCCGTACGGCTTGATGATAAGAGCATTTCGCGCCGCCAGGCCTGGATCCGCGCGGAGACGAATGGCTACGTGATCGAGCATGTCGCGACGGCGGCAAATCCCACGCTCGTCAATGGCATCGAAATCCGCAGCGTGCGCCTGGATGTGGGAGATCGCATCGATATGGGGCGCGTCTCGATCGACGTTCGCGTCAGGGCCGGAATGAATCTCAGTGGTCTCACTGAGATCATGGAAGTGGCCGCTCTCGAATCCACAGTGACCGGCTCCGATCTGGACGGGACCACTGAACTCGCGAGCCCTGATGCGGAGACCGCTTCGCCCCTCCATGCCGGCGCTCTTCCTGCAGCTTCGCCTTCCTTATCTGCGTCTTCGCGTTCGCCCTCGCCGTCGCCTGTGTCCTCGCCTTCGGCCGTGCCCCAGTGTTCGCCGGCCGCGTTTCCGCCTGGGGCGGCGAAAGAAGTTTCTGAGGAGGTGACCGAGATCCGGCCGATGGATGTCGCGATCGGAGAGCTTTCGATTCTGAGAGGGGCAGAGGACGCGCCCGTGACTCGGTTTCCGATTTTCATGGCGCCTCTGCGCATTGGGCGGGGCGAGAGTGCAGACGTTCAGATCGCCGAGCTCGGTGTTTCTCGCATGCATGCCGAAATCGAGATGGCCGGTCGCGCGTTAGTTTTACGACAACTCAGTCAGACAAACCCAACACTCGTGAATGGCTTTCCGGTTCTTGACGAAGTGGAGTTGGCCGACGGCGACGAAATTCAGCTCGCCGACCAGGTCGTTTTGGGAGTCCAGCTTTCCGTCGGAACGGCCTCGGTTTCCGCGGGTTCAGGGGGAGCCGAAGGGGCGACCTCGGCCGTGACCTCGCGCCTGGCCTCGCCTTCGACTTCGGGACTGATGGAGAGGATGTCGAACAAGATCGATCTGGACCGAAAGATCGAGGCCTTCAATATGATGGGCAGCTTCTTGGATGTGGACGTTGTCGCCTCTCGCAAGATGAAGCAGTACGACGAGAAGGCTGAGCACATTATCGTGTCGTTCGAGCGTTTTCGTGCCTACGTTGGCGGGATCTGCGAGGAGTGGAACGGTCAGGTTCTGAATAGCAACGGCGATGAGCTGATGTGTTTTTTCGAATCGGCGGAAGCCGCGGTCTGTGCGGGGGGGACGATTCTTTCCCGACTGACGGATTTTAACCGTGACCTCAATCTGCTGAGTCAGGACTTTCGCTTCCGACTCGGCGCGCATACCGGCGTTTCGTTAGTCGACCTGGATGCGGGGATTGCCTACAGCGAAGTCCTCGATACCGCGGGGCATATCCAGAAAATGGCCGAGCCGAATTCGATGCTGATTTCTCAGGTCACGCTCGAGGCCCTGCCGAACTCGGGTGCTCTTCCAGTTGAGGCAGCGGGAGAGTTGACCGGGGAATCCGGGCCGCTCTACCGGTTTACGCGGCCACTGAGTTCGGTCGATTTCGAAGATCCGAGTCAGGCCTAACGTCGCTACGCCCGAACGAAAACGGCCGCCTCGAATGAACGAGACGGCCGGATCAGTTCGCGCCGCTTATCGCGGCAGGCGCAGACGGTTACACGCTGGTTTCCGTTACTGGCACTCCGTGATGACGTAGATGTCAGAGCCGCCACCCTCGGCGGGTGCGACCATGATCGAGGCGGTGCAATTGTCTTTGGTGGCCTGGATACCGGAGTTGGCGCCGAAGATCTGGCCATCCTGGACTTCCCAGCCCTGCTTGCGCATGTCATTGACGTAGTAGTCGTAGACGTCCGGAGCAGCATCGTTGGTCACGAGCTGCACGGCCGAGAGCGGCCCGCCTTCGAGCTCGATGCCGCGGCCCTGGGCTGCGCTTGAGCCCGGGTAGATTCCGATATCCGAAGGGAAATTATCGGGGACGGCTGCGTCCACGCCTTCAGGAAGATCTCGGGGGAAGCGAGATGAATCGACTTCGCCTTCCCGGGCTTCGCCCGTGGGTTTGGTGGGTTCTTCCTTGGCCATGTCGGCGGGCGTAGCCGAGCCATACTCAGCGGGCTTCGCGTCGGGAGCGTCGGGCTCCTGCGTTCCGGAGTCACAGCCGATCGCGAGAAAGCTCGTGAGCGCGACTGCGCACAGGGCCAGTTTCAGAATGCGACCCGGCGAAAAGTGAGAAGAAGAAGCGACCGCTTCATGTTGCGCGTTGTTAAGAATAGAACGATCCATCGGTTTCTCCGTGGTTAAGTCGGCGCCAGCATACCAAAGGATCCCGCAGGGCGAGCGGGCGATTCCTGGCCTCATGCCTTATTGCGCCTGATTTTCCTCTTGAAGCCGAAGGGTAGTCACCCTCAGGTCCTCGACAGTTCGGGCCCAATCTCCGCGCCGAAGCGTTTCTGAGAGAACCGGTCGAATCTCGACCCGCCGCCATTGTCGGAAGCAGCGGCGGTCGACCTCGGGGCAGGCGGAGGGGGGACGCGAGAACGAGACGCCCGAAACCACGGCGAGCCGTTCTAGATCCTTGGCATCGTTCTCGGAAAGGCCTTGGGGCCCCACGAGGAAGAGCAGCACGCCCAGCGCCTTTTGTTGGGAGCTCACCATATTCGTTTCATATGGATTGCGCATCGCGCGGGGGTCCGCGTGGCCTCGGATTTCGATCGATTCGAGACTCTCCCAGAGGGCCGGCAAGCGGCGCATGCGCGCCAGGTAAGTCGTCATGGCCGCTGCGACATATTCACGTTCGTCGAGGCCGAGCTCAGCCCCGCCCGAGGGTTGAAAAAGGCTTTCGGGAAGGGTGATAACCCCGGTCTCGCAATCCGGCTCCAGCTCGAGTCCGACAAGCACAGGCTCTTGGCAGAGCGAGGCAAAGGCCGCCTCGATCGAGGACAGGGAGCGTTCGGCGGGTGTGACAAGGGCGAGGAGGCGCGGCGAAATCGATTCGACGAGGGCGCTCGCACTCTGGCCAGATCCTGCGCCGGTGCTGCCCGAGAGGCCGATGACGGCGAGCAGCGCCAAGGCGATCACGGTGATTGCGGCCCACCAGTCGCCCAGCCCGTCGCCGGATCGGTTGGAGGCGGACGTCGAGCGATCCGCTGCGGACGCCCGGTTTCGGAATCGGCTTGCCATGCTCTACTTCTTCTTGCCCGAAGATGAGGAGCCGCCAGACTCCTTTCCGTCAGGTCCCTTTCCCTTTTTTCCGCTCGACTGAGGAGGTTCGTCCGTCGCCTTGTCGCCGGGGGAGTCCTCCCCGGGCCGGCCCGGGCCGAGCAGGCCAGACAGCTTGAGGTCGTCGCCGAGCTCGCGGTCCGGCGTGGGAAAATGGCGAACGTTCGAGGGCTGGTCATCGGGCTGATCGAAGCGGGCGAAGGGGTCAGGTCCCTGTGCCCGGGGCGCGCCGACGCGGAACCCGGAGAAACTCGGGCTGTTTTCATCCTCGGCGTCGTTCTCAGCGCTGCCCGCCTTGTCGGCGGCTCGATCCCCGGCGATGAGCGCAGCGGCTTTCGCGCTGGCATCGCTGCTCTTTGCCGTCGGCGCGTCCCCGCTCTTGGCGCCGAGCGTGGTGGCCGTTCGCGTTGAAGGGCTTGCGGGGGTGGAGGTTGCGGAGGGAGAAGCGGGGGTGCTGGTCGCGGGCGCGGCTGACCAGCTTCGCTCTCGCGTCGGCGATTCATCTGATTTCTCAGCGTCGCGCGAATCCGGTCGTCGGCGTGTGCCGTCTGCGGCGCCGCTATCGAAGAACCCTACGGCATCGCTGGTTAACTTGAGTCGCCGGCTGAGATCGCTGCCCGCGCCTTGGAGACGGCGGCTTTCTTCGTGAATTTCTTGCCGAAGCGACTCCATCGTTTTGTCGATTTGTCGCGTATGGCTCGTGAACTCGGTAATTGCCCGGGTGATTTCGTCGACACGGCCGTCGACTTCTCCGAGTCCCGAACGCAGCGGTTTGAGCGCTGTATTCATCCATTGCTGGAGGGCTTCGACTTCGCCGCGCACGCGGTCAAGGGCCACATGCGTTTCGCGGGTCGTTCCTTCCGCCGCACGAATCGGCACGGCCAGGCGTTCGATTGTTTCGTTGCTCTCGGACAAGGTGTCGCGGAGCTGTCCGACAGTCGAACCTAACACGTTGTCGACTTCGCGCAGCGAACGCTGAAGCGAGTCGCCGAGTCCGTCGCCCAGCCCCGTGAGCGCGCGGCGAATCTCGCCGAGGGAGAGCTCGATGAACTGGCGCTGGTCGCTGACGCCGGTTGCCGCGTGCTCGAGCGAGCTGCGCACGCCCTCCGCTGTGCGCGCCACAACGGTTTGGGTATCGCCGATGCGGTCCGAGGTGTCTGCCAGGGAGCGACTTGTGGCGGAAAGATGCTCGAGAACGGGCTTCATCGTGCCCGCAGAGCTGCTCATCGACCGCGCCGCTTCTTCGACCGACTTCGCCGAATCCGTGAGCGTTCGTGCGACACGGTCTTGTGTCTTCGAGTTCTCGACCATGCGCTCGAAAGTTTCAGCAAGGCCGCCGGTCACGGAAGACTGATGCTCGACGGCGCGTTGGAGCGCGGTGCGGAGTTCGCTCAGATGATGTTCGACGCCTTGGCGGACGGAAAGGGAGAGTTCCTGGACGACGGTATGGAGAGCGCCCCGCTGTTCCTGGGAGACGAGGTTGGCGGAGCGGGCGGTGGATTGTTCGATGCGCTGGAGGCCGCGGTCCATTCGCTCGTTCAGCTCGTTCGCGAAGCCGGCGAGCTCACGGCCGAGATTGTCGAGGCTCTTCTGTTGAGTCTGCCGCGTGAGTTCCGCGAGTTCGCCCGGGGAGACGGAGCCGAATGCGCGCTCGAGCAGCGCGTCGAGTCCGCGACTTCGGGCGTCGAATCCCCCCTCGATCAGGCGCGTCACGACGGAGGTGATGATCGAAAGCAGGAAGCCCCAAGCGGTCGCGCGAAGTGCCATGCCGACCTGGGTGGCCATCCACGATTCGCGAGTGCCATCGGCGAGTTCTGCGCCGCCGAGCCCGCCGAGGCTCGGAATCAAGCCAAAGAGGGCGGCGAGGACGCCGAAGCCGAGGAAGAGGCCGGGCAGGATGGGCAGAAGGCTCCGCCGAGGGCCGAAAGGGAGGAGGGGACGATCTTCCAGGACGTCGATCAGCCGAATCGGCGACCGAGAGATGTTCTCCGTCACCTGGGCGGTGTTCCAGCGCCGTTCGAACTCTTGAAAGCTCTCCGCAAGCGGCGTGGTTTTCAGGAGTTCTCGGATCGCGGCGCGATTATCCGCGAAGGCTTCGGGATGCTGCGCGGAGATGACCCGGTCGAGCTGGCCTTCCAAGCGAAAGAGGCGGAAGAGCCGAATCGCGAGCGGGATCAGCACGATGATCGCCGCAAGCGCGAAAATGCCCAGGACCGATCCGATGACGCGCTGTGTAGCGAGATCGGTGGACCAGAAAATTGAAGAAAGGGAGTAGGGGTCGCCCACGTTGAGAATGCTCCGAGGATGATTTCGGGGTCAAGCCTCAGACGTTAGCACTCTTACCTCCGCGTCTGGAGATCTGGGATGCCCGGGGGAAAGTCGGACTTCGCGGATCTTCGGGCGCGGTTCAGTTCTCCACCATTTCTTCCAGGGGCGGACAGGTGCACATGAGATTCCGGTCGCCGTACGCGTTGTCGATTCTCGACACGGGAGGCCAGAATTTATGCGTCCGCGTCCACGGCGCGGGGTAGGCCGCTTCCTCGCGGGTGTAGGCGAATGGCCATTCCGTGGCACAGACGATTTCCGCGGGATGCGGCGCGTTCTTGAGTGGTGAAGCAGATTCGCTGACTTCGCCGCGTTCGATGACCCGGATTTCTTCTCGAATCCGGATCAGCGCTTCGCAGAGCCGGTCGAGCTCTTCCTTCGATTCGCTCTCGGTGGGCTCGATCATCAGCGTTCCGGCGACCGGGAACGACATGGTTGGGGCATGGAAGCCGTAGTCGATCAACCGTTTGGCGATGTCTTCGACATTGATGTCGGCGCTTCTTTCGAAGGGGCGGCAATCGATGATGAACTCGTGGGCGACGCGTCCGCCGGGACCCGTATAAAGAACGTCGTAATGATCCGAGAGCCGGCGTGCCATGTAGTTGGCGTTCAGAATCGCGATCTGGGTGGCACGAGTCAGTCCCTCGGCCCCCATCAGCGCGATATAGGCCCAGGAGATCGGCAGGATCGAGGGGCTTCCGAAAGGCGCCGCCGAAACCGCGCCGTCTCCGGCGACGGGATGTCCAGGGAGAAAAGGCCGGAGATGTTCTGCGGCGCAGATCGGTCCCATACCGGGACCGCCGCCGCCGTGTGGGATCGAGAATGTTTTGTGGAGGTTCAGATGGCAGACGTCGGCGCCGATCTCAGCAGGAGAGGTTAGGCCGACCTGGGCGTTCATGTTCGCGCCGTCCATGTAGACCTGTCCGCCGGCTTCGTGGATCACGCTACAAATTTCGCGAACAGCTTCTTCGAACACACCGTGTGTGGAAGGGTACGTGATCATCAGCGCGCCGAGCTCATCGGAGTACTCCTCGACGCGCTGGCGCAGGTCGTTCACGTCGATGTTTCCGCGATCATCGCATTTGACGGAAACGCAACGGAAGCCCGCGATCACCGCGCTCGACGCATTCGTGCCATGGGCCGAGACGGGGATCAGGCAGACGTTCCGCGGCGCGGCGCCCGTCGTCTTTTGGTTTTCGAGATGGAAGCGGCGAATGGCCAGGAGGCCGGCGTATTCACCCTGAGAGCCCGCGTTCGGCTGAAGGGATACCGCAGGGAGTCCGGTGATCTGGCCGAGCCAAGTCTCCAGCTGCTCAAAAAGCGCTGAGTAGCCCGCGGCTTGATCTGCAGGCGCGTAGGGGTGGAGGCCGCCGAACTCAGGCCAGGTCACGGGGATCATCTCCACCGTCGCATTCAGTTTCATCGTGCAGGAGCCCAGCGGGATCATGGATGTCGTGAGCGAGAGGTCCTTGGCTTCCAGGCGATTCAGGTAGCGGAGCATCTCCGTCTCGGAGTGGTAGCGATGAAAGACCTCGTGGGTGAGGAATTCCGATGTCCGCCTAAGGGCGTTAGGCGTCGATGAGCCTGAGGAGAAAGCGTCCGCTTCTGTTGTCGCCTCGGTCGGGAAGAGCGCTTCGACTTCGAAGGGAAGTGCTTTGTCTCCCGCGAAGGACTCGAGCAGGTCGCGCACGTCTTCGAGTGTCGTTGTTTCGTCGAGGGAGATGCCCAGGGATCCGTCGGGTGCGAGGGATCCTTCGCCGTCGGCTCCGTCTTCTCGGTCTTGCGAATAATGCACCCGGAGGTTGAGTTCGCGCTCCCATCCGGCGGAGAGTACGTCCTGGGCGCTGCAGCCGACGGGGCGAACACGCAGCGTGTCGAAGAAGGGCACGTCTGCGACATCATGGCCCATCAGCTTGAGGCCGCGGGCGAGGGCGCCAGTGAAGCGCCGAATTCGTCGGGCGGTGCGTGTTAGGCCGTCCGGGCCGTGGTAGACGGCGTACATGCTGGCGAGGATGGCGAGCAGAACCTGCGCGGTGCAGATATTGCTCGTGGCTTTTTCGCGGCGGATATGCTGCTCGCGGGTTTGGATGGCGAGGCGATAGGCGAGTCGGCCGTCTCGGTCTCGGGAAATGCCGACGAGGCGTCCCGGGAGTCGGCGGGCATGCTTGTCGGTCGTTGCGAAATAGGCGGCGTGGGGGCCGCCGAAGCCCATCGGTACGCCGAGCCTCTGGGTCGTGCCGAGTGCGACGTCGGCACCGAGTTCGCCGGGAGGCGTGAGGAGCGTCATGGCAAGGAGGTCGGCCGCGACGCAGGCCAGGGCGCCAGCTTCGTGGGCCCGCTCGATGATGGCGCGCGGGTCGAAAACGCGGCCGTCGCTGGCGGGATACTGAAGAAGGACGCCACAGCAATCGAGGGCTGCGAAATCGGCCTCGTCCGGATTCCCAATATGCAGCGCGATGCCGAGGCCTTCGGCACGGGTGCGCAGCACGCCGAGGGTCTGGGGATGGCAGTCTTCCGAGGCGAAGAAGGCGCGCTTCTTGCCGCGGGCAACCGCAAGGCAGAGGCCGAGGGCTTCCGCTGCGGCGGTGGCTTCGTCGAGCAGGGATGCGTTGGCGAGGGGCAGGCCCGTCAGGTCCGCGACCATGGTCTGGAAATTGAGCAGCGCTTCGAGGCGGCCCTGGGAAATCTCCGCCTGGTAGGGCGTGTACTGCGTGTACCACCCGGGGTTTTCGAGCACGTTGCGCTGAATCACGCCGGGGACGATCACGTCGTGATAGCCCTGGCCGAGATAGCTGCGGTAGACGCGATTCTCGCTCGCGATTTCGCGGAGGGCGCCGAGGAGCTCATGCTCGCCGAGGGGTTCAGTCGGAAGTCCTTCAAGAACCAGCGGCTCTTTCGCGCGAATCGAAGCCGGGATGGTCGCGGAGGCCAGGTCTTCAAGCGCGTCCATGCCGATTGCCGCAAGCATTTCGGGAATCTGTTCGGCGCGCGGGCCGAGATGACGACGGGCAAAGGTATCGCTCGGGTGCGGGGGGCCTCCAGAAATAGAAGAAGGCAGTCGAGTCTCGCTCATGGGGGGCTCCAGCAAATCAATCGATCCGAGCAGGACTCACTTCCGTGAAATCGGAAGTCTTGAGCTTGCGCGGGATCACGCGGATCGAGGCGCGCGGGGCGCTTCGGTTTGATTGCGAATGCAGTCGGGGGGAGACGCATTCGACGCATCGCGGGGTTGATCTTAAGTATAGAAGCTAGCACAGGGCTTTGTTTGAAATCGTGCCCCGGGGCCCCGAACCCGGCCGCTTACTCCCCACCGCCGCGTTCTTCGAAGAGCTGCCGGACGCGGGCGATATTTTCGGCATCGCCCAGCACGAGTAGCCGGTCGCCGCCTCGGAGTCCGAAATTGGGAGGCGGATTCGGGTGGCTGAGTTCGCCGCGTTCGAGAACGAGAACGCTGCCGCCGGTTTGGGCCCGGAGGTCCAGCTCGCCGAGCGTCGGCTCCCCGGGCATGCCGACGGGGATCTCGACCCATTCCGTATCGGTATGACCCAGGAGTTCGATGAGCCAAGGGTCCAGGGGTAAAGCGGCGGGGGCTCGAATCGCGCCGTAGCCCTCTTCGCGGAGCGCCTCGGTGAAGCGGGTGATAGCGCCGGTCGGGACTTCGAAAGTTTCGAGCGCCCGGGCGACCAGTTCGATGCTGCCCTCGAATTCCTCGGCGACGACGACGCTCGCCCCCGCCATAGAAAGGCGATCCACTTCGCGGACGTAGCGGGTGCGAGCGAGGATCGGCGTATTCGGGGCCATCGCCCGAATCCGGGAAACGATCCGCCGGGTTGCCAAGGGATCCGAGATGGCAACGGCCACGAGTCTCGCTTCCCAGACCGCAAGATGGCGGAGTACTTGGGGACGCGTGGCATCCCCGTAGATCACGGGCTCGCCGGTCCGGCTCGCCTCGAGTGCCGAGCTCGGATTCGTGTCGACGGCGATATAAGGAACGTCGAGGGAGCGCAGAAGTCGGATCAGCGTTTGCCCCGCTGGCCCGTACCCCACGACGACGACCCGGGCGTCTGCTCCGGGGGCGCCGTCTGTGGCCGGATCGGGGAGGTCGGCGCCTTCGAGATGCAGCCTTTCAGCGACGGCGTTCGCCATCTGAGGCGCGTAGCGAATCAAGAAGGGCGAGATCAGCAGAGAGACGATCGAAGCGGCGACCACGCGCTCTTGGAGGACGGGGTCGACGAGGCCGGCCGCGGTCGCGACCCCGATCAGGACGAACGAGAACTCACCCATCTGACAAAGGGCGAGGCCTGCTTCAAGGCTCACTCGCAGAGAGCGTCGTAAGAGAAAGAAGCCTGCGATGACGACGAGAACGAGCTTGCCCAGCATGATCGCGAGCACGTCAAAGAGCAGCTCCGTGGGATTTTCGAGGACGCTTGCGGGGTTGAAGAACATCCCCACAGCGGTGAAGAAGATGCCCAGGAGAACGCCGCGAAGGGGGACGACCTCGCTGAAGAGTTGATGTGCGTAGGGGGAGCCGCTGGCTGCGACCCCGGCAAGGAAGGCCCCGACGGCGAGGGTGAGGCCGAGCGCCTCCGCGGTTGCGGCGGAGCCGAGCACGATCAGGAGCGCGAGCAGGCTGAAGAGTTCGCCGCCCCGGATCTGAGCGACCCGGTCGAGCACGCGCGGGACGATGAACCAGACGCCGACACCGACCAGCACGAGGGCGCCGAGCATGCGACCGATGGAGAGGGCGAGGACGCCCAGGTCGCGAGATTCACCGGCGAGCAGCGGCACCATCAAGAGGAAGGGGACGATCGCGAGGTCCTGCATGAGCAGGACGGCGACGGAGAGCTGCCCGCTCGGGGAGTCGATCTGGCCCTCGTCCGTCAGGAGTCGGAGCACGATGGCTGTGCTCGACATGGTGATGGCAGCGCCGATCACGAAGGCGGGGGATTTCGGTAAGCCGAGGGACCAGACGAGAAAGCCGAAAGCCGAGAGCGTGGCGAGGACCTGGAAGCCGCCGCCGACGAGCGCGGTCCTCCACATCATCCGCACGCGCTCGATTGGGAGCTCGAGGCCGATCTCGAAGAGCAGGAAGATGACACCGATTTCGGCCAGGTCTCGAACGCGGGCCGGGTCGCCGATCAGGCCGAAGGCGCCTGGGCCGGCGAGCGCGCCGACGATCAGGAAGCCGACGACGGAGGGCAAGCGGAGGCGTTCGGTTGCTGCGAGTCCCGCCGAGGCGAGTGCGAGCAGCAGCACAGCAAGGGTCAGGCCGTGGGTTGTTTCCAAGCCGGACGACTCCCTTGCGCGTTTAGAGCGCTTGATGAACCTGTTCTAGGAGGAGGCGAGAGCGAGGCTCGTTTCCGAACACGCCGATGCGAATATTGAGCTCCGTCGACTCAGGGCCCTTGGCTTCTAGTTGCAGATCGACGGGGTCACCGCCGCTCGTCTTCGCGCGCCAGCGTATCTTATCCGCCGCCCGCTCTACATCGATCTCGTCGTACCCCATTTCGTCGAGCGCCACGGCGCAGGCCTGGTCAAGCACGTCGAGGGCATGGGGCTCCGTCGACTTGAGCTCGCCCGTCGCGAAGGCAATTGCGCTCGTTCCGGCACCGCCCACCAGCAAGAGAGCGCCGCATCCGGTGAGCGTCCCGCTGAGCCCAATCGCGAGGGTTGCGATCACGAACGCGCGGGTGAGGGCGGAGGCGGTCCAGGTTCGGTTTTTGGCAGGCGCACTGGGATTCATCACGGCTGCATTCTCGTCGAGTGGGGAGGGCTTGTCGAGTTGGTGTTGCGAACACGTTGGTGGTTCTCCGTCCATTGATTTCATCTTGAACGTTCTTCTCCAATCACAGCGAAGCGAATTGCGGGATTCGAAGCATTTACGCGTCGAACCGGCAAGAAGGATCCATCGATCGGCGAAAAGACTTCAAGACTCGGCAACTACGTCGCGATAAGAGGTCTCAGGTTGGGCGGATCTCTCCGCCCCCGATTTCGCAAGGTTGGGAAGCGCGCGGATGTCGCACGGGGATCACAGTCATGGCTTCGGGCAGTTTGGGTCTCGATGGAACTCGGGCCCCAGCGAGCCAGAGAGCCATACCGAGCATCAGGCCGCGCTCGATGCCACGGTTTTCGGAGGCGCTTCGGCGGCCTCGGAATTGGTCCTTGAGCTCGATGCTGGAGAACTCCGCGTCCGCCCGGGTGCCTCGCGAGCTGAGTGAGGCTTTAAGGCCTCATCTCTGCATCCCCTGAAATAATGCTCCTGCCCCCTCGGGGCAATCGGGAAATTGCCGCAAAGCGGTGTTACCGTCCCCTTGAGGCACGCGTCGCTCTGCGACCCGCCCCGCCAATCAACTCGTCATCCAAACTTGTTTGGATGAAAACCGAGCCGCCGTTTTTCGGACCGGCAACGGTTTCCTCGTCCTTTATATGCCGCTCTCTGCTTGAGCGCGGCTTTTGATCCATTGATCCTAGGAGAACTGCTCAGTGAGCCTTCATCCGATTATTGCCCTCGTGAACGACCGCGATGTGAAGCAGGCGAAGGGCTTTCGGCTTGCGGCCGAGAAGTTGACCGGCGCTTCACTTGAAGCCGACTATCAGACTGAAGTCGCGAATTCGCCGAAGCGTTCGGCGGAGGGCCTGACCCATCTCGATGTGCGCGTTGGGCGTAAGGCCAAGGGCCGTCAGCATGGTCGAGACGAACGTCATCTCGCGGAAGCGATTGGCCGTGAAGCGAAGGAAGCACGCGCAGCGGGCGACGGCGCTATTCCGATGATCGAATTGCCGACGGGTGAGCCCGTGACGATCGTTGACCATATGGTGCCGATCAAAACGGCCGCGCCGGATAAAGAGAAGGGCGACCAGGACCCGAACGCCGGGATCGAAGATATTCCTCTGCTTGCACTGATTTCGGAAGATCGACCGGCTGTCGTCGTGCTGAAGTTTCTCGAAGCAGACGCAACGCGCAGTGGTGCCGGCGATACGCCGCTTAGACTGATGCTTCAGGGGATCGCTCATGCAGCAACCCTGGACGCCAACAAAGAAGCGCTTCGTGCGGAGATCGCCGAAGCGACGGGCTTTACGACGGGCGAAGAAGCGCCAGCGGTGATCATCGCCGCGAGCCCGCGCTACTGGGAACTCTGTCGCAAGCGCGAGGCCCAAAAGGGCGCGGGCTGGATCCGGGAATGTGAACGCATCGCTCGCGAACTCGGCGAAACGGTCGGCACCGAAGTGATCTTCGCTGGGCTGACCACCGACGGCGAACTCGGTTGGGAATACGATGACGAGGGACCGAAGCTGACGGGTCCTGTGAACTTCGAAAAGGCATGGGAAACGGGTGCTGGGAAGCTGAAGCCCAAGCCGAAGCCGAAGAAGATCGATCCCGCGGACGCGATTATCGAAGCGGATATGACCAAAGAGATTCGGACCTACTCGATCCGGGACTCCTACGAGCCCGGCGAGCGCATCGCGCATAAGACCCTCGGCGAGGGCGTTGTGCAGGGTGTGACGGGTCGCGGGAAGATCGCGGTCCTGTTTGGTGAAGAGAAAGAGAAGAAGCTGCTCATTCACGAGCGCGCCTAATGAGTGCTGCTGAAGGTGCTGAATCTAGTTTCGACCGATTTCAGGGGACGAGCGAATACATCGCATCGCGCTCTTTGATCGATGCTGTGAACTGCGCGCTCGCGCTGGAGCGGCCGTTGCTCGTGAAGGGAGAGCCCGGGACGGGCAAGACGCTCCTGGCGCAGCATGTCGCCGCCGGCCTTGGGATGCCGCTCGATGCATGGCATATCAAGTCGACTTCGAAGGCGGATGACGGGCTCTACGTTTACGACACGGTCCAGCGGCTGAACGACGCGCGCTTCGGCGACGGGGACGTGAAGGATATCCGCAGCTATATCCGCCTTGGGCCGCTCGGGCGCGTTTTCTCCGCGAAGGATCGCCAAGTTCTCTTGATCGACGAAGTCGACAAGGCGGACCTCGAATTCCCGAACGATATTCTCCATGAAATCGACGAGATGCGGTTCACGATCCTCGAGACGAATGAAGAAGTGGTCGCGGCCCAGCGGCCTATGGTGATCATTACCTCGAATAACGAGAAAGAACTCCCGGACGCATTCCTGCGCCGATGCGTTTTCCACTTCATCGACTTTCCGGATGTCGAGCAGATGCGCAAGATCGTGGACGTGCATCATCCCGACGTGGAGAAGAAGCTGCTGGAGCAGGTGCTCGTGAAGTTCTACTGGCTGCGCGAGCAGAAAGAGCTCCGGAAGCGCCCGTCGACCTCAGAGTTGATCGATTGGATCACCGCGCTTGTGCGGGCTGGGGCGGACGTGAAGTCGCTTGAGTCGGAAATCCCCTTCATGGGGGCGCTGCTCAAGAACGAACAGGACACGCGTGCGATTCAGAGCTTTCAGGATCGCGGGGGGAAGACGCCCTCGAGCCTGGACGAACTCGGGAATGCCCGACGGCGTTAGGCGGTCGATCGATGGTCCTCCTCGATTTCTTTTACACGCTCCGCGATGCAGGGCTCAAGGTCACGCTGCAGGAGTGGCGGATGCTGCTCACCTGTCTCGAAAAGGGGCTGCATCGATCCAATATCGAAGGGCTTTATCACGTGGCGCGCGCTTGCCTCGTGAAGACCGAGAGCGATTTTGACACCTTCGACGTGGTCTTCGCGCAGTATTTCGAAGGCATCGAAGGCGCGATCCAAATTCCGGAAGAGCTGCTCGACTGGCTTGCGGACCCCAAACCCTTCGAAGAACTGACCGAAGAACAGCGCCTCGCGCTCGAGCATCTCGACATCGACGAGCTCATGAAGCGTTTCCAGGAAACCATGGCCGAACAGACCGAACGCCACGATGGCGGTTCGAAATGGGTGGGGACCGGCGGGCGTTCACCTTTCGGGCATGGCGGGGAGCATCCGACAGGGCTGCGGGTGGGCGGTCCGGGCGGCAAGCGGACGGCGATGAAGGTCGCGGAAGATCGTCAGTTCCAGGACTACAGAACGGATGTCGCCCTCGATACGCGGAACGTGAAGCTTGCGCTTCGACGACTTCGCCAGCTGACGCGGACGGACGGACCGGAAGAACTCGATATCGAAGGCACCATCGATAAGACCTGCCGCGACGGCGGTGAAATCGATCTTGTCTTTCGGCCGAAGCGAAAGAATGACGTTCGGCTTCTGCTCTTGATGGACGTCGGGGGCACGATGGACCCCTACTACGAGCCGGTCAGTCGTCTGCTTTCTGCGCTTCATGAAGAGCGCGGCCTGCGCGACTTCAAGGCGTTCTATTTTCACAATTGTGTGTATGAGCGCGTTTTCACCTCGGGCCAGCTGATGCGCAAAGATTCGATGATGACGGCGGATCTGATGCGGACCTACGGTGAGCGCTGGAAGCTCATGGTTGTGGGCGATGCAGCGATGCATCCCTCGGAGTTGACCTCGGCGCGGGGCAATATCAACGCGCGGATGGAAACGGAGACCAGCGGGCTCTCATGGTTGAAACGCCTTGAGGAGCATTTCAACCGAGGTGTCTGGCTGAACCCCGATCGGCCCCAGCAGTGGGCGATGTCTGCGACCTGCCGCACGGTTTCGTCGCTTTTCCCAATGTATCATTTGTCGGTAGACGGCCTCGAGGAGGGCGTGAAGGGCTTAGTCGGCGCACGCCCGGCGATGGCTCGGCCGATTATGGCGCCGGGCTCGAGCTCACTTTACTAGCTCCGCGCCCGCGCCCAGCGCTGTCCCTTCGCGAACAACCACCGCGCGATCCGCTCTGATGTGATGCAGCTCCCTCTCGGTTTCGCTTCGCTTTGCCGACGACCCTCTGTAAGATGAATTGTCGTGGGGGGCAATCCAAGGGGAGCGAGTGCGATGACGTATTACGGTTGGCCGAGTCTCTGTCTTCGAGTTCGGGATCTCGAGGCATCGAAGGCGTTTTACATGAAGCTCGGGATGCGGCTCGTCTCCGAAGCGGAAGGGAAGACAGTCGTCCTCCGCTACGGCGTTCATCGCATCGCCCTCATGACCTTCCTCGATGGGAATTTGATCAATTTTCGCGCCGGGGATGTCCTGGCCGCAGAGCGTGACCTCAAGGCAGCGTTCGCGGGGCTCGAGGGGGAGTCGGAGCAGTACACCACGGAACAGTATGAGTCCGCTGCGGATGGGGTGTGTTGGGCGACCCGGGATCCGGACGGGAACGAGATCTTTTTTGATACGAATGAGCTTGAAGAAGGCCCGACCTTCGTTCGGGAGCGCGCGCTCGACGTGGTGCGGGGCGCGGCGGAAGAACTCGAGATGATGGGCGCCGATCCGGAAATGGTCTCGGCGCTGCGACGCGATGTGCTCGCCCGCTTCGCTCAGTCGGAGGCCGACCCAGGCAATCCGAAGGCAGGGAGCGACTGACTAATCCTTGACCGCATCGATCGAGCATGAGACGCTGACTGAAACTAACGAGGAGGGGCAGGATGCGTGTTTTGGGTTCTCGGTTGAGACGCGAAGAGCGGGCCGAAACGGGATTGTCGACGGTTTGGGTGATTGGGCTTTTTTCGACGATGGCGATGGCGATGGCCGCGGGAGCGAGTTGGGCCACAGCCGATACAGGCGGTGGGAATTCTTCGGGCGGCGGCACGCCGATCGGCTCCGTCCGAGTGACTTCGCCCGACGACCTTCTGGGCGCGCCCTTTGTACCGGGGACGCGGCTCGTTGAAGATCTCGCACAGGCCTACGTCGAAGAGGAGTACTTCGTAGAAGGGGAGTCCACGCTCTTTACTTATGCGAATAACCCGCCGCTCGGTCCGACGGATATCACGCCCGTCGAAGAAGAGGTTCCGTACAAGACGCGCCTCATCGTGCGTCGACCCGAAAGCCCCCAGAACTTCAATGGGACGGTCGTCGTTGAATGGTGGAACTCAACAGCAGGGTTCGACACCGCTCCGGCCTGGGAGCCCTCTGCGGGGTATTTCGCTCGTCAGGGCATCATCTATGTCGGCGTCACGAACAGTACGACTTCGCTCGACTATCTTGTGCAGGGCTGTCGCCTTCTCGGCATCCTGCCCCCGTCTTGTGGAAGCCGCTACGAGAGCCTCTCGATGCCTGAGAATGGCTTGGCTTTCGAGATGATGACGCAAATCGCGGCGCTCTTGAAAAGCGACCAGGCGGATAATCCGATTCCTGCGGAATACCGAGTCAAGCGACTCTTCCATGTCGGCGAGTCTCAGCAAGCAGGCTCGCTCGTCACGTATGCCAGTGCGTTTCATGCGCCGGGCGTAAATGACGGCTACTTCATCCAGGCCGGGATTCGCGCGCGCCCGATCAATTCCGGGCCGGCTTGTGGTGCGGAGGACTCTCCAGCGTTTCCGGATTGCACGCCGCGCCTCGCTTTCCCCGACTCTCAGGTTCGGACAGATCTTCCCGTTCCTGTGTATCAGCTGATCACGCAAACGGATTTCGAAGCCCTTGGGTTCAATGTGTTCGGTCGTCAGGCGGATACGCCGACCTATCGCTACTACGAAGTCGCGGGTGGGTCGCATAACACGGTGCATGTGGGGATCGAGCTGATTCCGGCGGGCGTTTTCGGACCCTTTCCGATTCTGCTCGAAGACCTGTGTCGCAACGAGTTGAACACTACGGCGGATGGTCCGGTTTTTGTCAGCTACGTGTTGAATGCATTGTGGGAGCGGATGGAAGAGCAGGTTCGATTCGGCAAGGCGCCGCCGGCCGGCATCGTGATGGACGATGCCGATGGAGTGCTTTCGCGGGACGAGCTGGGCAATGTGACGGGTGGCGTTCGCTTGCCCTCGATGGAGGCGCCGGTCGCGACCTACGCTTCCGCGAATGAGGCGGATCCGACCCTGCCGCCGCAGCTTCAGGGAATCGGCAGCTTGGCCTGTCGCTTGAGTGGCTCGGTCTTCCCGCTGGAGGGCGAGACCCTCGACGAGTTGTACCCACGAACGCGCTCGTATTTTCGAGAGGTGTTTACCAGCGTGCGCCGGCTGAAGCGGCAGGGCCTGATTCTTCCGCGAGATGGGCTTAGTATTCTATTGGAAGCGCTTTGGAACCCGGTTGGCGGGGGCCGAGGCACAGGGGCCGAATAAGCCCCGAGCGTGCTCGCATATCGGAGCCGGCCTCATATCGGCCGGCTCCGTCCGCGGCGCTGACCTTGAAAAGGATGAAAGCTCTTGCAGCCCTTTGAATTCGTGATGGTCGTGATTTCGATCATCGTTGCTCTGGGTGTTGCCGAGCTGCTTGCGGGGGTCGCGCGAATTCTGCGCGGCGAATTGCGCGCGTATTGGGTGCATGCGCTTTGGGTGCTCTGCTTGCTGATCCACCAGTTTCAGTATTGCTGGTCGCTCTTTGATCTCGCGGAGCGAGCGGACTGGGTCTTTCTCGACTTGGTTCGTCTGATCACGGCGCCGATTCTGTTTTTCCTCGTGAGCTCGCTGCTCTTTCCCTCGCGACAGGCAGAGGGCGAAGCCGGGCAACCCATCGACCTCGAGGTCTTCTACTTCGAAACGCGGAAGCCGATCTTCGCGCTTCTGACAATCGTGATGACCTTTTTTACGCTGCGGAATCTTGGTTTGGCGGCAGTGACATCTGTTCAGCTCCTCGGGGTCGCCTCGCTCGTTGTGCTGTTTTTCTCGGAGAATCGCCGCGTCCATGCGGCGCTGTCGAGCTTCTATACCCTGGGTGCGATTTTCTTCGTTGTCTCTTTCTCCTATCGGCTCGGCGAATCGGTCTTCTAGTCTTGGGAAGCCGAAGAGGCGTTCTGGGCATCGATGCGGCCTGGACGGCGGGAGCGCCTTCGGGCGTCGCTTGGCTCGTGGAGGGCGAGGCGGGCTGGCGCATCGCCGGCTGCGCTCCGAGCTATTCCGCCTTTTGTGCTTTGGCAGAAGGTGAGGAGGTCGCCTGGGGAGAGAAGAAGAACGACTCCGGCGTATGGCCAGACCTGAAAACGCTCGTTGGGGCGGCGCAGCGCATCGAAGAAGCGGAGGCCCGGGTCGTCGCTGTAGATATGCCGCTCGCGAAAGGGCCCTGCATCGCACGTCGTGCCGCGGATAACGCGATTTCAAGCGCGTTCGGAGCGCGCGGCTGTTCGACCCATTCTCCTACGCCGGAACGGCCCGGTGAACTCGGGATGGATTTGATGCGGCAGCTGGAGGCGGCTGGATTTCCACTGGCCGTTGCCCCGGCTTCCGGTGGGACGAAAACGCTGGCACATTCGATCGAGGTCTATCCTCATCCGGCGCTCTTGAGACTCCTGGGGCTGGACTACCGGCTCCCCTATAAGGTCTCGCGGTCGAGCCAATACTGGAAGGGCGAATCCGTCGAGGCGCGCATCGGCTATCTGCTCGAGAATTTCGCGCGCATTCGGTCCGGCCTCGAGGCTCGTCTCGGCCCGGTTCCAGTCCCCGTCCCGTCGCCGGGTGAGGTCGCGACGCTGTCTGGGCTCAAACGATTCGAGGACGCGCTGGACGCTCTGATCTGCGCTTGGGTGGGCCTCTGTTTTCTGGAGGGGGAGGCGGATTCCTTCGGTGATGCAGACGCAGCGGTCTGGGTGCCGAGCGCGGGCGCCTAACCCCGACGAAAGATCGGAGGCTCGCTTAATTTTTCCCAAGCGATTCGGCGATGGCCTCAGGCTCTCGAGCGTCGAGGTGGACGTCGATTTGCGGATAGGCGATTTCGATTCCGTTCTCTTCGAAGAGCTCCGAGATGCGAAATCGCACTTCGCTTTCGAGTGCGGGTCGGTCGGTCTGCGCGTCGTAGCGGATCCAGAACCGCACGTCGAAAAGGAGCGCGCTGTCTCCGAAATCTCGGAAATAGGCAGCGGGCGCGGGCTGCTTCAGGGTTCGGTTCAACTCGGATGCGGCTTCGACGAGCAGGGACTGAACTTTTCGAGCATTGGATCCGTAGGCGACGCCCACGCCGACGCGCATCCGAATCTTGGGGTCTTGATGGGTCCAATTGATGACGTTGGACTCGAGGAAGGCCGCGTTCGGCACGATGATATGGAAATTGTCGGCCGTGCGAATCCGAGTGCTGCGGAGCCCGATCGATTCGACGACGCCGATCAAGTGGTTGATTTCGACGAGGTCTCCTGTGCGGATGGGCCGCTCTGCGAGGAGGAGTAGGCCGCTGATGAAATTGGAAACAACCGCCTGACTGCCAAAGCCGATGCCCAAGGCGATCGCGCCACCGGCGACAGCGAATCCCGTGAGCGGGATATTGACGACGCGCAGGGCGAAGAGAAACGCAGCGGCGAGCAGCGCATAACGTGCCAGAGAGGCAAAGGCATTGGATGCACCGCTGTCAAAGCCCAGCCGAGGAAAGACACGTCTTGCAGCAAATCCGGTAGCGATCCGGGCGAAGAAGAAGCCCGCGGCGAAGACGAGTAACGCAATGACGATTTTTCCGGGGGTAATTGGGCTCTCGCCGGAGGTCGTAATTTCATAGTCCCAGAATGCCCGGGAGCCGCTGACTAGGCTTTCTAGGCGTTCGCCCATATCCCGGTCTTCGATGCGGTCACTCAGCTCCGCGCGGAGTCGTTCCTCAAGCCCAATCGCTTCGTCGATTGAGCTGAGGTCTGTCTGGTAGCGAGCGGCAAGGGATTCGAGATCTTCGATTTCGAGGGTGGCGAACCGGAGGCCTGGAGTGGGGGCAGCCTCGGATTTTGCCGTCTGGCGGCGCTTTGCGGTGATCTCGTTTCGGATTTGAGCGAGCTCGGTTTCCTCGATTCTTCGAAGTCGTGTTAGGCGATTGAGCTCTTGGTTCGCTTCGGTTCGCCATTTCGGGGCAAGGGCAAGGTCGATTTCGTCGCTGAGTACGCGGTAGCGATGTTGCCAGGCCGTGCGCATGCGACTAATGCGCTCGATTCGGGCGCTTAGGAGCGTGACGATGCGCTGGCGATGAGCGAGTTGCCGGCTGCGGGCCTGAAGCTCCGCTTCGAATTCGGACTGGGCCTCGCTCGTGAGTCGGACGGCGCGCTCTTCGACCGCGCGGAGTGTGTTTTCAGCGGAGGATAGTCGCGCGCGTGCGATCTCAATTTCACGCTCGAGCTCGAGTCGGATGCGGTCGAGCCGCTCAATGGCTTCTGCGAGATCGGCGTCGCGTGGGGCGAGATGGTTCTCGACCCATGTGAGGGCGGCCTTGGCTTGTGTACTGGCGATTTCTTCGATTTCGAGCTCGACGGTCGCGTTGTTCAGACGTTGTTCAGCGAGCGCCGCCTGCTCTTCGGCGACGCGGGCCTGGTCATCCACGGCGCGGAGTTCAGCGCTCAGACGGATGCGCTCGACCTCTCCGCCCTCGCGTTTCAGAGCATCCCGGATGCGGCGTCGATTCTTGTTCTGCTTCTCGACCAGATCCTTGGCGAGCTTCACGTTTGCGCGTCGATCTTCGACGACGTCTCGGTTTTGTTCTTCGCGCTGGACAGCGCTTCGCCAGGCTTGACGTACGCCGTCTAGGATCGGGACGGGGAAAGGAGGCGGGGTTCCGAAGAGTTCGCTGGGGTCTCGGGCAAGACCGGACTCGATTGCAGCTCGGCCAGCCTCAAGGTCCCGGGCCTTGAGGAGTGCTTCTCGGCGCTGCTCCAGGACGCGGATGAGTCGGGTATTTTGCTCCGCTGCTTCGGAGGGCAGCATGGTCTCGGAAGGAAGGCTGACATTCTCCGCTCCGATCGAGGGTGGGCGCTCGAGGATCGCTTGGCGTTCCCGCGCCTCGACCAAGGCAGCTTCCACCTCGACAAGTCGGAGTTCAGGGCGTTCGTCGCTCTCCGCCTGTTCGTCTCGCTCTGCCGTGTTCGGTGCCGCGTCGGCTTGAAGTGCTTTGACGATGGGGTTCTGCGCGAATGCGGGGGAGGCGAGGGCAAGGCCGAATGCGATGCCGAGCGCGAGCGCCAGTCCGCAGCTCGCCCCGAGCGTGCGGCGTTGCCCAGTTCGGGCGCCATAAAAGGCCCGGACATCGCAACGCCTAAAGCAGGAATCAGGTTGCATCGCGCGAAGGCTAGCAAGGCGGAAGAAGGGGAACGCCCTGGCGTTTTGTCCGATGTCCCGACAGAACGTCTTGAAAGATCGGAAAGTGCAATATAAACAGATGGTTAAGTGTGTTTTGTCGGCGGACAAAAGCCTCCAGGAGAACCTATGGAAACGCCCCAAGGGCATAAGGGCCGCTTTCGCTAACCTCGACTGCAGACCGACCTCTCTGATTTCCGGACTCCTCGATCTGGCCGACTGATCTTGCCACTTCGACTTCGCAACCAAAGGAACCGCGCGTGTTTGAACAGCCTCTCTTCTCTAAATGGTCAGCACTGGGGATTGCGGGGGGCCTGATTTGGTTGAGCGCGGCGTCTGGGCTTGGCTTTGTGGCTTCGCTGCCGGTTCTGGTGCTGGGGGGGCTGATGCTGGGATCCGGCGTTTCGCAATTGTTTTGGCCTGGAGATCAGCGGGCGACGCAGATCGGCGCGTTTGCCGGATTGGTCGGGGCGCTGTTGTCTCTCCCCTACATGTTCGGGGTCGGTTTCGGGAGCGGCCTTCTGCTTCTCGGGGCTGCGCTCGGCGCGGGCTGGGGCGCGGGGCGAATGGCGCTGCAACTGGAGCCCCATCACGATGCGGTTCCGGATCCGAAGCCTTCGGCGGCGCTCGGAGCAAAGGTCGCCCTCGATGAAGCGATTCTGGGCTTCGAACAATTCAGCGGTTCAAGCGGCTTCGCTTTGGACGGAACGCTCGCGCGGGTGATGGGAGAGGTCGACGCGCTGCACGCACAGCTTTCGGCAAAAGGCTTGATTGAGAAGCCAGAGGCCTATCACGAAACGCCGCCGGACCTGGTCGATCCTGAAATCAAGAAGGGGAAGGCCGGGGGCCGCGATATTGAATTCATGCGTTTTGAAAGCGGGTACGCACCGCCGGCGCAGGAGCCTGGCCGAGAGCGCTGGCTTGGATACGCGCCGACGGTCGATGCCCATGCCTACGTGATGCGACATGAAGGGGCGCCCCGTCCCTGGATGATCTGCACGAATGGATACCGCATGGGGCACGCGGCCATCGACGTGGGGCTCTTCGAGCGATTCCATGAGCGACTCGGTCTGAACGTTGTGATTCCCGTTCTTCCGCTCCACGGTCCGCGCAAAATCAGCTGGCATTCCGGGACGGGCTTCCTGGGGCTCGATGTCCTCGATACGGTGCATGCTGAGGCTCAGTCGATTTGGGATATGCGCCGACTGCTTTCTTGGGTGAAGGCGCAGGAAGCGCCGGGCGTCGGAGCAATCGGGCTCTCGCTCGGCGGCTATACGACCGCACTTTTTGCGAGCGTGGCCGAAGGGCTCTCGTGTGCGATCCCGGGGATTCCGCTCGCAGATATCCCCCGGATGGTCTCGCGCCACGGCGCTGCCCATCAGTTTCGATACGCGGAAGAAGCCGGATTCGACCTCGACCGGATCCGCGAAGTGATGCGAGTGGTCTCGCCTCTGACCCTGAAGCCACGGGTTCCGCTGGCCGGGCGAATGATTTTCGGGGCGACCGCGGACCGGCTGGTCACGCCCGATCATGTGCGTGATCTCTGGCGACATTGGGATGAGCCGGAGATCGTTTGGTACAACGGGGGGCATGTGACGTTCCGCGGTGAAAAGGATGTCTGGGCGGGCGTTGACCGCACGATTCGAGAGGCAGGCCTTTCGCACTGAACGCATTTTGGGGGGCGTAATGCAGGAGAGGGATCGGCGCTATTCGCTGAATGATCGGTATCTGTCAGATGAAGGCGTTGTCTTTCTGACGGGGATCCAAGCGCTTGCGCGGCTTCCCCTGGAGCAGCTTCGCGTCGATCGGCGCAACGGCTTGAATACGGCTGCCTTTGTCTCGGGCTATCCCGGATCGCCTCTGGGCGGCTATGACGGCGCGGTTGCCGCCGCCGCACGGCTCGCGCCGGAGCTTCCGATTACCTGTCGGCCGGGGATGAACGAGGAATACGGCGCGAGTGCCGTGATGGGTTCGCAGCTGGCTGCGGCTCAGCCCGACTGCCTCTACGACGGGGTCCTTGGGCTTTGGTACGGGAAGGCGCCAGGGGTGGACCGGGCAGCAGATGCGCTTCGCCATGCGGTCTACACCGGGAGTGCTCGTCATGGCGGGGCGGTCGCGATCGTGGGGGATGATCCCGCCGCGAAGAGTTCGACCATTCCTTCTTCTTCGGCGGGCGTGCTCGGCGATATGCATGTGCCGCTCTTCTATCCGGGGGATCCCGCGGAAGCGCTGGATTTCGGGCGCCATGCGATTGCGCTGTCCCGGGCGACGGGGCTTTGGAGCGCGTTGAAGATCGTTGCGGATGTCGCGGATGCGACGGCCACGATTTCGCTTTCCCCCGACCGGATTTCGCCCGTTCTTCCGGAGCTGGATGGGCAGGCGTACGCGCATACGCCGAGCGGAAATTTGCTGACGCCGCGGACTTTGGATGTCGAGCGTGAGATCGTTGAAGTGCGATATCCCCTCGCGCGTGAATATGCTTCGCTGAACGGGCTGAACCGGGTCACGGTGAATCCGGAGAACGCGTGGATCGGGATTATTTCGTCTGGGATCACGTACCGTGAGGTGCGCGAGGCCTTTGCGAGAATCGGTCTTGGTTCAGATCAGGCGATTCGCGAATCCGGGATTCGGATCTTGAATATGGGTATGCCTATGCCTTTCAATCCTCAGATTGTGCAGGCATTCGCGCGCGGTCTCGAAGAAGTCTTCGTGATCGAGGAGAAGAGTCCGAATCTCGAATCGCTCGTGAAGGACGCGCTTTATGCTCTGACTGAACGACCGCGGATCGTGGGGAAGCTGGATGAGACGGGCGCGCTTCTGGTGCCAGAGCATGGTGCGCTCGATGCCGATCTCTTGATTCCCGTGATGCGTCGCCGGTTGGGGCATCGTCTCGCGGACCGGATTTCGCCGGAGCGCGCCTCGGAAGCCGCGCCTATTCCGCTCAACGTGGTTCGCAAGCCGTTCTTTTGCTCGGGCTGTCCGCATAACCGAAGTACGGAAGTGCCTGAGGGATCGCTTGTGGGCGCGGGGATCGGTTGCCATACGATGGCCCTGTTGATGGACTCGGACCGGGTCGGCGATATCGGCGGGCTCGGCTGTATGGGGAATGAAGGGCTGCAATGGGTCGGAATGTCCGATTTCGTTGCGCGCGAGCACTTTATTCAGAACCTCGGCGACGGGACGTATTTTCATTCGGGACAGCTGGCGGTTCAGGCCTCGGTCGCCGCGGGTGTGAATGTCACGTACAAGATTTTGTACAACGGCGCGGTTTCGATGACCGGAGGGCAGCTGCCTCAAGGTCAGATCGGCGTTCGTGAGCTTGCCGCCAATCTTCTCAACCAAGGCGTTCAGCAGGTTCTCGTGACGACGGATGATCCGGGACGTTATGCGCCCGGAGATTTACCGGCGGCGGTTTCGGTTTGGGGCCGAGAGCGGCTGCTTGAAGCGCAGGAGGTTCTTGCGCGGGTCGAAGGAACGACGGTGCTGATTCACGATCAGGCCTGCGCCGCGGAGCTGCGGCGCGCACGGAAGCGCGGCCGGGTCGAGGCCCCGCCGCGTCGTGTTGTGATCAATTCTCGGATTTGCGAGGGCTGCGGCGACTGCGGCCAGGTGAGCAATTGCCTTTCGGTTCAGCCCGTTGAGACGCCCTTCGGCCGCAAAACGGAAATCGATCAGACGACCTGCAACCTCGACTATTCCTGTCTCGAAGGCGACTGCCCTTCGTTCATGACGGTCACGCTTCCGCAACAATCTGAAAAAGCGGCGGCGGCTCCGTCTGCCTCTTCGTCCGCCTCTTCGTCTGCGTCTCCCCCTTCGTTTCCCGTTCCCGACCTCACGGAGTTGCCGAACCCCTCGCTCCGGGTTTCTGACGAAGAATTCGCGATGCGCATCACCGGCATCGGCGGGACAGGCGTTGTGACCGTCGCCCAGGTGATCGGAACGGCGGCGATGTTGGATGGCTACCAGGTGCGGGGGCTCGACCAGATTGGCCTTTCGCAGAAGGCGGGCCCTGTAGTGAGCGACCTTCGGCTCTCTCGTCTGGCACCGACGGCGACGAACCGACTGGGGGAAGGGCAGGCGGATCTGCTCCTCGCATTTGATCAGCTCGTGGCCGCCTCGGATAAGGGCTTGCTGACTGCGGACGCGGGCCGGACGACGGTTGTGGGCTCGACCTCGGCGACACCGACCGGAGAGATGATCACCCATCTGGATCTCACGCTCCCTTCGGTTGAGGCTCTGGTCGAACGGATTGCGGGGCGGACGGATTCGGCATCGCAGTTCTGGGCCGATGCCGAGGGCATAACAGAAGATCTGTTTGGCCAGACGACGACGGCGAATCTATTCGTTGTCGGGATGGCGGTTCAGGCGGGCTGCTTGCCTGTGTCGGCTGAGCGCCTCGAAGAAGCGATTCGGTTGAACGCAGTGGCGGTGGATGCAAATTTGGCCGCGTTGGGTTGGGGGCGCGTCCAAGTCGCGTCGCCGGAGCGTGTCGCAGTCGCGCGGCGCGAGGCGTGTGCTGGTGCCGGCCCGGCAGAGGGGGCAGAGTCTTCGGTTCAGGCAGCCGGTACCGAGTCTCCCCTGGCGCCGGAGCTCGCGTCGCGTGTCGAGGCGCTCGCAAGAGGGGATGCGGAGGCCGCTGCGCGGCTGCGCCTTTTTGCGCAGGAGCTGGTGGCTTGGGGCGGGATGACGCCCGCGCGATCCTGGCTCGCCACCGTCGAGGCGGCGGCGGACGCGGAACGCGGCGTGGCTCCCGAAAGCCGGAGGTTTCAGGACGAAGTCGCTGCACAGCTTTTCAAGCTCATCGCCTACAAGGACGAGTACGAGGTGGCGCGGCTGATGACGGACGAGGCGGCGCTTGCCGAGGCGAGGGAGATCGCGGGTGGTGAGGGGAAGGTCGCGTGGAAGCTTCATCCGCCGCTGCTGCGAGCGATGGGCCTCAACCGGAAGATCTCGATCGGAACCGGGGCGATGCCGCTGATGCGGTTGCTGGCGCGGGGGCGCGCCCTTCGAGGCACGGCTTTCGATCCCTTCGGCTACGCCGGGCTTCGGAAAATCGAGCGGGCTCTGCCCGGGGAGTACCGCGCCGCGCTTGAACGTGTGATGAAGAAGCTGTCGGCTGGGAATTTGGAGGCCGCGATTCGGTTGGCGCATTTGCCTGAGGATGTGCGGGGCTTTGAGGACATCAAGCTGCGGCGCATCGCTCGCTTCAGAGAGGCGCTGCGCGAAGTGGAGACGGCGCTCTAGCGCGAGCGACAGAGGCCTCGCTCGCGCGCACATTGGACTGCGGCGGCGATCAAGTCGGGCGCGAGGCGTTCAAGGATCACGGCATCCGAGCAAGGATCGTTCTACCCTACGCGTTCGCTCTCGCCCTTCCCTCCAAGCGAGCATCGCAGAGAGACCGAGGAGAATTCCCGCAGTGTCCGAAGCAACGGAAATCCTTCAGCAGCCTTTTCGACCGCTGCCGATTCGTATGATGAATGCCGCCGGTCGTGGCTTGTCGCTTCTGGGCGTGACGCCCATCGATTTGAGCGCTGCAGGGCTGATGCGAACGGCCTCCAAGCAGGCGGGGCTTTCGGATTTCGGGCCGGATAGCTTTCAGCCGGGGCTCGAAAAGCTGGTCGAAGCCCTGGAAACCGATGGCCGACTGACGCTCTTCGGTCGCTTTTTCGCGAAGCGCCAGATCTTGGAACTGCTGACGCATCGCCTGCAGCTGACGGCCTACCGGAACGAACATCCAGAGCTTGCGGAGGAGGAAGTGCGTCGCCCGCTCTTTATCCTGGGGCTTCCGCGCACGGGGACAACGCTCCTATACGGCCTACTCGCAGAAGATCCGGGCAACCGCGCGCCGCTTTCTTGGGAGATTGACGATCCGTGCCCGCCGCCAGAAACCGCGACCTATCACACGGATCCCCGGATCGAGAAGGCGCGCGGTCGATTCGAGCAGTTGGGGCAGCTTGCGCCGGGTTTTCAGGCGATTCATCCCGTGGGCGCGTTGATGCCTCAGGAATGCATTGTGCCCACCGCCTCCGAGTTCATGAGCGTACGTTTTCAGATGTGTTTCGACGTCGAGCGCTATGACGAATGGCTGCTGCAGCAAGATATGACCGCGACCTACGCGCATCATCGCCGTTTTTTGCAGCATCTTCAGTCGCGCCATCGCGGCGAGCGCTGGATTCTGAAATCACCGGGGCATCTTGGTCCGATCGACACGCTCTTCGAGACGTATCCGGACGCGATGGTGGTCCAGACGCATCGCGATCCTGTGCGCGTGATTCCTTCGGTCGCCAATCTCGAATACACGATGCGCATTGTGGCCTCGGACGATGTCGATCCCGCCCGGGTCGGCCAGCAGATGATGCATGTTTGGCCGACGTTGCTCGAGCAGGGGATGCGCGCGCGCGATCGACATCCCGAGCGCGAGGCCCAGATTCTTGATCTCTCCATGCGTGAAATCGTTTCAGATCCGATCGCCTGTGTGGAAGGGATCTACCGGCATTTCGATCTCGATCTCAGCGATGTTGCCCGCGGCCGAATGAAGAACTATCTCGAGGTCCATCCGAAAGATGAGTTCGGGACGCATCGATACAGTCTTGAAGCCTTTTCACTTGAGGAAGAGGCCGTGAGTTCGGCGTTTAAGGGCTATCGCGAGCGCTTCGGCGTCGAGGCAGAGCCGTTCGCCTAATGTCTCTGATCGTCTAGCTGGGCGGGAGCTTGTACACGCGACTGAGAATCGTGTCGAGCCAGCGTGCGGGCATGAGTGAGAGAAAGAAGCTCTGGAGCATGGCGGAGAGCGGCGCGTAGTAGCGCGCTTTCGGATTCTCTTCGGTTGCGGCCTTGGCAATCACCTCGGCAATGGTCTCTGGTTGGAGTGGATTGGCCAGGTTCTTCTTGGCGAGGTCGTCGAGGTCGAACATGAGTTTTTGGTAGGGGTTTGTGGGGTCGTCTCGAAGATGCTGCGAGCCCTCGCGCGCGTTGTCGAAGACGGCTGTATCCACGAATCCAGGGACGATGAGCGTCACGCGGATGCCGAACTGAGACAACTCGAGCCTCAAGGACTCGGTCGCCATTTTGATCGCGGCTTTCGTCGAGGAGTAGGGGACGGCGAGCGGCGCGGGGACGGCCCCGGCAAGTGAGCCGACATTGATGATGCGGCCTGACCCTTGTTCGCGCATGAGCGGCGCAACCGCGCCGGCGAGGTGGAGTGCGGAAAGGACATTGACGTCGAAAATGTGTCGGAGTGCTGTGCGGGAGACCTGCTCTAGAGCGGCTCCCGGGCTGTAGCCCGCATTGTTCACGAGGACATCGACGCGGCCGAGGGACTCGATCGCCTCCTGCGCCGCGCGCTCGGTTTCGTCTTCTTCGGCGAGGTCCGCGGCGATCGGATACGCCCGCGCGCCGAGGGCCTCGAGGTCCTTTGCGAGGAGGTTGAGCCGGTCCTCTCGACGTGCGATGAGCGCGATGTCGAAGCCCCGCCGAGCAAGCTCGCGCGCTGTGGCTTCGCCGATCCCGGACGATGCGCCGGTCACAATTGCGGTTTTTCGGCTGCCTCGGGTATTGCCCTGCATCCCTCTCGTCCCCCTTTCGAGAGTCTCGGCGATCTGAGGCGAGGGGCAAGGTGAAGGAGGCGGCGATCGTCAGACCGAGGACAGTTTTGAGTTCGACAATGCTCCGGGGCGCCGGCTTCGGCTACGATCCTGCTCTCATCACCGATTCCGGAGGCCTCATGTCGCGATCTCGCGCTCGTCTTGTCATTTTGATCACACTCTCTTCTTTCCTGATGGGACTTCAAACCGGCTGCGCCGAGCTTCAGGGCGTCGATTTTGGGCGGGTGCTCGCTGCGGGGATGCCGCTCGATCAAGCGACCGTCGCGAACGGACTTAAACAAGCGCTTGAAATCGGGACGCAGCGGACCACTTCGACGCTTTCCGCGGAGGGCGGTTTTTCTCGTTCGTCCGTTCTTCGGCTTCGGATTCCTGGAGAGATGGGACGGATCGCGGAAGTCGCGCGCACGGTTGGGTTTTCTGCTCAGGTCGATGCCCTGGAAAACTCGATGAATCTGGCGGCAGAGGAGGCCGCTTCCCGAGCGGTTCCCGTTTTCGCTTCGGCGATTTCGAGCATGACCATCGCGGACGCATTCCAAATCCTGAACGGACCGCAGGATGCCGCGACGCAGTATTTCAAGGCGCGGACATCGGCGGAGCTGCAGAATCGCTTCCGGCCGATCGCGGCGAATGCGATGCAGAAGGTGGGGGTCTATACGGTCTACCGGGATCTCGTGGCGCGCTACCAGCAGATTCCCTTCACGAAGCCCCCCGCGGTGGATCTCGAAGCCTACGTTTCGGATCAAACGCTGAACGCGCTTTTTGGTGAACTCGCGAAGGAAGAGGCGCGGATTAGGCAGGATCCCGGCGCCCGCTCGACGGCGCTCCTTCAGCGCGTCTTCGGCGCGGTTGGGCAGACGGGCACGGCGACCACGCCCGGGCTCTCCGCGCCGCGCTAATCGCGCGGGCTAGGGCGCGACTACGGCGCGACTACGGCGCAACTAGGGCGCTGCGGGGCTCTTGCATTTCGGGTCTGCGCTCTCCATCGTCTCGGGAGACTCATTTTCTACGAGGCCGAGGGAGAAGACATGGATCGACGCGATTTTATCAAGAGTGTGGGTGTGGCTGGCGGGATGGCGACGAGCCTTTCTGCGATGACGACGACGCTGGGCGCTTCCGCAGCGGGGGCGGCGCATCACGAAACGTCGGCGAACGCTTCGCAAGCGCGCAAGGCGATGCATAAACTGCTTGATACGATTCGGGGCGTCGAAGAGCGTTTCCTGACGCCCGAATCCGGGTACACCGAGGAGGAACTCGCTGAGGCGGAACGTGCGCTCGCGCATATCCTCTATACCGGCCTCGACTTTTGGCTCGAGGCGAAGCCGAATCGGCCGGTCTTCCGACCCTACGTGACGCCGACGCGGAAGCTGCTCGGCTGCAATCCGGATTCCGTTTACTACTTTGCAGCGATTAGGGATGACCAGACCTACAAGATCAAGGGCAACGCGGCCGCGGCCACGTTTACCTCGTTCACGGTCGAGAAGGGCAGTACCGAGGGGCATGCCGCGCGCGGTTCGATCGCGGCGATCAGCGATCTCGACATGGAGATTGCGCCCGACGGCAGCTACGAAATTACGGTGAGCCGCCGCAAGCCGCGGCGAGGCAACTGGCTCAAGCTCGAGAAGGGCGCAAGCCAAATTACGACGCGTCACTACCATGAATCGCGCCAGAGTGTGGCGGCCTTGCCGGGGCGGGTTGTGCCGATTGAAATCGAGGTCGTCGATCCGAAGCCGCTTAAGCCTTACCGCGGCGACGAAGAAGTAGCGGAGCATCTCGAGTGGGTCGCCAACTTTGTCGGTGAACATGCGGCGATGACCTTTACGCGAACCACGCCGGAGATGGCGGCAGCGTTAGGCTGGGTCTCGCTCGTTCCGAATCAGTTCAAAGCGCCGGGGCAATGGATGTCGGCAAGTGGTGACCAGGCCTACGGAAATACCCATGCCTGGTATAACTCGGCCTACTATGAACTCGAGAAGGACGAGGCGCTTGTGATTACGGGCAAGTTCCCGCCGTGTCGCTTTGCGAACGTCGTGATCTGGAACGCCTTCATGCAAAGCTACGATTTCGCCAATCGGCAGATTTCGCTGAATCGGAATCAGGTCGTCTACGAAGACGATGGCAGTTTCAAGATGGTCGTTGCCCACAAGGATCCGGGCGTGCCGAACTGGCTCGATACCGAGGGGCGGAGCCGCGGGAATATCTACTGGCGCTACGTGTTTCCGACCGAGACCCCGGAGAGGCCTGAGACGAAGGTCGTGAAGCTCTCTTCCCTGCGTTAGGGCTGTGCCCGGTCTGTGCTCTATCTGCGGTTAGGCGCTGATTTCGGAGAGCGCGACGCGACGGCCTTCGCGGGCTGAAGCATAGGCGGCGTAAATGACGCGCGTGACTTCAATGCCGAGCCAGGCGTCCGATTCGGGCGCTTGGCCGGCGAGAAGGTCTTCGGCGAAAGCTTCACACATGCCGAGCTGCCCTGAGGTCCAATCCTCGTCGGTCATGGGCGTGCTCCAGCCTGCGGTCGTGCTCTGTTTTTCGATGAGGTCCGCGTCCGGGTAAACCTGGTCATGGGGCGCATAGGCGCGGAGTTGGTCGACCGGGCTCAGGTTGCATTGCAGCGTGGTATTCGACGCGAAAAGTTCGAGTTCGCTGCGCATGCCGCCGAGGCGGTTATCGCTGCCGAAGGCGACGCCGCGGGTCCCGTCTTCGAATTCGATGGAGACGCTGCCCCAATTTTCCACATCGACCCAGCCCGTGGCGACGGAGGTTTTTGCGGGATCGAGTCCCGCTGCTTTTGTCAGGTCCGCAACGTCGCCGCGCACGGCAATCGGTCGGACGGGAGCACCGCTTCTTCGCAGCCCTTCTTGGCGTTTTAGATGAAGCATCGCGCCGACAGGGTGAGCGCCGAGTCGGAGCAGCGCTCCGCCGCCCGTATGCTGCCACTGTTTCGCGTAGGGCGAGTGAGATCCGCAATGCGCTTCCCCGCCGCGCATCTCGAGGAGGACGCCGTCCGCATCGGCAAGAAGTTCTGCCGCCCGGCGGAGCGGCGGGGCGTAGATCCAGTTCTCCCCGTAGCAGAGCTGGACGCCGTGTTCTCTTGCCGCCCCCTCCATCGCGCGCGCTTCCGCTTCGGCAGCAGACCACATCTCGAAAGGGTTGGTTTCGGCAACCTCGGCAACGTCGGTGAAATCGCCGCTGTGACCCGTGAAGGCGGCGAGAGGCTTGGTGCAGATGATGTGCTTTCCTGCCTCGGCGGCCGCGACGGCAATCTCTCGATGGGCGGCATTCGGCACGCACACATCGACCGCATCGATTTCGGGGTCGGCCAAGAGTTCGGCGACAGAGCCTGCGGGATTGGGCAGGGCGTACTCGCGGGCGAAGTCCGCGGCAGCATCGGGAGTTCGGCTGGCGACGCGGCTGATTTCGGCGTTGCGCACTCGGGCCCAGCAGCGGGCGCGTGTTTTCGCGAGGAAGCCGGTGCCCACAAGGCCGATACGGAGGGGGAGTCGATTGGGATCTTGAGCCATGGACGCATGATCCGGTTTTGAGAGGGCCCCGGCAAGCCGATTCGCGACGGGCGTGGGCGGGTTCTGCGATGTAGCGTTTTGGCTCAGCTTAAGTCAGCGGAGAAAGCCATATGTCCCATCTCTCCTCCCGCGCGGTGCGCGAACAGCAGGGCCATCCCGTGATTGATGCGGATGGGCATATCATTGAGTTCTTGCCGGCCGTGCGGGACTTTTTGGTAGAAGAAGGTGGCCGCGAACTGGCTGCGGAATTTGATGCGGTTCTGGGCGCCGCGGCGAAGCTCGATTCGCTTTCGCCGGATGAGCGACGTGCGATGGGCCTCTTTAAGCTGACGTGGTGGCCCTATCCGGCGAAGAATTCTCTGGACCGCGCGACGGGGATGCTGCCGCACTTATTGTATGAGCGACTCGATGAATTCGGCATCGACTACGCGGTGCTCTATCCGACAATGGGCCTCACGGCGATGGCGCTTTCGCAGACCGAATTGCGCAACGCTTCGATTCGCGCCTTCAATCGGTGTGCGGCGGAGATGTACGCGCCGTATTCGGATCGGCTGACGCCGGTGGCGATGATTCCGATGTACGAGCCCGGAGAAGCGATTCGCGAGCTTGAGTATTGCCGGAACGAGCTCGGCTTGAAGGCCGTCTTGTTGAACGGGTTGGTCTACCGACCTCTGGACGGCGCCGATGCGAACGCGCCGGGAGGGGCGCGTTGGATCGATGCTTTCGGTCCTGAGAGCCCGTATGACTACGACCCGGTTTGGGCGAAATGTGTGGAGCTCGGGGTGTCGCCGACCTTCCATTCGAGTGCGATGGGCTGGGGGAGTCGGACTTCGCAATCCAACTACGTCTACAACCATATCGGGAACTTCGCGCAGGCGGGGGAGGCGACTTGCCGGACGATGGTGATGCATGGGGTGCCTCAGCGTTTCCCTGAACTGCGCTGCGCTTTTCTCGAGGGTGGCGTGGCTTGGGCGGCGAACCTCTACTCGGATTTGATCGGGCATTTTGAGAAGCGCGGCTTGCCCGGAATTCATGCGTACGATCCGGATTCAATTGATCGGGCGCAGGTCCGCGCGCTCTTTGAGAGCCACGGATCCCCACGCTTTAAGAAGCACCTCGATGAACTCGAGGAAGGGCTCTCGCATCTCTCTGGCCCCGGACTGTTTCACGACGATTTCGCAGGCGCGGGCATTCAGAGTGCCGAGGATCTGAAGACGATCTTCGAGCGCAATTTCAGATTCGGATGCGAAGCGGATGACCCGATGAATGCGGTGGGATTCAATCGAAAGATCAATCCCATGGGCGCTCAGCTTCGCGCCATTTTCAGTTCGGATATCGGCCATTGGGATGTCACGGATATGAGCGAGACCGTCGAGGAAGCTTGGGAGTTGGTCGAGGCGGGGCTGCTCACTGAAGACGATTTTCGCGATTTCACCTTCGTGAATGCGGCGACGATGTGGGCTGAGTCGGACCCCGGATTCTTTGAGGGGACCGTCGTCGAGGAAGCGGTCTCAAAGCTGATGAGTTCGTCACCGAGCACCAGCGAGGGCTAGAGCTTCGAGAGGATTTCGTCTTGGTAGCGACGGATCCAGTCGCGTTGTTCGGCGATGTCGACGGTTTGGGCCTCCATATTGCTGACCATGATGCGTCTTGCGCCCGCGTCCGTGTACGCTTTCACGAATTCGAGGTCGAAGGTCTTTGTGAAATCGAAGCTGGCGGGCCAGATTGACAGCTCGACTTTCGATGCATCGCGGTCTGCCTCTTTCGCACTCGCTGCGATTGTTTCGACGCCCTTCGCGAAATCCTCAGGCGAGATCACGTAGGGGTACCAGCCGTCTCCGAGCCGCCCCGCCCGGCGCGCGGCGAAGTCAGAGCTGCCGCCGATCAGGATCGGGACACCCTCCGGGTTGGCTGGCCGTGCATCCATATGGACGTTTTCGAATTGAACGTGTTTCCCGTGATACGTCGCCACGTCCTCTCGCCAGAGCACGCGCATCGCCTCGATGGTTTCGTCGAGTCGCCGCCCGCGGTCTCGGTACGGGACACCTATGGCTTCGTACTCCTCGCGTTGCCAACCGATCCCCACTCCGAGTCGCAGCCGCCCGCCCGAGAGCGCGTCGAGGGTCGCGACCCGCTTTGCCAGAATGGCAGCACTATGTTGCGAGGCGATCAGCACGGCAGTTCCTAGATTGATGCGTTCGGTCCGCGCGGCCGCGAAAGCATGCCATTCGAGGGGGTCGGGCATGAGTGTGTCAGGGGCCGTCGGCGCTTTCCCGTCGGCGGAGTAGGGGTAAAGCGGTTCGTAGTTTTCGGCCATGATCACATGCTCGACGGTCCAGACCGACTCAACGCCTTGTTCCTCAAGCATCTCCACAAAGGGAATCACATAGGCGCGATCATCGGTAATGCCCTTCGTCATCGGCGGGATATAGCCGAGCTTGAAGCCGCCGTTTGCGTTCTTTGTGCTTGCTGAAGTACCTGGCATCGCGATGAATCCTTTGAGTTCGACTTCGGGAGATGTTATTCCGGCGTGTTTCGGTTTCGAATGCGCTGCAGCCCCGCTTTCGCAGCCTGATTATTCGGCATCAGTTGCAGCGTACGGCGAAAGGACTGCGCAGCGAAATTGTATTGGCCTTGTCGCTCGTAGGCGAGTCCTAGGCGTGCGTAGCCTGGAGGGAAGTCGGGAAAGGCTCGGATGAGCTGGAGCGCCGCCTGGACGACAGCCTTATCGCGGCCCATGGTTTCGAGCTGAAGGACGCGGGTAAGGATCGAGTCCCGCAACTGATTCTGGAGCCGTTTGTAGTCGGGGAAAGAGGAAAGCCCAAGCTGGAACTGTTCTTCAGCGTAGAGGCGTTGGGTCAGCGCGGCTTCCGCTTCCGCATGAGCGGATTTTTCTTTGCCTTCTTCTCGAAGCGCTTCATGGCGATACCAATGTTCGTTGCTGACGCGCTCGAATCCCGTTCCGAGATTGAAGTACCGGATGCTGAGTTCCTGATAGACGAGGTCCAGTTGAGTGACGGGGATCATGACGAGGACGATGAGTAAGGGGGCTGCTAGGCGGCGAAGGTCTCGGGCGCGCGCAAAGCTCCAGAGCTGGACGAGGGCGAAGCCGGCGAAGAGGATCGCGACGGGCACAACCGGTAAGCGCATCCGGGAGAGATTGAAAAAGATGAGCAGGCCTGAGGCGTAGGCGAAAAAGAAGAGGATGAGGACCTGCGCCATTGGGCGTCGGATTGCGAGGAACATCCCGGCCAGGGCGAAAGGCAGAACCGCAGCGTAGGTCGGGAAAGGCAGGTTCAGCATGGAGGAGACATGCTTCTGGAAATACTCGTAGCTTGCGTTGTCAGGGATTTCGTAGTGGTTGGCAAAGACGAGCGCTTTTCTGACGGTATGGCGTAGGAACTGCCCAGGATCGGCAGCGATTTCTTCGAAGCCCTTTTGGAGCCAAAAACTTGAAATTTCGCTGGGCTGAAGATCATCCCGCCCTGTGAGGCGAGCGGCCTCGGCTGCGAAATCAGATTCCTCCACATCGGGATTGGGACGGAGGAAGGGGGGCGCGAGGTAGGTCCCGGTTTGGTTTTTTCGGAAATGTCCGATGTAGAAATTCTGCCCGCCTTGGCTGTTGAGCAAGACAAAATCGCCGCCCACGGCGTAGTTTCGAAAGCCGACAGGGAGCAGGGCGCCGGCGAGCCCGATCCCCAGAAAGAGGATGGCGAGAATTCGTCTCCCGAGCAGAGTACGGCGGATAAGGAGGTGTTCTCGGGCGCCGAAAAGCAGGATCCAAAGGGCGAGGGCGGGGACGAAGAGCAGCGAGTTGCCGCGAGTGAGGGCGAAGAGGCCGAGGAAGAAGCCTGCCGGAACCCAGGCCATCAGCGGCCGGATCGATGCATCGGGCGCGTTCATGTCAGGCGCCCCGCGCTCGACGGCTCGGGTCACGAAATAGAGCGCAACGACCATCAGGAAGATCATGACGGGGGCCTTCAGCAGCAAGCCGTCATAGAAAAAGAAGAGCTTGTAAGTGGCGGCGATCCCGCCCGCGACGAGGGCGGCGCGATCGTCAAAGACGCGTCGCGCGATCAGCATCAGGACCGCGACCGAGGCGCTGTCGAGGAGCCCCTGGGCAAGGAGTACATAGACGGTGTTTGGGGGTACGACTGAATAGACGAGGGCGAGAAAGTAGGGGTAGAGCGGATCGAGGTAGTAGACGCCCGTCCCGACCCAGTCACCCCCGGCGATTTCGAGGCCGCGATCGCGATAGGCGCGGGCATCGATCAGCGGGAGCTGCAGCGCCGGATTGGGCCAGGCCCGGACGAGGTAGATTGCGCGGAGGGCAAAGGCAAGCAGCGTGACGCCCAGGATGGCGGGCGCCCCGGCGAGCCGCCGCCGGCCAATTTTTAGGTCCGCGCTGAGCGAGGAGAGCATTTCCTTGTCATTTTCGCTCACGCGTTACGCCCGCTGCATCATGAATTACAAGAGCCCGCACCTTTCATGGCGCGTAGGCAGGACGATACCGGAGCCGCGTTCGATCGGCGCTGATTTTTACGAGTCGGGACGGCTGTGCGGTGTAGTATGAAGGCCTTCCGCAGTAGCCCGTTTCGGCTTCAGGCGGTTTCGACTCAGGATCTTATGTCGTCGCGTCGGTACGACCTCATTTCTGTCGGGCTGATTCTATTGATCGGGTCTGCCTACCAGCTCACCTTTCTCCGGGAAGGGATTGGGCTGATCGATGAAGGGCATCTCGCCAACGCCGCTCGGCGCTTGGTGGGTGGGGATGTTCTCTATCGAGACGTCTACTCGGTTTATCCACCGGCAAGTTTCCACGCCGTCGCCGCCCTTTTTGAGATCTTTGGGCAAAGTCTGATTGTCGTTCGGTCTTTTCATGTTGTGATGACCCTTGCCTGCGCAGTCGCGGCCTATGGCTGGGCGCGAAAGGTAATGGCGCCGGGCTGGGCATGGCTCGCGGGGATGCTGGTCGCGGTGACAGGATGGGAGTCGCTGATCGAGCGCTGTCACTACAGCTATTTGTATTCGGTCTTTCCCGTCTGCGCGATGCTTCTGATTTTGGGTCGCCCTCAAGAGACTCTTTCGCGAAGGCGGTTGTTAGGCATCGGTCTGCTTACTGGTCTGACTCTGATGTTTCGCTTGGTGCCTTTCGTTGCGCTCGTTGCTGCGCTCGCCGCGGTGGTTTTTTTGAGTTCTGGTCTGAATCGTTCGGGGGGGCGGCAAGCCGGCTGGATTGCCCTGGGCGCGGCTCTCGTGATCTTGCCGTTCGGAGTTTTCTACGCCTTAAGCGATGCGCTCGGAGAAGGGCTGCGAGCCGTTTTTTGGACCTCCTTTGGGCAATACATCCAAGGCGATTCCGGGGGCAGCGATTTCAATCTCCCTTTCCCGCCCCTGCAAATTTTACCCGCTTCCCTCTCTCGGGTAGGTCTACAAAACCTCTGGATCGTCTGGGAGTTCTACCTTCCGATTTTGATTTACGCCGCGACGTTCGTCGAATTCGGAGTCGTCCGATTGGGGCTGGGTGGTTCAGGCTCGGCCGTCAGTACGAGCGCCACCACTGCTGCCACCGCCGACGGCACAGATTCAGACGCGAGCGGTTCGGCGAGTCAGACGCGCAGGGTCGCACGGCTTTCGATGGCCATCTTCGGCGCGATTCTGTTTTTGCGCGCAACAGGCCGGTCGGATTACTACCACCTCGCCCCGGTGCTCGTTCCGGCCTATCTGCTGGGCGTCGACTATTTAGGGCGCGGCGGAGAAACTCTGCTCCGGCGGCTACGGCGGGGGAGCGGAGTGGAAGAGGCGCGCCTAACGCGCCGAATAACGCAATGGGAGCCCTTCGTCGTTTCCGTATGCGTTCTGCTGCTTTCTGGCTTCTTGCATAACGTGGATAACGCATCCAGGGGAGCGCGAAAAATTGAAGGCAAGGTGGCTTTGGCCGATGGGGGGCCATACGTCCCGAGCGGGAGTCGGCTTTATGATCTCGTTCGAGAGATTCGCTCGCGAACTCAGTCGAAGGACCCGATTCTGGTTCTGCCCTGGTACCCCGTTCTCTATTTCCTTGCCGAGCGAGATAATCCGACTCGCTTCGATTGGCTCTTTCCGGGATATTTGAACTCTGAATTGGAGACCGCGAGATTCGTGGACTCGATCGAGGGGAGTCGGGCGAAGACGGTGATCTATTCGCCTGCTGCAATCGATGGTCGGCAAGATCGGTCTCTGTCTGGATTCGCTCCGTCTCTAGATCGTTATTTGCGCCAGAGTTTTCGTCCAGTCAAATGGTACGGAAGCTTCCTGCTGATGGAGCGGCGGCAAGCTGGCTTTGACCGTGGGGTTGAGGGGCGGCGATGACGACGAAGCAGTATCGCATCGTTCTTGTACGTTTGGGACTCGTGTTAGGGGGTCTGGTTTTGGGCACGGTCCTGGGCGAAGTTGCTCTACGTGCACTCTCCTTACCGAAGGCGGGGCCCTTTCTTCAGGAGTTTCGGGGCGAGCGGTTCAAGGTCATGAGCTATGACGAGAACCCGACGGGCGCGTTCGATCTCGACCTGAATGAGCCTGCTGTGCGTGAGCGGATCGCTCGCCGGCTGCATGATCCAGCGGATTTTGAAGAGAGCTGGAGGGATACGCCCTACGGCGTCGAATTCGATCTGAATGCGCTCGGTTTTCGTGAACGTGCGTTTCGACCTCGGGCGACGCCGCGTGGGCTTCCCGGGGCGGTCCGCCGGATCGCAATCGTGGGGGATAGCTTTACGGTGGGGCACGGCCTGCCGAACCATCTGTCCTACCCGAGACGGCTTGAAGCGCTGCTCCGGGAGCGGGAGGCTCGTTCCAAGGGGCCGGAAGTAGAAGTCCTTAACCTCGGTCAGGGCGATACGGATCTCAGGCAAGTTATGCGGGTCGCGGGCTTCAGTTTGAAGCAGCTTGATCCAGACATCCTGATATACGGCTACTTCCTGAATGATCCGCTCCGTACTCTGGAAGCCGATTCAGAGACGATTCTGCACGATATGCTCGATGCGGGCTGGACTCGAATTGAACAGAGCCGCGCGACCACGCGGATCGGGCAGGCCGAGCGCGGTTTCTCTCGCGTTTTCGATTTAATGGAGGTCGCGCTGGCCGATCGAAACGTTACGAATTCGACGGTGGATTGGTATCAGCGCCTTCATGAACCCGAGGCATGGCGCCCGACGCGTGATCAGATCAAGCGCCTTGCAGATGCCGCGCGGCGAAGCGAAGTTCGATTCATCGTTCTACTTCTCCCTCTCCCGTTTCAGATTTCGGAGGGGTATCCCTTTGCGAAGGCGCATCTCGCCATGGCGGATGCGCTTCGAGACGTTGGCGTCGAAACCGTCGATGCATTGCCGGCGCTGCAGGGATTTTCAGATGAAGCACTCCGCTTACATCCGCGGGACCGCCACCCGAGTCCGCTCTACGCGGAGCGCGTTTCGGGTCTTTTAGCGGATCTTCTTTCGGCGTCAGCGGTGCCTGCCGCGCCCGTGGTGCCTGCGGAGCCGGCGTCCTCTCGGCCGCGCTGAATGATGCGCTCGCGCTGAAGATCGGGGAGGTAAGAGAGTCCGATGCCGCCTCTCATGAGCAAGAGCAGGAAGGGAAAGCTGAAGGCGAACGCAGCGACGGCCGCTTCATTGCCCGCTTCGCCAAAAGCGCCTGCAAAAAAATAGATCATCGCCGCCTGCTGGGTGCCGAGGCCGGCGGGTGTGATCGGGAGTCCGCCGGCGATTTGGATGAAGGGGGTCGCGATGAGGACCACAGTCAAGGGGATCTCGACGCCGAAGGCATGGAGCCCACAGAAGAACACGCCCGCGAAGACGGTTTGATAGGCGATCTTAATCAGGGAGAGGATGAGGAGGTCGCGAATCCGCGTGGTGCGGAATGCCGCGAAGAGGGGCGCTTGCTGTACGCGGCGTAAGAGGGGCCATCCAGGAAGGTCCCGGCGAAGAGCGAGGTACGCGCCAGCGATTCCGCTCGCGAGGCTGAACGTGATCGCGAGGGCGTAGGGAAGGGCGGTCGATGTGAGCGGGAATGCACTGGTCGTCGCTTCTTGCCCGCGGATGAGCGGCCAGAAGAGAAGGCCCGTCACGCCGAGGATCGAAAGCGCGAAGAGGCTCAGGAGCTGATAGAGAAGGAGGCTACTTGCTCCTTCGAGGAGCGGGACTTGATGCCGCATCTTCAGCCGAAGCGCGACGGCGGCCTGTCCCACGTTCCAGTGGATGGGAGCGAGTAGGTACGTCATTCCGCGAAGGGATCTCGCCTGGCGGGCGCTGAGGCGATTGCCCTTGAGCGATGTGACCGAGAAGAGGAAGCGGTAAGCCAGGGTGTCGAGGAGGAACCAGGTGACCGCTCCGCTGAAGACGACCGCGATGAAGAGCGGTGCGTTGGCCTGTTGGGCGGCCGCGACGACGGCTTTGAAGGGGATTCTCTGAAAAAGGGCGGCGACGAGTATGGCCGCGAAGATCCAGGGAGCGACGGCGCGCATGCTCTAGAACTGCTGGATCTGTTTGCCGATCAACCAATCGCGAACGCGCCAGTACGCCTCCGTCGTGTTGTAGACGACGATGAAGACGCGTCGCATTTCATCGGGGGGGCATTCGATCGGGCGCACAGCATGCCAAGCCGATTTGCGACCTTTGAATACGAGGCTGCGGTTGCCTACGCAATTCGCTTCGACACGATGCTCGAAATCATTCAACCGAGGAGCGGCTCGCCGCCGGAAGATACGCTCGCTGCCGAGGAGAACCGTTTCCCCGCCCCATTCTCGACTCCATTCCTGCGAGTTGAAATAAAAAATATGGCTTCCAAGTTCTCGCTGCTGGTCGATGTGCGGAGAGACGCCGAGCCCGATCGGGGTGTAGTGCCAGTGGAAGCGGAGGGTCATCGATCGTACGCCCATGAGGCGGCAAGCGATCTGGCGGTAGCGAGGCGACCGCAGCTCTTCGATAAACGTTTTCCACGCAGGCGAAACGGCGAGGGAAGTATCGTACTCAAGCGAGAAGCGGTCGTGGGGAATCTGGCCGGCATAACGCCGCTTGCCGAATTTCTGATCGAAGAGCTCAATGGGCGGCAGCTCGGCGCGAAGCTGCTCCCAGCCCTCAGGATGGACGAGATCAAGCGGATTCAGGAAGGGGTAGGGCTCTTGGGTGTGAAAGCCCGTCTCGTGGAGCTCTTCGAAACGATCGAAATCGAAGAAGCCTTTCATGCCGAAATCCTTTCTCGCTCTGATGGAACTAACGGAGAGGCTATTCGTCGAGCTTCAGCACTTTGCGCGCATTTTCGTAGAGAAATTTGGGCCACACGTGGTCTCGGAAGGGAACGTCTTTCATTTCGGTCATGATCCGCTCGAGCGAAAGGCCCATCGGGAAATAGCCCGCATAGATGATCTTGTCCGCACCCCGGGTATTCGCGTATTTGACGATCGATTCGGGGTAGTGCTTGGGCGCGAAGGCGCTGGTGCAGTAGTAGAGCCCGGGCCATTTCAGCATCAGCTTGACTGCGAGATCTTCCCAGGGCTCGCATCCGTGATAGGTCACAAGTCGGAGCTCGGGGAAGTCATAACAGACGCGGTCGAGGCGCTCGACTCGCTGAGGGTCCATGGGGACACGCGGACCGGGGACGCCCATATTGAGCCCGACCGCGATGTCGAGCTCGACGCATTTGGAATACAAGGGGTACATCTGCGCCCCGTCGATGGGGATCTGAGGAACGTTGCCGGCGGGAAAGGTGCTCGCCATCCGAACATCGAGTTCACCGTGGGCTTCTTCGATTTGGCGAACCGCGCCCATGATGTCGTTGGGGTCCACGTGAACGCTGCCGACGAAACGGTCCGGGTGATTCTTGATCGCTTCGTTGGCGGCACTTCGACCAGTCCCGATCAGGGCCGTCTTCACGCCCCATTTATCCATTTCTTCGAGGGTCACTTCGACCGGGTCTCGACCCTCGCCCCAGCCATGTGGCACACCCTTGAACATGTATTGGGCCGGAAATTTGAAGTCTTTGGACTCCGTATCGTTGGCGGCTTGGCGAAGATTGCCATAGGTCTCCTCGAGGTCGAGGATCGGCAAGCTCAGCATCAGGTCCACAATCGGCGCGTCGGTCGGCATTCCCATGGGCGTGAAGTTATCACAGCGAGGTATGCCCGAACGAGGTGCATCCGCAGCTATTTCACTCCGCAAAAATATCCAGTTTCTCAGCGTCATTTTCGTCTAGATTAACGGGATGGAAGCGAGACGAATCGGGGGCTCGGTTTGAGCGCCATCGAGAATGAGCCGGTTGACTCGGTCGGAGTGTCGGCGGCGCTCGAAGGGCTTCGCGTTCTCGACCTGACTTCGGAGACTTTGGGCTACGGCGCAAAGCTGCTCGCGGATCTCGGTGCCGATGTTGTGAAGGTCGAGCCGCCCGAGGGCGAGCGGGGCCGATTGCATGCGCCGAGGCTGGAGACGTCGAAGGGAGCGCAAAGCCTCTCCTTCGCCTTCGCCTACGCAAACGCGAATAAGCGCAGCCTTGTTCTGGATCTTGATAGCGCACAGGACCAGTCGACCTTTCGAGATCTGGCTGCGGCTTCGGATCTCATAATGGAATCTCTGCCCGTTGACTATCTCGCGGAGCGGGGCCTTTCCTACGCCGAGCTCTCCCGGGAACATCGGGAGTTGGTCATGACCTCGATTACCGGGTTCGGCCAGACCGGGCCGCAGAGGGCGCTGCGCTCGAATGATTTGGTTGCGAGTGCGCTCGGTGGAGCGATGATTTCAATTGGTCATCCGGAAGATCCCCCGGTCCGCCTCGCTGGGCATCAGGCCGAGGTGATTTCTTCGACGCTCGCTGCGGGTAGTAGTTTGGTGGCGCTCATGCATCGCATGCGGACCGGCCACGGCCAACATGTCGATATCTCAAGCCTGGAGGCGATGACGGCGATCACGCATATCGCCGGCGTCGGGAAATGGCTGGAGGATGGGGTGATCCCGAAGCGGGTCGGGACCGGGCTTGTTGCTTCGGTGCCCTCGGGTGCCTATCGATGCAAGGACGGCTTGGTCTACTTGATGGTCAATCGGCCGGCGCATTGGATGGCGCTTGCGGAATGGATCCACGAAGTAAGCGGAAACGAGGAAGTCCTCCAGTCGGAATTTCACGGTCCCTCGTCCAATCGCCTGCCCTACCGCGAGCTCTTGGATCTTTTCATCGAAGAACTGACGATGACGCTCACCGTGGATGAGGCCTACCACCAAGGGCAAGGGCGACATATCGCTTTTACGCCTGTGCATACGGCGGCGCGGATCTCTGCGGATCCGCAGCTGACAGCCCGCTCCTATTTTCAGGATCTGGATCTCGGTGGGGGCGCGACCGCCAAAATGCCCGGCGCTCCGTATCGACCGAGCCGGACGCCCTGGGCGATTCGGCGGGGCGTACCGGACCTGGGTGCAGCGACCGCCGAGGTGAAATCCGAATGGTTAGGCGGCTCTTCGCCCGAGGCGTCGTCGGGCTGGGCGCGCCTGCGCTCGGCGGAGCGGACGGAGGCAGGCGCCCGGTCGGCCAAGGCGGCGGCAACGGTGGAGGCCTCCGGCGCACTTCCGCTTTCGGGCCTTCGCATCGTCGAGTTTGGAACAGGGCTCGCCGCGCCCTGGATCGGCCGTATTCTGGCGTGGGCGGGGGCGGACGTGATTAAGGTCGAATCACATGCACATCCCGATGTGCCGCGGCTGTTCGTTCCGCCGCGTTCGCCGGAGCAAGGGACGCAGCCCGAATGCTCTCCCTGGTTTACGGACTGGAGTGCCGGCAAGCGGTTCGTCGCGCTCGACCTTCGGAAAGAAGAGGGCGCCGAGCTGGCGCGGCGCATTGTGGATACCGCGGATGCGGTGATCGCGAATTACAGCACAGGTGTGCTCGAGAAACTCGGTGTGGGCTACGAAACGCTGGCCGCTCGGAATCCGGGTCTTGTTATGTTGGAGTCGAGCGGATTCGGCGAGAGTGGTCCGCTCTCCAAGTACGTCACTTGGGGGCCGAATATCGAAGCGCTGAGTGGGCTTTGTGCGCTTTCCGGATTTGCTGAGCGCGACTGCACGATTTCCCATTTTGCGTACCCGGATCCGCTCTCGGCGCTCCACGGGTTGGTGGCTCTGATGTCGGGCCTGCTCTCGCGGGACCTCGAAGCCACGGGCGGCGAGGGGGAGAAGCGGGGCCAAACGATCCATCTTTCCCAGTTCGAGACGACGGTCTCCTCCATAGGTAGTCTGATGCTTGCCCAGAGCGCGTTAGGGGAAGAGCCCGAACGCCTCGGGAACGGCGAGATTGACCGCGCGCCCTACGGCGCCTTTCCCTGTGCGGGTGAGGACCGATGGTGCGTGATCGGCGTCGAGGATGACGCGGATTGGGTCCGCCTCGTTTCGGCCATGGGAGATCCTGCTTGGGCAAGTGATGCGCGCTACAGGAACGCTGCGGGTCGTGTCGCAGCGCGAGCTGAGCTTGAAGCGGAGATCGGGACTTGGACATCCGGGCATGAGGATTATGCCGTGATGGAGATGTGTCAGGCGGCGGGTGTGGCGGCGGGCGTAGTTCAAGATACGCAGAATCTCTTTCGCGATGACCCTCAGCTTCGCGACCGAGAATTTTTTGAGCAGATCCCACATTTTAAGCGCGGCCGTGTGACGGCCACCGGGATTCCCCTAGGCCTAACGGACACCCCCGGTCGGACCCACTATTCCGGATCTTCTGTTGGTCATGATAACGATGCGATCTTTCGCGAAGTGATCGGGCTTTCGGAGTCGGAAATCGAACGGCTGACCGAAGCCGGCGCAATCGAGCCGAGAATCAAATCGAGCTGAGGCGTAAGGAGTTCAGGGCCGATGACCTCTACATCCGGAGATAACGCCTCGCTGAAGCTCTCGGTCTTAAGCCTTCGCTATTCCTCGTGGTCGATTCGTCCTTTACTGGCGCTCTATGCAGCGGGCGCCGAATTCGAGGTGGAGACCGTCACGCTGCCGGAGATGGGCATTCCCGTTGAGGACGAGGGGGCGGCTCTTTCCGCGCATCTCAAGTCTCAGCGCGCGCGGCGGCAGGAGATGGGGAGCGTGATCGGGCTCTATCCCGTTCTTCACGTGGGCGAGGTGCCCATTCACGAGTCGCTTGCGATCTGCGAATGGGTCGCCGAGTCCTATCCGGCGGCAAGGCTCTGGCCGGAGGATCCGCTGGAGCGTGCCCGGGCACGCTCAGTCTCTTCGGAGATGGCCACAGGGTTTCCGCATCTGCGGAATCATATGAGTTGCCAGATCTTCGCGAGGGTCCCCAATTTCCAGCCCGACGAGCAGACTGCGTTTGAGATCGAGCGTGTTTTCGAAATTTGGCAGAGTTATTTGGATCGATCGGGTGGACCTTTTCTCTTCGGCGAATTCGGGATCCCGGACTGCATGTATTTCCCTGTGCTCACGCGGTTTCGGACGTATGGGGTGGCGCTTCCTTCGGCGCTTGAGGATTGGGCCCGCCGTTTGGAGTCTCATCCTGCGGTCCGGTCATGGATGCAGCTCGCGAAACAAGCGCCTCCGATTCCGCTCTACGATGCCCAGGTGCGCGAAATGGGGGGCGATCCGCTGGCTGTCTTTCCGGCCGACTGAAGGCTCGCTGCCGAGGGCCGAGAGCCAGAACCGAGGGCCGAAAAAGGAAAGGCCCCGAACCTAACAAGAGGAACGGGGCCTTATGACCTTCAGCACCTGAACGAGCTCTAGTCGAGAACGTCCGCGGCAATCAGCTCTTCGAGGTAGGGCGTATCCCACCAGGAAAGCTGAAGATGCTTGGCGCGGCGGAAGAACATTTGCTGGTCATACTCGATCGTGAAGGCGACACCGCCCCAGATCTGAGCGCAAACCCGCGTCGTCTCCCGGTAGGCCTCGCAGCAGAAGAGCTTCGCCATCGGTCCGAAGCGCGTGATCGGTCGACCCTGCGCGTGGTTCCATGCGGCTTCGTGCACGAGGACGCGACCACCGTCGATCTGCGTCGAGGCATCGGCCATGTAGTGCGAGAGCGACTGGAACGCGCCAAGCGGCTTATCGAACTGAACCCGCTCGTTGGCGTAAGCCACGGTTTCCATAAGACAGCGATCCGCGCCGCCCACGGCCTGTGCCGCGATGAGCGTGACGCCCTGGAGCATGACCGAGTTCCATGTGGTCCAACCGCTGCCGGCTGCGCCGATGCGGTCTGCTTCCGTGACGCGAACGCCTTCGAAGTCGACCTGAAACTGCGGCTCACGACCCTGCGAGAGGATCTGCTTCTGGGTCACGCCCGCGGCGCTCGGATCGACGAGGAAGAGATCCACGCCCGCATCCGTCCGCGCAAGAACGATCAAGCGATCCGCAGCACCCGCGTAGGGGACCGAGCGCTTGCGACCCGAAAGCACGAAGTCGCCGCCTTCGCTTTTCGCCTGAAGCGCCACGCCGACTTCGCCGAAGCCGCGTGAAGGCTCAAGCCATGCCGTCGTGAGGATGGCGTCGCCACTCGCGATCTTCGGAAGCCAGGCATCCTTTTGCGCATCGTTGCCCGCTTCGAGCAGCACGCCGGCGCTCATTACGCAGGAAACGAAATGGGGCGTCGGAGCCATGGAGCGGCCAATTTCTTCGTAGACGAAGGCGCCTTCGACGAGGGTTTGTCCGCCGCCGCCGTAGCTTTCCGGGATGAGCAGGCCGTTCAGGCCGAGCTCACCCATCTGCTTCCAGAGCACGTCCGGGTAACCCTTCGGGTCGTCTTCCATCGTTCGAACGACGTCGACGGTGGAATACTCTTCGAGCATTCCCTTCGTCATGTCGATCACCATCTGCTGTTCTTCTGTGAGATCGAGATCCATGTTGGATTCTCCTTATCTTAAAAGTTCTTCGGAAGTCCGAGATGTCGTCGCGCAATGATGTTCTTCTGAATTTCTGAAGAACCACCACCAACGGTTTCGTTCATCGTCGCGCGGTAGGCGCCTTCGAAGCGACCGCGCAGCGGCGCATCGTCCTGGCCTTCCATCATCGTGCCTTCATGTCCCTGGATATCGAGCGCATCCTTACAAACGCGCTGCGACAAAGAGGTCGTGAAGAGCTTGTACTGCGAGGACTGAATCGTCGGGGGCTTGCCACCGCTCTTCGCTGCACAAACAAAGCGCGTGGAGAGCGCCTTCGCGACGGCCGTATCCGTCGTGATCTGTGCGATCGTGCGACGTACGTTCGTGTCGTCCTTGAGCGGCTTGTCGTCTCGCGTCGCCTGCTTGACCCAGTCGACCAGGACATCACTTCGGTTGGCGATGGGCGAAAGCGTGAACATCGTGAAGCGTTCGAGATCGAGCGCCTCCGAGATCATCTGGAAGCCCTTGCCGCGCTGGCCCACGAGGTAATCGTCGGGCACGAAGACATTGTCGAAGAAGACCTGGTTCGTCGTGTCCTTGCCGATCGTCGGGAGGCTCTGCACTTCGAGTCCGGGATGGTCCATCGGGATCAGGAAGAGCGAGAGGCCATCATGCTTCTTCTTGTCCGGGTCGGTGCGTGCGCCGACCCAGTACCAGTCGGCGAAGTGCGCGGAGGTCGTCCACATCTTCTGACCGTTCAGGTTCCAGCCGCCGTCGACCTTCTCGGCCTTGAGCTGCATGTTGGCCGCGTCCGAACCCGCTTCGGGCTCCGAGTAACCGACCGCGAATTCCACTTCCGCGTCGAGGATCTTCGGGAGAAACTCTTTCTTGAGCTTGTCGTTGCCGTGGCGGATCAGCGTCTTGCCGATGATGCCGACGCCCTTACCGATCTGCGGCGCGGCGTGCTTCGAAAGCGCTTCATTCAAGATGTATTCGTAGACACCTTCGATTTCCTGGCCACCGAACTCTTTCGGCCAAGACATGCCGAGCCAGTTTTTGGCGGCGAGCTTCTTCATGAAGGCGCGGCGCTCGGGCGTGTCGGCAAGCTGCGTGAAGTTTTCGCGATGGTGGTCCATGACCTCCGGGTCGCGGTTTTCGACGAGCCATGCGTCGACTTCTTCAGCGAATTTTTGTTCTTCAGGGGAGAAATCAAAATCCATAGGGATGCTCCAGAGGCTCCTGTTATAGGAGTTCGAATGCGGGGCAAGGAAACGCGCGGCCGTCTGGCTCGCGTTGCCGGAGTATATACGATACGGACCGTCTTGTATAGCAAGCGGGCGCGGGAGGTTGCCGGATCCCGCGGGGATGGGCTAGTTCCGGGGGCTGAGATGGGCGGAGATGATCCGGTGTGCGGCATCCGGCCCAACCGCCTTTTCTGCGATGAGGCCTGCGGCACGGGCACCATCGACGTTGATCTGATTATCGTCGATAAAAAGGACCTGGTCGGCGGAGACGCCGAGCCCGTCGACGACATGGTGGAAGGCCTCCGCGTCAGGCTTCACGATCCCCATTTCGTTCGAGAGATAGATCCCGTCGAAAAGTTCGTAGATGCCGAACTCCGCCCATTGTCGTTCGACATGCAACACATTTGTATTGCTCAGACAGGCGACGCGGGCGTTCTGACCTGCCGAGCGGACAACCTCGTGGGCCCCGGGGAGCATCCCCTTCGGCCATGCGATGAAGGCTTCTAGGAAAGCATCCGCAGAGACCGGCATCGACCAAGTTTCAACCATGCCTTCGGCGAACGCCTGGGCGTCGCATTCCCCTCGTTCAAAGCGGCGAACCCAGGGGCAGCTCAGCCAGCGTCGCCAGATCTCGTCCTCGGAGTCGCCGCTCGAGAAGACCGCCATATCCCCCATGCCGCCGAGCTCGATCAGCACGCCGCCTAAGTCGAATAGGACTACCTCGATTGCCATACATCCTCCGAATTGGAAGGAGCCTAGCGTTTTCGTTCGTCATTCCACGGGATGATGCGTTGCGCGAGGAGAGAACGCGAAAGGTGAGCTAGGCGTCCGCGTCGGATTCCGTTCCGGAGGGCTCGATATGGCCGAGGGAAGCTTTGAGCGAGCTTTCTTCGAGGTAGCGCGTCAATTCTCGGTCGAGGGTTTCCGGATCAATCATGCCGAGGGAGGCGAGGAGTTGGCCAAGAGGGAGCCGGGTATCTTGTTGAGTTTCGAGGACGGCAGCGGCCTGTTTTTCGTCGAGGATCCCGAGCTGCACAACGGTCTCGCTGAAATGCGTTGAGTTTTTGCGCTGGGCTTCGATGACTTCCATCACCTGGTCGAGATCCATCAGCTTCATTTCGAAAGCGATGCGTCCGCAGGAGACATGGGTCTTCTCCTGCGCTTCGAGCGCTTCGATGAGCTGGGCCTCGCTGAGGAGGCCTCGTTCCACAAGGTGTTTTCCAAACATACTACTCTTAAGAATCGGCGGGACGCGCCCGACGCGCGAGTTTCAAGTTGAAACGCGCGCTCCGCCATCGCCTTTTCTAGCGAGTGTCCGCCATCCTGGAGGAAGGCGTTGGGCCTTGGATCTCGCCCCCGGCGATGAGCTCGCGGTAGTGGTCGAGATAGCCTTCCGAATCTTGGCGAAGCCGAATGATCGATTCGGTCGAGGGCATAACAGGCGCTTCGGGCGTCGACTGAGGGATGACGATTTCGCCGTTTCCAAGGGAGAGGACGCCGCGATGCCCGAAATAGCCTGCAGGTCCCGCGAGTGGAATCGAGGGACGCTCGTCGTTCTTCACGAAAAGGTGTGTGCCCCAAGGACCCAGTGCGGGCGCCTCGCCGAGCAGATGCAGAATCGTTGGGAAGAGGTCGTGTAGGCCACCCATTGTTGTGGAATAGGTCGCGCTGAGAGCCTGAGTCGCTTCTTCCTCGCCCGGAATGAGGATGACTAAAGGCACGCGGTCTTCGGTTGGGCTGAACATGCGCTCGCCGATTTCCGGAATCGGAAGTTTTTCGCCGAGCCCGCCGCGATCATGATCGCCGTAGATCACGATCATCGAATCGTTCAGCAGATCATTCTTCTCGAGGTCTGAAAGCAAGAGTCCGAGCGCTTCATCCGCATAGCTCGCCGAGGCAAGGTAGGCGGGTGCTAGGCCGTAGCCGGCTCTCGGGTCCAGATGCGAAAAGGGTTTTAAGTACTCCCGCGGTGCGTATACGTAGGGATGATGGCTGGTCAGCGAGATCAGGAAGATCATCTGCGCCTTGTCTCGATGTTGATCGAGGTACTGACTGGCGAAGCCGAAGACCTGTTTGTCTGAGGGGCCGAGCCCGATAACGTCGCTGTCGTCGAAAGACTCACCGAAGCGCATTGTGTCGATCCCGAAGACAGGATGACTTTCAGCGCGATTCCAGAAGGACTTTTCGAAGCCGTGAATGGAGGTGGTCTCGTAGCCGATCTCTTTGAGCGTTTTAGGGAGTGTGACCAGTTCGTCTGAAAGATGGTGGAACGCGGATGGCTTGCGGAAATCCGGAACCAAGCCGGTCATCACCGCGAACTCCGCGTCGGAGGTTCGCCCAATATGGGTGACATCCATGACGTAGTCCCAAGAAAGCCCTTCTCGGCGGAATCGGTTGAGGTTTGGGGTGACCTCATGCCCCCCGACTTCGAGGTCGAGTAAGAAATGCTGGAAGCTTTCGAGCTGGACCAAAATAACATGCCGGCCGCGGGCGATCCCGAAGGCGGGGCTGCCGAGGCGGTTCATCTCTTGGCGATCGCGGGTGGTTTCGGCGATGCGCTGCTGCGCGTCCGGAGCCAGGCTTTCACGGCCGAAATGGCTGGATGCGAAGGAGTAGAGATCCCCGACGTGATAGTTCAGGAGTCCGAAAGTGCGCGCCTTTGTGAGTCGAGAATATTCCGAGCCCCAATGTTCGGATGGCGCGATCCATTCCGAGCGGCCGAGGTGATGCGTGGGTTCGTGGATGGGGATGCGGCTCGCGATCGCAAAAAGGCCGCCCGCAACGAGGGCGATGCCCAAGGCGGAGACAAGCCGTATTCGGAACGTCGGTGTTGAAAGCTGCGCGCTGGCGTTGGCGTCGGCGTTGGCGCGTGGCCACGCCAGGTCCGGTCGCACCGCGACAATAAAGAAGGGGCTGTAAAGGAGGGCTGGCAGCAGGTCCCATCCCGAAATCAGTGAGGTCACGCTGGTTCGGACAGCGACCAGCTGATCGATGCTCGAAATCATGAACGCGGACGTGACGGTGCCGAAGAAGCGGTGGTAGGCCTCGTCGCCCGCGAAGATCAGGGTCGCGAGTACGCCGCAGCTGCCCAGAAAGAGGCGGCGGCTGCGATTCGGCAGGAGACTGGAGAGCGCGACGAGCAAAAGCGGTCCGACTAAGAGCCAGGGGAGGCTCGCTGCCGCGCGACCGGAGTCGTTGAGGTCGGAGATGGCGGCCGACTCGGTCCCGACCAACAAGATCGTGAAGAGGATTCCTTCGAGGGCCGATTTCATGAGCGCCTTGTCCGAGCGATCAGATGCTTCCCGAGCGTCCACGATTCAATTCCTTGTGGGGCCATAGGTGGCTCCCGGCTGGGCAATCAAGTCGTAGTGCTATCGGCAGCTTTGGCTGAGAACTTGCGCACGAGCTGCGGGCATACTGCGTCGGGTGTTTTTAGGCCCGTCGCTTAGGTCGCCATCACCGTGTAGTCCTCGCGCGGAAAATGGACCACGACTTCCCCGGCGCGCTCGGTCTGCCTTCGGACCGCGATTTCGTCGAGGCCGGATTCCGCGAGGGTCCCGAGCACATGACCCGATCCGTAATCGTCATGCAGGATGATGACGCGGTCCCCGATGGCCATCCCCTCCGGCACGACGGGCTTTCCTGCGTAGGCGAGGGGAGAGGCGGCGTGAGCCTCGCCGATTGCCTTCTCGGAGGAGAGCGGCGTCGAGTGGCCGTGGCCAATGCTGCGGACGCGGCCCGCCCACGCTTGGACGCGCGGCGCGCCTTCGAGCAGCGCCCGGGTCTTCTCGTGTAGCGCGAACATCATCACAGGATGATATGCAGAGAGGTCCGCTGCGCAGGGGTCTTCACCGAGCAGGAAGGCGCGTCCGTCTTCCAGCATGCCCTCGAGTCGGAGCACATTGCTGCGGATCTGGAGGAGCTTCGTTCCGAGGATGCGCGGCGCGGCGTCGAGATCCATCGTTGGCGGAATCATCGTCTTTCGTCGATCGTCGATGAACTCTTCTGGGAAGACGCCTCCGATTCCGAAGAAGGCGTTGATCAACATCATGAAGCTGGTTTCGGCCCAGCGCGATACGGCGTGGGAGACGGTTTCAAGTCCGGGAGGCGCGAGCGGTGGACTCGGCTGCATGCGGTCGAGGACCCGAGTGATCAAATGCGTATCGCAGTAGATGTCGGCTCCGAGCTGAAGGACCGGGACCCGGCGGTAGCCGCCGGTCAGTTCGAAATGGTCGGGCTTGGGCAGGACCATCGGGACCTGGACGGATCGCCAGGCCATCCCCTTGAAGCCGAGTGCGAGTCGCGCTTTCTCGGCGTAGGGGGAGAGGTCGTAGTGATGCAGGATGATTTCAGTCATCCCTCTAGAATAGTCCAGGCGCCTCGTCGTCGAGCGTTTTTCCACAGTGCGGACAGTCAGAAAGGTCGCTGAGATTCTGTCGAAGCCGAACCATCTCAATGACTTCCTTCGCGGTTTCGGGCTCTACGTGAAGGGATTCGGCGAGCTGTGCGTAGGTGAGTGCTTCTTCACTGTCGAAGACGCCGTCCGCCAGGGCGCTGCGTGCATTGTCGGCAAGTGTTTGCTCTTTTCGAGCCATGGCTTGGGCAAAGCCCGCGGTGAAAATACTAGTGGGGAGGGCGACGAAGCCGATGCCAATGATGCTGATCGAGGCGGCCATCGTTTTCCCGAGCGAGGTGATCGGCGTGACGTCGCCGTACCCGACTGTTGTTAGGGTGCAGATGGCCCACCACATCGCAGCGGGAATCGAGCCGAAGGCTTCGGGCTGAGCGCTGCTTTCGACGACGTGCAAAATGCTCGCGGCAAGCACGACGGCGATGCCCATCAAGAATAATGAAGTCACGAGCGCATTGCGCTGATATTTGAAGACGTCGCCGATGAGTCGGAAGGCGGTTGAGTAGCGCGTGAACTTAACCACCCGCAGTAGGCGAAGGATGCGGAGGATTCGTAGGTCAATCGCAAAGAAGGTGACGAGGTAGAAGGGGAGGATGGCGAGAGCGTCGATCACGGCCATCGGCGAGGTCAGGTACCGAAGTCGCTTCTGCCAGGGGCCGCCCTCCGATTTAGGGTTCTCTGAAGCGGCCCAAATGCGAAGGATGAGTTCAGCCGAGAAGGCAGCCGCAGAGATTTTTTCGAAAGCCCAAAAGAGATCTTGGTATGTGTTGTGAAGGCTGGCGATGGATTCAAGGATCACCGCGACCGCATTCCCTGCGATCAATGCCATCAGCATCAGGTCGATCGCGCGGGAGAGCCAATCGCCGGATTGGCTGACCTCGAGAACTTCGTACGTTCTCTTCCTTAATTGCTGCACGCGAACCATGGCTTTCGCATCGGCCGGCCCCGCGCTTCGCCCGAGTCGATCCGGCCGCAAGCCACAGGTTTTAACTGAATCGACTCAGCCAGTGGGGCGAAGTCCGGAGAGCAAGTCGAAGAATTCCCCGAGACGCCCGCTCCTGTTCGCTATCGTGCCGTGCGGAAGGAGGGGATCATGAAATTTGAAACGCGGGCGATCCATGTGGGGCAAGAGCCGGATGCCACAACAGGCGCGGTGATCCCCCCGATTTATGCGACATCGACCTTTGCGCAGGTTCGACCCGGCGAGACGCTCGGCTACGACTATACGCGCTCGGGCAATCCTAACTTCACGCGGCTCAGCGACACGCTGGCTTCGCTCGAGGGCGGAAGGTTTGCAACGGTTTTCGGAAGCGGGATGTCGGCCATCACCGCAGTGCTTTCCACCTTGTCTTCGGGCGACACTGTTCTTGCCGAAGAGAATGTCTACGGCTGTACCTTTCGGATCTTCGCGCAAGTTTTCGAAAAATTTGGCCTGAAAGTGAAGTACGTCGATTTTGCAGACGCATCGAACTGGAGCGCGATTTCAGAGGTGAAACCCGCCTTGATCTGGCTCGAGTCTCCGACTAATCCAATGCTCAAGATCATCGACATCGCAGGGATTTCGGCGCAGGCAGCCAAGGTGAACGCGCCGGTCCTCGTGGATAACACCTTCGCTTCGCCCTATTTTCAGCGCCCGGTCGAGTTAGGCGCAACGCTTTCTCTTTCGAGCACGACGAAATACGTGAACGGACATTCGGACTGTCTCGGTGGGGTGGTCGTGACGAACGATGAAGCCTGGCAGGACAAGATGATTTTTGCCCAGAAGGCGGTGGGGTTGAACCCTTCTCCTTTTGATAGTTGGCTCATCACGCGCGGCGTGAAGACCCTGGCGTTGCGAATGGAGAAGCATCACGAGAACGCACTCTCCATTGCCACGCGTCTTGAGTCCTGCGCCGAGGTGAAGTGGGCGCGGCATCCGTTTTTGCCCTCCCACCCCCATTTTGAGCTGGCGAAGAAGCAGATGCGCGGCGGGTCCGGGATCGTGACCTTCGAACTCGAAGCGGATCTTGAGACGACCAAAGATTTCGTGTCCGGACTGAATCTATTTTCCCTGGCGGAGAGCTTGGGGGGCGTCGAATCGCTGGTCGATCATCCAGCCTCGATGACACATGCCAGTATTCCAAGAGCCGAGCGCGAGAAGGTCGGTATTTTTGATGGGCTTGTTCGATTGTCGGTGGGAATCGAGCATATCGAGGATTTAGTCGAAGACCTCGATCAGGCGTTTCGGAAAGCAGGGCTTTCTGGCCTAGCGTGAGTTCTGGGGCCCGGACGTTTCGGCCAGGCGCGATAGAGAGTGAGGGGAAAATGGCGAAAGTTGATTTCGATTTTTCGGGAGCGCAGGTCCTTGTGACCGGCGGCTCGAGTGGGATTGGGAATGGGATCGCCCGCGCCTTCGCGGATGCCGGTGCGGAGGTGGCGATTACGGGGCGACGTGCGGATGCTTCCGAATACGATGCCGATCTAGCGGGGTTCGAATATCGCCAAGCCGAGATGACGGACGAGGCCGGGCTCGATGCTCTCGCAGCCTCCTTCCCTCGCATGGATATTCTTGTGAATAACGCGGGCGCTTCTTTGATGGCTGAAGATGAATGGAAGCCCGAGGTTTTTCAGAGGGCGATCAACCTTCATCTTTTCGGCTCCTTTCGCTTGGCCGTCGCCTTCAAGGACCGCATTGCTGCGAGTTCGATTGAAGGTGGGGGGAGCGTCCTCAATATGTCCAGTATGTCTGCGTTCCGAGCAGTGACCGTCGTGCCGGGCTATGGCGCTGCCAAGGCGGCGATCGTGCAAATGACGAAAAATATGGCCGCGGCTTGGGCCGCAGAGGGCGTTCGGGTGAACGCCGTCGCGCCCGGTCTCGTGAAGAGCAATATGACTTCGGTGATGTTCGGGACGCCTTTTGAAGAGCCGGAAATCGAGCGCACGCCAATGAAGCGCTGGGGCCTGCCGGACGATATCGCGCCGATGTATCTCTTTTTAGCCAGTCCGGGCGCGAAGTTTATTACCGGGCAGACCATCTGTGTCGATGGCGGCCAGTCGGTGACCTGAAGCCTGCTTGGTGCTCCAGTCGCTTGTTAGGCCTCTGTTTGTCCCGAGGTCTCGGCGGACCAGCGCAAGCGCCAGGATCGAAGTTCGGCAACGAGTCGGCGCGCAGTCTGGATGCGTCGATCTGGATCTTTGTCGATGCATCGCATGCAGAGGTCTTCCAGCTGTTTTGGAATGTCCCGGTCGGGGGCGAATTCCGATGGGAGCGGCGGGTCCACGTTCTTGACCTGGTCGAGGAGGTCCTGGACTTTCTCGCCAACGACGGTGGTTCGACCCGCAAGGATTTCGTAGAGCGTGGCGCCCATGCTGTAGATGTCGGAGCGATGGTCCAGGTTGCGGGAGCCTTCGACTTGCTCCGGGGACATGTAGTAGGCGGTGCCCTGAAGCTGGCCCTGGGCTGTGAGTGAATTGTCGATGTCGGTGAGGAGAGGCTGGTCTGAAACTTCCTCGCGCTCTTCGTCCCAAACTTTGGCGAGGCCCCAGTCGAGGAGCATGACTTCGCCGAAGGGGCCCATCAGAATATTGGCGGGTTTGATATCGCGATGGACGACGCCGTGGGTATGGGCGTAGTCAAGGGCATTCGCAATTTGAATCAAGATCGTAACCATGCGGTGGAATCCGTAGCCGTCGACAGCGGGATTCCCTTCGGCCACTGCGAGGTCGAGCACCTCGCGAAGGGTGTACCCCTCTACAAGTTTCATCGTGAAGAAAATATGACCCTTATTGTCTCGTGAGAGTTCGTAGGTCGGGATCGTGTTGGGATGCTGGAGCATCGCTGTGACCCGCGCCTCGCGGAGGAGCCGCTTTTGCTCAAAGGGATCGTCCGCGATTTCTTTGCGAAGGCTCTTATGCGCGACAATTCGGCTCAGGTAGTAGTCCTTGCAAGACTGGATCAGGCATTTCCCGCCCTTGGCGACGGTCTTGAAGTTCGTGTACCGGAGGTCTTTCGTCGCGACGTGGTCGGGCAGCGCGACATCCGTGTCCTTGAGGTAGAGGACTTGATATTTATCTTGCGGATGGGGAAAGTCGGCAGGCATACACGCGGTTCTTTCAACACGAGGGGGGCGGCTGACGAGAGGCTAGGCGAGCCCTCGCCCTCAAGTGTAGGCAAGCCACCCGCCGATCGCTTTCTGTTGCAAGCGGCGTCTGCGTTGTACTCTCTGTGGTCCCTCGAAACGTTGAAACCGCCTCTGCGAGTTTCTTCAGAATTGAACCCGCCTTGGCTGTGAACCGACTCAGAAACTCATCTTCTCATTGCTCCGAGCGCACCCTTGGAGGTGTGCTCATTTCTGCGATCTCCGGCTTGCTCATGCTCGCGCTGTCGGTTCCTGCTCTGGCCGAAGCCGCGGAAGCCGCCGAAGCAACAGAGGCGCGGGTGCTCGGGTTCTCTCTCGCAGCCGAGGGTCGCTGCGAAGCCGCGATCGAGACGCTTCTCCCGCTGCGGACGACCCCGCCCGGGGATGCTGGCGCGGAAAGAGTGACGGGGGAGTGTGCGATTCGGCTGCAGCAATTTGACCTCGCGGTCGAGGCCCTTGAAGCGGCCCGGGCGCTTGATGCTGAAGAGCCGGACCTCGATTTGCATCTCGCTATGGCGTATTTCCACCGTGGAGAATGGGCCGAAGCGGAGGCCGCCCTCGCGCGCGCGGAAGAGACCGCCGCCAACCGGCCGCAGTATCTTCTTTACTCAGGCCTGATCGCATACGAACAATCCGACTACGAAACCGCGATTGGCCGACTCGACGCGGCATCGCAGCTTTCCGATCGGCCGGTTGAGCCGATGGCCTCTTTCTTTCTAGGGCGTGCCTTTGGGCAAGACGATCAGAAGGCCGAAGCCGAAGCGGCATTTTCGAAAATCACGCGCGATTTTCCCGAGAGTCCCTGGGCAGGCGAAGCGCAGCGCGCCATCGACGAGCTCGAGACCAAATCTGAAATGAAATGGTGGGCCAGCGTCGAGCTCGGCTACGAATATGATGGCAACGCGCTTCTGCGCGGTCGCGGCGTAGGGCTTCCCGAAGAGATTTCCAACGAGAGTGATCATCGCGGATTCTGGTTCGTCGATACCGGCGCAGAGCTTTTTGATTGGCAGGGTTGGAAGGGCGGAGCGACGCTCCGGTACGGCGGGTCCGAACATCACGAACTGGACGAATTCGACGCGCACGCGCCCGGAGGCACCCTTTGGCTCGATCGAGACTTAGGCGTCTACGACGCTTCGCTTCGTCTTCAATACGATGTCGATGCGGCTTGGATTGGAGGTGATCCTTTCGTCGTGAGTCAGCTCGGCACGGCCTCGGTTTTCAAGCCCTGGAACTCGGGCGGCTTCTCGCTCGTTGGCATGTCGGTTGGGTTCGACGATTATCGCTATGACCGTCAGGACGTTCAGGATGCGCGTGGAGCTGTGCCCGCCGGCACCGCATGTACGGTGTGTAGTCCTGTAGGTGTGAATGAAGTGAATGAAACGGACCGGGACGGTGTGAGCTGGCGCGTTAGTTTGCGCCACCGCGAGCCGCTCAAGTTTCTCGACTACTCCTATTTCTCGAAGCCCTATCTGGAGGGCGAGTACTTGCACTCCCGGTATTGGTCGGAGGGGCAGGAGTACGACAATCAGCGACATCAGGCGGAGCTGAGTTTTGGCGTCGAGTTGCCTTTCGCAATTCAGCTTCGGGCCACGGGGCGTTATGCGTACGTGCCTTACGACAACCGGTCGAGTTTCCCGGACCCGGATGACATTCCGATTCCACCACTCAACGGAGACAATGAAGTCGCTTATCCGCTCGACCCTCGCAACAGGAAGGAGCAGGAGGTCGGCGTCCGGGTCGTGCTTGAGCGCGCCTTCGGCGAGAATATTTTGGTGCGCGCGCGCTGGAGCCGGACGGAGGTCTATTCGACCTCGGATGTTTTCGAATACGACCGCGATCTTTTCGGCGTCTCCGTCCGGGTGGGGTTCGGCAGCTAGTCGTCTGCTGATAAGCCCAAGCAGCGGAACCGAGAAGCAACTTGATGCGTCTGACCGGCAGGTCTCGATTAGTGCATCACGAAATGAGTCTTCACGGGTACGCACAGGGTGGAATCAGTTAGGATGAAAAGCATGCAGCGAACTCGCTCCGCCCTATTCGCCCCAGTTTTGATGGCCACTCTTCTCGGGATCGGCGTGGCGTCGTCTTCTGCCCGCGCCGAGGGGCCTGGTCCCGTCCGGCTCGCGCCCCCAGGGGAGTGCGCAGAGCCCCGTGAGGCGGTCGGATCGGACGATTCGGCGTCTCGCTTTTCCGTAGTTGGGCCGGTTTCGGCCCTGTTTAATCCCTCGAACGTGGCGGCTCCGCCGTCCATTGCTGCCCAGAGCCCTCCGACGGCGTCCGCCGCCGCTCAGCGCGCCGCCTGTGATGTCCCGGGAGCAGGATGCCGAGGGGCTCTCGCTGCGCCGAACCCGCCGATTATTCCCGGGGGGCGACCGAATCCCGCTGCACGATGAGGATGCGTTGATTCGCTGGCGAAATCGTTGAGTTCTCGACAGATTTCGCCGTTCGCGTTCCGCTTTCAGCCCCGCCTGGGGCAATCTCCCAACTCCTTGGGCTCCCTGTCCTGCACGCCGGCGGGGAGCGCTTTTGTGGATTTTTTTGCGTCCCGGGACCCAACTTCCGGGCCCCGGACCCTCCCTCGCGACCACTCATAGAAACTGAATCGATGGCTGAGAATTCCGACTGGCACGACGAAGATCAGAGTTTGCTCAAGGCTGTCGCCGAGGGGCAGGATCGCGATGCGTTCAGAACGCTTTTTGATCGTTACTACCCGCGTGTTTTCGTCTTTGTACAGAGAAGAATCGATGATCAGGAGTTGGCGAGAGAAGTGACGAGTGATGTGTTTCTTGAGGTGTGGTCGGGTGCAGCGAATTTTCGAGGAGAATCAAAAATTTCTTCTTGGATTTTCGGCATCGCCCGATTCAAAAGCCTCGAAGCGATTCGCTCAAAGTCGCGACTCAAACGATCTCGTGTCATCGCAACCGATAATGATGTGATTTCACAAGTCCCCGATCACAATCTGACGGGAACTCAGTTGGAAGGTCGGCAATCGCTTCAACGCGTTGCCGCGGTGATGCAGCGGCTTCCTGGAACCCAAAGGGAAGCGCTCGAGATGACCGTCTTTGACGGACTCGGGCTCGATGAAGTCGCAGCGCTCCAAAATGTTTCGCGAGATACGGTGAAAACCCGGGTCTCACGGGCCCGCCGAGGGCTGAAGCGCATGCTCGGGCATGCGACCAGAGAGGGAATCTTAGATGACCCAAGAAGCTAGACAAGTGCGATGCCCCGAAGCGGTACTCGGATGGATCCCTTGGTACGCAGAGGGTGGATTGAGCGAACGCCAAATGGGCCTTGTTGAAGCGCACGCCGCTGAATGTGGTGATTGCCGCAGCGAGATCGACATGGTTTCGGGTGCTCCCTTTGAGGTCGATTTTGATCTGCCTGATCCGGAGCGGATGTTTGATGAAATTACCGCGCGGATCGAAGAGCGAGAGGCCGCTGAGGCGGGTGGGGCTGTGATTCCGATCGACCGGGCGCGGGCGCTGAGCGTGGGCGACCTCGAGACGATCGAGAGTTGGGTACTCGACTCGGATACGGAAGTTGAAGATGAAGCGCTTGCCCTCGAAGAGCGAGAGGGTTTTCGAGCGGATCTTTTCCCCGAATTTGCGGACGGCCAAACGCCGGAACCCATTGAAGCCGCGAGTGGAGACTGGGCGGAGGCCACGAGCCCAGCCGTCTCTGAATCAAATCTTATTGAGGGTCCCTGGGCTCGGAAGGCAATCTGGGCAGCCGCGGCGGCCTTGGCGCTTTTCCTGATGGGTGGGCTCGGGGGTTCGCTTCTCGCGGGCGGGCTTCAGGGCGAATCGCAGACGGGGGACTATGCGCTCGCGGGTGCAGCGCCCGCCGAGCTGCCGTCTTCGCCGCAGATCGACGTGGTTTTCCTGGATTCAGCCTCGGCGAGGGAAGTTTCGAATACGCTTCGTGCTGAGGGACTTGAAATTGTCTCTGGCCCTTCGGGCCTCGGGGTCTATCGTTTGGCATTGACCCAGACCGATGCGCAGGGAGAAAAAGCCTCCGCGTCGGATGCGGCTGCGATTTCGGCGCGATTGGCCGGGTCTGAATCGCCGATCGCGATGTTTGCGGAACCTGTGCCATGACATCTGCTCCACTCCGAAATCGAGGCGCCCTTCTTCGGTCGGGCGTCCTCTTCATTTTCGTGGTGGGCTTTTCGCTCTTCGCTGAGGGCTCTGCATTCGCTGAAGCCTCGTCGGGGAGCGATCCCTCGATCTGCGGTCCCTTCGACGAGCAGGATGCGAACGTCGTCCGATTGGCGGCGAATTTCCAAAATGCGGAGCGCGGCGTTTCTTCGCCTGCAGCATCAGCCGCTGGGGCCACGCGCGGCGCGCCAAGCGGTCCTGGAAATATCCTCTCCCTACCGACCCCGGGGACGAATCCCGGAACGGCGCGCGCCGGCGCATCGGCGGCTTCGGCGCAGAACGGCGCGGGCGCTCCGAGCGAGGCGCTGCTCGCTCTGCCGAAAGACGGGTCCGGGAATTTGCCCAGCGATTTTGAGTTGGGGCAAGGGGCAACGATTGCCGAGTCCTTCTTTAGCCCGGTGATTTGCGCGACGGTGGCGCGAGTGACGGGTCCGCCCGGCGCATCGATGAATGAGCTGGTTACGGTTGTTCCCGAAAGCAGCCTGGTTGTCGCGAACGATGTTTATGCGAGTGCCGCGGCCGATATTGGGACGACGTTAGGCGGGTCGGGTCGACCTGATCCCTATACCTCTTTGCAGTACGGCCTGGCGGTTTCGGGTGTCCGGGAAGCGCGCGGGCTGTCGAAAGGCGAGGGCGTGCGCATCGCTCTGCTGGACTCTGCGCCGGAATCCAATCATGCCGATCTCGCGGCGACGCGGATCCGCTTTGATGAAGGTCCTCCCACCGCCCCAGCCTCCTCGCGAGAAGCGGTTCCGACGGGTGTACACGGAACCTTGATGGCAGGCGTTCTTGGTGCCGTTGAAGGCAATGGCTTTGGAATTGCGGGTCTTGCTCCGGCTTCGGAGCTGGTCTCTATTCCGGTGTGTACTCCGGAAGGCCCCGCCGGCGGGCGCTGCACGATCTACCATCTCTTGCAGGGGCTCGATCAGGCTTACCGGTCAGAGTCTCAGCTTGTGAATCTCTCCCTTTCAGGCCCTCCAAACCCCCTGCTTGAGCGCGGCGTTGCCCGGCTTGAACAGCTGGGGCTGGTGGTGGTGGCCGCGGCAGGAAATGAGGGAACGGAAGATAAGCGGTATCCCGCGGCCTACCCGTCCGTAGTTGGAGTCGGGGCAATGGACCGGGAGGGCGAGGCGTTCGCGCTGAGCAATCAAGGCAGTTGGGTGGAGATTTACGCGCCCGGCGTCGAAGTGCTTTCGACCATTCCCGGCGATGCTTTTGCCTTTGGGAACGGGACAAGCCTCGCGGCAGCCCATGTGACGGGCGCGCTGGCTGTGATTACGCGTCTGACGGGCGACCCCCGTCTTGCGCGCGCCGAGTTTTTTCGAGCCGCCGAGACGGCGGGCGGTCTTCGGCGAATGCCTCCGGTTTGCGATGTGTTTCGTCGCCTGGGCGTCGAATGCGAGACAGACGTAGAGGGCCGAACCGCTCGCTGAGAGCGCTAGGCGAACGCGGTTTCCTCAAAGAGGCTTCCGCCCGTCTGCTTGGCATACCGTTCTCGGAGTTCTCGCAGGCCACGCAGGACACGCATTTTTGCCGCGGCTTCAGTGATCCCTGCACGCGCCGAGACCTCTCGGTAGGAGAGGCCCTCGACCGCCCGCAAGACGACGCAGTCGCGCGTTACGGGGTGGAGGTCTTTGAGGGCTTCAGAGAGCCAGCCGCGAAGGATCACATCACCATCGATCGAGGTGTTCTTTCCGCGGCCCGGGTCAAGGCGGAAGGCTTCATGGCGGCGATCGCGTCCGGCCCGGCGGCGGAGCTCCACGCGACATGCATTCAGCGTGACAACCGACAGCCAATGATTGAAGGGGCGGTCGGGCTTGTAGCGATCGAGGAAGCGGTGAACATTGACGAAGACTTCCTGAACTATGTCTTCGGCTTCGCTCTCGCTGCCCAGCATCCGCGTCGCGCGGCGGAGAATGCGCGGCGAGTGGCGGCGCACGAGTTCGGCGAAGCACGCATCTGCATCGGGTCCGCCGGCCTGGCAGGCTGCGACGAGCTCCGCATCTTCATCGAGAAGCGGTGCAGATTCGAGATTGGATGACATTGATGCCGGGCTCCTGAAAAAGTGGTTTCGGAGCAGTAGGTGAGGGTTGGCGCCTTCTCGGTGCCGGTTTTTTGCCGTTTCGGCGAAAAAAATTGCTTCCGCGCGGTCCCGCATCTCGAAAACCGGGAACCTCCGATCCCGCGGGGAATAATAAGGGGGGTAGCCCGTGGTTGGGGCGAGGCTGCGCGTGGCGGTGCACGCCAGCCTGCCTAGTCCGGGAGATCGCCCTGTCCCGGGGGGATGGCGCCGAGCTCGCGAAGATGTCGGGTCGCACGGTCGATGCGGCGCTGGTCCCCTCGGCGGGTGGCGAGCGCGCCGACGGTTTTCCAGGAGGCGATCGCCTCCTCGCGCCGCCCGGAGAGTTCAAGGGCGACTGCAAGGTTGTTATGCGTCGAAATAGCGCCCGGGACCCGTTCGAGAGAGGCGCGGTAGGCCTCGATCGCCTCGTCCCAGCGTTCGAGCTCCCGGAATTTATTCCCCAAATTGTAGTAGGCCATATGCATCCGGTTTTCTGCGGGAAGAGGCCAATGGACCAGGGCGCTGAGAGCAAGGAGAAGAACGCCGATCTGAATGACAGAGCGGAGCTCCTTCGCACGAAGGCGATCGTATGCTTCGACCAGGGCGAAGCCCGCGAAAGGCGCGAGGAGGATTGCAGCGGGCATGCGGTAGCGAGAGAGGACGAAAAAGAGCATCGCGCTCAGCAAGTATGCGCCGAGTGCCGCGTAGACGGGGACGAGCTCTCGCCAGCGTCGGGCGGAGAGACCAAGGCCAAGGAGACCGAGGGGTGTGATGATGCCGAACCCAAAAAGAGGCAGTCGGAGAATGGTCGAGAAATTGCTCGAAATTTCAATCGAGCGATTATTCCACACCTCCGCTTGGTTCAGAAAGAGAACGAGTTTGCGTCCTTCAAGGCGAATCCAGCGCAGAGGGTCGGCCTTGATCTCGTCGACGCCACGGCCGAGCCAATAGGAGGAGACCTCCGAGGCCTTCATCTCCCGGCCGTTTTCGCGCTCCGCGACTTCGGAAAACGCGGCCTGCATCGCTCTTGGATTGTCGATCCGCGTGCGTGTGCCGATCGAGGGAACTTGCCAGGTTCCGTTGGCTTTGCGCTGGTTACCCATGTAGAAATTCGCGCCGCCCGTCGAATTGAGCAGAACGAGGTCGTTCCCTGCGACATAGTTTTTGATCGTGAAGGGGAAGATCAAGAGGCAAATGACGATGCCGAAGGTGGTCCCCCAGGCAAAGCGCTGTTGAAACGAATCCTCGTTCTCGCTGGGGACGGTCATGCCAAAGAGGATCCAGAGGGCGATGATTGGCGCCATCAGCAGAACCGTCTGGCGAGCGAGGACGGAACATCCGAGGAGTAGGCCGCAGAGCGCGAAGCCGCGATGTGTCGGTCGACGGAGGGCGCGGACCAGCGCCCAGCAGAGCCCTATCACGAGCGGGACCTGCAGATTGACGACCATGACCGTGCCGCCGTAGAAAATCAGCATGCTATGCAACACGGCGAAGCCGCCGGCGAGCGCAGCCGCACGGCGATCGAAAAGATCGCGGGCGAGCCCCCAGACGAGCACGCACGAAATCGCGCCCAGGAAAACTTGGACCGCCTTGAGGGCGGGGAGGCTGATCCCGAACGTCGCATAGACGAAGGTCATGAAGGCGGGATAGCCGGGGCCCATGAATAACACGCCCTCGCCGAGCCAATCGCCGCCAAGAATTTCGCGTGCCCAGGCATCGTAGACCGCGCCGTCGACGCTTGGAATCGTATAAAAGGGGTCATTCTGGGAAAGCGCGTACAGATGAAAGGCGCGGATCGCGAATGCGACGAGGAAGATGACCCCCGCGACGAGCGCATCACGCCGGTCAAAAACGCGGGGCGCGTCCTGCGTCATTCGATGTATCCGAGTGCGCGAAGATTCGCCTCTGTTTCACGCGAGACCGGATCGGGCTGGGCCTCCTGGGCGGGTGAGCCCTGCGCCGCGGCGGCCTGGTTCGCAAAGGCCGTGTTTACGGCCTGCAATCGCTGGCGAAGGCGTTGAACGGCATCGCGCTCCGACTGCGAGAGCATGTCTTCCAAGACCGGCGAGGCGGGGTTTTCGGCGTCGAGTCGAAACAGCGTCTGTTCTCCCGTGCTCGCGGAGACGAGTTTCCAGGGCCATTCGACCGCGGACTGGAGATCTCGGGCGACCTCGGCCCCGAATTTTCGTACGTGGAAATCGCTGGAGCGCGTTTCCGAGAGAATCAGGCGTTCGGTCTCTGAGGCGCTGCCCTCGGCTGACGCGGGCAGAGGAAAGCCGACTTCCGCAGCCACGATGGGGAGGAGGTCGACGATGGAGATGGGCGCCTTGACGCGCGAGCCGCCGTCGCGACCCGATGGGAAGCGAATCAGGAGAGGGACACGCACCAGCTCCTCGTCGAGCCAAGGGCCATGGTTTTCCCGTCCGTGTTCGCCAAAAAGCTCGCCGTGATCGGCGACGAAGATGATCACCGCATTGTCGAAGCGATTCATCTCGCGCAGAGCGTCCAAGAAGCGGCCAATTTCGCGGTCCATGATCCGGATCTCGGCGTCGTAACGATCGACGCGGTCGGCGTAAGGGTCGGAGGGCGGTCGGGTTCGGCTCGTCGGCGAAAGGCGGGCCGCGTCGGCGGGATTATGCGGATCATGGGGATCGAAATAGTTGATCAAAAGATGCGCGGGCTTTTCGGCAGGCAGCTTTTCGAGCCAGCCGATCGCAGCGGAAGTCATCTCGCGGGCTGGACGCCCTGCAAGCTTGGGGACATGCGCGTCTTGATGGTCATAGCCCTGGAGGAGCCCAAAGGCGGGGGCGAGCCAATGCCCCGCGGCGAATGCACCGGTTGCGTAGCCGCGCCGGGCCAAAATCTCGGCCAGCGTTTCATGCCGTTCGGCGAGGCGATTGGCGCGGTAGTTATTCTTTGGGACGAAGGGGAGAACTTCGGTGAGGGAGGCGGGGGCGGGGGCGGGGTCGGGTGCGTTTCTGGCGTCTGACCTTGGCCCGCGCTCGTCATGCCCGTCACGCCTTTCGCTCCCTTCGCGTCTGTCACGTACATAATGTGCGCCATGACTCGAGGGGTATTGGCCGGTCAGCATCGAGGCATGAGCGGGAAGCGTCCAGGGCGCTGTGGACCACGCCCGCTCGTAGACCTTGGCTTCGCTGGCGAAGGCATCGAGGGCAGGGCTCGTGTCGCGGGGGTATCCGTAGATTCCGAGATGGTCGGGTCGCGTCGTGTCCAGGGTAATCAGGTAGACGTCGGGGGTGTCGCGGAGAGGGGTGTCGTCGGAAGGTGCGCAGCCGAGCAGTGCCATGAACAGAACGAACGGGTGAGCGACGCCGCTCCAGTATGCAAGCGAGTTCGGGCGGGCAGTCGGTCGAGTTGCGACTGCGTTTCGTGATTGGTCGAAGCGGCGATCGTGCACAGGTTCAGTCTAACCAAGGCCTTCGCCCGGGACGAAGTTTTTGCGGCTCCGCATCGCAATGGTTTCGGCGGGTCGGTACGCTTCAGGAATGCTTGCAGAATGGGGCGACGCGGAGCGGAAACTGACGGAGCGGGTGAGCGTGCTCGCCGGAGAACTCAAGGGGCAGTACCCGAGCGGCAATACCTTGATGGTGAAGGGCGCGCGGGAGACGGTTCTGATCGATCCTTCGATCGATGTGGTGACGCGGGGCGGCGTACCGGCTCCCGTCGATGCAATTCTGAATAGCCATAGCCACGAAGACCACATCGCAGGAAACGGTCTTTTCCCCGAGGCTCGGGTCCATATTCATGATGCGGACCGAGTGGGCGTCGCGTCCCTCGACGGATTGATGTCGGTCTACGGCATGCAGGATCCCGAATCGGAAAAGCGATTTCGCCGCGCCGTTGTGGATATCTTCAACTTTACGCCTCGGCCTGACGCCCAGGGCTTCTCGGACGGCGACGTCTTCGACCTCGGTGGTACGAAAGTCGAAGCGGTGCATCTTCCGGGGCATACCCGTGGGCATAGCGGGTTTCGGGTCTCCGAAGATGTTTTCTTCCTTTCGGATATCGATCTGACCGGGTTCGGCCCCTACTACGGCGACGCTTGGAGCGATCTGGATGATTTCGAATCGAGCCTCACGAAGGTCCGCGACGAGGATGCGGCCTACTACGTCACTTTTCATCATAAGGGCGTGATTGAGGGGAGGGCGCGTTTCCTCGAGTTGCTGGATGCCTTTGGGGCCGTGATCGGACGGCGGCATGAGGCCATGCTCGAATTTTTGAAAGAGCCGCATACCGTGGATGAAATGGTGGCGCACCGATTCATCTACCGTCCGGCGGTGAAGGGCGATGTGGTGGTGCCCGTCGAGATGCGCAGCGCGCAATTGCATTTGGACCGAATGAAGTCCCGCGGCGAAATCCGCGAAGTCGAACCGGGCCGATTTCAAGCGCTCTGATCGAACCATGCTGAGAAGGAAGCGGAATGTCAGGGGATAATGCGGAGGGTTCTGCTGCGCGGGCGGCGTGTTCGCCCGAGGCACAAGCGATGATTGATCGTTTGCGGCTTGCGCCGCATCCAGAGGGCGGGTTTTTTCGCGAGGTTTGGCGGTCCCCGGTCGAGTTCCCGCAGTCTTCCTTGCCAGAGGGGTATCCGGGGCCGCGGGTCGCGCTGACTTCGATCTACTATCTGCTGCCGACCGGTGGGCGCTCAGAGCTTCACCGTGTGCGGGGTGAGGAGGTCTGGATGCATCACCAGGGCGACGATCTTGTACTCGGGATTGGCGAGACCCAGGTAGAGGCTGCGAATCCGGTGCATGCCGTACGGCTGGGGCAGGGGGAGCGGGCGGCTCTTCAGCGCGTTGTCCCGCCCGGGCATTGGCAACAGGCGGAAGCGAAGCCTGGGCCTTTCGGATTTGCTCTGGTCGGCTGCGTCGTGGCGCCTGGGTTCGACTTCGAAGATTTCGAGATGGCCTAGCGCGGACGCGTTGCGTGGTTCATGCATGCTTCGTGAATGTTAGTCGATTGCGTTTTCGGGATTCCTGACTTCGACCATCATGCGCGATGTCATGCTGAGTACGGCTTCGCTCGCTTGATTCAGGACATGTTGCTCCATTGTGATGATGCCGCGCTCGGGGCGGGAGCTTGAACGGCGTCGTTCAGTCACCTGCAGCTTGAGTGAAAGACGGTCGCCGGGGCGAACGGGTTTAGGGAGGTCCATGCGCTCGACGCCGAGCCCTGCGATGAGGGCGGGGCGTCCGGGCAATTTATTGGCGAGCGCTGTCCGGATCGCGAAGGTGAGGCAGCCCGGCGCGATGAGGCCGCCGAAAGGTCCCGCCTCGGCAGCGGCCTTGTCGTTATGCATAGGCTGGGCATCAAAGCGGCGTCCGAATTCGAGAATCTCCTCTTCGGTGACGAGGTAGGTTCCGGCTTCAAGCTCGAAGCCGGGCGCGTAGTTTTCGTAGTAGAGCTTGTCTGGGTTCGCTTCACTCATGGGATCTTGCCTCTGCGAGGACGCGGCGGATATCCGCTGCGGTTGTTCGTCCGACTTCTTTTGGGTCCATCGATTCGTAGCGCGTATTGATGACTTCGACGCCGATGGGCGCCTGGGACCCGATCGCGTCGAGGGTGCGGACCAGCTCGACGAGTGGAATCACGCCCTCGCCGGGGCTGAGGCGCGCCTGCATGGATTCTTCAGGGAGGCTTGGCCATGGCTCCGCGGGGGCATCGTTCCACTGGGTGCTGCCGATTCGCTCGCCCGGGACCTTGCGCAGCATTTCGAGATCCGCGCCGCCGCGAAACCAATGCCAGCTATCGAAGAGAATCGTCGCATTTGCACGGCCGGTTCTTTCGCAGAGATCCACGCCCACCGCGGCATTGGGGACGCCAGACCAAGGCAGGAACTCGAGGGTGACGATGAGGTCATGTTCTTTCGCGCGATCGCAGAGCGCGGCGAGATCTTCGGCGGCGCGGTCAAGATCAAGGCTCGATCCAAAACCCTGCACGGCGTTGATCGATCTTGCCCCGAGCTTTTCTGCGATGTCAAAAAAGACGTCGGGTTCCGCAAAGTCGAAATTGCCTTGGCCTGGCTTCGGCCGGACCAAATCAGACCAGGTGAGCAGCGGGTCGATGTCGGCGACGACGAGTCCGTTTAGCTCGAGCATGATGCGAACTTCCTCGACGGAGATGCCCTTCGCCGCTGCTCGCTCAAGATCTTCCGGCCAGATCGAAATCGCATCGTAGCCGCCGGCCGCCGCTGCCTCGATCACTTCCTTCGCGCCTGCGCTGAGAATCGTGGTGGTGTTGAACACGAGATGTTGAGCGTTCAATTCAGGCTTCGTCACGAAAGATCTCCTTAAGGAAAGCGTCGAGTGTATTCCAGGACCGGTTGGCTGCTTTCGCATCGTAGACGGCCCCGATCTCTGGGAGGTTGATCCCGGGATTGGTGAAGGAATGTTTCGTGCCGCCGTAAGCCACGAACTGCCAATCCGCGTCGCGATGGGTCATTTCCTCGGCGAAGGCGATGACATGCGGATCGGAGGGCACGAACGGGTCGTCCCAGCCGTGGAAGGCAATGATTTTCGGGGCAATGCCTTCCGGGGGCGCGGGCCAGCGCTCGGGGTCCGGGCGCTCGAGGGTGCCGTGAAAGCTGGCGACGCCACGCAGGGGTGCGTTTCCTCGGGCGAGGTCGAGGACGCATTGGCCGCCGAAGCAGTATCCGATCGCAGCGAGCCGGGCTGGATCGACTTCGGGCTGTGCGCAGGCGGCGGAGACGGCAGCGAGCAGGCGCTGGAGCAAGTGCGGGCGATCCTCTTGGAAGGGCGACATCAGGGCGTAGGCGTCTTCGCCGCCGCCATGAATGTTCTTGCCGTAGACGTCCACGACAAAGCCGGCGTAGCCCATGCCGGCGAGCGCCACAGCGCGTTCGGATTCGAAGCCCTCGTCGCTCTTGTTCGCGTCGTGAACGACGAGTACAGCAGGGCGAGGTCCTGAGACCGCGTCGTCCCAGGCGAGTTCGCCACCGAGTTGGGTGTCTCCATGTTGATAGTCGATTGCGCGGATGCGGAGGGTCATTTTGGTCTATCCTTTTCGAAAAGGAGCACCTCCCGACTATGTCTCTTCTGGCTCCGCTTCTCCAGATCCAAGAACTCGATCTTGCTGTGGACGCTTTGCGTCAAAAAGCCGCGACGCTCCCCGAGCGTGCGGCCCTGCCCAAACTTGCCAAGAAATTGGCAGCTGTCGACGCCGAACTCGCCAAGATCCGAGCCGAAGGCCAAGCCCGGGTGAAGGAAGAGTCGGAGCTCGGGCAAGCCGTTTCTCAGGTCGCCAAAGAAATCGAAGCCGCCGAGGTGGAGCGGTATTCCGGTAAGCGCATCGACCGCGACGAGGCGGCGGAGCATAAGGCCTCCCAGGCGAAGCTCCGCGAGCAGCAGGAGGGGTTCGAGGAAAAGGAACTCGAGCTGCTCCTCGCAATCGAAGAACTCGAAGCGGCGCTCAATGCAGCCAATGCGGCGCGCTCCGAAAACCTGGCGGAGACGGAGACGGCGACGAAGGCGATCGCAGCGGCCGAGGCTGAGGTTGAATCGGAAATCGCCGCTTTGTTGGAGCAACGTGCAGGGTTCGCGACTGGAATCCCCGCGCCTGTGCTTTCGGCCTACGATCGTGTGCGCGGGCAGGAGCGGGCGAGGGGGCGAGGCGTCGCGCCGCTCGAAGAAGGGCGCTGTACCGGATGCCGCATCAAGCTGCCTTCAATTGAATTCCGCAAGATGATTGCCGAGCCCGAAGAGGCGCTTCTGCAATGCCCGCAATGTCGGCGCGTGCTGATTCGGCAAAGCGCCTAGCCTAGAGACGCGAAGCGGATGTCTGCACCTAAGAAGACACCTAAGAAGACACCGCCACGGACGACGTCGCCCGGGAATACGGAGAACGACGATTTTTTTGAGGTCGTTCGCACGACAAGGTCCGTCCGGAAGCGGCTCGATTTCGATCGCGCGATCGCGCCCGAGCTGATCGAGGAATGCATCGAAGCTGCGGTGCAAGCGCCGACAGGACTGAACCGCGAGGCGTGGCGATTCGTGGTCATTACGGAGGAGGCGGCCAAGCTTCGGATTGCTGAGCTCTACCGAGCGGGTTTTGATGCCCTCACGGCGCGATTCCAGGGAGAACTGCCCGAGGGCGTTTCGCGTGGGGATCTGCCGAGCGAAAAGCCGACCTATCAGGGGCTGGCTGAGAATCTGCACAAAATGCCCGCGCTGATTTTGGTGTGTTCAGAGGGGCGACCGGATCCAGTTAATCAGGCGATGCAGGTGGCCTTTTACGGTTCGGTGATGCCTGCGGCGTGGTCCCTCATGTTGGCACTGCGGGCGCGCGGGCTCGGGGCGACCTGGACGACCCTCCTCGTGACGGAAGAGGAGAACGTGGCGGAAGCGCTCGGAATTCCGAGGGATGTGACCCAGACGATCTTGCTGCCGGTTGCCTATACAAAAGGCGCTGTGCTCCGGCCCGCAAAGCGAAAAGGCGCCAAGGAAGTCACGTTCTGGAATCGCTGGGGCGCCGGGCGAGACTGAGGGTCGTTTTGGGTGGGGCGTGGTGAATCGTTGTGGGCCGGGACTTAGATGTTAGGCAATCGATTCGAGCTGATCTACGACCCGACTTCGCGAAGATGCGACGCCTCCGTTTCGATGATGGCCTGTTCGTTCGCCGAGTCCGATTCCGGAAAGAGGAGGTCGTCAAAGGGATTGACCCGGGAGAGCGTTTGGGTTTCCTCTTCGACTTCTTCGTCGCGGAACGCACGCAGCCAGAGGAAGGCATACCGAATAGAGAGGGTGAGCTTGAGCTGGAGGCGGCGGACGCGGCGCAGCATGGCTCCGGATACGCGGCACGAGAGAGTGGATAAGAGCTCGAGGGCCAGATCGGCTTGGTCATTCGCAGCGTAGAGCCCGGCGAGATCGAGAAGGAGGTGATCGTCCCAGGGCTCGATTTCTCGCGCGCGGCAGAGGAGCGAAATCGCTTGTGCGCGGGTGTTAGGCCCGCCGAAATGCATCCGCCCGTCAACGAGCGTCTCGAAAGCCGCATCGGGTTGTTTCATCTTAAGTTGAAGCTCGGCACAGAGGCGCCATGCCTCGAATTCGTAGGGCACATAGCGACACGCCTCGCGGTAGATCGTGAGGCATTCGTTGTATTGCTTCTCCCGGGCGAAGTCGAGGGCGGCGCGGCGATAGAGCTGCCAGGATTCGAAGGCTTCCCCGGCGCAGGCGAGGAGGGGCGCGACACGGAGGGAAACCTCGCGGTTGCGCGGGTTCTCGACGAGAATCCGACGATAGAGTCGGATCGCGGCACGGTCGCGTCCTTTATTTCGGGCGCGATGGGCTTCGGTGAGAAGTTGGGATTCTCGACTGCGTACGGCGCAAAGGGGGCTCGCCACGATGGGTTCTCCGGTGAAGGTCGGATTGTTTAGATCGGGTAAATCTGTCGATCAGCGCGTGATTCATCTCACACCGGGCCGCGTTCAACGCTTTGGGTGTTAGGGTTCTGTGAAGGAGTGTGTTGCATGTCGGATGCGAGTTCAGTGCGGGGAAGCGATGCGGTGAAGACAGCCTTGATCGAGGCGGCCTGCGACATGTTGGGGGAAGTGGGGCCCCGGGCGCTCTCCATTCGGAACGTGGCGGAACGGGCCGGGGTGAACCACGGCCAAATCCACCACTATTTCGGCGGGAAGCGAGGGCTCCTGCGGGCGGCGATGGCGTCCCTGGCCGCTGAACATTGGGAGAATGCTTTGGCGCGTTCCGGCGGGGATCCGGTCCCGCCGCCACTCTCTTTGGAGGAGGATGCGCGCTACTGGCAGGCGATCTGCCGGTCCGTGATCGAGGGGGATCTTGATCTTGCGCGGGTGGCTATGGATGAAGGGGTCTCCGTTCCCCAGCGGGCGTTCTCGATGATCCGCGATAAAAACCAGATTGGGGAAGACGATCTGGAGGCGAAGGCGAAGTTCGCTTACTTGGTGGTGGGGCAGCTCGGCTGGGTGGCCTTCGAGGAGTATCTGATGCGGCTGGTCGGGGTGGAAGAGGGCGATCGGCACGAATTTCGGGAGCATGTGAAACAGCTTTCCAACGAGATGGTGAAGGGGTTCTTCGGCGACACGACCTGATGCGCCATACTGCCGGCGACCGCCTTGATGTCGACTTGTAGAAGGAGCATGTCCGCTTTGCCGCCCAGAATCCTAAGTCTCGAAGAAATTGCGAATCCGTCTTCGGATGGCGCTTCGTCTGAGGCCTATGCGGTGGGTGGCAAGGCCGAAGGGCTCGCGCGTTTGCGCAAGATGGGGCTGCGCGTGCCGGATGCCCGAGTGATCGTGGGGGCGAAGCTCGGGGATCTGCCGAAGGGCCTGGATGCTCTGGTCGCGGAACTCGGCGATGTGCCACTTGCCGTACGCTCTTCGGCGCTCGGCGAGGACGGGGCGGAAACCTCATTTGCCGGCCAGTATGAGACGATTCTTGAGGTGCGGGGCGAAGCGGCGCTTCGGGAGGCCATTGAGGCCTGCCTTCGGTCTGCTGATAATGAACGCTCGAGCGCCTATCGCGAGGCGCGCGATGCCCAGGAAGAAGGGGGCGCAGATACGCCTGCGGCGGTGATGTCGGTGGTGGTTCAGCACATGGTCGAGGCGCAGGCCTCAGGCGTTTGCTTCACGGTCGATCCCGTCACGAATCGACGCAATCGCCTCGTGATTGATTCGGTCCGGGGGTTGGGCGAGGCGCTCGTTTCGGGGCTTGCGAGTCCCGACCACGACGAGCTCCAGAGGACGGAATCGGTTTGGGAAGAAACCGAGCTCTCGAGCGCGGGAGCCGATCCGGTTCTTTCGCCCAAGGCGCGCGCGTGGATCGCACGTGAGGCGCTTGAGGCCGAGGAAAATGTCGGGGAGCCCTTGGACCTTGAATGGGCCATCGATGGCGAGGGTGAACTCTTTTGGCTTCAAGCAAGGCCGATCACGACGCTTGGTGTCGACCCGCAATCTCTGGATCTGTATTCGAGTGAGCCCAGCGACGTCTATACACGCTGCAATGTCGGTGAGATGATGCCGGGTGCAATTTCGCCGCTGACTCTGTCGACCTGTGCGCGGGGAATCGATCTTGGCTGGATGCGCATCATGGACAACCTCGGCGTCGAGCGCACGACGGATTCTGAGTCTTGCTATGTCGCCGTGTCTCACGGCCACCTATTCATCAACCTCAGCGAGGGGGCGCGCTTTTCGTCGGCGGTGATGGGGGCGAGCCCGGATCAGCAGAGTCTGGCGATTTGTGGCCGACTTGTGCCGGAGGTCAAGGCGATCCCTGTGCCTCCCTGGCGTGTGCGAATTCCGAGAATCGTGAAGCAGGTCGGGGATGTGTTGCGGCCGAAGCGGACGCTGCGCCGGATGGAGACGCTGCTTGCGCGCGGGGCGATCTCGACGGGCGCAACGAGTCGAGCGACGTGGGAAAAGATTGACGCGAAGAAAGACGATCTGAACGAGGCCTATGAGCGGCATCTGATTGTCTCGTCCGGAGCGGGCGCGCTCGCACCGATTCTTCTGGGCCGTTTGGCTGGCGACGACGAGCCGGCGGATGAGCATCATGCCATCGTGGCGGCGCTGCTTGCCGGGGCGGAGGGTGTCGAAAGCGCCGATATCGCCGAGGGCATCGAGGCAATCCTTGATGCCCTGGTGGCCTCGAAAGAATCTTCGGCCGTTTTGATCGACCTGCCGCTTCCGGAAGCGGTCGCCTGGCTTGGAAGCGAAGCGGCGGGGCCGGCGCAGATGCTCTGGCGGGACTATCTCTTTCGGCATCATCATCGAAGCCTGCGCGAACTCGATATCCGTCAGCCGGAATGGGGGCATGATCCGACGCCGCTTGTGCGTTCGTTGCAAACGCAGCTTCGGGGGCGCTTGGCTCACCCCGAAAAGGAAGGAGTCGAACGTAGTCGCCCCGCGCCGCCGCCGGGCGTTGAGCAGTTTAAGCGAATTCAGGGCCTCGCTCATGCAGCGGTTCGCAACCGCGAGCGCGGAAAGTCGCTGCTCGTTGGGCTGACCATGCATTTCAAGCGGGCGTATCGTGCCCTGGCTACGCAATTCGTCAGCGAGGGGCGTTTGCCCGACGAAGACGCCGTCTATTTCTTGCTTCACGAGGAACTCGGAGAGCTCGCTTCGGCACCCTCGTCTGAATGGCCGGCCTATCATGGGCTCGCACTCGGGCGACGCGAAGCACTTGCCTATCAAGAGACGCTGAGTTTTCCCGAAGTCGTGGTGGGGCTTCCGCAGCCCGAGCCGAAGGCGGTCGGGACGGGGAGCGAGCAGGAGGTGGTCGGGAAGCCGGTCAGTCGGGGGCGCGTGGAAGGTCGGGTTCGGGTGGTGCGAACCCTCGAAGAGGCCGAGGGCCTGGAGCCCGGGGAAATTTTAGTCGCTCCGATTACGGATGTCGGCTGGACGCCCTATTTCGCGATCATCGCGGGGCTCGTGACGGATGTGGGGAGTGCGGTTTCTCATGGCGCAGTCGTTGCGCGGGAGTACGGGTTGCCTGCTGTGTTGAATACGCGGATCGGGACTTCGGTGCTGAAGACCGGCGAGCGGGTCGTTCTAGATGGTGATCGGGGCGTAGTCACCCGGCTTGAGGTGTCGTGATGCGTCGACCGGTTGAAGATCACGAAGTCGAGGGCTGGCGCGTCCATGAACATGCACATGGATTCGACCTACTTGATGTTTGGCGCTTTCCGATCGAAGTTCCGGACGATGTCCCGCTTTCGACCTTTCTGGAATTTCGAACGGAGCTTCTCGCGGACTTTACGCAGGAGCGGAGTTTGGCCGGGAGTCTCTTCGCGCTTCGCGCATGGCTCGGGCGAATTTTTGGCTGGGACGGAGAAAAGGCGGACGCCGAGAGCCGCGGCGTGCCTTTTGAGCCGGTGTACCGGGACTCTGAGGAAGAGCTTCTCGAGATCGAGAATACGACGGTGCATGCGTTTATGCATATTGGACGCATCGAAATCGAAGGGGCGTCGGGAAAGTCGGGGCGCTGGGCTCCCCAGATGGGCGTCTATGTTAAGCCGAAGGGCCTTCTTGGGCGGTCCTACATGGCGGCGATCGCTCCGTTTCGGCATGGCATCGTCTATCCGTCGATGATGCGGGCCGTCGAACGCGCGTGGCCCGAGTATCTTTCGCGGGCGGACTCGACCGATCACGGTTCGTCGGGCCGTTCATCGGGGGGCTGAAATCCCGCCGGGCTTGCGGCCCAATGTGCTGGCGCGGGCTGTATCTCTCGGCGATCATCGCGCGGTCTCTAAGGGAGCCCCGTCATGACCCATCGCTCATCGCCTCGCTCATTCTCTTTCTTAGCCTCGTTCGTAGCGCTGGTTGCGCTTACCTGGTTTGGGGGCGGCTGTGCACAGGGAGGTGACGCCAGCAAAGCAACTCCGTCGTCTCTGGTCTCTGCCGCCACGCAACAGGTGCGGTTGGCGAGTGCGGTGGTTCCCGATGGAATGGCCGGTCAAGGGATCTATTCCGGAGGCGGCTGGTCGACGCTTCACCGCGGGCCTGCGAATCGCAAATTGGTCCCGAGCGCGCCCCTGGGTGGCGAATACGCCATTTGGACGGCGCTCCCCGGAGCGGCTGTTTTGACGGCGCCGACGATGAGCCCCGATGGTCAGACGCTTTACGTTGCATCGGGGAAGGGGTCGGGCTTCGCGAATCTCCATGCATTCGGTCTGGACGGAAAGCCGCTTTGGAATTCGGGCGCGTGGACGGATCCAGCCGAAGGAGTCGATCCCTGTGCGATTCTTTCGAGCCCGATCGTCGATGCAGAAGGCGATATCTATCTGGGAGATTGCAATCAGCTCTTTGCATACCGCCCCGATGGACAACGTAAATGGGTCGTTGATCTTCCTTCCGTTCAAGCAGGCGACTGGGTAGCGTCGGAGCGGATTCCGATCAATGCGCTGACGACGGCCGTGTTTACGCGTGCGGGCCATGTGTTAGGCGTGACGAATGCGGGGGATATCATCGTCGTGGACCGCGCGACGGGTCAGATTCTGAACGCGCCGACGCGTCTTCCGGGTCTGGTTCCGCCTCCGTCGCCGATGCCTATGCCGGATTCGATTTTCGGAGAGGGACTTGTGGATCCGGAGATCCGAGATTGGTCCTGGCAATTGCTTTTCGGGGGGGCGATGCGGTCGGCGAATACGCCTGCGGTGGAGATGCGGAGCGGTCGCGTTTTTGTGGCGGCGACTTCAACTTCGCCGGGGAAGGGCGCGCTCTATGCCCTCGATCTGGACGAGTCCTCGGGCGCGCCGGGTTCGGTTGCGATTGAGATCGCGTTCTCCACGGATATGGGGCCCGGCAGTGGCTCAAGTCCTTCTCTTTCGCCCTCGGGACATCAGGTCTACGTCAGCGACGAAGAAGGCATGTTCTACGGCGTCGATGCAAAGACGGGCGAAATCGTCTGGAATCTTCAGACGAAGGCGGCCTCGGCTGCGGCGGCCGTGGGCGCGAATGGCGACGTGTATACGCTGCAGGCGGATGGGCCCGCGTTGATTGCGATGACGGAGTCGGGGGAGCGCCGATGGGAGAGCGATCTCGATGCGCTGGCCGCGGCGGCGCTACCGAAGGGCTTCCTGCTGGGCGAGCCCCTCGCTTGGGGGAATGGAAATCCGACGGTGGTGGGAGACCGCGTGCTTGTGCCGGTCATGTATGGCTATCCCGCGAAGCTCGGTCGGCGTGAAATTCTGATGCCCGTGCTTTCTTCCTTGGTGGCCGTTGATATGGAGACGGGGGTGGGGCTCCGCAATTTGGTCGAGCTCGAGGACGATTCGACGGGGATCACTTCGGTGCTGCCCGACGGCACGATCGTGAGTAGTTTGGGGACGGCGCTGACCTCGGGTGTCAGCCCGCTCTCGGGGCTCGCTCGAATGATCATGCCGGGGGGGCATACGCTGCTCGAGCCCCTTGGCGGGATTCAGGTGAGTCGGCCAAAGGGGAGCGGTCGCCCCTAGCGGGATGTGCCACCATCGGGGGATGAAGAATCCTTTTCAGGGCGTCGCGATCGTGGGCGCATACAATACGGTGCAAGGGAAGCAGCTGCCGGACTGGACTGAGTCCTCGCTTCTGCTCGATGCGATTCGCGGCGCACTCCGCGATGCCCACCTAAAGCCTGAGGACGTCGATGGGCTGAACGTCTCGAGCTGGGTGGCGCAGATGAATTCGCGCACGGCGGCGCAGTGGTTCGGCGGTCGGCCTCATTGGACGGGGAACGCCCATCCCGGGATCGAGTCGATTCTTGAGGCGGCCGCGGCGATCGCAACGGGGCAATGCCACACGGTCGTGATTGCGACGGCGCAATGCGGCGAGTACGTGGATCGGGAATCCACGGTCTCCTGGACGCGTCCGGAAAATGAGTTCGTTGAATGTTGGGGCCTCTATACCGCCGCTGAATTCGCGCTCATGGCTCAGCGCCATATGCATGTCTACGGAACGAAACGCGAAGCCCTCTCGGAAGTCGCCTCCGCCATCCGCATGAATGGTGCGAAGAATCCTGAAGCTGTGATGTACGGCAAGGAAGTGACCCCCGCGATGGTGGAACAATCGCGCATGGTGGCGGATCCCTTTCACCTGCTCGATTGCTGCATCAACTCGGAGGGGGGTGCCGCGCTGGTTCTGACCTCGGCAGAGCGGGCAAAAGATATGGACGTGACGCCGATCCATGTCCTCGGAGGTTCTCTCGATCGTCAAGGAATGTCCTACGTCACTTCGCCGGTCTGGGACCGCTATGGCTGGGTCGGGCGCCGCGCGGCGGAGATCACCTTCGAGCAGAGTGGCCTCACGCCTAAGGATGTCGACTTCGCAGAGCTCTATGATCCCTTTTCCTTCGAAATTATTCGTCAGCTCGAAGCCTTTGGCTTTTGCGGCGAAGGGGAGGGAGGCGATTTCGTGATGGACGGGCGGATTCGGATTGATGGTGAGCTGCCGATTGCGACGAACGGCGGCATTCTCTCCTACAGTCATGCGGGCGTCGTGCAGCTGCTTCAAAAGCCCATCAGTGCTGTTCTGCAGATGCGGGGCGATATGCCCGAGGAATTGACGATTCCGCAGTCGAATGTTGCGCTGGCCACGAATGGAGGATCAGGCGCGCTCTTCTGCGATGTGATGGCCCTCGGAAAGGAGCCGACGTCATGAGCGCCGCCAAAATCGAAACGCCACTTCCGATTCCGACGCCGCTTTCGAAACCGCATTGGGATGGCTGCAAGGAGGGCAAGCTCCGCGTTCAGAAATGTGCGGATTGTGATGCCTACGTATTCATCCCGGCACCGTGTTGCTCAAGTTGCCTCGGTGAAGATCTCCGCTGGGTCGAGAGCTCAGGGCGAGGTGTGCTCTATAGCTACACCGTCGTCCATCGCCCGCAGCAGCCCACGTTCGAGGTGCCTTATATCGTCGCGGTCGTCGAACTCGAAGAAGGCTGGCATATGCTCTCCAACCTAACGGAAGTCGCACCGGAAGCCGTCGAAATTGGCATGCCGCTTGAAGTCGTCTTCGAAGAGCGCTCGCCCGAGATCACGCTGCCGCTCTTTCGTAGACGAGCCGACTAACGCCGCCTCTTTAGCGCCGGTCCTCTCCCGGGATATCTTTCGCTTTGATCACCTTGAAGGTGGCCTCCATGAGCGGCTCCGCGAGCAGGGTTCGGATCAGGATCTGGCCGTTCGCGTAGCCCTGGGTGCTGATCCAGTTCTTTGTACCCGGGTCGCCATCGGCGGCATAAATGCGGAAATCGCCGTCGACATTTTTCTCGACGTCTCGGCCCTGGATACCGACCTTATGATGCCGATAGTCGCCACTTTCGAGATAGCGCGTGAGGATTTGGAGATTCCAGTATCGGCAAGGGACGTCTCTGCCTTCGACGACGATGACTTCGTCGGCAGCGAGCTTGAAGGTGCCGCCGATATACTGGATGCCTGGCCCCGGTAGATTGTTCTTGATCAGCTTGGGGTCGATCATTGCCGCGAGTTCTTCCGGCGTGTATTCCGTCGATGAGTCGTCGTCGAGGATCAATTGCCCCTCTTCTATGCGCGTCATGCTGCCTTTGCGCTCTCCGCCGTCTTCATCGCCTTTGCCTTCGTATTCGATTCGGTTGAGGCCTATGAAGATGGAGAGGCCCAGTGAGACGTCGGTCGCGTCTTCGACGAAATCCACGACGCGCTGAAGGCCGGCTTCGAGTTGCGCCTCGTCGTAGTGCGTTGCGGCGGGGAGCTCGCTCAAACATTCGAGTGTCATCACTGCGGAGCGGAATCGCCCCTCGTCGACAGAATGCGCGAACTCGTCGAAATACTCTCGGGTGAAGAGGATGGGACGAGCGCCTTTGAGCTCGATCCAGTTGCGCGCTCCGTCCGGTCGTTTTTCGCTGAGGTAGATTTCGGCGATCTGCTGTCCGAAAACGTTGTCCCAGACCAGGTCATCGTCGATGAGATGATCGACGATGTAGTACGTGTCCTCCGCATCGTAGGCGTAGACAGTGGCGGAGTAGAAAAGGTCGTCCCCGCGTCGAATGGACATCTTGTAGACGAGATTTTCATCGAGTTTGGCTTCGCGGTAAATCGTATCCGTTCCGTCGCCCTTGAATTTCCGGATCGGAGTCATCATGCGCCGGAGGTCGGGAATCGTTCGGTCGGATTCCATTTCTAGATCATGGGCTGCAGAGAGTAGGCGCAGGAGGTATCGGTAGCCCTCAGCACGCTCTCGCTCGCCGCGGGCGCCGGTTGGCGCGGTGATTTTTTCACCGATGCGCTTGAGGGCGTCGGCGAAATCATTCCAGGCGGCTTGAGAGCGGTGTAGTTCAGACATGGGGGCTCCTACTTTGAGTTCGCTGAAGACGGTAGACTGCTCATTCGCTGCATCAAGGAGAGATTAGACCCGGATCGGTTCTGAGCTTAACGGTCGTCTTTTTGTTGCGGTGCTATTTCGTTCAGCGTGTGAAGTAAAGGAGCAGAAAGATGAGCATGAGTCGAACGGGCGGGGTCTTTCTTCTGGGCGTGGTCTTGTTTGCAGCGGGATGCGCTTCGGGGCCCTCGACTCAGGCAGCTCAGGCAGCTCAGGCGTCAGAAACGACGAAGGCGATGAAGCAGACGAGAGCGCCTCTCGAGGTTTCGCGGGATGCGGCGATCATGGCCGTGCTGGACCGCTATATGGACGCGCTCAACGCACTCGATTTGGAGGGGCATGTCGCGACCTACCATTTTCCGCATTATCGGCACGCGAGCGGCGAGATTACCGTTTGGGCTGAGCCGCGGGATATCGGACCGCTCTTTGATGTGCCGCAGGCGGAGCGGCAGCGTCGCCTTCGATCGGTGCTCGAACCGGATTGGCATAGGAGCGTCTGGACGCAGCGTGACATCGTTCAAGGAGACGAAGGGAAAGTGCATGTCGTCACGCGCTTCGAGCGACAGCGCGAAGATGGCAGCATGATCAAAGCGTATAACTCGCTCTATATCATGACGCTGCAAGACGGGGTTTGGGGGATTAAGGGGCGGTCGAGCTTTGCGCCTTAAACGAAGGGCCCTCGGACTTCGTAGGTTTTGCCCGGGCCTGATTGGCTACTGAAATAGAGCCGGGTTCCGTCGGGGGAGAGGGCGGGACCCGTCACTTCGGAAGAATTCGTCTGATTGACGATTTGAACGATGGGCTTCACCTGTCCTGAAGGCGTCAGCGCAACGATTTCGAAATTGCCGCCATCTTCGGCGACGAGGATATCGCCCGTCTGCGAGGCGAAGACATTGTCGACACCTCGAAGTGCCGCCTTGCCGGGCGCAGCGGTGGCATGTTCGTAGAGGATACGAATTTGGTCGGACTCGGGATCGAGCTCCCAGACGCGGTGATCGCCTTTAGTGGCGAAGTAGATGCGACCGGCGTTCTGCCATGCGCCTTCGCCGCCGTTGAAGGGCGTGGATGATCGCACCTGTTCGCGGGTCGGGACGCCGCGGCGCGTTTCGGGGTCGGGGACCGGATGCCAACGAAGCCGTCTCGACTCTCCGCGCTGGATCGATCCGCGACCGGCGGGATCGAGAATCTCCGCGACCTCGAGAACGCCGCGATCGAGTTTGGGGTAGTTCGCCGGTCGGAATCGGTAGAGGCGTCCATCGCGCTCGTCTTCGGTGAGAAAGACCTGCTGATGCGCGGCATCCACCGCGGCCGCCTCATGATTGAAGACGCCCATGGCTGGTCGGGGGATTCCTTCCGAGCCTTTCGTGAAGGGGTCGCATTCCCAGACCCGGCCCTGGCGGGTTTCTTCGCAGGAGAGCCAGGTTTGCCACGGAGTGGGCCCGCCGGCACAGTTTCGCGTCGTGCCTGAGAGGATCGAGTAGGCGTCTACGATTTCGCCCGCAGCATCGAATTCAATCGCGCCGACGCCTCCGCCCCCGCGGACGACCTCTGCGTTGGATACGTAGACCCAGCCGCCAGAGGGCGTCGCGAAGGTGGCGCCTCCGTCGGGCTCAGCGTGCCATGTGTGTTCGGTCCGTCCGACGGGTTCGCCCGTGGTCGCGACGATGCGCGAAGAAAAGCCTTCGGGCAGGCGCAGTTGGTTTTGATCCGGGGGGCCGAGAGGAGAGAAGCCATCCGCTCCGGGGGCGGCGAGTGCTGTCCGCGGACCTTCGGCTTCAACCCGCGGAGCCAACCCCGTCTTTTGGGCGGCGCACCCACCCATCAAGATGACGCCTCCGAAGCTTGTGAGGCTTTGATAGAGAAAGCGTCTTCGGAGGAAATCAGGCTTCATCGTATTCTCTTTTCTCGGCGCGCCTAGAGCAGGCGCGTGTCGTGGCCCTTCCAGTACTCGTCTTTCAGGAGTCGCTTGTAGAGCTTGCCGGTGGGATGCCGCGGAAGCTCCGCTCGGAAGTCGATCGACCGAGGACATTTCACGTCGGCGAGATGCTCTCGGCAATACGCGATGAGCTCTCGTTCAAGCGCCTTGTCATCTTCAGCTGAATCGACCGGTTGGACAACGGCCTTAACCTCTTCGCCGAAATCTGTGTTGGGCACGCCAAAGACCGCGACGTCTTGCACCTTCGGATGCATGGTCAGCACATTTTCGGCTTCCTGGGGATAAATGTTGACCCCGCCGCTAATGATCATGTTGGCCTTGCGATCCGTCAGGTAGAGGAATCCGTCTTCGTCTATTCGGCCGATATCGCCGAGGGTGCTCCAGCCGTTGGCGAGGCGACCCGCTTTCGTTTTCTCGGGGTCGTTGTGGTACTCGAAATCCTGTTCGCTGCCCCCGAAATAGATGGCGCCCTCTTGGCCAACCGGGACCTCATTGTTTTCATCGTCGAGGATGTGAAGCTCTCCGGCAAGGCATTTCCCGACCGTGCCCTTATGGGCAAGCCAGTCGGCCGGGGAGGCATAACAAAACCCGTTGCCCTCCGTCCCAGCGTAATATTCATGAACGACGGGGCCCCACCAATCGAGCATCTGTTCTTTGATGCCGATGGGGCAGGGGGCGGCGGCGTGGACGGCGAACTCGAGACTGCTCGTGTCGTAGCCTTTGCGTGTGGCATCGTCGAGTTTGAGCATGCGTACGAACATGGTCGGGACCCATTGGCTATGGGTTACGCGGTGCTTCTCGATGAGAGCGAGCGCGTTTTCCGCATCGAATTTTTGCATCACGACGAGAGTCGCGCCGATACGCATGAACTGCATGCAGTAGCGAAGGGGCGCGGCATGGTAGAGCGGCGCGGGTGAGAGGTAGGTCGAGCTATCGCTGCCGCCGAAGAGGAAGCGGATCATGTGGGTCAGACCTTCGCCTGTTCCGAGGGGCACGCCCGGCATGGACGGCTTAACACCCTTAGGCCGTCCCGTTGTTCCGGAGGAGTAGAGCATGGGCATCGCTTCGACGCGGTCCGCCAGAGGCTTGGCGGAATGCTTGGCAATCTCGTCTTCGTAGGGATCGAAGCCAGGGAGATCTCCGCCGACGCTGAGGCGGATATCCAGCTTGGCCAGGGTCTCGCCCATTCCTGCGACGGACTCTGCGATGTACGGGCTTGCGAGGAACGCGCGGCTGCCGCTGTCTTCGATGATGTAGGCGAGTTCTTCCGTTGTGAGGCGTGAGCTGGCGGCGGTGTAGTAGAGCCCGGCGTAGTGAGCGCCCCAGACGATGGCGAGATACTCCGCCCGGTTCTCCATGCAGAAGGCGATATGGTCGCCGGGCCGCAGTCCCGCAGCGTAGAAAAGTTGCGAGAGCCGATTCGCTGCGTCATCGAGTTCCGCGTAGGTCATGGTCTCGCCGGTCTCGGCGATGATGACGGCGGGCTTATCCGGCGTTTTTGCGGCCCAGTGGCCGGGATAGAGTTCGAGGGCGGGGGCGGTTTCGGGGGGCGCTTCTGCAGTCATGCTGGGGGGTCCTTTTGAACGAATCCAGGCTCATCGGCCCGGCAGACGGTCTTCAGGGTATAGCGTTTAGAGCGGCGCACGTCCGCGATTCAGCCCAGTTCCGGGTCGGCCGCCTAGGGTGCAGCAGAGGTCGAAGACGGGGAGGATTCCGCGGCAGCATCGAGCGCCTCGCGTACCTCGGCATGCTCTGCCTCCGTCAGACTGAAGCGTGAGAAGGCGATCGCGCCGACGAAATAGCAGACCAGCGGAAAGCCCCCCATCAGAATGATCATCGTCCGCTTCGCGAGGTCCGACTGTTCTTGAACCGCGCCGTCAAAGCCGGACCATTCGAGGGACCAGCCGACGACCCCGATCATGATGCCCGCGGACAGCTTGCTCACAAAGCTCCAGCCGGCGAAGTACGCCCCCTCTTTCCGGTCGCCGGTGGCGTGTTCGTCGCAGTCAATGATTTCGCTCTTGAGGGTGTAACCCAGAGTGTTCGAGCACGAGGAGGACAGGCCCGCGAGGACCGAGGAGATGGCGATGATATGCCAGTCGCCTTCGCCGACCATGAGCGTGAGGCCGTAACCGATCATGCTGCCGAACATAGAGAACAGGATGAGCCGGCGTTTTTCGAAATGGCGGTCGAGCCAAAGCCAGAGCGGAACGCCAGCGAGGGTGGCGAGCATATTGCTGCCGAGCAGAACGGGGGTGAGCTCCTTCATGCCGACGACGTAGTCGATCACGAAAGGGGTCATCGCGCCGATTCCGCCGGTGCCGATTCCGTCGATGAAGATGACGAAGAGGAAGAGGCGTGCGTGCGGGTTTCGGACGACGTCCTTGAGGGCCTGCACCGGGTTCTCGCCGCCGCGCCCCATGAACTCCGGGCGTTCTTTGGGCAGGAAAGAAACGCCAAACAGAATCATCCCGATGGTGATGCCGGCGATGGCGAAGGCCATGAGCGCCGCGCTCGACCGACCCTGCTCGACGAGGTGGACGCCGACAGTCGCTGCGACCAGCATGCCGAGCACGCGCATAACCTGTCGCACGCCGAAAATTCGATTGCGTCCGACGGAATCAAGGCTGATCTCGGAGCCGAGCGCCATATGGGGAATGTCGAACATCGTGTAGGCGGTATAGAAACCGATGACGGCGACGGCGATCCAGGCGATGAGCGCCGTGCCTTCAAGGCTTTCCGGCGGAACCCAGGCCATGAGGCTGAAAAGGGCGAGGAGGGGGGCCGCGGCGATGATCCAAGGTCGGCGTCGACCGAGGCGATGCTGGGTGCGGTCGCTGGCATTGCCGATCATGGGATCGGAAACGGCGTCCCAGAGCTTTGCGACCAGAAAGACCGTGCCGACTGCGGCGGTTGATGCGCCCAGGGAGACCGCTGCGTATTTCATGTACATCAGCAGGACGAGCACGTAGCTGTAGATCACCGGCGCGGCGATGAATCCGTATCCGAATAACACGCGTTTCGGAATGGGCTGGGCGTTGGACAATGGATTTCCTCGGAGACGACTCGGTTCTGACCGAAGCGCGATTCACGCCGGGCCCGGTCCCTAGAGCATAGGGGGCAAGATGGGCGCTACGCTTTCCTCCGTCCGGTCTTTTGGCTCATTCTTCCTGGAGAATCTCTATGCGTGCCGTTCCTCGAATCATCGCCCCGTTTTCGCTTCTGTTTTTTTCGCTGGTGGGGCTCGCGGTGATCGCGCTTCCCTTGGTCGCGACTGCGGGGGCGGGCGCCCTGGAAAGGTCCAGGGGAGCGGAGGTTGAAGTCGAGACGGATGTCGACGTTCGCGTGGATGATTTGCAGTCGATGACCGTCTCCGTGAAGCCGATCAACGATTTTGTCTTCAAAATTGAAGGCGAAGGTGCGCTCTTTCTAATCAATACGAGCGAAGGCTCTGTCTTGGTGGATACCGGCGCCCCGTACGGTCAACTAGAGGAGCAGCGCAAGGCGATTCTCGATACGGCGACGGGTCCGATTCGCAAGATCATTGTGACCCACGCGCATGGGGACCATTCCGGTGGACTTCCGACCTGGCGCAAAGAGATCGCCGGGGGAACCGAGTTCATCGCCCATCATCGCTACGGATATATGGCGCGGCTCCAAGACGAAGCGCTGCCCTATTTCAAGCAGCGCTACCACGTCCTCTATCCGGATCGCGTGAGCCTCGCTCCGGAGCCGCCGCGTCCTTACTGGAATATGAAGCCCACGCGCGAAGTTTATCCCGGCGCAAACTACACCTTCGAAATGGGCGGCGTGGAATTTGTTGTGATCGCGCCGGAGAACGGGGGCGAAGGAGAAGACGGTGTGCTGGTCTGGCTGCCTGAATCGCGAATCCTCTTTACGGGCGACCTTTTCGGCACCCTCTATCCGATGTTCCCGAATCTCTACACGGTTCGGGGAGAGAAGTACCGGGATCCCCTCGACTATATCGACGCCCTTGATCTCGTTTTGTCTCTGGAGCCGAAAGTGATTGCGCATTCGCATTTTCGGGTCATCGAAGGCGAAGCCTACATCCAAGCGAGCGTGAAGAAGATGCGCGACGCGGTGCAGTACATGTGGGACGAAACGCTCAAGGGCATGAATTCCGGGAAGACCGTCTGGGAGCTGATGCGCGATATCAAATTGCCGAAGCATCTCGAACTGAGCCAGGGGCATGGCAAGGTCTCATGGTCCGTGCGTGCGACTTGGGAAATTATCGCCGGTTGGTACTACTACGATTCGGTCGCGAACCTCTATCACGTCCCGCCCACGGCAGTGAATGGAGACCTCGTCGAACTCGCGGGGGGCGCGGACGCTTTGGCCGTTCGCGCGCGGCGATATCTAAAAGAGGCGAAGCCCCTTGAAGCGCTCCGGCTGCTCGACGTGGCCAAGGGCAACGAGACGCGCGCGGTCCTCGAAGCACGGATCGCGGCGGTGACGACACTGCTTGAGGCGGCTCGGGCCGGACTTGGGAACTACAGCGAGATTGGGCTTCTTGAGGCCGATCTACGCGCTTCGCGTGCGGATTTGGTGGGGAAGCCCGTGCGCGGCCCTCGGTAACACTTGCGGGTGCTTTGTGTCATGAGGGCCGCGGGGCTCCGGCGCGCCGCTCGCGCGCGCTCTAGCTGGGTTGTTTGACAGCAATCGGCGCTGGGAATCGCTCGATCGGCCAGTCCGCTCTCAACCCAGGGAGGTCGTCGCAGATCCGTTCGGACTGATTAGTTTCCGAAAGGTCCTGCGTTCCAGGTATCTCGGGAGAGCCGCTTCTGTCCGGCTGCCGAGGGATGGAAACAGTCATAGGGAGAAACTTCGCTCGGCACGAAATCCGTTTGCGAGGTTACGTCCGTGAGTTCCCAGTAATGATGGTCGTCGTTCGCATCGTATTCCGAGACGAGGTCGGCCAAGATATCGTTGAAGGCGAGGTTGCGGCTTCGCGTGTACTGCCGATCGGCCTCGCTATTCGTCGGGCTGAGCATCGTGCTGCAGGGATAGATGTTGAAGAGCGTTGCCGTCCAAATGAGTTCGCAGCTGATGCCGAGCGCGCCGCTCAGCTGTGGGCCGAGCTGCCAGAGCTTGTAGATATCGACGATCTCGGCGGTGTAGATCGTGGCTCCATTCGGGAGTCCTGATGCCAATTGGTCGAAGCCCGCGCGGACATTTGCCTCGAACTCCGCATCGGTCGGGATCTCGCTGAAATTGTTTTGACAGACATCGTTATGGCCCATGAAGACCGTGACGTAGTCCGCGGCGCGTCCGACCGAGGCGCTCATCTGCGGCCCGAGATCGAAACTATCTGCGCCGGAGAGCGCTTCCATATAGTTCTTGCGGCTGCGTCGGCCAAACTGACTGGTGATGCGCTGGTTGTGGCTATTGACATTGGTGCGGCCGAGCAGCCATTCCCAGAATCCGCGGTAGCCGTTCGCCCAGCTCGCCCAATGATTCGGCGTGATGAAGATGAAAGGGTTGAACTCTTCGGCGTTGATCGCCTCGGTAATGCTGTCCCCTGTACTCGAGAGCCGCTTGGGTGTTCGCTGGGGATCCTTCGCCCCGGCGCTCAGCGGGAGCATGATCAGCCCCGTCGCAATCAAGAGAAACAAGACTCTTCGCAGTCCAGAAAAATGCGTCATCCGTTCAGCCCTCCAGATAAATGAGTTGGACGAAGCGCGATGATCCTCGTGACGCCGCAAAAAAGAGCTTTGCCATCACCACGCCCGCCCGAAATCACTAGGCCAGGCCCCTTGGGGAAAGGCAAGTGATATAACTAGACTATATCTGATTGAGAGTCAGAACTGTAGTTCATTCGATGACTCAGGCTCTCATTCCGCCCGGACCGGCGATCAGGGGCAGTTCGAGGGTCGAAACCATCCCCGTGGGTGCTGCGCAGACTGCTGGGATCGCGTTGAACGCGCGCATGCCCGTGGCGAGGCAGCCGCCGCCATTATGGTCGCCCGTGAAGGGATCCTGCATGACGGTCTCTTGCAGAATATTCGGCGTGCCTTTGATCTCGATGCGATTGGCGTGGACCACATCGAGCTGGGGGCGGGGCCACTCGGGCGCAGCTTCGGGGAAGAGGCGATGGAGATGGTCGATGAAAATGCGGGGCTCGCCTTCGACGATGCCCTGGAGTTCGATCTGATGGGCAGCACATTGCCCTGGTTCGACGCGGCCGTATTTGAAATCGACGGCCTCGGTCGCGCCCCAGCGTCGATACACCTCGCGGGTTTCTTCCACTTCGACGCCTAACGCATCCGCGATCATGTAAAGCGGTCCACCCCAGATGCCTGTCATCATGCCCGGGGTATCGAGCAGCGGCGGGCTCTCCATATCCGAGAGGAGACCCATCATCTTCAGGCTTTCCTGATCGGGGTAGCTCCCGCCGTCGATGTACTCGGTGGTGCGGATCGATTCGACTTTCCCGCAGAGGCCGAGGAGCGTGAGCGGGAAGAGGTCATTGGCGAAACCGGGGTCGATGCCCCCGCTAAAAAAGCTCGTTCCGCCTTCGCGGCAGGCGTCTTCGATTGGAGCGCACATCTCTTTCGGCGCGAGCTTTGGGTTCTGGAACATCCCCATGCTGGTATCGACGACGTTTTTGCCCGCACGCAGCGCCGCGGTCATGTTCGCCATATTGGTTTCAGCATGCATCGCATTCGGGCCGAAATAAGCGACGGCATCGGCGTCGAGGGCGAGCGTGGCTTCGATATCGCGAGTGGCTCTTAGTCCCCAGGGCTCCGTTCCGATGATTTCGCCCACATCCTTGCCGTCCTTGGCAGGGTCGTTGACGAGCACCGCAACGACTTCATAGTTCGAATGGCCCTGAAGCCCTCGCAAAACGGATTTTCCGACGAAGCCTGTGCCCCATACGATGACGCGATACATGAATTCTCTCTTTGTTAGTTAGATCGTGATTCGCCGAGCTGAAGTTCTTCTTCGACGAGAGCCTGGATATCTTCGAAAGGAAGCAGGCCGGAAATGAAAAGGCCGTTGATGAAGAGGCCGGGTTCGCGGGGAACGCCCGCAGCGACGGCTCGTGCGATCTCCGCCTTCGCCTGCCCCAGGCGCTCAGCAGAGGCAGCGGCTTTCGCGGCGACTCCGGACCCAAGCCCCGCTTTCTCGGCGATGGCTTTGATCTGTTTCGGGCGGAGCCGGCCTTCCGCTTCAAAGAAGGCATCGTGCACGGCCCAGAATTGGCCTGCGTCTCTCGCTGCGAAACCAACGCGGGCAGCGTACAGCCCGGCTTCGTCCCGGTCCGCGAGGAGATTGATATGGGAATGCCGAATTTTTCCCGGGAAAGCCTCTGCAAGGCGCGCGATCTTAGCCGCACTGCGCGCGGAATTGCGAGATCCAAAGCTCGCGAAATGAATGATCTGAACCGCAGCATCCTCAGGTCCGCGGCTCGGCGCGTCTTCAAGGTCGAATTCCGTTCGCGGCCGCTCGGGGGGCTGCAGGAGAACGCGTGCCCCGGCGGCTTTGCGCAGACCTTCGAGGTAGGTGACACGGCGCTCGTGACGTCCGCGCTCACTCAGATAATTGCGAACCCGCTCCTTCACCTTCGCGGGGTCGGCCTCTGCGCGAGCGGGGTGATCCGCAAGGTAGGCATCGATGTCCGCTGCGGAGACTGCCGCTTTTCCGCCTTCGATTTCAGCGAGCAGCGTCTCGACGCTCAGGCCGCGCTTCTTCGCCGCCTCGGACAGCAGCCGAGCTTCGATGCGCCGCTCGGCTTCGCTCTTCAGCAGCGCATATTTGTCGACCTCAAGCTGATAGATGCGAAAGGCGAGGGCGCCTTCGACTTCGTCGACGTAGATGGGCTCGCCGTCCATTTCCGCGAGGGGGACGCGCTCTTCCGACTGCGCCCGCGGAGCCTGGAGTAAGCCAAAGCAAAAAAAGAAGAGTGCAGAGAGAGGGGCTGCGAGGTGGAGCAGGCGCTTCCATCCCGAATCGCATCGCGTACTTCGAGCGTTTGTCATTGTCCGGCCGCCTCTTGTGGGTCGAAGTCGTTCCGGAGTTCCGACTCAGGCCCCCAATCGTGATCAAGCCCACCCCCGCTTCCCGGAAAAACCAGATCGGAGGAATCATCGTACTGGATCGCTTCAGGTCCTCCCCTGTTGAGTGGGGGCGGGTCCTGAGTGAACTCGATGATCGGAATTTCGAGGGTGCTTTCGATCTCAGTGACCGCGACCTGGTATTCGGAGAGCAGGGCTTGCCGTTCATCCGCGTTGGCCTGCGTGAAAGGAAGCCCACGCATTTCAAGGCGAAGCTGGCGCATCCGAACGAGGGCATCTGCCGCCCTTTGCTCTTCTTCTGGGCTTAGGTCTCGCTCGGGGAAGCGCTGCTGGAAGGCAGAGGCGAAGCTGTCACGGATGAGCTCGGGGGTGGGCTCGCCGTAGCGTTCTTCGAAGGCAGCATCCTCGGGGCCGAAGTCTTCGGCGGGATTCGGGAGCCACTCGCGTTCGTTGATTTCGGCTGATCCCGCGACGGCCGGATCCTCCGCTGCCGAGGCTCCGTCGACCCGCGCGTCAGAAGAGTGAGCGAAGTTTTCGGCGGAATCACGCTTCGACGCATCGCGACCGTGGGCGTGGGATGAACCAGAGGCAGAGGCAGATGCATCTTTGTGAGCATCCCCGGTCTTTCCCTGTGTATTCGCCTTCGAGGCGTGGGGCGTGGCGCGCGTGTCAATCCGCGCTTCGGGGCCACGTTCAGCGAAGATCCACGCCGCCGCCGCCACGAGTGTGGCGGCGGCAACCGCGCCGAAAATGAGTCGGGCGCGCGAGGTGGATCCGTCCTGTTTCAATCCAGCTCCTTTCGGAGGCGGTGCCGACCGGCGCTCGGTTATGCGCTCGGTTCGGCGCTCAGTTCGGCATTAGGCGAGGGCCGAGAAGTCGATCTGTCCCGTTGTCATGAAGGCGTTGAAGCCCATGTCGACGTTCAGGTTGACGCCGTTCACGTAGCCTGCTGCATCGGAGCCAATGAAAGCGAGCGTCTTCGCGATATCGCGGGGGGTCGCGATGTCGCCGCCGATCTGATCGATCGTCCAGTTCATGGTCTTCTCGGACATCGTCTTGTTGAAGTCCGGCAGAAGCGGCGTGTCGATCGGGGCGGGGCAGACGCTATTCGTTCGCACGTGATGCGCGAGGGAGCTTTTTGCGCTCTTCATCGTGTAGACCTGGACGCATTCCTTCGAAAAGGCGTATCCGTCGCCGACAAGTTCAGCGTGGTCGTTGCACCAGCCGAAGAGTTCTTCTCGGTCTTCGAGGGCGATGCATTCAAGCACTTCCTGGAGATGGCCGGGCCATTGGCCGCCGGCGATGGAGGCCGTGTTCGCGATCGCGCCGCCCGCTTTGATTTGCGGAAGCAGTCCTTCGGAAAGCTGTCGGAGTCCAAGCCAGTTAATGGCCATGACGTCTTCGACGGGATGGGTGGCGGCGACGCCGGCATTATTGAAGAGGACGTCGATGGGGCCGTCGATCTGTTCGATGGCTGCGGCGACCGAGGGGGCCTTGCCCATATTCGTTTCGATGAACGACGAGATCGGGCCCGCCGGCTTGTTGATGTCCAATGCGATCACTTCGGGACTGCCGAGCTCGACGAGGATGTCGAGGAGTGCGGCGCCGACGCCGGAGAAGGCGCCGGTGATGACGACGCGTTTGCCTGAGTAATCGAAGGGATGAGACATGGGGAACTCCGTTTGGGGCCACGAGGAGGCCCGGGGGATGATTTGGTCATGCGCTGCTTTTCGGCGCCGCCGGACGATAGCAACCGGTCCGGGTTCGGCTCGGTCCGATGGACTAGGAAACGATGATTTCAGGCGGGTGGCTGAGAATGAACTGAGTGGCGGGGCGGTCTATGAATCGCTCCTCGTCCGGCGCCACGATCTCCTCGAAGGGACCCCCGCCAGCGCCGGCGTAGAATTTCTCGAGGGACGCGTACCATTGTTCCGCAAGCCCGTCCCAGTGGGTCTCGGGATCTCGCTCATAGTCGGCGGGGAAACGGTGGTTCTGCTGGTACGCCAAGATATGGTCGCGCAGCGCCGGCGTTTCCGTGAAGAGCGCGGCGTGCGGCCCCGTCCAATGGGCATGAAAAGCCTCGGGCGTCAGGTCGGAGCGGCGACGGAGGAGAGCGAGCAATTTTACGCCCGCCTGGGCTTGGCGATCGGCATCACCGAGCTTGATGTCCTCCTCGTCCGTAAAAAAGAAGAGGGTTTTCGCGCGGTCCATGAAGCGCGCCTCGTCCGGGGCGATGTGTTCGGCGTAGTCGGGCTCGGCGGCGAAGGCGTGATACGCCTCCATCGACGGGAACCACATGATGGTGGAGCCATCGTATGCGCCTGTTTCTGTGCCTTGGCCTGCGCCCGAGGCTTCATCGCGAGCGTAGTCTTCGGCGAGGCGATGGTTTTGCTCGTAGCGAATTAAGTGCCGCCGCAGCTTGGGGAGGCTGCGGATCAAGGGGCCGTGGTTTTCGCGCCAATGATTTTGGAAGGCGGGGATGTCGAGCTCCGCGCGCTTTCGGATAAAACAGATCAGTTTGATCATCAAATGCTCCCGCTATGCTTAGAGGCTAGACCGCCGAGGGGAGCGTCGTCAAAGCGCTTTTGGGCCGGGTGGAGATCGCCGCCCCCGTCCACCCCGCCGCGCGCAAAGGAGTAGTTTGTGGAGAAGCTCGTGTATATCTCGGTCGATTCAGCGGAGCCCTGCGCCGCGCGTCATGCGGCGGTCGAGGAGCGAGTCTTGCCGGCCGCTCGGAGTGTGGGCGGCGAGCGGATGGCGCTGCTTTTGCCGGAATACACCGAAGAGATTCGGTCACGCTGTGCCGGCCGGGTCGCAGGCGCGTTCGATTCGCTGGGACTCGTTTTCGAATGCTGGCTGCCGTCGCTTGACGACCGCGGGGCGGTCGAGGCAGCGCTCGCGCCGCTGGGTGGTTCGCTCTGGGGCTATCTCGTGACCGAGTCAAGCGTTGTGCCCTGCCCGCATTCTGTCGAAGAGGGCGGCAAGGTGCCTGGCGTGACGCAGTGGGGGATCAACGATAAACCCGCGCAGGTTTCGATGGATGATTTCTACCATCATTGGCAGGTTGTGCATTCGAAGCTGTCCTTCGATCTCCATCCCCATCGCGAGTCGTATCATCGCAATGCCATCGCGCGCAAGCTCACTCCTGATTCGCCGACTTATCTCGGGATCGTGCTCGAGCGTTTTCCGAGTCTCGACCATTTTACGGATGAAGCGCTCTATTTCGGCGATCCGGCTGTCGTGAAAGAGATGATCGAGCATTGCCCGAGCTTTTATGATTTCGAAACTGCGATCACGGGGGGCATGAGCGAATACCGCTTCGGCTAGGAACTCCGGCCTCGTCTATCGAGGATGCCGGGCCTAGAGCTTGTACCAGATCGGAGAAGTCCAGGCGCGTTCTTGGATCACCTTCGGATAAAGTGCCGAGTCGCAGGTATTAGGCCGATCGTCGCCTTTCAGGTCGAGGCATTCCGACGCTTGCCATCGGCAGCTCGGGTTCTCCACGACCCGCGCGTAGTAGACGGCGGGGGTTTTTGCGTCGAATTCCGGGTCGCGCCAAACCTGGCAGAGCTCGCGTGCTCCGGGGCCTTGCGGTTCGCAGGTGTTCGGATCGACCGAGGCTCCGTTTTGTGCGTTGCCGGCGACGTCGAAGATGCGCTGATGGGTTCCGCCGTCGGCGTCATTCCAGACTTTGACGATCTGAGCGCGCTGCAAAAGTCCGCCGGGATGGGCGGCTGTGCCGGGATCGGCCTGGGTATGGAGGGCGAAGACGGGCGCTGCGCTTCGATTCGCGCCGCCGCTTGCGGGCGCAGGCGAGGGCGCAGGCAAAGAGCTTCCCATGGGCACGCCCTCCGCATATCCACTTTCGACGAAATGGTCCGTTTCGCAGAGGTCCTCCGGGTAGTCCCAGCCTCCAAAGAAGCGGACGGCGATCCGCGGGCCGCTGGTGCCGTAGGTCTCTCGGTTACGAATCGCGTCGAAGATCGCTTCGCGTGAGTTCTCCGTGGCCCAGACGGCGGCGATCCCACCCGGATTATTGAGCGCATTGCCTCGGCCCGGGGCCATCTCGCCCATGCGTGCCTGAGGGAGCGCGTCGCGATTTCCGACATGTCCCTGCCAGCTGGACTCGGTCACGTCGCCTGGGTTGGCGTTATGCGTGTCGGTCGCTGCGATAAATCCGTATTCGAATGGGTTGGCGCCAATGCGCTCTTTTTCGGCGAGGCCGATGGCGAGACCGGTCCGGGCGAAGCTGCTCTTCGAGGTGCATCGGACATCATTCGCGGTCATGTCGACGCCCGGCGTGCATTCGGGAAGGTTCTTCGGAAAGAGCTTTTCGAAATTGCATAATTCGTCGGGGTCGCCGAAGACGCCCGCGAGACCTGAGCGGCATTCGGAGTCGCCCTTATGCTGCATGATTTCGATCACGGGCTCGAGGGCGACGCGGCGTTCCGCCATTGCGCGCTCCTCGGCAGGGGTGGTCGCGCCGGGATAGTCGAGAGCGAACATCTCACCCTGGCTCGTATTGCTGTTATGCGGAATGGAGAGGACGTCGCAGCCGGTCCCCGCTTCGAGGCATTCGCTTTCGAGATAGCGGAAGAGATCCCACGGGCGGGGGGCTCGGTTGGATCCCATGGGCACGGGAGTGAACGCGTTGCGGAAAATGATGTTGCGATGGAGGAGGGGGCCGCCGAGGGCGCCGGACCATTCGTAGGCGAGGAAGGTCGTGAATTCGCAGGCTGCGCTCGTGTCGTTGTAGCGGGCGGCCGCGGCGCGGGTTTCTTCCCAGGGTGTGAGTGAGGCCGCGACGCATCGTTCGTTGTTCTCGCCGCAGACCATGCGGTCAATCTCGGCGCGGGAGGGCAGGCTCGGGTCGCCCTTGATTCCGGGATGCGCTGCCTGTCTGCGGTAATAGTCACAGCCGGGTGTCGCGTAGGCCGGGTTTTCGGGATTCGTGCAAAGCTCGACGCTGCCGAGGGTCTCGGCGTGGTCAGTGACCGCGGCGAAGTCGAGGGGACGTTCGAGCTGGATGCGCTGGGTTCCGCGACCGTTCGTATCGAGGGGCGGAATGTTGATGGCTTCGCCCAGAGCGAATCGGTAGGCATCCGCAGGTCGCGTTCGGACATCGGATCGCCATGCGTCCCCGGAAAATCCCGTGTGGACATGCAGCTCTCCCCAGAGCAGGTTTCGCTCGGGGTTTCGGTTCTCACAGGGGGACGCGACCGAGGTCAGGACCGGTGCGGGGGGCGCAGAAGCATCGCCGTCGGCCGCGGCCAATGCGGGGGAGCGCTCCGCTTCGCAGCTCAGTTGGCAAAGAGCGATGAGGAAAGTCGCGAATGCGGGGAGGAGGGATCCGGATCGAACGAGGCGACGGGGCATAGCAGGGCCTTTCAGTAGAGCTTGACGATCGTGCGTCCGACGGTTTTGCGGTCGCGCATGCGCGTGATGGCTTCGGGGACCTCTTCGAATTCGACAATTTCGCCGATGACCGCTTTGATATGCCCGGCGGAGACGAGTTCGACGATGCCCTTGGTGATGATCTCGCCGAGCGCATCGGACACGAAGTTCCAGCCCATGGCCCCCTTCATCATCGCCGAAGTACTCGGGTCAGCGTATGCCAGCAGGACGCCGCAAAGCTTGAAGTTGCCCGCGGCGACGCGACGGGGGACGATCAGCTTCTCGTCCGCATGGCTCTTGTCTGAGGCGAAGCCCATCATCAGGTAGCGGCCATTATAAGCGATGCAGTTCATGGAGGCGGCCATGACCCCTTCGCCCACATTGTCAAAAATAACGTCGACGCCGCGGCCTTTCGTTTCTTCCATCACGACGGCGGAGAAATCTTCTTCTGTGTAGTCGATGGCATAGTCGGCCCCGAGCGCCTTGCAGAGCTGAACTTTCTCGGGGCTGCCCGCGGTTGCGAAAACCGTTGCGCCAAGATGCTTCGCGATTTGAATGGCCGCAGAGCCGGCGCCCCCCGCAGCTGCGTGGATCAAAACGCTTTCCCCAGCTTTCAATTCCGCTCGGTCAAGCAGCCCGAGCCAAGCGAGGTGATAGGGGAAGTAGAGGGCTGCGGCGTCGGGGAGCGCGACGCTCTCCGGCATTTCGAAGGCCGAAACGACCGGGCAGATCGAGTACTCGGCGTATCCGCCGGTCGCTTGTCGCGGCATCGCGACGACGCGCCGTCCAAGCCATTCTTCGACGCCGTCTCCGCAGGCCGCGACGACCCCCATCACTTCCATGCCCGGCGTCACGGGAAGTTCCGGGCGAACCATCATGTTCTTTCCGTTGATCCGCTCCATATCGTTCAGATTGAGCGGGATGCCCTGGGCCTTCACGAGGAGCTCGCCGGCGCCGGGGAGCGGGACCGCAACTTCGTCGAGCTGCATGGCCTCGCAGGGCTCTTCGCCGAATTCATGAACGCGCCATGCACGCATCTTGGAGGAGAGGTCGGGAGATGATTTCATGAAGCGTTCCTTTTCTAGAGCGGTTCTGGTTCGAGTCCGAATCGATCCATGTAGGCGCCGAAGGATTCGCGAATACGGTCTGGGTCAACGCCGAACTCACTCGGGGAATAGCGATGGATGCCGTGTTTGTCCTTCGGGTTGTCGGCAATGAAGGCTTTCATGCGATCAACGGCTGCGCCTTCGAGAGGTAGGTCGAATGCGTCGTAGATCTTCTCGACCTCCTTGAATTGGTCGCCCACGAAATCCTGGAAATGCATGTCGTAGAACTGGGCTTCCGGATAAGCCTCTTTCGCGCGCAGGGCGATGGAATTTTCAAGGACGCGCCGAATCCGAGCGGTCCAGTCCTCCGCGATCTCGACGGCGTCGACTTCGTCGCTTCCCATTGACCGGACGAGCGCGGTCAAGCTGGCGTAGGAAGTCATGGACTTGACGGGATCGCGATGGGTAAAGACGATGCGCGCATCGGGGTACTTCTCCAGAAGGTGCGGGAGACCCCACATATGCGCGCCGGTCTTGAGCACCCAGCGATCGCGTTTCACTTTCCAACCGAGATGCTGAAGCTGCTGCTCATGGAACTCATAGACGCGGGACCAGTCCGCTTCATGGTCGACCCAGTCCTGGTAGCTGCTCACTCGAAACTGGTTGTGAAAGAGAGGCGAGACCATGGTGTCCGCCATGATCGAAACGCATTCCTGAGACAGTCGCGCGCCCATCGGATGCATCGCTTTGAAAGCCGGAATCTGAAGGTCGACGCTCGGGAACGTTGCGTCGCAGGCTTCGATTCGGGGATCGGTTTCGAAGGTCTCGGGCTCAGGCGGCGGCGACGGGAACATCACCTCCCAGGTGAGCGGAGCGCGACTATCGGGATCTTGCGCGAGGATGTCGTGAAGAATGGTGGAACCGGTTCGCGGCATCCCAACCACGATGAGCGGCTTGATGATCTTCTCGTCCGCGATGCTGGGATTCTGCTTGCGGTCCTCGATGAAATTCAACCGATTCGCGACGGAGCCGAGCATCCGCTCGCGCGCGATCATGCGTCCGATCGCATTCAGCCGAGCGTCGCTTTCGAGGGAATCCGAGAGCCGCCGAAGGCCCTCCAGGAACTGCGCTTCTCCGAGGTCGCTGAGGTTGCGCGCGCGTACGCTTCCTTCTTCGAGGATTGAGTCTACGTCGAGACGCGTTTGTTCGTCGCTCATTGGTACTCCATGAGAGGGGCTTGCCGCCGCCGCTCCGCGAAGAAGCAGAGCGGCGGGAAATTCTAAGCCAAGTGTTAGGCCATCGGCGGGACGCCGGTCAGGTCGCAGCCCGAGAGGAGCCCCCCGTCGACGACAATGGATTGCCCCGTGATGCCTGAAGATTCGTCGCTCGCGAGGAAGAGGACAAGGTTGGCCACTTCTTCGGGGACGATGGTTCGGCCCAGGGCATGCATTTCTGCAATGTCTTCACGGCTCTTGAGGCCCATGCCGACGACGGCGTCGAGCATCGGCGTTTCGACCGCACCGGGACAAACGGCATTCACGCGAATCCCCTTGCGGCCGTATTCGATCGCTGCGGAGCGGGTGAGGTTGATGAGTCCTGCTTTCGCGGAGGCGTAGGGCGCATTGCCGGCGCTCGAGACGAGGCCGTAGATCGAGGCGGTCGAGATCACGGCGCCCCCGCCTTGTTTGAGCATATGCGGGATGGCCGCCTTCATGCCGTACATGGCCGCGGTGAGCATGACGCGCAGACTGTGGTCCCAGCCTTCGGGATCGAGGTCGGCAACGTATCCGCCGGTGCTTGTGGCGGCGTTATTGAAGAGGATATCGATGCGGCCGAATTGGTCGACGGCGCCGTTGATGCTGGCGGTGATGGCGTCGAGAGAGGCCACGTCGCAATGGGAGTAGATCGCTTTTCCGCCGCTGCTCTCCAGTTCGGCGACGAGCTTCTGTCCCGCCTCATCGTTGATGTCGGCGCAGACGACCGACGCGCCTTCTTGCACGAAGCGTCGAAGCGTGGCGGATCCGATGCCGCCGCTCCCACCGCTGACCCAGGCGACGCGTCCGTCGAGCTTTCCCATGACTTTCTCCTCGTTCTCGCGCGCGGGGGTTCGGGCGGCCTGCTCTACGCGCTCAATGCACGCCGCTTAGGAACGCTACAGCAAGGCGGAGTGGGCCGTCAGGGTGCTGCTGGAGGAGATGGCGCGCTTGACTAGGCTCTGTCTCGCAGATCCCGGACATGAGGCCAGACTTCTTTTTCGAAAAGATGCAGCCCTTGCCAGGAAAGCTTCGGGTCGAGACCGCCAAGTAGCGGCGTCAAGATGAATGTTCGGTCACGGCCGAGATCCTGGATCATTTTGACCGCTTCTTCGGGTCGGAGGCAGAGGTAGCTTCCGCTGGCACGGAGATCATCCGTATCGACGCCGCCGGCGAAGGGACCTGCGGCCTGGCCATAGGCCTCCGTCGTCCATTTGGCGTAAGACTCGACGACATGTTTCGCGTGGGGCGCGATCTTGGCCCAGTCGCCCTCGGGATCGTTCGTGACGTGGGTATAGATGGGGCCCAGCGCTTTGAAGTTTTCCCCTGGATCGGGTTTGCCCAAATCGAGGCAGGCTTGTCGGTAATGACGCCAGTTTTCGCCGGCGGGGGGATAGAAGCCGTCCGCGATCTTCGCCGCGCGTTTGGCGACGGCTTTATGCGTTCCGCCTAAGAGGAGGCGGGGGGCGGGGTCGGGGATGGGACGGACGGTGACGCTGCGCCCTTCAAAGTCGAAGGTCTCCCCGGACCAAGCCTTGCGCAGGACTTCGAAGGCGCGCATGTAGAGCTCTTTGCGGTCTTCTCGCCGCTTGCCGAACATCTGGAACTCGTAGGGGACGTAGCCCGCGCCGATCACCACTTCGAGGCGGCCGTCGCAGATGTACTGCAGGACAGCGAGGTCTTCGGCAAGTTTCACGGGCTCGTAGAGCGGAGCGAGAAGCACGTTCGGGCGAATCGTGATGCGCTTCGTTCTTGCGCCAATCGCGCCGGCCATCGGAATCGGAGAGGGGAGATAGCCGTCGTCCGAGGCGTGATGTTCGCCAAGCCCGATCACGTCGAAGCCGACCTCGTCCGCCCAGGCGCATTGATCGAGGGTGGCCGCGTAAATTTCGCGCGCGGGCGTGCCGAAGCTCGGTGCGCGCAAGTCGTAGCTGATCACGAATTCCATTCCGCTTCTCCTTGAGACAGAACGTTAGCGGGCCGGATCGAGCTTGCCTGCTGCGCCCGCATTCTCCGTTGGATTCGCCGCGGGACGAAACCGTTTTCGTAGGCTTCCCGCGGCCTGTTGAATGCCGTCTAAGGTCGCGTAGCTGAGGGGGATGACGAAAAGCGTGCCGATCATGGCAAAGAGCAGCCCAAAGGCGATCGATGCCGCAAAGGGGCCGTAGCTCATCGAAGCGCCCTGGATCCCGAGAGCCATAGGCAGCAGCGCCACCACCGTCGTCATCGTCGTCAGAATCACAGGTCGCAGCCGTTGCGACCCCGCAAGCGAAACCGCATCGAAGGTGGACATCCCTTCGCGTCGCGCCCGATTGATAAAGTCCACGAGCACGAGCGCGTCATTCACGACCACGCCCGCAAGGCCCACCGAAGCGTAAAGGAGGTTGAAGCTGATCGAATAGCCCAGCAGCCCCACGCCAAAAATGATGCCCGCGAAACCCAGGGGCACCGAGCTCAGCACCATGAACGGCTGCGCGTAGCTGCGGAACAAGGTTGCAAGGAGCATGTAGATCATCAGCAGGGCAACGGGGAAGGCGGCGAAGGTGTTCGCCATCGCTTCGTTCGATTCCTGATACTCGCCGCCGTAGACCAGGTCGACCTGGGGGTAGCGCGCGCGCAGGTCTGCAAAGCGCGCTTCCAGGTCCTGGTTCACTGAAACGCTCGTCGCGAGATCGTCATCCACATCGGCGAAGACCGTGACCGCGCGTTTGCCATCGACGCGGCGATAGGCGAGGTAGCCTCGGATGACCTCTAGGTTCGCAACATCCGAGAGGCGAACAAGCTGCCCCTCGGCGCCGCGGACTTCGATCTCAAGGAGGTCGAGCAAACGGTCGCGCTGTCCCGCTTCGAGTTGGACGCGAATATCATCGTCTTCCACTGCGATCGGCGAGCGGAAGCTCGAAGAAATAACGCCATCGTTTGCCGCGCGGAGTGCGCGCGCCAGATCTTCAAAGGTGAGCCCGAAGCGTCCCGCGCGCTCTTCGTCGATCGCGAGGCGAATTTCACGGGGGCCTTCCTTCAGGTTGTCATCGATCGCGCTGACGCCGGGAATGGTTGCGAGATAGACCTTGAGCTCGTCTGCGATTTTTTTGTTGATCGCGAAGTCTTCGCTTTCGATCCGAACTTCGACGGGGCGACCGACGGGCGGTCCATAGCGTTCCGATTCCACACGAAGGGCGACGACGCTTTCCGGATTTTCCTCGGCGTAGGTCTGAAGACTCTCGTTTACGCGATCGAGCACGGCACGTGGGTTCAGCTGATTGCGCTGGGACTGAGGGATGGCGACGGAAATGAGTGCGAGGTTCGGAGCGAGGATGCGGTCGTAATTCAGATCGATCGAGAGTCCGACAATCGTGTTGAAATCCAAGATGTCTTCACTTGGCATTTCGAGCAGGAGCTCTTCGAGGGCGAGGGTGATTTCTGAGGTGCGTTCGAGACTGAAATCCGCGGGCGCTTCGAGCGAGATGTTGAAAGTCGAGAACTCTCCGGGGAAGAGTTCGAATTGGAGGCGCGTGGCAAAAGAGAAGGTTGCGAAAAGGAAAGCAATAAAGAGAAGGACGAAGGCGGTTCGATGAATCAAGACCGGGCGGAGGGCGCGTAGGTAGAGCGCGCGGAGCCGGTCGAAGCCCGCGTCCATGCGACCCCGGAGTCGCTCGGGGAAGCCGATGATCTGGTCGAGGAAGGTGTTGCCGCGCTCTTTGGCGAAGGCGGCACTTCGGCTACCGAAATCCATGTAATGCGCCGGCAGAATCACAAGGCATTCAAAGAGCGAAGCAATCAGACAAACAACAACGCATTTGGGAAGGACCGAAATGAACTTGCCGGCCGTGCCTTCCACGAGGAGCAGAGGCGCGAAAGCCGCAACCGTCGTCAGGACCGCCGCCGTGACAGGCCAGAGCACTTCGTTGGCCCCCTGAATGACGGCCTCGCGGAGAGCAGAGCCTTCTTCGATCTTCCGGTAGATATTCTCGAGCACGATAATCGCGTCATCGACGAGCATGCCCGAAACGAGCAGCATGCCGATCAGCGTATTCGAGTTGATGCTGATATCGAGGATCGGAAAGAAGATCATCGCCGTCAGGAAGCTGAAGGGAATCGCGATGATCGTGAGCAGCGAATTGCGGAACCCGATCGTGAACCAAAGCAGCGCCAAGACGAGGAGCATGCCCGTCACAATATTGCTGACGAGGACTGCGATGCGGGGGGTGACGAAATCCGAGTTGTCGAGGGTGGTGTTGATCTCGATGCCTTCGGGCACGAGGGGGGTGAAGTCGGCCAAAAAACGATCGACGCGGTCGACGAGGGCGCGGACGTCGGTCTTGTCCTTTTTGCCGACGGAGACGATGGCGGCGGGTTTGCCGTTATAGCGGGTGATGTAGACGGGCTTTTCGAGACCGCGCTCGACTCGGGCGACGTCGCGGACGCGAATTTGGGTTCCGCCTTCGCCGCCGCGGATGATGGTGTCGAGAATCTCTTCCGTCGTGCTGTAGTCGCCGATCGAGCGCAGCGTGGCTTCGCCGTTCTCGTCTTGGAAAGTCCCGCCGGGTAGATTCTGGTTTTGGCGACGGATGCGTTCGGCGATCTCCGCCACCGTAAGATTGTAGAGCGCGGCGCGGTCCGCATCGATCAAGACGCGGACTTCGCGTTCCTGCAATCCGCGGATTTCCACGGTCGAAACGCCCTGAAGCTCTCGGGCGCGAGACTCTACTTCTTGCGCGACATCGCGCAGCGCAAGTTCGCCGACACCGCCGATATCCGAGATCGCGATAAAGACGACAGGAGTGACTTCTGCGGTGATGATTTCGCGCAGCGTCGGTTCTTCTGCGTCGAGGGGGAGGTCCGAGACCTGATCGAGCGCGCCGCGCAAATCGTTGACCGTAGATTCGTATTCCACGGCATTGAGGGTTTCATCGATATCGATCGTGATGAGCGAAACGTTCGCCTGGGAGGCGGAGCGCATCTCGTCGATATTGCTCACGGTGAGAAGCTCTTCTTCGAGCTTCGTCGTGACCAGGCGCTCCACTTCGTCCGCGGATGCGCCGTTCCAGCGCGTGCCGATCACGACCTTGTTCAGGGTCACGTCGTGGTAGTACTCGACCTCGGTCAGCGAATACGCGGCGTAGCCCGCGATCATGCAGACCACGAAGAGGACGTTGACCAGGACGGTCTGCTTGACGCTGAACTCGGGAAGCGTCATTGGACCCGCACGCGGAGGCCGTCGCGGAGTTGATCGACCGCGGTAATCGCGATGCGGTCGTTTTCCGCGACGCCTTCGAGAATTTCGATCTGGTCGGGCCGGAAAGGCACGGGACGGGTAACGACGCGCTGACGTTTCGCGGTTCCGGTCTCGTCCAGAGAGAAGACGTATTCGAGTTCGAATTCTCGGACGAGCGCGCCCACGGGAAGGCGGAGCGCCTTGCGGGCGCCGACTTCAAAGAGCACGACGGCGAGCATGCCCGGTCGGAAACGCCCAGCGGCATTGTCGAGGCTGGCGACGACGGGGTAGCGCTGGCCGCCGCTGCTCGGGGCTCGGCCGACGCGAACGATCTTGGCATCGAAGCGCTCGCTGCCGAGGGAGTCGATGCGGATGCGGGCGTCCATGCCTTCTGAAATCGAACCGATCTGCCGGTCGCTGACCAGGACTTTGATTTCGATTTCGGAGACGTCGAGAATTTCGGCGATGCGGGCGCCCGGTTGAACGTAGGCGCCGGGGTCGAGATCGAGGGCGTTGACGATGCCATCGAAGGGCGCCTTGATCCGGGTGAAGCCAAGGCGGGTCCGGGCTTCGAGCAGCGCCGCATAAGCGCGTCGTTCTTCCGCGCTCGCGCGTTCGAGTTCGGCTTTGCTTGCGACGGATTGGCTGCCGAGTCTTTCCTGGCGTTCGAGTTCGGTTTTCGCGAAGGCATGGGACGCTTCCGCGCGAATCAGTTCAGCCCGAGGCAGCGCGGAGTCGAGCCGCGCGAGCACATCTCCGGACTGAATGGGTGAGAACTCCGCCACGGGGACTTCGGTGATGCGTCCGGCCAGCTCGGCCGCGACCCAGGTGGCGCGAACGGGTTCGAGTACCCCGGAAAGTTCAACGATCTCTTTCGCCTCGATGGTTCGCGCGACGATTGTGCGGACATCGAGGGTGGGAGCAAGTTCTTCGGGCCCCGAGGATTCGGCATCGGCGAGGCGAGCCTCGCGCTCCCGGGCCTTGGTTGCGCCATCAGAGGAGTAGAAACCCCAGGCGCCGATCGCGAAAAGGACCAGGGCGACCAAGATCACGAGGAGGGGCGTACGAGAAGATGATTGGCTCACCTTGGAATACTAACGCTCGTCACCGAAGAGGCGAAGGGCAGGTGGCGGGCGATGCGGGGGCTTCGGCCGCACGCTATCCCTGGAGCGGACGAGAACGAGGGTGAGGAGATGCGAGCCGTGTTGATTGTGATGAAACGCCGGGGGGACTTTCCCTTGGGATTTCTGCTGAGAAGGATGGGCGCGTTCTCTGCTCTCTTTTTGATGGGGATGCTGTGCTTGCTCATCGTGGGCCCTTCCTCTGCGGCGGCTGCCGCGGAGGCGGGTGAGGCGGCGGCCGGCGATTTTCCCGGCGTGCGCGGCGGGACGGCGGTCACGGACCTGCGGCTGCGGGCGGCGGATGGGCCTTCGGACGGATCTGCGGAACGCGCGGAGGCCTCAGAGGCGGGCAACTGGCTCGCTCATGGGCGTGGCTACGCGGAAAAGCGGTACAGCCCGCTTGCGCAGATCAACAACGATAACGTCGACGCGCTCGGACTCGCGTGGTCATTCGAAATCGGAAACCGGGTGGCGGTTCAGACGACGCCGCTCGCGATTGACGGGGTGCTCTATTTCACGTCGGGTTGGAGCGAAGTCCATGCGCTCGATGCGAAGACGGGAGAGTCGCTTTGGCGCTTCGACCCCGAGGTGCCGCGCGAGACGAGCTACCGATATTGCTGCGGCTTTTCGAATCGGGGCGTAGCGGCCTATGGCGATCGACTTTTCTTGGGCACCCTCGACGGTCGTTTGATTGCGCTCGATCGTGGGACGGGGGAGCCGGTCTGGACACAGAAGACGGTGCCCGAAGGCAAGAGCTATTCGATTCAGGGCGCCCCGCGGATCGCGAAGGGCAAAGTCATCATGGGCTTTGGCGGCGCGGAATTCACAGGGACGCGGGGCTATGTCTCCGCCTATGACGCCGAGACGGGCGAGCTTGCCTGGCGTTTCTATACGGTTCCGGGAAATCCCGACGAAGGCTTCGAGACGGAGCAGATGCGCCAGGCGGCGGAGACCTGGACCGGTGAGTGGTGGAAGCTTGGGGGCGGCGGCACGGTTTGGGATTCGATGGCCTATGACCCGGAGCTCGACCTTCTATATATAGGCGTAGGAAACGGCTCGCCGCATAATCGCCGGATTCGAAGTCCTGAGGGGGGAGATAATCTCTTCCTTTGCTCGATCATCGCCCTGCGTCCCGAGACCGGGGAATACGTTTGGCATCACCAGCAGGTGCCCGCGGAGACCTGGGATTACACCTCGACGCAGCACATGATTCTCGCGGAGATCGAGTGGGAGGGCGCGCCGCGCAGCGTAATCATGCAGGCGCCGAAGCACGGCTTTTTCTACATCCTCGATCGGGCGACCGGCGAGCTGCTCTCGGCGGAGATCTACGCGCGCAAACTCACCTGGGCTTCGCATTACGATCTCGAGACGGGGCGTCCAGTTGAGCTTCCTGGACAGGACTTCGCGGAGGGCATGGCCATGGTTTATCCCTCTGGGCTCGGTGCGCATAATTGGCATCCTATGTCGTACAGCCCGCGGACGGGCCTTGTGTATATCCCGGCGCTCGAGAACGGCGCGCCGATGAAGGATGAGCCGGTCTTTCGCGGTTCGGATCGTCATTTCAGTACGGGAAATGATATGGACGGCGCGATTCACAACGCGCAGCTCACGCAAACGATGGTCCGCGCTTTGATGAAGGGGTATTTGCTGGCCTGGGATCCCGAAAAGCAGGAATCGGTCTGGGAGGTGGACCATCCGCGAATGGGCAATAGCGGGACCCTTGCGACCGGGGGCGATCTCGTCTTCCAGGGGCTCGTCGAAGGCGGATTCCTGGCTTTCGATGCGCGGGACGGCACGGAGCGTTTTCGGTTTCCGACTCAGAACGGAATTATTGGCAGCCCGATCAGCTTCGCGGTTGAGGGGGAGCAGTACATTGCGGTGGTCGCGGCTCGGGGAGCGGGTTTTAGCGTGGTGCAGGGGCGCGAGTTTCCGCGGGATGAGGATCCCGCCTCGGCGCGCATGCTCGTTTTTCGCCTCGGCGGCGACGCTGAACTTCCGGCGCCCGTCGCGCGGGTGATTCCGCCAGCGCCACCCATGCCTGAGGTGACGAAGGAACAGCTCGCCCAGGGGAGCCGGCTCTATTCGGAGCTGTGCACGCGATGTCATGGTTCGGGTGGAGTCTCGGACGGATCGATCGCAGATCTGCGACATCTTTCGGCTGATACCCGCAGCCGCTTTGATGACATCGTCCTGCGCGGCGCATACGAACCGATCGGTATGCCCCGATTCGAGATGGATCTCGATGAGAAGCAGGCTTCCTTCGTCCATGCGTATCTCATTGAACAGGCGCATGAGGATGAGCGACGTCGAATGGGGAATCCTCTTTGGCGGGGAATCAAGCAGGGCGTGTACTCGGCGCTCGCCTGGATTCTTTTTTAGCCGCGACGCAGGGGCGCTGCGTCGTTAGAATTATGGGGGCGCCGTACGCGGCGTTGCCCTCTAGTCCAATCTTCATTGGTTGCGCGATCCGCGCGCCAGAAAAGGAATTTTAATGCCGGCCTATTTGATCGTGAACTACAACGTTGAGGATGCTGAGAAGTACGGTGAGTATTCCGCCGCGGCGGGGCCGGTCATGAAGATCGGCGAAGAATGCCAGATCAAGGCTTTCGATCCCGCGACGGAGCGCCTTGAGGGCGAAACGGCGGGACATCAGACGATCATTCTGGAGTTCGACTCGAAAGAGAAGGCAAAGGAAATCTATGAGTCGGGTGACTATCAGAAGCTGGTCCCGGTGCGGCTCGGCGCGACCTCCAACCATTTCGCCGTGCTCGTGAACGGCATCGGCTAAAGCCCTTCGAAGCGTATTAGATAGCGTGAGTTAGGCGGTGGCCGCGATCCATTGAGCGATCTGCGCCGCCGCCTCTTCTCCATTGTCTTCCTGCCAGAAATGCCCCGCCCGCTCCTGAATCTGGTGAGGCTGCCCCTTGGCGCCCGGGACGCGTTCCTGAAAGATGGCCTCCCAGCCCTTTGTTGCGGGGTCGGAGTCCCCGAAGAGCGTGAGGAACGGCCCCTCGAATTGAGAGAGGACGCGCCAGGTTTCCAGATTGATCGCGGAGCCGGGGTCCGTCCGCGTGACGGGGATCAGCGCTGGGAATTGGCGCATGCCCGCCTTATGCCATTCCGACGGGAAGGGCGCATCGTAAGCGGCGACGACTTCAGGTGCCATCCCGCGCACGACCGTTCCCTGAACCGATCCACTCGCTTCGAAGTCGAGGGTGCGATGCGCGTAGTGCATCCAGTCGAGGAGAAATGCGTTCACCGTGGAGTCGAACTCGCCCTGTCCGTGGGCAGCCCAGGTGATGCGCCCCTCGAGCTCCGGTTCTGCTGTGTGGAGCATGGTATTGCCCGCAACGACGCGGGAAAAACGTTCGACCTCGCGGGCGAGGACGCCCATCGAAATCGGCCCGCCCCAGTCCTGACACACAATTGTGATGTCGCGTAGATCGAGGGTGACGACGAGTTCGCGCATCCACTCGATATGGTTCTCGAAGGAATAGTGGGCGGGATGCGTCGGCTTATCCGATCGACCGAAGCCAATATTGTCCACGGCGATCGCGCGGAGTCCCGCTTTGGCGAAGACGGGGATCATCTTTCGGTAGAGGAAGGACCAAGCCGGCTCGCCGTGGGCCATGAGTACGACAGGGGCGTCGCGGGGCCCCTCGTCGACATAATGCATTCGTAAGGGGCCGCCTTCATTCGGATTCTGCACTTCGACATACTGCGGCGCGAAGGGGAAATCCGGAAGGTTCGCGAAGCGAGACTCCTCGGTACGGACGATGGGCGGGCGCTCAGGGCCCCGAGTCGGAATAGTCATACCGAGACTCTAGCGAGGCCGTGCCGCCCCGCGCCGCGGCTTCCGCTCCGCGATCGGCTCCGAAATGACCTAGGCTTTTGGAGCCGCAAGAGCAGGAACGGGAGGCTTTGAGTTCGATATGACAGCGCATGCATTCTCACTTCGAGGACTTGGCTATGTCGGGGTGTTCGCCGACGAACCCGATCGCTGGCAGAGCTTTGGGACAGAGGTCTGCGGGCTGGTACCGGCTCTTACCGCGCCCGGGGCGGGTTCGGCGGATTCTGCGCCCTCGGAGGGCAGCGTATTTCTGAAGATGGACCAGCGACAATGGCGGTTGGCCATCCATCCGACGGCATCCGAGGCGGAGAAGTCCGCAAAAGAGGGGCTGGCGTATCTCGGATTTGAAGTCGCGACAGAGGGTGAGTTCGCGATCGCTCTCGAAACGATCGAATCGCGGGGCGTTGCGATTCGCGAGGGCAGCGAAGCCGAGCGCGCCGCCCGAGGCGTCTCGGCGCTCGCCGTATTCGAAGATCCGGCCGGCCACCGTCTCGAAATTTTCGCAACACCCGTGATCGACCAAGACTTTCGCTCCGCCGAGGAAATCGAGTTTCTGACCGGCGAACTCGGAATGGGGCATGTGGTTCTCTACGTCCCCGAGATTGAAGCGGCGCTTGCCTTTTACCGTGATGTGCTGGGATTTCGACGGACCGATTTCATGCGTTTCGGGCCCGGCGGGATGGGGATCCATTTTCTGCGCTGCACCCGCCGACACCACAGTATCGCGCTGCTCCAGATCGGAGACCTGTCCGGGCTGCAACATCTCATGCTGGAGGCGACGACTCTCGATGGCGTTGGGAAGGCACTCGACCGCGCGCATGCGGCGGGCGTCCCGATTTCTTCCAGTCTCGGCCGGCATCGAAACGACAAAACCGTTTCGTTCTACATGAAGGGGCCTTCCGGTTTTGATGTCGAAATCGGGTGGGACGGTGTGTTAGTCGGAGATGACTGGGTCGAGCATGAATTCGCGGGGGGCGGCGATGATTGGGGGCATGCCGGGCTCGACGCGGAGTCGCTTAAGCCCGATGCCTAGAATTCGATCGGCATGCGGTGGTAGCCGTGAAGGAATTCGCTGTAGACGCGTTCCGCTTCCGGTTTGTTGACGCGGTAGTTGGGCGCCGCCGCGAGGATCTCTTCAAGGAGGATGCGGCCCTCGAGGTTTCCGAGATGCTCTCCGATGCATTTGTGAACGCCGTGGCCATAGGAGAGGCTTCGCTTGGGGCGTCGCATGATGTCGAATCGGTCAGCGTCGACGAACTCCGATTCGTCTCGGTTTCCGGAAGCCCATAAGAACATCACGCCCTGGCCGGGCGAGAGGCGTTGTCCTCGAATTTCGGTTTCGGCTTGGACGACCCGGCCGAGGAGGTTGGTGGGTTGGTCGAACCGGAGGGATTCGGCGAAGGCATGCGGGATGAGCGTGGGGTCCCCCGTGAGTCGGCTTCGTTGGTCGGGATGATCTGCCAGGTAGTAGATAGTGTTCGCAACCGAAAGCGGGACGACTTCTGCGCCGGTGACGAGGAGGGTGTAGGCCGACGCGACCATCGTCTCCATGGAGAGCGGCTTGCCGTCGATCTCAGCGCCGAGCATGACGGAGAGATGATCCCCGCTTTCGCCGGAACCGCCGTGTTCTTGGCGCGCGGCGATCAGCCCAGCGATGCGGATCATGACCGCCATCTGCGCCTCGCTGTTCTTCGCATCGTTCCCTTTTTGTCCGGGCTCGCGCTTAAAGTTTGCAGCGATAAATGCGCGGAGTTCGAGGCTTTCCTCGGCGGGGAAGCCGATCAGCTCGCCGATGATCTCGGCGGCAACCGGATCGGCGAGGTCTCGGTAGACGTCAAAGCCGCCTTGACGTAAGAGAGGTGCCAGGCGGGCGCGGACCCTTTCCCGAATCCGGGGTTCAAGCGAGAGGATCGCCTGCTTGCCGTAAGCCGGAGCGAAGAGTCTCCGATGCGCTCTTTGCCTGGGGCCGTCGAGCATCGAGAAGACCGGGTCTGGCGGCGGCGGCGCTTTGAGGATCACCATTTCCGGGGTGACGCCCCGCTCGGCGGTGAGGGCTTCGTTCACGGTCGCCGCTCGAATATCTTCGAAGCAAGACAGGAACCACGTATCGTAGTCGGGGTGATAGTAGACGGGCGCTTCTTCGCGCAGCGCCCTATAAAAAGGCCAAGGGTCGCGCATAACAGCATCCGAGAAGGGATCATACTCCTCGGCTTGGACAGCTTGGCTCATCTTGGCCTCCACAGCGGTTTTAGGCGGACTCACGATCTTCGCCGAGCTCGATCATGTTGCCGTCGGGGTCAGCGACTTGTGCGACGAAGCGGCCCGGCCGAAGCTGGAAAGGTTCGAGCGCGACGGATCCGCCCTGCTCGCGGACGGCGCCGACGGCTGCTTCGATATCGACGACCTCGAGGGTGAGGTAGCGGATTCCTGCGGTCGCGGAAAAAGAAGGTGATGGGTCGACCGCGGGTGGCTCGGTGGGAACCATGATCCTCAGCACGCTCTGGCCGCAAGCCAGTTTGTGGATGCATCCGATGTTGGGGATCTCGAGGGGGTCGAGACGGACAAGTCCAGCGACGCTTGTGTAGAACGCGATCAGAGGCTCGGCATCGGCGGTGACGAGACCGACATCGATCGCAGGTTTGGCCATCGTTGAACCCATGGGTAATCCCTTCAGTGATTTTCGTCTCTTGATGACGAGTGTGCTGAGTCCTAGGTTAGGCGACTGCTGATCGGATTTGCAGGGCGGCTTCCGAGGGCGTAGCGATCGGTCGACCCACTTCTTTGCAAAGCGCCTTGGCGCGTTCGATGAGCTCCGTATTCGAGGGTTGACCGGGGCCTGCATAATCTTCCAGTCCCACGCGGAGATGCCCGCCGTGCTCAAGCGCGATGCGCGCCATCTCCGTTTTCAGCACGTCTCCGCCCAGAACCGCGACGGACCAGGGGAGAGGGCAGTCGCCCAGGATGTCGAGGTAGGCCATCAGCGCTGCTTCGGTCGCAGGGAGGCCGAAGGGCGCGAAGCTCGATCCGAAATACAGCTTGATGATGCCGCCGTTTTTGACGCGACCCGATTGGGCATACGCGACTGCGGTGCGCATGAAGCTGCCGTCGAAGATGGAAAAGCTCATGGGGAGACCAAGCGCGCTCGAGGTATCGACCATATGCCGAATATCGGCGTTGGAATTCAAGTAGATCATCTCGGAGGCGTCCGGCGCGCCGTCACCTTCGAAGATGCCCAGATTGACGGAGCCCGGATCCACGAGCCCCATCCGGAGCAGGCCCGCCGCAGCGATCTCGGGAATATGTCCGTAGCGTTGTTCGATCGTGGTGTGAGATCCGCCGCCCGTCATCGTTGGATAGAGAAAGACGTCTGGATGCGCCTCGAGGACCGGTCCCCAGGCCTCGATATAGGGAGCGGCTTCATGGCTCGCGGTCAAGCCATCAAAGATCGGGTCATCGTTATGGTTGTGAAGAATCGTCGCGCCGGCCTCGATGCATCGGATCATTTCGGCAGCAATCTCGGCGGGGGTGCGAGGCACGTTCGGGTTCCGCGCCGGCTGGGTCGTACCGTTGACCGCGACCTCGAGGATGACCGGGTCGCGGCTCGGGGCGGGATCGGCGGGTGAGGTTGGGGGAGTCGGAGGCATGACGGGCTCTTCTCGGCGGCGGACGCTGGGTCGCTTTTAGACAGAAACCACTATGTCATAATCCGCGCGGTTCGGCAGCGCGAAAGCGAGTCGCCTAAAAGGAGCCTCCAATGAGTGAAGCAGCAGGATTTTCTTCCGAAGTCCTTTCGATTGAGAAGAACGGTCCGGTGGGAACGCTCTGGATGGACCGGCCCGAAAAATATAACGCGATGAATCCGGCGATGTGGCGGGGGTTGCCTGGCGCGATGCAGGCTTTGACCGCGGACGGCGATGTGGGCGCGATTGTGCTGTCGGCTAAGGGGAAGCATTTCTCGGTCGGACTCGATTTGGTATCGGCGCAGTCTGGGGGCGATGGCACCTTGGGCGGATCGCTCTCGGGAGCAGCGGCGAATTTGAAGCAGCTTGAAGTCACGCGGGCCTTTCAGGCGGCGATCTCCTCGATTGCCGATTCCCCGGTTCCCGTCATTGCGGCGATCCACGGCTATTGCCTGGGGGCGGGCGTGGATGTGGCGACGGCCTGCGATATTCGGCTCGCAGCCAAGGACTCGACGTTCAGTATTCGCGAGACGAAAATTGGCATCGTGGCGGATGTGGGGACGCTGCAGCGACTGCCGAAGATTGTGACGGCGGGGCATGTCGCGGAGCTGGCCTATACCGGAAAGGATATCGACGCAGCTCGTGCGGAGAAGATCGGCCTGCTGAACGATGTGCATGCGGATGCGGAGTCGACGTATCAGGCGGCATTTGAGATGGCGATGGAGATCGCGAACAACGCGCCGCTCGCAGTACGCGGGACGAAATTCGTGCTTTCCCAGAGCGAGGATCTCACGACGGAGCAGAGCCTTTTGCTGAACGGGATCTGGACGATGATCACGACGCTGAATTCGAACGATCTGAAGGAAGCGATGACGGCCTTCATGGAGAAGCGGCCGCCGCAGTTCAAGGGCGAGTAAATCCCGCTTTCGGCGAGTGGCCGAGGCTCGTTTTTTGCGCGATCGTGAAGCTTCGTCGCGGATGCACGCGGCGCGCTGATCGACGAGCGAGGAAAGCCGGATGTCTCTTGATATTGACCCCCATGATCTGATCACGCCCCACAATTACGGCGTCTCGGGCCAGCCTCATGACGCGTGGACGAAGCTCCGCAAACATGCGCCCGTTTGGCGCTGTGAGACCGACGATCATCCGCCCTTCTATGCGATCACGAAGCATGCGGACATCATGAACATCTCGAACAAGCCGAATATCTTCAGCAACGCGGAAGGTCCCGTGATGCTCTCGAATGAGCAGATCCGGCGGCGGCTGGACGAGAGTGCCGGCTTCTCCGGCATGCGGACCATTATCGAGATGGATCCCCCGGAGCATCGCGATTTTCGGAAGGTGGCGAGCGGCTTCTTTACGCCGCGCAGCATTCACCGCCTCGACGATATCGTGACCGAATGCGCACGTGAGCAGATCGACAAGCTCGGAGAAGAAGGCGAGTGCGACTTTGTCGAACAGATTGCGCAACGGCATCCCCTTCGCGTCCTTGCGACGATTTTGGGAATCGAGCGCGAGGACGAAGAGCTTTTGCTTCGCCTAACAACGGAACTCTTCGCTGCGGATGATCCCGATCTTCAGCGAGAAGGCGAAGATCGACAGGCCGCGACCGCGGCGCTCGGCATGGACTTCATGAATCTCTTTACGAAGATCATTGAGGATCGCCGAGCGAATCCGCGTGATGATCTTGCGACCATGCTCGCGACGGCGAAGATGGCCAACGGCGAGCCGATGGGGCCGATTGAGACGATGGGGTACTACCTGATCGTTTTTACTGCGGGGCATGATACGACGCGGAACGCCATTTCGAGCGGCATGCAGGCTCTACTCGAAAACCCCGATCAGATGCAGAAGCTGCGGGCTGATCCGAGCCTGACGAAATCGACGGTCGAAGAAGTCGTGCGCTGGTCCACGCCCGTGAACTATATGCGTCGCAATCTGCTTCAGGACGTCGAGGTGAACGGCGTTCAAATGCGCGCCGGCGAGGACCTCGTGCTCTTCTACGCCTCGGCGAATCGCGACGAGGATGTCTTCGAGAACCCCTTCGATTTCGACATCACGCGACAGCCGAACCGACATCTCGGTTTCGGGACGGGCGAGCATTTCTGTCTCGGGGCCCATGTCGCACGGCTGAGTGCTCGGGCGCTTTTCCTGGAGATGGCGAATCGGATCGAAGAAGTGGAGCCGGTGGGCTCGCCCTCGAAGATCGATTCCAGTTTCGTCGTGGGGCTCAAGACTCTGCCGATTCGGTACAAGATTCGGCCCGCGGCCTGATCGCTGCGGCTTCCGGGGGCTCAGGCCCCTCGGACTCCTCGGACTCCTCGGACTCCTTGGGGGCTCCTCGGACTTCTCTGGCGCCTCGGGGAGTTAGGCGGCGTTCTTAGACTCGAGATCGCGCATGTACGTGCGTGCGCCGAGCAGGTAGTGGACGCTGGCCCAGCCGAGGAAGCCGACGAGTACGATCAGAGCCCAGCGTATTTCGGTCCCGCCGCCGAACGCGTCGGAGAGCGCGCCGAGGAGGATGGGCCCGATGCCGAAGCCGACGAGGTTCATCACGAAGAGTGCGGTCGCCGAAGTCATCGCGCGCATTCTGGGCTTAACCAGTCCTTGCAAGACCGCATGTCCCAGCCCTGAATACATATGATTGCCCAAGGTGGCGATGGCAATCAGAGCGACGGCGAGGCGACCGTCTTCGATCAGGTAGGCGCCGATTGAAAAGGGAACGGAAAGCAGGGCGCCCGCGGTAGGGACCCACCAATGCCAGCGTAGATCCCTTTGTCCGAGTCGGTCTGCGAGGGTGCCTGCCAGCATGACCGCGGCCCCGCCTGCGAAGCCCGCGATGAGGCCGAGGGCGAGGCCTGCTTCGGTGAGAGAAAAACCGTGGACGCGCATCAGGAACGAGGCGTGGAATGCGCCGGCACCCGCCAAAAATAATGTCTGCGCGGCCGAGCCCGCCAGCATATGTCGAATCGAAGGGCGCTTTTGGATGAAGCGGAGAAACTCTTGCAGCGTGGGCATCGCGGTATCCGCGCCCTGATCGAACGCGCCGCGGGGTGGTTCCTTCATCGTGAAGCGCGTGATTGCTGCGAGCAAGATGCCGGGGGCGCCCACGGCGAAGAACGCGGCTTGCCAGCCCAGCTCGTCCGCGAGGTAGCCACCGAAGGCAAGGCCAAAGAGCGTCCCGATGGGGACGCCGAGGGAATAGACCGAAATCGCCGTCGCGCGCTGCTCCGGCGGGAACGCATCGGAGAGCATGGAATGGGCGGGCGGGGTACAGCCCGCTTCCCCGACGCTCACCCCGATCCGCGCCGCGAGGAGTTGCGTGAAATTGCGCGCGAAGCCGGAGGCGATCGTCATCGCACTCCAGGCGAGGAGTGCGATCGCGATGATGGTGCGGCGGCTGCCGCGATCGGCGAGGCGCGCGATGGGGAAGCCGGCGAAGGTGTAGAAGAGCGCAAAAGCACCGCCGGTGAGGTAGCCCACCTGAACATCGGTAATGCCGAGGTCCGCTTTCACGGGCTCGACCAAAATATTCATCACCTGCCGATCGATATGATTCATCACATAGATCACGAGCAGGAGGCCGAGCGTATAGCGCGAGCCCTTCACGAGAGGATCATCCGCATAGCAGTTCACGGTACACCAATGGCTCGCAGAACCAAGCGGGTGGGCGCGAGGAGAGGGACCGCCTGCCGCGCCGTCGGCGCCCGTCGCGCTCGCCCCGCCACTGTCGAAAGCGGAAGGCGGGAGGTAGCCTTCAGGGATGCCGCGTTTTGCACTCGCTACTCTGAATCATTCTCCTCTTCACGGTATACCGTCGCAGTGGTCTGCCCATCTGGATGCTGCGGTGGAGGCTGGCTTTGATGCGCTTGCGCCGGATGTCTTCTGGCTACGGGCGCTTGTGGAAGAAGGCTTCGCGCTCTCGACTCTCTCGGAAGAGATGAAGGCGAGGGACCTCTCGTGTATGGAAATCGCGGGCATCGCGATTGGCGCGCCCGAAGCGACGCGCGCCGAGCTCGAAGAGAATCTGCGCTATGCGGAGGCGCTCGAAGCGGAATTCGTGAATGCGCGGATTGTGGCGCCGATGGATGCGGCGGTGGTTGAGTCTTTCGGGCAATGCGTCGAGGCGTTCGCGAAGGTCGGGACTGAGGTTGCGCTCGAATTCTCGCGCGGGACGACGCTGCAAGGGATTGCGGATGCGCGGGCGCTGATTGAATCGGCTTCAAAAGGCGGCGGCGTTACGCTGGATACGTGGCATTTTTTCTTGGCGCCCTCGGGTCCGGATTGGGAAGCCCTTGCGGATTTACCGCTCAGCCAATTTGCGAACGTGCAGCTCTCGGACGGTGTGCCCTATCCGGAAGGGGCTTTCCCCAAGGCGACGATGAACGAGCGCCGGATGCCGGGGGAGGGGGAGTTCGATTTCTCGCGCTTGGCGGAGGTCCTTCGCGAGAAGGAATTCGATGCCGAAGGGCGGGGCGCCATCGTTGTCGAAGTGCTGAATGCGGATTGGCGTGCGCGACCGCTCGAAGGATTCGCCACGACGCTAATCGAGGCGTCCCGGAAGGCGCTGGCTAGATCGGGCGGGTGACCGCGCGCGTTGGGCCGAAATTATGCAGCGCCATCGCGTGTAGATTTCCGAGACCGCCGCAAACCATCACGAGGACTTCTTCGGGGCGCTCGACGAGATGAGCGACGGCCTTGGCATCGACGCGGTCACGTTCCTGAAGCCATTTCTGATGCGGCGCGGGGAAGAACTCGATGGGATGCGCGGCTGCGCGCCAAAGCGCTTCCTGGACATCCTCGATGCGGGCGTAGCGTTCGGCGATTCGGTCGGCCCAGGGCGGGGGGAGGCAGATCAGCGTCTCCGCGCCGAAATGGCTGACGTAGGCGTTCGTGCCGGGATAGGCGACGGATTTCCCAATGATGTCGACGAGGGAGTTTGCGTCGTCCGCGGCGATATCCGCGATGTCCATCGTTCCTATGCATCCGTAGACCGTGACGGCATCGCCTTTGATGCCGCGCCGCTCGGCGAAGGGCGCCCAGGGTGATCGTTCTTCCCATTCGCCCACGACGATGCCCGTCACCCGGGCGGGCTGTCCGAAAACGCTCTTCGAATTCTCACCGATCTTTTGCCCGCCGACGTTTCGCATAACAAGGCGAAGCGCGCGGCCGATCGCGGGTGCTGCGCCGGCTACGCCGCCGAAGCAGCCTGCCTCCATGGGGAGGTCGAGGGTATGGCGCACGGGGCCGTTCACGAAGAGTCCGGGCGCAACCGAACTCGTTGTCGTGTTGAGCGAAAAAAGATCCAGCGCTGGATCCACTGCGGCCTCGACCGCCGCACAAAGGAGCGGCATGGATTCCGCCGGGGCCCCCGCCATCACCGCATTGATGGCGAGTTTTTCAACGGAACAGCGGCCGTCGCGCGGCGGGAGTACGCCAAGCAGCTCATCGGGAAAGCGATCCGAGGCGGCCACAAAGGCACGCACGCGTTCCTCTGTGGGCGGGATCAGGGGAAGTCCATCGCCCCAGCCGGCTTCGGTGGACAGCTTCGCGAAGGCGGTGGGATCGTCGTCGACCTCGAGGCGATCGCTCGAGAGCCAACTGACCTCACATCCCGAGGGTCCGCAGGAGCGGTCGAAAGTGCTGTCGGGCAATTTCACGTACCTCTTGCTCGGGGCGACTCTCGAGCGGGTAGGGGAGTGTGTGAATCCGCAGGCCGGACTGACCCGCATTCGCCGCCATCGTTCTGGCGAGCGCTTCAAATTCTTCTGTCACAACGGCGACCGCCGTCTTGCCTTCCTGAAGTGCCGCGACTGCATCGTGGACCGTCCAGGAGGTGCAGCTACCTCAATTCCCGAGGCCCGAGACGAAGACGTCTTGGGTCCCGGCGAAATCGCGGAGCTCGGAAAGCGTCGATTCTGCAGCGGCGCCCGTTCGGTCTCCGGCACACCAGCTTTCGACCGCAGCGCCTTCCTCGGCGAGCATCGATTCCCACTCGCTTCTTACCCAGTCAAAAGACTTCCAGGTCAGGTCGTAGCGAATCCCGAAACGTCCGTTGGCCAGCAGGGCGGCGTCGATGGGCGGGCCCGGATCGACATTGACGCTGGGCGGAGAAGCAGTCGGGTCAAGGATTGAAATACGCGGCATAGACAGACTCCAAGATTGGCCTTCAGCATAGACAAGCCCTGCGGCCCCGCCGACCCCTGATCTGCGTGGTAGGCTCGGTAAATGGATGACGCGCGCGCCCTCGATGGTCTCAAGGTCCTCGACCTCACTCAATTACTCGCGGCCCCGCAGGTCGCCGCGACCCTCGGCGATTTCGGTGCGGACGTGATCAAGATCGAAGGCCGTTCTGGAGACCCTCTGCGCAAGATGGGGGCATCGCGGGGCGGCTCCTCGCCACAGTGGCAGCTTGTCGCGCGCAACAAGCGAGCGCTGAGCCTCGACTTGGACCACGCCGAGGGGCGACGCATCTTCCGCGACCTCGTGGCGAAGGCAGATGTGTTGGTCGAGAACCTGACCCCGACCCTGCTGAAGCGCTGGCAATGTACGTATGCCGATCTCGCGGAAGTGAACCCGCGGCTGATCGTCGTGAGTGTGAGTTGCTATGGCCGCTCGGGGCCCTACTCGGATCGTCCCGGGGCGGGGACCCTGGCCGAAGCGTTTGCGGGCTTTGCGCATCTGAACGGCGAGGCGGAGGGGCCGCCGTTGGTTCCGTCGCTTCCACTCGGAGATACGCTGGTGGGGATGTCGGGCGTGATCGGGACGATGATGGCGCTCTACGCGCGGGACCGGGCGGGGCGGGGCTCCGCCCAGGGGCAGCACGTCGATGTCGCGATGATCGACCCGATTCTTCAGCTGATGTCGCTTCCGCTGGCGATGCATGATCGGCGCGAGCCGCCGCCGAAGCGGATGGGAAGTCGAATCGCCGGCGGGGTGCCCCGGAATTTGTATCGCTGCGCCGACGGCGAGTGGATTGCGCTTTCGGGAACGACGGATCGCCAAGTCGAGCGCATCCTGTCTGTCATCGGTCGAGATTCTGCGGCGGATCAAGCGCGGTATGCGGCGGCCAAGGATCGACTCCGCCATGCGGATGAGCTGGACGGGCTGGTCGCCGACTGGATCGGCGCGCGCACGCGTGCGGAGGTCATGGAGCGCTTCGTGGGCGTTCGGATTCCTGTTGCGCCGGTCAACGACCTGTCGAGCTTGCTTGAAGATCCGCATTTGCAGGCGCGAGCAAGTGTGGCCGAGCTTTCGAACGAGCAGGGCGGTTCGGGTATCTCCGTATTCGCACCGTCGCCGGCGCTCAGCCTGACCCCCGGACGGCATAGCCACGGAGGCCCATCGATCGGCGCGCATAACACCGAAGTGCTCACGGAATGGCTTGGCCTTGAAGCGTCCGAAGTCGAGGAACTCGAGCGCATCGGCGCGCTTTGAACTAAAGCGCGTCGAGCCATTCTCGGAAGCCGAGGCGTTCGATGGCGGCGGCGCTTCGGCGGGTGATTGCGCGGACCGTTTCGTTTCGTTCCGTAAGGTTGCTGAGGCCGAGAGGGACAACGCCGACAACCAGCGTCTGGAAAGAAAATGCGCGGTACTGCTCGAAGGCCGTTTCGGGCGTGAGTGAAATGTCGTGCTGAGCAAGCGCGTCGCAGTAGAAGCGGATGAGTCGATCTTCATTTTGAGCCAGCAGCTCGGGATCGAGGGAATTGATCAGGAAATACTGAACATCCCGAATACCTTTGCTCCAATGGGCCGCTTGGAAATCGATCATGCCGACGCGGGTGCCGCCCCCGTCGCCCTGAAGATCTTTCGCGCCCTCCGCGGGATACTCAAAACAGTTCCCGAGATGACTATCCCCATGCACAAGCGTGAGGGGGCCCGTGTACCAGTAGTCGAGGAGTGCGTCCCATTTTTTGATCGCCCGCCGATAGGTCTCGCCGAGCTCCGGAGACAGGAGGTCGGGGGCTGCGCGCAATGCGGGTGAGAGTGCGGAGGCGTTGAGCGCCCGGGTCATCTCTCGCGACCGGGGCGCAAGATAGGTATTGAGCGCGGCGGGAAGGAGCGCGTCCCGGTCGGCTTCGGGCCAGTCCCAGAAATGCGCGTGGAGTTCCGCGAAGGTGGTCAGCACGCGCTCCGCGCGGTCGACGGTCGTACCCGCAGCCATATCCCGATTGATGAAAAGCTCCATTCCGGGTGTTTCATGGAGATTTTCGAGGAGGAGGACAAAGCGTGCTCCCTGCTCAGCCGCCGCATAGACGCGGGGAATTCGGATGGGCACGGCTTGTGCCGCCTGTGCGCAGAAGGCGGTTTCCAGAGACCAGAAACCCAGGGTATGGGCGAATGAGCGCGTTCCGCGTTCTGCACAGGGAATCTTCACGTAAATCGTTTTGGGCAGCGCTTCTTCAGCTGATTCGGCCGGAGTTTCGAAATCGACCTCAATCAAGAAGTTGATGCAATTGCTGCTTTCGAAATCGACACCAGGCAGGCGGACGGCTTTGACCTCGGGCAGAACGCGTCGGCCGCCGGGCGCAAACCGGTCCAAGAGATCATTCACGACCTCGGGGCGTGCGACTTGTTCCTGGGTGATCGGGAGTGCTCGTCCGGCGCGTTCGTCGAGCGCGTCCTTCGCGAGCTGCGCGAATGAACCGAGCGTTCGTGCAGCGAGCTGGAAGCTGCCCTTCGCTTTCATGGTTGGATTCTCATGGTTGGATGACGGTGCGAACGGTGTCTCCCGCACGCAGGGCATCAAAGGCTTCATTGACGCGCTCAAGGGGGATCCGCTGCTCGACGAGTTTCTCGAGATTGAGGCTGCCCTGTTGGTAGTGCCGCATGATTCGGGGGATATCCCGCGCAGGAATATTTCCGCCGCCGAGGCAGCCGAGGAGTTTGCGGTCCGAGAAGAGCACGCGGCTATCAATCGTGACTTCGGTTCCGGGAGGCGGCGCGCCGACCATGACGGTCGTCCCCCCCGTTCGCGTGGAGTTGAAGGCCTGGGTGACGAGGGGCGTGTAGCCGACCACCTCAAAGGCATAGTCGACGCCCTTGGGTACGAGCGCCTTGATGGCTTCGGAGAGGTCTTGCTCGGGAGAGACGAGCACGCAGTCGGTCGCGCCCAAGTCAGAAGCCAGGTCGAGCTTCGAGGACTGTGTGTCGACGGCGAGAATGCGGGACGCTCCAGCGATCCGCGCGCCCTGAATCACATTCAGTCCGACGCCGCCGCAGCCGATGACCGCGGCGGAGCTGCCCGGCTCGACACGCGCGATGTTCAGCGCGGCACCGATCCCCGTCGTGACGCCGCAGCCCGCAAGGCAGGCGAGGTCGAGGGGAATCTCGGGGTCGATTTTGACGAGCTGGGCGGCGCGCACGACGGAATATTCAGCAAGGGATCCCGAGCCGACCATCGGCGCGATGGGGCTCCCGTTCATGGATAGACGGGTCGTGCCGTCGGGCATCCGGCCGTACATGTTATGCGTCCGCGTCTCGCTCCAGCAATTGGGGATATCGCCAGAGCGGCAATCGGAGCAGGTTCCGCAGGGGCCGTAGAGGGCGATGACCACCGCATCACCTCGTTCGAGGCCGGTCACGCCTTCGCCGACTTCTTCGATGATTCCTGCGCCTTCATGCCCGAGGACAAGCGGCGGATTCGAGACGGGGCTTTCGCCTTCAAGTGCATGGAGATCGGAGCGACAGACCCCCGATGCGGCGATGCGAACCAGGACCTCGCCGGCCTGGGGGCTTTGGACGTCGAGGTTCTCGATCACGAGCGGCTGATGATGCTCATGAAGGACGGCGGCGCGCATGGCTTCTCCTTAAAGCCTTCCGGTTAGGCGCTGAAGCGCAACGCGAAAGCAGGTCAGTGGAGTGAGAGTCTAGTCCCGGCGCTGCGCGGGGGGCAAGGCGGCCTTGGTCCGAAACGCCGCTAGATCACGGCGCTCTTTTCGAGCTCGTCAATTTCGCTTTCGCTCAGGCCGAACTGCCGCAGGAGCTCGTGTCGGTGCTCGCCGGCCATCGGCGCGGGGCGGCGGATCTCATCGGGGACGTCCGAGAGATGTGTCGCGTTGCGAATGATCTTGATCGGGCCGCGAACGGGATGCGTGATCTCGGCGGCGACACCGAGATGTCGAACCTGGGGATCCTCGAAAGTCTCGCGCAGATCATTCACGGGGCCTGCCGGAACGCCGGCCGCATTCATGCGTTCGACCCAGGTCGCCGTCGTTTCCTGGCGCAGGGCCTCGTCGAGGAGATGTGTGAGCGCCTCTTTATTGTCCGCGCGCCCCGCCGCAGTCCGGAAGCGTTCGTCCTCGGCAAGGTCAGGCCGACCCAGGACGTGTGTGAAAGACTCCCATAGTCGTCCCCAGGGCGCCGCGATATTGATTTCACCGTCGCGGGTAGGGAAGAGGCCCATCGGTCCGAGCGTGGGATGATGGTTGCCGGCTTGAGGGGGAACTTCTCCATCGACGGTGAAGCGTGCCGCCTGGAAGTCGAGCATGCCGATCATCGATTCTAGAAGCGAAGTCTCCACTCGGCGCCCGATCCCAGTCCTTTGCCTTTCGTGAAGCGCGACCAAGATCCCGACCGCGAGTTGGAGTCCAGATGTTATGTCGGAGATCGCGACACCCGCTCGAACTGGACCCTGCCCGGGAAGGCCGGTCACGCTCATCATACCGCCGAGACCCTGGGCGATCTGGTCGACCCCGCCTCGGTCCGCATAGGGTCCCGTTTGGCCAAAGCCAGAGACAGAAGCGAAAATCAGCCTTGGGTTAAGTCGGTGGATCGTTTCCCAGTCAAAGCCGAGTCGTTCTTTAACGGGCGGCCGCATATTTTCTACCAAAATGTCGGCCTGAGGAACGAGCCTATGAAGCAGGGCGCGTCCGGCGTCGCGCTTGAGGTCGATCGAGAGGCTTCGTTTGTTGCGGTGCAGATTGAGGTAGTCCGGAGTGAGGTGCTCCATACCGCTCCCGCTCCCGCTCCCTCCGCCGTCGTCTCGCCTGAGGGGCGGTTCGATTCGGATCACGTCCGCGCCCCAGTCGGCGAGTTGGCGGACTGCGGTCGGTCCTGCGCGGGCGATCGTCAGGTCCAGGACAATCAGGTCGGCCAAAGGGAGGAGGGCGGGGGCGTCTCCCGCGCATGTTTCAGGGGAATCGGTCATAAGGTGCAAGATTGCATGGGCGCTTCCGAACTGCCATCGTGATGACATCACCGCAACCCCCTCAGCGCGCCCGAGTGCGCGGATGGAGCCCCCTATGCTCGAAGGCAAACGAATCCTCGTCACCGGCGCGACAGGCCAGGTCGCCCGCCCCCTTACGGAGAAGCTGAACGAGCGCAATGAAGTCTGGGCCGCCGCTCGATTCTCGGATCCCAAAGCGAAAGAGGAACTCGAAGCTCAGGGCATCAAGACCGCCTATTTCTCGATGGGCGACTCGGATCTCGCGGCGCTTCCCGACGTGGACTACGTCCTTCATTGTGGGTGCAATACGGATCCGAAAAGCGCCGAAATCGGAATGGTGCAGAACGCCGAGGGCACAGGATTTCTGATGCAGCGCTATCAGAATGCCAAAGCGTTCTTACACATGTCTTCTTCATCGGTTTACCGAGTGCCCGCGAGTGCGAAGGACCCGATTCTCGAATCCGCAGAGCTCGGTGGGTATGCGACGTATTCGCCTCATTATGCGATGAGTAAATTGGCGGAAGAAGCGGTGGCGCGATTCCAGGCGAGGGCGCTGGACCTACCGACGATTATCACTCGGCTGGATGTGGCATATGGCTCGGCCGGTCATGGTGGCGTGCCAATGATTATCTACGAATTCATGAAGAACGGGATGAGCTACACGCGCGCTGAGGCGGGCGATAGTTTCTGCAGTCCCATTCACGAAGACGATATCGCCGAGCAGGTCGAGAACCTGGTTCAGCGCGCACAGGTTCCTGCGCCGATTGTGAACCTGGGCGGGGACGAGCCGGTTTCGGTGGAAGCGATGATTGCCTACGTGGAGGAGCTGACCGGTCTCAAGATGAAGATGGAGACTGGGCGCGACGCGTCCTGGGGCATGAAGGTGCTCGATAATACGCGCCGCAAAGAACTCGGCGGCCCTTGCCGGGTGAATTGGAAAGACGGGATTCGCCGCTCGCTCGCGGCTCGCTATCCCGACGCGCTCGTCTAGGCGCCGCTGAGGTTTTAGGTGTTAGGCGCTAGGGGCCCCCTTTTGGAAGGCGCCGGCGGTGAGGCCCGCGTCGACGACGAAATCGGCGGCGGTACAGGATTGGCTTTCATCGGAAGCCAGAAATAGGGCCATGCGTGCGACGTCGAGAATTCGACTCTCGGGTGCCGCGTCTTCGGGCGCTTTGAGGATGGCCTGCATCATTTGATGGGGGACTGCGGAGAGGTCGGGGTTGCCCGGCATGAAGGGGGCGCTCATGTTCGGGTTGCCGGCTTCGGGGCAGATCGCGTTGACCCGGATCGCATGGCGTCCGAGCTCCATTGCAGCTGATTTGGTGATGCCGCGTACGCCCCATTTCGTGGAAGCGTAGGCGCTGACCCCGTTCATACCCTTAATACCGTCGGTTGAGGCGATATTGATGATCGAGCCACCGCCCTGCCTCTTCATCCCCGGTAGGACGGCCTGGATGCCGAGGAAGGGACCGAGTTGGTTCACTTCCACGACGCGCAGGAACTCTTCGCGGCTGATCTCGTCGAGTGGAGCCAAGAGAAGGATCGCTGCGTTGTTGACGAGAATGTCGGCGGTGCCGAATCGCGATTCGCAGGCCGAGACTGCAGATTTCCAGCTCTGGGGATCGCTGACATCTAAGTGTGTAAAGAAGGCGCTTTCGCCGATCGAGGCGGCCGTCTCCGTCCCGACCTCCTCTTGAACATCGGCAAGGACGACGCTTGCCCCTTCCTCTGCGAAGAGGCGCGAGATCACGGCGCCTGTGCCTTGCGCCGCGCCTGTGACAAATGCCGTTTTGCCGGAAAGCCTTCCCATGGGTGTTTCTCCTTCTGCGAAAGCGGCTGCCGATCCGCCTGGTTCAGTCTATCGTTTTGGGACTCGTCCGCGACGTTGAAATCGGGGGCGATTTAGAGCGGGGCTTCAAACCATGACCGATCTCTCTTCTTATGCCGCAGATTTTGATCCGCTCGATACGGTGAAGGCGATTCCGTATGAAGGCTACGCCTTGCTTCGCAAGGAGAAGCCGATCGTTCGGACTGAGTCGGGTGTTTGGTTTCTTTCTCGCCAGGCGGACATTATTGCGGCGGCGAAGGCGGTGGACACCTTCCGCGCAAGCTTCCGGGAGCCGGGGACGGTCATCCCGCCCGAGGAAATGCTGATCAGCGAGATCCCCGAGCCGCGCCATGGTCGGATGCGGAAAATTGTGAACTCCGCGATTGCGGCCCATCGTTTGGCCCGCGTTGAGGGGGTTGCGCGTGAGCTGACCGAATCGCTTGTGGACGAGGCCTTTGGGAGAGATGAGGTTGATCTCGTAAAGGATATCGTCGTGCCGATCCCGGCTTCCGTGATTGCGCATCTGTTAGGGGCGCCGCCGGAGGACTATCAAAAGTGGGCGGATTGGTCGGATGAGGTGGTGCAAGGCGATTACCCACGCCTCAATCGGAACCATCGCGGAGAAGGGCTTGCGGGCGCGCATCCGGAATTCGCTGCGTACATCGATGCGATGATTCAGGATCGGCGTGAATCGGCTTCGCCGCCGGATGATTTTGTGACGCGGCTGCTCTCGACGGAAGTGGATGGGAATCGACTGACGATGATCGAGTTGCGGACGCTGCTCGCCTTTCTTCTGGTTTCGGGGAATGAAACGACGCGCCACCTTTTGTCGAATCTGGTGCACCGGATCACGATGGACCCGGAGCTGCTGCCGGCGCTGCGCGCGGATCCTTCGCTGATTCCGAACGCGGTGGAGGAGTCGCTTCGTTTCGATCCGCCCGTTGTGGTGTTGATGCGAGAGTGCATTCAGGACACGGTGATCGAGGGGGCGGAGATTCGAGCGGGAGATCCCATCGCGTTTGGTTTGGCTTCGGCCAACCGGGACGAGGCGGTGTACGCGGATCCGAACGTTTTTCGATTGGACCGAAAACAGCCAAAGGCCCATGCGGCGTTCGGTGGCGGACCGCACGTTTGTCCCGGAGCTTCTTTGGCTCGCCTTGAGGGACGCATTCTGCTTGAAGTGCTCGTCGACCGGGTAGACTCGATTCGTCTCGCGCCGGGTGTTGACCGTGAGAAGGTTGCGCTTTTCTGGGCGAACGGGATTCCGAGTCTGAGCGGACGCGTTACGCCGCAGCGCTAGCGCATGACGGCTCCCTCGCGGATTTCGCGGACAGAGGGGTCGAGATGTGCCAGCCAGATGAAAAGCACGTTCGGGTAATGCAGGTACCAGGGCAGGGGCTTGCGTAGGTCGAGGTAGAGGACCGCGCGCGGCTGATCTGATTCGTTCGATGCGTCATGCAGGTACGTATCGTCGAAGAGGATGCCTTCACCTTCATGCCAATAGTATTTTTCGGTCTCCTCGATCACGCTCCGGTCGCGCTTGTCATAGGCGACGCGATTGTCGTTGACGCGAATCCAGCAGCTCTCGTCGGCATTGTTATTCGGAACCACAACGCCGAGGTGGTAGCGAAGGAACCCTTTGTAATAGCCCCAATGCGGCCGGATATATTGGCCCGGTCCCAGGATTGAGAAAAAGGCCAGGGAGAGTCCGGGGATCTTGCGAAGGAGCGCGCTTGTCTCCGGAGCCCGCCGACAGTTTTCCGGAAGGAATCGGCCCGATTTGAACATGAACGTCGTCCACTCGATGCGGTGGATCCCGGTGTCTGTGAATTTGCCTCCCGCGCGCCGGATATGCGGCAGCGCATCCCCGAGTTCCATCAATGCGAGGCATTCCTTTTGGATCAGCTCCCAGTTTTCCTCGAGGAGGGCAAGCTCGGGATAGTGTCTGAGATAGTCCTTCGTCATCGCCGGGTTCTTCTCGACGAGCCCACGCTCCTCGAGCCATCGCCACCCGTGCCGGAGGCGCCGTTTCAGCAAGAGCTTCTTCTCGCGCTTCGTCATTCGCCTCACGCGAAAGAAGGCGTATCCGGCCGCGACCGCGACGAGCGTGATGAGAATGAGCGTGAGGAGGAGCGCCGAGTGGGCGAGGTTGATCCCGGCGATCATTCAGGAGCGGCCTCACCGTCAGGTGCGGGCTTCTGGAGTTCGAAGCAGAGGTAGGTCTTTTTTCGTTGTCCGAATGGCTCGTCTTGATCGGGGGGGAGGCCGGCGAAGTCAAGGAACGTCGGCCGGAGAAAGGCGGGGACGTGGGCCGAGATCATTTCTTCGCGGTTTTGGCGATCGAGTACGAGCGCGCGTGCGACGTTTTCTGTGATGTCGATTTGTCGGATTAAGTTCAGGTCGGACTCTTCGATATGCTCGTGCCAGCGATGGAGATTCACGGTCTTTCGGTAGTCAGCACAGAGGAAGCGGCCGCCCGGGCGGAGCACGCGATGAACCTCGCGGTAGAAGCGGGCCACTTTTGGATACAGGCCGGAGGACTCAATATTGATCACAAGGTCGACAGAGGAGTCGGCGAGGGGAAGATTCATCGCGTCGCCCTGTTGGAAGCGGAGGCCGTCAACATGATGCGTACGCTGGCAAAAATCGATCGCATTCTTTGCGAGGTCGACGCCCAGGTAGGATTTGGGTTGATAGGTGCGCATGACATAGGAGGCGCCGCCGCCGCGCCCAGAACCGACTTCAAGCGCATCCAGCCCCCGCCAATCGGCCTGACGTGCGACGCAATTGTAGAGCTGAAGGGCGTAGCGGTTGCGCTCGTCTTCTTCGCTGAGCTCGATTCGAGGAGCCCCATCGTCTTCGGCATAGCCGAAGTTCATGAAGACGACGTCGGGGGTGGGACGGAAGCGCGCGAGGCCTTCGTAGAAGAACTCGCGAGCGCGGCGTTTCCCTCCGCTTGGAAGTTTCTTCCACGCGTCGAATAGATTTACGCCCACGCTGGGCTGCCTTCGCTCATGCTTTTCCCTCTCCGGATTGCGCTCGTGTTTTACGCGCGAATGACGAGTCTACCGTGCCGTTCGGAAGGGGGAACCGGCGCTGAGGGGTTCGTTTCGACCGCCTAGATCAGAGAGGTTTTAAACCAAAACGGCCGCCTTCTCGAGAGAAGGCGGCCGATCGGTTTGATGCATGCGGGTGGAGCCGAAGCTCTCGTGCCGCTAGCGGCGTCGCGCGGCGAGTCCCGCAAGGCCGAGGCCCATGAGGAGGGCCGTGCCCGGCTCGGGGACGACGGTGATGTCGACCGAAGCGTTGTTGAACGCCAGGATCTGACCGCCCGCGCCGATCGCGGCGCTACCGAATTCGCCAACACCGAAGTTGAGCGTGACCGTGTTGGCATCGATGCCCGTCAGGCCAGCCTGTGCGGTGAACTGAACCTGAAAGTGCACGTCGTTGCCGTTCGTCTGAAGGCCGTTGATGCCCGTGTCGAGCGTGCCGTCGGCGTTCACCGAAGAGAGGCTAGCGCCAGCGAAGAGCGAGGTGCGCAGCGGATCGAAGATGGGCGATCCCTGTCCCTGTTCTACGGGAGCCGCTCGGAGGTTGCCCAGGCCGTTGAAGCTGCCGGTCCCAGCGACGAAAACGTCACTGAAAACCTCGGCTGCGACGGAGCCGCCGGACAGGACAAGGTGGTTGTTCAGCGTGGTTCCGTCGTTGTTGACGTCGTATCCCGTGACCAGGATTTCAAGGCCGAAGACGTCTTCCTGAGTGGCGTTCTCAAGGACGAGATCAACCGTGACGGTTTCGCCGTCGAGGAGGAACGTGTTCGAGACGTTGGCGACCGAGATCCCCAATGCGCTGGCCGAAAGCGGCGCAACCATCATTGCGGCGGCGAGCGCGAGGCTCCATTTCTTCGAAATCATTTGCATCTACCTCTACATCAGCAGTCAAGCCGAATTGCCCATCGTTCAGAGACCGCGGGGTCCTGAGCCGACGAGTGCACACCACCATGTCACGCAACTTGCGAAACGTCTGGCGCACTTATTCTGAGCTGACCTGGTAGAGGGAAACGCTCCGATCAAGTCGCGATTCCGGACAAGTCCGCGAATCGTCGAAGAGGGGTTCCGCGGCGCTTCCCAACACCATGGCTCTTCGATTGTCTTGACGGCAAAAGCCTACTCTTTGCGAGTGGGCTTCGTACGCACCGATATCCTCAACAGAAGGACAGTTGGCTCAGACTCATTTAGAGGCTGTAGCTCTGTCCCCCTACCTTCCCAGGTCTCGGCCATCATAAACCCAGCGCGAAAAAAGTGGCGCATAAAATCATGACTCGTTGTCCTTTTCGCGATTCCCCTGGGGCGTCAGGGGAATCGCGATGGGGCCAACGTGCGTGGGGCTAGCGGCGTCGCGCCGCGAGCCCCGCAAGGCCGAGGCCCATCAGGAGGGCCGTGCCCGGCTCGGGGACGACGGTGATGTCGACCGAAGCGTTGCTGAAGGCGAGGATCTGGCCATTGGCGCCGATCGCAGCGGAGCCAAACTCCCCGGTCCCGAAGTTGAGGGTGACCGTGTTGGCGTCGATGCCGGTCAGGCCGGCCTGGGCGGTGAACTGAACCTGGAGATGAACGTCTCCGCCGTTCGTCTGGCCACCGGCGATGCCTGAATCGAGCGTGCCGTCACCATTCGATGAAGCGAGCGCAGCTCCCAGGAAAAGCGAGGTGCGCAGCGGGTCCATAAAAGGAGGACGTCGACCCTGCTCCGTCGGAGCCGTTCGCAGGTTGGCGAGGCCGCCGACGCCGCCCACGCCGCCGGGGACGAAAGCGGTACTGAAGACACTGCTTGCGACGACGCCGCCGGAAAGCACCAGGTGGTTGTTGATGGCCGTGCCGTCGTTCCCGACGTCGTATCCCGTGGCCAAGATCTCAAGGCCGAAGATGTCTTCCTGAGTGACGTTCTCGAGAACGAGATCAATCGTGACGGTTTCGCCGTCTAAGAGGAACGTGTTCGAGACGTTGGCGATCGAAATCCCCAATGCGCTGGCCGAAAGCGGCGCAATCATCATTGCGGCGGCGAGCACGAGGCTCCATTTCTTCGAAATCATTTGCAGCTACCTCTACATCAACATCAGCATTCAAGCCGAATTCCTCGTCGTTCAGAGGCCGCGGGGCCTGAACCGACGAGTGCGCGCCACCGGTTCCGCAACTTGCGAGACGTCCGGCACACCATTCTTTGCGGACCTGGTAGAGGGAAACGTTCCGATCAAGTCGCGATTCCGGACGAGTCCTGAAATCGTCAAAGAGGAACTCCGAGGGGCTTCCCAACGCCGCGGCTCTTTGAATGTCTTGGTGGGGAAAGCCCACTCTTTGCGAGAGGGCTCCGTACGCACCGATATCCTCAATAGATGAAGAACGAAAAGCGCAGGCTCGGATCGAGACTGTGGTTTCGTCCCCACTATCTTCCCAGGTCTCCGAGGTATTTACCGCAGTTCCGAGCCAAGTGGCGTTCGAAATCATGACTCGTTGTCCATTGGATTCCTGCGGGGGCAAAAACTGACGCATAGTTGCTCTGCCGCAGTTTTCGCACGAGACTGAACGTAGTCTCGCCGTGCGCTGTTGGCCGGCGCATCAAAGCGGAGATGGAGGGCTCGATGAATTTCGGCTTCACCGAAGAACAGGATTTCTTGCGCGAGGCCGTGCGGAAATTCGTCGATGAGAGGGCTCCCATGGCGGAGGTCCGGACGCTGATGGAGACCGAGCACGCTTCGAGCGATGCACTCTGGTCCGAGATGGCGGCGATGGGCTGGCTCGGACTGCTCGTTCCGGACGAATACGGCGGAGCGGGGCTCGGTTGGGTGGACTTCGTTGTCCTGTTGGGGGAGACGGGGCGAACGCTTCTGCCTTCGCCGCTTTTGTCCTCTGCGTTGGCGATGACAGCGGTCGCCGAGGCGGGTTCGCCCGCGCAGAAAGAGCAGTGGCTTCCGCGCTTCGCTTCGGGAGAACTGAAGGGAAGTTTGGCCTGGCTTGAAGCCAGTGATATTCCGACCGTCGACGGCATCGCACTGACGGCCGAGGTCGAGGGAGCGGGTGCCTCGGCGACGCATCTCCTGCGCGGAGAGAAGGCCTTCGTTGCGGATGCCGGGGGCGCAGATGTCTTCGTGCTGATCTACCGCGATGGCGATGAACTTGCTTTGGCGCTGGTCCCCAAGGAGGCGGAGGGGGTGTCCGTTCGCTCGAATACATCCCTTGATGAGACGAAACGCTCGGGGACGCTATGCCTAGATGGCGTCCGCGTGGCGCCTGCGGACCGGCTTTCTTCGGCGGATGCTGCGGAGACGGCGGCTTTCTTGCTCGATTGCGGCGCTGTCGCCGTGACCGCGGAAGCGTTAGGCGCTGCCGAAGGCGCGCTTGCGATCACGGTTCAGTACGCGAAGGACCGCGTTCAGTTCGGTTCACCGATCGGCCGCTATCAGGGGGTGAAGCATCGCCTCGCGGATATCTGGATGGATACCGAGTCGATCAAGTCCCTCCTTTACTACGGAGCCTGGGCGATTGAAAATGAGCGCTCGGCCCTGCCGCGTTATGCGTCACTTGCCAAAGCCTACGTGGCGGACGCGTTTACGCGCATCGGTGTGGATTGTGTTCAGCTCCACGGCGCCGTCGGCTACACGCTTGAATACGATATTCAGCTCTATCTCAAACGGTCAAAATGGGTTCGCGGCGCCTACGGTGATGCGGATTTTCATCGTGACCGACTCGCCAGTCTGAGGGATCTCTAATGGACTTTCATTTCAGCGCAGAAGAACAAGCCTTCCGAGACGAAATTCGCTCCTTCCTCGACGAGCATCTCCCGGACCCTGTGCCTCAGGACGATCCCGCGTTCTCCGAACTTTGGAACAAGCTGGTCCGCGAGAAGCGGTGGGTCGGTTTTAATTGGCCAACAGAATGGGGCGGCGGCGGCGGTGATCTGATTCGTCAGTTCATCTTGAAGGAGGAGATGGCGGCGCGACGTGCGCCCGCGCTCGGCGTGGACTTCATGGGCATTACCTGGGTCGGCCCGGCGATCATTGCGCATGGCTCTGACGAGCAGCGCGCTGAACATCTTGAGAAGATTCTCGACGGTGAAACGCATTGGTGTACGGGATACTCCGAGCCTGATGTCGGGAGCGATTTGGCCGCTCTGCAATGTCGTGCGGTCATGGACGGCGATGAGTATGTCATCAACGGCCAGAAGATTTGGACGACCTCGGCGCATTTTGCCTCGCATATTTTCCTCCTCGTTCGGACAGATCCCAGCGTGGCGAAATGGAAAGGCATTACCTGCCTGCTCGTTCCCATGGATACGCCCGGGATCGAAGTTCAGCCGATCGAAAATCTCTCCGGCAAGGCCAGCTTTAATCAGGTCTTCTTTAATGACGTGCGGACCAAGGTCTCGAATCGTCTTGGAGCGGAAGGGGAGGGCTGGCGTGTCGTGATGGGTGCGCTCGCGAATGAGCGTTCCGGGATTTCTGAATCGACCGAGATGGAACAGCATCTCGATTCTCTCCGAGATCTCGCCCGAGGCGCTCGCCGGAATGGTCGCCCCGCGCTTGAGGATGATGGCGTGCGTCGCCGTCTCGCCGATATGGAGATTCGCATTGAGGCGATGCGCCTGACAGGGCTTCGGCATCTGACGGACCAGCTGAACGGGAAGCCTTCCGGCAGCGAAACCGCGATCAATAAGTTGCAGCGCGGCATCCTTGAATTCGAAATGAGTGAACTCACGCTGGAGCTGCTGGGCAGCGCCGCTGCTGAGCAGGGGCCGCTTCAGCACGAAGCGCTTTCGTGGCATGGGACGGTGATCGGCGGCGGGAGCCCGAATATCCAGCGTAATATTATTGGCGAGCGCATCCTTGGCCTCCCGAAGGACTAAGGAGGACTAAGGATGTCCGAAGCGAAGACGTTAGGCACGCTCGATGCCGCCGAGAAGCTTGGGGCGGAAATCATGCGCCACGCCCTCCGCGTGGCCGCAGAAGAGGCGAGCATTGTTGTCGTGAAATCTGCGCATTCCGCGATGATCGTGGAAGGGGCAGATGCCTGCGCAGGGATCTTGGATCGCGATGCGCGATTGATCACGCTTTCGACCGCGACGAATTTGATGCATGCGGCGAGTCTGCGCTGTTCGCTTCCGGCGGTGATCGAGGATCATCCGATCGAGACGATGGCGCCGGGCGATGTCTTCGTCATGAACGACTGCTTCCGCGGCGGAATTCATTCGAACGATTTGCTGGTCTTCCGGCCGGTCTTCCTTGAAGGCGAAGTGGCTTGGTTTACTGGGACACTGATCCATGTTGCAGATCTCGGAAGCTCTTCGGTCGGCGGGATCGTGCCCTCTGCGACCGATGTTTATGCCGAGGGTTTGCAGCTGCCGCCGGTCCGGCTCTATCAGGCCGGGGTCGCGGTGGACGATATGCATCGCTTGCTCGCGCTGAATAGTCGGACGCCAGACCGGGTGCTCGGGGATGTGGGTGCGTTGGTGGCGGGCGTGCATGTCGCGGCGGAACGCATGGATGCGCTGGCGGAGCGTTTCGGAGCGGCGCGGTTAAAGCAGGGCGTCGACGCGTATCTCACGGGCGCGGAGCAAAGGCTTCGGGATGAACTCGATCAGCTGGCTCCCGGGACCTACCGTGGTGAGTACCAAGTCGATGGCGACGGAATCGAGGAAGGGCGACAGCCTGTTGTCCGGGTCGAAATCGAAGTCCGCGGAGCCGAAGGGATTCGACTCGACTTTACTGAGACCGATGACCAGGCCATGGGCGCGATCAACGCGGGCTTTTCTCAGGCGCTGACCGGCGCGATCTACGCGGTTCGTTGTTTCGTCGATCCGGAAATTCCCATGAACGAGGGCTGCTTTTCTCCCGTGGAAGTGGTGTTCCGGAAGGGGTCGCTCCTCGATCCCCATGCGCCGGCGGCGTGTGGCGGGCGGGTTGTGGCCGTCACGGCCGTGTGTGAGGCCGTGGTTCAGGCGCTGAGTCAGGCTCAGCCTGAACGGGCGACGGCGGCGAGCTCGGTGATTCATCCGTATACGCTGGCGGCGCCGAGCGGGCTCGATCCTTGGCTGCTTCTTTCTTACGAATATGGCGGGTTGGGGGCACGGCGTGGCTCTGATGGTCCGAGCGCGACAGGGGCTTTCTTTCTCGGCGGGCGGAATACGGTGCCTCAGGTGGAAGCGCTTGAATCGACGCTGCCGATTCGGTTCGACGCCATTCGCTTGGTTGCGGATTCTGGAGGTGCGGGGCAGTGGCGCGGCGGCTTGGGTGTGGAAACGCGCATCGAAGTGCTGGCCGATTCGGAACTCGCGGTTCGCAGCGAACGCGTCGTCTTGCCGCCCTGCGGTCGCGAGGGCGGCGCGGATGGTCGCCCGGGAGATCAGTTCGCGGAGGAGGTGGACGGCGAACGTCGTCCTCTGCCCGCGAAGGGCGCGAACCTACCGCTCGCGAAAGGCGAGCGCTTTGTGCTGACGACTTCGGGCGGCGGCGGGTTAGGCCGACCCGAAGACCGTGACCGGGATGCCTTACGTCGAGATCTCGAAGAAGGGCTCATTTCTCAGGAAGCCGCGGAGCAGATTTACGGATGGACGCCAGGAAGATGAGTGAACGTTGTGTCCTCGGGGCAGATATTGGCGGGACGTTTACGGATGTTGTGCTGACGCGAGAAGACGGTCGGCTGCATGTAGCGAAGCAGCTGAGCTCTCCCGATCAGCCGGAGCGAAGCGTGTTGGCCGGAGTGGAGCGCGTGCTTGAGGAAGCGGGCGTTCCGCCGAGCGCGATCATTCGCTTCGTGCATGGCACAACCCTCGCGACGAATGCGGTCATTGAACGTAAGGGTGCGCGGGTCGCGTTCGTCACGACGGAAGGCTTCGGCGATTTGCTGCGGATCGGGCGCGAGGCGCGGGTTGAAGAGGATCGATACGACTTGCATTTCCGGCCGGCGGAAGCGCCGGTTGCCGCGAGCGATACTTTCGAAGTGCGGGAGCGTGTGGACGCGCAGGGCGAGGTGCTCGTTCCCTTTGATGAGGCGCATGCGCGGGGCGTCGCCAAAGCGATCGCTGCGACGTCGCCTGAGGCCGTGGCGATTTGCTTTCTGCACGCTTATGCCAACCCGGAACACGAACTCGCGATGGAAAAATTGCTTGGGGAGATGCTGCCCGAAGCGCTGGTCGTCCCTTCTTCTCGCGTTCATCCGGAGATGCGCGAATTTGATCGCGCCAGCACGACACTCTTTACGGCCGAGGTAGCGCCGCTGATGGCAAGCTATCTCGCGCGACTGAAAGAGGGGCTTGAGCGTCTCGGAATCGTGGCGCCTCTGCAGATCATGGAGTCTTCCGGCGGCGTGATGGCGGCGGACGTGGCGGCGGAACGCGCGGTGGCGACCCTTGAGTCGGGTGGCGCGGCGGGGGTGATGGCGGCGGCGCGGTTCGCAGAAGTCTATGACCTCGCCCATTTGATTTCCTTCGATATGGGCGGGACAACGGCGAAGGCCGGAGTCGTCGAGAACGGGCGACCTTCAGTGGTCCGCGAGCTGCATGTCGGCGGTCGCGGGAGTTTTGGGGGCAGTCGCGCCGGGACGGGTATGCCGATCAAGACGCCCACGATCGACCTCGCGGAAGTCGGAGCTGGAGGCGGTTCGATCGCTTGGCTCGATCCAGAGGGCCTGCTTCGCGTGGGCCCGCGCTCGGCGGGCGCAGATCCTGGACCTGCATGTTATGCGCAGGGCGGCACGGCGCCGACGGTGACCGATGCGAATCTCGTCCTTGGCTATTTATCCCCCGCTCGTTTCGCCGGGGGGAGTCTGTCCCTTGACGCTGCGGCGGCCCATCGCGCGGTGGAAGAGCAAATTGCAAAGCCGCTTGGGATCAGCGCCACCCGCGCGGCTTGGGCGATTCATGAAGCCGCAAACGCGAATATGGCTTCCGCGATTCACGTGGTGACGGTTCAGCGCGGACTCGACCCGAGAGAGCATACCCTGGTGGCGTTCGGCGGCGCGGGGCCTATGCATGTGGTGGGGGTGGCGAACCATTTCGGGATTGGCCATGTGATTGCGCCGCCGGAAGCGGGTGTCGCGTCGGCGATTGGGATGCAGTCGACGGATCTCACAGCGGAGCTTGGGCGGACGCATCTCCTACGTGGCGATGCGCTGAAGAAAGAACGCGCCGCCGCAATTTTCGAGGAGGTTGAGGCCGGGGCGCGCCGAAAGATGGGCGTTGCAGCGGATGAGCCCGGATTGATCGTTGAGCATCTTCTCGACACGCGCTTTGTGGGCCAGGCGCATGAGCTTTCGATCCCCGTTCCCGATTTGAGCCAGCTGGATGGCGTGCCCGAGACCTTTAAGAAGCAGGTGGCGGCGCTTTACGGGATTGAGCCGAGCGGCGAGGTTGAGTTCGCCGCTTTCCGCGTGCGGCTCAGACTGCCTGTGCCGCGCCCCGAATTAGTCCGGGTGCATCGCGCGGTCGGCGAAGGCGAGGCAGCAGACGCGGAACGCAAGGGCCAGGCCTATTTCGGCGGATCCGAAGAGGGCGTTCAGGCACTCGATACGACGTTTTTGCGTCGCGAGGCGATGCCCACGGAACATGTTTTTGCAGGGCCTGCGATTGTGGAGGGGCCGGTCGACACTCTGGTCGTTCCGCCAGGATGGTCGGTTTCGATGGATGAGGTCGGTAGCCTTCACGTGCTGCGTGCAGGTGCCACACGGAGCGGCAAGCTTTGAGCACGTCTCCGGGGGGCGGCGCGAACGGTCGAGAATTCGAAGGGCGCGTTGCGATCGTGACCGGGGCGGCTGCGGGGATCGGCGCTGCAGCGGCGCGGCTCTTCGCAAGGCGGGGTGCTTCTGTTGCGCTGATCGATTTGGATGCCGGAGGCGAGGACGTCGCCGCAGCGCTTCGCGAGGAAGGGGCCGCGGCGGCATTTTTCGCAGCGGATGTGGCCGACGACCAGGCTGTGGCTTCGGCGGTCGAGGAAACCGTCGGACGCTTCGGTCGACTCGACTGCGCGTTCAATAACGCGGGGATTTCGGGACCTCCGCATCCGGTTGCAGAGATGCCCGTCGAGCAATGGCAGCGGGGGCTCGACGTGATGCTCTCGGGTGTCTTTTACTCGATGCGACATGAGATTCCGCACATTCTTTCCGCAGGCGGCGGCGCGATCGTGAACTGTGCTTCCGGCGCCGGGTTGATCGGCTTCCCCGGTCAGGCGGCTTATGTCGCGAGCAAACACGGCGTCCTGGGGCTGACCAAAACTGCGGCCCTCGAATACGGCGCCCAGGGAATCACGATTAACGCGATTTGTCCCGGGACCGCCCGGACCGCAATGGTGCGCGACGTGATCGAAGAGACCCCGGAACTCGAAGAAGAACTCCATCGTCTTCATCCCATCGGCCGGATAGCGGACCCCGCGGAGATCGCCGAAGCAGCGCTTTGGCTTTGCTCCGGGCGCGCTTCGTTTGTACTCGGCTCTGCTCTGATTGTGGACGGAGGCTATGTCGCGCAGTAGTGCAGGCGCGGATTTCGCGCGCTCTGTCTGCCTATCTCCGCGTCCGCCACGGAGGGCAGCCGATGTCTTTTGATCTCGTCATTCGTGGCGGCCGGATTGTCGACGGCTCGGGGCTCGGCGCCTATCAAGCGGATGTCGGCATCATCGGCGACCGCATCGCCGCCATCGGCCGAATCCGGGAGCGCGGGGCCGAGGAGATCGACGCGGAAGGCCATCTTGTCACGCCGGGTTTCATCGATGGCCATACCCATTTCGATGCCCAGGTGTTTTGGGATCCGCTCGGGGCCAACTCGTGCTGGCAGGGCGTGACGACGGCGGTGATGGGGAATTGCGGTTTTACCCTTGCTCCCGCGCAGGAGAAGGAGCGGGCCCTCGTTGTGCGCAATCTCGAACGCGCCGAGGATTTGGATCCGAAGGTACTCGCAGAAGGGATCCCTTGGAGCTGGGAGACCTTTCCTGAGTACATGGCGGCGGTAGAGCGAACGCCGAAAGCGATTCATCTCGCCGCGAATATTGGGCATTCGGCGCTGCGCACCTATGTCATGGGCGAGCGTGCTTTCGAAGAACCCGCGACGGAAGCCGATCTCGCGGGCATGGAGACCGAGCTCGAGTCCGCCTTGCGCGCAGGGGCGATCGGACTAACAACTTCGCGGAGCGAGCATCACGAGACTTCGGATGATCGCCCCGTCGCCTCGCGTCTCGCCCGCTGGGAAGAGGTGCATCGGCTTGCGAGTGTGATGAGTCGGCTCGGGACAGGCATGCTCGAAGGGGGAACCGAAGCGATCTTATCGGGTGATCCTGAGCAGGCGGCGGAGACTTGGCGCTGGGTGCGCAAGATTGCGGTGGATCTCGGGGTGCCTATGACCGCGGGCTTGATTGCGACGAAGGCGGGCGGCCCGCAAATGCTCTCGCATCTTGATGCGGTTGCGGAGGCGGGCGGGCGCATGTTTGGCCAGAGCCATTGCCGCGGGATTTCCGTCTTGCTTTCGTTTCAGACCCGCATGCCTTTTGATGTGCTTCCGGTTTGGGATGCGTTCCGTGAGGCGCCCCTCGCAGAGCAAAAGAAACAGCTCGCCGATCCCGCTTTCTGTGAGCGCCTTGCGACCATCGCGATGGAGGGGGACTACGCCGGCTGGCGGGGAATCGGAGCCTTGCCGCGAAAGCCTGATTACGACGGGATTCGCGTCTACGCCTCGGGACTACCGCCGAATCCGACGGTGCGTGAGGTGGCGGAGGCGCGAGGGGTCTCGCCTGCGCGGGCGATGATCGACCTCGCCGTTGAGACCGACTTCGAGCAGCTTTTTATTCAGCCGAGTCTATATCCCCAGGATGAGGAGGTGCTTCTTGAGGTACTTCGACATCCGAGGACGGTGATGACTTTTTCTGACTCGGGCGCCCATCTCAGTCAAATCGCGGATGCCTCGATTCAGACGCATTTGCTGGGGCATTGGGTTCGTGACCGACAGGCCTTCAGCTGGGAAGAAGGGGTTCGGATGCTGAGCTTTGAGCCGGCGCTGGCCTGGGGTTTTGCGGATCGCGGCTTGCTGCGCGAGGGATTGATCGCTGATATGAATGTTTTTGATCCGAAGACGGTCGGACCCGCAGTGCCGGAACTTGTCCGGGACCTGCCAGGGGGAGGGCTTCGACTCTCGCAAAAGGCGCAGGGTTTCCTTGCGACGATCGTCGCAGGGCAGGTCACGATCCGAGGAGGAGAGCCGACGGGGCGCGTGCCGGGGATGTTGGTGAAGAACCGGCTCGCGCATAGCTAACGCGGGAGGTCGGCTATGCGAATCTTTGTGCGCAAGGAGAGGACGGGAACGAATGTCTGAGGGGAAGAACGACGATGGCGGAGCGCCGAGTGAGGCTGAGTTGGATGAGCTCTTTCAATCGCTCTCGAATTGGGGGCGATGGGGGGAGGACGACGAGCGGGGCATGCTCAACCTTCTCCTTCCGGAACATCGAGCCGCCGCCGCCACTTCGGTTCAGGAGGGAAAGGTTGTTAGTCTCGCGCATGATCTAGGGACGACTCCGTCACCGGAGAATCCCTATCCGGCGCAGCATCATATGCTTGCGGCCGGAGACGCTCGGAGCGATGCGGGGATTCCTGGCTACGAAGCGTCCCGCGACTATGTCGGGGCGCATGTGCATGGTCTCGGCGTGACCCATATCGATGCGCTCTGCCATATGTTCGTGAAGGGGAAGATGTATAACGGCTTCCCGGCTTCGGATGTTCGAAGCAGCGGGGCCCTTCGAAACTCGACCCTCTCTTTCGCGGAGGGCATCGTCGGTCGCGGTGTCTTCCTCGATCTCGCATGGCATCGCGGGGTCTCCTCTCTCCGCGCTGGCGAAGTGATTCGGCTCGAAGAGCTGATGGCCTGCGAATCGAAAGCGGGTGTGGAAGTGGGGCCGGGGGATATCTTGATCGTGGGCGCGGGGCGAACTGCGCTGCGAGAAGAAAACGGCGGGCCGCTCAATCCCGCGGACGGAATGACGGGACTGCACGCGGAATGTCTCCCTTGGCTGCAGGAAAAGGGCATCGCGCTGCTTGGCAGCGACGGCATTTCGGATCCCATGCCGGGTCTCGGCATTCCGAACTGGCCCTTTCCGATTCATCAGGTGGGGATCGCGGGGATGGGCCTCCACTTGATCGACAATATGGCCCTCGGCGAGCTCTCGGCGAGGTGTCAATCGCTTGGGCGCTGGCATTTTCTATTCACGATGGGATCGATTCGGGTTCCGGGCGGGACGGGATGTCCCGTGAACCCGATCGCTTTGCTTTAGTCCCCGGTCTCGCTCTGGCTTCTGAATCTCGACGCCCCCTCCGTCCTGCAATCGCGTTATGCTGGGCGCTCGCAAGCGCGCCGTACAAAAACCGGAGAGAACGATGAGAATGCGAATGAAGCCGACGCGGACAGTCTTGATGCTCACGATTGTGGTGGGGCTGCTGCTTCCGTTGCTGGGTTGTGGGCCGACGCTTCTCATTCCGGGCGGTGCGCTGCCGGGCGATGATGCGGAGGCGCCGTCGGATTGGTCCTTCTCGGACGAGATCTCGACGATCCAGCTTGAGACGAATCCTGCAGATCCCTACTCGGTGAATATTTGGGCCATCGGGCTCGGCGAGCGGCTCTATGTGCATTCGGGGGCGAATCGGGCGACTTGGATTGAACACATGGAAACAGATCCGCGCGTTCGGGCAAAGGTCGGCGAGCAGGTCTTTGCTTTGCAGGCAGAGCGAGTCGTAAGTGCAGAGGAGTTTGCGATTTTCGCGAACGCCTATGAAAAGAAATACGGGAACCGGCCGCGGAACGAAAATATCTCCGAGGTCTATCTCTACCGTTTGACTTCGCGTTAGTTCGAAATTGCATTTGCGCAGAGACTCTCTCTCTTTTATCGAAGCGCTTGTCGCGGTCGGCCGCTGTGAAATCTGAACTCACTCTGCGCAGCGCGCTGCTCGTTCTGGGCTGTCTTGTTTGCCAAATGGGCGCGGGATATTTCTACGCGACCCGGGCGCTTGCGCCTGAAGTGATTGGCGACCTGGGCTGGACCCGGACGATGTGGTCCTCGGGCATGGCGCCGATGCTGCTGGTCTCCTCCGTCGCCCAGGTGTTTGTGGGGGCCGCTTGTGTTCGTTTCGGCGTTCGGCTTGTGGTGGTCAGCGCAATCCTGATGATCGGCGCGAGTGCTCTGACTTTGGCGACGATGCAAAGCCTGCCGCAGTTCTATGCGGCGATGGTACTGCTCGCGCTGGGCAACGCGGGAATTGGGGATGTCTCGATCGGGGGCGTCATCACGCGCTGGTTCGAGAAGTATCGAAGCGTTGCGCTGGGCTTTGCGATGGTGGGGACCAATCTAGGCGCCGTCGTTTTCGTTCATGCGATCACGAGTCTGTCTGCGGGCGCGTCTTGGCGCAGTGCGGCGATCACCGTCGTTGCGGGCGCGATGGCTGTGATTCTTCCCTTCGCGCTCTTTGTCGTTCGCGACCCGAAGCCGGGCGAAGGGGGCGTGGCTCCCGATGCTGTGGGTGCGACCGAGAGCGAAGACGATCAAGAGGGGCATGAGGGCGATTTCGCAGCGGCGATGTCCGCTGAAGACGATATGCCACTTGCGGCTGTTCTGCGTCGCCCCGCCTTCTGGGCGCTCTTCTATGCACTCTTCTGTTATTCATTCATTCAGCTGGGGCTCTACGATCATCTCGTCCTCTACCTGCAGGACTTGGGTTATTCCCGGGAGCAAGCAGCGAATGCACTCGAGCTCGCAGTGGGGGCGGGGATCATCGCGAAGCTCGGCGCAGGGGTGATTGCGCTGCGCGTTCCTGCGCCAACCGCCTTTTTCGTGAACACCGCCTTTCTGACGCTGGGCATCGCACTCGTGCCTTTTGCGGACAACGCGCAGATTCTGACCCTATTCGGGTTGCTGTTTGGCGTGACCACCTCGGCGCGCGATGTCCTGCTCCCTCTCGCGGTTGCGGATTTCTTCGGCGTCCGTTCCTTCTCGAAGAACTACGGGATGATGATGCTGGCGTTTATTCCGGGTGGTGTGCTCGGTCCTGTCTTGTTGGCCCGGGCCCATGATCTGTTTGGGACTTATCGACCGGGCTTTACCGGCAGCCTTTTGCTTCTTGTTGTCGCCACCGCGGCTCTGCTCGGCCTGGCGATCAGCGCGGGCCGAAGCCGCCGTGCCGCTTAGGCTTCCCGAATGACCGGAAGCGAGCCGAAGCCGCGGTTCGTATCGGAAGGCAACCGCACGAGATCTTCGAGAAGAAGCCGATAGTTCGGCGCTCGCCGGAGCCATTCGCTGAGTCCGACCTGGAGCTCCAGTCGGGCGAGGCTGGCACCGAGGCAGAAATGAATCCCGAATCCGAAGGAAAGGTGGGGATTCGTTTTTCGGCTGATATCGAAGCGGTCGGCGTTCTCGAAAACGCTCGGGTCGCGATTGGCCGCGGCGTAGAGCAGGTGGACGCGGGCGTCCTTGGGCAGCGTTGTCCCGTGGATCTCGACGGGCTGGGTGAGCGCGCGGGAGAGCCCTTGGACGGGGGGATCGAAGCGCAAAATTTCTTCGACCGCGCTGGGTAAGAGCTCCGGGTTATCAAGGAGCTGCTTCCGGGCTTCGGGATGCTTTTGCAAGAGCAAGAGCGCGTTGCCCAAGGCGCTTGTCGTGGTTTCCGTCCCCGCGACGAGAAGAAGGAAGCAGAGGCCAAGGAGCTCATCGTTGGACAGCGCCCGGCCTTCATCAGAATTCGAAAGCAAGAGGCTAATCAGGTCGTCTCGGGGTTCCTTGCGCCGCTCCTCAAAGACGCCGCCGAGGTAATCCGTGAGCTCGCGCTGTGCCTTGAGGAGAACTTCGGGCGAAGTGTTGCTGGAATAGACAATTGCATCGCCGCAGCGCTTGAACATGGGGCGCTCTGCGGCATCGACGCCGAGGAGTTCCGCCATGACGAAGATCGGTAGGGGGTCCGTGAAGCCTTCAAAGGCGTCTACGTTCAGTGCGTTCGAACCCGCGTCCGGATCCGCCGCGAAAAGATCGTCGAGGAGTTCTACGGCGAAGCGCCGGACCTGGTCTTCCATGGCGGCCATGCGGCGCGGTGTGAAAGCGCGCATCACGGCCTGGCGCATGGCGCCATGATCCGGTGGGTCGAGCACGATCAGCGTCCGCTTCTCGGGCACGAAGCCGCTCGGGACCACGCCCTTGGCGGAAGAGAAAATCTCAGGTTGCTTGATGGCGGCGAGAATATCCGCATGCCGTGACAGCACGTAGAGATCGCGTTCGGCGACGTAGTGGACCGGCGCCGATTCGCGGAGCGCGGCGTAGACGGGATGGGGATCGTCCGCGATCGCCTGTGGGATAGGGTCGAGATCCATGAGATTATTCTACCGGCCGAGGGCGGCGGGGGCGAGGGGGACGGCGGAGGCGAGGGAGTGCGCGTCGCTTGGCGAGCTACCCCGTGAGGGCTGCCTAAACGACCGGAGAGCGTGTTAGAGTCGGAGACCCGCTGAAGGAGAGATTCATGAAGGTTGGACTGTGCTTTCCCTATACCCAGGAAGATCTGTCGCGCGATGTGATGTTGGAATGGTTTCGCCGCGTTGACCAAGGCCCGTTCTCTACACTTTCCTGTGGTGAGCGAATGGTTGGATCCAGTGTGGACATGATGGCGACGCTTGCGGCGGCCGCGGCCGTGACCGAGCGGGTCACGATTGCACCCACGCTCTATGTCTTGCCTATGCATCCTGCGCTCAAGGTGGCGAAGCATGCGGCGACCCTGGACCTGATCTCGAATGGCCGGACTGTGATTACGGTTGGGGTTGGGGGGCGCGTGCAGGACTATCAATGCATGGAGAAAGAACCGGTCGCCCGTTATGCGCGGATGGATGCGCAGATTCAGGAGATTCGCAGCGCTTGGGCAGGAGAGCTTCCCTTTGAAGGGGCCGAGCCGATCGGGCCGAAAGTGGTTCAGAAGAACGGTCCGCCGATTCTTGCAGGCTCGATGGGGCCGAAGTCCGTGGCTCGAGCCGCGAAATGGGCGGACGGGGTTTACTCTTGGTCGGGCAATGGTGTCCCGGACGAGATGAAAGTCCAGCAGGAGCGTGTCGTTCAGGCCTGGGAAGATGCGGGGCGCGACACGGCACCGCGTCGCGTCGCGGGGTTCTGGTATTCCCTCGCGCCGAACGCACAGGAAAAACTGAGCGCCTATGTCTACAAGTACATCAAGGTCCTCGGCGAGGGCCCGGCGAAGGCGATGGCGGGGATGGTCGATCGCTCAAGCACAGATGCCGTGAAAGCTTCCCTCGACGCGTACGAGGAACTCGGCGTGGAAGAATGCTGGCTGAATTCGGCAACCGCCGAGATCGCCGAAATCGATGCGCTCGAAAAGATCATCCAACAGCGCGGTTAGGCCTTCCCTTAGTCTTGGCGTGGCCCGGGCGTAAACGTGACGGGCATCGCTTCGATGCCCGTAATGAAATTGTTCGGGCGTCGCTTCAGAGGGGCGTCGCTTGCGAACTGAATGTCGGGCATGCGTGAGAGGACCTGCTCGAAGAGGATCTTGAGTTCGAGGCGGGCAAGGCTTGCGCCGAGGCAATGATGTACGCCGTATCCGCCAAAGGCGACGTGGCGATTCGGCCATCGCTCGATGTCAAATGTGTTAGGCGATTCGAACGCTCGCTCGTCACGGTTGCCTGAGGGGTAGAGCAACAGCACGCGGTCGCCCTCGCGGAGCGTCTCGCCGTGTAGCTCGGTGTCCCGGGTGAGCGTCCGGTTCATGTTCACGATGGGCGAGACCCAGCGGAGCATTTCCTCCACGGCGACTTCAATCTTACCTGGATCGTCGATCAGCTTTTGGCGCTGGTCGGGATTAAGAATGAGCTGTTCTAGACCTCCCGTCATGACGTGTCGGGTGGTTTCGTCGCCGCCGATCAAGATCAGCAGACTCTCCTGCAAGATCTCCATGTCATCGAGACCCTCACCGTCGACCTTCCCCGTGACGAGCAGGGAAACGAGATCGTCTTGGGGGTTCTTCTTGCGATCCGCGATGACTGCGGCCTGATAGGCGAAATATTCCTGACTGTACTGACTCTGTTTTGCGCGGCGTTCTTCGTCGTCCATGACGTCTGCAATCTCGCCGCCGCCGAGCATCCAGTCGCTCCACTCGAGCAGCTTTGCTCGGTCCTCGGGCTTCACGCCGAGCATGTCGCCGATGGCGACCATCGGAATCCAGCGGGCGATGTCGCGGACGAAATCGCATTCACCGCGCTCGATGACATCGTCGATGAGTTCGTTTGTCAGCGCGCGGAGTTTGGTTTCCTGGTCTTTTACGCGACGCGGGGTGAAGCCGCGGTTGACTATGCTGCGTCGACGTTTGTGGAGCGGCTCGTCGAGGTTGATCATCGACGGGATCCAGCTACTTCGCTCCGGGCGCGAACTCTTGCCGGAGCAGAAGAGGTCCGGAGTCTTCGCGATCGTCATAATGTCTTCGTAGCGCGTGAGGCCCCAAAGCCCGCCGTCGGCGCTGGGATCCCAATAGAGGGGGGCTTCATCGCGCATCCACTGGAAGCGCTCCCAGGGATCGAGGTAGAAAAAGCGGTCGAGCAGACCGATCTCTTCACGGACGGGATGGTTCGGCATAGGGATCCTCGTTCTTTCAGGCGGCACGCCTCACCGCGCATTTACGCGGGAGTCGTGTCGCCTGATTATAGAACGGAGAGCCTCAGCCGTTGGGCTTGATCAGGAATTTTTCGCCCGTCGCCTGGGCGCCGTAGGACGCGATCTTGTCGAGGTCGAGCACCTCTTCCAGGGAGATCTCGGCGGTGTAGTGGCTCGCGAAAGTGGTCTTGATTTCTGCGGCGACGCGCCCTCTGAGCCGCACGGTCGTTTCCATCCCCGCCTTCTGGAGGAAATGGGTGAGCAGCCATCCGCCCACACCCCAGGCCATGCCGACATCGCTGCCGAGTTCCGTCGAGGATCGGTCGAGGCGACCATAGAGGTAGACCTGCTTGTGGGTCTCGGAGCCGTAGCGGCTATACGCGCCGGCTTTTTGGCTCTGAGCGGTTTCCATGCAGGAGAGAATCTGGCCGGCGAGGCGCCCGCCGCCGGTCGCATCGAAGGCGAGGGTGGCGTCCGTTTCCTTGAGCGCGTCGGTCAGCTGCTCCCGGAAATTCTCGTCGCTCGAATTGCAAACAAACTTGGCGCCGATTCCGCGGAGGAGGTCGACCTGTTCCTGCCGGCGAACGATGTTTACCAGAGGAATATTGTCGGCCTGACAGAGACGGTTCAGCATCTGGCCGAGATTGGAGGCGGCGGCGGTGTGGACCAGGGCGCTATGTCCCTCGAGTCGCATGGTCTCGATCATGCCGAGGGCGGTCATGGGATTCACGAACCAAGATGCGCCGTCTTTCGCGGTCGCGTCTGCTGGGAGCGGAAGGACCATCGCAGCGGGGGCGAGGCGATGTTGGCCATAGGTCGAGCCGCCGATGATACAGACCGTCTTCCCGATCAGCGCCTGGGCGGCAGGGGAGTCGCCGGCAGCAATGACTTCGCCCGCGCCTTCGTTACCGACGGGCATGGACTCGCCGACCCGCGCCTTCAGCATGCGCATGACCGGCTCGGCAATCGGTGCGGTGACGACGGCATCCTTTCCGGTTCCGGTCTTCTTCGCGGCGCTCATGTCGGCCATTCCGAAAAGGAGGCCGAGATCCGAGGGGTTGATCGGCGCGGCGTCGATGCGGACGAGGACTTCGTCCGGGCCCGGCGCGGGCGTTTCGATTGCGGCGATGGAAATTTCGAGCTCGCCCTCGGCGCTGACTTTGCTGCGCAGCTGGAGGCCCTTCGCGGGCAGGGAGACGGAGGCGTTCGAGTTGGGGGACATGGTGGGCTCCTTAAATGAGATAGCGGGACCCTACCACCTCACTTTCAGCGTGTCTGGGAATAGCGTCCGAGAGCGCCGCGCTGTGATGCGACCGTCGGTCTCATTCTCACCCGAACGGCGGCTCGCGGCCTTCGTCCGGCCTATCCTCTGAGCGGTCCTCGCTGATGATCGGTTCGACCCATCGTCTCGTCTCGGATCGGCTCGTCTCGGCGCAGACTCAGCGCACCTACGCACCTACGCACCTACGCATCTCCGTATCGCCGGGGAAGAGGTATCCGATGCACCGCCCGCCGCCCCGTCCGCCCCTGGCTTTCTTTCCCTTCGCTCGCCTCGGCCCACTCTTCCTTATTTGCGTAGTCGGTTTGGCGATGGCTTGCTCATCGGGAGACGAGAGCGGAACGGATTACTCGTCGGCACTGCCGGACGGGCGGCGCGCTCAGATCTTCGAGACGGAATTTGAGACGATCTCAAAGCGGCCCGCGCCGGAGCCGGATCGCGCAGCCTTCTTTGGCGATCTCCATGTGCATACCACGTATTCTTTCGACGCCTTCGCGTTTGGGACGATGGCCCGGCCGTCGGACGCCTATCGCTACGCTCGAGGCGAAGCGATTCCGCATCCCGCGGGCTTTCAAATGCAGCTCCGGGAGCCCCTCGATTTTTATGCAGTGACGGACCACGGGTTTTTTATGGGCGTGGTGCGCGAGGCTGCTGAGATCGGAACCCCGCTTTCGGAGAAGCCCTTTGCGGAAGTGGTTCATGAGCTGAACGCGCCGGAAAATATGACGCAGACGAGCATCGTTCGGCGAATCAAGACCTTCGGTTCTTTCGCGGGTTCGATTGTGGAGGCGGTGGAGTCGGGGGAAGTCTCAACGAAGGAACTCCTTTCGGTGACGCGGACGGCTTGGGCGGACACGATTGATGCAGCGGATCGCTGGAACGATCCGGGCCGCTTTACGACCTTCGTTGCGTATGAGTACACAACCTCTTCGGATGATCGTGGGAATCTGCATCGCAATGTGATCTTCCGCGATTCGGCAAAGCTGCCGGCGGTTCCTTTTTCCAGGATGCATTCGAGGAATCCGGAAGATCTATGGGACTGGATGGATGCGCTGCGTGCGGACGGGGTGGAGAGCCTGGCGATTCCGCATAACTCGAACGGGTCGAACGGGCAGATGTTCAAGCTGGTGGACTGGGCGGGGGATCCGCTCGACGACGAATACGGGATTCGTCGGATGCGGAATGAGCCGATTGTTGAAATCACGCAAATTAAGGGCACCTCCGAAACCCATCCTTCGCTCTCGAATACGGACGAGTGGGCAGGTTTTGAAATCACGCCCTACCGCGTGGCGACGATGTTATTCAGCGAGCCCAAGGGAAGCTACGCACGCGACGCGCTTCGCGAGGGCCTCGCGCTCGAAGCGCAGGGCGTGACGAACGCGTTCGATTTTGGATTCGTGGGTGCGAGTGATACGCATACCGGCGCGACTTCTGATGACGAGTCGAATTATTTTTCAAAGCTGGGTTTGCTGGACGGCAGCGCCTCTCGCCGCGCTTCGGTGCCCCTCTCCTTTCTTGAATCAACCGCGCTCTCCTTTGCGGCGCCAGATCTACTGACCGAGGTCGATGGACAGTCGTATCTGAATGTGGCGACGCCTACCTATGGTGCCTCAGGACTCACGGGCGTTTGGGCGGAAGAGAACACGCGGGCTTCGATCTATGAAGCCTTTCGTCGGAAGGAGACCTTCGCGACCTCGGGCCCCCGAATTCGCATCCGCTTCTTCGCGAGCCAGGCATTTGGCGCCGGGGACGGAAGTGACGCCTCGGGCGCCCGTGAGGCGGGCCTGACGATCGCAGAAGCCTACGCAAAGGGCGTCCCGATGGGCGGGAAGCTCGAACTCGAAGCAGGCGCACCGCCGCCGCGATTCAAGATTCAGGCGATTCGAGATCCGCGCAGCGCAGCGCTTGCTCGACTTCAGGTGATTAAGGGCTGGGTCGAGGGCGAAGAGACGTTCGAGCAGGTCTATGATGTCGCCTGCTCGGATGGTCTTGCCGTTGATCCCGCAACCCATCGATGTCCCGATAATGGGGCGAAGGTGAATTTGGACGACTGCTCGATCACGACGGACCGTGGGGCGAATGAGCTCGAGACGCTCTGGGCCGATCCTGATTTCGACGCGGGGCATCGCGCCTTCTATTATGTGCGGGTGCTGGAAAATCCAACCTGCCGATGGTCGACCTGGGATTCAGTCCGGGCGGGCGTGTCGCCCCGGAGTGATCTGCCGAAGACGCTTCAGGAACGGGCTTGGTCCTCGCCGATTGGCGTCGTTCCGACGAGCTAGCATGGGAATCTGGATAGCATCCGCAGAGGCAGTCCTAAGGGAGAGAACGTGAAGATCTGTTTGACGGGAAATCGTGCCGAGGCTCTGGCCCAATCAGTCCAGGATGTCCTGCCGGGCGCCGAGATCATTCGGATCACGGAGGAGGGGGGAATCGTTGGAGACGATCAGGATCTTGAGGTTTTCTATTTCTCGCTTGGAGTGACGAAGAGCCCACCCGCGATGAGAGAGCTTCTTCGTTTGGTGGGGAGCCCGAGCCTGAAATGGCTGCAGGGGCCGGGTGCCGGAGTGGATCATCCCCTTTGGCAATCGCTTCTTGACCGCGGCGTTCGACTCACGAACGCTTCGGGAATTCACGCCGAGCCCATCGCCCAATACATCTTCACGTATATCCTGCACTGGGAGCGCGAAGTCGCGCGCCATCAGTCGCAGCAGCGCGCGCGGCATTGGGAAATCGTGGAATGCGGCGATCTGACGGCGCGGACCCTCGGCATTGTTGGCTACGGCGGGATTGGCCAGGCCGCTGCGCGGATCGGGAAGGCGTTCGGAATGCGCACGCTCGGGACGCGACGGTCGAAGGTCGAAGATCCTCATCTGGACCGCTTCGTTGCCCTTGAGAATCTGCACGATCTTCTCGCCGAGTCTGACTATGTCGTGTTATGCATGCCGTTTAGCGATGAGACCCGTGAGATGATTGGCGAAGCGGAGCTCCGTGCGATGGGAGAAGGGTCGGTTCTGATCAATGTCGCGCGGGGAGGCGTCGTCGACGAACCGGTTTTGGTTCAGGCGCTGGCGGAGGGCTGGATCCGCGGGGCAACCCTCGATGTGACGGCGGAGGAGCCTCTGCCCGAATCGTCTCCGCTCTGGTCCCTGAATCGATGCGTGATCACGCCTCATGATGCCGGCTACTCGCCCTGCGGCGACCAGCGGCTCGAGGCGCTCTTCCTCGACAACCTGAAGCGGTATGCGGAGGGAGAACCCATGATCAACGAAATTGAGGCGACGGGGCTGACCTCATCAAGCTGAGGTTTTGGTGCGTTAGCTCGGCTGCCACTCGCCGGCGACCGTGACGCGATGCATGATGCGGCGTTCCTCATAGTCGGCCGCAGCGAAATGCTGAGTGCAGCGATTGTCCCAGATCGCGACGGAGTCTTTCTCCCAGCGAAAGCGCACCTGGAATTCGGGGTTCCGCACCCAGTCGAAGAGGAAGCGTAGGAGCGCGTCGCTCTCGGCTTCGCTGAGCCCTTCGATCTGCGTCGTGAAATTCGAGTTTGCGTAGAGCATGGCGCGTCCCGTTTCCGGATGGGTACAGACCATGGGATGGGAAATCAGGGGCCAGGTCGCCTGAACTTCTTCAAGGCTGCCGACGCTATGTCCCCCAGCGATGGCTCGGCGGAGCGGACCCGAAACATCGTGGAGCGCGTTCAGCGCTGAGAACGTTGCCTGCAGCGCGGGGGAAAGCGCTTCGAAGGCTGCGTACATCGAAGCCCAGCTTGTATCGCCGCCGGTTTCCGGCAGCCGGACTGCGCGAAGCAGGCCGATCGACGGCGGTTTCGGCATAAACGTGGAGTCCGTATGCCAGCGATTCGCGCCGTCTCTTTTGGGACTCTTCTGATCGAGGAGGCCAACCTCGGGATGATCGTCGAGATGCCGGCCGAAAGCATGAATATCGATCTCGCCAAAGCGCCGGGCGAGGGCCACTTGTTCGGCGGGGCTGATCGGCTGATCGCGGAAAAACAGAACCTGATGTTCGCGGAGCGCTTGCTCGAGGGTCGCGAACTCAGCGGGATCGAGCGCGCCACAAAGGTTGATGCCCGATATCTCTGCGCCGAGTGCTCCGCTCAGTTTCTCGATTTGAATCGTCATCGCGCATCCCTCTCTATTTTCGACCTTGGCTTCGGCCTGGCCGATTGATAAAGCATCGCGAGTTGGGCTGCGCTTCGCCAGCGGGCTGAAGCGGGCTATTTCTCGTCGCCGGGGTCGACCATGAAGCGCGTTGCAAGGAGCGAGAGGCAGGCGACGACGACCATGATCGTAAAGGTCTCGGAAAAGGCCGCGCGATAGGCCTCGATCACGGCGGATTGGAGGGGCTCAGCGAGATCTCGGACCGCCGCGGGGCGGGCGATGTACTCGCCGAGATCGGCGCCGGGGGCAGCGAGTCCGGCGACGTCTTCCCGAAGGTGCAGAGCGATGCGGGCGGCGAGCAGTGTGCCGAGAATAGAGGTCCCGATGGTCTGGGCAATCGCGCGGGAGAAGCCGGGGAGGGAGCTGACGACGCCGAGGTACTTCTCGTCGACTGCGTTTTGGAGCGAGGCGATGACGACGGGGCCGAGTGTGCCGCTGCCGAATCCGAGCAGGAGGGAATAGGACAGGAATTGAATCGTTGGGGTGTTTCGATCGACCGTCGCGAAGAGCGCGAGACCGGAGGTGTAAATGGCAAGGGCAACGGTGGCGTAGCGTCGGTAGCGGCCCGTCGCCGAGGCGAGGCGCCCGACGAGAATGCCCGCGACCAGCATTCCGCCCGTGAGCGGCGCAAGGGTGAAGCCGGCCTGGACGGCATCCGTACCGCGCACGGCGAGGCTGTAGAGCGGCAAGAAGAACGCGATCGAGAAGTTGATGAAGCCGAAGAGGCAGGTGGCCAGGAGCGGTGCCCAGACCGCGGGGATACTGAAGATGGAGAGCTCGACGATGGGCTCGGCGGCGCGGCGTTCTTGGAGAATGAAGCCCGTGCCGAGGAGCGCACTCGTCGCGATGAGCGCGATTGAAATCGGCGCGCCCCAGCCGATCGCTTCCCCGGCCCAGGACGTGTAGAGGATCAGTGCGCCCACGGCGCTAAAGAGCAGGACGGCGCCGAGGAAATCGATGCGATGTTCGATGCGCTGCCTCGGCAGGCGATAGCCCCACTGGATCAGGATGAAGGCGATGACCGCGGCGGGCACGTTGAGATAGAACATCCATCGCCAACCTGGTCCTTCGACAAGGAAGCCGCCGAGGGGAGGCCCGATAAATCCTGCGGTGGTCCAAACGACGGTGATGAATGCGACGTAAGCCGTTCGCTCTTTCGGCGGAATGATATCGCCGAGGATTGCGTACGGGATCGTCAGCAAAGCGCCCCCGCCGAGTCCTTGAAGGGCACGGCAAACCAGCAACCAGGCCATGGAATCGCTCATCGCCGCCAGGAGTGACGCGACGATGAAGAGGCTGATGGCGGATTGGAAGACGCGGCGGCGACCGTAGAGGTCTCCGAGCTTTCCCCAAATCGGCATGCTGGCAGCGCTGGTCAGCAGGTTCGCTGTGAAGACCCACGGCGCCTGGCTGATATCCCCGAATTCAGCCGCGATGGCGCTCACGGCGGTCGAGAGCACCATTTGGTCGATGGCCGCGAGCGAGACACCCGCCATCATCCCGATGAGGACGGCGCGTCTTTGGGTCGGGCGCAGGAGCGCGCTGGAATGAGGTTCGGGGGCCGCCATGGCTGCCGACCATAGACGACGTGCTACCCGTTCCGCATGTCCTTACTGCCCCCTGATGATGACCTCGCACTGATTCATACGCGCGAATACGAGACGCGCGTCTACTTGCTTTCGAAAGACGCTCTTCTGGTTCGGGGTGCGATCTCAGACAAGAAGCCGCCGGGCCTCTACGTTTTGAATGACCCGGAGCCGCTTGAGGTGCATCAAATGCAGCTCGAACTCGAAGTGGGGCTTCCAGGGCTCGAGATCAACTCGGCTCGGGTTGTTTTCGAAACGCATCCTCATTCGAAATGTCCGATGATTGCGGCGGACTACGAGAAGCTTGTTGGTCTTTCGATTGCGCGCGGCTTCACGCGGAAGATTCGCGATCTTTTTGGCGGGCCGAAGGGATGCACGCATACGAATGCGCTCTTGCAGGCGATGGCGCCCGCTGTGGTTCAGGCGACCTGGTCCGTTTCGATTGGAGAATCCCGCCGCGAAGGGAAGAAGCGCACGGATATTTCGCCCGAGGCGCTGGAGCGACGAATTCAAGGGAATCAGAACACGTGCCATATCTGGTCGGAGCAGGGCGAGCATGTCGCGGCGCTGCGGCGCGGTGATCTTGATCGCGATCCGCTGATCCCCGTGCATGACCGAATGCGTGAGCTCGGCGTCGAGGACGAGATCTGGGACTAGGCGACGGGGACGCCGCCTTCGATCGGGTCGGGATCGACGAGAACGCAGCGCGTGCCTGAGTAGATGCTCGGCATGCACCGATTGCAGTGGATGCAGATGCCCTCTTTTTGGGTTCCGGCCCGCATGTTATGCAGGAGGTCGGGTTCCCGGAGCAGCGCCCGACCCATGGCAACGAAGCCAAAGCCTTCGTCGAGGGCCTGCTCGATCGTCTCGAGTTTGTTTACGCCGCCCAAGAGGATGACCGGCAGGTCGAGTTCGTCCTTGAACTTGCGCGCCATCTCCGCGAAATACGCTTCCTCGAAGGGATAGTCGGGCATGAATTTGCGCCCGACGAGCCGGAAGCCGAAGCGCAAAAAAGGAGGCAGCGTTTTCGCGAATTCGGCGCGGGGCGCGTCGCCGCGGAACAGAAACATGGGATTGCCGAAACTGCTTCCACCGGTCAGCGCCAGGGCGTCGAGGGTGCCGTCGCTCTGAATCATGCGCGCGATCTCGAGGCTCTCGTCTTCTTTGAGGCCGCCGGGGACGCCGTCTTGCATGTTGAGTTTTGCGGTGAGGGCGATGCGTCCGCCGGTTACCTCGCGCAGCGTCTCGAGGACGCGTCTTGGGAAGCGGGCGCGGTTTTCGAGAGAGCCGCCGTATTCATCACGACGATCGTTGAGTGCGGGCGACATGAAGGAGCTGAGAAGGTAGTTATGCCCCAGATGGAGTTCGATCGCGTCGAAGCCCGCTTCCTCGGTGAGCTTCGCCGCCCGCGCGAAATCGCCCAGAACGCGCTCGAGGTCTGCTTTTGTCGCCGCAGGTGTTCTGCGAAGTGAAAGTGGATTGAAGCGCTTTGACGGGGCGAGGCCGGGCTGGCCCGTGGATTTCGAGTTGGCGACGAGCCCTGCATGCCCCAGCTGAGCCGAGGCGGCTGCACCTTCTGCATGGATGGCGTCGGTGAGCTTGCGGAGCCCAGGGACAGCTTCGTCTCGAAGCCAAATGCATTCTGCGTTCGTCCGGCCCTCGGGTGCGACGGCGAGAAACGCGACGGTGCTCATGCCGACGCCACCGCGGGCGACCTTTTGGTGGTAGTCGATCAGCGGGGAGGTGACCAACGCATCGGGCATCACGCCTTCAAAGGTCGCGGCCTTGATGACATGGTTGCGAACCGTGATGGGGCCGAGTTTTGCAGGCTGGAAGGGGTTCATGGGGCTTGCCTCGCGCAGGTGTGCAAGTAGTAGAGGTGTTAGGCGACCTGCCCGCCGTCGATGCGCATGGCGGAGCCCGTGATGTAGCCCGCTTCGTCGGAGGCGAGGTAGGCGACCATCGCGGCGATTTCTTCGGGCGTCCCCACCCGGGGCATCATTGGCGCCGTGCGGGCCATCAGCGAGGGGTCGAGCCCATCGACGGGGAAGCCGGCCTGGGTCATGGGGGTCATGACGCCCCCGGGACAGATGCAGTTCACGCGAAGGTCGCGCCGGGCATACTCCGCGGCGAGAGATTGGGTGAGCCCCACGACGCCGGCCTTGGCGGCACAATAGGCCGCGTTATAGGGGACGCCCTGGAGCGCTGCGGCGGAGGCCATATTGACGATCGCGCCGCCGCCTTCAAGAAGGTGGGGGAGCGCAGCGCGGCACATGAAAAACGTGCCGTTGAGGTTGATCGAGATGGTTTGTTCGAAGGCTTCCGGGGGAAGCTCGAGGGTATGCCCCGGGCGTAGAATGCCCGCGATATTGGCAAGGACGTCGAGCCCGCCAAAGGCCTTAGCTGCCTCGGCGACGGCCGCGTCACAGGATTCGCGGTTCGCAACGTCGGCCTCGGCGCTGCCCGCCTTTCCGCCCGCCTCTTCGATGTCCTGCGCTGTTTTCTGAGCGGCTTCGGCTGCGATATCGACGCAGAAAACCTGGGCGCCTTCTTGGGCGAGGCGGAGAGCGGTGGCTCGGCCGATTCCTGAGGCAGCGCCCGTCACCAGGGCGCGTTTTCCGGCGAAACGATTCATGGACATGCTTTGAGACTCCTGTTCTCTCGGTGAACCTCGACGATACCGCGCTGATCGGGGGGTGTGGGGGCGAGGGCGGGCTATTTTTACTCTCGGCGCAGAAGGCAGTTCGCCGTTCGGGGGGCGGCCCGCGGGACGCGCTGGAAATTCCCGGGCTGGATGGCGGGCCGCTCGTCGGGAGCGGGGTAGAATCAGGGTCTCGCCTCGAAAGGAATCGACGATGGAATTCGATCGCGGAACGACGACCTATAACATTATGCCGATCCCTCCGATCGAGGCGCAGATGCAGCGTTTCGAAATCGGGGCGATCACGATCGGCGTTGAATACCGACTGCTCGACGAAGCGATTTCCGCCGCGCATACGACGGCCGAGGGGTATTCCGGCGACATGTCAAACGTGGAAGTCGCCGATTGCGGTGTTTCCCTTCATGTCTTCGGGTGCTCGGAGGGGGAAGAATCCGAGTATCTCCGCTTCGACTGTTTCGACGAAGACCCGCATTATCACTACGTCTCATACAAGAACCAGACGAACCAGATGGTGCATGTCGATCCGGTTGCGTTAGGCGACCCCCTCGCTTGGGCGTTGGAACGGATTCGGACACGCTTGCCACAGATGCTGACTCGGGCGGGAGCGCCCGAGGTTGCGGCGAAAGTGAATCCCGTTGCGATCGAGGCCGCCTTGCCGCAGATCGCCGAGGTGGCCTACCGAGCACGATTCAATCATGACGATGAGGCGATTCATGCCGGCGCACTTGCCCGGAACGCTTCATGACGACTGCGGGGACTGGGCCCCTCGCGGGCCAGGTTGCGATCGTGACCGGAGCGAGTCGAGGAATCGGCCGAGGCTGCGCCATCGAACTCGGCGCCAGTGGAGCGACGGTCTACTGCACGGGGCGGAAGAGCAGCCCGGGGGCCTCGCCTGCGCCAGGGAGCGTCGAGGCGGTCGCTGCGGAAGTGAGCGCGGCGGGCGGGCGCGGAATCGGCGTCGTTTGTGATCACCGCGAGGATGATGCTGTTGAAGCGCTCTTCGCTCGCGTGAAAGCCGAAGCGGGCAGGCTCGATGTCCTTGTGAATAACGCCTTTATCATTCCTGAGGAGCTGACGAGTCTGCGCCCGTTCTGGGAAGTGCCGCTTTCGAATTGGGATGACATGGTCGACGTGGGGACGCGATCGGCCTACGCCGCGAGTCGACTGGCGGCACCGATTATGATTGAGCAAGGGACGGGCTTGATCGCCAATATCAGCTCCTCGGGCGCGCAAGAATACGCGTGGCATGTGGCGTACGGTGTCGGGAAGGCAGCCCTTGATCGATTTACGAAGGATGCTGCGCATGAGCTGGCGAAGCATGGGGTGACGGTTGTTTCGCTTTGGCCCGGGCTCGTGCTGACCGAGCGGAACGAGGCGAATGTTGGCAAAGTGCCCGGTCTAGATTTCAGCAAGGCGGAGTCGCTGCGTTTTACGGGGCGAGCGATAGTGGCCTTGGCGAATGATCCGAAGCAGATCGCGCGAACGGGGCAGGCTTTGATCTCGCGTGCGCTTGCGGACGAGTACGGTTTTACGGACGTTGATGGATCGCTGCCAGCGGGTCCATTGCATAAACGAGGCGAGGTTTAGAATGGGACAGGAAGAGCGGATACTGGGTCGGACGGGCGCTTCGGTGACGCCGCTTGGGTATGGCGCGATGGAGCTGGCGGGGTTCGGCGGGCCGGATGACGCCGCAGCGGCGGAGCGAATTCTGGGTGAAGTGCTGGATTCCGGGATCACGTTGATTGATACGGCGCCGGACTACGCGGCTTCGGAAGAATTGATCGGTCGTCATCTCGCGCATCGCCGCGATGAGTATTTCCTGGCCTCGAAATGTGGCTGCGTCGTCGGGCGACAGCCTGAATTCAAGGACGGCACGCTCGAGCACGAATTCTCGCGGACGAACGTGCGTGCCGGGGTCGAGCAAAGTCTTCAGCGGATGAAGACCGATCGTCTCGACCTCGTGCAGATCCACATGAGTCCACCCCGGGCCGAGATCGAAGCGGGGGGACTGATTGAAGAGCTCGAAATGCTGCGCGACGAGGGGAAGCTGCGTTTCATTGGAATCTCGGGCACGCTGCCCGACCTCGACGACCATATTGCGATGGGCGTCTTCGATGTGTTTCAGATTCCGTATTCGGCCTTGCAGCCCGAACATGAGGCTGCGCTCACACGCGCGGCGGAGAGCGGCGCGGGAACGATCGTGCGCGGTGGCGTCGCGCGGGGCGCGCCGGCGCCCGACTACGGCGAGGGCAAGAAATACGATTTTCAGAAAGCGTTCGCTGCGGAGAAGCGAGACGTGTGGGAGCAGGCAGGTCTCGATGAGCTGCTCGACGGGATGACTCGCATGGAGTTCATGTTGCGCTTTGTGCTCGGTCATCCGGATCTCCATACGACAATCGTCGGGACTTCGAATTCCAAGCATCTGAAGTCGAATGTCGAAGTCGCATCGAAGGGCCCGCTACCCACAGACGTGCGTGCCGAAGCGCGTCGCCGGATTGCGCAGGTTTTGGAGCTCGATTCAGATGGCTGAGACGCCAGGAGGGAAGACTTCTGGTTTGCAAATCGGAAGCGCGCCGCCCGCTGGTTCTGAACGTCCGGCCTACGGCGAAGGCGACGCCACCTATCAGGCTGCGGGCCAGCTCGAAGGGATTCGGCTGCTCGTAGACGCGTTCTACAGGATCATGGACGAATTGCCTCAGGCGCAGACGATTCGACGGATGCATCCTTCGGATCTCGAAGTCTCCCGCGATAAATTGACGCGCTTTCTCTCCGGCTGGACCAATGGCCCTCGGCTCTATGCTGAGAAATATGGTCCGATGCGAATTCCTCCGGCGCATGCGCATCTGCGCGTGGGGCCCGCGGAACGAGATGCCTGGTTGATTTGCATGGAGCTCGCACTCAAAGAGCGGGACTATCCCCCGGATTTCGTCGCCTACCTGCTTCGGGAGCTCAGCGTTCCCGCGGAACGCATCGTTCAGGTCAGCAAGGACCCGCTTCCCTAAGCGAGCGCCGGACTGGATTGGAGTGGCCATGTTCGATTGGCTTGAACTCTGGAAGACGATTTTTTTGGGCGAAATGCGCCCCGTGCTCATTGGGTTGGGATGCATCGTTTTTCTGACGATGATCGAACTAATTTGGCCTGCCGAGCCTGCTCATACGCTTCGTGGAAGAGCGCGAAATCTCGGCTACCTGCTGCTCTACAAGATTTTCGGCGCAGGCGGGCTCGCGCTTTGGTTCGCTTTCGGCCCTCGCATCGCAGTTCCTCAATCTTCTTCTGAGGGCTTCCTTTGGTTCGGCTACCTCGGCGCAAATCTGATCGCAATCGATCTGCTCTACTACTTTTATCATCGCGCTCAGCATGCTTTCCCAGCGCTCTGGGCTTTGCATGAACTTCATCATTCGGATTCCGAGCTCAATGCGACAACCAGTTTTCGAACGTTTTGGCTGGAGACGCTCGTCCAGTTTTTGTTGATCATGTTGCCGACGATCTTGCTGTTTGGGCAGCGCGGGGCTGAACATGCCTTGGTCGTTTCAGTCGTCTCCTACGGGTTTTTGATTTTTACCCATTGCAATTTTCGACTATCGCTGGGACCGTTGAGTCAGTGGATTTGCGGGCCTCAGGTGCATCGCGTGCATCACTCGCGATTGCCAGAACATCGCGATCGGAATTTCGCGCAGTTTTTTCCGGTCATCGATCGGATTTTCGGGACCTACTACGCACCGGGGCGGAGCGAGTTTCCGCCCACCGGGACGGAAACGCTCGCGACGGATGCGAACGTGTTTTTTGCTGCGCTCTGGCGCCCGTTTCAAATCTGGCGTGGGCTGCTTGTGAAAAGGAGAAAAGGCAATGTCTGAAATGGATCGTGTGATTCGAGGTGCGCTGATCGTGGATGGCTCTGGCGAGCCGGCTTTCAAGGGCGATGTGGGCATTCAGTCTGGTCGTATTGCGGCGATCCGCTCCTCGGCACATGGCGGCCCCGAGCTCTCCGGGCGAGAGGTGTTTGAGGGGGAGGGGCTCGTTTTGACCCCCGGATTCATCGACCCCCATACCCACTACGATGCCCAGCTCGGATGGGATCCCACGGCCTCGCCTTCGAATCTTCACGGCGTGACGACGGTGATCGGAGGGAATTGTGGATTCTCCATCGCCCCCCTTCGCGATGAGGCCGACGCCGACTACACCCGCCGGATGATGTCCGTGGTCGAAGGGATGCCGCTTGAGGCGCTCGAGAACGGGCTCGACTGGAGCTGGCGTTCGTTCGGGGAGTGGCTGGATCGACTGGACGGAGCGACCGCGGTGAATGCGGGCTTCCTCGTAGGCCACTGTGCCTTGCGGCGGGCTGTGATGGGCGACCGTGCGGTCGGCAACGAGGCGTCGGAGAGTGAAGTCGCCGAAATGCGAAGCCTGCTTCACGAATCCATCGAAGCGGGTGGGCTTGGGCTTTCGAGCTCGCGCTCTTTTACGCATCGTGATGGAGACGGTGAGCCCGTGCCGTCGCGCGCTGCCTCTGAAGATGAGCTGCTGACGTTATGCGACCTGGTGGGTGAGCATGAAGGGACGACCCTCGAGTTCATTACCGATGGATGTCTGCATGGTTTCGAAGATGCGGAAGTCGATCTGATGGCGCAGATGTCTCTTCGCGCAGGCAGGCCGCTGAACTGGAATGTGTTTACGATTGATTCAAAGGAGAAGGATCGTTTCGCGAATCAGTTGCTTGCCTCACAAAACGCAGCGGAGAAGGGCGCGCATATCGTTGCGCTGACGATGCCGACGCTCGTGGGGCTCACCATGAGCTTTCTGACGTACTCGCCGATTCATCAGCTGCCGGGATGGAGTGATGTCTTGAACTTGCCTTTTGATGAGCGCGTCGCTGCGCTGCGCGATTCGACGGTCCGCGCGAAGCTGCTTGAAGGGTCGAAGTCTCCGGATGCGGGCGTGTTCGCGCGGGTCGCAGACTTCCCGAATTTTCGGATTGGCGAGACCTATTCCGAAGAGAACCGCGGGCTGACGGGCCGACTCGTGCACGAAATCGCGAAGGAGCGCGGGGAGGAAAGCTTCGACACGCTGCTTGAGATCGTGATTGCCGATGGGTTAAAGACGGTTCTTTGGCCCGAGCCGCCGGATAACGATGAGGAAAGCTGGTCGCTTCGAGCCACTGCATGGGGAAGCGAGCATACGCTTTTGGGCGGCTCGGACGCGGGGGCGCATCTCGACCGAATGTGCGGCGCACCCTACACGACGGACTTTCTGGCGGATTGCCTAAATGGGCGGAAGCTCTGGAGCCTGGAGCGAGCGGTGAAGGCCTTGAGTGCCGATCCAGCTCGTCTTTTCGGTCTCAGGGACCGCGGCCAGATCGAAGAGGGCAAACAGGCCGACCTCGTCTTGTTTGATCCAAACGAAATTGGCTCGCTCGAGATTCACGAGCGCACGGATTTGCCCGGCGATTCGGCGCGTCTCTTTGCAGAGTCCACAGGGATTCGGCAGGTGATGGTGAACGGCGAAACGATCGTGAAAGACGGAAAGCCGACTGACGCGCGCCCCGGCAAAATCCTTCGTTCTGGCCGAGACACGGAAACGGTCTCACTTCCAGCCGCATAGCACTCCAAACCTGCTGAGTAGAAGGGAGCGAAAGATGGGTCGCGCAATCATTATGCATGTCGATGACGCTCCTTGGGTTCGAGGAGGGCCGAAGAGTGAAGGGCCTTTTCCGGACGGAGGTGGACAGCTCGTTGGCGATCTAGATGAGGGGCCCTGGGTTCATGTGAACTGGCTGCCGGGCGGGCTCGTCGCACCTGTGCATCAGCATGACCATGAGGAAGTGATGTATATCCTCGAAGGCGGATTCTCGATGGGGCGCCGGAAATGCGGTGCAGGGACGGTTGTCTACATTGAAGCGGGTACCGACTACGGCTTCACGGTCTGGGAGGAAGGCGTTCGGTTCTTGAATATTCGCTCGGGTCGTTCGCTCTATCAGGAGCGCGGAGAGGCCGCCGAAGATCCTTACGAAACGAAGTAAGGTTATCGGTAGGCCTAGGGTATGCCCCGTTAGGCGAGCCCGAAAAGCCGTTTGGCGTTTCCCGAGAGGATTTTTCGCTTGTCCTCGGCGGGGAGCTTCGACTCCAGGATCTGCGGGAGGAGGTGGCTGATGCGCTTGCCGACGGGATGCGAGTAGAGGTCGGTACCGAAGGCGACACGCTCGGCGCCGAAACGGCGCGCGAAATCCTCGATGAAGTCGAAGTTATAGCTGAGGCTCGTGTCGAAGATGATATTCGGCGCGACCTCGGCGATGAATGAGCATTCGCGGGTTGCTTCGTAAGACGAGAAAGCATCGAGGGCGAGGACGGGCGTCTCGGGAATGCTGCGCGCGAGGATGGCAAGTTTCCAGAGCGCCTCTTCGGGCGTTTCATTCATCGCGTGAATCACGGGGACGAGTCCGAGTTCGGCCATCCGGGCGACGTATCCGAGAATCCATTGGCTATCGAGAGAGACGCCTTGGAAACGAGTATGGAAGCTGATGCCGGCGAGCCCGAGTTCTCGATGGACCCGCTCTAGTTCGTCGAAGCTTGCCGCGCCGTCGCGGGGTTCGACGATGCCTACGGCGGCGGGGAAGCGTTCGGGCATTGCATCGCGGTAGGCGGCGATCGCGTCGTTCTCTACTCGAGTATTCGCAAGGCCCTCCGGGCGTTCGTAGCCATGGCCAGGGATGACGATGGCTTGATCGACACCGCCTGTCTCCATGATCTCGAGCCGCGAGGCGACTTCCTTCTGCTGGAAGGCGCGAGCTCCCTCGACATCGGCCTCGGCGCCATCTTCCAGCTGACCACCCAGGGCCCGGAATGCATTGCCGACATGGTGATGAACATCGAGTACCGGGAATATTTCACTCAATCGAATTCTCCGATCACGTCCTGACCGTAACGTGAGATCGCTTCTAAGAGGCTTGCTAGATCGGAACCTGCGACTGGGGCCATGGCCCAGTTTACGCCGATCTCGGCGAGCCCGCCCAAATAATCATGATGTTCCCCAAGGGCGAATTCGCCTACGCCTAGCATGCCTCCTGCCAGGGCGGGGAAAAAGACGTCGATGGGCGCGGTGCGTCCGATCGAGGCGGCATGATCCGTCATGTAGCCCTTGATCTCGCGAAGATCGTCAAGATTGTCGAGATGCACAGTCCGCCTCCGGTCGCCCAGAGCGCGTGGGTTGGGGATCGGCATCCAGCCCTGGGCTTTCTCGGCTGCGCGTCTCCGAGAGAGTTTGGAGTTGCCCCCGATCCAGATCGGGATTTCGGACTGGGCGGGGGCAGGATGTGCCGTGTTGCCCACCGCGTTGAAATGGATCCCTTGATGCGAGACCGAGTCCCCGCGCCAGGTTCGGCGGAGCATGTCGAGGGCCTCGTCGAAAAGCGCATTGCGTTCATCGAAGTCGACGCCGAGTGCATCAAATTCCTCGCGGAGATATCCCGTGCCACATCCCAAGATGAGCCGGCCACCCGAAAGACGATCAAGGCTCGCAGCCGCTTTCGCGAGCATGAACGGGTTTCGGTAGGGCACGACCGTCAGGTTGGTGAGCAGCCGAAGGCGCTTCGTTGCCGCCGCGGCGAAAGAGAGCGCGACGAAAGGGTCGAGTGCGTTATGCCCGCCGGCTTCAAGCCAGGCATCGTTCGGCATCGGATGTTCGGTGACCGCGACGGCCTCAAAGCCCGCTTCTTCGGCGGCCTGAGAAACCTCGGCGACGGCTTCCTGGGTTAGGAATTCTGGATTCAGAGGATGGGCCATGAACGGGAGGCTCAGAACGAAACGCATGCTGCATTTTTTAGCGTGGTTGAGCTGAAAATGCGCGGTCTGACTCCCGAGAGCTGCAAGCTGCGAGTGGGGCGTTCTATGCTTTGGGGGCGATGCCGTAGGCTTTCAGGGGAAGGTCCGGAGGCGGCGAGCGCGATGGAGACGGAGACCCGGGATGCGTAGACTGAGCCTAATACTCTTGGCCGTTGGCCTTTTTCTTGGCTGTGGTTGGGCGGGGATCGGTGCTGATTCTGAAAGCGCGTCCCTTTTGGTAGAACGCGACGCAGAGGGAGACTGGGAGTGGCGCCACTACCTCGGAGACGAGGGGCGAACGCATTTCGCGCCGCTTGCTCAGATCAATCGCGGGAATGTCGACGCCCTGGAAATCGCCTGGACGTATGACACGGGCCCGCTTGAGGGAGCACTCACTCAGATTCAGTGCAATCCCATCGTGGTTGGCGGCACTCTTTTCGGGACGACGTCTCGCTCTCATGTGTTTGCGTTGAATGCGGCGACGGGTGAAGAAAAGTGGCGCTTTGACCCGACGAAGTTTGGCAGCGTTTCGCAGGGGCATAATCGCGGGGTGGTTTACTGGTCTGGAGATGCAGAGCAGATGTCGGTCGTCGAGGGCGGGCGAATTTTGGCCGCGTCCGGGAATGATCTTTGGGCGCTTGATGCATCGACGGGGCAGCCCATTCCGAGCTTCGGTGACGGGGGCCGGGTCGACCTCCGCGCCGGGCTTGCGCACGGCGAATCCGCAGGAGACGTCACGTCTCCGACCCCGGGCGTGATCTACCGGGATCTTTTGATCTTGGGCACAAAGGTCGGGGAGACCGAAGGCGCCGCGCCAGGAGATATCCGCGCCTACGATCTGAATACGGGCGCGATCCGGTGGACCTTTCATACGATCCCGCGCGCGACTGAGTTTGGTTCGGAAAGCTGGCCCGCAGAATCTTGGCGAAAGGCGGGAGGTGCCAATTCCTGGGCCGGCGTCACCCTCGACTCGGAGCGCGGTCTTGTGTTTTTGCCGACAGGCTCAGCGACGCCCGATTTTTGGGGCGGAGACCGCGCCGGCGACAATCTCTTTGCGAATTCTCTGATCGCTCTTGATGCGGCGACGGGCGAGCGGCGTTGGCATTTCCAAATCGTGCACCACGACCTCTGGGACAGGGACCTTCCCGCACCCCCGACCCTCGTTCGTTTTTCTCACGAAGGCCGAATGGTCGATGCCATCGCGCAGCCGACCAAGGATGGACTGCTCTTTGTTTTCGATCGCGAGACCGGGGAGCCCGTGTTCCCCATCGAAGAGCAGCCCGTCCATCCATCGCTCTATCCCGAAGAATGGGTGGCGAAGACGCAGCCGGTTCCGACAGCGCCTCCGGCTTTTACACGGCGCGGATTCGATCCGGCGATGGTCGACGGGGATGCTCGGGCGGCAGGCTTTAAGGAGAAGACGCTGGCTTCGCTTGAGGGCTACCGCTTTGGCCAAAACTTCATTCCGCCGAGTCTGGAAGGCTCGACGATGTATCCGGGATTTGATGGTGGCGCGGAGTGGGGTGGGGCTGCCTGGGATCCGACTTCGGGGCTGCTTTATGTGAACGCCAATGAAGTGGGCGCGATGCTGAAACTGATGGAGCGGCCTAAGGGTGTGAACCCGCGCAGTCTCTACGCTGAAAAATGCGCAGTGTGTCATGGGGCCGATCTCCAAGGGACCGGGGTGGGGCCTTCGCTAATCGGTGTGGGCGAGCGACGCACACTGGTCGATATCTACACGACCCTCGCGTACGGCTCGGGCCGGATGCCGAGCTTCATCGATATTCCGTTCCCGATCATGGAGCGGCTCACCGCCTATGTCGTTGAGCCCGACAACGTCGAAGCTGCTCTTGCGGAGCTTGATGCCCGCCCGGGGAGCGACTCCAAATACGTGAGTGCAGGCTATTTGTATTTGCGTGACGAAGAAGGGGTGCCGATCAACGAACCTCCTTTCGGGACGCTCTCGGCGATCGACCTCGCGGCGGGCGAAATCCGCTGGCAGGTGCCTCTTGGGGACTATCCGCATCTTGCCGAGCGCGGGATCGTCGGAGCCGGGACTGAGAACTATGGCGGCCCCGTCGTGACTTCAGGAGGGCTGCTTTTTATTGCAGCGAGCGCCGACAGCAAGATTCGCGCGTTTGATAAATCGACGGGCGAGGAACTTTGGCAGGACACGCTGCCCGCAGCCGGCTTTGCGACGCCCTCGACGTATACGGTTGAGGGCCGGCAATTTGTCGTCGTTGCGGCGGGGGGCGGAAAGTTGGGAACGCCTTCAGGCTCGAAGTACGTCGCCTACGCTTTGCCTTAACCTGCACCCCGTCATGAGACGCATAGGCTTCGGCTTGGTGGACGCCTGTTAGGGGAAGACGACTTCTCCGTCATCGGGGATGACGATCGTGCCTTCGAAGTCTTCGCCCACGATTGAACTCACCTGGAGATTGAAGAAGGGCGGCGGGCGAAGTCGGACGAGGACGAGGTTGTCCACTTGGGCCTCGCGTGCGAGATCACCCACGTCGAGAATGGAGGTGTGAAGCTTCGCCTCGAGCTCGACGCGCTCTGGATGAGGCACTTCTGCGCCGGTTCCCTCGAGTTCTTCGACGGTGGGGAGGTAGGCCGCTTCATGAATGAGCACATTCGCATTGGCTGCGAAGCGGGTGAGCTCGTCAAAGCCCCAGCCGCTGCCCGAGACCACGATTCGCTTCTCGCCGTCGGAGAATCGCCAGGCGAGGGTGGGGACCGGCCCGCCCGGGAGTGAGCGCGCTTCGATTCGGAGTCCGGAGATGTCTTCGCTGAAGCCGTCCCCGACTTCTTCCACTTGAATGCGTCCGCCGGCGTCTTCGAGGTCGAGGGCAGGTCCGAGTGCGTCGCGGCCCACAGCGTGCGCCTCCTCAAGGGCTTCGACGAAAGCCACGGTGCCAACGGGGCCGACAATGCGAAGGGCTTGCTTGCGAGGCGAGAGCCACCCTGTAAAGAGGAGGTCATCCACGCCCATCGTGTTGAGCGGGAGGAGGTTGGTCAGCACGAGCAGCGCCGGCTGGTCGAGGGGAAGGCCGGCGTCGCGCATCCCTTCAGCGATCCCACGACCCGCGTCGACGAGGACGATCGTCTCGCCAAAGGCGATGGCCGTGGAAGGTCCGCCGCGCTCCGGATTTTCGTACTCGTTTCCTGTGCCCACGGTGATCGCTTCAAGTTCCACCGCGGAGTAGCGGTCGATCGGCGCAACGATCTCGGCCATTTCGGCCGCCCGCCAGAGGATGCCCGCACCAATCCAGGCGAGCACGAGGATCGCGAGGCAGAGACCAAGAAAGAAAAGCTTGCCGTCCATCTGGGGGATTCCTAACAGAGGGTGAGTGGCGACGGTCAGGCCGCTACAGAACAGAAGGGTTGCAGAAGGGGTATGCGCGGACCCTTCCTTTAGACGTTAGTCAAAGACGACCGTTTTGTTGTCATAGACGAGTACGCGCCCGTCGAGATGCCATGCCACCGCGCGAGAGAGAACGGTTCGTTCGACGTCGCGGCCTTTTCGCACGAGGTCTTTTGGGGTCTCTCGATGGGAAACGCGGACAACGTCTTGTTCGATGATCGGGCCCTCGTCGAGATCGAGGGTCGCGTAGTGCGCGGTGGCTCCGATGCGTTTGACGCCGCGGCCGTAGGCCTGGTGGTAGGGCTTCCCCCCTTGGAAGGCGGGTAGAAAGGAATGGTGGATATTGATGATGCGCATGGGGAACGCTTCGATCATCTGTGTCGAGAGGATCTGCATGTAGCGCGCCATCACGACGAGATCGATGTCATGCTCACGTAAGAGCTCGATCTCGCGAGCTTCCTGGGCCTGCTTCGTTTCCTTGGTAATGGGGTAAACGTGGTAGTCGATGCCAAAATGTTGAGCGATGGGTTCGCAGTCGGGATGATTGCTCACGATGAGCGGGATGTCGCAGTGAAGCTCTCCCGAGCGATGGCGCAGAAGCAGGTCATATAGACAGTGGTCTGTCTTAGACACGAAGAGGGCAACTTTCTGCACATCGCGATCGAGTCGGAGGTCGATCTCCATATTGTGGCGGTCGCCCACCTCGCGGATCGCCCCTTCGAGCGTCGCGAGATCGATCAGGTTGTCCGCCGCCGCCGCCGCTTCCCCTTCTTCATCGCCGCTTTGAGCTCCGCCTCCGGCGCCTCTCGAGTTCTGAGGGGCGGCATCGAAGCGGATACGCTGGAAGAACTTGCCCGCCCGCGTGTCGGTGTGTTGATCCGCGTCCAGAATGTTCAGCCCGAGGGCGAAAAGGAGTTGCGAGAGAGCGGCGACGAGGCCTGGGCGGTCGTCACAGCTCACCAGCAACGTGGCAGTCGTAGAGTTTTTGTTGGATGGCTTCATCGGGATTTCTCAGCCCGTAGCCTAGCTGAGCCTGTGGGGCCTGCGCAGCAGCCCAGAGTTGCCGTCTAGATTCACACTATGGCTCCCCTGCTGCGGGGCCGATAAACTCTGGGTCAGGGGAATCACTCATCCTCGAGTTCTTCGCTGTTCATCCATAGGGATGGGATGCGGGAGCGGCTTGGAGGGGCGGCGACGGCGGCCACCCTAGCCCGAGTACAGTAGGCGCTGTGGGGTGCTTGCTTTCATGTCTATGCCGGCTTTGGGAGGTAACAATGTATCAACGTAGCACTACGGCGAGTGAGGTGGTGGCGTCCTAGCAACGCTCACTGTTCGTCGAATAGATAGATGCTGCGATGGGACGCTTGTTCCCAACGCCGCCTACCCTGGGAACGCGGATGTCGTAGCCGCTGTGGGACTTCGGTCTGTTCCCAGGGTTTCTTTTTGCGCGCGGCGCGCCGCGCGCGCCTGGGCCGCAGGCGCTTTGGCACGGTGTGGCGTGTGTGCCTGGGGCGGGGGTGGGGGCGCTTTGGTGCGGTTTGGCGTTTGTGCTGGGGTCGCGGGTTTTTTGATATGCTTGTCGGAGCTTGCCGCGGGATGGCGGAGGAGGGCAATTGATGAGCAAGACCGGTCGATGTTTGTGCGGAGCTGTGACGTTTGAAGCGGAAGGCGAGCCTTCTACGGTGCATGCGTGCCACTGCGATGATTGTCAGCGGTTCGTGGGCTCGGTTTTTATCGCGGTGAACGTCACGGGCGTGACGCTCAACGGCCCGGTGAATTGGTTCGCCTCCTCGGAATGGGGAGAGCGGGGCAGCTGCCGCGAGTGTGGCAGCGCGCTGTTCTGGCGGCTCCGCGACGAAGCGGCGGCCAGCGCGATGGGGACCGGAATCGTGCTAGGCGCCTTCGATGACCCGTCGGATTTCGGCCCGATTCACGAACACTATTTCGCGGATAATATGCCCGCTTCCTATGATTTTAAGGGCGATGGCATCCGAATGTCTCGCGAAGAGACTCTCGCGAAATTCGCAGGCGAGTAGACGCTTGGGCGCGTAGGTGATTTCGCGACCGACCTGACTTCGAGGCCGAGCCGCTACCGAATCGCGAGGGGGTTGATCGGGGAACCGACGGCGCCTGTGATCGGGAGCGGGGGTGCGGTGAACAGGAAAGCGTAGCGATGATCTTCAGCGCAGGCGTCCGCAAGGGCGTCCATGTGGAAGATCTCCCCGAAGAGCACCCCCGTATTGCGCAGTGAGATCATATGGAGCGGCTGGAAGCAGTCCTCGGTTTCGTTCGGGATCACTTCGATTCCCCAGGTGTCTGTGCAGACCGCAGCGACTTCGCGGTCGTAGAGCCAGCCGGCGGTATGGACGGAAAGGCCGGGCGCTGACCCACCGCAGTAGTCCTCCCAGGATTCTTCCGCGAGGCATCGCGTCATCATTCCCGTGCGAACTAACACTATATCGCCGGATTCGATCGCGACGCCTTGGGCTTCTGCGCAAGCATCGAGATCCGCCGGGCCGATCGCGTAGCCGTCCTCGAGCCAGAGTTCGCCGAAATGCCGGGGCAGGTCGAGTAGGACGCCGCGGCCGACGACCCCGTTCTTGATGGCTTCGATCCCGTTCTTTCTCGCGCCGCGACTCGTGACGAGTTCGATATCGCGATCGTTGTACATCTTGCCGTCGTAGAAAACATGGGAGAGGGCATCCCATTGTGTTCCGCATTGAAGCGGCATCGTGATTGAATCATCGGCGTAGCGGAATCCGCCGGGAATGCCGTCCTGGGCCCCGGCCAGCACATCCCCGCCATCCTGCAGCATCACGTGAATGGGGTTATGTCGGCCGCCGCGCCCTGATTGGGGCCCATGCTGGTCGAAGTTGAGCCCGCAGGAAATGACTTGGCCCCGTCGAGGGAGCGCCGTTGCGGTGAGGATCCGTTCGGGCGTGATGAAGTTCAGAGCGCCTCGTTCGTCTTCCTCTCCCCAACGTCCCCAATTTGAATAGCGGCGTCCCCATTCGCGAACGGTGTCGGCGGTGATACGTACGCTCATGAAGGGATCCTTTTGCGGGCCGTGCCTCAGCCGCCTTGACGGGCGAGTTCGGCTTCGACGAGTGCGACATCCGAAGGGACATCGACCGGCACGCTGGTCCATCCCTCGATTTCGGCCACTCGAATCCGGTGGCCGTTCTCGAGCGCTCGCAGCTGTTCGAGCTCTTCCGCTTGTTCGGCCGGGCTGCGGTCGAGCTTCACGAAATCGAGCAAGAAATCTTTGCGATAGGTGTAGAGGCCGACGTGTTGGAGCGGGACGAGTCCCGTGTCATTCCGCCGGAAGGGGATCGGCGCGCGCGAGAAATACAACGCAAGGCCATTGCAATCCACGACGACCTTTACGCGGTTCGGGTCTTCGAAGGCCGCAGGCTCGGCGCGGTGGACAATCGTCGACATCGCCGCGGATTCATCTCCCAGGATGGCTTCGATTGCCGCATCGACGACGAATCCCTCGATCAAGGGCTCGTCACCCTGGACGTTGACGATCAAGTCGTGCTCGTAGCGCTCGGCGACTTCGGCCAGGCGGTCCGTGCCGGTGGGATGATTCGCGTCGGTCATTTCGACCGTTGCACCGAAGGCCAGGCAGGCATCTCGGATTCGTTCGTCATCCGTCGCGACGGCAACCGCATCCACATGTTTGGCTTCGCGCGTGCGCTCCCAGACATGCTGAATCATGGGCTTGCCGGCGATGGGCGTGAGCGGTTTTCCGGGGAATCGAGTGGATCCGTAGCGGGCAGGCAAGATAGCGAGAACGGTCATGGCTTTAGTCTACTGGAAACCTCGGGGTGGGGGTGTGTCTCGATCATGCAAAAAATGCGGCTCAGCCCAGTCCGCAAGACTTTCGGTCACCCTGCTGAGGAATGCGATTGCTAGCGTCCGGGCGTGAGTTCTCCTCCGACCGACGAAGCCCCGGCGCCGGAACGCGTGCCGCGCCCCTGGTGGATACCGGCGTTTCTCGGCCGCATCCCGATTGGCCTTTCGTCGCATCATGTCGCCCTTGTCGGCGTCGTTTCGTTCGCGGCGCTTTTTGAGAACTATGACATTTCGATGCTGAGCGCTGCGCTCAAGCAGATTCGGGAGAGCTTCGGTCTCGGTCAGGCCGAGATGTCGTCGCTGCTTGCCTGGGTTCGAATCGGGGCAATCCCGGCTTTTTTTATTCTTCCCCTCGCAGACCGCTTCGGCCGGAGGCGCGTTTTTCTCATCGCGATCCTGGGGATGAGTATCGGGACCGTGATCTCCGCCTTCGCACAGACTCCGATTCAGTTCATCGCGGCGCAGACGCTCACGCGTCCCTTTATCGTCGCGTCGATCGTGACCGCGGTGGTCATCATTGCCGAAGAACTGCCCGCAGAGCATCGCGGTTGGGGAGTCGGGATGTTAGGTGCGATCGGCTCCTTCGGCTTTGGTCTCGGCGCGCTTCTCTACGCCTTTGTGGAATATGTTCCCTTTGGTTGGCGATCCCTCTATTTGGTCGGAGGGGCGCCGCTGCTGCTTTTCGGATTTTTCCGACGGACGATTCCGGAGACGCGCCGCTTTACGGAGCATCAGCAGCAAGCCGGTGCGGATGGCTACGAGGGAAGGCTGTCTATTATCGGAGCAGCACTCACGCCCCTTGTTGAGCTCTTTCGGCAATATCCCGCGCGGGCCTTCGCTGTGATGATGATGGCGCTGATTTTCGCGATGGGCTCGAGCCCGGCCTTTGGGCTGCTATCAGATTTCGTCCAGACCGAGCACGGCTGGCAGCCCAGCGGCTATTCCCTCGTGATTCTGATCTCGGGCCTCGCGGGCGCAATCGGCAATCCACTGATGGGCTGGGCAGCGGACCGGCTCGGTCGGCGACCGGTGGCGAGCGCTGCCTTCGGCTTACTGCCTTTGACTGTGTTCGGGATCTACTACGGTCCGGGCTGGGCGATCCCGCTGCTTTCGGTCCCCTTCCTTTTCTTCTTGACCGGGGGCAATGTCATCATGCGCATCGTCGCGAGCGAGCTCTTCCCAACCTCGACGCGCAACTCGGCGATGGGACTCGAGACGGTGAACGAGACGATCGGGGCCGCGTTCGGCTATGCGGCGGTTGGCGGATTGGCCCTAAGCGCAGGGGGGGCTTTTGGCGGAGGCGCTCTTGGAACGGACGGGGCTTCCATGGGCCCACCCATCTTTTTCGTCAGTCTCGTGACGTTGTTGGGACTATTTGTCTTCTGGCGGCTGCCGGAAACGGCGGGGCGCGAACTGGAAGAAACGAGTCAAAGGACCTCAGTCGATGAGGCGCAGGTGTAGGTCCCTGGGCTAGTCTTTGCTCGACCATGGACCCTAAGCTTATTTTCTGGATCGCGGCGCTGATCAATCTCGCGATTCTCTGTCTCGTTGCGATCTTGGGTGTGCGGCATGCCCGTCGAGGAGAGATCGCCCGCCATCTTCGCTCGATGAAAATCGCGACCGCCCTCGTTTTGGCCTTCCTGGGCTCCTATGTCCTCAAAGTGCTCATTCTCGGCCGGGAAGATCAGTCGGTTTGGACACTCTTTGACATATGGGTCCTCCGAATTCACGAGATGTTTGTTCTGGTGATGCTGATTGCGGGCGCGTTCGCTTGGTCTCAGGGCAGAAAGCTCCGAGGGACACGCCTCGTCACCCACGACCCCGCGGATCCAGAGCCAGACACCAAGGTCGCGCGGCTTCATCGCATCGCGGGGCGCACGGCGGTCATTAACTCAGTCCTCGGATTCCTGATGGCGATCGGCGTCATTGCCGGCATGTTCGCACGGCTTTGATGTGACGCGCGCAGGGCGCGCTTGGGCCGCAGGCGCTGTTTATGTGGCGCTCGCAGAGCGCGCTTGGGCTGCGGGCGCTTTTTTTGTGGCGCGCGCGGGGGTTAGATGATGGCTTGGAGTTCGGACATCATTTCGGTGGATGCGCGCTCGATAATTTCGTTGGGGTCGGAGAGGCAGGAGAGAACGAAGTGCCGGCAGCCGGCCTTTGCGAAGTCCCGCATCTGCTCGAGGCAGTCTTCGGGTTTTCCGAGCAGGCAATAGCGCTTCGACGCCTCTTCGAAATCTGTGTTGTAAATCTTCCCGAGCATCGCTGCTGCGCGTTGGTGAGCAGCCTCGTACGAATCGTCGAGTACGGTGAAAAGCAGCGCCGCAGTTTGGAAAGGCTTTCCCGCCCGGCCCGCGTCCCGTGCATGTTCCGCGATCGCGGACATATTGGCGGTGTAGGTCGGGACATCGCACATATGCGAGATATATCCGTCGCCAAGCCGCCCCGCGCGCTTCATCGAGACGGCTTTGCGTCCGCCGACGATGATGGGAGGGCCGCCTTCTTGGGCAGGCTTCGGCTCGATCTTGATCTTCCCGAAATCGTAGGCCGTGCCGTGATGTTCAGCCGCGCCCTCGGCCCAAAGCTTGCGCAGGATTTCAATCGACTCGTTGGTTCTCGGCCCCCGTTCGGAAATCGGGGCAGCGACCGCTTCGAATTCAGGCGGAAACTCCCCGCCCACGCCCACGCCAAGTCGTAACCGCCCACCGGAGAGCATATCGATGGTTGCGGTCATTTTCGCTGTCAGCGTCGGATTGCGGAGCGGGAGCAGGAGGACGCCGGTTCCCAGTTCGATGCGCTCGGTTGCTGCGGCCACAAAAGAAAGCAGGCTCAGGCATTCGATCACGGGAATATGAAACGCGATATGGTCGCCCGTCCAGACCGAACTCAACCCCGCATCTTCGATCTTGCGGACAATCTCAAGCACGGACCCTCGGTCTGAACCCGGCAGCATCAGCCCGAGCTTGACCTCATCCACCACATTCAGTCCATCAAAATCCAAACCACCCCCACCCCGCGGCCCAAGCGCGCTCCGCGCGCGTCACATAGCCAGCGCCCGCGGCCCAAGCGCGCCCTGCGCGCGTCACATCAAAGCCGTATGCGGGAGGAGGGGCGTCGGGTGGAGTTGCGATGGAGGAAGGCGCCGATGATCATGCCCAGCGCGAGGATCAGCGCGCCTGTGATCCACTCCTGGTAGCGGCTACCAGCGCGGAGTTCGTAGTTCTCGATGTTGAGGGACTCGATCTGTTCGCGCTGCCCCGAGTCTGAAGCCGCCAGGGTGGCGTTGGCCTCGCGAAGACGGGAGGCCTCGCCGCGGATGTCTTCGAGCTCGGTGCGAAGCGTGGCGGTTTCCGTCTCAAGCATGCCCAGGCGAAGCGTCGGCGGCGGCTCAGTTTCGAGGTAGCCGGCGGGGATCCAGCCGACCTTGCCCTCGGCGGTTCGAACGCGGGTCCAGCTTTCGCTACGGCCGAGGACGGTCATGGCATCACCCGTCTCGACGGACTGGAGAATCTTGTACTGCGTGCCGGCGCCAGAGCGCAGGTTCAGCCGAATGCTGCCCTTAATCCACGCGGGCTCTGCGGCGGCACTTCCCGCGGCGAGCACGATCAGGATAAAAGACGCAGCAATCCATACGGCGGATCGGGCGGACTGGTCAGAGATGAAGCGAAAGGACGGCGAGCGGAACGAATGCAATCGAAACTCCCGATGCGGGGGGCGGCGGAAGACAGTAGAAGAAGCCCAAAAATGAAAGTGTGACGCGTCACACCTACACACGAACGGGCTAGGCCTTGTATAGGTCATACCGTCCGCGTCTCAAGGGGGTGTTCTGCATCAATTCGGAGTGAGGCGATTTGGACGCGGCGAAGTCGGCGAGGATCAGTGATGCCGCAGCGCGCGAAATCGGCCGGCCGCGCTCAGCGCGCACGCGGCGATCAAGATCCCGATTGAGAATCCAGGCTCCGGTGCGGCCATGGGATCGTCGAGCAAGGCGCATCGCAACTCCGTCGGCCCGGCGGCGCAGAGATCGGCTCGGCCGTCGCCGTCCACATCCGCCATCGAGAAAGTCGCGGCGCGTTCCGTTGGCAAGAAGCCGGCCGCGTTCGAGAAATCAGGTCCAGCCAGGTGGTTCCGCGCCGAGAAGCGTCCGTCGATGGAGTAAAGGCAGAGTGCACCCGCCGCGCCGCGGCCACAAAGGTCGGCTTGGCCGTCGCCCGAGAAATCACCGAGACGAAGCGTTCCCCAATATCCCTCAGCCCCGCCCCAGCCAAATCCGTCCGAGTATTCGGCCTGAGAGCGCATTGCAGGATGTTCGAAGAGCCCGAGCGCCGGGTTGGCGACCGCGCAGTATACGCCGGTCGTCCCGCGCTCGCAGAGGTCGGCATCTCCGTCGCCGTCGATGTCTCCGAGCATGAGTGTTTTTCCGACCTGCGCTTCGGGCAGCGCGAGCAAGGGGACCCAACTCGAATCCAGCCAGGTCGATGGCGGGCCGAAGTCAACACCATCGCTTAATAGGCATTGGATTTCGCCTCCGCGATAGCCGCAGAGATCGGCTCGGTCATCTCCGTTGATATCGCCGAGTCGAAGGGAGCGGTAGACGGATTCGGTTGTGCCCCCGTCCGCATCGGAGAATGTGGCAGACCAGTTTCGGAAATCCGTAAAGGCGGTTCCTGTCGAGCGCACGCAGAGCATGCCGTCGCCGCCGCGTCCGCATAGGTCTGCGTTCCCGTCCCCGTCGAGGTCGCCTAGCATCATGGTCGTGCCATGCTCGGGGAATCCCCATTGGTCGTCGTCGCCGTAGTTTGGATGCCATTCCGATGCGGCTGCGAAGAAGCCGTCGCCGATCGCCAGGGCGCAGAAGAGGCTCGTTGCGCGCCGGGCGCAAACATCGTCGAGGCCGTCGCCGTTCAGGTCGCCGAATTCGAGGCTCTCGTAACGTTCGGGGTCGATGCCGAGTTCGAGGGAGGAGAAGCTCGCGCCCATGCCAGCAGGGAAGTTGGGTTTTGCGCTGATCTCCCAGCTGCGGCTCGCCCCGGAACAGGTCGACAGGAGCGGGAGCGTAGGCCCTGCTTCGAGGCAGAGTCCGTCTCGTCCGCGGATATGTCCATCCGTGAAGAATGTTAGGTTCTGGCCATCGCCGATTCCGCAGGGAGCGAGGCCGATGGACTCGGCCGGGCCTCCGGGCGCGGGGGAGACGAGGCAGTGATCTCCGTGGCGGATATCGCGTTCGGTAAGAAAGAAGGCCTGTTCCGGAATGTCTGCACAGGGCGCGAAGCCGACCGCTTCCGCGAGCCCTCCGAAATCGGAGACCGAAAGACATTCGCCGAGGGGCCCTGATCCTGTTCCCATGTAGACGAGACTCGCTTGAGTTTCCTTCACGTCCGCGATCGGAATTTCACGCTGGTTCCAGGCGGTGGGTCCTACGCCGGGGTCGAAGGGGCCGTAGGTGTTGATGATCGCATGGCTCTCGGCGATTTCCGCAGGCGAGAGGTTGATGGGTTGGTCGGCGATATTATACGCGCGATAGGCGCGGAGCCGATGTCGCTGATGGCTCGCGAGGTGGGCCTCGAAGGCGAAGCGGCCCGAATGGAAATGGTCCGAGTGGTCGCTGCCGTGATAGGCCGTCATGTCTTGAATGCGAAGGATCTCCGGCGCGCGGGCGCGAATAATCGCGACCAGAGTGTCGATCAGCTCGCTTCGGGTGTACTGCTCGCTGCCGTCGATGGCGTGAATGAGGGTGCCGGGGAGTCCTTCCCAGACGTTGCGCAGGCTTTCGTTGCCCGTGATGGCGTAGCCCGTGCCTCCGGGGTTTCCGTCCGGGAGGCGCATGAAGACGACCACGATCTGCGGCGCGGCATCGAGTCGAAAAGCAGTCAGCGCATGCTCGTCGGCGGTATACGAAATTTCGGACCATGCATTCGGAACGCCGGCCATGCTTGCGTAGGCCGCGCGGATACCGAGTTCCCGGGATTGCCAATGGCCGTCGGTCCGCCCCGCATCGCCGGCGGTGAGGTAAACGGTCCAACTCGCGTCGCCCGTGTCGATGCCGCTCGGGAGTGCGGGCGTCATGAAGTAGAGATCGTCGTCTTCGTGCGCCACGATGAGCAGCTGCCCGGACGCGAATGCCGCCGGTGCGGCGAACAAGGGCGTTAAAGCAGCAAGGGTTAGGGCTAGGGCGAGGGCGAGGGCGGGGGCGGGAATGCCGAGCCGGAATAGGCGCGCGACGAGGATGTGCATCTCATCACAATACACGAGTGAGGTTCGATCTTGCGATCGAATAACATCAACATGTTTGGTTGAGGGCATTTTGCGCACGCGTTGCTTATGCGAGGCCGGGGTCGACGTGCTCAGCCTCTCCTCGCCGGTAGAAGAGGCGAGATGAGAGGAGAGGCTGAGTATGAACCTATCGAATAGAGCGTCGGCGGCCGATGAAGCCGAGTGCGCCGATGCCGCTCACGAGAAGGAGCGGGAGGCTGGGTTCGGGGACGGCGACACCGCCGCTGCCATAGAAAGTTCCGGCGGGCCCCTCGATCACCGCGATCATTTCGCCGCGGGGCATTCCGTTTTCGTAGATAAACGCATCCCAGGAGGCGCCCTCCCGAAGGTCGCCGTCCACGGCCGCGTAGAAGTTAAAAGTATCGTCGCCGGCGCCGAGCACATTCGAGATGTCGCCCCAGATATCGAAGCCCGTATTCCCGAAGAAGTCGATCTCCCGGGTCGCCCAGTTCGTGGCATTCAGCGCGAAGGACTCGTAGCACCAGAATACACTGCCGCTTCCGTCGCACTCGAAATCGTTCCCGATCGTATCGAAGTAGGGGGTTGTTCCGATATTGGAGATGCCGACGCCGATGAGTCCGAAGCCGTCGGCGTTATGCGTAATTTCATACATCCCATCCATTCCGACGGCGGTATCGGTGAAGTAGACGGCTTCATTATTCGGGTCGAGGAGGGTGGGCGTTGCGACGGCATTGCCCAGATCGTCGATGAAGCTGAGCTGGGCCGCGGCGGGCAGGGCGACGAGGAGCAGTAAGGCGGATAGAAAAGCGGATGCGATGAACGGCGCGGCGAGGTTTTGGTTTGAGAGCGGCTGCATGTTGGATTCCCTTTGAGAAGTTGGGCGGGAAGTGATCTTCCTACCTGATCCAAGGGAATACGCTGAGGGCGTTAACTGATCCGAAACGAGCGCGAGCGATCCCCCCGGGATGCCTCAGGTGGCTTTAGGTGGCCTTAGGAGGGGCAGTAGCGGCCAGGAGGAGCGAGACAGAGGGAGGTCGGAGCGGTTCTAGGTCGCCTGGGTCGGCTCGGGAATCAAGCCCCGCCCGTTGGGATTGCGGGTGTAGCGGGTGTATTCGGGTGGAGGGCCCATTCCGAGGGTTTCGCGCACTTCCTCAATCGGGCGCGCGAGCAGCGTCTCCCAGTCGGCGACGGGGAGCCAGGTCGTTTTCGATCCGCGCTGGTGGGCGAGGTCAAGAAGTGCGGGGACCTCTTTGATTTTTCTGCCCGTGGCCCATCTCGATAGGCGCGAGAGCCAGCGAAAGGCGGGGCTGCCGTTCTGTTGATGGCTGAATGTGAGGAGCTGGAGTTCGCCGAGGATGTCCCGGTGGTATCCCGTGAGCACATGCCAGAGATCGTGCGATGCCCGGAGGTGTTGGTTGAACCGCTTTCGCGAGGCGTCCGGGGCCAAGATCTCGCGCTCTACGGGTTCGACTTCGGCATCGAGGGCTTGGATCGAGATGTCTTCTCGAAGCATGTAGTCGATAAAGATGCGACCGACGGAGCCTTCCGGGCAGGACTGCAAAGCCGCTTGGTCTGTGAGTCGCTCAAAAAGAGAGGGCGCACCTTCAAGAATGCGCTGGCCCTCTGGAGTGGCGAGGAAGCGCTGATAGTTCCGCTCGAATTGGCGGCGGTCGATGGTCATGACCAAGCGGGCGCCGTGAGACGTCTCGTTGGGGTCGCGAATGACCTTCAGTAAAGAATATAGAAGCGGGAAGCGCCGCCGGCGAGCCGTCGGGGAAGCCATTGCTGGATGCCCTCCAATCGTTCAACGAAGGGAGGGTAGCGTACGCGGGTGGCTTTGGCCTACGCGGTCATCGAGGCCTAGATCGCCTAGACGGCTTATGCCGACGCGTTCTCGAAGGCGTCCTCGATAAACGCTGCACATTCCGTTGGGCTGAAGGGCTTCTGTAGGAATTCGTTCTCGGCAAGGTCCGGGAGATTGAGCGGCATGGCGGACATCATCACAAACTGCGCGTCCGGAACACGCTCCTGGCAGATCTTGCGTAGCTCGTATCCGCTCCGGGAATCTGCGAGTAGGAAGTCTGAGAGCACGAGGTCAAAACCGGGGGATCCATCAAGCCACATCGCGGCCTCGTGGACAGTCGATGCGAACTGAACATGCACATTCTCGTCCATGCCCTGGACGACCTGCTGAATCAGCATGCAAAGATCGATGTCGTCTTCGACGACAAGGATGTGCCGTGAAGCTTCTTGGCTTCGCCGCTCGGAATTCAGCGGGGCGGAGGATTGAGCAGAATTGAGATTGAACATTCGATTTCTCCGGCTTTCAGATGATGCTGACGGGTCGCTGAGAAAGGCGACCTGAAGGCATAAGAACATCGTGAAGGAAGGCCTTCAGAAGCTGGAGGGAGAACGGCTTCGGAAGGATTTGAACGCTTCGTTCATGCGAGGTCAAGTCGATCAATCGCATGAGGTCCATGGACGACATCATCGCCAGGCCTGCGTCGGGTTGTTGTTCGCGGACGACTTCGATCAGGTCCACGCCCTGTTCGCCTGCGTCCAAGAAATTATCGAGAAGAACAAAGTCGTAGCGATGTTCAGAAAGAAGCTGGCGCGCAATCGCCCCAGTCTCGGCGACATCGACTCGGAGATCTTCGGTCACGACGCCAGCGATTCGGCCGACGATTTCGGCGAGGTCACGATCGTCTTCGACTACAAGCATGCGACTTTGGCTGGGAGGCTCGATCGCGCGGCTCGGTAGGATGCTGGTTGAGGGCAGGCTCATGATGACTCCGGATGTGTGTTTTTCGACGCGGACTGTTTAGAGGTTTACGGTCACATACGTGGAGTCCGTGTAGAGATCGCGTCCAGTTTTCTGGTCAATTCCACGTTTTGGGGGAAGGGCGGCGGAAGGAATTTTGCAGCGAGGACATAGATCTTTCCCCTGATTCCTTTCTCATTGAAATGGTCCGTTCTCACTCAAGTTCGCTGCTCAGATGACCGTACTGGGGCTAAATACCCCAAGAGAGCTTCGAGCAAATGCGATTTCCTTCAACAGAAAACGGTGCGGGTCGTGAGGATGTTATTTCGCTCCTCATCATCGAAGACGATGATCTAGATGCGAACCTACTGTCTCGAACGATTCATCAAATTGATGTCCAGGCATTTCGAACTGAGCGTGTAGCGTCTCTTGGGCAGGCGCATCGATTGCTTGATGCTTCTCGCTTTGACGCGATTCTCCTTGACCTGTCGTTGCCGGACGCAACGGGGTTCGAAGCGATTGAGAGCGTCGTGCGTGATCGGGTCAGTCTGCCAATCATTGTTCTGACAGGCCTTGATGATGCGGCGTTAGGTCAGATGCTGATTCGGATGGGGGCGCAGGACTACCTCCCCAAGGCCGAGCTTACGCGAGATTCGATATGGCGATCCATCTCGCATGCATTGGAGCGACACTCGCTTTCTCAAGCGCTCGTTCAAGCTGAGAGTCGGGCTCTGAGCGCCTGCTCGGCGAAGAGCCATTTTGTGGAAACGATGAGCCATGAGATCCGGACGCCGCTTCACGCGATTTTGGGCACGGCGGACCTTCTTTCTCAGACAAATTTGGATTCTCAGCAGGCCGAGTACGTGGATACATTTAAGCGCTCCGGCAAGGCGTTGAGTTCTCTGGTCAACGATGTACTTGATTTTTCGGCCATTGATGAAGGCTCGATCGAATCCCATGAGGAGTTCTTCGATCCAGTTTCGGTGCTCGGAAATGTGTTAGGTGATTTCGATACTCCAGCGAGGAACAAGGGAATCCTGCTGAAGGCTTCAGTTTCGAACGACCTTCCTCGGCGATGCGTTGGCGATCCGGAGCGATTTCGGCAGGTTCTGGCGAACTTAGTCGGGAATGCACTGAAGTTTACCGATGCGGGTGAAGTTCGGACCAAGCTCGATCTCGGCCCTAGCCACCGGTTGAGGTTCTCGATCGAGGATACGGGCTGCGGCATTCCGTCCGCGGAATACGGCCTGGTCTTCGAGCGGTTCCGGCAGGGCTCAAGCAGTGTTCATCGACGTCTCGGAGGGACTGGAATCGGCCTCGCGATCTGTAAGTTGCTTGTCGAGATGATGGGCGGGGAGATCTCCGTCTCCACTTCGCCCGAAGGCGGATGTCGAATCGTCTTCGAAATCACTGCACTTTGGGAGACGGATCCGTCCCCTAAGGTTTCTGATCGGGCGGACCGACTGAGTCCCGTCGCGGAGTGGCTTTCGGAAGAACTGCCCCGACCCGCCCGCCGTCCGGCTGTCGAGAGGACCGCGCGCGGCGGGGCTGTGCTCGAAGCGGAAGTGCAAGCCAGGGGAGCTTGTGGCGAGGTGGCCGGTCTGCGAATTCTGCTCGTTGATGACTCCCAAGACAATCGGATGCTGGCGACGGCCTATCTGACGGAGTTGAATGCCGAAATCGAGATCGCCGAAAACGGAGCCGATGCGATTCGGAGATACAGCGACTCCGGGCCCTACTCTGTGATTCTTATGGATATGCAGATGCCACTCATCGATGGCTACGAGGCCACGCGCGAGATTCGGCGGATTGAGAGTCGGTCAGATTGCGTGCGGACTCCAATCGTTGCTCTGACTGCGGATGCTTTCGAAGAGCAGAGGGAAGAATCGGCGCGCGCGGGTTGCGATGAGCATCTCGCCAAGCCGATCAGCCGTGAAAAGCTAGTTTCTGCCGTGACCCGGTTGGTGCCGAAGGCCGTGCCTGGCCCTATGGATCCGCCTCTCGTCGATCCCTTGATTGCGGACCTCGTTCCCGGATTCGTCGCGCGGCGCTTTGAAGATCTAGAGCTCCTCGAGGCCGCATTGAAGAAAAGCCGGTTCGAAGAGATTCGGCGAATTGCGCATAAGATGAAGGGGTCGGGTTCTAGCTTTGGGTTCCCGATGATTTCGGATCTGGGCCTAGCGCTCGAGGAAGCGGCGATCGCCCAGGACGAGAAGGAAATCAAGCGCTGCTTCAACCAGATCCGCGAGCAGCTCGAAATGTTCGAGGACTTCTCGTCTGCACCTTCTGATCGCTGAGCGCTCCGACCAGTAGAGCCTTCGCGCCGAGTCGGGCCCTAGCTCCGCGCAGAGCAGGCAGGCCGGCACATGCGATAGCCCAGTCCGCGGACGGATTCGATGCGGGTGCCCGCGTTTTCGAGTTTTCGGCGAAGATTGCTCACGTGAGAGTCGATCGTTCTATGCCCGATGATTTCGTCTCGCCAGATCGAAGTGATCAAAGACTCCCGCGTTCGCACGCGACCGGGAACTTCGATGAGGGCTTCGAGGATCTTGTGCTCCGTGGGACTGAGCTCGATGGGCGTTTCCTCTCCGTGTTCTGAGATATAGACGCGCATGTTTTCTTTTCCCACGCGAAGCTGACCGAGCTCGATTTCGCCGCCTTCCCGTTCTTCAGTGCGGCTTGCACGAAGGCGCGCCGCGATCCTTGCCTGAAGTTCGAGGCCGTTGAAGGGCTTCTCTATATAGTCCTCCGCTCCGAGGGAGAACGCGACCAATTTGTGTCGTACTTCGCTGCGGCCTGAGAGTACGATGAAAGGGGTTGGCTGGCGTTCGCCGTTCGAAAGTTCAGAAGCGAGTCCGAGACCGTCTCCGTCCGGGAGCTCGAGGTCGAGCAGGACCAGGTCGAAGGTATCCGGATGGACGTCGAGGAGACTGCGGGCGTGGCTGAGCGTGGTGGCGACTTCGAGTCGGTGCCCGCTGAGCGCTCGGGAAATGAGCGCAGCGGATTCTACGCAGTCCTCAACAGCGAGAATCGAAGCCACGGATGGCCTCCTGGGCCGCCTCGATCACGCGGTCAAGCAGGGCAATATCTTGCGCGAGGGCGTCCGCTTCGCTCCCCTTGGCGGCCTCCTCGATTCGGGAGCCGATTTCGGTGATCTCTGGGAGGCCGTAGCCAGCACCCGTCCCCTTGAGGTTATGTCCCACGATCCGCAGGGATTCGAACTCGCGCTGGGCAAGCTGGCTCTGGAGTTTAGTCGCCTCTGCTGCTCTTCGTTCTAAATAATCGGGAAGCAGCGGCAAAATGTCGGGGTCGATGAGGCTAGGGTCGATCGGCTGCGCGGCGCGCTCAGGGTGGGAGACCGCCATGGTCATCGGCGTCTCCTCAAGGTCAAGGACCGTGGCGAGCCCGTCGAGGAGCATGCCTTGGCTCATCGGCTTAGAGATATGAAGTGTCGTCCCGGCGCGCATGCAATGTTCAATCTGCTCCGAGAATGCATTCGCTGTAAGGGCGATGATCGGCGTTGGGCTTCTGCCTTCGCGGCTTTCAAAGTCTCGGATGCGGCGAGTCGCCTCGAGGCCATCCATACGGGGCATGAGGACATCCATGAGAACAACGTCGAACTCGCCGGTCACGAATTTTTCGACCGCGTCGATTCCGTCATAGACCTCTGTGATTTCTGCACCGGAGTTGCGCAGGTAGGCGTTGACCAAAAGTCGGTTGTCTGCGGAATCATCGGCATGCAGAATGCGAAGGCCCTTCGGCAGCCAAGACGTGTGCTCTACTTTTCGGTTGGAAGTAGAGGCTCCGGCGGATCGGTCGCCGTGCAGCCACTTGACGAGGCGTTGCTCCCGAACGGGCTTGATCATCGACGCGGCCCCGACTTTTTCGAAAATCGCGGTATCTCCTGGGCGATGGTCCATGGGGAGCAATATCATCATGTTAGGCTGATGCGAGAGGCCTTGGAGCGAGTCTATAATCGAAAGCCCCCCGCCATCGGGGACGCGGCAATCTGCGATCAAGTAGTCATAGGGCGTGACACTGGTTCGCAATTTCTCTACCGCCGCGGTGCTTGAAGCGGCGCCGTCGACAAGCACGCCGGCACGATTGCAAAAGCGTTCGATCGCGACGAATTCTTCGGGGCAGGTCACCACGGCAAGCGCTCGGCCGGCACTGCGGAGCTTGGTTTGGGGTGGTCTTGCGGCTTTCGGAATCAGGGGAAGGCGAAGCTCGATCTGCGCGCCGGGGATGGTCGTGGGTTTGGCTTCGATCGTCCCGCCCATTCGCTCGGCAAGGCCTTGGCAGAGTGCGAGGCCCAGGCCGGTGCCTCCGTAGACGTGTTCAGGGTCATGCTTGGCTTGCTCGAAGGGGGCGAAGATGGTTTGGAGCTTTGCCGGGTCGACGCCGATGCCGGAATCTCGGACTTCGAAGACGATGAAGTCGTGTTCGTCTTGTCGAACGCGGAGAGAGACGTGTCCGGCCTGTGTGAATTTGATCGCATTGCTGACCAAGTTGATCAGGATTTGTCGGATGCGTTCGGCGTCGCCTTCGACGAGCTCGACCACCTCAGGCGCGAGGTCCACGATGAGGGCGAGTCCCTTTTTGTGGGCCGCGTAGGCGAAGTTTTCGGCGACGTCCTCGACCAGTTCCCGAATCGAAAACTGTGAAACGATGAGTTCGAATTTTCCGCGCTCGATGCTGGCGAGGTCGAGGGTGCCGTTGATCAGGGAGAGGAGCGACTGGCCGGAGCGTCGGAAGACCCGAACGTAAGACGATTGTTCTGGGTTGAGGGAAGAGTTTTCGAGGAGCTCGGCGACGCCAAGGAGCGCGTTGAGAGGCGTCCTGATTTCATGACTCATCGCCGATACGAAGTTGGTCTTGGCCTTGGAGGCTTCTGAGGCGCGTTCGCCGCGGAGAGCCAGGTCCTCCGCGAAGCGGTGGCGAATGACGGCCCGTTCAATATCCCGACCAATTCGAAGGGCGGTGAAATCAGACCTTTGAATGCAGTCTTGAGCGCCGGCTTCGATGGCCGAATTGAACACGTCGATGTCGGCGACTTCCGTCAAGACGATGGTTGGGATCTGGCTCGCGGTTCTTCGAATGAACGCCAGTGCGTCAGAGGGGAGGCCGGAGGAGAGGTCGAGGGAGGAGGCCAGCGACACGAGCGCGACTTCGAAGTCGGCGAAGAGCGCTCCTTGATCTGCTTCGAGGAGCGACTTTTTCTGAGTCACCTCAAAACTTCTCTGGTCTTTATGAAGCATCGCAACGATCAGCGCAGCATCAATCGGGCTCTCCTCGACGAGGAGGACCCGGTAGCATGAGGGGAGAGCGTTTTTGAGTTTGGTCGTATCCATCGATTTCGCCTAACGGCATCCCTTCGAGGTCGGGTGAGGCTGAAGCAAAGCATCTGATTGCGAGTACTTGCTGACGATGTTCAGTAGGCTCTGTTTTCCGATCGGCTTGGTCAGATGCTCATCGCAGCCGGCTTCGAGGCTTCGTCGAGCGTCTTCATCGAAGGCGAAGGCGGTGAGCGCGATGATCGGCGTAGAGGTCAGGCCCTCGGTCGCTTCGTGTTCGCGAATACTCTCCGTGGCGTCATATCCGTTCATGACGGGCATCTGGATATCCATCAAGACAAGGTCAAAATCGCCTGTCTGAAACATCTCGAAGGCCTCTTGACCATCCGTTGCAAACTGGAGCGCGTTGTCGGTCTTGGCGAGGAAAGTGGCGATGAGTCGGCGATTATCTTCGGAATCATCCGCAACAAGGATGCGCATCGCGCGTTCCTGTTCTGCGAAGACCATGTCGTCGCTTTTCTCTGCGGTCAGTGATTGAGCGATTTGGATCACTTCCTGGTCGCGAATGGGGCGAGTGATGCGTGCTGCGATATGGGCTGGGATTGGTTCTTGGTGTTTGTGGTCGGATGAAAAGGCCATCGCGACCAGCTTGGGAACGACGAAATCTCCGTCTGACGAGTCGACCGCTTGGATCAGTTCGAGTGCGTCACATTCGGCCTCGTCAAGGAAGACAAGGTCGATCGGAAGATCGTCGTGGCGATGTGTGTTGATGAGGTTCGGGATCTGCGCGGCCGTATCGATGACTTCGACGAATGCCCCGGCCATTTCAAGGGTTCGTTTCAGCATCTGACTTTCGCTCTCTCTGGGCGAGGCGATGCAGACTCGGGTGCCTTGCAAGGCGAAGTTCGATTCGACTTCATCGCGATGATGTCGCATAGCTTGAAGGGGGAGTGCGAAGCAGAGTGCCGGCGTCTCGCGTTCCGCCCAGATTTCGCCGCCCATCGCGCGGATGAGTCCGGCTGCTAGGGCGAGTCCGATCCCGACACCGCCATGATCTCGGCTGATCGGGGGAGCGCTTGACGCGAAGGAGCGGAGGACTTCGTCGAGTTGGTCCGATTCGATTGCATCTCCTGTGTGTGCGATGGAGAAGCGAATAATCGAGGTGTCGTTTTCTGGGAGGTGGGGCGTGGCTGAGAGGCGGATTTCGCCACTGCTCGTTTGTCTTAGGCTGCAGGCGATCAGGGTGGAGAGGACTTGCTGGAGCCGGTCGGGAGAGCCTATGACGGTGCGTGGGAGAGAGGGGTTAATTTCGATGCTGATGCCCAGAGATCGTTTGCCGATCGTGAACGATTCGCTCTCCGCGGCGGCTTGGACGAGCTTTGCCAGTTCGAATTCCGAGCGAGGGAAGCGCATCGTCGCGCCTCGCAGCCGCGTCAGGTCGACCAACTGATCGAGTACGCGAAGTAGGTCGCCCCCAGATGAACGAATCACGTGGGCGTATCGTTCTTGATCGGGGTTAAGAGGCGATTCGATCAACATTTCGGCCATCCCGAGAATGGCGTTCAGCGGGGTTCGGACTTCATGATTGACCGCTGCAAGGAAGTCAAGTCGCTCGCGTCCCTGGTCGTCCGCCTTGGCTGATTCAATTTGCAGTGCGCGGGAATGGCGCCAGCGCTCGATTCCCGAGCGGATGGTGGAGACAATTTCATGGGGAGAGAGCGCGGCGAGTGAAACAACGGGCTGTGAGTTCGATCCGTGGCCCTGTTCGAAGCGCTTCTGCCCCGTTGAGTAGAGCAAGATCGGAGCATCGGCTCGGTCGGCGAGCGTCGTCAATGCGGGATCAGTCGCGAGTTCGCAAGGGGCAAGGACTGCGCCGACGTTCTCGTAGTCGAGGGGCTGGCCCTCGAGCATACGATCCACGTTCCAAGCATCGTCTGTCATTTTGACGACGCCCGCAATGAAACGGAATGCGTCTTCTGTGCCACAAATAACAAGGCGGAGCCTCTGGCGAAACTCGCTACGGGGGGTAGCCGATGTCTCTTCTTCTCGGTTTCCAGTCATCGGTTTACTCTGCCCGGGTGTTTGGCTGCGGAGAGGACGGGTGCATATCGTTCCGGCTTGCCTCGATTTTATCGGGGAGCCCTGTACCGAACGTGTGTCCAGGTATCTGGATGTAGGCCAGATTTCCAGACGGGGGATTCAGCGTAGAGAAATTGGATAGATCACCCGAGCAAGGGCTCTTGCCGTCGCCCCGAAATGATTGAGGCGGAATGCGCTTTGAGGGAAACATCGTAGTCCGCCTGTCGAATGCCCCTCGAGCGAGAAGAGAGAAGAGAGTGAACGCGAAGAAGAAGATTTTGATCGTGGACGATGACCCGGATCTCATCAACCTCGTCTCGGTCTGGTTAGGCAAGGACGGCTATGAGACGGAGATCGCTCGGGATGCACTGACGTGTGTCGCCGCAGCCCGCAAAGACCCGCCTTCGGCGATCTTGCTGGATCTGGGTTTGCCTGCAGGGGGAGGCCTTGTCGCCCTAGAGCGGCTCAAGCGAATGGAGGGAACCTCGATGGTTCCCGTGATCGTGCTCACTTCGCGCAATACTGCGACGGCGCGGGCCTCGGCAGAGACGGGGGGCGCTTTCGCATTCCTCGCCAAAGAGGGGACGAAAGACGCGCTCCTGGCGGCGGTTTGTCGGGCCTGTGAGACGCAGGAGGCGTCTGACTCTTTTTGAACGAATCGTTGTTCAGGTGAAAAAGGGAGACTGGGGCGGAGTTCCCGGATACCCAGTGAGGTTGGGCGAGAAAATCGATGGCGCAGATACTGATCGTGGAAGATTGTGAAGACCAGCGGGTGCTTTTGCATCAGACGCTCGGTCGCGACCACGCTGTGTCTGCCGCCGAGGATGTTCCGGCCGCACGGGATTCGCTTGCGACGCAACCGCCTGATTTGATCGTACTCGACATCGAACTACCGGGCGTCGACGGTTTCGGATTTGCTTCGGAGGTGAGGCAGAATCCGCTGCACGCTGAAATCCCGATCGTGTTTTTATCCGGCCGCGGAAGCACTTCCGACAAGGTGATGGCCTTTGCGCTGGGCGCACAAGACTACGTCGAAAAGCCATTCGCCCCGGCGGAATTGCGCGCACGGGTCACCGCGCGTCTCGCGGAGTCCACCTCACGTCGAAGCGATCTTCGTTTCCGCGACCTCCGTCTGGACTCGGATCGTTTTTGTGTTGTGAGTGAGAGTCAGCCTGGTTTGAAAGTTGAGCTGACGACGACGGAACTTCGAATTTTGCAGACCTTGATGCGGAATGCCGGCGATGTCGTCACGCGAGAATCTCTGATTGCGGATGCGTGGAACGGGAGAGTGGTGAGTGCGCGTACGGTGGATACGCATATTTGGGCGCTTCGGAGAAAACTCGAAGCGAACGAAGTGAGTGTCGAGACTGTGCGCGGCTTGGGATACCGATTGGTCTAGGTTGGGATAGAGAAGCTTGCGAATTTTATTGATTGAAGATAATCCCGCCGACGCGCATCTTTTCGAAAAATACCTAGAGGAAGAGTCGGATCTTGAGGTCTCGGTCGAATCGTCGCTGGGTGATGGCATCGAGCGCTGTGCGCATGAGACTTTCGATCTTGTCATGCTCGATCTGTCCCTCCCGGACAGTTCGGGTCTAGAAACTCTGACCCGTTTTTGTTCTGAGGTTGAGTCCGGACCCGCCGTGATGCTGCTGACCGGGTTGAATGATCGCGCGATGGCACTTAGAGCGGTTCAGGCGGGAGCTCAGGATTTTGTTGTGAAGGGCGCCGTCTCGCCGACCGCTCTTGTAGCGGCGATTCGACACTCGGTTGAACGCCACCGAATGAGCCAGGAACTCATGGCCGCGAATGATCGCGTTCGGTACCTCGCGACCCATTGTTCGCTGACGGATCTTCCTAACCGGTATCTCTTGATGGACCGAATGGAGAATGCGATCGCTTCGTCGGCTCGTTCGGGTGTTGGATTGGCCGTTCTGTTCGTTGATCTCGACCATTTCAAGCTGGTCAACGATACCTACGGCCATGAGGCAGGGGATCTCGTCCTGCGGAAAGTCGGCGAACGACTGAAAGCAGCAACCCGGTCGAGCGATACGGTGGCGCGCCTTGGAGGAGATGAGTTCGCGATTCTCTTGCGGGGAGCGACCGACCCTTCGTCGATCGAAAAGGTGGCTGCGAAAATTAGCCGCGAGTTAAGCCGCTCAGTCGAAATCGGAGATGCGGAGGTGACCGCATTGCCATCGATCGGCATCGCGCTTTATCCGACCGATGGAACGACGAGCGAGAGTCTTCTGCGAAACGCTGATGCGGCGATGTATCATTCGAAGAAAAATCAAGAGACGCACCGATTCTGGTCCGAAGACCTGCGCACCGGGTCTCAGAACCGAATAGGTCTCGAACGGGATCTCTTAGCGGCGATCGAGGGAGACGAACTTCTCTTTCGTTTTCAGCCTCAAGTGGACGGCAGGACAGGTCGGATCCTCGGGGTTGAAGCCTTGACCCGGTGGCAGCGCCCGGACTTCGGTTGGATGTCCCCCGTCGCGCTCTTTCCCCTTGCGGAAGAGCTTGGGCTGACAGAAGACCTCGGGCGATGGGTGATGCAGGCGGCGACGAAAGTGCAGTCGGCTTGGCGAAGCGCAGGAATTTCGAATGTGCGCCTCTCGATTAATTTTTCGGAGCCCGAAATCCAAAGTGCCTCTTTTCTGTTGGGAGTGCATGAGGCGCTTCAGTCCTGCTCTCTCTCGGGATCCGACTTCACCTTCGACGTCCCCGAGTCGTGCTTTGTAAAGGGGCTCGGGGCGACGATTGGAGCGCTTCGCATCCTTCAGGAGGAAGGAGTTCGGATTGCGCTCGACGATTTCGGTTCGGGGCTGTGTGCTCTCGGATTTCTTGCCGAAGCCCCGGTGGACGAGATCAAAGTCGATCCCCGGATCGTTCAGGGGGCAGCGGCAGATCCGGCACTTCGAAAAACCCTTAGGGCCATGATTCACCTGGCACAGGATTTAGAGTTGGACCTGGTCGCGGAAGGCGTCGAGACACATGCCCAATTGGATCTGCTTCTCGCGAACGGATGCGAACGGATGCAGGGGCATTTGTTCGTAGAGGCCCTGGACCTTGATGAAGCGACTGAGCTTCTGAAGCGAGGCACAGTCGATCTGCCTACCCGGTCCGAATAGACTTCATTCGCGCATTCCTAAGTCGAGGGCGTTAGCATCCGGGGAGGCAATCACCCCATGCCCTGGGGCGGAAGGATGCAAATGAACGATACGAAGCGGCCGAATCGAAAGAACCTGCACAGACCTTTGCGCGGCGAACGATGAGCATCGTTCATACCGAGGTCATCGAACTTGTGGCGTCGCCCGCGAAGGTGAAGGAATTCATCATGACGCCGGAGCGAATTCTCGATTACTACCCGTCGCCCGTCGAAGGGGGCGTGCTCGAACCGGGCATCGCCTATTTCTGCCGGGGCGAAATGGGCGTCTCTCTGCTTGAGCGCGTCGCATCGGCTTCGAATGAGGACGTCCTCGTTCTTAAGGTCACGACGGCCATCGGTCTTGAAGCTCCTTATACGCGCGAACGGATTGAAGCGAACGCGACCTTTACGATGTTTGAGGATTGGGCGCTTGCGGAAAGCGGCTCCGGGACAAAGCTCACGAAATCATGGCGCGATATCGAAGCGCCGGGTCCGGAGCCCTTCCCGCTCGAGGAGACGATCAAGCAGAGCGCGATCCACGAGAGTCCGCAGCTCGCCGACGCCTGGAACCGGTTCGCGCGAGACGAAGCGACGAACTAGCTCCGCTTTCGGAATCCGACCAGGAGCGCTGCGCCCGCGACGAGGAGCCCGGCGAAGCCCGGCTCCGGCACGACGACCGCGTTCAAGTCGGCTGCGATCCAGTTCGGATCCGCTGCGGACGCATCGTATTCAAGGCTCCAGTTCGCCCCGTCCCAACGCATAAGATCCTCGTCTGCGAAAACGATGCCACCGGCGGTCCCCGTTGTATCGAGGGAGATGGCAAAGGCACCGCCGCCAAGATCCTGCACGGCGTCGATGTCCAGACTCGAATCCAAACCGCTTGCGGATCCATCCATCACGACGGCGTATGAACCACTTGTCCAGCGCACAAGGTCTTCATCAGCGACAGTGATGCCGCCAGGAAGGCTCGCCGTGGTATCGAAGGACAGGATGAGGCCGGACGAAGAGATGGAAACCGCATCGGTCCGTACGCCAGCCGGGACGCCTTCCACAGACGCATCGAACTCCGTGGTGTAGACGCTGCCGTCGAAGCGGACGACATCACCGGGCGAGGCGATGATTCCACCCGCGAGCGAGAGGGTGGTGTCGAAGGCGAGCAGTGAATCGCCGTTGGCGTCTCGACTGAGAGCGACGATATCCGCGGAAACGGGAAGCCCCGCGTAGGCCTCAGTGAGGATGACGCCGAGTTGGTTGTCGACGGCGGCTTCTTCGTCGGTGACGGTTGCGCCAGAGGCCAGGCCGATCGTGATATCCGGCGAGGCCGTGACGAGCTCCTGGGCGCCGGCATTGGCCGAGGCGCCGAGGCCAAGAAAGAGCGTTGCGCAGAGAGAGAGAAGTGAAGATCGAGTCATTTGTGGGCCCCTTAGTCCGAGTCGTTGAAGCGATTCTACTGGAATCGGCGGGGGCGAATGTGAAGGGGTTCTCAGTTCTCGACGGAATTAGGCTCGTTTCACGAATTTTGCTCGGATTAGGACCCCCATCCCCGCCGCTTTCGCATCGATTTCATGCCCGGCGTTCTGATCGGGGTCGACAAGGCGGATCTTCTTGACCTTCGTGCCGGCCTTCAGGCCGGTGCCGCTGCCTTTGACCTTGAGGTCCTTGATGAGGGTGACCGTGTCGCCGTCTTGGAGGAGGTTACCGTTCGCGTCATGAACGACGAGAGCGGCGCCTTCAGCGGCCTGGTCCCATTCATGGCCGCAGGTTGCACATTCGAAACCCGTCTCAGACTGAAGCAGGTCCGTCAGCGTGCAAATGGGGCAAGCGATTTCGTCTTCCATCGCGCTGGGTATAGCAGCTCCGGCTCAGCCGTTTCGGCGGCGTGCGGCCAGGCCAACCAATCCCATCGCGGTCAAGAGGGCCGTCCCCGGTTCAGGGACAGCGGTGAACGGAGCAAAGTTCGGGTCCGTGAACGTTTCGAACGCGCCGCCATCAACGGAGAAGAAGGCCGTCGTTGACCCACCGCAGCAGCCTTCGAAGCCGACCCAGTAGAGGGAGTAGCTCTCTCCCGCGGTGAAGCTGAAGGAAGTCGCGAAGACGTCGCTGTTGTTGAAGTCGTTGGACCACCAGACATCGTCCGTAATCACGCGTTCATAGAGGATCGATCCGTCACTGTCATCGATCAAAGCGGCTGCCCCGCCGCGACCCCAATCCGTACCGACGCGGAATTCGTATTCGCCGCTCATGTCGATATCGATCGTCGTCGTCATGAGCATGGAATAGTTGTTTGTCACGCCGCCGGCGTAGATCGAGGTCGAGATATTCTCGAGCCCTTGGGTGATCGAGGACTGAATCAGGGTCTCGCTTTCATGCTGCGCGAGGAGGTCGGAAAAGGTGTCGCCGACCTGTGTTTGATAGGTCGAGTTTCTGAAGTCGACGCGGAAGTCGAGGGCGGCCGCGGAAACCGGCACGCAGAGGACACTGAGGCAGAGGAGCGTGTTCAGCACGTTTGAGATCGCGAAAGGAGGCATTGCGCATTCCAGTATGGACTCGCTCGTGTGCCCCTCAGCGCCCGACCGGTCTTAACGTTATTCGGCGCATCGCACAAAAATCATGAACGCAGAAGGGCTCTCGCGCCCGCAGAACATCTGTAAATGAAGTGCAGACGGCGAAATAAGCTCGCGGAGTGTGCATCCGTCACGTGGCCGCGCCGCAATCGGGTCGCGGCGGAATTCTCGAACTTGGTGGGAATGGCGGAGCGGTGGCCGGGGCGCGGCGAGGCGGAGCGAAGGCGACGAAGACGACGCGGGCGCTAGCGGTCCGCGTCTTCGAGGGCGACGAACTCGCTCTTGCCCGCACCGGCGCCGGCGGTGGCGATCCGGTCCTGCACGTTTGTTAGTCGCGCGCGCTCCGCGCGGACCTGCTCTTTAGAGACCTCTTCAACGGCATCCCCGGGCTTGAGGCCGAGCCGGAACCCGGTGTAGACCACTTTGCGCGGTCGCTTTGTTGGGCGATGGGCGCGGTGAAGGGTATCGCTGCAATGAATCGTCAGGTCGCCGGTCCGCGTCTCGAGTTTGAGTGCCGGCATGTCTAGGCTCTCGTCCTTCCCCGCGGTCTGGACGTTGGCGCGATGAGATCCCGGGACAATGCCCAGAGCGCCACTCTCAGAGTCCGCGCCCGTAACGGAGATGCCCACGGTCAAGCTATTGCAAAGGTAGGAATGGCCGCCCTGCCCACAGTCCTTGTGCCATGGGAGGTCGGAGAGTCCTGTTTGAATATCGAGGGGCTTAACAAGGCCTTCCGCTTGCTGATGGGTCCCCGTCTTCTCGCTCTTGAAGGGATCGCCCGTCAGCGATCCAAGCCATTGCAGACGCTTGTCGGCAAGCAGCGTCCGAAGCGCCGCTGACTGCTCTTGGAAATAGAGAATGCGAACGGCTTGTTCGTTGCCTTTTGAATCTTCGGCCCACCATGATGCGCCATCGTCCGCGCGTGCTCGGGCGAGCGCTGCGTCGAGGTCGGCGGAGACGGAAGCCATCTCGTCTTCGGTAAACACGTTGCGAATATGCAGGTAGCCCGCCTGGGAGAGGAAATGCGCGATTTCGTCCGGCCGATCATTCGCATCATCGATCGAGAAGCTCTGCTCGATGTTGAGTGGACTTCCATCGATCTGATCAAAGCCAATTGCGCCTGCCTCATGCACAGGGCGGGCATCGAAGAGCGCACGAAAGACGGGCTCCCATCCGATCCATTCATTGAAATCGCCTTCAACGATTTTGACTCGGGTCTTCATGGCCAGGCCCATCGTCGTGGACCAATCCTGAACGAGGTCCGAAAGGGCGCTTTCGTCGAGGCTCGCAAGGGCGCGATGGGCAGGGGGAGACTCGCTCAGGACGAGTCGCTCGTTTTCGACCGCCAGGTCCAATCTTCGGTCTTCGACTTGGAGGCTGAGAGCGGGCAGCTTCTTGTAGGCCACGCCCCGACCAGCCAGCGCTCCGTTTTTCTCAAGCGCTTCCGGAATCAGTGTGTCAAAAATCGCGTCTCGGTCGAGCGCGACGCGGTCGCAATGTCTCCGGGTTCGGAAATCGACGGATGTGGACATGATCAGCCTCCTGGCGAGCGGTCCGCCTCTGAAAGGGACGAACCGAAGCTCCGGAAAGCCTCTCACGGGGCTCGCGTGAGGTCAAGCCCCCTCTTTTCAGCCCTTCAGGCGCTGGAAGCCCTCTTTGATCTCCGTGATGAGGTGAGAAGCCGCTTCGCCAATCTCTTCAGCCGTCAGTTTGAGTCCGATCTTCGTCTCTTCGACGGCGCCTTCGACCGCGTGACTGACATCATCGACAGGTTCGAGATCGAGTCTGGCGAGCTCAGCGAGCTTCGCCTCCAGATCATTCCATTTCCCCTCAAGCTCATGCCAGGCATCTCGGGCTTCCATTCTTCCGAGGTCGAGCTGGACGCGAAGTTCGTCACGATGCGTCTTTAAGTTTTCGAGTTCGTCGTGAAGTCGCCGTGTGAGATCGGTCATCGTGGATTTCCTCCGTCTTGGGGATCTTACCTACTCGGAATATCAGCGCAGAACGTCGGCTCGGAACGCGGCCTGTCAATCGCGAGCAAGGCGAATAACGAATATCGAATGGCGTGGGTCTCGCCTCTGCGCTTGAGACGATTTGGCACGTTCGAGGTGTAGTAGGCTTTGTGTAAGCGAATAATGAGGCTGAACTGAGATGAAAAGCGGAATCGTTGGAATCGTCGTCGTGGCTTGTTTGGCTGCGGCCTATTTCTGGTTCTCTCCTGTGGTGGCGCTCTCCGGTTTCCGGACCGCGATCGAAGAGGAAGACGCCGCGGGGCTCGAAGACCGCGTTGATTTTCCGGCCGTCCGCACCTCGCTCAAAGCCGAGTTCAACGCGCAGATCCTCGCGGGCAGCCCGAAGGGCGTGGCGGAGAATCCGCTGGGCGCGTTCGCCATCGGACTCGCCTCGAAGGTCGTGGATGGCATCGTCGACGCCTCGGTGACGCCGGCGGGGCTGGCGCAGCTCGCGCGGGGCCATTCGAAGACGCCGTCGACTGCAGGCGGCCGTCACGAGGGCAGGGGCCGGCGCGGGGAGACCTCGTCGACGACGGAGGAGGAGCAGGGCGAGCTTTTTGCGGATGCGCGGATGGATCGCGAGACGCTGAGCCGGTTCTCGGTTTGGGTGCCGAATGACGATGACGAAGAGCTGAGATTCGTGTTTAGGCGGCGCGGGATTTCCTGGTGGCTCACGGCGATCGAACTTCCGCGCGATCCAGAAGCCTGAACGAAAAAAGCCACCGAACCGAAGTTCGATGGCTTTTCAGAAACCTGGCTCCCCGGGCAGGACTCGAACCTGCGACAAGGCGGTTAACAGCCGCCTGCTCTACCAGCTGAGCTACCGGGGAACGCTGGGAGCCGGAGTTTATACCGTGGCCACCTGATCGCAACGCTCAGGAGCCGGCAGATTGGCCTCGGGCCCCCGAAAAATCGAAAATAGACGGCGCGGGTCGGCGGCTAGACGGCGTCGAAGCGGATTTCGAGGACCTCGAGCTCACGCGTACCCTTGGGCACTTTCACGTTGACCTCGTCTCCCACTTCTTTGTTCATGAGGGCGCGGGCCACGGGGGAGGTCACAGAAATGCGGCCTCGTTTGGCATCGGCCTCGTCTTCGCCCAGGATCGTATATTCGACCTTTTCGTCCGTCTCGATGTCCTGGAGCGTGATCGTGGCGCCAAAGCGCACCTTATCCGGGGTTTCGCCCGTATTGTCGATGATTTGCGCACGGGCAATCTTGTCATCGAGCAGCGCCATCCGGCCGGCGATCATCGCCTGCTTCTCCTTGGCAGCGTGATATTCAGCATTCTCGGAGAGGTCGCCGTGAGCGATCGCTTCCTCAATATCTTTGATGTTCTCGGGCCGATCGACGGATTTCAATCGGGCCAACTCCGCCTTGAGGGTTTCGAACCCTCCCGGAGTCATCGGGACTCTCTGGTCCATTTTTATCCTCGTTCAATTATTCGAAAGCGCGGCATCGGCGATGCTTGGGCAAAGGGATGCGGTTCTATCGAGGCCAGGCGCCGCTTCTTGGGCGCCGATGATGGCTTTCAGGCAGCGCAGAATCGCGCGGGTCTGGCTCGCGCAGTTCGCTGAAATAGGCCTGGTGGGGAATGTTGCGCGAAATAGGCTACCCACCGGTTCCCTGTAGGGCAAGACAAAGTGGCCCTGTGGGGGGATTCAGGTCCAGTCGCGGGCCTTGGGTGGGTTTAGCTGAGGATGCGTGAAAGGGGCTTCGATGTGGGGCGATGACGACCCGGGCTTCGAGCTCGGTGAGGAGCCAGAAGAGGCCCCAGAGCCCGTCGATCCCCAGGATCTCATGCGGGCTGGACTGGTCTTCTACGGTGTGATGGGGTGCGGGGCGCTGCTCTGGCGTATGTGGACCCCCGGCGAGTCGATCTTCCATCCCAGTATCGCAGCGGCCGAGACCGCCTGGTCACCTCTTGCTGCGATCGGAGTGGGGGCCTTGGCCGGCTTAGCGGCCATCGCGATTTCTGAAGCACTGACCCAGTGGAGCGATCTCGGTGAGGCGTTGGCGGATCTTCTCGGAGAAGGCGTCGCCGGCCTGAGTGTCGCGGACGGGATTCTGCTCGCCTTGGCCAGTGGGTTCGCGGAGGAGATGTTCTTTCGGGGGGCCCTGCAGCCGGCGGTGGGTCTCTTTTGGGCCAGCCTGGCTTTTGGGGCATGCCATTTCATGCCCCGCCGCGAGCTCGCGCTCTGGAGCGCTTTCGCAGTGGTGATGGGCGTCGGCTTTGGCGCGCTTTTCGAATGGACGGGCCAGCTCGCCGCCCCGATCGCCGCGCATGTCGTCGTGAACGCCGTCAATTTGCCGCGGCTCGGGAAACGCTTCGAGGAGAAAGAAGCCGCCGAGCGCGCAGCCCAAACCGCGGCAACGACAAGGCTTAGCGACCTCGGGTTCGGAGCCCGCGATGGAGGATCAGCCGCGGCCGATGAGGCCGCAGAGAAAACCTCCGACAACCGAGATCAAGACGGTTTCTGAGTCGTCGGGATGCGCTTCCCGGCCTCGATACCGAGAAGGGACGCGCTAGTCGGTCGGGGCCGTGGCGATGGCGATCGCGTCGATTTCAACCGCCGCGCCGAGGGGCAGGGCCGCGACACCGACAGTGACGCGTGCGGGCGCGGGATCACTGTTAAACGCTTCTGCGTACACCGCGTTCACGCGGGGGAACAGGCTGAGGTCGGTGAGGTAGACCGTGGCTTTGATGACGTGTTCCATGCTGCTGCCGGCAGCTTCGAGGACGGCGCGCAGATTTGCGAGGACCTGCCGTGTTTCAGCTTCGATCTCGCCTTCGACCTTTACGCCGGTTTCGGGGTCGAGGGGAATCTGGCCAGAAACGAAGACCATGTCCCCGGTCTTGATGCCCTGGGAATAGGGTCCCACTGGCGCGGGCGCTGCATCCGTCCGTACTTCACTCCGTCCCATCGTCGTTCCCCTCCGCGATGGCCCCGATCGGCCGCATCCAACCCTATCTCATCCACCCGACACGTTCAGCCAAGCGCCCGCAACAAGGCGGCGCCCCACACTTTCAGGAAAGCGCCCGCGGCCCCAAAAGTGCTCTGCACTTTTTTAACAAGGCGCCTGCGGCGAGAAAGTGCCCTGCACTTTCAGGAAAGCGCCTGCGGCCCAAAAAGTGCTCTGCACTTTTTTAACAAAGCGCCTGCGGCCCAAAAAGTGCTCTGCACTTTTTTAACTAAGAGTCGGCTCGGGGAGGAGTCGATCTTCGAGCACGCGCACGAGGTAGCCAAACAGGAGCAGGTTCGGGAGGCGGCTGCGCGCTTCGCCCTTGATGCCCGCGCCGTCCGCGAACGCATCCGCGTACTGCGAAAAGAACTCGATCGTTTCGAAGGGGATGTTCTTGGCGAGCATTTCATTGATCTGCTCGGGCGGGAGATCTTCAAAAATCTCGGCGAATTCGAATGCAATCTCTTCGGGTGTCATGGTTTCTCCGCGAAACGTTCGGCGCGCGTCCCCTCCACCTCGACCGAGATGATGTCGCGCGTCACAGCAAGTTCAGCAATTCGTCTCGCGCCGCAGCTCCGCGACTAGAGTTCGTTTGATCGCCGGATCTTCACATCAGCGCCCTCGACTGTCAACTCGAAGAAGAACGTTAAGTGTCCGAAATCGGGCAATAGAGGCCCTCTCGCGGCCAAACTTCGTTTGGCTTGCATGTCCGATGCGCCGCATTGAACGAGCGAATCATGAGTGTGGACGGGGCGACGGAGGCGGAGTTGCACATTGCCGAACGCGCATCCCGAAAAAAACTTCGGAGCGGCAATTCGCGAGTGGGTTATGTGCGGAGTGCGGCTTGGTTCGCGCGCTGTGCGCGGGAGCGGCGAATGCTGTCGTAGCTGAAAAGAATGAGGCCCATCCAAACCAGGCCGAAGCCAATCGCGTGAGAGCGCGTGAAGGGCTCGCCGTAAACGAAGGTGGCGAGGCCCAGGGTAATCGTTGGGGCGATGTATTGGAACATGCCGACCGCGACGAGGGGAAGCTGTTTCGTTGCGGCGTGAAAAAGCAGAAGGGGGACGATCGTGACCAAGCCCGTGAGTGAGAGGACGGCATGCTGTCCCAGGGAGGCTTGTGTGAGTGTTGAGGGGGCTTCCGAAACAGCGCCCGATGCAAAGCCCGCCAATGCGAGCAGCGCGATGGGCGAGAGGACCAGCATCTCGCGGAGTAGGCCGCCGAGGGGAGGCTGTGGGCGGAGCTTGTGGATCAAGCCGTAGAGCGCGAAGGAGAGGGCGAGGACGAGAGAGATCCAGGGCAGCTCTCCGGCCATCAGCGTGAGCGTCGTGACGCCGACCGCTGCGACGGCGACGGCGAGCGCCTGGAGTGGGTTGAGGCGCTCGCCGAGAATCAGCATGCCCAGCAGAATGCTCATCAGCGGATTGATGTAGTAGCCGAGGCTTGTGGCGATGACCTGGTCAATTTGGATCGCGTAGATGAAGACGCCCCAATTGCCGGCGAGGAGCAGCGCCGCCGTCGCCGTCCAGAGCCAGGCCTTGCCGCCGTCGGCTCCGATTTCGCTCATGCGTCCGGTCGCCTGGGCGATGACCCAGAGGAGGACGACGCTCCAGAGAATCCGCGGGATCAGCACTTCGGTCGCCGGAAATTCGGCGATGGCTTTCCAGTAGAGCGGAGTGAGGCCCCAGACGAGATAGGCCGAAACGGCGAGGCCGATGCCGCGCGCGGGGAGGCGATCCGAGGGAGGTGTTTCCACGCGCTTAGTTTAGCGCGCCCGCGCCCATCCACTCCGCAATCAGTTCGGGATCGATGCCCAGGTCCTCGGCGAGGATCTCGAAACTGTCGCCACCGAGGACGGGCGCGGCAGAGCGCGGTCCGTTCTCGTAGCCGCTGACTCTGAATTGATGTCCAGAGTGAGGGATGCGGCCCATCTCGGGATGATCGAGGTGGTGGTGAAAACCGCGATGCAGATATTGCGGGTCGTCGAGGAGGTCATGGCTGCGCTGGACATGGCCTGAGGGTACGCCGGCGCTGCCGAGCTGCTGCATGATCTCGCGGGGCTTTCGGTCCCGGGTCCAGTCGGCGAGGGCGGCGTCGATTGCATCGTGGGCTTCGAGTCGGCCCGAGACCGAATCGAGGGCGGGGTTCCGCGCCCATGCGGGGTCGCCCAGGACTTGCTTTAGGCTTTGCCACTGCGCATCGTTTTCCACGGCGATGGCGAACCACTCGTCTTGCCCTGCGCAGGGATAGACGCCCTGGGGTGCAGCGTCCCGGGCGCGATTGCCATTTCGGGTGAACACGGCGTCGGTGGTTTGGCGCGCGATGATTTCGGGTGCCAGGAAATGGAGAGCGGCCTCCATTTGCCCGAGGTCGATATGTTGGCCCTCGCCGGTGCGCCGTTTATGGTCGAGCGCAGCGAGGAGTGTGGTCGTGAGGAAGCGCGGGGCGACGGTATCGGTATAGGCGTTCCAGGGGCCGACGGGATCGCGGTCGGGCCAGCCGGTGATATCGAAAAAGCCCGCGACGCCTGCGGCGTGGTAGCCGTAGCCCGCCATGGCTGCGATCGGTCCGGTCTGCCCCATCAGGCACGAGCTCACCATGATGACGCCGGGGTTGGCTTTGCGTGCGGTTTCGTAGCCGATGCCCATGCGGTTTACGGCGCCCGGCGTGAAGCTCTCGAGCACGACATCGGCCCATTCGAGAATTTTGTCCGTGATTTCGTTCGCGCGTTCATGCTTCAAGTCGATGGCGATGCTGCGTTTCGAGGTGTTGAACTCGCCAAAGAAATGCGAGCGGTTCCAGCCCGCCTCGTCGTCTTTGAAGGGGCCGGCCGTCCGCAAATTGTCGGCGCGGGTGGCGGATTCGATTCGGAAGACGGTGGCGCCATGATCGGCGAGGTATTTGCCCGAAATGGGGCCGACGCCGACCCAGCTGAAATCCGCGACCTTGAGGCCTTCGAGAGGCAGGCCTTTTTGACCGGGCCCGGTTCCAGCCCCTGCCTCGTCGCCTGCATCCGACGCGGGCGGAACGACGAGGGGGAAGCGCGCGCGGGGTGAGTCGGAGAGTTCCTGCAGGATCTCTTCTGTATGCTCACCCAGTCGGGGCGCCCTTCGGCGAATCTCGATGGGCGTTTCGCTCGGTCGTGAGAAGGGGCCGGGCGCGCGGACTGTCGGGCCAGCGGGGAGTTCGAGATCGACGAAATAATCCCGCTCGACGAGTTGCTCAAAGCTCAGCATATCGTCCAGCGTCATGACGGGCGCAATCGTCGCGCCGAGTTCGAGGCCGCGGTAGAAGAGGTCCGCGCGATTCCGCGTCGCAAAGAAACCACGGATGGTCTCGATGAGTTCATCCTTCGGAATCGCAAACTCGCCGCCGCGGAAAACGCGGTAGTCGTAGGTGCTCCAGTCCTCGCGTGCGAGCCAGGCTTCGTCGATCGTGCCCGCCTCAAGCAGCCAAGACTGAATCTTTCCCGTCAGCGCCCCAAGGATCAGGGCGATGACATAACCGTCCTTGCACTTGTGGACGAGGGGGAAGGCGGCGGGGCCGATCTGCAAGCCCGCGCCGTCGCGTTCGTAGTCGAAACCCTGGATCGCGGAGGCCGTCATGGCATTCAGCATCGTCCAGGTCATCGCGCTTTGGGCCGAGACGTCGATAAAGACGCCTTCCCCGGTCGTGCGCACGCGTTCGATGCCGATCATGGCAGCGACGGCGGCTTCCGCACCCGCATGCCGCCAGACCTGGGGAATGCTGAGGCGCATAGGCGGCCGATCCGGGGTGCCTTGAACGGACATCGGTCCACCCAGGGCAGCGATCGTGAGATCCGCGGCGGGGAAATCCGCCATCGGGCCATCGCTGCCGAAAGGCGTCACCCGCACATGCACAAGCTGCGGATTCACCTCGCGGAGACGCTCGAAGTCGAGCCCGACCTCATCCAGCAGACTCGGCGGCCCCGAGTCAATCAAGAAATCTGCGCCCGCAACGAGCTTGAGGAGCGTCGCTTGACCGTCGGGACTCTCGAAGTCGAGCTCGACGGATCGCTTGTTGCGATTGTAGACAGAGAAGCTGAGGCTGCGATCGGATTCAGAGAGACTGTCGGCGGGATCCAGAAAAGGGCCGACGCTGCGGGCGGCGCTGCCTCCGGTCGGTTCGACGCGAATCACATCTGCGCCGAGGTCGCCTAACATCATGCCGGCAATCTGGCCGCGCACGTCCGTGAGGTCGAGCACTCGGTAGGGTGAAAGCAGGCCCACGTCCCGCCCGCCTATTGATCCATCGTGAAGACGCGCTTGGTGAAGCGCCAGCCTTCGGGAGTTCGGGTGAGCTCGTCGCGGTAGCGGCCCGTCACGATGACTTTGTATCCGCCGTCGGTGTTGTACCCGATCAAGAAGGCGGATCCCGTTGCGTTGTCGCCTTCGCCTTCGATCAGGATGTTCGTCGCGTTATGTCGCATCCCCGGAAGGGCTTTATGGGTTCCGACAGCGAATTCGGCAATCGCTTCATGGCCGTCCTGGAGGGAATGGCCGCTATTGAAATGGCCATCAGGCGTGAAGCAATTCGCGAAAGTCTTGCCGTCGCCGGTATCAATCGCGGTGTTGTAGCGCGCGTAAAGCTGGGAGATTTCAACGGTATCGTCGGTCGTGAGGGGCATGCTCATAGGGCTCCGGTCCGGGTTGAATTCGAAGGTCGCAAGGCGAAGCTTGAGACGCGAAGCGCGAAAGCTACGGGATCGCGGGCGCCACGCCAAGCGCACGATCCCGCGCGGCCTCCGCCCAGGGGGCGCGGTCTTCAGGGCCCCCAAACCGATCGGGGTCGAGGAGAGTGCGTACGATTTTTCCGCCAACGGGGGCGGGCGCAGGGAACTTCTCGGCGGCGGCGACGAGCGCGCGCACGATCTCCGGATTCGCTGCCGCGAGATTTCGCTTTTCCTTTGGATCATCATAGATCTGGTAGAGCTCGGGCGCGTCGAGGTTGACCAGCTTCCAGGGCGCGCGGAATAGAGCCACGCCCTCGAGTCCGGCCACCGCATAATCAGGCGTGTCCGAGGCCGCCGCCTCGCCGTCGGGTTCGTCGCGCAGCGCACCCAGCTGGCTCGCGCCGTCGAGGTCGTCCGGGATCATGGCCTCGGCGCCGGCTGCTTCGAGCAATGTGGGCAACACGTCCGAGATGGACATGAAGCCTTCATGCTTTAGACCCGCAAGGCGGCCGGGCCACCAGATTGCAGCGGGGACGCGGACACCGCCCTCCCTCACGCTGCCTTTGCCGCGAGATAGTGGGAAATTCCGGCTGGCACCGTCCTGCACGTTGGCGGCGAGGAACTCGAGGCCGTCGAGGGGCTGTGGCCGGCCGAAGACATTGGTGAGCGCGGTGACGACGGTCTTCATGCCTTGGGGATAAGCGCTCTTGTTCAAGCCGCCGTTATCGCTTGAGAAGAGCACGATCGTATTTTCGAGGAGCCCTTCAGCTTCGAAGGCGGCGACGACACGCCCGACGGCAGCGTCGAGTTCGCTGACCATGGCGGCGTGGAGGCGCCGTTTGGGATCCTGAATTTCGGGATAGCGGGAAATAGCCTCGTGAGGCGCTTCGTTGGGGAGGTGGGGGGCGTTGAAGGCGACGTAAAGGAAGGTCGGGCGCTGGGTGTCGCGGGCTTTCAGGACACGGATGGCTTCGTCCGCGATCAGGGTCGTCGTGTAGCCGCCCTCGCGCAGGGTCTCGCCGTTGCGCTGCCAGTCATGGCCGCCGCCGTGATTATGGTCCCAGTAGCCGACGCCCCCTGTGACATGCCCGTAGAAAGACTCGAAGCCGCGGGCGTGGGGGAATTGGTCAGGCGTGTGATGGCCGAGATGCCATTTCCCGACCATCAGACTTTGGTACCCGGCGTCGGCGAGGTACTGGGGCAGGATCCGTTCATCGAGGGGCAGACCCGTTTCCTGGTTCTTCGAGATCGGGGTGGTGATGCCGAGACGCAGGGGCGATTTGCCGGTCATAAGGCCGCTGCGGGTGGGGCTGCAGGTGGGTTGGACGTAGAAGCGGTCGAGTTCGATGCCTTCCCGGGCGATGCGGTCGATTTCGGGGGTTCGAATCTCGCTCTCGTGGTACGAAACGTCGCGCCAGCCAAGATCGTCCGCGAGAATGATCAGAATGTTGGGCGGAGCTGCCGCGGCGACCGGCGCGGCGAAGATCAGAGCGGCGAGGGCGAGGGCGAGGGCGAAGGCGAGGGCGAAGGCGAGGACGCGTGAGAGGGCGCGTGCGGCGAGGCGGGGCATCATTCTTCTATATTACGCGGCCTCCCCGGGGACGCGCCAGAAGGAGAGGCTCCTCGCATCCGGCCTTGCTATAAAACCGGCGTGTCGGGCTCTCTTAAGGCCAGGCATAAATCTTAGGTTCTCTCGCCGCCGATCGGCGGCCGATCAAGGAGTGTCGAAGCGCATGGCCAAGGACGAAAACGTGCTCGTCGGCATCGTGATGGGTTCCACCTCGGACTGGCCGACGATGGAGCATGCCGCGCAGACGCTCGAAGCTCTGGAGATTCCCTGCGAGACCCGGGTGGTTTCAGCCCATCGCACTCCGGATTTGCTCTTCGAATACGCCGAGACCGCGGGAGAGCGCGGAATTCGCGCGATCATCGCGGGGGCCGGCGGCGCGGCGCATCTGCCGGGGATGCTGGCTGCGAAAACCTGGGTGCCTGTGCTCGGGGTGCCGGTCCAGAGCAAGGCCCTCTCCGGGATGGATTCCTTGCTTTCGATCGTGCAGATGCCTGCGGGGATCCCGGTTGGCACTCTCGCGATCGGAAAATCCGGCGCAGTGAACGCGGCGCTGCTTGCGGCCTCGATGATCGCAACGACGGACGCACCGATTCGCAAGCGCCTGAGTGAATGGCGCGAGCAGCAAACGACGAAGGTGCTCGCCACACCCGACCCTTCGAAGCAGTAGGGCATGACGATGAGGGTCGGAATTCTCGGGGGCGGTCAGCTCGGGCAGATGCTGGCGAAGGCGGCAAAGACGTTAGGCGTCGAGACGCTCGTCTTGGATCCGACGCCCGACGCCGTGGCGGGGCAGGTGACGACACATCTTGCTGCGGACTGGAATGACGCGGAGGCGCTTGACGCTCTCGCGGCCTGCGATGTCGTGACCTACGAATTTGAGAACGTGCCGCGGGAGACCGTGGAAGCCCTCGTCTCGCGAGTGCCCGTCCATCCTGCGCCGGAAGCGCTGGTTCTCTCTGGAGACCGATTGCTCGAGAAGCGCTTCTTTCAAAGCCTGGGCATCGAACCCGCGCCCTTCGCCCCGGTTTCGAGCCGGGAGGAGCTTGACGCTGCGGTCGCCGAGATTGGCTTGCCCGGCGTTTTGAAAACTCGACGCTTTGGCTACGACGGCAAAGGCCAGGCCGTGCTTCGGAATGCCGCGGATGTTACGGCCGCCTGGGACACGCTCGGCGGAGAAGATCTCGTCCTGGAAGGATTCGTTCCGTTCGACCGAGAGATCTCAATTGGGGCTGCGCGCGGGCGAGACGGCAGCATGCGCTACTGGCCCGCGACGGAAAACGTTCATGTTGACGGGATTCTGCACCTTTCGACTGCGCCGGCGGAAAACGTGGATGAGGCCTTGTTTGAGAAGGCTTCCGCGGGCCTCGAGGCCATCATGGCGAAACTCGACTATGTCGGTGTCCTGGTGGTGGAGTTCTTTCAGCTTGGTGATCGGCTGGTGGCGAACGAGATGGCCTGTCGCGTCCACAACTCGACGCACTGGACGATCGAGGGCGCGCCAGCGAGTCAGTTCGAGAATCAGATCCGTGCCGTCGCCGGGATGCCTCTTGGGGAGACCGAGGCAGAGGGGTTCTCGGCGATGTTGAATCTCGTGGGCACGATTCCGGATCTCGCTTCGCTGCAAGGTGTTCCCGGCGTTTTTGTCCACGACTACGGCAAGGCGCCGCGCCCGGGCAGGAAGCTCGGACATATCACCGTCACCGCCGCGACTCGCGACGAGCTCGCGACGCTCCTCGCGCGCGTGATCGAAGTCGCGGGAGATTGCTCTCGATGTTAGGCGAAGAGCCTTGTTGGGAGCATCACGCCGCCGCGGTGAACGGTCAGCGCATTCACTACGTGCGCGCAGGGCAGGGCGATCCGATCGTCCTGCTTCACGGTTGGCCGCAGACGTGGTACATGTGGCGCAAGGTCATCCCCGCCTTGGCGGAGAAGTACACGGTCATCGCCCCGGATCTGCGCGGCTTCGGTCAAAGCTCGAAGCCGATTGATGGCTACGATAAACGGACGGTCGCCGAGGATATTTTTCAGCTCGTTCGGTCCCTGGGTTTCGAGAAGATCTTTCTCGTTGGCCATGATTTCGGCGGCCCGACCGCGTATGCCTACGCATCGGCTCATCCCGAAGACGTTCGCCGGCTTGTGATTCTCGATGTCGCGATCACGATCGATGAAGCGGAAGCCAACAGCTATTTCACGCGGCTCTTTCATCTCTCTTTCAATCGCGAGCCGGATATCGCGGTGGCCTTGGTAACGGGCCGCGAGCGCATGTTCCTCACGCATTTTTACCGCGATTGTTATAACCCGGGCGCTTTCAGCCAGGCGGACATCGACGAGTATGTCGCCTCGTTTTCGGCGCCGGGGGCGATGCGCGCGAGCATGGCGCATTACGGCGCGCTCTATACCGACCTGAAGCACAACCAAGAAAATGCCAAGACGCCGCTTGAGATGCCCGTGCTCGCGCTGGGCGGCTCAATGAGTTTTGGGAAATACACGGAAGTCTCGGCGCGGCGGATTGCGAAAGATGTGCGGGGCGGCGTGATTGAGGGGTGTGCGCATTGGGTGGCGGAGGAGCAGCCCGAGGCGCTGAACCAGGAACTGCTCGCATTCTTCGGCGAAGAGAGCTGAAATCTCGCTACACTGAGTGGGTCCCGCAGACTCGGGACCAGAAACTCAAATCAGGAGAATGCAATGCTCGCAGTTGGTAGCGACGCGCCCGCATTCTCGGCGAAGGATCAGGACGGGAACGAAGTTTCCCTTTCGAACTTTGCTGGGAAATGGGTCGTGATGTGGTGGTACCCCAAAGCCTCGACACCCGGTTGAACGGTTCAAGGTCACGGGTTCCGTGATCAAAAAGCCAAGTTGGATTCAGCCAATGCCGTTGTGCTCGGTGCGTCTTTCGACTCTGTAGCGGACCAGAAGACGTTCGCTGAGAGTGAAGGCTTTCCCTACGTGCTCTTGTCCGACACGGATAAGACGGTGGGCGCTGCGTACGACGCGTGTCGGGAAGAAGGCGAGAAGTATTTCGAAGCCGGTATCCCGCGACGCATCAGCTACCTGATCAGCCCGGATGGCAAGATCGCGAAGGCCTACGACGTCGAAGGCGATAGCCTCGACCTCGCCGGCCACGCGGAAGCGATCCTCGCTGATATTGCAGCTGCGAGTTAGTTCGACGCGTTTGAATCGCCCGGGAGATCGCATGCGTAAGCCAAAGCTTGCGTCGCACTCCCGGGCGTTTTCTTTCGCCGCGCCGCGGCCGCGTTTGGCAAGCAGCCAGGTCGCGATGGTCTTGCCGCTCCTCGTTCTCCTCCTCTGGGTGTGCGCAGGGTGCAGGCCTATGCAGCACGCGCCCGAGCCCTATCGCAGCGACCCCGTCGCGGGGGCCAAGCTGAGTGCGCGGGCCGCGGAAGAATGCGCCGAATCCGGCGCGAATGAAGGGGCTGCGCCGATCCGCCCCTTTGTGACCGATGGCTGTTCCGGTGTGTTCGATGCCGCGTGGAATGTCGATTGCTGCGTGGAGCATGACATCGCGTATTGGTGCGGCGGCGATGCGGCCGCTCGGCTGCGGGCGGACGGGGCCTTCGGCGAATGCATATCGGGGGAGGCGAATCCGTTCGTTGGCTGGATGATGAAGGCGGGCGTCCGCCTTGGGGGACATCCTGTCTTCCCCACACCCTATCGCTGGGGATATGGGCATCCGTACCGGGCGAGTTATCCCTCCGCCGTTTTGGAGGCTTCGCCGGACGCCGGCGGGTCGACGAACTGAGCCGGCTGGGGCCGATTGGGATCCCGCCGCGGAACGCGCCATAATCGGGAGGTCCCAAGAAAAAGGAGTGGCCCCCTTGGAAGCGTCCCGATTTGAAGCCCCCACCGAGGTCGAAGGCGCGGTTGCGCTTTTGGCAGCCGAAGATGGCGCCCGCATTTTGGCCGGCGGAACTGATCTCCTTGTTCAGACGCGACTGCGCCGAGGCGTGCCCGATGCGCCGCCCCCGCCTTCGGTTTTTGTGGACGTGAAGCGGATTCCGCGGCTGATGCGGACCCAGCTCGACGCGGGTGGGCTGACGCTTGGAGCGGCCGTGCCGGCGGCGGAGATCTTTGAGAACCAGACGATCAAGAATCGCTGGCCCGGGCTCGCGGAAGCGACGGACCTGATCGGGTCGACCCAGGTTCAGGGGCGCGCGACGTGGTGCGGCAACCTTTGTAACGCATCTCCTGCGGCGGATTCGGTCCCGGCGCTCATTGCGTGTGGCGCGACCGTGGTGATCGCGGGGCCAAAGGGCGAGCGCGAGTTGCCGGTTGAGGAATTTACGATGGGTCCGGGGCAGACCGTGCTTCAGCGCGGCGAGCTCGTGGTTGAGTTCAAGGTGGCAACGCCTGCGGATCATGCGGCGGACGCGTATCTGCGCCTGATTCCGCGGACCGAGATGGATATCGCGGTGGTCGGCGCGGGTGTACAGCTTCAGCTGGATGCCGCGGGGACGGTTCAGGCGGCTCGGGTCGCTCTCGGGGCGGTCGCGCCGACGGCGATTCGTGTTCCCGACGCCGAAGCGGCGCTTGTGGGTTCGAAGCTTGAGGCGGCAGCGCTCGAGGCCGCTTCGGCTGCAGCGAGTGAAGCTGCGAACCCGATTGCGGATAAGCGGGGCACGGTTTCGTATCGCAAGAAGATTGCGGGGGTGCTTACGCGACGTGCTGCGCAGAGCGCCTACGAGCGTGCCGGCGCACGTTAGTTCGACGAGTCGTCTGGCGTGGGTTTCGCGCAGACATCTTGTTTTAGACAATTGAAGAAAACCGAGAGGCCGAAGTGGCAAAGATTCGAGTCGAGACAACGATTAACGGGGAAGAGACGGAGTTTCTCTGCGCGGGCCAGCAAAGCCTGCTTGAAGTGCTCCGGGACGATCTTGGCCTAACGGGAACCAAAGAGGGCTGCACGACAGGAGACTGCGGAGCCTGCTCCGTGGTTCTCGAGGGTCGATTGGTCCCCGCCTGTCTCGTCCTTGCGGCGGAAGCCGAGGGCCGTTCGGTACAGACCGTCGAAGGCATCGCTCAGGGCTCGAAGCTCTCGGTGGTGCAGCAGCAATTCCTCGAGCATGGTGCTCTGCAATGCGGCATCTGTACGCCGGGTTTCGTGGTCGCGGCGGAGAAGCTGATCGAGAAAAATCCCGACCCGACGGAAGAGGAGGCGAGGTATTACCTGGCCGGCAATCTCTGTCGCTGTACGGGCTATGACAAGATTATTCGGGCCGTGCTGGATGCAGCGGCCGTGATGCGGGAGGGCGCGGCATGAGCGCAGCAGCCGATACGTCACGAGGTCAGGGCGAAGCGGGCGAGAAGAAGTTTAAGCAGATCGGGACGCGGCCGATCCGGCATGACGGTCTCGATAAGGTGACCGGACGCGCTCGTTTCGGCGCGGACTATGCGCTGCCGGGGATGATCCACGGCGTTTTCGTGCGCAGTCCCTACGCCCACGCGCGGATTCTTTCGATCGATACGAGCGCGGCTGAGAAAATGCCGGGGGTGCGCGCTGTGATCACGGCCGAAGATTTCCCCGACGTGCCGATGGCCTGGATCCCGGCGGGTTCCACAGGCATCGATTTCGGCGCGAATCAGCGTACGGTCCTCGCGCGGGAGAAGGTGCTCTATCACGGGCACGCTTTCGCGGCGGTGGCGGCGACTTCGGACGAGATCGCACGCGAGGCGGGCAAGCTGATCAAGGTCGAGTGGGAAGTGCTGAAGCCCGTGCTTTCGATCGAAGCGGCCCTCGCGCCCGGCGCGCCGATCCTTCACGAAGGCCAGGAGACCCAGGGCTCGGGTGAGCTGCCTGAAGGCGATAGCAATATTACGAATCAAGTGATCTTCGAAGGGGGCGATCTCGACGGCGGCTTTTCGGAAGCGGACGTGATCGTGGAAGGCCTCTTTGAAACGCCGATGGTTCATCAGGGCTATATCGAGCCTCATGCCTGCCTCGCGAACGCGCGGGAAGATGGCACGAGTGAGATCTGGGCCTCGACTCAGGGCGCCTTCAACGTGAAGGGCGAAGTGGCCACGATCACCGGGACGGATCCGAATACGATCAAGGTGACGCCGACGGAAATCGGCGGTGGCTTCGGCGGCAAGATTCCGGTCTACGTTGAGCCCGCCGCGCTTGTTCTCTCGCGGAAATCCGGGCGCCCCGTCAAGATGACGATGACCCGGGACGAGGTTTTTCGGGGCACGGGGCCGACTTCAGGTTCGCGGATGTGGGCGCGGATCGGTGCGAAGGCGGACGGCACTTTTGTCGCCTGCGAGACGCGCCTCGAATTTGAGACGGGGGCCTTTCGGGGCTCGCCGGTCGGGGCCGCCTGCATGACGGTCTTCACGCCCTACGTGATTCCCAACTTCAAAATTCTGGGCCTTGATGTGTTGGTAAATAAACCGCGGGTGGCGGCTTATCGAGCGCCCGGCGCGCCCATCGCGGCCTTTGCCTCGGAGCAGCTGATCGACGAACTTGCGATCAAGCTCGACCGTGATCCCGTCGATCTACGATTGCAGAACGCGGTGGAAGAAGGCGACCGAGCGAAATACGGTCCGCGCTTTGAGGCGATTGGATTCAAGGAAACGCTTCAGGCCGCGAAGAACCATCCGCATTACAAGGCGAAGCTCGAGACGAATCAAGGCCGCGGTGTGGCGGCGGGGTTCTGGTTTAATGCCGGCATGCAGTCGAGCGCGACGGTGAGTGTGAACGATGACGGCTCAGCCGTTGTTCGCACGGGGAATCCCGATATCGGGGGCTCGCGCGCGAGCATGGCGCTGATGGCCGCCGAAGAACTCGGCATCGACGTGACGCGCGTGCGGCCTTTGATCGGCGATACGGATGCCGTCGGGTACTGCGATGTCACAGGCGGAAGCCGCGTGACCTACGCGACGGGGATGGCGGTCATCGAAGCGACGCGTCAAGTCGTCGATCATCTCCGCGCGCGCGCGGCGACGATGTGGGATATCGAACTCGACAGCGTAGAATGGCAGGACGGGAACGCGGTTGCGACGAATGGCGATGCGGAAAAGGGTTCGCTGAGCCTGCAGGAGATCGCCCGACAGATGCGCATGACGGGTGGGCCCGTGGTGGCGAGCGCCTCCGTGAATCCGCCCGCGGCCGGACCGGCGTTTGGGGTTCATCTTTGTGATCTCGAAGTCGATCCCGAAACCGGGGTGACCCGCGTCGTGCGTTACACGGTTCTTCAGGACGCGGGGAAGGCCATTCATCCGACGTTCGTGGAAGGGCAGTTTCAGGGCGGCGCGGCGCAGGGCATCGGCTGGGCGCTGAATGAGGAATACGTCTGGGATGCCGACGGCAAGGTCGAGAATTCGGGTTTCCTCGACTACCGCGTCCCCGTCGCTTCGGACCTCCCGATGATCGATACGCAGATCATCGAGGTTGCGAATCCGCTGCATCCGTACGGCGTGCGCGGCGTGGGCGAAACGCCGATCGTGCCGCCGCTCGGCACGGTGGCGAACGCAATGTGTGCAGCGACCGGCGTGCGCTTCCGAAGCCTGCCGATGTCGCCGCCGCGTGTGCTGGACGCCATCGATTCGAAGTCCTCCTGAGCTTGAGACCTTGATCACCGTCGTTTTCTCCAGCGCCCAGCAGCGCTTCACGAACGGTGAAGCCGAGGCGGACTTCGAATCGAAGCGGGTCGATGATCTGATTCGCCAAGTGCATGCGCGCTATCCCGAACTCGAGGGACAGCTCGCGCATGCCGCGGTCGCGGTGGATGGTGTGGTGCATAACGATGCGCTCTATGTCCGACTTCCGCCCGGCGCAGAGGTGTTATTCGTCGGCGCGGTCGCGGGCGGGTCGGGGGATTCGACGAGCGAGCCCGGGTCTCCGCTTGAGGCAGGAGATCCGCTCGGCTTGGCGCAGCGATGGCTGGCGCGGGGACTCGGTGTTGCGCTGGCGACGGTTGTTGAAACCTGGGGCTCCTCTCCTTGTCCGCCGGGCAGTCTCCTGGCCGTGAATTCGGAAGGTCATTTTGAAGGTTCGGTTTCGGGGGGATGCGTCGAGGGGGCGGTGATCGAGACGGCCTCGGAAGTGTTGGCGGCAGGCACGCCGCAGCTGCTTGAGTTCGGCGTCGCGGACGAAGAGGCTTGGGCCGTGGGGCTCGCTTGCGGCGGTCGCGTCCGCATTTTTGTGGAGCAGATCGCGTGAAGCGGGCGACTTTGGATGCGCTCGTCGCCGCACAGGAAAGTCGGGCGCGGCGCGTTCGCGTCGTTTCGCTTTCGACCGGGAACGAAGCGCTGATCGCGGAGCCCAGCGAACTCTCGGAGCTCGAAGAGGCCGAATTCGCCGCACACGAGCCGAAGTTGGCGGAGGTTGTGGCAAAGGTTCTCGCGGGCGACCGGGGGCGACTCGTTCAGATCGATTCGGATTCTGACTCGATTTCCGATTCCGGCGCCGCCGACGCGCCGTCGTTCTTTGTCCACCCCTTTAATCCGCGGCCTCGGCTCATCATCGTGGGCGCGGTGCATATCGCGCAGCGTCTCGCCCGCCTTGCCCTGGGTCTCGGCTATGACGTGCTCGTGATTGATCCCCGGCGCGGCTTCCTGACGGAGTCTCGTTTTCCCGGCGTCGCACGCTCTCATGAATGGCCCGATGTCGCTGTTGAAAGCGCCGGGCTCGACGGGCGTTCAGCGCTGGTCGCTCTGAGCCATGACCCGAAGATCGATCAGCCGGCGCTGGAGGTCGCGCTCCGCTCCGATTGTTTTTATATCGGCGCGTTAGGCAGCCAGCGGACCCAGGCGAAGCGGCGCGCGCGGCTGGCGGAGCTCGGCTTCGACGAAGCGGCGCTTGCGCGCATTCATGGTCCCGTGGGTCTTGATATCGGGGCGAGCAGTCCTGCCGAAATTGCGCTCTCCATTGCGGCGGAGCTGACTGAATGTCTTCGCAAGCGAGCCTGATCGCGCCTCGGATTGCGGGTCTTGTTCTGGCGGCAGGTCGCTCGGCGCGGATGGGGGCTCAGCAGAGCAAGCTGGTGATGTCGGTGCAGGGGAAGCCCCTGGTCGCTTGGCCGGTCGAGGCGATGTCCGGCGCGGGCATAGAGCGTCCCTTCGTGGTGACGGGATTCGAAGCGGCCTCGGTCGAAGCGGCGCTCGCGGGGCAGACCTGTACGTTTCTGCATCACGCGTCATGGGCGGAAGGCATGGGGGCATCGCTCGCTTTCGGCGCGCAGCAGGTCATCGCGGCGGAGGCGTCGGCGCCAGCTCGCTTTGATGCGCTGCTTCTTTGTCTCGGCGACTTGCCCGGACTCCGCGCGCCGCTGCTGGAAGAGCTGCTCGAGGCCGCCGGGCCTGCACCGCTCCGCGACCGCATCATCATTCCGACCTACGAGGGCCGGCCGGGACATCCCGTGCTCTTTGGTCGCCGTTTCTGGCCGCGTCTCGTCGCGCTTTCGGGGGACGCCGGAGCCAAGGCCGTCATCGCGGCAGAGCCGGAAGCCGTGACGCGCATCCCCGTCGAGAACGAGGCGATCTTGGCCGATATCGATACTGCAGAGGATCTGGCGCGTTGGGAGGCTGCGCAGGAATAGGCCGGGGCCGGCTGCGGGGGGCGAGGGGCTCCGCGACCGAGGGTCCATCGCGGCGAGATTTGCGCTGTGTTAGCAACTGAAGACTGTTTACGCTCTGCGCCCCCGAATCGTGGCGCATGCTCTCAACCCAAAAAGCCAAGGAATAGACCCGCTATGGATAAGATTGCCTTCGACGATATCGCCACTCTGGAAAAGCACGTGAGTGACGACTTCGGCGATTTCGGAGAAGAGTTCGAAGTCACGCAGGAAGTCATCAATAAATTCGCCGATGTGACGGGCGATCATCAGTGGATCCATATCGATACCGAACGCGCGAAGACCGAATCGCCTTTCGGCACGACGATCGCGCACGGATTCTTGACGCTTTCGCTGCTTCCGATGATGGCTGCGAAGGGCAATGCACCCTTCGTGATCACGGGGGCGAAGAACGCGCTGAACTATGGTTCGGATAAGCTGCGCTTCCTGAGCCCCGTGCCGGCCGGATCAAAGATCCACTCCCATAGTCGCCTGGTTTCCGCCGAGGCGGGCAAGAAGGGGACCCGGCTGGAGCAAGAGACGGCTGTCCATGTCGTCGGTAACGATCGTCCCGCGCTGATCTACAGCATGATCACGCTGTATCAGGGCTAATCCGCTTTACGGGGCCCTAATATGTGAGGTGCTAAGGCGCCGAGCTGTTGAGTCGCTTGAGGAGTGCATCGTCCAGGATGCGCTCCTCGAGGCGGAGCTTCTTGATGCGCCAGCCTTGGGGAGTGCGGATCGCATTGAGGGTATAGACGCCGATGCCGCCCATCGTGCGGTTATGCTGGAAGGTCTGTAGGGTGGCTTCGTCCGCGCCCGGTTCGAGCTCGATGAGATGGGTGCTCATGTAGTGCCAGGGCTCGCCCTTTTTTCGGCCGCCGACGCTCTTGTTCAGCCAACCGATGATTTGCTCGACGCCGGCTAAGTCCTCGTGCATCGGGAAGTTGAGGCCGCGGTACTCGGCGCGGGCGTCCGGCGCGAAGGTTCTGCGCAGGAGATCCATGTCCATGGAATCGATGCCGTGCGCGTAGGCATGCATGAGCCGTTCGATTTCTTGGCGGTCGGCTTCGGCCTCGAGGCGCGTGAGCCGGGCCTCAAGGGCTGCGCCCATATTGGCTTCGCCCGTCGAGTGAGAGGCGCAGCCCGATAGGATCAGGACCGCAACGAAGAGGCTCGAAGGAACGCAGACTGAACGGAGGCGATGATTCATCGCCGAATGCTAGGCGAATCGGGCCTTCAGCGCCGCGAGGTCGAGAGTGCTGACGCCCTCGATCTGCCCGCCGGTCTTGGCGTCTTCAAGGTCCTCGGGTGAGAGCCGGGTTTGGAGCGAGAGTGCGGTCTGGAAGCTCTCGGTCGAAGTGTCGAGCATGCGCACGCGGGTCTTCCCCGTGGCGGGGTCGAGAATATCGTCAAAGGGGATCGGCACGATCTTCTGGTTCTGTCGCGTGATCATGACATGGCCCTTGCCGTCGAGGAGGGCAGTGACTGCGCCGGCGCCCAGATCGCGGGTGTATTCTTGGTCGAAGGCGACGGGTTGCACACAGCGGAGTTCGTAGCCGACATCCTTGACCACCATGGTCAGGTTCATGCCGTGGTCCGCGAGTCGCTTCTCGACGCGGTCGCGAACGAGCTTTCCGAGCGGCAGCTCCGCGAGTCGGAGGTGGCCATGTTCATCGCGGGGAAGGTCCGGGAAGGCTTTCAGGTCCGCGGGATCGAGGCATTCGCCGAGGCCCTCGGCCAGGACGATGACGCCGTTGGGTCGGCCTTCTGCTGTACTCTTGAGGATTGAGCCTTCGACGCGGCGCGCGAGCTGGTCGAGCTGGATCTTCTGGTCCCCGTATTCCTCAGCGACGATGGCGAGGGTGGCGCCTGCCGAATGGGCCGCGCCGAGAGCGAGATGCCCGGCATTTCGGCCCATCAGGACGACGATGTACCAGCGTCCCGCCGTTCGGGCGTCTTCTTGCAGCGTGCCGAGAATCCCCGCGGCGGTCGCGCGAGCGGTCTCGAATCCGAAAGTGGGGACGCCAGGAGGCAGGGGTAAATCGTTGTCGATTGTCTTGGGGACGTGGACCACGCTCAGGCGGTCGCCTGCGGCTTCGGCGACGGTGCGCGCGGAGAAGCAGGTATCGTCGCCGCCAATGGAGATCAGATGGTCGATGCCCAGGCGAGCGAGGCCGTCCACGACGCGATCGAGATGCACGGGATCGCGTGTGGGGTTCGCCCGGGAGGTCCGCAGGATCGATCCGCCCTGTTCATGGATCCGAGAGACGGCTTCCGCATCCAGGTCGACGACGTGTTCGATATCACCCTGCATGAGCCATTCGAAGCCTTGCAGGATGCCGATCACGCGGGAGCCGCGCTGTCGGGCGGCGATCGTGGCTGAGCTGATCACGCCGTTGATTCCCGGCGCGGGACCGCCCCCAACTACAATTCCAAACGTCGCCATGCGTACCTCTTTCTACAAGTCTTCGAGTTGATCTGGCTGCGGCCTGTCCGGCGGCGGGCGGCGGGTAAAGTAGCGAGGCCGGCGTCCTGGGACTAGACCGATTCGCTGCGCCGCGGCTTGCGAGCCACGGTCAGCAGGCCGAAGCCGAACAAGAGGGCCGCGCCGGGTTCCGGAACCGGGGCCGAGACGTTCGGCGGGCCCTGAACCAAGGGCGTTCCCGTCAGCGGATCCTGAAACTGGCCCAGGCCGGCGTAGTGGAACGAGTTCGGGAGCTCGCCTGCATGGTCCCCGAAGATGTGCGTCGCGGTGGATCCATCGGAGAACACGACCGAGATCGTGGCGTTATCCGCGTCCCCGTTATTGAGAAAGGAGTAGCGACTGTCAGCGGACTGCCGTCCCCCATCTTGGGCCGAGATCGGATCGATATCAGCCTGGAAGATCAGTTCTTCGCCCGCATCGAAGTCATCGAAAGACCAATCGAGGCGAGAAGTCCCCGAGCGATCATTCGTGCGGTCTCCGACGAGAAGCTGCGCGCCGGTCGTTGTTTCAGTAGCGACATGCGCTGCCGAACCGAAGGGCATCGAGTTCAGATCTGCGACGAAATCGTAGAAGAAGTTCTCTTCATCGCCGACTGTGATCGAGAAGCTCAGGATTTCTTCTCCCTCGGTCGAGGTGTTCGTGAGGGTGAACCGCGGAACATTGAAATTGTTCTGGATATCCCCGGGTTCAAGATCGAAAGAATAGGAAGGGATCGCCGTTGCGAGGCTCGGCACCAGAGTCATCGCGAAGCAGAGCGATGCCAGGAGTCCGAAACCGCGGTTTTGGGTCAGCGTTTCTTTATTCGTCATAAAATCAGCCTTGTCTGTTCGAGTGGGAAGGACGCGAATCGTCTCGTCGAACCAGGCTGAGTAATTGCGAATCGCGTGCCAAACCCTTCGTTCGCCGGGGTGAATTTTTCCGGACTGACCGAACCTGATTCAGGGGCGATGGCTTGGCTGAAGAGTTGCCGATCGCGGTTCCCGCTCAAGGAGCAGGCCCGGCATTTTGCCGGGCGCACCTCGTTCGGTCGAAGGGGCCGAAATGGAAATCCGTCACACTCCCCGCGAGGAGGACCGCAAGAAATTGCGGTCCTCCTCTCTGCTCCGCTGATGCACTTGAGTTTCGGTTCCTTTGCTGATCTCGCTAGATGTTAGGCGCTAGGAAGGCGGGGTTCATTCCAGCGGATATGTCGCGTGAGATACATCGCTGCGGCCAGCGCGACGAAGAGCCCGACCGATCCGCTGACCAAAGCGAAGTCTTGATTGCGCAGCAGGATAAAGAGGTAGCCGTAAAGCGCGACCAGAACGCCTCCCATGGCGAAGGCACGGCGTCGCGCGCCCAGGATCGCGAGGCAGTAGGCGGTGACGAGGCCGACGACTGCGGTTGAAGCCAGTGCGTAGGCCAGGGCGAAGCCGAGATGCTCCGCAAGCGCGAGTTCGAGGAGATAGAAGAGGCACATCGCGCCCCCGACAAACAAATACTGAATGGAATGGATGCGAATACCCGCGACGACTTCGAAGAGCCAGAGCGTGCCGAAGGTGAGGCCGAGGAAGAGCAAGGCGTATTTCGCGCTGCGTTCAGCCATGCGGTATTCGTCAACCATCGTTGCGAGGTCTACCCCGAAATAGGAGCGCTGGATCGAGTCGCGGATCCGGGGCATATCGTTCCATCGCTGGGGGTAGCTGCGCCCTAAAAACGGAATCTCCCAAACTGCGCTGAAACCTTGATCGCTGATATCGCGAGTTGTGGGCAGCCAGGCGCCTTGGAAGCTTGGGTCGGGCCAGTCGGATCCGAGTTCGACGCGGGTTGTTTTTGCGAAGGGGGCGAGGCGAAGCGCGTTGCTGCCTTGCAAGGCGAGGGTGAATTCGAACGCGGCGGCCTCCTGAGCGGCGTCGCCGACGGGAACGTGGAATCCCGCATGGCCCCCGGGATCCGGGGCAGGCCCAGTCCCAGGGAGGAACTCGAAGGTCTCGCCTTGCCAGTTCAGCTGGGCCGCATTCTGGATGGCGCGCGCGTCGCTCGCCATCACCACGATATGGGCTTGATCCCAGAGGATGTTATTCGGAGCGGAAGATCTCTGCGGAGAGGAACTCTGCGCATTCGTGTCCTTCAATTCGCCCGCAACAAAACCCTGCAAGTCGGGCGCGGCGAACTCGCCCTTGAAATGCAGTTCGGTTCGGTAGACCGGGACCTCGAAGATGCCGCGGTAGCGCGATTCACTCTTCAGATCTCCGCGGATATCCAGCGTCTCCGGTAGGAAATGCGCATAACGAGTCTCCGTGTGGATGATGTCTTTGTCGACGCGCGTCTCGACCCAGGTGAATTCGTAGGGCACGACGAGTCGCGGCCCTTCGACGATCTGAGATTGGCCCCAGCTGCGATTGATCTCGCCGATGGCGTTTTGGCGCTCGGCCTGCCGTTCCCGAATCACATCGCGGACCATGAGCATCGGGATTTGCAGGAGGAGGATGAGGAAGCCAATCAGGAGGAGGCGGATGAGTTGGGAGCTGGGGAGGCTGGGGAGTGTGGGGAAGGACGGTCGACCGCTGGCGGGGGCGCCGGGTGGCGTTTTGGGGGGCTCAGGGTTTGTGGGTTGCGCATGCGTGGAATCAGATGACATCAAGGTCCTCGGTGAAGCCGTTCAGTCTACGGCTCGTCAGGTGAGACCGGAGGGACCCCGGGCTTGCCGGGCCAGTTCATTCACAGGGGCTGCCGGCGGTATGCGCCGACGTAAAAAGTCGCGAAAGCGATCTTTACAGCCTCGATCGCGGTGTACACTTCAGGGTCTAGGAATCGCAAAGCCCCCCAACCAGAGGACCAGCGCATGTTTGATTTGAAGATTACCGGCGGAACGATCGTGGACGGAACGGGGGGCGAGCGCTTTGCAGGCGAAATCGCGATCAAGGACGGCAAGATTGCCGCGATCGCTGCTTCGATTCCGGGCGAGGCCGAAAAAACGATTGATGCGAGCGGTCGAATCGTGACGCCGGGCTTCGTCGATGTGCACACCCACTACGATGGGCAGGTGACTTGGGACGATACGCTTGAACCTTCGTCGGGCCACGGTGTCACGACTGTGGTGATGGGCAATTGTGGTGTTGGGTTCGCGCCGGTGAAGCCGGGCCAGGAAGACTGGCTGATCCAGCTGATGGAAGGCGTGGAAGATATTCCCGGAACGGCGCTGGCCGAGGGGATGACCTGGGGCTGGGAGACCTTCCCTGAATATCTCGACACCCTTGAGGAGCGAAAGACCTCGGTCGATTTCGGAACGCAGATTGCGCATGGTGCTCTTCGTGCCTACGTGATGGGCGATCGCGGCGCGAAGAACGATCCCGCGACCCCCGAAGACATTGCGACGATGCGAAAGATGGTGACCGAGGCGATCGACGCCGGGGCGCTCGGCGTGAGCACGAGTCGTGTTCTGGGGCATCGCGCGATGGACGGTGAACCGGTTCCCGGAACGTTCGCCGCGGAAGACGAGCTCTACGGCCTCGGCTACGCGCTCAAGGACGCGGGTGCGGGCATCTTCGAACTCGCTCCGGCAGGGGCGGATGGGCAGGATCTCGTCAACGCCAAACGCGAAGTGGAATGGATGAAGAAGCTGTCGGCGGAGATCGAACGACCGATCACCTTCGCCATGGTTCAGAATGAGACGGAGCCGCATCTGTGGCGCGAACTCATGAACGAATCCATCTCGGCCGCCGATGAAGGCGCCCAGCTTTATCCGCAGATTGCGGCGCGACCCTTCGGGCTGATGATCGGCATGCAGACCTATCATGCCTTCGCGAAGCGCCCGACCTGGGAGCGGCTGCAGGCGGAGACTTCTTCTTTGGCTGAGCTGGCCGCGGAAATGCGCAAGCCGGAAAATAAGAAAGCGATTCTTGCGGAAGAGGACCGAGCGCCCGACGAGACGAACCTCTTCGAAGGCATGACGGACATGGTCCGCATGATGATGCATAAGCTCTACGTGATCGGGGATCCGCCGAATTACGAGCCCTCCGCGGACCGAAACGTGGTTTCGATCGCTGAAGCCGAGTCGGTGGATCCGCTGGACAAGCTCTACGACCTTCTCGCGGAAGGCGACGGCACGGCGATGCTGATGATGCCGATCTTCAACTACGTGGATGGTAACCATGACGCGATTCGCGAGATGCTGACGAACCCGTACTGCGTTTCGGGGCTTTCGGATGGTGGCGCGCATTGCGGCATGATCTGCGATGCGTCGATTCCGACCTTCATGCTCACGCATTGGGCTCGGGACCGGAGCCGCGGCGAGAAATTCGACCTCGAATGGGTCGTGAAGAAGCAGTCGAAGGACACGGCGGAGCTCTTTGGGCTCGGCGATCGAGGGACGCTTGAGGTGGGTAAGAGAGCCGACCTCAACGTGATTGACTTCGACAATCTTAAGCTGCGTTCGATCAAGATGGCCCACGATCTGCCGGCGGGTGGCCGGCGCCTTCTGCAGGCGGCTGAGGGCTATGACTACACGATCGTTTCGGGTGAGATCACGCGCAAGGATGGTGCGGATACGGGCGCACGGCCGGGCCGCCTGATTCGCGGAGCACGCTGAGGCGAGCCCGAGAATCCGAAGCGAGCGAGATTGAAGCGTGGGAGAGGCGATGGACGCTTTGAAGGCGACGCGTGAGATCGGCCGGGATACGACCTTCGGAACGTATCGCCTGGCCGGCTTGCCCTGGGTCGACTTTGACGCGTTTCACCGTGAGGAGCTTCCCGCCCGGATCGAGTCCGGGGGGAACCAGCGCGTGGCCTGGGACGTCGCGGGAAAGGCACCGATCTCGATCGGTCTGCCCGACGGTCGAAGCTATAGCTACCGCGCCCGCGAGCATGGGAATGAATGGCGCGTCGAGATCGAGGAGGGCGCTGCGGCGGATGCCCGGACCGTGCTCGAGATCATCGACCATGAATCCTGGCTCGACTATCTCTATGAGTACCGCACGCGCTTCGGGTTGCTCTACTCAGGCGCGGTGCGCTTCGTTCGCGGGGACTTCGATACCTGGGATGATTGGGAGCCTGCGATTCGATGTCTCTACTCCGGGCGCGAGATCTACAACCCCGCGGCCATCGACTGGGTCGATCGCGAGGGCGCGCCGCTGGATCTGAACCGCTCCTTTCAGGTGGGCGATGACCCTGCGGAGATGTCGCATTTTCTCCGACTGACGGGATACCTGCTTGTTAAGCAGGCTTATGAGGCGAAGCATATTGAGGTGTTGAGCGCGGCGCTGGATGACGCGGCGGGCGCTGCGAAAGAGGGCGAACTGAGTTCGTGGTGGGCGAGCGATGCTCAGGGTGAACGCTTCCCGTATCGGCTGACCTACCTGTCGGATCGCGCGAAGGTCTTTGCGGATCTCTACGATCACCCGAGGACCCGGGAGCTGGTTGCGCTTTCCCGGGAAGATGTCGTTCCCGTGCCGGACCGCATCGAGGGGATTCTGGCGGTCGTGAAAAAGGCTGGGCTGGATGATGAAGCGAGCGGTTTCGCGAATCTCGCCTATCACACCGATTGTGGCTTTGGTGCCTGTCATACGACCTGTCCCTGCGTGTTGGTTGGGGTCCAGGTTGACGCAGCGGGCCCGGCGAGTTCGCAATTGCATATGATGGCCGGCAGCTGGGGGAAGGCCTATCACAATGTGCCGGACCAGATTACGCCCGAGCGCTATCCCCTTGTCGCGATTGAAGCGGAGCCGGGAGACGCCACGGTTCATTTCGGATGCGGCCTGCATGCGGGGCCAGCCCCGACCGGCCCGGCCCAGCGTCGTACGCTTTACCTGCAGCACTATCATCCTCGCGCGCAGGATCTAATCGGTCCCTATCAGGGATACAACCAAATTATGCCGGGGTATGGCGAGGGCGATATCCCGAACATCGATGAGATGCGCGAAAAAGTCGAAGCGTAAAAGCGCCGCCTATCGTCGACGAATGAAAAACGGGCCTCTACTTTGGGCCTGGACTGACTGAGAATTGCTCCTAGGAGAAGCCCGCTATGCAACGCCACCTTGTGATTTCTTCCGACGGCCATGCTGGTCCCCTGCCTGGCGACTATCGACCTTATGTCGATGCGAAATACCGTGAGACCTTCGATGAGGCGCTGCGGATTCAGATTGCGCAGACCAAGGAGGCGGAGAAGATGTTTCTTGTTGATGAGATCAACGAGAAATGGCGAGCCGGGAACGAATATGAACTGACCGGAGCGTGGGATCATGATGCCCGGATAAAGGTCTGTGACGCGGACGGGATCGCCGCGGAAGTGCTTTTCCCGGACGGGATTACGGAGATGAATGCTCCGCCCTTTGGTGCGGGGATCGGGCTTTCGACGAAGGGGGCGAACGCCGAGCTTCAGTGGGTCGGCGCGCGAGCGCATAATCGCTGGGTCGCGGAATTCTGTCAGATGGCACCGGAGCGTCGATGCGGCGTTGCGGTTGTGCCGGCGCTCTGGGATGTGGATGAGGCCGTGAAGGAAGTGAAATGGGCGCGGGCGAATGGCCTTCGTTCCATCATGCTACCGGTTCAGTGGAACAGCTTCCCCGCCTATCACGATCCTTGCTACGACCCGCTTTGGGCGGTTTGTGAGGACCTCGAAATGGTCGTGAACTTCCATTCGGGCCCCGCCGACTCCGAGGACTATTTCGGGAACTGGCCGCCTGATCCGTCGAAGCCGATCACCCGTGGCGCGATGGGGATTTACGTCTCGGAGGTCGTTTGGTTCGTCGCGCGACCGTTGACCTTCTTGATTTGGGGCGGCGTTTTCGAGCAGTTTCCGCGCCTCAAGGTTTCGATCACGGAAGGTACGGCGGAATGGGTTCCGCACACGATGGCGCTGCAAGATAAGCGCTTCCTGAATGGCTCCGCAGAGCAGAAATTAGGCGACTACACGAGCCATCTTTCGATGAAGCCGAGCGATTATTTCCGCCGCAACGTTCGCGTGGGCTCGATGGTCACCAAGGCCGAGGCGGATGCGCGAAACGAAATCGGCGTCACGAATATGATGTGGGGCAGCGACTACCCACATCCGGAAGGCACTTGGCCGACGACGGAGACGAAGATGGGCGCCGCGTTCACGGGGATTCCCGGCGAGGACCGATCCCGCATTCTCGGCCAGAACGCGCTTGAGTGGTACGGCTTCGACGCGGAGAAACTCGCGCCGATCGTGAGCCAAATCGGGCCGTCGACCGAACGTTTCGAGCGCTAGAGCGCTAGAGCGCCGGAGCGCGCACGAGAGAGAGTAGGCAGCAGACAGCAGAGAGGCAGGGGCTTAGCCGCGGAAGAGTTCGCCGGGGCGCGCTCCGGTGTCTTTGCCATCGCGTGCGGTGATCTGCCCGCCGACGATATTCGCGCGGTAGCCGTCCGCGGCTTGGAGGAGTCGCGGTGCGCCCGTGGGCAAGTCGTGGACGACGCGGGGCGAATGCAGGCGAAGGCCGTCGAGGTCGATCACGTTGAGGTCGGCACGCAGGCCCTCGCGAACGACGCCGCGGTCGTGGAAGCCGTGTAGCTCCGCGGGGTCCTGAGTCAGCATGCGGACCGCTGTCTCGACGGGAATTCGGTCGCCGCGGGTTCGGTCCCGAACCCAATGCTCGAGCATATAGGTCGGGTAGCTCGCGTCGCAGATCACGCTCACGTGCGCGCCGCCATCGCCGCCGCCGACGAGCGTGCCCGGTCGCGCCAGCATTTCATGCACGGCTTCGAGATTTCCGTCGGCGTAGTTCCCCATGAACACGCTCAGGAAGCCGGGCCCGTTCTCATGTTCCGCCGCTTCGCAGAGCGCGTCATACACGCCGGCGATCGGACTCAGACCCTTGGCTTCGATCGCGCGACCGAGGCTCGACGCGGGATCGGGTTCGGCGAGGGAGCGGGTTGTGGGGAGGAACGTGCTTCCGAGGCTGCTCAGCACGATATCGACGGCATGCTGAAACATGGGCGTCGCCACGGGCTCTTCGAGAATCCGCGCGCGGCGCGCGGGATCGCGAAGGGCGGCCACACGCTCGGCAAGAGGCAGCTCCGCCACCTCAAGAAAGCTCGGTCGATCCACGAAGGGATGAAATGTTTCCCAGCTGAGCATGAGCCCGCCGGGCCGGTTGATGGTCATCGGCCGCAGTCGCGCGCCCTCCGCATTCGCTGCATCCGCGAGGTCGTAGAGCTCCCGCCAGAGTTCCGGCTGAACGTTGTTCTGCGCGATGGTGAATAGGACGGTGCATCCGGTTTCGAGGCTCATCGAGCGATAGAAGGCGAGTTCCTTGCGGAAGCCATCCGGATCTTCGCCCATGAGCCCGGCCGGCACGACCTGAAAGAGGGAGCGCCCTTCTTCGATGCAGGCGTTCATGATCGTGTTGACTTCGCGCGATTCCGCGAAAGTGCCAGGGACGGCTTCGCCGGAGGTCGAGGTGTGGATCGCGATGCGATTGCTTGAAAAGGCGATCGCGCCGGCCGCGGTTGCTTCGCGCGCGAGCCGCGCCATTTCGGCCACTTGGGCATCGGTCGCGGGGCCGTTCACGTCGCCCCCATCTCGGCCGATCGCATAAGTGCGCAGCGCGCCGTGGGGGAGCTGGGCCGCGACGTTCACGGCGCGGGGCTTGGAGGCGAGGGCATCGAGGTATTCCGGGAAGCTCTCCCAGGCCCATTCGATGCCTTCATGGAGGGCGGCGCCGGGAATATCTTCGACGCCTTCCATAAGGTCGATGAGTACTTCTTTTTGGTCGGGATGGACCGGCGCGAAGCCGACGCCGCAATTCCCCATCACGACGGTCGATACGCCGTGATCGCAGGAGGGGGCGAGGCGGTCGTCCCAGGTCGCCTGGCCGTCGTAGTGGGTATGGGGGTCGATGAAGCCGGGCGTGACGAGAAGGCCCTCGGCTTCGATGACTTCTTTGGCCTGCGCGGGATCGCATTCGCCGGCCCCTGTGACGGCGGCGATCTTTCCGTCTTGGACTGCGATATCGGCGCGGCGACAGGGTTCGCCTGTCCCGTCTGCAAGATTGGCGTTCCTGATCAGAATCTGCGAATGCACGTCGAGCCCTCCCGTGATGGCGTCTCCAGTCAATCGGAACACAAGGAGCGAATGACTCGACGCTTTGGAAATCATAGCGGGCTCTCGAGCGAGTTTGAAAGCCGCGATCGATTGAAAAGCCAGTGAGCGCCGGCTCGGCTCGCTATGCTCTCCGAGCTTTCCAATAGGAGTCCTCTGATGCGCCTGGTTCAATCCACCCCTCGCTCGCTTCCTTTCTCGCTGCCTTGCGTGATCGCTTCGGCAGTCAGCGTCTTTATTCTCGGAGGCTGTGCGATTTTTTCGGGCGAGGCCACGCTGGATTCAGGTGGACCCGCGGATATCGTTTTTCAGGGCGGGAAGATCTACACGGTCGATGACGCGAATGAGGGCGCGACGGCGGTTGCCGTGCGCGGCGATACGATCGTGGCGGTCGGCGACGCGGGGGATATGCGTGGGCTGATTGGCGAGTCGACGCGGGTGGTTGAGTTAGGCGACGGGGCGCTGACTCCAGGATTTATTGATGCGCATGGCCACCTCAGCATGGTGATGGTCATGCTCGATCTTTTGAATGTGTCTTCGCCGCCGGTCGGGCCGATGGAATCCGTCGAGGATATTGTTGCGGCGCTGAAGGCGCGGATCGACGAGCTGGAAATTCCGCCGGGCACGATGGTGGCGGGTTATGGCTATGACGATTCCTTGCTCGCGGAAGGGCGCCATCCGACGCGGCGGGATCTCGACCGGGCTTCTTCCGAACATCCGATTCTGCTGATGCATGTTTCGGGACATCTCACGACGCTGAACTCCCAGGGCCTGGCTTGGGCGGGGCTCGATGCCTCCTCGGAGAATCCGCCCGGCGGTGTGATTCGGCGCGAAGCGGGGAGTCGAGTACCGAACGGCGTCCTCGAAGAAGTGGCGGCGACCCTGGCCCTGACGAAAGCGTTCACCGCTTCCGGAGCCATTTCGACGCCTCAGGGCTTCATGAGCGCGCTGAGCCGAGCGATCGACTATCACGCCAGCTTTGGGATCACGACGATTCAGGACGGTGCCTCCAATCTGGAATCCGTCGCCGGCCTTCGGGGCATCTCGGCGATGCGCCCCCTTGCGGTGGATGTCGCGGCATACCCCGTTGGGAACGCGATGGGAGATGGTGAGGATCTCGCGTCTTTCGGATACACGAAGGACTACAAGGGTGGCTTTCGGGTCGCAGGGGTGAAGTTTGTGCTGGATGGCTCGCCTCAGGGCCGGACGGCCTGGATGAGTGAGCCTTACGACGAGGGACCGCCGGGGCACGGCTCAGACTATGTGGCCTACCCGATCATCGAACCCGAGCATTATCTGAAACAATCGGCGCGGCTGCTTCAGGCGGGGATCCCGATCATCGTTCATTCGAACGGCGACGCCGCGATCGATCTGATGATCCAGAGTGTCGATGAGGCCTTCGCGGGGGGAGACCTCAAGGATCATCGCTCTGTCACGATTCACGGTCAGCTGACCCGAAAGGATCAGCTCGATTCGATGGCGCGACTCAACATTATTCCGTCCTTCTTCTCGGCGCATTCCTTCTTTTGGGGGGACTGGCATCGCCGGAGTTTTGGGGATGATCGAGCCATGTCGATTAGCCCGACCGCCTCGGCGCTTTCGCGCGGGGTGACGTTCACGCTGCATAACGATGCGCCGGTCGTGCCGCCGCATATTCTGCGCCTGCTTGAAATTACGGTGGATCGCCGTACGCGAGACGGCGTGATTCTTGGAGAAGACGAACGAATTTCTTTCCGAGAAGCGCTCAAGGGCGTCACGATCAACGCCGCATACAGCTATTTCGAGGAGGGCCGGAAGGGTTCGATCTCCGTCGGAAAGCAAGCGGACCTCGTCGTGCTCGGAGCGGATCCCGAGCAGGTGCCGACCCAGCAGATCAGCGAAATCGAGATTCTCGAGACGATCGCACGGGGCAAAACGGTCTACTCGGCTGAGGCGCCCTAGGTCATATTAGGCTGCCATGCCGCCGTTCACGGAGATCGTTTCACCCGTGATATAAGAGGCGCCATCCGAGAGTAAGAAGCCAACGACCGCGGCGACTTCTTGGGGCCTGCCCACGCGTTGCATAGGGATCATCGCTTTGAGGCCTTCCTTCGGGAGGTCTTCGATCATCTCCGTCTCGATGAGTCCAGGGGCGACGCAATTGACTGTAATTTTTCGTTTTGCGAGCTCGAGGGAGAGAGCACGGGTGGCGCCGATCAGGCCCGCCTTGCTGGCGCTGTAGTTGACCTGGCCGCGATTGCCGACCAGGCCGGCGACAGAGGAGAGGACGACGATGCGCCCGCCCTGTTTGGCGCGAATCATCGGCATGCTGAGTGGGTAGAGCACATTGTAGAAACCACCGAGATTGGTTTCGATGACACGGTCCCAGGCCTCGCCGGTCATGCCGGGGAAGGGCGCGTCGGAGGTGACGCCCGCGTTACAGACGACGCCGTAAAAGGCGCCGGCCTCTTTGACGGCTGCTTCGAGGGTTTCCCGGGTCGCGTCTCGGTCGCCGATATCGAGGGCGAGGGCTCGGGCGCTTCCGCCGGCCCGTTCGATCTCCTCGACGACCTCGCCGGCCGCATCCGCACGGCTCTGGTAAGTGAGGGTGACGTCGTGTCCCGCCGCGCCGCATTCGATGGCAATCGCTCGGCCGATTCCCCGGCTACCGCCTGTCACGAGCACTCTCCGCGTCATGTTCTCTCCCCTGGGCGCGCCCAAAGTGGCGCATACTCACGAATGGATGGTCCGACCTGGAGATGCTAACGATCCGGGCGGACCCACGCCGCGTTCTGCGGGATGAAACGAGGAGGCTGATCATGAATTCGAGACCTTTGCGCGTAGGTGTATTTCTGGCGCCTTTCCATCCAGCGGATGAGGGGCCGACAGAGCAGATCCACCGCGACCTCGAACTCGTCCAACATCTCGATCGCCTCGGCTTCGACGAGGCCTGGATCGGCGAGCATCATTCTGGCGGCTTCGAAATTATCGCTTCGCCCGAACTCTTCATCGCCCATGCCGCGGCGATCACCCAGCGCATCCGCCTCGGGACCGGGGTTGTGTCCTTGCCCTATCACAACCCGCTCATGACAGCGGACCGGATCATGCAGCTGGATCATCAAACCCGCGGTCGGGTCATGCTCGGTTGTGGTCCAGGGCAGCTCGTCACTGACGCATTCATGCTGGGCATCGATCCCCCGGAGCAGCGCCGCATGATGCTGGAAGCGCTCGACGTGATCGTGCCGCTGCTGCGCGGCGAGACCGTGACCAAGAAGACAGACTGGTTCAATCTGCAGGAAGCTCAAGTTCAAATTCCGCCCGTACAGTGGCCGCATCCCGAGATCGCAGTCGCCTCCGCGATTTCTCCTTCGGGTGCACGCGCTGCGGGTCAGCACGGCATCGGGCTGCTCTCCCTCGCGGCGAGCGGACCCGAAGGCTACGAGCAGCTTCCGAAGCATTGGCAGGTTTGCGAAGAGAAAGCCGCGGAGCACGGTGCCGAGGTCGACCGTTCCCAGTGGCGCTGTGTTGTCCCCATGCATATTGCGGAGACCCGAGAGCAGGCGCGGAAGGATATGGAGCACGGCACGCTCCGCCTCGCGCGGTACATGGAAGCCCTCGGCGGCGTGAAGCCGCCCTATGCGAGTTCGACGGAGAAGATGCTCGAAGAATGGACGGGGCCGGGGCTGCCCGTCTTCGGAAAGCTCACCCTCGGTACGCCGGAAGACGCGGTGGCCCTGATCGAATCGCTGCAGGAGAAGTCGGGAGGCTTCGGCACGGTCCTTCTGCTCGGGCATAACTGCGCCAATCCCGAAGCGACGCGCAAGAGCTACGAGCTGATCGCGCGCAGCGTGATGCCCGCCGTGAACGGCGCCAACCGCAACCGCGAGCGGAGCATGGCTTGGGCGACGCGAAACGCCCAGACCTTCATGCCTGCGCTCGCGGGCGGAATCCAGAAGGCGATCGCGGAGCATGAAGCCGAGCGCGCCGAGCGCGGCGGCGAAGGCACCCAGTGGGTCGCCGAGGTGCCCGGGGAATGATCATGGATCTCTCGGCGCCCGGCGTCTGGTTCTACCCCGACGGTCTCAGCAGTGACGGCGTTGTGGACTTCGCCAAGCGTATCGAGGAGATGGGCTATTCCGCCCTTTGGCTGCCCGAAGCCGGAGGCCGCGATCCCTTCGTCTTGGCCTCGCGGCTCCTGGATCATACGGATCGGCTCATCGTCGCGACGGGGGTCGCCAATGTCTACGCCCGAGACCCGATGGCGATGAAGGCCGCGCAGTACACCCTCGCGGAGCAGTCCGGGGGGCGTTTCCTGCTCGGCCTGGGTATCTCGCATCAGCTGCTCGTGGAGGATATTCGCGGCCATTCCTACGGCAAGCCCGTGACGTCGATGCGTGCCTATCTTGATCGTTTCGCCGCGGCGCAGTACGGCGCCGTCCCGCCCGGAGAAGATCCGCCGACGGTGCTGGCGGCGTTAGGTCCGAAGATGTTGGGTCTGGCCGGGGAGCGCACGGCGGGCGCGCATCCCTACATGGTGACGCCGGAGCATACGCGCGGCGCGCGGGACATCCTCGGCCCGGACCGGCTGCTCTGCACCGAACAAAAAGTGCTGCTCGAGTCCGACCGCGCGAAGGCCTTCGGAATCGCGCGAGCGGCTCAGGCGATTTCGATGGGGCTTATGCTGCCGAACTATCAGAATAATTTGATCCGGCTTGGGTTCGACGAGAGTGATTTCGAGGGTGGGGTGAGCGACCGCGTGATCGAGGCGCTGGTGGCAATGGGGGAAGGCCCAGCTCTCCGCGCGCGGGTGGATGAGCACTACGCTGCGGGCGCAACGCACGTGTGTGTTCATCCCTTTCATCCCGAAGGGTTGAGCGAGCCGCATTGGCCGACGCTCGAGGCGCTCGCGCCCGGGGCCTGATCAAACGCTAGGCCGTGGCGGCCTGCTGGGCGCGGGCCCGCGCGAATTCCACGTCACGCACGTAGCGGCGTGAGGCGAGGAGATGCGCGAGGGCGCCGATCCACTGCACGCAGGCGGTCGCCATTAACGCGTAGCGAATCGACCCTTGTCCGTATTCAGCCTCGAAATGTCCGCTTGCGATCCCCACAAAAGCGGGACCGAGGCCGAGGCCAATCAGGCTCACGAAGAGGACAAGAACGGAATAGGCAGTCGCGCGGACCGAGGGCGGGATGACGGCGCTGAGGGCGGTATTGCCCGTCGCGAGCCACATCGTGCCGAAGAAGGACATCGCCGCGCAGAGCGGGAGCGCGGCAGAGAGGCTGTCCGCACTGAGAAAAGCGATGCCGAGGGGAGCGGCGATCGCGGAGGCGAGGGCGGGGAGACGCAGAGACCAGGCGAGGTTCCGTTTGCCTAACGCGTCCGCCAAGAAGCCCGAGGCCAGGACGCCGAAGAAAGTCGGGAGCGCCTGAGCGAAGGCGAGGGTGGTGCCGACTTCGCTGGGCTCGAGTCCGTAGAGCCGCTCCATCGCGATGGGGAGAAAGAAGATGAATCCGTAATTCGTGAAGCTGTTGAAGGCTGCGGAGCTCGTCAGATACCAGAAAGACGGCATGCCGAGGAAATGCGAGAGCCCCTCGCGCAGAGGCAGCGGCTGAACTCCCGACGTCGCGCCGTCGGTTCGCCCGCGCGGCGGCTCATCCACCGTGAAGAAAAGCAGTGCAGCGACGAGAACGCCTGGCGCGCCAAAAATGAAGAACGTCGAGCGCCATCCCCAGGCCTCAACGAGATAGCCGCCGATGAGTAGGGCGAGAAAGGAACCGGTATTGCCGCCCGCGCCAGTGACCGCGAGGGCGGTGGCGCGGCGATGGAGTGGGAAATAATCGGCGAGCAGAGACTGCACGGGTCCCGAGCCGACGGCTTCGCCGATGCCGACGCCGATGCGCGCGGTGAAGACTTGAGTGTAACTGCGTGCAAGGCCGGTCGCGGCGGTGAGCGCACTCCACGCAACGAGTCCCGCGGCGATCAAGTTGCGCCGATTCGCGCGGTCGGCGAGGGAGGCAATCGGAATCCCAACCACGGCATGCATGATCGCGAAAGCGAAGCCCGTCAAGATGCCGAGGTCCGTATCCGAGAGTCCGAATTCGGTTTGGATCGAGCTCGCCGTAATCGCGAGCACCTGCCGGTCCATCACGTTCAGTGCGGTGAGCAGGAAACAGATGCTCAGCGCATAGTTCGGCGATGTTCCCGCTGAGGGCGGAGGGAGATCGGCAGCGGGATGAGCGGCGTGCTCGGAGTTCTCGGGCGACTCGGAAGACATAGGGAGAGCTTAGGCCGCTCTCAGCAGAATTCCGACCGGGCTGTATGCTCTTTGGGTCGTCATCTTCGAGGAGCGCCCGCCATGTCACGCCCCATGCCTTATGCACCGCAGTTTGTCGATGCGAAGCGACTCAAGCCGTTTTGGATGCGGGCGCTGAACGGCGTCGGGCGGATCTTCGCGTCGCAGCATGCGCGATTCGCGAACGCCGATGTCTGGGGTAAGGCCGCCGCCAAGGCGGCGAAGTCCGCGGCTGCGCCGGTCGCCCCCGCCGCACTCTCGCCTTCGGAAGATTTTCGCGAAGCATTCGACCGGCTGACCCGCGCTGTGGACGAGGAAGGGGAGCTGAACTGGGTGGGTCGGATCGCGTCCCTCGACGATACGACGCGGATGGCAGCGACAGGACTCGCGGCAGAAGCGGCCTACGGACGGGACCCGGCGATTGCAGAGACGCCCATCGCTGATCCGATCTTCATCCTGGGCCTACCGCGGACGGGGACTACGGCGCTTCACCATCTGCTCGCCGCGGATCCTAGGAACCGAACCATTCCGTACTGGGAGAGCTTTGATCCCGTCCCGCCGCGGGCAGACGAGCCGGATCGGCGGGCCGAAAAGGTCGAGAAGATGCTGAAACAGCTCGACTCGCTCGTCCCTGAAGTGCAGGCGATCCATCCGATGACCGCGGAGCTGCCGGAGGAATGCGTGGCGTTCTTCATGAATAATTTCCGTACGCTGCAATTTGATATTCAGTACAAGATTCCGAGCTATGTCGATTGGCTTTTGAAACAGGACGCGCGAATCGCCTACCGCGACTATCGCCGTCAGCTTCAGCTGATCGCTCATGCGCGTCCGCTTGGAAAGCGCTTTCTGCTGAAAGATCCGACGCACCTGCTGCATCAGGACGCGATTATGGATCTCTTCCCCGACGCGAAGTTCATCTTCATTCATCGCGGTCCCGAGCGCTCGATCAGCTCGATCTGCAGTCTCTACGCCTACACGCGCGCAATTTTCCTAGACGAGGTCGATCCCGCTGCGATTGGGCAAGAGATCATGGCGGGCTATTGGGCGGACGCCCTTGATCAGTCCTTCGAGGCCACTCGCGACCGAATCGCTCCGGAAAACGTGATTGACGTTCGACAGCCTGATCTCGTTTCGGATCCGCTGGGCGTGGCGGCGCAGATCTACCGGGCGTTTTCCCTGGATTTCGATGAGCCGGCGCGGGCAGGCATGGAGGCCCACGTTGCAGACACGAAGGCGGCGCCTCGGGCTCGCCACGAACATTCGCTGGCCGGTTTCGGCCTCCGCGACGAAGCGGTCCGGGAGCGGTTCAAGAGTTACTGCGAGCGCTACGCGGTTTAGCGGCGGGCGCCGTGCTCCTCGGAGACGGCGTTAGGCGCCGGCGGGTCCGTTCATAGAGCCGTCCGCGGGGCCAAATGCGAGCGCGCCGTCGTCGATGGGCGCGTTCCGAATCATCTTCTTGTCGAGGTGATAGTTCTGGGTGTTCATCCAGGGCTCACGGTCGCCTTGCTTCGGGAAAAGATGCATTACGCGTGTCATGTAGTTCGGCGTGAAGTCGTCGATCCACGGGCGCGTTTCCATCTTTTCTTCTTCGGGGCGGAGGGTTGGCGTCGCGGTGAGCGCGCCGATCTTGTCCAGATGATTGAGCAGGCGACAGGCAAACTCTGCGGTGAGATCCGCGCGGAGCGTCCAGGACGCGTTGATGTATCCGAAGGTTTGAACCAGATTCGGTACGCCGCTGTAAAGCATGCCTTTATACGTGAAGGTGTTGGCGAAATCGATCGCTTCGCCGTCCTTCGAGAATTGGACACCGCCGAGGACGTTTAGATTGATGCCGGTGGCGGTCACGATGATATCGGCTTCGACTTTTTCACCGGATTCGAGCTGGATGCCGGATTCCGTGAAGGTCTCGATCTGATCCGTGACTACGTTGGCCTTGCCGCTTCGAATGGATTCGAAGAGATCACCGTCCGGAACGAGGCAGAGACGCTGATCCCAGGGGTTGTAGCGGGGGGTGAAGTGTTTCTCGACATCGTAGTCCGGTCCCAGCTCATTGCGCACCATTCCGACGAGGCGCTCTTTTACTTCCGCGGGGCGCGCTCGGGTGCGGTTATACATGAAGCGCTGGAGCTGCATATTCTTGAAGCGTGTTAGGCCGTAGGCCCACGAGGCGGGGAGAAACTTGCGGAAAAGGTTGGCGGCTCGATCCTGCGCGGGACGAGAAACGACATAGGTCGGAGAGCGTTGGATCATCGTGATCTGCGCGGCCTTCTCCGCCATCGCCGGGACGAGGGTCATCGCCGTCGCACCGCTGCCGATCACGGCGACGCGCTTGCCTTCGTAGTCGAGATCTTCGGGCCAATGCTGAGGGTGGACGACCTGGCCTTGGAAGCGGTCGCGACCCTCGAATTCGGGAGAATGCCCGGCGGAATAATCGTAGTAGCCGGCGCACATGTAGAGCACCCGGCAGGTCAGCTGGATCCGCTCGGCCGGAGCGCCCGCATCGACCTCAAGGGTCCAGCGCGAATCGGCGGAGGACCAAGAGGCCTCGCGCAAGGCATGCTGGTAGCGAATCTCCTTTGCCACATCGTGTTCATGGGCCGTTTCGTTCACATAGTCGCGAATCGCCGGTCCGTCAGCGATGGCCTTCTTGTCTTTCCACGGCTTGAATCGGTAGCCGAGGGTATGCATATCGCTGTCTGAGCGGATGCCGGGATAGCGGAAGAGATCCCAAGTGCCGCCCATCGCCTTCCGGCTTTCGAGCAGCGCGAAGCTTTTCGTCGGGCAGTGCTCTTTGAGATGGCACGCCGCGCCGATGCCAGAGAGGCCGGCGCCGATGATCATGACGTCCACGTCGACGGGGGCGGCGTGGGCGTGGGCGTGGGCGAGATCGGAAGAGGAAGCTTCAGTGGTCTGGTTCAAGGTGGGGCTCCGTGGTCGCGGCGCGCGAAGGGGCTTAGGGCCCTGACAGGGTAACGGGTTGGGCGCCTTTTTACCGGGTCCTGGAGTCAGGGAAGACGGCAGGGGCTGTGCAGAAATGTCCCCGAAAGGGCGAGGATTCAAGACGATCCGACTCTCGGTCGAGGAAGATAATTCGGGGCCGCTGGCTGCGCCGTTTCGGCTATCTTGGCGAAGACCCCCGTGGAGAGTCTGATGGTTGCATCTGCCCAAACAATCGATCTAAACCCCGATCTGCGTATGGAGCAGGCCACTACGTATGAAGAGTGGAAGGCTGCAGCGCTGGCCGAGGATGAGCGGACGGGGGCCGATGTTTGGCGTGAGAAAGAGGAGAGCCGCCGCTACGACTACGAGGCAATTCGCTCTCGGCTCGAGGAGCTCCGCGAGGTGCGGGCTTCGGGGGATCCCCATCGTCTGCTCTTCTACCTGAACGAGGGGATTCACGGGAACACCGGCGGGATGGGCTCTTCGGCACTCTACCGTCGCTCCGTGTTCGGCACGAAGGATCTCGTTACGGACTACACCCGTGAGCTGACCGAGGCGCTCAACCAGCTCGCTGAGGTTTCGGGCCGCACGATTCGGCTCGCCGACAAGCTTGAGTTTTTCCGGCGTGCGAGCCACTGCTTTGGCCGGACGGCGATGATGTTTTCGGGGGGCGGCACCCTTGGCCTCTTTCACGTGGGTGTGGCGAAGACCCTGGTGGAGCAAAACCTGCTCCCGACCGTCCTTTCCGGGGCCAGCGCGGGGTCCATCGTCGCCGCGATCCTCGGGACCAACGATGATGAGGAAGTCCGCGCCGCGGTGAACGCGAAATCGGTCTCGGATGCTTTTCACGGAATCTCCGAGGCGAATCTTGAACCGACGAAGGGTGCCCGGCGGATGGGCGTGGAAGAGGTTCGTAATTTCATCCATGGCCAGATCCCGGACCTGACTTTTGCGGAGGCTTTCGAAAAGACGGGGCGCCGCATCAATATCTCGATCTCACCGCGGCAGCTTCATCAGCAGCCGCGCCTCATGAACGCGATTACGTCGCCCAACGTCTATATCCGAGAGACGGTGATGGCGTCCTGCGCGATTCCGGGCATCTTTCCGCCGGTCACCCTGGCGGCGAAGAACCGGTCCGGAAAACGCCAGCCCTACGTGGCTTCGCGAGAATGGGTCGACGGCTCGGTCACGAATGATTTGCCCGCGCGGCAGCTAACGCGACTCTACGGCGTGAACCATTTCATCACGAGTCAGGTCAACCCGATCGTGCTCTGGTCCCTGCGCGACACGGATGCGGAGGACACCCTGGTCGCGAAGATCTGGGAGATTGGGCAGAGCGCCTCTCGGCAGACCCTGAAGGCGACCTATCCCGTCACGATGAATCTGACGAAGAAGATCTATCCGCTGAACCTGTTTGTTCGGATGGCATACGGGGTGGCAACCCAGGACTACACGGCGGATATCAATATTCTGCCGCGACGCCGCTTTTGGAATCCCGCCAAGCTGCTCTCGATCTTGAGCGAGGAAGAAACGCAGTCGCTGATCACGGAAGGCGAGGCCGCGACGTGGCCTCGCGTCGAACGGCTCCGCAATAGTACGAGTGTCAGTCGCGCTCTGGACGCGATCCTTGAACGACTCGAAGCGCAGGAAGGGAAAGCGCTCTCGTCTTAGGCGTCTTTGGGCGTGTTAGGCGTGTTAGGCGTGTTAGACGCCCGATCCCGAATTAGTTGTCGCTCATCTCGGCGGTGAGGCCGTCGATCTTGGAGAGCCGGACGATCAGCTCTTCGACCCGCGAGCTGTAGCCCCATTCGTTGTCGTACCAGGCGACGAGCTTCGCCATCCGCTTGTCCAGAACCTGGGTGAGCGGCGCATCGAAGATGGATGAGTGGGAATTGCCGATGATATCCGAGGAGACGATCGGCTCCGTGTTGTATTCGAGCACGCCGCGCATGGGACCCAGCGAGGCATGCTTCATGGCGTCGTTGATGGCCTCGACGCTCGCGTCTTGTTCGAGTTCGAGCGTCATGTCGACGACGCTGCCGTCGGGGACGGGGACGCGCATCGCGATGCCGTCGAGTCTGCCGGCGAGTTCCGGGATGACCTGGCCGATCGCGCGGGCGGCGCCCGTCGAGGTCGGGACGATATTCGTCGCTGCGTTTCGGGAACGTCGGAAATCGCTCTTATGCGGCGAGTCGATGAGACGCTGATCCGAAGTGTAGGCATGGACCGTGCTGAGCAGGCCGCGTTTGATCCCGAAGGTCTCGTTCATGATTTTGGCGAGGGGCGCGGCGCAGTTCGTCGTGCAGCTCGCGTTGCTGATGATCTGGGAGTCCGCGTTCACGACCTGGTCGTTCACGCCCATGACGAGGGTGGATTCCAAGGGGTCTTTGCAGGGGACCGTCAGGATGACGCGCCGCGCACCCGCGTCGAGATGGTTCTGGAGCTGTGCGAGATGTCGAAAGACGCCGGTGCTCTCGATGACGTAGTCGACCTGAAGTTCTTTCCAAGGGAGCTTCGCGGGGTCGCGCTCGGAGAGAATCAGGAAGGGATCGCCATCGATGTTCATGGTGTCGCCATGAATCTCGGCGGAACCCGGATAGCGCCCGTGGATGCTGTCGTACTTGAAGGCGTAGAGGAGCGCGTCCGCGGGAGCGATATCGTTGATGGCGACGATATCGAAATGCCCGTGGAGTTTGGCGATTCGCGTAATGGTGCGGCCGATGCGGCCGAACCCGTTGATGGCGATCTTCGGGACACTCATTTTGACTCGTCTCCTCTCGGCGATGACTCGCCGAATCTAGGTCATCCGGTCCCGGCTCTCACCGTGCGCGCTCGGCCGATCGTTTAGATGCCGTCGACAATCGCATTCAGCGTCGCGCTCGGGCGCATGGCCATTTCTGCCAAGGCCACGTTCGGTCGGTAGTAGCCTCCGATGTCCTGGGCCGGGCCCTGGGCATCATTGAGCTCTTTCACGATTTTCGCTTCGTTGTCGGCAAGGGACTTGGCGATCGGTGCGAAGCGTGCGGCGAGATCTTTGTCCGTCGTCTGCGCCGCAACCGCCTGCGCCCAATACATCGCGAGGTAGAACTGGCTCCCGCGATTGTCGAGCTCTCCGACCTTGCGCGACGGCGCCTTATTGTTGAGCAGCAGCTGGGTCGTGGCGTCGTCGAGGGTCTCGCCGAGGAGCCGCGCCGCACCGTTGTCGAAGTTTTCCCCGAGATGCTCGAGGGAGGCCGCAAGCGCGAGGAACTCGCCAAGGGAGTCCCAGCGGAGATGGCCTTCCTCTTCGAATTGCTGGACATGCTTCGGAGCGGAGCCGCCGGCGCCCGTCTCGAAAAGGCCGCCGCCGTTCATGAGCGGAACGATCGAGAGCATCTTGGCGCTGGTCCCGATTTCGAGGATCGGGAAAAGGTCCGTGAGGTAGTCGCGGAGGACATTGCCCGTGACCGAAATCGTATCCTCGCCCTTGCGGATGCGTTCGACCGAGAGCTGTGTGGCTTCGACCGGGGTGAGGGTGCGGATGTCGAGACCCTTCGTGTCGTGATCGCCGAGATAGGCTTCGACCTTTTTGATCAGCTGCGCGTCATGCGCGCGCTCGGCGTTCAGCCAGAAGATCGTCGGTGCGCCCGTGGCACGAGCGCGCGAGACCGCAAGCTTGACCCAATCGCGAACCGCAGGGTCCTTGACCTGGCAGGCGCGCCAAACATCCCCTGCTTCGACGTTATGCGACATCAGGACCTTGCCTGCCGCATCGATGATCGAGACCTTGCCGTCCGCCGGAATTTCGAAGGTCTTGTCATGGGAGCCGTACTCTTCGGCCTTCTGCGCCATGAGCCCGACGTTCGGGACCGTGCCCATCTTGGCGGGATCGTAGGCGCCGTGCTTCTGGCAATCTTCGATCACGGCCTGGTACACGCCCGCGTAGCTGCTGTCCGGAATCACGGCCTTGCAATCCTGAAGCTCGCCCGCCGGATTCCACATCCCTCCGGAGTCGCGAATCATCGGCGGCATCGACGCGTCGATGATCACGTCGCTCGGCACGTGGAGATTCGTGATGCCCTTATCGGAGTTGACCATGGCCATCGGCGGCCGCACAGCATAGGTCGCTTCGATATCGGCTTCGATCGCCTTGCGGTCCGCGTCGGGCAGCTCCGCAATCTTTTCAACAAGATCGCCGAAGCCGTTCTTCACGTCGACACCGAGCTCTTCGAGCTTTGCCCCATGCTTTTCGAAAACGTCCGCGAAGAACACGCGCACGGCATGGCCGAAGATGATCGGGTCCGAGACCTTCATCATCGTGGCCTTCATGTGCAGGGAGAAGAGAACGCCCTGCGCCTTCGCGTCTTCGATCTGCTCGGCGAGGAAGGCGACCAGGGCCTTCTTGCTCATGCAGGTCGAGTCCATGATCTCGCCCGCCTGGAGAGCGATGCCGTCCTTGAGCACGGTCTTCGAACCGTCGGCCGCTTCATGTTCGATGCGGACCGTGGTCGCGGCCTCAATCGTGACGGATTGTTCGTTGTGCCGGAAATCACCACTCGACATCGTCGAGACATGAGTCTTCGAGCCGTCGGGCCAGGCGCCCATGCGATGGGGGTTCTGCCGGGCGTATTCCTTCACGGCCTTCGGCGCGCGGCGATCGGAGTTGCCTTCGCGAAGCACGGGGTTCACGGCTGAGCCCTTCACCTTGCTGTAGCGGGCCTGGATATCGCGCTCTTTGTCGTTCTCGGGCTCGTCCGGATAATCCGGGAGCGGGTAACCCTGGGCCTGAAGTTCGGCGATCGCGGCCTTCAGCTGCGGCACCGAGGCGCTGATATTGGGCAGCTTGATCACGTTGGCTTCGGGGGTCTTCACGAGGTCGCCGAGTTCCGCGAGGCCGTCGGCTTCGCGCTGGGCATCGCTGAGCACGTCGGGGAAGACGGCGAGGATGCGGCCCGCAAGCGAGATGTCCCGGGTCTCGACCGGAACGCCCGTGGCGCCGGCGAAGGCGCGGATAATCGGGAGAAAAGAATGGGTCGCCAGGGCCGGGGCTTCGTCGGTCCAGGTATAGATGATGGGCGGTGACTGGCTCATTGTTCCCTCCGGGGATTTCGGGTTCCGCTGCGTGCGGTCGGATCAGCTGGATCGTTCAGCCGACTGAATATAGAAGGTGGTATCGCCAAGCGGCTTTGGATGCGCTGCTTTAGGCAGGTCCGCGCGCGGATTCCCGCCGAATCGGCGCCGAGTTTCTAACAGAATATGCGGCGCGACTCCATGGGGCGAAGCGCGGCTCGGGCGGGCTCGAATTGTCGCCGAAATCAAGCCTGGGTGGAGCTCGGAGGACCCGTCGTGTCCTCGGGCTCGGCGAGTTGGAGGCGGAGCCGCGCGCGGGTGCCTTTTTCGGGGCTGCTATCGAGCAGGAGTTCGCCGCCATGCCCAAGCGCGACGCCGTGGGCGAAGGAGAGCCCGAGTCCCGTGCCGCCTTCGCGAAGCCGCGTGGTGTAAAAGGGCTCAAAGACATGGTTGAGTTCTTCTTCATCGATCCCATGTCCGTTGTCCCGGACCTCGATCTCAGCGATGCCTTCTCGGCGCGTTGTGCGGACTTCGATTCGCCCGCCGCCTTCGAGTGACTCCGCGGCATTGCGAATCAAATTCACCAGCGCTTCTTCAAGCTCGATCGGGCTGATCATGGCGAGTAGGACTTCGTCGCCGATGGCCGTCTGAAGTTCGCCGCCGGATTCGGTGACATAGGAGCGCGTGAGTTCGACGGCGCGACTGACGAGCGGCGTGATGTCTTCGACCCATCTCGCTGTCGGCTCGTGGCGCGCGAAGCGAAGCAGGTTGCGGACGATGCGGCCGCATCGCTGTGATTCGGCGACCGCGGTATGAAGCGCCTCGTCCCGCTGGCGTTCGCGGTCCGGGTCGCCTTCGGGCAGGATCAGCGCGAACTCCGCCGCCGCCATGATTGCGCCGACAGGGTTGTTGATCTGATGGGCGATGCCTGCGGCGAGGGTGCCGATGGAGGCGAGGTGGCGCTGTTCCGCGAGTTCGCGCATTGATTCTCGCAGGGCAGCGTCATTAATATCGAGCCTTGTCTCTAGGGAGTCGCGGTGGCGCGTGAGGGCCTCGGTTGCGGCTTTTCGGTCGGTGATATCGATGGCCTGCGCGAGGACGTGGGCCTGATTTCCGAGGTGGACGAGGCTCGCCGCCGCGAGTAGCCAAATCGGCTCTCCTGTCCGGGTTCGCAGCTGAATCTCGACTTGCTTGGTTCGGCCGTCGCTGCCAATCGACTTGAAGAGCGGCAGTCGGTCTTCGGGTGAATTCCAAGCGCCGAGTTCCGTGAGTGTGCGGCCCTTAGCTTCGGCGAGGGACCAGCCGGAGATGCGTTCGAAGCTCTCATTCACGTCCGTGATCCGCATGGAAGGCAGTTCGGCCATGATGAAGAGGGTCGGGGCGAGTCGGAAGCTCTCGCTGATGATGGTGCGGCTTTGTTCGAGGTCGGCCTCGATGCTGATTCGGCGGATGGCTTCTGCTTTGACCTGCTCTGCGGAGAGGCGCGCGTTCTTGTTTTCGAGTTTGCGAAGCAGCTCGAGGAAGCAGCAGCCGATCCCGCCCGCTCCCGCGGCGATCAGCGTATTGCCCACGATCAGCGTGGCGGCGGGGTCGTTCCGCACGGCGACGGCGGACGCGCTGATGATGAGGACGGTGACGCCCGTCCAGGCCATCCCGAGCGTGAGTCCTCCTACGCCCACGGCCAAGATGGGGATCGTCGCAGCTGCGACCGAGATTGGGATCGCATCTTGCGTGAGGTAGGGGCCCACAATGAGGCCCAAAAGAAGGATTCCGAGGAAGATGCTCAGCCCGAGGTGCAGTCCGCGGCGGGAGCGGGCGAGGGTGAGGGTGGCAACGGCGGGGAGCAGGCAGCCGAGGATGAGAAAGCCCCGCTCCGGCGCGTCGTTCCTGAAATGAATCGCGGCTCCGTTCAGCGCGATGACCAGAGCTGCAATGACCGTGATCGCAAAGAGGCGGCCCCGCATCCGGGTCTCGTCATCCGACGAGCGGAGCGGTTCAGGCAGGAAGAGGTCGAGGCGAGCGAGCCAGCGCTCTGCGTTTCCTAAAAGGGTCAATCATCCACTCCGTGAACTAATTCTGCGTTCAAAATGCCCCTCCGTCAATCACGGAAATGAGGCGGTGGAATGGTGGGCGGGAGATCTGTCCGTACGTTCAATGTCAGATGCAGGACATTCAGAGTAATCCTTTGATCTGGGTTCTTGTGCACCGAAATCCATAAGTATCTGATAGCAAAGGGAAATCAATTTTGGCATGAGAGCTGCTTTTGAGAAGAGGGAAAATTTGCACAAAGGAAGCTCATCATGCGATTTCTCCGAATTTCAGTTCTTGTTCTTGTCGCGAGTCTGCTTGCCCTGCCCAGCTTTGCCGCCGGGACGCTGGCACCGACGGGCAGCGCAGATCCTCCTCTCCAGATCCTTAATCATCACCTCGATGTCGTCATCAATAATGGCTTTGCTCGAACGGAGGTGACCCAGACGTTCTTTAATCCCGCCGACCGGGACCTTGAGGCGATCTATTCCTTTCCGATTCCGGAGAGTGCGAGTCTTTCCGAGGTCACGATCTTCGCTGGGGAGGAGAAGCTCGAGGGCGAGGTGGTGGCCCGCGCTGAGGCGGAGCGCGTCTATGTGGAGGAGCGAGACGCGGGTCGGGATGCGGGGATCGCATCCAAGAACGGCATTCAGGATTTCCAGTTTCGGATCGCGCGCGTGCCAGCCGGGACACAGACGCGGATGCGCTTCGTCTACTACCAGCCGCTCAAAATTGATACCGGCGTCGGGCGCTTCGTCTATCCGCTTGAGTCTGGAGGCACGGACGATCTGGAAGCGTCGTTTTGGACGCGCAACGAAACTGTCGGAAACCTTTTTTCGGCGTCCTTCGAATTGAAATCAGCCTGGCCCATTGATGAGGTCCGGATGCCCGGCCTCGAGAACGCGGCCCAAATCGAACGCCTGGGCGAGGGGCATCTCAAGGCGCGGGTCGAAGCGCAGGGTGCCGCGCTCTCAAAGGATCTCGTCTTCTACTACCGGCTCGCGGAGAACCTTCCGGGTCGCGTTGAGGTCCTGACGCATCGCGCGAGCGAGCAGCAGCCGGGCACTTTCATGGCGATCGTAACGCCGGGTCTCGATCTGAAACCGCTTCGCAGCGGCGCGGATTATGTCTTTGTTCTGGATGTTTCGGGGAGTATGAGCGGCGGCAAGATTGAGACGCTGACGCGAGGCATTCAGAAAGTGGTCGGCGATCTCTCGCCGAATGATCGCTTCCGCATCATCACCTTTAATGACAAAGCGAAGGATATCACCCGAGGTTTCGTGACCGCGACGCCGGAGGGCGTTTCGAAGGCTTTGGCGCAGGTTTCTAAAATCGATGCGAATGGCGGGACGAATCTCTATGCGGGAATCGAACGTGCGCTCGACGATCTCGATGCGGACCGGGCGACGAGCGTGATTCTTGTGACGGATGCCGTGACGAACCAGGGCATTGTTGATCCGCGAGACTTCCATCAAATGCTTGCGCAATACGATGTCCGACTTTTTGGGTTCTTGTTAGGCAACTCGGGGAACTGGCCCTTGATGCGCACGATCGCAGAGGCGACGGGCGGCTTTCATACTCAGATTTCGAATGCGGACGATATTTTGGGGCAGATCCTACTCGCGAAGAGCAAGGTGACGCATGAGGCGCTGCATGGCGCTTCTCTTGCGGTGCGTGGCGTTGATACGAGTGGTGAAACGGGAGAGGTGATCGGCAAGGTTTACCGCGGCGAGCAGCTCGTTCTGTTCGGCCGATACCATGAAGCGGGCAAGGCGAAGCTTCGGCTCGAGGCCAACCTCACAGGTCAAGATAAGACGTATGAAACGACGCTTGAATTTCCCGAAGTCGATTTGCAGCATCCGGAGCTTGAGCGGCTCTGGGCGATGTCGATGATCGAGGAACTCGAGGACCGTGCGAATGCGGGTCGTCTTGAGGCGGACGAAAAGCGGGAGGCGATTCGCGGCTTGGGGGTCGACTACCAGCTTGTGACGGATGAAACCTCGATGATCGTGCTCGCGGATGCGGCTTTTGATCGGCGGGGAATCGACCGGGCGAATCGGGACCGCGTTGCGAAGGAGCGGGCGGCGCAGCAGGCCCGTGCGAACGCGCCGATCGTGAACCCGCGCGTTGATCGGTCGGATCCGATGTTCGGGGGCAGTCCGGCGCCGCGTCTCGGCGGCGGTGGTGGCAGTGGCGGGGGCGGCGCGATCGACCCGCTGCTCGGGGTGATCTTGGTTGCCTTGGGTTCGCTGGCAGCGTGTTGGCCCCTGATTCGCCCGCCGTCCGCCCGCCGCGCTCGGGAGGATGAGGCATGAACGGGGCGCGCCTTCCGGTCTTTACAGTGATGGGCGTGGCCTTCGCGCTGCTGGCCTCCACGCCGGAGGGCGCTTCCCTTTTCGAATGGCAAAGGGGCCTCGCCGCGGGCGAGCCCTGGCGCCTGCTGACGGGGCATTTTAGTCATTGGTCGCCTGCGCATCTGCATTGGGATCTGCTGGTTTTCGCGATCTTCGGCGCTTTGCTCGAGAGTCGCAGTCGCCGCGCCTTTTTGGGGGTGATGGCTTTGAGCGGGGTCGGGCTTGGGGTGGCGCTGCCTCTATTGCACCCGGCGATGGAGGCGTACCGCGGCCTTTCGGGGATCGACTGTGCCTTGGCGGCGGCCGTGGGAGCGATGCATCTCGGTCGACGGACGTGGGGAGATGCGGCGATCGGCGGGGCGATTCTGCTCTTTGTGGGCGGCAAAGTCGCTTTCGAACTGGGGGCGGGCGGTCCGCTCTTTGTGGATTCGGGGGCGGCCGGGTTCGTATCGCTTCCCGCGGCGCACGGATTGGGGGCGCTTGCGGGATTGTTGGGGATAACGATGCATGCGGTGATGCGGCAGAATAGCGGCGGGGTGCGCGCCACTTGAAGACGGGCCTCGAACGCCACCGCGTTCAGCAAGGGAGAGCTACATGGCCGGAACATCAAGAACGGAAGAGGTTGCGCTGAAGATCGGAGAGGGGCGCCTCAGCGGTGTACTTTCGATTTTCTTGGGGCTCTCTTCGCTGATTGCGGTCCTGTGTTTTCATTTTCCGGAGTATCTGACCACGCCGGAGCTCCGCGCCGGTTATCCCGTTGATCTCCTGCGCGACGTGCTTCGCGCTGGCATGGTCGGGTCGATCTTCTTTGGTTCGCTCACGATCTTTCTTTGGAAGTCAAAGCGGCTCGGCTTCCTGGGGATTGCGCTGACCAGCGCGGCGCAGTGGCTCGGCGGCGCCAACGTCTACGTCGATGATTTCGATCAGCCCGCGATCTCCTTCGGTTTTGACTGGCTCGTCCTGGCCTTGCTCGCGAATTCCGTGATCTTCATTCTGATCGAGCGCGTCTGGCCCCATAAGCCCGAGCAGCTCACGCTCCGCGCCGAATGGAAGCTCGATCTCGTCTACTACATCTTTAATCACTTGATGGTCAGCGTGATCCTGCTGATCACGACCTTCTTTTCAGAAGGCCTCTTCGGTTGGGCCGTGAACGATACGCTGCAAGGCGCCATCCGCTCTCAGCCCATCTGGCTTCAAGCGATCGAGGTGCTCGTCATCGCCGATTTCACCCAGTACTGGGGTCATCGCATGATGCATGAGCATCCGCGCCTCTGGAATTTTCACGCCGTCCACCATTGCCCGGCGCGGATGGACTGGCTCTCCGGCTCGCGGATCCATTTTGCGGAGGTGCTATTTACGCGGTCGACCGTGATTCTTCCGATCTTCTTGCTGGGCTTCGCGGAGGCGGCGATCAATTTCTATGTCGTCTGGGTCAGCATTCAAGGCGTGCTGATTCATTCGAATACGAGCATCAATTTCGGTCCGCTGAAATACCTCTTCTCGACGCCGCATTTTCATCATTGGCATCATGCCGCGGACGCCGAAGCCATCGACCGAAACTACGCCGCGAATCTGCCCGTCCTCGACATGATCTTCGGAACCTATATCGGCAATCACGATCGCTGGCCGGAGAATTACGGCGTCGTCGGGAAACCCCTGCCCAAGGGATTCGTCGCGCAGCATCTCTATCCGTTTATCGCGCCGCCCAAAGCGTCGTAGCTTTCGGCGGCCCTTGGCTCCGGGCCCTCCGTCTACTTCTCCGTCTCCGCCGTGAAGCGTTCGCCGTTAGGTCTCAGTCCGCGCGGCAGGCGTTGGTCATGACGTCGCGCCAGGGGCCGCCGGCGGCGCAGCTTGTGTCGTAGACCATGAGGTGGGACTGGTCTCCGGCGCTGCAGGCTCCGGTCGCGTCGCAATCGGTTTCCACGAAGAGGCCCTGGCCGTCGGTTGAGCCGAGGTCGCCGTTCTTGCTGGAAGGCGGGTTCGCGCCGGCTTGCCAGAGAAGCGGCGCATCGACCTGCGCATCGCTCACGCGCAGGCGCTCGGCGAGACCCGCGCCGCCGGGATTAAGGACGAAGGCTGTCCCTGCCGTATTCGCATAGGCGTTTTGATCCGCGGGACGCGTCGGGTCACCGATCACCCGAAGGCCGACCAGGTGGGTATCTCCGAGGCTCTTCGAATTCATCGATATGATGCCGCCATGCATGCGGAAGCGGGGTGTGTCCGAAGTGCCCGGGAAGGCTTTGACAGTCACGCCGTAGAGGGTCTCGGGTTCCTGGGCGGAGGATGCATCATTCAGAGCGACGCTATTGCCGACGCGGATCGAGGTTCCGTAGACCTCGAGTTCCGCTTGGCCGCGCAGGGCGACGGCGCCGCCGCTTCGCTGTGGACCGTCGACTGTGGATGCGTCGGGATTGGTGATCAGGAGCTGGATGTCTCCACCGTAAAACTTCGAATGGGCGCAGGCGGAGCGGTAGGCTGCCGAAGCGGCTTGTTGCGTCGCACCGAAGCCCCGAATCGATGCGCCGAAGAAGCTCTGCTCACTCCCCTCGCCCGTACAGCTATCGGTCCAGCCGAGGCTGACGAGTTCGGGCGTCTTCGTGGCGCTCAGGTCGACATCCGTCCAGGTCGCACTCCCGCCGCCGCTCCAATTCACGCCGGCGGCATTCCCCTCGAGGCTTAAATGAGAGAACGCGAGGCCCTCGCAATTGTAAATCAGCGCGCCCAGGCTGAAGGGATTGGAGGTGTTGCCGATCCGCGTGATGCCGCGGCCTGAGCCGATCACGCTGACCCAGCCCGCTCGCTCGCCTCCGTCTTCGGTCTGATCGGGACAGTAGAAGGTGCCGTTATGCATCCCCGGCCCGATATGAATCACGAGGGGATTCGCCTCGCTCGGCCTTCGGACGTTCCAAATCCAGGCGTCAAGTGCGTTGAGATGCTGAACGCAGTTGGGGAGGACGTCGGCTTCGAGGCGGCAGTTCTTTCTGAGGTAGACCGTATCGGCATCGTCTTCGGGCAGCGTGATCTGTGCCCCGGCGAGCCCGGGAGCAGCGAGCGCGACCAGGAGTGCGATGCTGATCAGCACGAAATGGATGCGTGTTAGGCGCGGCCCGCGGAGATCTCTGGCGTAGGGGTGTTGCTGCATTCCGATGCTTCCTTTTTGACCGGTCATCGTTTTTCGGGCGATCATCTTGGACGGATCATGGCCGGCAGAGTGCTGTGGATGCACTTCGCCAAGGTCCGCCACTTTCGAGCGTTCCGTCGCCGCAGCCTTCATCGAAGACCATGAGTTGGCTTTGGTTTCCCCCCACGTCGCAATCGCCGTCGGCGTCGCAATCCGTCTCGACGTAGAGATCTTGGCCATCGAGGGAGAAAAGAGGCCAGTTCGTGGATTGCGGCGGGGCTTTGCGTGGGGCCCAAAGGAAGGGGGCGAGGACGAGGCCGCCGCGGCTTTGGCTCAGCCGGATCACGGGCCCGTCTCCGTTCGTTGAAACGTCAAAGGCGGACTCGACCGTATGGGCGAAGGCGTTACCGCGACCCGCCGGCGCGGTCGGATCGACGCCGTCGACTTCGATGCCCACGACACGATTTGTCGAGCCCGAACGGTTCTTGACCTCGAGGAGTCCGCCGTGAAGGTGGAATTGCGACCGCGTATCCGGATTGGCGTCCCGGTCGTTTGTGCTGTCCGCTTCTTCGACGCGCACGCCGACGAGTCGCGAACTCGAGAGGGGCGGCACATCGGCGATGACGCTGATCTTCGTTCCGAAGCCGCGGAAATCGCCGCTGGCATGATTGGAATGCTCCCGGAGCAGGATGCCGGCGTTGAGGAAGAGGCCAGTCATGGCCGGGTTCGTGATATGCAGGGAGACCTCGCCGCCATAGAACCAGTTCTCGGCGCAGTCCTCGATGAACGCTGCTCCGAATTGTCCGCTCACCCCGCCGAAACTCCGCACCCGCACGCCGTGATAGAAATGAACCGGGCGATCGCGGCCGTTCACGAAAGGCGGAATCGGATCGACGCAGCCATCCCAGGTCTCCGCTTCATTCGTCGGCGAGTCGCATTGCCCGAACCACGCTGAGTTCGCTGAACCCAGGTGCGGATAGAGATCCATATCGACATCGGTCCACGTCGAGTTTCCGCCGCCCGCCCAAGCCGCGCCGTAGCGCGAGCCGCGGACTGTTAGGTTGGAGACCGCGATGTCCACGCAATCGTAGGCGAAGAAACCCGAACTCAGCCGTCCCTCGGCTTCCCCTTCGGCGTTGGTCGGGTTCGCGGGGAAGTCCTCGAGGATGCTGATGCCGCGCCCTGCGCCTTGAAGGCTGACATGTCCCGCAGGCTCAGCCGAGGCCCAGGCCGCAACGTCTTGCGCTTCGATGAGGCCCGCCCCGGCATAGGCCGCCGAAAGAACTTCGTCCTGCCAGCGCTG
>JBGCEJ010000013.1:0-227134 GCA_045106235.1 Myxococcota bacterium
GTGCGTTCGAAAGCGGCGGCCGGGCGCTCCGCCTGAATCGCCACCGGGACGAAAACAAAGGCAGCAAAGACCAGAACGGAAGAAAGCGCGATGAGTCGAGCGATGCGAGAAATCATGGTGCAGAGCTTAGGACGGGAGAGCCACCTCGGCCGCTCGATTCACCGCATGAATCAGGCCGCGAATCACAGCGAGAATCACGGCCCCAATCACCGCGCCAATCACCTCGAAAAGAGGACGACCTCGTCGTAACGGGGCAGCGTCAAGAAGCGCATCTCGGGCAGCGACGCGGCTTTCGTCTCCAAATAGGCCCGGGTCTCGTCGGTCCCGCCGGAGAGGGCGGAAGCGACACGGACGGTGCCCCGGAAAGGCCCTTCGATGGGCGCGGTCAGATCGTCCCAGTGGATGAGGAAAAGGCGCTCCGGGTGGATCCGCGTCACGGTTTCACGCCAGTAGGCCTCCCGGTATTCGGCGCTCTGCGTGCCGAGGCCCCCGATGCCGAGAAAGACCAGATCAGCGGATAGCCCAGCGAATGCCCCCTCCTCAAAGCCAGCGCTCGCTTGAATCAGAAAACTCCCCCGCGGATGCTCGACATGAATCGCGTAGGGCTGGCCGACGCGGTAGTCGAAGGCGCCGACCGGCGGCACAAGCGGCGCTTCGATGCGGGGATTCGCGAGCGCCTTCTCGCGCATCTCGGGATCGGCGAACTCGAAATGCCGCGTCTCAACCAGCGTGACCTTGAAAGCCCCCAGCTGAAAAGCCTCTCGGTCCCCGGCCACCCGAATCTGAGACTCCGGCAAGCCCCAGCCCCGCCCGATATTCGCGGTGGACTCGGAGCCAATCAGTAAAGCCCCCGTTCGCCGCGCGACTTCTGGCGCGTCCATCGCGTGATCGAAATGGGAATGAACCGGGATCACCGCGGCGAGTCTCGCATCCGACCCAACGAGACCGTTGCGCTCAAGCCCGCGCGCAATCGCAGCCACGTCGGGCTCGATCGTCCCGCTGACGAGGGAAAGCGGCCCGACGCGCGTGAACCAACCGTCGACCATCCAGGCCGTCTCGCCATCCGAGAAGAGCAGCGTCGAGGTCCCCGTAAAACGGACCGTGACCGCGCCTTTCGGAATCGAGAGATCGCCCGCAACGGCCCAGGCTGGATCCACCGGGACCGGTGCATAGGTTTTGAACAAGTACCAAAAAGAAACCGCGAGCCCGACGATGAAGATCGTCAAGCTCGCGGTCAAAATTCTTCTCATCATGATGAGAAGCGTAGCGCTATGCCTGCTGGCGTCGCCCCGAGGCCAGTCCCGCAAGACCGAGCATCATGAGGAGACCCGTACCCGGCTCGGGCACCACCGTGACGAGCTCGGCGCCCAGCACCTGGAGCAGCTGCGTCGTCGGATGCACCGTGTCGAAGAAAGCGTAGTTCGTGCAGGTCGGCGCGTCGGCCGTACCGACACACGCGTCCGTGAGGTTGATCCCGACCGGGAGTCCAAATGCAGCCGGATTGGCCTGGACCTGATCGAAGAAACTAATCGTGTCGAAGAAGGTCACGTCGCCCGGGAGCGCCGCCTGGATCGCCGCATTCATATCTTCCGAGGCTTGCCGACCGTCGACCGGTGCCGTTCCACCCAGAGCCAGAATCTCCGGGATGCCGCCCACGTCGCCGACGCCCGTGAACAGGATGTTCTGTGCGCCTGCGAGCTGAAGGAAGCTCACGGCCGAGCTAATCGCCGTCACGGCATCGTCGATGATGCCCTGACGCGCCGCGCCGGTGAGACCATTAATCACGATATCGCGCACGTCATTGCCGCCGACATTGATCATGATCAGCGCGTTCGGGTCGATCCCGCCGCCACCGAGCGTCGTCGTGTAGGAGATGACCTGGTTCACGACATCCGGAAGGAAGTCGCCATCATCGCGGGCGCGCGCGCCGCCGAAGGAATAGTTGTCGCCGCCGAAGATCGAACCGACCGCGTTCGTGCCTTCGATTTCGTTGTTCAGGACATCGGCCGGATTGATCCCATTCGTGAAGCGACCACCGAAATAGCCAGCGCCGGCGGGCGCCGGATCCGGGAAGCCCGCGCCAACAACCGCGGCCTGGGTATTGCCCGTGTCGACGATGCTATCGCCGAACACGATCAGGTTGCTGAAATCGAGCGCGCTGGCGCTCGCCGAGAACAGAAGAGGGGTAACGAGACCGGCCACGAGCGTGGCGGCCGAAAGGCCCGACCGAGACATACGTCGATCGGCGGACAAATTGCTGCGAATCATCAAAATGCTCCTTCCCAAGGGCAGTACCGAATGCGCAACGCACCGGCAGATGGTCCATTTCTACTACATCTGAGGGAACACGTGTTCACCTCTTTCACCAGCTGACGCGACTTTCGGTCAGCTCGCGCCTCTCCCCGCGCGCCGCATGCGAAAGATCGCTCGGACGACCCCCAAGGCGAGGCCGTAGCGATGATCTCGCCTATCCTCGGCACATGATTGACCCGATCGAGGCCATCGCCTTCTACGCCGTATTCGTCTTTGCCGTCACTGTCCACGAAGCCTCCCACGCCTGGGCCGCCATGATCGGCGGCGACCTCACCGCGTATCACGGCGGGCAGGTCTCGCTGGACCCGATCCCGCACATGAAGCGCGAGACCTTCGGCATGGTCATTCTTCCTGTTCTGACTCTCGCCACGATGGGCTGGCCCATGGGCTACGCCAGCGCACCCTATAGCGTGGCCTGGGCGCAGCAATATCCCCGGCGCGCCGCGTGGATGGCGCTCGCGGGGCCGGCCTCCAACCTTGCTCTCGCCGTGATCGCCGCCGTGATTGTCCGCGTCGGCGTCGGCATGGGAACCTTCGAGGCCCCGATGTCGATCGGCTTCCGCCAGGTCACGACCGCGATTTCCGCTGGGAGCGAGCCCGGCGGACTCGCCGCCGCGTTTGCCATGCTGCTCAGCCTTTTCTTCTCCATGAACCTGCTGCTCTTCCTTCTGAACATGATTCCGTTCCCACCCCTCGATGGCGCAGGCGCCCTGCCCCTCCTCCTCCCCGAGAGCTGGGTCGAGCGCTATCAGGATTTCGCGCGGAACCCCATGTTCTCTCTGATCGGATTGATCCTGATGTGGAACTTGATCGGGGAGATCTTCTATCCCGTGTTCTATGCCGCGGTGGGACTGCTCTATCCCGGCGTGACATACGGGTAGATCGAGACCTCGGGTGACTTAACGTCGCTGCATAACAAAGACCCCCGCACCTCAGAAATCCAATCTGGATTCCCGGGATGCGGGGGCGATGCGAAGTCCGAACCGATTCAATGATCCGGCTCGGACCCGCGGGCGTCAGCTACAGATCGAGCGTCACTCCCAAAACATCACTCTTCACAGCCTGGCTGACCGAGGCAAGTGAAAGCTGAGGGCCCAGGGACCCCCGGATAGAGTCCGAGGAAAATCCCGAAGTCATCCGCAGACACATGCCCATTCGGACTGAAGTCGGCGGCCGAGTTGAACGCTGGATCGCCGACTGCAGCTCCGAAGGTTCCGAGGAACAAACCAAAGTCGCTGGCCGTGACCGCGCCATTGCCATCAAGATCCCCGTCGCAGAGGTTCCCGAAACCATCTCCGTCCACATCCAGCTGATCCTGATTCGGCGTCTCTTGGCAGTTGTCGATCACGTCGGGAACGTTGTCTCCGTCCGCGTCAGGCGGACCCGAAAGAGAACGTTCGGGTAAGAGCGTCGACGCAAGATTCCAACCATTCGATTCCAAGAGGAGAGAGGGATAGTTTACGTCTGCGAAATTCCCGACATGTAGGTCGGCGAGACTCCACGAAGCACCGCCCCCCATAAGACCACCGGGAAACCACTCAACCGGCGGATCGAAGCCCTCTCCATTGGACCGCGCAAGCATCCAAGTCGAGTCGTAGTACCGATTCCAAAAGAGAAAATCGGTCATCCCGTCGCCATCGAAATCGGCGAAGAAGCGACTGCGCTCCTCCCCAGACCCCGTGACAATCCCAGGCCCGTCTGCCGCCGCGAGCCAAACCGTAGGCGCCCCGAAGGCCTCTCCTGAAGACAGAGCGACCTCCCAATTCAGATGGGGATGCCCACCGGACCGAAGGTAATCAGGGAAACCGTCACCGTTAAAGTCGGCAACTGCTTGCGTCTGCTCGGCCGCGATAAACGTCTCATTGACGTCAGGCTCAAACCAACGGGTTGGCTGAAGAAAACCATCTCCCGTCGACAGGGCCACATACCAGCCGCGCTCATAGGTCACGGACAGTGAGAGGTAGTACATGTAGTCCGCATTGCCGTCGCCATCGATATCCTTAACGAACGCATGATCTTCGTTGAAATGACTACAGAACGTCCAATCATGTTCAATGAAGCTCGATAGCCATCGAGTTGGAGTACCAAAACCATTCCCATTGGACAGAGCGACGAACCATCCTTCGCCTTCACCGCCAAGGCCGTTCAAGAACATGAGATCGGCTTGATCGTCGTGGTTGAAGTCGGCGATGTAGCTGAGATTCGTGTTCGAGTTGTAGCCTGGGCCCAACCAAAGACTCGGTGTCCCAAATCCATTGCCGTTCGACAGCGCGACCCATTCTCCATCGTCGTACCAAATCAGGTCCGCCTGACCGTCGCTATTGAAGTCGGCGATACGCGGGTCGACCGGGTCGCCTGAAAAGCCAAGCCAAACGCTTGAAGAGCCGAAGCCAGTGCCGTCAGACAAGGCAACTCTGGCGCCCCCTCCATCAAACCAAAGGAGGTCATCCAAATCGTCCGCGTTGAAGTCGCCAACGAATTGGAGGTCCGGATCGGAAGGCAGCAGCCCATCATGCGGCCAGGGGCCTCCTTCGGCAATCGGAGGGACACCGATCGTTCGCAGGAAGTCTCGATGACCGGCGATCACCGTGATCTTATTTTCCCAAACGTTCGTTCCCCCTAGCTCCTCGGGATCAAGCGCAAGGCTGAAACCGTAGGCACTGAATCCGGCTGCGGTACTGCATCCGGCTTCCGAGGCGTTTATCGCGAGGTCAGCATTCGCAATCTTGATGGCATAGCCATCAACGAAAAGGCCGACTTCAACTGATTCAGGCAGCCCATCAACACACGCCCAGCCTTCGACCGTGTACTCCCCATTTGCGGCGTAGTAGGCGCGCTCGACCTCGCCCTTGATCTCCGGCGAATCTTCGTTGCGCAACGAAGCCACGACCGTGAACTCTTCGTTGATCTGAAGGGTCAGCGTCGCATACTCGGTAATCAGCGTGGGATCATTCGGCCCAGAGATCACTTGGGGATCAGACTCGTCGTAGACGATCGAAATATGATCCCCCTCTTGTGGGTTCAAGAGCCGGTCGCTGATCAAGTCGGAATAATCAGTCCCGGCGATCTCAATACTCGCCGGCAGAGTCCCGAGTCCAGGCAGAAGAGCGAGAAAAACCTCACCCGCCTGCTCACCGAAGGATTCGGCGAGCTCGTCCTCGAGAGTTCCTTCGATATCGATCAGTTCCTCAAGGAGCTCCTCGGGGAGGATCACGAGCTGCTCTGGCAGCCCGTTAATCCCAATCCCGTCGAGATAGAGATCGACTTCCTCCAGGTAGTCGTCAATGTCCCCGCCCGTCGACTCATCGATCGCCCCAATCAGCTGCGGCGCGAACTGTGCTCCCAGCAGGAGCTGCGGGATCGGGCCGAAGCCCCCGAACATCGTCGCGAAGTTAAAGGCGCTGGTGAAGATCGCATTCGCAACGTAGTACTCGTTATCATCGATATCCTGATGCACCTCATGCGCCAAGCCGAGCATTTCGTTTTCGTCGAAATCCGGAGTTACGCCGGGAACGCCGAGGGGGCCGAACTTCCCAAAGACTCCCACGTTCTTGAAGTCCGTCGACGTCTTCCGACGCGCATTCGACGTGCCCTCGGGTTTGAGATCCGCTCGCACTTTAAAATGGTCGAGCAGAATCGAAAAATCAAAGGTCAACTCTCCCTCTTCCCCATTCGCGCCTTCGGGCCCTCTGACCGCAACCGCATCCACCGAAATGATTCGATCGAGTGTGAATTTAAAGTTCCGCAGCCTGTGATCCTGAAGGATCGCTACTGCCTTGAACTCCTTCCGAAGTTCATTTGAGAGCTCCGTCTCCACGGAGTCAAGCGTCGCGCTGAGTCGGTCACCGACTTCGACCGCAGTCTCGACGCCCGTCTCAATCTTCGGGGGCAGCGTCACGCCGTCTTCGACCACCGTCACGGTGACTTCCGTCAGGCGCTGAGAGAGCGTGTCGGGCTGCGGGCACGTACCACATGAGCCCCCGCATCCATCATCGCCGCACACTCTTCCTTCACAGCTCGGAGTACAGGTTCCCGCCTCCGGCAGACATGTGCTGAGTTCGGAGACCATAAAGCCACCCATCCCTGCGCCTTCGCAGGACGCGCCGTCTTCACTCTCAAGCTTGATCTTGATGATGTCGCCCTCGCTCATGCCCATATACCGAAAGGTGTACATGTCCGTCTGCCCGTCGAAATCCAGGTATGTCTGAGCACATTCAGGGCTCTCATCCCCCGGCGCGCAGGAAAGCCCAGCAGGCTGAGGCTCTATGCTCTGCCTGGCCGAGTCGCTTCGCGCTTCGAGCCTCACGTTCGGGTTGTATTTCCCATTCGTGTTGTCTGTGATGATGTTTAGACAGAAGCCATGCAAGTTCTCTGAGTTGATCCGAAGCCGATTAACAGAGTTATTCGGATCTCCGCAGGCAGCCAGGTCGTAGGTCGTCCCCGAGAGCCCTTGCTCTTCGGTTCCGTCGGGAAGGAGAATCGTGAAGCTGTCCCAACCGGGCTCTCCACCCGCGGTCCGCACGCCCTTGATCTCGTGGTTGAGATCGCCCGGAGCCCCTTCACCGCCGGCATCGGGAGAAAATGTCCGGCCTACGAAATCGACCGGCGTATGATGCGAGAAGTTTCCGAAATCGGGAGTGTGCTCAACGCAGCCTTCGCAGTCGGTGCGCTTTAGAAATTCGTCTTCTTCATGAAGAGAACCGAATGCGGGGAAGTAGCGAAGATGGGCTCCGAGTCCCGGAGCCGTGAAATCGGTCTGCTCGGTCTTTTCAAAAAACTCAATTGTTTGCAGCCTTGGCGGCACCGTCGGAAGAACTCCGATCGAACTCGACTCTTGCGCGAATGCGGCGCTTGCGGTGACGAGCGACAAGCCCGCAACGCAAATCAGCGAAGCCATCGCTCCTAATATTCTCAACATGACAAAGGACCTCCTACAAACCTCAAAAAGAAACGCCCGACGCATCGCAAAGCCAGCAAAGGAAGAACCTTCACCACGACATGCCGCTGTATTTCTTTATGAGCGCGTCCCTGCATTCGAACAATGACGGAGCGGGCCAAGGTCGATGACAGTTCGGGCCAGAGGCGAAGGTTATTCCTTCGAGGAGACCATTTGGCCGGGGGGAACGCCGGTCCAGCGCTTAAACGCACGGCGAAAGGCGCTCGGTTCGGAATAGCCGAGCTGCGCGGAGACGTTCTCGACCGAAGTGCCAGACGCAAGCGACTGGATCGCGATTTTGCATCTTTGGTCGTCACGGATTTGCTGAAAGGTCGTCTCTTCCCTTCACAGTCGACGCTTCAAGGTGCGCGGGCTCAAGCCAACGCGCTTCGCGATCAATGAGATTGAGGCGTCGCGCTCGTTCCCTTCGAGGCTTTTCGCGATCTCGTGGCGAACACGCTCTGCCAGCTTCGGCGATTCCGAAGGACCCGGCGAAAAACTCCCCAGCACCGGCTCGCCGAACATCTCCATCATCTCTTTCAAGAGTTCGACGGATCGCTCGACATGCTGGTTCGAAGCCTCGAGGTCCTCTTCGTCCTTCTCGAGGTTGAAACCGTAGGTCGCCTCCCTGCCGCTCGCAGTCATATCGAGGTCCACGGCGAGGGTTCCCGATTTCATTGGAATGGCCTTCAGGCCGCCTTTCATGAGATGAAAGAAGGCCTCGCAGTCTCGGTAGCCCGGCAGGATTTCCAGATGCTGGCCATAGGTCCCATCTTCGAAGTCGACTTCGGTCCCCTGCACGCAGCGGAAGACCATTGGCCCCACCCAGCGCGCACCGAGAAGAAAAACGGCGCGATGGCTCGAGAAGGAACTTAGAATCCAACTGATCCCACGAATGCTCGCCACGCCTTCGCCCAGCAGCTCCTCAAGCGCAGCGTTTCCACCTAAGCGATCGCTGCATCGCTCTATGAGCGTTGCGAAATCATCCCAACTCATTCGCTCTCGCGAAGAGCGGCAATCGCGCGGACCGGGAGAGAGCCCTTCAAAGAGCGCATCCACGTTGTCCGTAAATTCCGGAAGTCGTCCAGCGATCAAGCGAACGACAATCGACGAAACCTCACTCAAACCTGATCCCCCTACAGCAACCCAGCTCTCCTCAAGGCGGAGCCGGATTCAAACTGCATCGTATCAGTGTCGAAGATCAGTTTTCGATCAATTTCAGAATCAGCGAAAGACCAACGGGGAATCAGACGAGCCTCAAGCGAGGATCAACGGCGGATCTAGAGCTGTCGTCTCAGGAGGAGTTTCTACCGAAAGTTCGGGTTGAAGCGAACGGAGAAACCCGTAAAGACCTGGTATTGCATCCCATCGAGCTCAGACACGAAGTCGAAATTGCCCTGGCCCGTGGAACCGCTCGATTCCAATTGCTCGTTCGCGAAGAAATAGGAGGCCCGGCCCGCCACATAGACCTGCCAGGTGAATGCGTCCTCTTCATACGCGTCAATCGCGAGCCGAATCGACGTGCTCAATCCGTGATAGGTCTCCGCATCTCCGATCACGTCGACTGAGTCGATGATCGGATCGATCGCCTCAGGCTGCTGGCTTGACGTCCGCCGGCTGTAGGCGCCTTCCCCCTGGACCGCCATCCCGACATAGTCGAGGGTCGTCACGATATGAAACTGCTCTTCATCAAAGGGCAGCGTAAAGTCGGCGCCTACGCCAGCGCTCCACAAGGCAAGCGGCGTCGTTCGGTTCCGAATCGCGGTGCTACAGGTATCCGGCTCGATGGGATTCCCGGTTCGATTGCTGATGATCGGGTCCCCATTATCGTCCGTCATGAACTCAGGGCAGCTCTCCGCAAAGCGGACAGGATCGGAATCGATACCAGACCGATTAAAACTCGTGTCGAGTCGGTTTGAGACCAGGTCTTCCGCGATCGGAAGTTGGACTGCGCCGGTCAGGAGGAAGCGAGGCTTGAGCGGGAGGTCGAGCTGAATCGGGGTATAGAGCTGGAGGTTGAAATCGAAAAACTCGGAAATCAGAGAGTCGCCGCTGTCTTCGAAATTTCGAGATTCGAAACTCGGCCCGTTCGGAGGGACCGTTGTATTTCCGTCCTGGGACTGCGTGAGCACGCCGAAGCCGAAGCCAAACTGATACTCCCAACCGAGTCGATCCTCTTCCGCTTCGGCTGCCATCAGATCGGAGAGTGCTTTCGCGGATTCTGACTCAACCGCATCGTCGGCCTGCGCATTCGCGCCTGCCGACGCAAGAAACAATGCCGAGAAGACGACTGCGCACGGGGCGAGCCATCGCCGCGCGAACGCGCTTAGAGAGATCAGATCGCTAGACGTAGACGACGTAGACGACGTAGACATAGGCGCCACGCAATCGTCGGCCCGTCGGTTTTGAAATCGATTTTTGGCAACGTTCACGTGGCCTACCCCTGGTCCGCGGACTGCTGAGCCCGCTTCTGCTTTCGGATCTGGTTTTGCGCGGTCACCGTCTTTTCGACATCGGCGGGAACACCCACTTCGGCCATATAGCGCTTGACCGCGTCGTAGTCTGTGCGCGACCACATCATCAGTATTTGCTTAAGCGCGTTGCTTTTCTCGTTGGTCTTTCCGATTTTCACAGCGACGGGCAAGGCCTTCTGGATATCCACAGACATCAGATACTGTGCAAGCGGGAACCGCATCGTGGTATCGATCAAGGGATCTTCCAGGTTCTCGCGAATCCACGCCTCCGCTTCGGGTCCCTCTTGCATCAAATAGCGAAAGGCGGTCGCACGAAGTGCCGTCGAACGCGCAGCACTCTGAGGGCGCTCACGAAGCCAATCGATCGCCGCCTTCGGTTCCCTCTTCGCCCAAGAAGCGGCGAATTCCTCAATAAACTCGCCCTTATCGAGATTCCCCTCATTCCGTGCAAACCACGCGGAAGCGACCGCACCGTCGGCCTCAACCATGCTCACCATCGAAGAGCGGAGTGCAGCTCTTTTCAAGTTGTTCTTCGCCTCCCAAGGAATCGAATCCACCCAACCCTGCACGGCCGGAAGTCCTTGCCGGTAGAACTGCAGCATCGCCTTCGTGATCAGGAAGGTTCGGGGCCGATCATCCGGGAACTCTTCCAAAACCTTCGTGAGTTCTTCGTGCTCACCCGACGAAGCTAGGCCGCGGACCACAGAGTCGAGCACGATATTATTCGCCCCCTTGCTGTCCTCCTCGTTTCGACGCATCGAGTCGAGCGCATATTTCCGTGCAGCATCCGCCTCGCCGGTCGATGTCCAATAGAAAACGATCTCCGAGATCGCGCGACGAGAAACGAGCGGATTCCGCCATGTTGTCACACGGTCCAAAGCGCCTCCAGCGTCAATGCGAGCCCAGGCATTCGCGAAGAGGCGAACTTCCTCGGGATCAAGACTAGAGATCACTTCCTCGTGCGCCCCGATGGCCCCCTCGAGATTGCCCGTCGTCAGTCGATGCAACAGATTGACCATCAGTGTATTTCGATCGAGGGTATCGCCTTCCGAAAGCGCGACGCTCATTTCCTGCTTCATGGCCGCAGCGTCCAGCGCACCGGTCGAAACCACGGGCCCGGTCACGCCACGCGAAGTTCCCTCCGAGCAGGCACCCAGCACGAGCAAAGCTCCGCTTAGCGCAAGAACCATCGACCCGGCGCGCAGGCCGCGAGTCGCCCCTTTCAGCATGATCATCTGTTTTGAACTCATCATCGCCTCAGAACTTCACCGTCGCCGTCACGCCATAGGTCCGCGGATCGCCCACCGCGTGAAGAATACTTCGGCGCAGGCGCGCAAGGTTGAAGACGTCGACCGTGTAGGCCTGATCCGTCAGATTCTGAACCCAAGCAGACACCTCAAAATTATCCGACGGCGATTTGTAGGTCGTCCGGAAATTCAAGAGCCAGAGCGGGTCTTGCTTCAGCAGGCTCGAGTTGTTCGGATTGAAGAAGACTTCATCCTTGAAGGTCCAGTCGAGGCGCGGAATCACAGTTCCCCAGTCACCACCGAGCGGCCATGCCACGAAGCCGATGAAAGAATACTCGGGCGAGTTAATGAGCCGATTGCCGGAGAAGTCCTCCGTGCGCGTCAGGAGCTGCCCGCTCGTGCTCACCACCGTCTCCGTATTCACGAAGTCCGTGTACTTACTGTCGAGCCACGCGAAGGTCGCATGCAGCCAGAACTGGTCGAGCAACATCGGGCCCCAGCCTTCGAAGGGTTTGATATCGAATTCTGCTTCGAAGCCGAGAATATCTGCGTCATCCGCGTTGATGAGCTGCTGAACCGGAACACCGCCGCTCGTATTCTGCAGTCGGAAGACCTGAATATCCTGGTAGTCGTAGTAGAAGAGCGCCCAGTTGGCTTTGATCCGCGCTTCCCAGAAGGTCGCCTTCATGCCCATTTCGACCGCATCGATCTTTTCGGGCTCGACCGGCGTCGTCAGGCTGGAACCGTCGGAAGCGCTCTGCGTCGGATTGATGACGCCGCCATTAATGTGCGGCCCCTTCCAACCCCGTGCGTATCGGATGTAAAAATTCCAATCTTCGATCGGGCTGTAGGTCGCCTTCAAATCACCCGCGAGGCCGATATCTTTCGTCGCCGCCGCGGCGAATCGCGGGAACGGGACGGGAGGAACACCCCCTGAACGCTCGAACTGCTGAGAGACCAGATTGAGTTCTTTGTCTTCGTAGTTGAAACGCAGACCACCCTCGACCTTAAACGTCTCCATCGGCTCCCAGGAACCATTGCCCCAGAACGCAGCGTATCGGGTGAAGAAGCTGTAGCCCTGCTTTGTCCCCGGCTGATTCAGGTTCACGAGGAATGTGTTGTCGACCTGCAATCCCTCGTAGAGATACATCCCCCCGAGCTGCCACTTGATCGTGTCGCCTGGATCGTAGTCGAGCCGAAGCTCTTGAGTGAGCTGATAGGCCTCATTCGTCAGGAGCGGTTCGAGACCAACGAAGGGATTGCCGTCAAGGTTCAACTGCGTCCGACGCTCGTTCCACTCGTAGCCCGTAACGGTCGTGAGCGAGTAGTCGCCGAAAGTAATATCGCCGGTGATGCTGGCGCCGAAGAGATCGAGCTTCTCTTTCTCGACGTTATTGTAGTCGCCTTCATACGGATCGCCGTCGAAGGGACTCGTAATGGATTCGAAACTATTCGGCGGTCCGGGGCGCAGGAACTGATTGTCGGGATCCGTATATCCTTCGAAGTCCTCAGGCAGGTTTGCATCGGGAACGAGATCATTCGAACCCTGGGTGGCGCCGACGGTCTGAAACTGGCGGGCATCACCGCGATTTTGACCGCCATGAACATTCAGAGTGAAGTCCAGCTCGAGAGGCCCAGCATCTCCCTGGAACCGGATCAAGGAGCGAGCACCCCAGTTATTCGTGTCATTCACCCACTGAACGACGGGCGGCGTTTCGCCTTCGTTCCAGGCATTGCCGCCAAGGACCGCCAACGCATCAAACGTATTCTCGAGTGCGAAACACTGATTAAAGACGCGCTGTCTCCGGGAAGTCAGGAAGGGCTCATTCGGATTCGTATTAAACTTCGAATCACCGCAGCGGTTCCGCACGAAGCCATCGCGCAGGTTGTATCGGAAGGAAGTCCGCATCGAGATCATGTCGGGCACGATGACGTTTTCCACGGCCCCATCGATTTCAACCTGGTTGAATCGGCCGTAGGTCGCCTTGAAGCTGGCACCGGGCGTCCCGGTCGGCTTGCGCGCGACGACGCGAATCGTACCCGCCGAAGCGTTCCGACCGTAGATCGTTCCCTGCGGACCACGCAGCACGTCGATGTTCTCGACGTCGAAGAGCTGCGCCAGCTGACCCGCCGGCGAATTCATGTAGATCTCGTCGTTGTAGACAGCGACGGAAGAAGAGGAGTTGGCGTTGAAGTCGCGGAGGCCAACGCCGCGGATAAATAGCGTCGGGTTCGACGCGGCGAAGGGCGTTCGAATTTCAAGGTTCGGCGTGAACTGGGAAATATCCGAGAGGTCACTCGCACCGAGCGCTTCGAGATATTCCGCGTCGAAGTTGATTGCGGAGACTTCCTGAGATTGAAGTAGAGCGCCGGCACCGGTGCCGACCACGACCATCTCTTCGATCCCCGCAAAAGGGTCGTCCGCACTGCTCTGAGCGGCAGCGGGCAATTCGAGCCCAAGCAAAGTCGACATCGCGATCATCAGAAATGAACGGACAACGAGTCTGCGGCTCGTCACGGGCGCGACGAACGGCACATCAACCTCCTAGCTTCCCTCTATGGCCCATAGTGAGTCGTACGGACCGAGAGCCCATGTTACTCCAAGACGCGGCGGGGAAGCGGCAATTTATTGTCGAACTAGAGAGATCCACAGTCACAGAGAGACCGTGGCGAGCAAGCATTCTCACGACCGATTCTAACGCCGGGTCATCGAATGCTGCGATCTCGCATCGTTGCGAAATACTCTGATGCCAAAACGGAACTAGTCTTCGATCGAATAGCCCAGCGCGCGCAGCTGGCGAAGATGCAGCTCGTCGAGCTCGATCTCGGGCGCGCCGCCCTCCCAGGGCGTCTCGCCTTCGAGATAGAGGTTCGCTCGCTCCTGCAGCTTTGCAAGGGTATCCGGAAGCTCCTCCGCGATGTTCGTAAATTCGCCGAGGTCTGCGCTGAGGTCGAAGAGTTGATCCTTATCGGGCTCGTTCACGTCGTGAATCAAGCGATAAGACCCTTCCCGCACGCCGATGATGGGCTTGGGCTCCTGACTCGGCTGCCCCCAACTCCGGTCCAGATGCGCAAAGCCCGAGACCAGGGCATCTCCGGTCCGGTTCCCCACGAGCCAACCGGCGCGTGACTTACCGTCACTCTCGCGATCGGACGCCAGGCCCGCGAGCTCGAAAACGGTGGGAAACACGTCCACGTTCTCAGTCGGGTGCGAAATCACGAGGCCCGGCTCGAGTTTAAACGGAAAGGAGATGATGAAGGGCGTCGCCACGACTTCGTAGTGGACATCCCGCGCATGGCCTTCGCTCCCATGCTCACCAAAGGCCTCTCCGTGGTCAGATGCGATCACCACCATCGTCCGGTCCTGCAGTCCAAGGCGATACATTTGCGCCATGAACTCGCCGACCTGTTCGTCGGTCCAGCGAATCGAATTATCGTAGGCATCTGAATAGGTGCTGCCGAAAAGCGCTGTCTCTTCCGTGCTGATGTACTGATGGACGTCCATCAGATGCATGTACAGAAAGAAGCGATTGTCCTGATTGGCGCGCAGGAACTCGATCCCCGCATAAATGGCGTCGATATCCGTCCCGTCAATTCGGCCCGCGATGGGCTTTCGGCGAAGCGCCGAAGGGGCCAATCGGGCCTTGGGGGTCAGGTAATAGTCAAAGCCCTGATTGAAGCCGAAGTTGGGAGCGACCCAGCCATTTCGCCAAATGCCGAAGGTCTTGAAGCCCGCCTCTTTGAACACCTCAGCCGGCAAAGTCGCGTCCGCCGAAATCGTGTCTTTATGCGTCAGAACGTCCGTTCGCTGCGGGTATAGCCCAGTCCAGAGAGAGGCCATCGAAGTCTTCGTCCAGGACGATTGCGCGCGATGTTCAGCGAACCGAAGTCCCGTCGAGGCGAAATAGTCCATCACGGGGCTCGTCGCGCGTTCGTAGCCGTAGCTGCTCAGACGATCCGATCGAAGCGTGTCAATCAGAATGAAAACGACGTTGAGATCGTCGCGATCCGCCAGCTTTGCGACATCCTCCAGGGTTCCGACGGGTCGCGTATCGAAATTGTCTTCCGCTCCGCCTGAACATCCCAGCCACATCCAACCGGTCAATCCGCTCAGCAAGAGTGGCAGCCATCTTCGATTCACGTGGTTTCCTTCCAACATCATCAGCCCGCCGCCTTTTCAGCCGGGTCGGCCGATGGATTCTCTTGCGGCGATGCACCCAACGCCTGAAGGGCCGCCCGCGCTTGCTCGGCTTCCGGAAAATCGGGGCCAGCCAGAACGCTCTCGAGTTCTTTCCTACCCGCGTCCGGCCGACCACTCTCAACGAGCGCCGTCGCGAACGCGAAATGCGCGCTCGGCGTGCCGGCGCCGCGCGCCATGCCGTATCCAAGCCACTCTGCGGCCTCTTTCGCGTTCCCGATCTTCAACTCCAGCTCGCCCAGCGTGATATACGACTGGGGACCGGAAATCACGATGAAGCGTGCTGCCTGCTTGGCCAGGATCTGGGTCCGCTCACCCAGATCGCCCTCGGCGATGCGGAGCTCAGCAAACCGATGCGCAGCCCCGCCATGCCAGGGGTGTCGCTCAAGCAGGACTTCCAGCCGCTCCGCCGCGAGCGCTGTCCGACCGTTTTCGATCAAGCCTTCGCACGCCAAGAAGGCGGCCGCAGGATCGAGTGGCGCGAGCTGATCCGCCCGATCGTACCGCTCGATCGCCTCATCGACCTCTCCGAGCTTCATCAGCACAGTGCCGAAATCCCGCTGCGCCGCGAGCAGGGTCGGATTCGCCTCTGCGATGGGCTCAAGCAGCGCCCGCGCCTTTTCCCATTCGCCGTCGCGCGCCAGCATTCGAGACCAGGCGATCACATAGCCCGGCTTCTCCCGGTTCGACGTATAAAGCGATTTGACCTTTTTCACACCGCGGTCGCCCTGCCCCGTCTGGGTGAGCAGGTCGGCCCAAACCGTCATGGCCTCAAAATGACTCTCGTTGAAAAGCTCTTCGGAAGACTCGATATATTCGAGGGCCGGCTCCGCGCCCCGCACCCGCGCGAGATCGAGAGCCTGATCCGCCAGCGCGATTCCCGCCCAGTCCACATCGGTTGCAAGCCGCGCCCGCGCCCCTTCGCCGAACTGAAAAAGCCCGGCCATGACTGCTGCGCGCCCGAACAAGCGAAGCGAATACGGATCCGCCTCGTGCTCCCGGCTATACGTCCCCAGCGTGTCCACCGCTGCGCCCGGGTATCCCTGCGCTAGCTGCATATTCGCAAGCACCAGACCCGCATCGTTCGCCGCCGCGTCCGACCGCAAAGCGTCCTGGTAGTAGCCCGCCGCCCGGTCGAACTCGCCCACCTTCATGGCAGCCACCCCCGCCAGGTAGCGCGCGCCGGGATTCGAAGGCCAGAGCCGAAAGGCTTCCTCGTAGGTCTCGAGCGCCTGCGCGGCGTCTCCCTTCGAGAGCTGCAGGCGCGCCTGAAGAATTAAGCGATAGGCCTCTTGCTCATCGTCGATCACCGCGACGATTTCCTCCGCCCGCTCAAAATCTTCGGCCGTGATAAAGAGGTCGCCGAAAGCAAATTGCGCCTCAACCGGAAGCTCCGTCCACGAGAAGTCCGGATCCCCCGGCCCCTTGCCGAGCTGCAGACGAATCCCTTCGAGCACCGCCTCGCTCGCGCCCTTGAAATCGCGCTGCGAAACCCGGAAATCCGCGAGTGCAAGAGAGGGCTGAGCGCCGCCGACCGTCTTGCTCGCGCGCAGCATCACCGCCTCGGCTTCCTCGACCTCACCCAACCGCAAAAGCCGTGAACCCAGCGCATATTGCACGCGGAAGCGGCCTGGCGTCGTTTCCGCGACCTCTCGTAAATAAGCGGTTGCCGCATCTTCCCCCTCAACCGCCTCAAGAACATCGACGCGGGAGAGCAGCACCGTCGGGTCCTTCGGAAATTCCTTCACGCATTCGTCGAGCATCGCCAAGCCGACCGCCGGCTCGCCGTGATCGTTTTCGAAGCGCGCCCGCGCGGCACAAAAATTTGATTTGACCGTCGGGAGGACCTTGTCCTGATCCATCAATTCGCCGAGATCTTCAAGGGTGTCTCGCGCCTCATCGACGCGGTCCAGCTCGACCAAGAGATCGAGCTGCGCTTCGAGCGCACGCGCGTCCTCGGGGCGATTATCCGCCAGGTAGGAGAGGTCTTCGAGCGCCTCCTCCATCATTAGAGCGGCCTTATGGGCATCCGCACGCATCCGCCGAACATTGACGTTCTCGGGATACTCCTCGAGGAATGAAGAGGCTTCGCGAATCGCCTCGAGCACCGCGCCTCCCTGATAGAGCGCGGTGACGAAAAGGGCGCGCGCGGCAGGCGTCGCATCCGGAGCAGAAACCAATCGCTCCAACGGGAAAATGGCGAGCGTCGCCTGATTGTTTCGGATCAGCGCCCGCCCGTAGATCAGGCGAAGCCGCGGGTCGACCTCGAGGGACGAGACCGGATCGCGAAGGAGCTCAACGAGGTCGTCGACCTTCCCGACCTTGAAGAGCTCGTTCGATTGCTGAATCAGCGCCTCTGGATCGACCTTTGGAGCGGCAGTTCCGCCGCAGCCCGCCGGCAGCAGCAGAAGCAGAGGGAAAAGCAGAGGCAAAAGCGACGAAAGGCGTGGCCCCCGCCCCAGCGAAGCCGGGGCAAGAGAAGCGCAGACGCCGCTGCGTTTAGGAAACGTAGAGCGGAATGCCGTGGAAACGTGCGACATGAAGCGCCCCTCAGAGAAGCTCATCGCGGCCCCCTCGCATCCCCGGCGGGAAAACGGCGCCAATCGCAGCGATCGGACTCTCAGTCCCCGTATTTGGCCCTGCAAACCGCCGATTTTGATAGACAACCGAAATCGCTCCCCCGTAGAATGGCTGCAATGTAACGGGGTCGATATCGCCCTGTCGACGGGTGCGTCACGGACTACGGGTCCAGGGCCACTCACTCAAGACGGTTTTTCCGATCCGGCTGTTCCACACAGCAGGCCGGGAGAGACCCGACTGATTGAGAGGTCGATGTTCTTCGCTCGACAGTGAGATTGCCGAGAGCCGACGAAATCCAAGGGATGGAACGTCGGGTCGGAGCTGCGAGACGACCTCACCGAGGAGAAATCAAGAATGCGAAAGCTCATGCTCGTTGGTGCAGTCGCGGCAGCGTCTTTCTTAGTCGCTGCCCCGAGCTTTGCCCAAACGGTCCAGTACACCGGATCGCTGATGATCGGTTTCGGTGATTCCGATAACCCGACCGATGTTTCCAACAATGCTGTTCCGATCTGTGCGTTCACGGGTCCCAACCCGTTCGCCCCCCAGACCTTCGGTTCGCTGCCCGTCTACGGCCGCGCCGAACAGACCGCCAGTGGCGCCCTGACCTTCCAGGGTCACGGCATCGGTGGTGGCCCCCAGGCCGGTAGTGACGCTGGTGGTGCTGTAGTCAAGGTGAACGCGACGTGTAACGTTGTCGTCCCGTCCTTCTTAAACCCTCGTCTCCGAAGCCGCACCCAGGTCGGCGCGGCCAAGTGGCCGGGCGTCCGGGGCGCTTTCCCGGCAACGGGCACGGGCGTTGGATCGCCGGCAACGCCGACGGTTCCCCCGACCTACATGCTCTCCGCAGGCAACGGTAACCCGTCCAGCTTCGCCACGGCGATCCCGTTCTTCGGCGGCAACGGTCAGGTCACGGTTTCCCCCGGTGCCAACAACTACGGTGGCGGCATCCCGTACCAGGGTGGCGGCGGTGTTCAGCTCGCGCTCAACACCACCACGATGACGGGTGGCGGCGGCACGCTGATGACGTTCGGTGTTGCTGATTACGTCAACGGCTTCCTCCCCACCGATCCGCAGCTCTTCGGTACGGACGCCAAGGGCGTCTTCAATGGTCCCCTCGGTGCGACGACGTCGTTCCCGAACGGCATCATCGTCGGTCAGGCCCAGAACATGGCCCTCCGCACGCCGGGCGCACTCACCCCCACCAACGGCACCATGATGGTTCCGGTCTCCCTGCGCACGATCGACATGCAGGGCGCGATCCAGACGCTCCTCGGTGGTGACACCGGCATGGGCGGAACGGGACCGCAGCTTCAGTCCCCGGCTCAGTTCGACGGCGCGTTCTTCGAATGGACGACGGGCATGGTCCAGCACACGGACATGGTTGGCGACTTCGTGACGGAACGAACCGCAACCGGCTTCGACCTCGCGGTCACGCCGGCCGGTACGCCCGCAACGGATCCGAACCAGACGACGCGACGCCTTCAGCTCGTTTCGCCCTGGTCCGCTTCCATCGCACTCAAGGGTCCCTTCGGGTTCCCGGTTCCGGACCTCGGGTTCGGTGGTCTCGCAGTCCTCACCCTCGACATCACGCCCGCGCCGGAACCCGGCACGATCGCGATGCTCGGATTCGGTGTTGCTGGACTCGCGGGCCTCGGTGCCATGCGACGGCGCAACTAAAGACGACACTCTTGATCGACGGTTCTTCGGAACCCTCGGCTGAGATGGTCGACTTCGGTTGAACCAAGAATAGGGGCGGCGATCCTTCGGGATCGTCGCCCTTTTTCTTTGCGCGGCTCGCTTGAGGTTCACCAACGAGATTCGCCGCCGCACGTGCTTCTATATATAGTCAGACGGCAGCCGCCCCTCGCCTCCCTTTTCAAATGGTGAAGCTCCCTGATGCCTCAACGCGCCCCCGCCGTTTCAACGCCCCTCCTCGACGGGCTTCTCACGGGAGGCATCTCGATTCTCGGCATGGGCGCTCTGCTGGCCTATTTCGCCTTCATCAGCCTTTCAGGCGCGGGGATCGGCGGCGGAGAGCGCGCCCTCGGGTTCGTTCAAGGGGACTGGATTGCGCTCACCATCCTGATCAACAGCACTCATTTCATGGTCTCGTACCGAATCCTGTACGTCTCGAAGGCCGAGATTTTCGCGAATCGTTGGTCGACCTTGATCGTTCCCTGCCTATTGATGGGCCTGCTTCTCTTCGGCGCGATCAGCCCCGAACAGGCGACGATCTACGGCTGGCTCGTCCTGGTCAGCTCTCTCTATCTCGCATGGCATTACACGGGACAAGCCTGGGGCATGGTCGCCTCCTTCGGGCACCTGCACGGCGTGCGCTTCACGAACACGGAACGCCTGGCGATCCGGTTTGGGATGCGAGCGCTTCTTGCGCTGCATCTTCTTTACGCCCTTTCAGGACGCTTTCCGCCGGCCGGCTGGATTGCCCCCGCGACGTTTATCAAAGCCTACGGTTTTGCGTTTCAGGCCGTCTGCCTCGCCGTCGCCCTCGGGTTCGGAGCGGGCGCCTGGGCCTTCCTTCAGGCACATCGCCGCGGGCCCAAAATGCCCATTCGCGCCGTGATCCCCTGGATCGCGCTCTTCCTCTGGTACCCGTTCTGGTATTTCATTCCGGGCGGCTTTCTCTGGGTCCAGCTTTCCCATGCGCTCCAGTATTTGTCGTTCCCGCTTCGCGTGGAAGTCAACCGCTATGCGGCAAGCGCCGAGCCTGGGACAACTCGAAGCACGCGGCAGAAACAGATCCGACTGCTCGTGGTGTACCTCGCCCTCGTGGTCGTGGGCGCGATCCTTCTGAGCGGGCCGCCCCTGGCCGCCCAGGCTTTCGGAAACGGCTGGTACTCAACGCCCAACGCGCGCGCGATCTTCATCGCCTTCACGAACTGCATCGCGATTCATCACTATTTTATTGATGGGGCGATCTGGAAGATCAGCAATCCCAAGGTGCGGCAGGAACTCTTCGCGCACGCTTCGGGCTGATCTGCGCGCAGGTACTCTCGTTCCGACGAGTGAACGCAGCGCGGTTCGCTTCATCGCGGGCCCAGGCGCGCGGCAAAGGATGCGCGAGAAAGCCCAATGACGCGATCAGCCGCCTTCGAGGTCTTCGCCGAGGGGACGCTGGAACGTATACCGGAAGGGTTCAAGGACCAGCACTTCGGCCGTCTCTTGATAGACAGCCAACCCCTGCGAGGGCAGCGCGGCAAGGTTGAACAAGCTTGCCGGAACCATAAACAAGCCTCCAACGACCATCCGCAAAGCGCCACCCGGGCGTAGGAGCACTGCGTCGACCGCCTTGTTCCCGATCTCCCCGACGCGCGAATCCGCCGCCATCCCCGGGCTCGTTCCCGCCGCAACGATCACCAAACTCAAACCAAGAACGGCCGCGCTGCGAGCGCTCATCGCCGCGGCAAGACGGCCGATTCTTTGAATTCGGCCGGACTGGCTCGCATTTTCGAGTGCAGGCGGAGCAGGGAAACGCGTTGAACGACTCATGGGTTTACCTCGGGCGTGTTCGGTCGTGAAGCCAGATCATACCCTATCTAATCGACGCCTTGGATCCTCGAGCATCATTCCGGGCCCTCAGTCATTTCCGGGCTTCAGGAAGTCGGACGAACGCGTCGCGAAAGCCGCAGCCTCCTCGCTATTCTGACCCCGCTTTCGACCCCGCATTCGTCCCGAGATGCGGACCGCGGAGATGCCCATTGCCTTCTGACGATTCTTCAAACAGCCCCGTCGCGACTCCCCCCTCCGGCGAAGCCTACGAAACCCTCCGCTGGGAACGCATCGGATCGGTCCTCCGCATCACGATCGATCATCCCCGTAGCCGACTCAACGCGGTCGATGACACCCTGCATACCGAGCTCACCCGACTGATGGCGGATCTCAAGCGCGAGAATCAAGCGCGCGCGATCCTGCTGACCGGTGCGGGCAAGGCCTTCTCCGCGGGCGGCGATTTCAAATGGTTTCCGACCCTCGACAATCTCGAGCGCCTTGAGCATCTGCGCCGCGATGCCAAACAATTGATCTGGGATCTCCTCGATATTCCGCTCCCCGTCGTCGCAGCGGTGAACGGCCCCGCCGTCGGACTCGGCGCCTCGATCGCACTTCTCTGCGATGTCATCTTCATGAGCGAGTCGGCGGTGATCGCAGATCCTCACGTCAGCGTAGGCATCGTCGCGGGCGATGGCGGCGCCGCCATCTGGCCCCTCGCCGTCGGCCCCGCCCGCGCAAAGCGCTACCTCCTGACGGGCGACCCTGTCCCCGCCCAGGAAGCCGAACGCATCGGTCTCGTCAACGAAGTCGTCCCGGACGAAGCCCTCGCAGACGAAGCCCTCGCCTTCGCGACGCGACTCGCCGAAGGGGCTCCCCTCGCCGTGCAGTACACCAAGCAGGCGGTGAACAAAGTGATCAAGGATGCCCTGAACACCGCCTTCGACACTTCGACGGCGCTCGAGATCGTCACCTTCCAGAGCGACGACCATAAAGAAGCGCTGGCTGCACTCTCAGAAAAACGCAAGCCTGAGTTCAAGGGCCGTTAGTCAACCGGCGCCGATCGCCCGCCGCGCGCCCCAGAAAAAAGGAGCCTACGATGTCAGAAGTCTCGCTCTACGAAGCGATGAGTACGCTCCGCGCGGTCCGCCGCTTGAAGCCCGACCCGATTCCCCATGATGTGCTGCGCCGCGTGCTCGAAGCGGCAAGCTGGGCACCCACGGGCGGGAACGCACAACCCTGGCGCGTCCTCGTCGTGCAGGATGCCGAGAAACTCGCTGCACTCGGCGCCCTCTACTCGGCGGGATGGAAGAGTTATGCCGAGGGGCATCTCAAGCTCCTCGACGGCGCGCCCCAAAGCGTGCTCGATTCCACCATGAAAATGTTCGATGCGGGCAACTACCTCGCGGATCATTTCGCCGCCCTCCCCGCGCTTCTCGTATTTTGCTTCAACCCCAAAAACATGGCCATCACAGACGCGAAGCTCGACCGGATCTCCGTGGTCGGCGGCGGATCAATCTATCCCGCGGTCCAGAACACGCTCCTCGCCTGCCGAGCCGAAGGTCTCGGCTGCGTGCTGACGACGCTGCTCTGCCAGGTTGAAGACGAAGTGCGTCGCCTGCTCAGCATCCCGGAGCCCTGGGGTACCGCCGCGGCGATTCCGATCGGCTATCCCGTGCGCGGCGGGCATGGCCCTATTTCGAGACGCCCTCCGGAGAAATTGGCTTTCCAGGACACCTGGGGCGAAACCTGGGGCGGCGACGCCTAACACTCTCCGATCCCTCTTCACGAACCGAAAGAATGCGCCATGTACTTCACTGAAGAACCCGATCATATTCGCCAGCTGCGGGAGACCCTTCGACGCTTCGTGGCGGACGAGATGTCGCCCGAGCTGCGACGCCAGCTCGACAAAGAGCATCGCTTCCCCCCGGAACTCTTCCGCAAACTTGCCGACCTGGGCGTCTGTGGACTCACCATCGAAGAAGAATACGGCGGGCAGGGCCGGGATCTCGTGGCCGCCGTCGCGGTGATCGAAGAGCTCTGCCGAGGTGGCGCCTTTCTCGCAGGTCCCTTCATCCACTGCGCATTCTACGGAGGGATGAACATCTCCGAGAACGGTTCAGAGGAGCAGAAACGCGAATACCTTCCGCGGCTTGCCGCAGGCGATTTGCTCTTCGCATACGGACTCTCGGAACCCGACGTCGGCGGCGATCTCGCGAGCGTCACCACCACGGCGGAACTCTCCGAGGACGGCGAGACCGTGAAGATCAATGGCTTTAAGCGCTGGTGCACAGGTGCTGACTGGGTCGACTATATCTACTGCCTCGTGCGCAGCGGCCCGCCCGAAGCCAAGTACAAGAACCTCTCCTTCGTCCTAATCCCGCCCACAACGCCCGGGGTCAGCGTCCACCCCATCGAACACGCGAACCTCCGCTACACGCTTTCGAGCGATGTCATCTTCGAAGACGTCGAAGTCCCCAGCTCCCTCATCGTGGGCGGCAAGGAAAACTGGAACCGCGGCTGGCGCCTCTTGGCCGGGAAAGCACTCGACGTCGAGAAGATTGAGATCACCGCAGTCGCTTTCGGCATCGCCCAGGCCGCGGTCGAAGAAGCCTGGGAATACGCCCAGCAGCGCAAACAATTCGGCAAACCCATCAGCGGCCATCAGGCGATCCGACATGAGCTGGCGGAAGTGCGGACTAAACTCGAAGCCTGCCGCCTCATGCTCTACCGCGCGGCCTGGCTCGCCCAAACAGACCAGCCCTGCTCCGTCGAAACCTCGATGGCGAAACTCTTCATCGCGAATACCGCCGTCGAAATTGGCATCGTCTGCCAGCGCATTCTCGGCTCCTACGGCCTTGCTGACGGACACGACATGGAAAGACATGTCCGCGACTTATTAGGCATGCCGATCGTCGGCGGCTCCTCGCATATGCAGAAGAACAATATCGCCAACCGACTCGGCCTCGCCGACGGGGAATAAGTATGAGCTACGACACCCAAACTTCCGAGTCTGGAACGCGCCTCATCGCCGCCGCCCAGGCGTTCCAGTCTGAACTGAAGGAACGCGCTCCGGAAATCGAAGAAGCGAGGCGTCTCCCTGCCGAGCTTTCGACCCGCTTTGCAGAAGCCGGTTTCTACCGAATGCTCGTCCCCGAGGTCTACGGTGGACTCGAAGCCTCGCCGCTCGACTTCACACGTACAATCGAAACCCTGGCCCAAGCCGACGGCGCCGCCGCTTGGTGTTCATTCATCGCTGCCAGCTCGGGCACCGTGCTCGCGATGCTCCCCGAAGAAAGCGCCCGGACGATTTTCGCGACACCCGAAACCTTGATCTGCGGCGTCTTCGCTCCCCGCGGAAAAGCGGTGGTCTGCGAAGGCGGCTTTCAGGTCAGCGGCGAATGGCAATGGGGCTCGGGCACGCAGAACGCCGACTGGGTCCTCGCGGGCTGCCAAGTCATCCGCGACGGCAAGCCCGAACTCCTGGGCAACGGAACGCCGCGCTCCCGTATGATGATCGTCCCTGCCGAAGAGGTGGAATTCCTCGACACCTGGTACGTCTCCGGCCTCTCTGGCACGGGCAGCACGGACTACGCCATCCGCGACCGCTTTGTCCCCGAAGACCGCGCCGTCGGCATTGGCGTCGACGGGCCTCTGCCTCGGCCCCTCTACGCCTTCCCGCAGTTCGGTCTGCTCGGCATGGGCATCGCCGCCGTCGCGCTCGGTCTCGCCCGCGCCGCCATCGACGAGCTCGTCGACATCGCCGGAGGCAAGACCCCTTCCGGCAGCGCCCGCCCCCTCGCAGCCCGCGCCGGCGCCCAAACCGAAACCGCCCGCGCGGAAGCCACTCTCCGCTCTGCCCGCGCTTTCTTCTACGAAGCCGTCACCGACGCCTGGGAAGCCGCCCTCCGCGACGGTCGCATCACGACCGAACATCGACGCGATATCCGCCTCGCCACGACCCATGCCACCCACGCTTCAGCCGAAGCCGTCGATCGCATGTATCACCTCGCCGGGGGGAGCTCCGTCTACCGCCGCTCCCCGCTCCAGCGCATCTTCCGCGACGTCCACGTCGCCACGCAACACATGATGGTCGGCCCGGGCACCCTCGAACTCACGGGCCGACTCCTTCTCGGACTCGAGACCGACACGGCCATGCTCTAACGATGGCGGCTCCTCCCATCACGCGCGACCGGCCTCCACTCCGCGTCGGCACCCTCGCCGATACCCCCATGCTGACGGGCCCCCTCGAAACCCGACGGGCGCTTCTCGAACGCGTGAGCGCGACCGGCCTCGACCATGTCTTCGTCGCCGACCATATTAGTTTCTTCACAGGCCTCGGCATGGACGGCCTAATTCAAGCCGCCACGATCGCCGCCCTCGAACCCAACCTGAAAATCGAAATTGGCGTCTACCTCCTCGCACTCCGCCATCCGCTGCCCGTCGCCCGCCAAATCGCATCACTCTGCGAATCCGCTCCCGGCCGACTCATCATGGGCGTTGGCGTAGGTGGCGAAGACCGACACGAGGTCGAAATCTGTGGCATCGACCCCGCCACCCGGGGCCGCCGAACAAACGCCTCTCTCATCGCCCTGCGCGGACTTCTCAGCGGCAAGCCCGCGACGCAGCACGATGACTTCTTCGACTTCGACGAAGCCTTGATCGTGCCCGCGCCTTCCCCGCCCGTCCCCTTCGTGATCGGCGGCCGGTCGAACGCTGCCCTCCGTCGCGCGGCCCTCCACGGGGACGGCTGGCTCGGTGTATGGTGCTCGCCGAAAAGGTTCGCCGCGGTCTGCGGCGAGATCGATGACCTCGCAACGGGCCGAAGCCACCCTCTCCCTACCGAAGCCTGGGACCATGGACTCCAGGTCTGGGTCGGACTCGACTCCAATCGCGGCCGCGCAAGGGAACGACTCGCCGCGGCGATGCAGGGGATGTATCAAATCCCCTTCGAGAACTTCGAACGCTATAGCCCCTTCGGCACAGCGGAAGAAATCGCCGATTTCATGATTGCCTACAGCGAGTCCGGCTGCCGTCACTTCAACATCATGCCCATCGCCGATTCAACCGAGGCCGCCATCGAAGGCGTCGCCGAAATCCGCGAGCGGATCGCCGCCGCCACCGCGACGGCCACCGCCGCTGCCACCGCCGGAAACGAGGGCGAGGGCGCAGGCAACGGCGCGGGCGCGGGCGCGGGCGCGGAAAACGGCTAGTGCGCTAGGGCAGCACGATCTCGAAATCGAGCTCGGGCTGCTCGAAGTACCCCCCGAACTTCACAATCGAAAGTAGGCCACCCTCCAGCGCGGCGTCTCCCTTACGCAGCAGATCAGGCAGCGAAACGGCGCCGCCTAGCACACCCATAAAATCGGGCCGCTTGATTTCGAGCGCAAACGTCGGATCCGCCGCGCGGCGATCTGGGTATGCGTGCAAAACCCCTTCCGCGATCGTCAGAAGCCAGCGCTCGTCGCGATCGACGAAATCAATATGCGCCTCAAGATCGGCGTCCGCCGCTTTCTCTCCGTCGAGGGTCACCGCGAGAAAATCAAAGACCATTTGGCTGGTCATTCCCGCCACAACATCATCGCTCACGGTCTCGACCGTCCCGAGTAGCTCCGGTTCCTCGCCGCGTAGTTCCTGCGCGCCGGTGAGATAGAAATTTCGCCATGGGCCCGACTCGGATTGATAGCCAAGCTGCTCAAGCGCATCCGCGAGCAGCCATCGTCCCGCCGCGTTCTGCGGCTCCGCGAAAACCAGATGCTTCAGCACCTCCGCCACCCAGCGGTAATCACCCTCCGCATAGGCCGCCTGCGCATTCGCCAAGAGCGCTTCTGCCCCGCCCGCCAAAGCGACATAGCGCTTCCCCGCCTCGACGGGCGGATGCGGATTCAGATTCGAAGGATTCCCATCAAAGAAACCGAGATAGAGCTGATAGGTCGCCTTCGAATTATGGCTCACCGTCCCGTAATAACCGCGGTTAAACCAGCGCTGAGAAAGCGATTCTGGAAGCTCGATCTTCTCGGCGATCTCAAGCGGCGTCAGCCCCTGATTCGCCAGATGCAAAGTCTGGTCATGAATATATTTGTACAGGTCGCGCTGGCTCGCGAGATAAGCCTTGCCTTCCTCGCGCCCCCAACGCGGCCAATGATGGCCACCGAAGACGAGATCCATCTCATCCCCGAAAAGATCGATCGCCTCGTCGAGCCATTTCGCCCAATCCGCACCGCTCCGCACCTGAGCGCCTCTCAGCGTATACAGGTTATGCAGCGTGGCGTTCGCCTCTTCTGCCGCATAAAGAGCCCTGCGATGCGGGAAGTAGAACATGATCTCCGCGGGCGCCTCGGCGTTTGGCGTGTTCTGAAAAACAATCTCGACGCCGTCCAGCGTGAGCCGCGTACCCGTCTTCGAAATCACATCCGTTGGCGGCATGACTGAAACGCGACCGACTGAAGTCGTCTTGCCGAGCCCCGCGCCCACACGGCCTTGCTCTCCAGGCGCAAGGAGCCGACCAAACATGTACCCCGCGCGGCGAGTCATCACGTTGCCCGCGACGACGTTCTCACTGATCGCGTGATGCATGAATCCTTCGGGCGCCACAATACGCGCTCGTCCCGCAGCGATATCCGCATCACTGATCAATGCACGCACACCGCCGAAATGATCGACGTGGCTATGGGAGTAGATCACGGCTTTGACCGGCCGTTCGCCGAGTTCCCGGTTCACGAGCGCGAGCGCCGCCCGAGCGGATTCCATCGAGATGAGCGGGTCGAGGACGATCCATCCCGTCTCGCCGCGGATAAAACTGATATTGGCGAGGTCGTAGCCGCGGACCTGATAGATCCCCTCCGCAACCTCGAAAAGGCCATGGATCGAATTCAGCTTCGCCTGTCGCCACAAGCTCGGGTTCACCGTACTCGGCGCTTCGCCCTCAAGGAAGCCGTAGCGCGTCATATCCCACGCCATGCCGCCCGCATCGGAAGAGATTTGCAGCGCCGGCTCGGTCGCGAGCCGGCCCCGCGTCGCGCGTTCGAAATCCGCATCGTCGTCAAAGGGAAGGCCTCGTGCGAAGCGGGCGTTCACCGCTTTCGTGGCCGCCGTAGCCGGTTTCGCTTCGGCACTGAGTCCGGCGGACTCAGCCTGCGCCTGCCCGCTCATCGAGAAGAGGCTCGAACATCCCGTACTCGAAGCGACGACAAAAGAAAGAAGGGCGACGAGCGCGAAGCGCCTGCAGCAAGCGATGAACATGGAGAACTCCGGTACGGCTGTATGGCTAGTTGATGCGACGCGTCTTGCCCGCCCAGTAGGGCTCGCGCAGCTCCGTCTTCAGAATTTTGCCCGAAGGATTCCGCGGCAAGGCTTCGATTCGATCGATCGAGGTGGGACATTTATATCCGGCAAGCCGCTCGCGACAATAGGCCGAGAGTTCTTCGTCCGTCGCCGCGGCGCCCGGCGCGTCGACGACCACAGCCTTCACCGTTTCGCCCCACTTCTCCGAAGGCACACCAATCACGGCCGCATCCGCGACCCCCGCATGGGCCATCAGCACATTTTCAATCTCGGCCGGGTAAATATTCTCCCCACCTGAGACGATCATGTCCTTCACGCGATCATGGATGTAGAGGTAGCCCTCTTTGAGATAGCCCGCGTCGCCGGTCCTAAACCAACCAAGCCCCTTCGCGTCCCGGCCTTCCGGATAGGCTTCCGCCGTCGCCTCAGGGTTTCGCCAATAGCCCTTCATGTTCTGGGCGCTCTTGCACCAGATCTCTCCCACTTCGCCTTCCTCGCAGTCGCGGCCTTCTTCGTTGTCCACGATGCGAAACTGAACGTCGCCTGAGGGACGCCCGGCTGCGCGCAGCAGATGCGCTTTCGGCCCACCCGGATCATGATCCTCTTCAGGCATCGCCGTAATCGCACCCGTCGTCTCTGTTAGGCCATAGACCTGCACAAAACCGCAGCCAAAGACCTTCATCGACCGAACGAGCACCTCTTCCGAGATCGGCGAAGCCCCGTAGACAATCGAGCGCATCGAAGAGAAATCCGTCTTTTCAACACCCGGGAAGCCACTCAAAATCTGCAGGACCGCCGGCACAAAGAGCGTATTCGTCACGCGATGGGTCTCAATCAACCGAAGGACTTCGACCGGGTCGAGATCCCGAACAAGGACCGCCTCCGCGCCTTCATGAAACCCCGCCAACGCCCATCCACTCCCCGCGATATGGAAAAGCGGCATCGCCACCATATTCACGCTCGACGCGTCGATACTCCATTCCTTCGCACCCGTGGCGACGCCAGTGAGAAGATTCGAATGGGTGAGCTCGACACCCTTCGGAAGCCCCGTCGTGCCCGAGGTGTAGAGCTGATAGCAGGTGTTCTCCGGGTCACAGACGACCTCGGGATCCGTCGGCGCATGCCCGGAGATCCAATCCGCATAGGCCGCGGAGGAATAGCTCGCCGGCAGATCCGCGATCGCTTTCTGTAGGGCCGCGTCATCTTCGCCGGCTTCGCCGCTCGGAATCACGACGACGGACTTCACCGTTTCGAGCTTCATCTGCTTGAGATGCCCGAGAAATTCTTCGCCGATCAGCAAAACCCGCGCCTGAGAATGGTTCAGGATGTATTCCATTTCAGGCGCCGCCAGCCGCCAATTCACCGCCAGCGTGACCGCGTCGAGCATCGTCGCCCCGAAGAGGAACATGAAATATTCCGGAACGTTGCGGTCAAGGACGGCGACACGCTGCTGAGGCTCAATGCCTTCCGCGAGCATCGCCTGGGCCACCTGCGCCGATTCCGCATGCAAGGCCTGATACGTCCAGGTTCGCCCTCCCGCCCGCATCGCAGCCCGGCTGGGATCCTTCTCGACATGGCCCCGCAAGACCGCTCCGAGTGTTTCGAAAGACATGGCGCGTCTCCTCAATGAAATTCGCTGAATCGAATCGTCAGGCTAACATGCGAGACGGGGTTGAGGAAAGAACGATGGTTCCAGATCGCATCGCACTCTGCGTACTCTGTCCCCAGAGTCCCCAGAGTCCCCAGAGTCCCGAGAGCCCCCGGCTCGAGCGAGAATCGCCCGCCCAGCCGGTGGGCACATCCGAGGAGAATGACCCTGAGTAGCGAGACGGCGCCCGCCGCAAATCCAGGTATCGACCAGATGATTGACCAGGCCTTCAGCCCCGTCGCCACCTTCTTCGTCGATCTCGTCTTCTACTCCGTGCAGGTCGGTGAGGTTCAGGTCCCGCTGATCGTCGTCTGGCTGATCGCCGGAGCGAGCTTCTTTTCGGTCTATCTCGGCTTCATCAACCTGCGCGGCTTTCGACACGCGCTGCGGATCGTGCGCGGGCTTGAGGATGAAGAGGATGATCCCGGGGATGTCTCTCATTTCCAGGCTCTGACCACCGCCGTCTCGGGCACAGTCGGCGTCGGCAATATCGCCCATGTCGCCGTCGCCGTTTCTGTCGGCGGGGCGGGCGCGGCTTTCTGGCTCGTGGTCGCGGGCTTCCTCGGCATGGCCTCGAAATTCGCCGAATGCACCCTGGGTGTGAAATACCGGCGCGAAAATCCCGACGGCTCCGTCTCCGGCGGTCCCATGTACTTCCTCGAGGGCGGACTCGCCGAACGTGGCTGGCCCAAGCTCGGTCGCGGCCTCGCGATCTACTACGGCATCTGCGTGCTCTTCGGCGCGATCGGCGTCGGCATGTTTCAAGCGAATCAGGCCTTCGTACAGTTCGTGACCGCGACCGGCGCCAAAGAGAGCTTCGCTTCCGGCCAGGGTTGGCTCTTTGGCGCCGTCCTTGCTGTAACCGTCGCCGCCGTCATTCTTGGCGGCATCAAAGTCATCGCCCGCGTGACCGAAAAACTCGTTCCCGCCATGGCTGCCCTCTATATCCTCACAGGCCTCTTCGTCATCGGCGCGAATTTCGCTGAAGTCCCCGGCGCCATCGTACGCATCGTCACAGAAGCCTTCTCGCCCCAGGGTGCCGCCGGCGGCGCCCTCGGCGTCATCGTCCTCGGCTTCCGGCGCGCCGCGTTCTCCAACGAAGCCGGCATCGGCTCTTCTTCGATTGCCCATGCCGCCGTCCGAACCAGCGAGCCCCTCACTCAGGGGTTCGTCGCCATGCTCGAGCCCTTCATCGACACGGTCATCGTCTGTTCGATCACCGCTCTCGTCATCACGACCGGCCTCGAAGCCAGCGAACTCGGGACGGGCGCGGTCTCCGGCGTCGAGCTGACCTCGGAAGCGTTCTCCCGCGTCGTCCCCTGGTTCCCCAAGGTCCTCTCGGTCGTCGTCTTCCTCTTCGCCTACTCGACTCTGATTTCGTGGTCCTACTACGGTCTCGAAGGCTGCGTCTATCTATTTGGGCCTTCGCGGGGCGTGCGCGTCACCTTCAACTTGCTCTACTGCGCTTTCGCCATCGTCGGTTGCTCAACCACCCTCGCCGCGATTCTCGACTTCTCGGACGCCATGATCTTCGCAATGGCTTTCGCGAACTTGATAGGGCTCTACTTCCTCGCGCCCGGGCTGCGGAAAGACCTCGACGTCTATTGGGCCAAAGTCCAGGCTCGGGCCGAAGCGCGTTAGGCCTCGATCCTCCGCACGCGAACGGCGCAAAACTTGAACTCGGGAATCTTCCCGTCGGGATCCAACTCGTCAAGGGTCAGCAAATTCGCTGCGGCCTCGCGAAAATGGAAAGGAACGAAGACAGCGCCCCGCGACTCGCGAACCGTCAGCTTCGCCGAAAGCTGAATCCGCCCGCGGCGACTTTCGACTTCGACCCAGTCGCCTTCTGCGATGCCCAACTCCGCTGCGTCCTCAGGATGCATCGCCACAAACGCTTCCGGAGAAATCGCGTCCAAGACACTCGCCCGCCGCGTCATCGCCCCCGTATGCCAATGCTCAAGCAAGCGCCCCGTATTCAACACGAGCGGATATTCCTCGTCCGGTAGCTCCGGCGCCGCTTCCCACTCCGCGGGAACCAGCTTCGCCTTCCCATTCGCCGTCGGAAACGATTCATCGAAGAGCACCTTAGGCCCCTCCTCCCGCTCGGGATCGGGATTTGGCCAGAGCTTACCGAAGGGCCCGAGATTCTCGTGGCGCAGGGTTTCGTAGCTCGAGGTCAGCCCCGCGAACTCCTCGAAAATCTCCGCCGTCGACGCGTACGCCATCGGGTATCCCATGCGCGTCGAAACTTCCTGAACGATCTCCCAGTCCAGACGCGCATCCCCCGGCGAGTCCAGGGTCTTTCGACCGAGCTGTACGCGCCGATCCGTATTCGTGTACGTCCCGTCTTTTTCGAGGTACGAACTCGCCGGCAGAATCACATCCGCAAACTCCGCCGTCTCGGTCAGGAAGATGTCCTGCACAACGAAAAAATCGAGCTTCGAAAGCGCCTTCCGGACCTTATTCACGTTCGGATCTGAGAGAAACGGATTCTCACCGAGGACATACATCCCCCGAATCTCCCCCTCAAGCGCGGCTCGCGTAATCTCGACGACCGTCAGCCCCGGATCCGGAGAGAGGGCCCGCCCCCAAGCGCGTTCGAATTTCTCGCGCACGGCGTCTTCCCCCACCGGCTGATAATCCGGATAGACCATCGGGATCAGGCCGGCATCGCTCGCGCCCTGCACGTTATTCTGCCCGCGAAGCGGATGCAGCCCTGCCCCATACTTCCCGACATTCCCCGTGAGCAGCGCGAGGGAAATTAAACAGCGCGCGTTATTCGTCCCGAAAACATGCTGCGAGATCCCCATACCCCAAAAGAGAATCGCGTTCTTTGCCCGGCCGAAGACCCGAGCCACCTCGCGGATCAGCTCGGGCGAGGCCCCACAAATCTTCGACGCGCGCTCCGGCGTGTACTCCGCCACCACGTCGCGGAGCGCTTCAAAGTTCTCGGTCCGCTCCCCTACGAAGGCCTCGTCGACGAGGCCTTCCTCAATGATGACCTGCATCATCGCGTTGTAGAACGCGACATCCGTACCTGGCTTGATCCGGACGTGGTAGTCCGCATGGTCCGCGATGACCTCGCGGCGAGGATCGACAACGATGAGCTTCGTGCCGTTCTTGCGCGCTTGTTTAAAGAAAGTCGCCGCCACCGGATGGTTGGCCGTTGTGTTCGTGCCCGCGAGGAGCGCCGCTCCCGCGTTTTCGATATCGCCGTAAGTCGTCGTGACGGCGCCGCTGCCGATTGACTCCAGAAGCGCCTCCACGCTCGACGCATGGCAGAGCCGAGTACAGTGATCGACGTTATTCGTCCCGAAGGCCGCGCGGATCATCTTCTGAAAGAGATACGCCTCTTCGTTCGAGCATTTCGCGCTTCCGAAACCAGCGAGCGCATCCCCCCCGTCCCGATCCCGAATCTCCGAAAGCCGCGTCGCGACCAGATCGAGCGCTTCTTCCCAAGTCGCCTCTCGAAACGCGGGCAAGACCTCGCTGTAGTCGACGATGCCTCCGGGCCGGCGTCCCTTACCTCGCCCCTTGCCCGAGCCCTTCCCGCGGCGCTTCGCTGGAGACTCCTCTCCGGAATCCCCGATCACGTCCGCCGAGAGCGGGCCCTTGGGATAGGCCGTGTCGCGGCGGATCAGCGGTTTCGTGAGACGCTGAGGATGGGAAGAATAATCCCAGCCATAACGCCCCTTCACGCAGAGGCGCCCCTGGTTCCCGGAATTGAGCGCCGCGGTTCCGGCCTCTCCGCCGATTCCAGCGACGGGCCCGGCGGAACCACCCCGCCCCTCGGCAAAAACGATCTCATTCGCGGCGCGATCGACGTGAAAGGTCAAAGCACATCCAACACCGCAATACGGACAAACGCTGTCCACCGCCGCCAGCTCTTCCCGGGGCCGCAGCGGCGCCGCGATCGCCTTATCCACGAGGGCACCCGTCGGACAAGCCGCCGCGCATTCACCGCAAGAGACGCAGGTACTCATGCCCATCGGTGCATCGAGATCAAAAGCGATCTTCGCGCCGTAGCCTTTTCCGCTGCGCCCGATCACCTCGTTATTCTGCACGTCATCGCAGGCCCGGACGCATCGATCGCAAAGGATGCAAGCCTGATGGTCGACGGCAATCACCTTCGAGCTGTCATCTTGAGCGCGGCGCTCTACACCCTCACCGCCCTCGCCACTGAGCCCAGCCGCCGCAGGAAATCTTGATTCCAAGGCATCGTACCGTCGAGCGAGGGCGAGCAGTTCGTTGTTGCCTTGTGCAACTTCGCGACGATCCGCCTCGGGCGCAAAGGGCTGATCGCTCATCAGCAGTTCCGCCAGCATCCCGCGATGGGATTCCAGCTCGGGGGTCTGGGTTTTCACTTCCATTCCGGGCTGGCATTTCCGAACACAGGCCGCCGCTTTCACGCGCTCGCCGACATCGACCACACACATCCGACAAACGCCAACAGGGTCAAGCCCCTCGCTATGGCATAACACGGGAATTTCGATCCCTGCAGCCTGGGCGGCATCGAAGATCGTCTGCCCGTCCGCCGCTTCCACTTCGCGCCCGTCAATCGTGAGTTTCATTTCAAGATCTTTCTCTACCGATCGCCATTTTGAGCCTTCATCTCGCGCGCCGAAGGCCGCAATGAGAGCCTAACGTTTTCACCCGGACCCACCGGAAGATCGAGCGAACATGCATCCGGTGAATCCGGCGCGTCGCCGAGGCGAACACGAATCGAATTCGCGAGCGCGCCCTCAGCTTCCCACCCCCGGCCTGATTGGCCCAGCGCTTTCGCCCCCGTCTCGAGAAACTCGCCCAGAGTCCCAACTGGAATTCGGACACGCCTGTCGGCGGCACTCTCCTCCTCCAGAACAAGCGTCGCCTTTGCCTCGGGATCGACCTCTCGCACACAGGACAGATAAGCATCCGGCGTATTGAAGCCTGTCCAAGCTCGCCGCCCCGGCCGCCCGATATCGACTCCTCCTTCTCCAGCCGCCTCGGCGTAGGCCTCCACTCCCGAGACCGCGTCGGCCTCGGCGTCGAGAGTTCGACACGAAAGCGACTCAAGCAGCGCCCGAGGCCGCCCCTTCCCCGCATCGAGCAAGGCCTGCGCTGCGGCGCGTGCGTCTCCTGGATAGATCGCGGAAAGCACCTGCATAAAACCGTCTTCAACCGGTGCGCAGGCGCGCCCTTCCGAGAACGCAAAAAGCGAATCGACGTAGTCGGCGGTGAGAAACGGGGCATCGGTGCTCGTCACGAAGGCGGCCTCCGCATCCGTCGCGGACAAAGCATCCCGAATCCCCGCCAAGGGCCCCCGCGCAGGCTCGCGGTCGGCCACAATGCGCGCGTTTCCAGGAAGATTGGGGAGCGCCATCTCTGCGGAACGCACCACAATGACTTCATCGACCGCCGGGGCAAGCGCGTGAACCACATGTTCGATCATGACCCGCCCTCCGAACCAAGGGAGCCATGCTTTGGCGCGCCCCATCCGCGACGAGAGTCCGCCGCAGAGAACGATGCCCGCGCGCCGCGCGCTCAACCGTCCACCCCGAATAACATCTACTGTGCTTTCGGCCGGCGGATCTGGGTCGGGAATCGCGCCAACATTGAGAGCAGCGGTCCGAGCGCCACCTGACCCAGGCCGCAAATGCTCGTCTGCCCCATGGTCTCGTTGAGCGCCTGCAACAGCGCTGACTCCGCCTCGCCAACACCTCCAGCTTTCTCAATCAAAGCGACAGCCTTCTCAGAGCCAACGCGGCACGGCACGCATTTCCCACAGGACTCATTGCGAAAAAATCGCGTCACGGAGAGCGCCACCTCGAGCAGATCATGCTCTTCCGAGATAAAGACCGCCGCGCCCGAGCCGAGCATGCTTCCTGCCGCTGCGATCGCATCGAAATCAAGCGCAACATCGAGGGCCTCGGGGCCCATAAAATTACTCGAAGCGCCGCCGGGGGCGACGGCCATCAGCGAGGCGCCCCGCGCCATCCCGCCATGCTCTCCCAGAACTTCTCGCAGGGGCGTGCCCACCGAAAAGAGCGAAACGCCGGGCTCAGCCACATCGCCGCTCACCGAGATAAACTTATGCCCCGAGAAGCCGTCACGGCCAAGAGCATGCCACCAGTCAGACCCGTGATGCACGATTCCCGCCGCATGCATCAGGGTCTCGACGTTATTAATCAGGGTCGGCATTCCGTGCAGACCCGCATTCCCGGGAAAGGGCGGCTTATTGCGCGGCTCACCCCGCCGGCCCTCCATACATTCAAGCAGGGCCGTCTCTTCGCCCAGGATATACCCGCCCGGCGAAACGAAGACATCGATCTCGAAAGAAAAATCGCTGCCAAAGATCTGTTCGCCTAACGCCCCGGCCGCCCGTGCTTCCTCAATCGCGGCCACCAAGCGGCGCCGTTCGGGTTCGTACTCATGACGGATAAAGACGGTGCCGCGCTCGGCCCCCACGCAGTAGCCCGCGAGCAGAAGACCTTCGACCACGAGATGCGGAAGGTCATGGAGAATTTCGCGATCCTTAAACGTCCCGGGCTCACTCTCGTCGGCGTTGCAGACGACATGTTTGGGTGAGGCCGCTTCGCTCGCGACCAGCGACCATTTGCGCGCCGTCGGGAACCCTGCGCCGCCCATACCGCGAAGCCCCGCGGCTTCGAGTTCCCGAATCGGCGCTTCTCGCGAGCCGGCTTCGAGGACCCCGCGGAGAATTCGGTAGTCCGACCTGGCACTCGGAGCGCTCCGGTCACTCGCGTCACGCGGGGCAGAGCCCGCTGTCGCGTAGGGGTCGGCTGCCGGCCACGCTCGAACGGGGCGCTCCAGCGGCTCCCGGACGCCGGCCCGGGTCGCACTCTCAATCGCTTCGAGATCATCGGCGGAGAGCACCCGATCCCCGACGGAAGCGGCGGGTGCCGCGTCGCAGCGCCCAAGGCAAGACACCGCATCCACCTCAACGGACGCCGCGTCGTCGCCTGCGTTGCCGCCGCCGTCGCCGCTGCCGTTATCCGCCGCCCAAGCGCGCAATCGAGCACAAGCCGCCTCGCCCCCCGCAAGCTGACAGGAGAGATCTCGGCAAACGTCGACGCTTGTCCCTTCAGGGGGTTGCCGGCGGAAATGCGTATAGAAGGTCGAAACGCTTTCAAGCCGATGCAGCGGCACGCGGAGCTCTTCCGCCAGCGCCGTGAGGCGTGCGGGGTCTAGCCAGCCGTCTTCTTCCTGGAGCTTGACGAGCCCCTGGATGATTTCACTCAATTTCGCTCTCCGCTGCCGGACTTCGAGTCTACCCCATCAAAACCGACTCCCCATTCGTTCCCCATTCAAGCCCGAGACGGCCTAAGTTCTCGCCGCCATGACAGAAGAACGAATCGAAATGCCGGAGAAGGCCGAGCCCGACGCGGGCGTCTTCCGCCTAGAAGACGGAGGCCAATCCATTTTCCCCTCCGCCCTCGCGAGCGGGCCCTGGAATCCCGCCCATCAGCACGGCGGCCCTGTATCGGGATTGCTCACCCGGGCGCTCGACGAGATGGAAGCGCCGGGGCCGATGCGGCTGACCCGGGTCACGGTCGAAATGTTTCGAGGCGTGCCGCTCACGCCTTTGCGGATGGAAACGCGAACCGTCCGCGCGGGGCGGCGTATCCAGAGCGTCGAGGCCAACCTCTTCGACGGAGAAAAGCAGGTCGCCCGAGCGACGGGACTCCGGGTGCGGCGCGCTGACTCGCTTACCGAGATGGAAACGCCGATGCCCATCGATCCCGAATTCGGCCCGCCACCCGAGGGCGCGCCGCCGATGCCTTTTTCGAAGAGCGTTTCGAAGAGCGTACCGGTGATTCCCGGCTTCATCCGTGCGGTCGATATCCACGTGCGACCACCTGAGACCAGCGGCGAGAGCGCCTTCGTCTGGACCCGGCTGCGCTGCCGACTCGTCGAGGGCGAGGTCGCCTCCCCGACTGTCCGGCTGGCGAGCATCGCGGATTTCGCGAGCGGGACCGGCAATGTCATGGATTACGAGCGCTATACCTCGATCAACCCTGACCTGACGCTGCATATCCTGCGGGAGCCGCGGACGGAATGGCTCGGCATCCGGGGGATCACCCTGCGCGCCGAGGATGGAATCGGGCAGAGTCTGGCGACGATTTTCGACGAAGAGGGGCCCGTCGCCCATGCGCAGGCCTCGCTGCTCCTCGATCGTCGCCCCGACGCAGGCTGAACCCCGGCCCCCGTCCGGCTTGGCGGGAGGGCAGCGATCCCGGCCAAAACCGTTAAAATCCCGGCCGCGAAACCAAAATGATCAATTTTCACGCTGCCCTCGCGACTCTGCCAGGCAGCGACGCAGAACCCGACGAACGATCAAAGAAGAGAAAGAGGAGAAGAACATGGGCAAGCTGGACGGACGCGTAGCCGTCATTACTGGAGCGGGACGCGGCATCGGCGCCGAAGTCGCACGCACCTTCGCCGCCGAAGGCGCCTCGGTCGTCGTCAACGATCTCGGCGCGAACATGGACGGCAGTGCCAACGAAGGCACCCCCGCTGAAGAGGTCACCCAGGAAATCATCTCTGCCGGTGGCAAGGCCTCGGCGAATAACTGCGACATCACGGATTTCGATGCCGCGGAAGATCTCGTCGGTCAGGCGATCCGCGAATTCGGAAAACTCGACATCGTCGTGAACGTCGCCGGCATCATCCGCGACAGCATGATCTTCAAGATGGAAGAGAAGCAATGGGACGCCGTCCTCGCCGTGCATCTCAAGGGCACGTTCAATACGTCGCGCCACGCTTCCGTGCATTGGCGCGAGAATCGCGGCGGCGAATACCGCCTGATCCATTTCATCTCGGGCTCGGGCCTTTGGGGCGCACCTGCCCAGCCGAACTACGCCGCGGCCAAGATGGGGATGGTGGGTCTCTCGAATAGCTGCGCCACCGCGCTGAACGGCTACGGCGTGACGAGTAACTGCATCGCCCCGGTCGCCTACACGCGCATGACGGCGAGCCTCGAAGGCAAGTCTACGGTCATGGACTACAGTGCCTCGAACGAGAAGATCTCGACGAAAAACGTCGTCCCGCCCGTCGTCTGGCTCGCCAGCGAAGAGAGCAGCTGGATGAACGGCCGCATCATTCAATGCGGCAATGGTCGCATCGGCCTCTTCAACGAACCCGCCATCGAGCGCGAAGTCACAACGCCTGGCGTCTGGGACCTCGATGACGCCTTCAACGAAATGAATTCAGCCTTCAAGGAAACGGTGATGTATCCGAACCCGTTCCGAAAGCCGAAGGCCTAACACTAAGGCTCGGCCAGCGGGCGCTTACGGCAATCGCAAAAATAAGGGGCGCAGCGTAGAGATACGCTGAGCCCCTTTTCTGTTCGGCCTTGCCCGCCGCGCCCGCCAAGCCCGGCGCTCTCATCGCATCAGGCGATCCGGCTACTCCTCAGTATCCGAGAAATGGTAGACGCCCCATTGTCCCGAAGTCTCCGAGACGCTGAGTCGGAGCTTCTCAATCTGCGTCTTACCGAAGCGCTCACCGATCCGCTTCACCAGCTCGCGTCCGATCCAGGTCGCAAAATTCTCCGCCGAGGTGTTATTGATCGGAAGGACGATGGTCTCTTCCGTCGGCGCGAGATAGTTGAACTCGCGGTATTTCACTTCCGTATGGCCATCGTCTCGCGGCGTGATCTCGAGCTCGGGATGTTCCCCGGGCAGGATCCAATGCTCGTCCAGCCAGTCGCAAAGTTCCCGGATCACGGGCTTCACCTGAATGAAATCGATGACGATCCCTTTATCCGTCAGCTGGCCTTCGATCTCCGCGTCGACATGATAATTGTGGCCGTGGATCCGCTCTTTCGAGCCGTCGGGGAAAATCAAGAAATGCGCACAAGAGAATTTGAAATACTCCTTGTGCAGATGAATGGCCCAGCGTTCCTTCGCCATGACGATGCGTCTCCAGCGCTGCGGGCAGGGTCTCTCCCACCTCGCGCGATTCCGAGTGAAGCCGGAGTATAAGTCGCCTGCGGAGCCTTGACCTGCGCCTTCGCAAAACGGAAGCTCCTGCGTAATGACTGCCTACTCCCCCGAAATTCTCGGCGTATTGAACACCTCCCCAGAATCCATGGTCGAGGAATCGATCGCGACGGGCGACGATGAAATCCGCGAGCGCGGCCATCACCTGATCGCCTCGGGCGCGACCTGGATCGACCTCGGCGGGCGCTCGATCACGCCGGACGTACCCATGATCGACGACGCCGAGGAACAGCGCCGACTTCGCCACGCGCTTGCGATTCTCAAAGCCCCGGAAAGCGCTCCACCGCCCCGCATTTCCGTCGATACCTGGAGTGCCGATACGGGTTGCTTTGCTCTCGAAGCCGGCGCGGACGCGATCAACTACACGGGCGGGCCGCTGCCGACCTCGATGCTCGATGCGGTCGCCGCCCAGGATGCCGCGCTTTTCATGACGTTCATGCCCTACGAAAATGCCTACGTCATGCGCAGCGCACCCCGCGCTGACGTCGGCACCCAAGCCGCCCTCGACCATCTCGGCCCGAAGGTCGAAGCCGCCCGCGCCGCCGGCATCAAGACCCTCGCCATCGACCCGAACCTCGGCATCATCCATCCCACCACGGACGACCATCAGAAAATTCATCAGCAGCTCGAAATCGTCTGGAACCTCGACGCTTTCCGAACGCTCGATGTCCCGATCTTTCTGTACGCGGCCCGAAAGCCCGAGCGGCTCGCGCGAATCATGATGGCTTCGGCGATCGTGCATGCGCGAGCAGATTTCATCCGGACCCATACGCCCGAGATGCTCGTGCGCTTACTTGCCGACCCACAGGCAGAAACGGCCGCCTCATGAGCCGCGATACCGCAGCAGCGAAACCCATCGACGCTTCGAGCGCGTCCGGCGTCGACCTCAGCGGACGCGTCGCCCTCGTCACCGGCGCTTCACATCGCCTCGGGCGGGCCCTTGCCCTCGCGCTTGCGGAAGCCGGCGCGGACGTCGCTGTCCACTGCCGATCAAGCCGCACAGAAGCCGAGCAAGTCGCGGACGAAATTCGCGCCCTGGGTCGGCGCGCGGAGGTTGTCCAGGTCGACCTCGCGGATGCGGCCGCGACCGCATCCGCCTTCGAGACGGCGCGCGCCGCCCTGGGCTCCCTCGACCTCCTCGTGAATAACGTCGGGACGATCGTCTGGAAACCCTTCGAGGAACTCTCTCCCGAAGATTGGCGCGACTGCATCGACGGAACGCTTTTCTCGACGCTCCATGCAACGCAGGCGGTCCTGCCCGCGATGCGGGATGCGGGATTCGGCCGAGTGATCAATATCCTCGACGCCGACGCCGATGCCTCGACCCCGGTCCCTTTCGCGACCGCCTACAAGATCGGTAAACGCGCCACCTATCAGCTCACAAAGACCCTGGCCGCCAGCGAGGCGGAACACGGCATTACAATCAACGCCGTCTCCCCAGGCACCCTTGAAGACTCTCCGACAAAGCCACCCCTCGAGCGCATTCCCGCCGGCCGATTCGGCACCTACGACGATATCGCCGGAGCCGTGCTTTTCCTCTTCGGCCCGGATTCCGCTTACCTCACGGGCACCCATCTCAAAGTTTCCGGCGGTTATCTCGTGTAAGTCGGTGGTCGGGGCGGCGGGATTTGAACCCACGACTTCGACCTCCCAAAGATCGCGCTCTACCAAGCTGAGCTACGCCCCGAAACCGACTTCAGTCTAACGCAATCCGGCCGCGATCTATGCGTCGGGTTCGCCTGCCCCCTGCGCGGGCGCAGACCCCGCCGGCGCAAAGGGGCCCTGAGCCAACCAACCGAGCAGATCGCGCAGCGCATTCTGATTGATCTCGTGGCCCATCTCGTACTCGCCCCAAGCTGCTTCGATCCCCATCCCAGCGAGATGCGCCCGGGCCTGCTTGGCGAAGTCGATATCGATCATCGGGTCGGAACTTCCGTGAATGAGCAGCGTCTTGAGCGCGGCGCGCCCTTCATCGTCCTGAAGACCCTGTAGCACCGCGTCCGGAAGCCAACTCGAAAGCGCCACCAGAGCCTGATACCGCTCCGGTCGGCCGAGGGCGAGGTCGTAGGCCATCACGCCGCCTTGGCTGAAGCCCATGATGACGAGTCGCTCGGGATCGATCGGATAGGTCTGCATCGCGTCCTCGAGAAAGCCTTCGAGCACTCCGCGCGCCCCGACCAGCGCCGTTGGATCCACATCCCGGCCCTCGGTGAGGGGAAACCAAGCGTACGCACGCTGGCCCGGTTGGGGTTCAAGAACCAAAGGACCCTGCGGGCAGAGAAAAAGGACCTCTTCGCCCGGGACGACCTGCTGGACGAGGGGCGCGATGCCCAAAAGGTCGTGAGCGCTGGCGCCGAAGCCGTGCAGGGCCAGAATCGTCGGAAAGGGCCCTGAACCGGCCGGAACGTGTGCGGTATGCATCAACTCCATCGAGTCTTCTTCTCCATGTCCCCGCCGGGTGATCGGGCGCGGGACAAAGCAGGGACGCCCACGCCGGCGGGAGGGTAGAGGACCCGGCGGGTCGTGCTATCCATCCCGCACCGGGAATTTTGCCCCGCCGCCTCATGTTGCGCGGCGGAGGCGGAGAAACCCGAGTCGGTGGCAGCCGAGAGGTCGACCCAAGGCCTCGCGCAAGACCTGCCCAACCGAACACGGCCTGTCTCCCGACACGTAACAGAGCCAGATCGACCCAACCGAGCAGCACGCCCAGGCGTGCAAGGACGAAGAACATGACCGATCAGCCCAAGAGTCTCTTTCAGAAGGTCTGGGACGCGCACCGCGTTCGAGAACTGCCCTCGGGCCAGACCCAGCTCCTCATCGGCACCCATCTCATCCACGAAGTCACGAGCCCCCAGGCCTTCGCGATGATCCGCGAGCTCGGCCTTCCGGTCCGCTATCCCCATCGCACCTTCGCGACGGTGGATCACATCATCCCCACCGACGACCAATCGCGGCCGCTTCAGGACGATCTCGCCGAAGCCATGATGAGCGAGCTCGAGCAGAATTGCCGCGAGCACGGCATCCAGTTCTTCGGCCCCGAGACCGGCGCCCAGGGCATTGTCCACGTGATCGGCCCGGAACTCGGCCTGACCCAGCCCGGCATGACCATCGCCTGCGGTGACTCGCATACCTCGACCCATGGCGCCTTCGGAGCGATCGCCTTCGGCATCGGCACCAGCCAGGTCCGCGACCTCCTCGCCACCCAGAGCATGGCCATCGCCCCGCTCAAGGTTCGGCGCATCGAAGTGACCGGCAAGCTCCAGCCCGGCGTCTTCGCGAAAGACGTGATCCTCGCGATTATCCGCAAGCTCGGCGTGAACGGCGGCGTGGGATACGCCTACGAATACGCGGGCCCCGTGATCGATGCCATGACCGTCGAAGAACGCATGACGGTCTGCAATATGTCCATCGAGGGCGGCGCGCGATGCGGCTATGTGAATCCTGACCAGACGACGGTCGAGTACCTCCGCGGCCGGCGCTACACGCCCGATGACGCGGATTTCGCGAAGAAGGCCGAGGGCTGGCTCGCTCTCGCAAGCGATCCCGGCTGCCACTACGACGATGTCGTCACCATCGACGGCAGCACGATCGAACCCTCGATCACCTGGGGCATCCATCCGGGACATAACCTCGGCGTGGGCGAATCGATCCCGACGCCGAACGGCGTGCCGGACGATGAGCGCGCGGGTGTTGAAGAAGCGCTTGAGTACATGGATTTCGCAGCGGGCGCTTCGATCGCGGGGACGCCGATTGATGTGGCCTTCATCGGCTCCTGCACGAACGGCCGCATCTCGGATCTCCGAGAAGCAGCGAAGATCGCGCAGACGGGCAAAGTGAAAGACGGCGTCCGCGCCCTCGTGGTCCCCGGTTCGATGGACGTCCAGAAAGAAGCCGAGGCCGAGGGGCTCGACAAGATCTTCCGCGAAGCGGGCTTCCAGTGGCGCGAGCCCGGCTGCTCCATGTGCCTCGCCATGAACCCCGATAAGCTGAAGGGCCGCGAAGTTTGCGCCTCCTCGAGCAACCGGAACTTCAAGGGTCGTCAGGGATCGCCTTCGGGGCGCACCTTGCTGATGTCCCCCGCCATGGTCGCGGCCGCCGCGATCGCCGGCGAAGTCGTCGACGTTCGAAACGTCCAGTAGTCCAGTAAAGGAAAGCAAAATGAGCAAGAACGAAGACGTTCTCGTCCGCATCGAATCGGTTGAAGGCACGGGCTGCGTCGTCCGCGGCGACGATATCGATACCGACCGCATCATCCCGGCCCGCTTCATGAAGGTCGTGACCTTCGATGATATGGGGCGCCACGCCTTTGAAGACGCGCGCAAGGCCGCCAAGGGAAAGCATCCCCTCGACGATGAGCGCTTCTCGGGCGCGGAAGTCCTGATCGTGGGCCAGAACTTCGGCTGCGGTTCGTCGCGCGAGCATGCGCCTCAGGCGCTGATGCGCTTTGGCTTCAAGGCTTTCATCGGCGGCTCCTTCGCCGAAATTTTCTTCGGCAATTGCACGAGCCTGGGACTCCCCTGCGTCACGCTCGGCGACGAAGATCTCGCCAAGCTGATGGATGCCGTCGAACTCGATCCGACGCAGAACGTGGCCATCGACCTCAAGGCGCAGACGATCACCTCTCGCGCCGGCTCCATGACCGCAGGTGTTCCCGAAGGCGTGCGCCAGCAGCTCACCGAAGGAACCTGGGACGCAACGCGCGTTCTGCTGGAAGCGGGCGATGCGATCGACAAGACCGCTGCCGCGCTGCCCTACGTCGAGCTACCCGCGTAGTCGAGTTCGAGCGCGGCCTATTTCCCCTTGAAGTCGGGGTCGCGCTTTTCGACGAAGGCCGTCGTGCCTTCGGTCCGATCCTCGGAAGCGAAAGCGAGACCAAACGCGGCCTGCTCGAGGGCATGCGCCGTCCGCACGTCCGCATCTTGGCCCTGCTGCATCACCTGCTTTGCCAGCCGCGTCGCCACGGGTCCGCGCGCGGCGACGGCCTTCGCCGCCTGAATCGCCGCGGGCAAGAGCTCTTCGGGTTCGAACACCCGGTTCACGAGACCGATCCGTGCCGCCTCGTCCGCGCCGATCGGCTCCGCGACTAATACAAGCTCTTTCGCCCAGGCGAGTCCAACCCGGCGCACGAGCCGGCTCGTTCCCCCGAAGCCCGGAATCAGCCCCAGCTTCGTTTCAGGTTGGCCAATCTTCGCCTTCGCCGAGGCGTAAATCCAGTCACAGCTCATCGCCAGCTCACAGCCCCCACCGAGCGCGAAGCCGTTCACCGCGGCGATCGTCACCAGCGGCAGCGCCTCTAGGCGTCCGAAAATTTCATGCGCGAGGGCCGAAAACGCTTCTGCTTCGAGCGGAGCGAGATCCTTCATCTCCGCGATGTCCGCACCCGCCACAAAGGCGCGACCCGCTCCGGTCACGACCACCGCACGGCAGCTCGAGTCCGCTTCGATGCGATCCAATACCCCACCGAACTGCTCGATCACCTCGCGGTTCAACGCATTCAGCGCGTCCGGGCGGTCGAGCGTCACAACGGCGACCTCAGCTTGCTTTTCGAGTCGAACCCATTCAGTCACGGTCTTGCTCTCTTTCTTACACACTCATTCTTACGCACTCAACCCGCTCGTCGAGTGATTCGAATATCGCTTATTGGGAACGGACCGCATCATTTTCTTGTCGGGTCCGCTTTGCAAAAGGATCGATCAGGAGGGCGGGCGGCGCCTCGATCGCAGAGCGCAGGAAGGTAACGCGTCTGCGAATACTCTCCTCGGCCAACTGCGCGCAGAAATGCCCCTCCCGCAAAAGTTCGATGGGAATCGGAAGCGACTCGGGCCGGCATCCAGGCGCCGCCGGCAGATCCCGCCCACTCGGAACGAGCTCCACGTATCCCCCGGTCGCACCGTCCTCAAGATTCGCGCGAAGCGGCGCCGTCCCGAACGGCAAGCCAAATCCGATCGCGTCGGGTCCTGGACCGCCAATCCAGGGCAAGGGCCCGAGCACCCAAGCAAGGGAGCGCGTAAGTCGGTTTGGTACGTACCCGTCCCCAAGCCCCGCAGTCAACAGCACGCTGGGGCCTCGCGGGCCTTCCTCATGCAGTGCCCCCGCAAGTTTCCCCATCAGAGCATGCACATGGGCATCCTGACGGTCGAGGGCCGCTTGAAAGAGCGACATCGTGACCCAGAGATCCATCGGCGAAAAGTCTCCAAAAAGAACCGGCAGCGCTTCCACCATCGTATCCGCCGCTTGATGCAGCGGAAGCTCTGCCCAGCGCGCGCCTCCGGTCACGAGCGAAGCCGCCCGAATTTCGGGCGCGTAGGTAAGCAGCGCTTGACCATGGATGGCTCCCTGACTAATCCCCTCATAGACAAGGGGCGCTTCCCGATCGAGATCCGGCACGCCATCAGGCGCCCCGAGCGGAAGTACATCAATCGCCCCCCGCTCGCGAAGCGCTGCCACCAGCGCCAGCTGCTCGCCTAACGTCACAATCCAATCGTCCGGAACGACTCCGCTATCGCGCACGGATTCGGTCAGGGCGAGTACCTGCGTGGCAATGGCCCGACTCCGATCCGCCGTATCCAGGTCTGAGCCTTCTCGGTTCCAGAGATCCGTAAAGCCGATGACGGCGAACCCCGCTGCCAAAAAGGGATCGCCGAGCGGTGCCCCAATTTCCGCCTCCGCACTCCCGGGATTCCCGTGTTGATAGATCAAGACGGGAGCGGGCGTCCGGTCCGCACGCCAAGGCAAGGCCAGCCTGAAATCAATCCATTCGAAACCACGGGGTGTTGGACGCCCTGCCCTATCGCGGAAAATCGCCGCCGCGCCCGCCTCTCGAAAACGGGGCGCCTTGAAACGCCCGTAGAGGGTCGCCATCAAGGGGCGCTCCGGATCCTTGGCGGGCACGACGCGATCCACAATCAACCGCGGACCGGGGAGCTCAAAAGCCGCCTCCCGAAGTGCCTCGGGATCACGCTCGATTCCGCTCTGGCTTCCCACCGTAAACGTCAGCGCAAAAACGAGATCGTCCCGGGTCCAGGGGATGGCGAGATGCGATGATGCCACCGTCATCGCAGGCACAAGCTGCTCCGCGAGGTCTTCACTGAGTTCCGAAGCGCCTAATGCACGTCCCTTTAAAATCGAGCCTAACAAGACGGGCGAGTCCATTGCTCGGCCAGAAGCATCGCTCACGCCTCGACGCAGAAGCAGTGCATAATGCCCCCGCGGACGGAGGGGACGGGCCGGCATTACCCACATCGCATGTTCGGTGAGGCCGACGAGCGGTGAATCGCTACGCAGCTGAATCTCGAAGGGCCAGCGCTCTCCGTATTCCGCGCTCGACGGATCGATGTCCACGAGGGCGACCGTGGCAGCCGGGTCCACGGACTCAGCCGCCGTCAGCGGCAAAGTCGCTGGGTCGAGCGGCCCGGTCAGCTGGAGAACGATGGGCGCGACCGGGCTCCAGCCGTCCAGCCGCGCGAGTTCGGGTGCCAGCCCCGAAATTACTTTTCGAATATCCCCGCGCACAGCGACCGGAAGGTCGAGTCGCCGACCCGTTGGGCTAGTCGGGTCGCGCCGCGTCCAAAAATCGTCGGGAATCGGTGCGATCTCGTCGGGATCGCCTTTGCGGTAGCGCACCCGCGCAGCCCCCCCGGTCACCGCAAGGCTCGAGCCCGTCGTAAAAGCGAAGGAATAGGGCTGACCGGCCTGATTCCAAGTCAACTCACAGCGCTTTGATTCAGGGAGGCGCAGCGAAGGCTGGATGATGAGCCGCTTCGGACGGAGCCGGAAGGTCTTGGGGCCGTAGCTCTGCGCGTCGCAGCGAAGCGTCGGGTCCGAGGCGTCAGCGGCCGCCGCCGCATTCTCGAATTCCAACTCAGGCCAGATCCCCACTGGCACCCCGACGGCCCCGTCCGCCGGCCAAGAGCGAAAGCGAGCGGCGTCTCCCTGGGAACGGGTCAACACGCCCCCGCCCCCTTCCTCGCAGCCGATCGCCCACGCCCCCAAAAGCAGCAGCCAGAACGCGACCGCGCGTCGCCCGCGAGCGAGCAGAGGAGGCGCGCCTGCGTGATATGCTCGCGGTGTCCCGCAACCCGCAAACGCACTCATCCGAGAACCGGAAACGCGGCCGGAACAATCGACCGAGAACGATAAATAGGAGCTCTCATGGCAGCAGCCGCACCGATCATGTCCCTTATTGCAGGCGCGCTCGCGTTGGTCGGCGTCGCGTTCGCCTATTTCGGCATCGTCTCGCCGATGGCAGGTTTCCAAACCTTCGCCGCCGGCGCTCTGCTCGGAGGACTGTTTAGCGTCGTCCTCAGTCTAGTCGGTCTTTTACTCACGCGCGGAGGCCGAGATCCAGAAGGCCGCAACCGCGCTTTGATCGGCTTGGCCATCGGCCTCGGTCTGCTGATCGTGGTACTCGCCGCAGCCTCAACCGGGGGCAGCGCGCCGCCGATCAACGATATTTCGACCGATCTCGAGACACCGCCGAGCTTCGCCGACGCCGCGCTCGTCCCCGGCTACGCCGGACGCGACATGGCCTACCCCGACGATTTCAAGACCATCGTTCGCGAGGGCTACCCCGACCTCGCTCCACTCCGCGTGAGCACGCCCCCCGCGGTGGCCTTCACGAAAACGGTCGCAACCGCGGAAGCCGCAGGCTGGGAAATCGTTCACCGCGACGCGAGCGCGGGCCGTTTCGACGCCCAAGACGTCTCGACGCTCTTCCGCTTCGTCGATGATGTGACGGTTCGCGTCCTGCCCGATGGGAACGGATCCCGCATCGACATGCGCTCTAAATCTCGAGATGGGCGCAGCGACCTCGGTGCCAATGCCAAACGCATCCGCGCCTATTTCGAAGCGCTCGAAAACAGCTGAGCCCGAGCTAAGGCCCAGTCAAGCTCAAGACGCGGGGCCTTCGCACTCAGGCCTTAGCTCTCATCCAACGCAGCGCAGAGCCGTACGATGCCCATCATCGCATCGACGGTTTGCGTCGTGCGTCCAGCCGGGCCGTCGAGGCAAAGTTCGGCGAAGCCGCCGTCCCCCGCCTGTTCGTCCAACAAGCGCTCGAGCAGTTCCGCCACGTCAAAGGTCGCGCCGGGCATCGCCTGCGCATCACAGGTCAGCAGCACCCGCACCGCGGCCACCGCCTCCATATGCCGGCTGCGGAAGCCCTTCTCTAAAGCACGTCCGCACCACTGCAGCGCTTCATCCGCGAGATCGTCCGCCACGTTCGTGTAGAAATGCGCGTAGCCGATCAGAGCCGAATACCCGTCATGCTCCACCATTTCGGGATCGAAGCGCGCCGACAGATAACGGCCCGCCGCCTCCAGGGTCACCAAGCGGGAAACGGGCGTGCGCCCGAGAATCCCGGCAATCATTCCCGTCCAGAAAAGCTCCGACTGGACATCTCCGGACTCCGTACTCCCCATCCTAAAGGCACCGTCTTCGGCCTGCTGAGACTCCAGAAATCGCACCGCGGGCTCAACCCAACTCGAATGCAGAATCTTCGCGTCGCCCGCAATCAAGAGCGCCTCAAGGCATCCGATCATGCCGCGCTGCGCCTCGGTCAGCGAAGCCGGGTCCGTCGCCGGAAACCCCAGCCCGCCCCCAGAAAGCAGCGTGCCCACGGCCATGCGGCCATCGGTCTGCTGCGTAGCCGCCAGCCGGTCACTCAGTTCGCTCGCTGGGCGCGCACCGCAAAGCACCTGCGCCCGAAGAAATGCCCAGACATCGTCCCCTGCCTCAAGAAAGCCATAGGCCCGCTCCAGGGCCTCCGCCGCGCGATGTCGCAGCGCCGTAACCAGCGCCTCATCGGAATCACCGCCGTCGCCGCCACTCCCATTTCCGGTATCGAGATGCACAATGCTCATGGCCGAGAACGTAGGCGCTGAGAGAGGGGATTGCCGCTGCTGCGATCCTTGGGGACAGCTAGACTTCGGCACAATCATGTCCTCTGCACCTCGCGACCCATCCAAATCGACTGATCAGACCTCCGGCGCCTCCACCAAGGCGGAGGCGCGCGGCAAGAATCGCCTCGCGAAAGAAACCAGCGCCTACCTTCGGCAGCACGAAGAGAATCCCGTCGACTGGTATCCCTGGGGCGAGGAGGCACTCGCCCGCGCGAAGGCGGAGGACAAGCCGATCCTCGTTTCGATCGGCTACAGCGCCTGCCATTGGTGCCATGTGATGGAAAGGGAATGCTTCGAAAATCCCGAAATCGCGGCGCAGATGAACGATGCGTTCATCAACATCAAGGTGGACCGCGAAGAGCGACCCGACGTGGACCAGATCTACATGAGCACGGCGCTCAAGCTGAACGGACGCGGGGGATGGCCCTTGAATGCGGTCTGCACCCCCGACGGGCGTCCCTTTTTCGTCGGCACTTATTTCCCGCCGGAGCGGCGCGGCGAGATGCCAAGCTTCCCCGAAATCCTCGGAGCCCTCTCCGACGCCTGGCGAGATCAGCGCGACGAAATCGAAGACAATTCCGCGAAGATCGTCGCCGCGCTCTCCGACCGCCCCCCCAGCGAAGCGGGGCAGAGCATGCCCGGCTCGGCCACAATTCAGGCCGCCGCGAAAGCAATTATGGAAACCGCCGACCTCAGCCACGGCGGCTTCGGGCGCGCCCCCAAATTCCCGACTCCACCGAACCTCGAGCTCCTGACCGCCTCCCTCGACTTTTTCGAGCACGACACCTCTTCCGAAATCGCGCGTTTCCTCGCCCTCACGGCTCGGGAGATGTCGCGACGCGGCCTCTTCGATCAGCTCGGCGGCGGCTTCCATCGCTACTGCACCGACGTGAATTGGACGATTCCGCATTTCGAAAAGATGCTCTACGACCAGGGGCAGCTGCTGTCTTTCTACGCGGAGCTCGCGCGCCGTGCGCATGACGCAAGCGACCTGCTCTGGCCCATCACGGAAACGGCGGATTACCTCACGCGCGAGATGCAAGGCGAAGGCGGGGCATTCTTCGCTAGCCAGGACGCGGATAGCGAAGGCGAGGAAGGCAAGTTTTTTGTCTGGACACCCCTGCAGATTGCCGCCCATCTCGGCGACGAGGCCGATGCGTTTTGCACGAGCTACGGCGTCCGGCTCGTCGGCAATTTCGAAAACGGAACGACGCAGCTCGTCGACGAGGCCCGTGCGAAGCGCAGCGATTTCGAAGCAGCGCGCAAGACGCTGCTTGCGGCGCGTAGCGAACGCGTGGCCCCGGCGACCGATCCAAAGCACGTCACGGCCTGGAACGGATATGTGATCTCGGGCCTCGCCCGGGCAGCCTCCGTCGTCGGCGACGCCGCGCTCCGCGATGAAGCCACCCGAGCGGCCGACTTCATCCTCTCGGAAATGACCGAGGACGGACAGCTCTTACGCATTCACGATGGCGGCCGTGCGCATATCTCAGGCTTTCTCGACGATTACGCCGCCATGCTCGGCGCCTGCCTTGATCTCCACCGCGCCGGCGCGGGCGAACGCTTCCTGGAATCAGCGACACGGCTCGGAGATCAAATCCTCTCGCGCTTCGCGAACCCGGCGACCGGCGCCCTCTACCTTGTTGCCGAAGACGCAAAGGATGCGAAAGGCCTCGTCCATCGCCCCCGCTCCGATCACGACGGTGCCACACCCGACGCAAGCGGCCTCGCCCTGCTTGGCCTAACACGACTGGCCGCACTCGGACATCGCTCCGATCTCGATGCGTTCGTCACTCAAGCCATCGCCGAAAGCGCCGCCTTGATCAAAAACGCTCCCCACGCCTTCCCGACCCTGCTCCGCGCGGTCGCCTTGCGTGTTAGAGGCCTGTCCGCGGCGGTGATCATCGGAGACCCCGAAGACCCTCAAACCACTCGCCTCGCCGATCGCGCACGCCGCGTCCTTCGGCCAGAAGACGCGGTCCTCGTCGCTTCTCCAGAGGCGGCGTCCAATGCCCCAAGTGCGGGCATTGCCCCCGAATGGCTCGCCGGCCGCAGCGCGATCAACGGGAAACCGACCGCCTACATTTGCCACGGCACGCTCTGCTCCGCGCCGGTCCAGGAGCCCTCCGAGATCGTGGTCGACCTCGTACCGGGCGCCTAATCAACGCAAGCCGCATTCCCGAACTAAACGATTCAGACCGAAACCAAGACCTAGGCAAGAAGAAGACGCGAGATGACACAGAAGCGCGACGCAAATCAGTTTGGCTCTGGGCATGACGATGGTCTTGAACCGCTTGTCCCTCTGGATATCGGAAAGCTCGACTCCGTGGACGCACTGGTCTCGGCAATGGCAAATACGGCCTTCGGCGGGCGCCGCTTAGGCGAAGCGGCGGATGCGCTCGAGGCGATGGTCCGGAATCCAAGCTGCTTTCGGGTCGTCACGATTTCTGGGGCGATGACGATTGCGAAGCAGGGACTTGTGCTCTGCGAAATGATCGAACGCGGCTGGGTTCAAGCCGTCGTTGCGACGGGCGCGCTCATGACCCACGGCTTTGTCGAAGGTGCCGGCATGCTTCATTTTAAGCATCGACAGCGCATGAAAGACGAGGAGCTTTTCACCAAGGGCTACAACCGTGTCTACGACACGATCGAGCTCGAAAAAAACCTTGATGATGCCGAGGCGCTCCTTGACCGCGTGCTCGGAACGCTGCCGCCGGGGACGACGCTGTCCAGCCATGTCCTGCTCGAAGCGGTGGGGAAGATGCTCGACGAAGAAGATGTGGGCCGCGCCATCCTCCGCAGCGCCGTGCAGAAAAACGTTCCGATCTACGTACCTGCCTTCTCGGATTCCGAGCTCGGGCTCGATTTTTCGATCCACAACAAGAAGCTCGAGGCCGCCGGCAAGCCGGCCTTTGGCTTCAACCCCTTCCTCGATCTCGACCATTTTGCGGACCAGGTCCGTCAGCATGAAACCCTCGGCATCTTCACGATCGGTGGGGGCGTACCGCGAAACTGGGCGCAGCAAGTCGCCCCCTACCTCGAAATTTCCGCGGATCGCCTCGGGAATTCGGACCCCGTGCGCCGCTATCGGTACGCCGTCCGAATCTGCCCAGAACCGGAGCATTGGGGTGGACTGTCGGGTTGCAGCTACACCGAGGGCGTCTCTTGGGGCAAATTCGTCCCAGAAAGCGAGGGCGGTCGCCATGTCGAAGTCCACGCGGACGCCACGATCGCCTGGCCTATGATTGTGCGGGCGGTTCTCGAGCGCCTCGAGCGCCAGCCCGCCTGAGGCAGGGCGCCACATTTTTGTGCCCCCGGCATCTTGTCTTAGAAATGCGTGGTACCTTCTAAGAACTGTGGAACTCATGACCGATATCAGCGCTCCGGTCGGGCGGCCGAGCTCACCCGATTCACCTGGTCCCGCTCTTCAAAAAGCGAAGGCCCGGGTGTTGATCGTCGACGATGAACCAACCTACCGAGAATATCTCAGTAGCTATCTCGGCCGGCTTGGATTTGATGTCCGAACGGCGGAAACCGGTCCTGAAGCCATTGAAATCGCTGGGCAATTTGACCCCGACGTCTTGCTGGCCGACTGGATGCTCCGCTGCGAGATGCATGGCATGCAGGTCGGCGAACAGCTCCGCCGCAGCTCGCCAAACCTCAAGATTCTACTGATGACGGGTTTCCCCACCGCGAGCCTCGAAGCCGAGGCCAGCCGCGTAGGCATCAACGGCTTCCTCGAAAAGCCCTTCGCGCTGAATGATCTCGCCGAAGCGGTCGAAGTCGCACTGGCCTAGTTAGATTCAAGTGGGCGAGGTGAAGCGTTTCTCAGCCTCGCCACGCTACCCCTCTAACCACGCTCGCCGCTCTAGCTGACGCGTCGCGATACTCCCACAACTCGCCGCGACTGACTCGCTGCAATCAGCGGCGATGCAGCGTCGCGTTCGCGCTCTCGAAGAGCGAGGGATCCGGCGTTTCCGAGAGTTCGAGATCCTCGTTCCGCTCGGTCACCCGGTCGAAATCCCAAGAACTCTGCGCCAACAGCGCCCAGCGATCATCCCGGTCAAGCACCACCCGAATCCGCTCGGAATACCGAAAATCCTCGGGCTCGAATCCCGCCTGGGGCCAGCGCGCGAGGGTATAAGGCAAAGGCGAGAGCGTAAGATCGACCCCGTATTCTGATTTCAGCCGATGCTGCATCACGTCGAACTGCAAGGGGCCCATCGCGCCCAGGATCCAACTCGCAGAGCCGCCATTCGGATCACGGAACAGCTGAACAACGCCTTCGTGGACGAGCTGCTCGATGCCTTTTTCGAGCGCCTTCCGTTTTTGAACGCCCGCAACTTCGACCCGCATATAGGACTCGGGCGCAAAAATCGGAATTCCCGCGTACGCGATACTCGACTCGTCCGCGAGAGTGTCGCCGATGCGAAAGATGCCTGGATCGTAGAGGCCAACAACATCGCCCGCGAAAGCTTCCTCCACCTCCGCACGGTCCTTCCCCATCAAGAGAGTCGAGTTCGTTAGGCGGAGCGGCTTTCCCGTCCGGACGTGGGAAGTCGTATTCCCTTTCACGAACTGGCCGGAGCAAATCCGAACGAAAGCGACCCGGTCCCGATGATCCGGATCCATATTCGCCTGAATCTTGAAGACGAAGCCTGAGAAGGGATGCTCCGCGGGCTCGATCACCTCGCCCTCACTCTGGCGGGGCATGGGCCCCGGCGCCATTTCGAGATAGCTCTCCAGAAAGGGACGGACCCCGAAATTCGTGAGCGCACTGCCGAAGAACATCGGCGTCTGAGCGCCTTGAGCAATCAGTTCGGGATCCAGCGCCGCCCCTGCGCCATCCAGCAATTCAAGACCGTCCTGGACATCTCGCGCAAACGTCCCCATCGCTTCGACGATCGCCGGATCATCGGGCTCGCCGCCAATAATCTCCTCGTCTACACGATGGGTCCCATGATCCCCACCCGAGAAATTCACGAGCCGTCGACCTAACAAGTCGTAGATGCCCTTAAAATCGCTGCCGGCACCGACGGGCCAGTTTGCGGGAACGACATCCATCCCCAGCACGTCTTCGATCTCCGACATGATGTCGAGGGGATCGCGACCATGGCGATCCATCTTGTTCACGAAGGTAAAAATCGGGATCTTCCGAAGTCGACACACCTCGCAGAGCTTCCGCGTCTGATCCTCGACACCCCGCGCCGCGTCAATCAACATCACCGCGCTATCCGCCGCCATCAGCGTCCGGTAGGTGTCTTCACTGAAATCGCGATGGCCTGGGGTATCGAGGATATTCACACGATGCTCATCGAACTCAAAATGGAGCACCGAACTCGAAACCGAGATCCCGCGCTGTTTCTCGAGTTCGAGCCAATCACTCGTCGCATGCCGCGCCGCTTTTTGCGCCCGGACTGCGCCTGCCTCGCGTACGGCGCCGCCGTATAGGAGAAGCTTCTCCGTCAGCGTCGTCTTGCCGGCATCGGGGTGCGAAATGATCGCGAAGGTCCGTCGCCGTTCAATCTCACGTCGGATCTCGTCTGAGCTGCGTTCTGCGGGCACGTTCGGGGCCTCTTCGGGTCGCTGAGTCCGGCTAAATCGGGGCAACGGGGTGACGGGCGCGTGACGGACCCATCCCGGGCAGGATGCGATGGGATGCCCCCTCGCGCCGAAGCGTCCGCTGCGCTCCGTGGTTACCCATCCCCGCAGCGCCTCGCAAGGGCAATCCCAAAAGTCCAAGCCAGAGACGCAGCCGTCGCGCAAGATTGCATTTCAAGGCGTCCCCAACCGAGCCGTTTTGGCACTCACAATCGATCCCCGCCCGTGCCTGATGGGATAGGCATCGGAAACAGAGCGCATTGGCTCGAACCCCGGGGACGAGACCGCTATTCTGCGCGCCCCACACCCCGCTGGGCGTGCGATGAGGAGAGAAAAATATGGCGAATCGCGTCGATGAGATCTTGAGCTGGTACGGATCCGAGAGCCCTGGAGTGATCAGGAATCTCCGCTTCATGATGGAAACAGGTCGACTGGCCGGAACCGGCAAATTCGTGATTCTGCCTGTGGACCAGGGCTTCGAGCATGGCCCTGCCCGCTCCTTCGCCAAAAACGCGCCCGGCTATGACCCCCACTACCATTTCCAGTTGGCGATCGATGCGGGCTGCAACGCCTACGCAGCGCCGCTTGGATTTCTGGAAGCAGGTGCACGGGAATTCGCAGGCAAGATCCCGACGATCTTGAAGCTGAACAACAGTGAGAGCCTGCTTTCGGGTCCCGACCCGAAGCCCGCCGTCACCGCATCCGTCGATGACGCGCTTCGCCTCGGCTGTGCTGCGGTCGGCTTCACCATCTACCCCGGCTCCGCCGAGCGCAACGAGATGTACACGGAGTTCCGCGAAATCGCCGAAGACGCGAAGGCCGCGGGCCTCGCCGTCGTGCTCTGGAGCTACCCGCGAGGCTCAAGCCTCTCGACGAAGGGCGAAACCGCAATCGATGTCATCGCCTACGCGGCGCAGATCGCGGCCCAGCTCGGTGCACATATCGTGAAGGTGAAGCCCCCGACCGAAATGATTGAGCAGGACGCCGCGCGCAAGGTCTACGAAGCCGAGAACATCCCGATCGGCACCCTCGCCGAGCGAATCGAACACGTCGTCCAGAGCACCTTTAACGGCCGTCGCATCGTGATCTTCTCCGGCGGCGCCGCGAAGGGCACAGACGGCGTCCTTGAAGAGGTGAAGGGCATCGCCGCCGGTGGCGGTTTCGGCAGCATCATGGGCCGCAACGCGTTCCAGCGACCGAAGGCCGAAGCCATCGAGCTCCTGCATAGCGTGATGGACATCTATCAGGCTCAGGGCTGATACCAAGTTCAGAGATCGAAAAAACGAAGGCCCGGCCGCGCGAGAGCGCAGGCGGGCCTTTGTTATGTCAGCAATTCGACGGCGGCGCGCGTTAAGCGGTCAGGATCGACTGGGTCACGTACTCTTCCAGGGCATTGCGCTGATCCGGCGCAAGAGCGCTAAAGACGAGGCCGGTATCGGGCAGAAGCTGATAGGCCGCTTCTGCATCAAGAGAAAGAGGTCCACTCCTTGGCAGGTCGAGATCGATCGTCACTCGCTGCCCGAGCGGAATCGACTCAGGCGAACGGATCAGGCATCCATTTTCCGACAGCGAAAGAACGCGGCTATCCCACTCTTGGTCGCGTCGAGCGCAGCGCGCGCGCAGCTGCGTTGGAACACGCGGCGTCGACCGCGGCGTGTCTTCAAAGACCTGCTGCACCAGGCAATAGAGATCATGGAGCCCTGCCGGGCGCTTGATCCCGCCGATGATGCGCGGGTCTTCATGCTTCACGCCGTACTGCCCTGTCAGCAGGATCACCGGAGGACCGATTCCTGCTTCGTCTTCGAAGCGCTCCGCCTCCTCGATCCGGCGCTCGTCCAAGAGATGGAGGTCCGCGCGCAGATCCGGTTCTTCGCTTCTCGCCTCAGCGAAGGCGTCGGGCGACAACAGCGAATACCCCAGGCGCGCCAAGATGACGTCGGTCCAAGGGCCCAAGGCCTCGGCCGGCGCATCGAAGATGATCTTCCGCTTCTCTGAAATTTTCGCAGTCATTCAACATGGATCGGACGTCCCGAGAATCCAATTGAGGTATTAATGCCCCATTCATACGGGTCCCCCCTCGGGCGGGTTGGAATTTCTCCCGAGTTTTCCGCTTTGAGATGCGAGGATTTCGACCCGATCACGGGGCCAAACGGAGCAGCCTGCTAGTTTCTTGCCGTGGCGGATACGATGAGCGGACAGATCAATCGAGACCTCGCGAACTGGCTGATGGCCCAGCGCCTTGAGATTGAACGGGTCATGCAGACGCGCTTGGGCGCTGCGGCGCCGGCGGCATCGGGTCCAGAAGCCGAAACGTTGCGTCGATTTCGCACCTTCGTTTCCACCGCTCTCATGCGCGGTGAGGCACCGCGCCCCGTGCTCGACGGCCTCCGCCCGAACGAACGACGCGTCATGGCGCTCCTCAGCACCTGGGCTGAGGCCGCTTGCCAGCTAGCGGGTCCCGATGCCGATGCGGTCGGCACAGCGCTCGCGCCTCTTCTCGATGCTTTCCGGCTCGCCATTCGAACCACCGGCAGCAAACGCAAAACCAGTGGCCGCCCACGTGCCACCCGACGCGCGATTACGGCCGCAATCGACCGCATCTCTGATCTCTTCTTCGCGATCGATGTGGACTCCGGTGAAATTCTCGATGCGAACCCTGCCTCCGGAGCCGCGCTCGGCGTCGCACGCGATGCCCTCATCGGACTCGAATTCAATGCCTTTGTCCCCGTGGATGCCCAGGGCCCCTGGTGGACCTCCCTCGACACCATCGCCGAAGGCCAAGACAGTCATATTTTCGAAGCCGCGATGCAGGACCGGGAGAGCCGGCGCATTCCCCTCGAAGTCTCTGCCACACGCTTCATCCGAAGCAGCAACCGAACGCTCGCCCTGGTCGTCGCACGGCCTAAGGCCATCGTCGAAACGGTCGCTGAACCCGCCCAACCCAGCCTTTCGCCTGCGCCGTCTTCATCGGTGTCCGCGCCTGTGCCTGCGCCCGCACCCACGGATCGCCCGACCGAAATCGCGTCCAATCCGGCGCAACGCCCGGCTCCCGCAGCCACACCCGCATCACCCAGCAGTGGAAACCCGGCCAGTAGGCCAGCCCCGCCGCACACTCTTTACCCACGCTCCTAGAACGCGCTCAACTGCGCGCCCGCCCATCCCGACGCCCGACGCCTAACATCATAGCGGTGGCGCCACACGGGATTGCGGCTTCGGGTTAAGCGAGCCTCTCGCGGAGAAACGGGATAATCCGCGCCCAGGCATGGTTCGATGCGTCTTCATGAAAGGCGGCGGGTCGGGTTCGATTCAGGAACGCGTGCCCCGCCCCCACATAGCGATCGAGATCAGCGAAGACTCCGCTCGGCGCGAGTGCATCGCGAAGCGCATCGACATCTTCGTTCGGCACGAATGCGTCTTCAGCACCAAAGGAAGCCAGCATCGGCGTTCGCAACTGCCCCGCCGCTTCAATCGGCGAGTACGGCTTCTTCTGCGCATCTCGCCCATCCGCATCGAAGAGCATCCCCTTGTCGTACGACAGAATTCCGTAGAAGGGCGCAGCCGCCGAGAAACGGTCCGACAGGCAGGCCGCAAGAATCGAATAGGTTCCGCCCATGCAAACGCCCACAATCCCGACCTTGCGCCCAGCGCAGCGAGGCTGGTTCTGAACCCAATCCGCACCGAGGTCGAGATCAGCCAGGACCTCCGGATCCGACAGCGAGCGAATTTGCTCGCCTGGATCTTCGACGACGACCGGCCCGAGTCGACGGTAGAGATCAATTTCGAGGACGCCAAAACCCTCTGCAGCCAGATCGGTCGCCAAGGCCTGACTATGATCCGAAAGACCGAAGACATCGTGAATGAGAACGAGTCCAGGCAGGGTCGCCCCATCCGACGCTTCACGCGGGGCCGCATCACTTGGCACCACCGTATTCGGTATATAGAAGCGCCCGAGCTCGACCTCACTCTGATGGACTGCCTGCTCTCCGGATCCGGATTCCCTGGACATGCTGATCTCCTCTAGGCGGTTCGACTTGCCGCTTGCCTGCCAGCCTACCCCAGCGGAGCCCCCGCGAAGCGACGCAACTCGGCGCCGAAACCGAGAGTCGCTGGCATCGCCATCGCCCGCTCAGTAGAATGCGCGCCCCTTCGAGGAGAATCCCAATGAGTGACACGAAAACCGAAGCCCGAATCATCCGCAAGAAGACCGGCAACTTCCTAGAGGATTTCAAGCCGGGTCAAATTTTCCGCCATAAGGGCGGCAAGACGATCACGGAAGGTCTGTTCACAACCTTCACCGAATTCGCGATGACGACGCATCCCTTCGCGAAGAACGCGCGCTACGCCCGGGCCTACGGTTTTGAAGGCCTCGTCTGCCCGCCCGGCGTCGTGATGCTCGTGGCCTTCAGCCAGACCGTCGAGGACATCTCCGAAAACGCCCGCGCGAACCTCGAATACATCGACATGAAATTCGGTGCGCCCGTTTATGTCGGCGACACGATCGAAGTCGAAACCAAGGTCCTCGGCCTGCGCCTCTCCTCGAGCCGCCCGAACCTCGGCATCGTCCACGTCCAGTCCACCGCGCGCAAGAATATCGGCGACAAAACCGAAGCCATCGTCGCAACCTGGCAGCGCAAGGTCCAGGTCTATAAGGGCGACGAAGACGCCACGGTCGAAAACTTCGCGATCGATGCCGATGAAATCGATTGCCCGCTCTGGATCCCGGAATACGATGCCGGCGCGAAGCTCGGCGAGATGGCGCATCTCTCCAGCGCCGACAGCTATTTCGAAGATCTCGAGCCCGGCACGCGCATCGAGCATTCCCGCGGCCGCACCGTGACCGACGAGCATATCGCCATGACCGCGATCCTCGACAATACGAGCCAGGTCCATTGCAACCAGTACATGATCGACCTCAACCCGAAGCAGTACGTCGGCGGCGAACTCATCATCTTCGGCGGCATTCCCTTCACGCTCTGCCTCGGGCTTTCCTGCCCCGACGTCGGCGATAATGCGCTCGGCGACGTGATCTACACAACGGGCAAGCACACCGCACCGCTTCAGGCCGGCGATACCGTTTTCGCAGCGACCGAAATTCTCGACAAGTCGGAGATGCCTGGCCGAGACGATTTGGGCGTCGTGTCGACGCGCCTCTTCGGATACAAGTTCGTGAAGGCCGAGGGCGAAACGAGCGAAGATGCGCCGGACGGATGGAAAAAGGTGCAGATTTTCGAGCTGGATCGTCAGATCGCGGTGAAGAGGCGGTCGCATTACGGCGCGTAGGGATTTGGTGCTGAATCGCCGCGGGCTTCGGCAATGCGGTCGTGATGTAAATAGGTAGATAGAAGCGCCCTCCTCTGTTCTAGAGGGGGGCGCTTTTGCGTTTGGGGGAGCGGAGGCGGAGTCGGCGGCGTGTGTCTATGCTTTTGGGAGGCGGCGCAGAGCGGGGCTTCGGCACGCGGGCCGAGAAAAGGGAGATGAACAGATGAGCGGTGATGACAAGACGACGATGAACCGGATGCTTTCGGCGGCGTATGGGAATCCGATTGTGGATTCGGATGGGCCGGCGGCTAACCCCGGGGAGCTTGCAAATTGGCCGATGCTGAAGGTTTCGTACCGAACGGATAAGGACCGGATTGCGGGACTGCTTCCGCCGGGGCTCGAGCCCGATGACTCTTCACTCGTCTTGATCACGTTCTACAACGTGCCGATTCAGGATGCACCGGAATACGGGATCGCGATGAATGTCGCGGCGAACTACAAGGGCACGGCGGGCGAGTACACCCTGGGTATCGGGATCAATCAGGAGACCGTGATCTTTCCGAGCAAGGAACGCTGGGGGCAGCCGAAATTTCACGCGGACACGCAGTACTGGCGGAATGGGAATATCGTCGAGGCGCGCACGACCCATTACGGGCATACCTTTGCGGAGTTCACGGGGCGCGTCGTCGGGGCGCAGGACCCGCTGCCGGATGCAGATCAGCGTGAGTTCTGGGTGAAGTACATGCGCGATGTCGATCTCACTCCTGGCAAGTTCGACTTCAATCCTCATTTCGTGAACGTCTATAGCCGCTTCGGTACGGCGCATATGGAAAAGGTCGAAGGGGAGCTCGTTCTGCGCGAAAGCAAATGGGATCCGATCGCGACGTTGCTCCCCATGCGAGAGCAGGTCTCGGCGCATCTCTGGACGCCGACCTTCCTCGACCGCAAGATCACCCTCGGCGACCCGATCGACCCGGACAAGTTCTGGCCCTATGCAGACACCATCGGCGGCGCGCGCTGGCCCGGCGAAAACGGAGCGCCCCCGAAAGCCTAGGTAAACACGTTCGTGGGTAGCCGCGCGCCTGCGCTCACCCTCTCATCGAAATCGGAGCCCCTATGCAATTTCTACCGAGCGACGAAGTTCAAGCGATCAAAGCCAAGCTCGATCATCCCGTGATCGACGGCGATGGCCATTTGATCGAGTACACGCCGCTGGTGCGCGATTTCCTTGTCGAAGTGGCAGGAGAGGAAGTGGCCAAGCGCTTCGACATGCTGCAGAACGGGAGCGTGCTCGGCCGACAGATCCCCCTCGACGCGAAGCGGGGCCTCGGCATGACGCGGTTTTCCTGGTGGGGCGTGCCGACCGCGAACACCCTGGACCGGGCGACGGCCATGATGCCGAAGCTCATGTACGGGCGAATGGATGAGCTGGGCCTCGACTACGCCCTGCTTTTCCCCACCTACGGACTGACCGTCACCGCGCTGCCCGACGATGAGCTCCGCCAGGCCATGGCTCGCGCTTTCAACCGCTACTACGCGGAATGCTACGGCGAGTACCGCGACCGCCTTGAGCCCGTCGCCGCCATTCCCATGTTCACCCCCGAAGAGGCGATTTCCGAACTCGACTATGCGGTCGGAGAGCTGGGCCTGAAAGCGACGATGCTCTCGGGCGTAATTCAGCGCCCCGTGCCCGGCGCAGAAGAGGCCCGCGGCGCAAAATGGCTCGACACGCTCTGCCATGACAGCGAATACGACTACGATCCGGTCTGGAAGCGATGCGAGGAGCTTGGCGTCGCACCGACCTTCCACTCAAGTGGGATGGGTTGGGGATCGCGCATGTCGCGCACGAACTACGTCTACAACCATATCGGGAATTTCGCCCAGGCAGGCGAGGCCGCTTGTCGCTCTGTTTTCTTTGGCGGCGTTGCGAAGCGATTCCCGAAGCTCCGCTTCGGCTTTCTAGAGGGCGGCGTTGCGTGGGCCGCGAATCTCTACGCGGACCTCCTCGGGCATTTCGAAAAACGAAATCGCGAAGCCATTCATCACTACAATCCGAACGCCCTCGACCGTGAGCAGCTCGACGAATTATTGAATGAGCACGCGCCCAAGCTTGTCCGCGACAACCTCGACCGGCTGGATGACGCGCTCTTCATGCTCTGCGACCCCGACGAGGACCCGAACGCGATCGACGAGTTCAAAGAAAGCGGCATCGACTCCAAAGAAGATATCCGAGACCTCTTTGAACAGCGCTTCTTCTTCGGATGCGAAGCGGATGACCCGATGAACGCCGTCGCCTTCGACCGCGAGAAGATCCCCCTAAAGGCCCGCCTGAATGCGATCTTCGCAAGCGATATCGGGCATTGGGACGTGCCCGATTTCCGAGGCGTCCTTCCCGAGGCCTGGGAACTCATCGAAGACGGACATATCGGCATGGACGATTTCCGCGCCTTCACCTGTGACAACGCAATCGGACTCCTCGCCGGCGCACGCCCCGACTTTTTTAGCGGCACCGTGATCGAGGACTACGCGAGCAAGCTGCGCCCGCCGAGACGTTAGTCGGAACGCTCGTAGGACCAGGATCCGCCTCGGACCATCGTTAGGCGGTGACGCCCACCCGCCGCCGCTGGGTCGGTCTCCGCGTAGCCCGCATCGCCGTGCCACATCGCAACCGGCCCCGCATCCGCCACACCGATCCGCGTCTGAAAGCGTTCGTTCTCTCGCTTCGCAACCGTCTCAAGTGCTTCGTCCACTTCCCCGTAGCCCGCAAGCTCCGTGAGCGAAACAAAAGTCGGGGGTGCGAGTTCGATCTCCGCTGCGTCTCGACGACGAAGCGCCTCGACTGGGCTCATCCAAGACGACTCGTGAATCTCGCCGTGATCAATTGCAACTTCGCCCTCGCTCGCGCGGGCGATAAAGAACCAGGTCAAGAACCGCTTCGGCGTAATCGGCGGAGGCGTCCAATGCGAAAACGGCACCATCCCCGACGCGGGAGCGACCAGGCCGCATTCTTCCATCGCCTCGCGTTCCGCAGCGACTCGGGAAGCCGCCAATTCATCCGCAGCATCAATCCCGTCCCAGTCTTCCGGATCGAGTCGACCTCCTGGGAAAACCCACATACCACCGAACGCAATCTTCGAGTTGCGCCGCAGCATCAAGGTCTCAAGCCCTTGCGCGCCGTCTCTCAGAAGAAGAACCGTCGCAGCGAGAACGGGCTTCGTGCCTTCGTTCCCGCTCTCCGCCCATTTTTGAAGTTCGGAGGCGTGATCGGGCTTGGATTGCTTTTCGTCGCTCATGTCCGCAGCGTAACACGACGCCTCAGAAGGTGCTGAGCACCAGCGCCGCTCGACCTTCACCCACCGCGAGATCAATCACCCATCCATCGCAGAGCTCCGCATCGTAATCCGGCGGACCCAGCTCAACGGGATAGCCCTCTTTTGAAACGGCGCTCGCTGCATTCCCCGTCAAGACATTCAAGAACTCACCGACACCGTCGGCCACCATCTCCGGATCTAGATCCGCAAGGGACAAGCCGCTCGCCTCCACGGCCAATCGTTCAGCAAATACGAGATCCGAAACCAGAGCAACGTCGAGACCACGCGTGTCCTTGATTGGAACCGATACGCAAATATCCGCGAATTCAGGCGCGGCCTTGAACGATTCAATCTCACCTACCTTTACCTGTATCTTCGCCACGCGCATCATGAAGCGAGGAAGAAGGTCGATGACATAACGTGACACGCGATGACTTGCGAGCCCATCCGGAAGTTCAACTTCCCCGACATCGTATTGCGACTGGTCCGCCTTATATTCATCGAGCAGCACGCCCAAGCGGTCCGCGCGAAGATGCCCCAAACGAATGAGCGCTTCGCCGATCGGAATCCGGCTTTCGCGCTGGCGCTGCAGCACATCCACGAGCTGATCAGAGTTCATCAGCCCCATGGAAACCGCGAGATCACCAAAGGGAGCGTCGTTGCGGCGCTGCTCGGCATTCACCTTCGCAACCTGTGATTGCTGCATATACCCTTGCTCGATCGCCCAGGCGCCAAGCGTGCGGTTTTCAGAATCCATCAAGGTCAGCGCTTCACGCACATCGCTCGCATCGATTTCGCCTTGGTCAATCAAGAACTGCCCGAAGAACTTCACGCTCATTCTGCATCGTCTCCCTGCGTGTCCTCGACCGCTTCAAGGCTCTCGCGAACGGTCTCAATCAAAGACCCGATAATTTCTTCATCGAAAGGTTTTCCGACGACCTGGCATGCGCCGAGCTTGAAGGCCTCTTCTGCCTTCCGAGCGTCCCCGCCAACCGAGGTCACCATGGCGACCGGAATTTGAGGATGCATTGTCTTAATCGTCCGCAGGGCAGAGAGCCCATCGAGCCCCGGCATCACCACATCCATCAGGATCAGGTCGGGCCTGACTTCACCCGCCTCGCGAATCGCGGCCGCGCCATTTCGCGCGAGCCCGACAACCGAGACATCGTCAAGATCCGTCACGATCCGCTCAAGCTGAGCCAGAACCGTGCGACTATCGTCTACGAGTAGAACACCGAGTTTTCGAGCCATCTGCACCTCCTTGGAACCCGATTCCTATCGGAGCGCATGAGAGCGGGGTTGAGCGGACACAGCCCGATCTCGCCTGTCGCGACGAAGCTGCCGGAGAGATGCTGCGGAATGACAGTCATCTCCTCCTTTCTTGCTGTAAAACGTGAAAATCAATACAGTACGGCCGCCTGAGGGCGGGCACGGCCGAGCCGAACTGCCCACGCGACGGTTCCCCACGACGCCCCTGAGTTCGTTCTCAGACCGTCTCTATCTCGATTAAGACCGACGAAAACCGATTACATCGATGACTCGTGAACCTCTTCATCGAGCCATTGCCCAATCCAACTTCATTGTCCCCCAAGCCCAATCGGAGCCCCTCCGTATGCGATTCTACGAATACGAAGCCAAAGCCCTCTTCCAGCGGCATGGCCTGCCCCTCGGCAAGAGCAAGATCGTCAATAACGCCGAAGAAGCCCGTGCGGCTTTCGCCGAGCTCGGCGGGATCCCCGTCGTGCTGAAGAGCCAGGTGCTCTCGGGCGGCCGCATGAAGGCCGGCGCCGTGAAGTTCGCGGATACAGCAGACGAAGCTGCGGAAGCCACAGACGCCATCTTCCCCGTCGAGGTGAACGGCCAGAAATGCCGCTCGATCCTCGTCGAGGAGAAGACGCCGATCGCGCAGGAATATTTCGTCGCGATCACTTGGGACGGCCGCGCCAAGAAGCCCGTCTGCGTGTTCAGCGATATGGGCGGCATCGACATCGAAGAAGTCGCTGAGACCCATCCCGAACATGTCTCGAAGACGCATTTTTCCTCGATCCTGCCGCTGACGCCGCGGATCGCGAAGGAAGCCGTCGGTGCAACGGGCGTGAGCGGCTCGGACCTCAACAAGCTCGCGCCGATCGTCTTCAACCTGATGAAGATCTTCCTCGAATACGATCTGACCCTGGCGGAGATCAACCCCCTCGCGAAGCTCGAAGATGGCCGCTTCATCGTTCTCGATGGCCATATCGACATGGAAGCGGAAGCCCGTGGTGAGCATAAGCCGCTCCTCGACGAGCTCGGGATCGGCGACGACGAAACTCGCCTCGCCCGCCCGCCCACGGAGTTCGAGCTGGCAGGCGCTCGCGTGAACTCCGCAGACCATCGCGGCGTGGCCGGCAATGTCGTGGAATTCGACGGCAACCTCGGCCTCGTCATCGGCGCCGGCGGCGGCTCGCTGACCCTCTTTGACGCGGTTCGCAATCACGGCGGCAAGCCCGCCAACTACTGCGAGATCGGCGGCAATCCCTCGATGAGCAAGGCCAAGGAGCTCACGAAGCTGATCCTCTCGAAGCCCGGCGTTGAGAAGATCGCCGTGATGATGAACGTCGTCTCGAATACCCGCGTTGACATCGTTGCCCGCGGCGTGATCAAGGGCTGCCTCGAAGCGGGCAAAGACCCGAAGGAAACGATCGCGATCTTCCGGATCCCGGGCGCGTGGGAAGAAGAAGGATTCAAGATCCTTGAGAAATATGGTGTGGACTACTGCGATCGCCGTGTCTCGATGTACGACGCGGCCGGCCGCGCCGTCGCGAAGATGCAGGGTTAGAGGAGAAAAGAAATAACATGTCGATCCTACTGACCAAGAAGACGCGTTTCATCATTCAGGGCATCACGGGACGTGAAGCCATCAACCTCACCCGCGAAAATCTCGACTACGGCGCAAAGATCGTCGGCGGTGTGACTCCGGGCCGCGCCGGCCGCGACGTGTACGGCGTTCCCGTTTACGACTCGGTCCGCGATGCGGTCGCCGCCAACGGGGGCTCGATCGAAGGCTCGATCGTTTCGGTTCCGCCGAAGTTCACCCAGGACGCGATGATCGAAGCGCTTGAGAATGACATCAAGCTGATCGTGGTCGTCACGGAGAACGTTCCGCGCAAGCAGGTCGCTCAGGCGGTTGAGCTCGCGGAACTCCGCGGCGCGCGCATCATTGGCCCGAACTGCCTCGGCATCATCTCGCCTGAAGAGTGCAAGATGGGCGGCGTGGGCGGCCCCGCGGCGAATACGCGCCAGGCCTACACCAAGGGCAATATCGGCGTGATGTCGCGATCCGGCGGCATGACGACGGAAATTGCTTCGACGCTCACGGCGGCGGGCCTTGGCCAGTCCACGTGCGTCTCGATCGGCGGCGACGCGGTGGTCGGCACGACCTACGCGGAGCTGATGCCTTTCTTTGAAGCCGACCCCAAGACCCATGCGATCGCGATCTACTCGGAGCCCGGTGGCCGGATGGAAGCGGAACTCGCGGAATGGGTCGCGGAGAATGATTCGCGGCTCCCGATCGTCGCCTTCATGGCGGGTCGCTTCATGGACGAGATGAAGGGCATGCGCTTTGGCCATGCTGGGACGATCGTCGAAGGCAAGGAAGACACCACGGCAGAGAAGATCAAGCGCATGGAAGAAGCGGGCATCATGGTCGCGGAACGGATCGAAGAGATCCCGGACCTGATCCGCAAGTCTCTCGCTCGGCGCAAGCGCTAGCCAAGGCCGCCCAGCCCGATCCATACAGACCGCGCGAGAGCGCGAAGCGAAAAAGAAGGAGCTGAAAATGCCCGGAGAATTCATCGACGTTCAGGTGGACGACAAGATCGCCAAAGACGCTGAACTCGCAAAGAAACTCGAAGAGATCTGCCCGGTCTCCATCTTCGCAGCCGAAGCAAGCGGCGTGCGCATCGACGAGAGCAATCTCGACGAATGCGTGCTCTGCAATCTCTGCCTCGAAGCCGCACCCAAGGGCAAAATCAAAATCATCAAGCTGTACGAATAAAAGGACTCCCCCAAAAATGCGAAGCGCAAAAGACTTTTTCCAGCCGCTGGCCCTTGGGGCTCCGGCTCCCCTCCGCGAGATCCCGTTCAAGCCCTCGCGCATGATCCACTTCTTTGACCCGAGCAATGAACGGATGGCCGTCAAGGTCCCGGACATGGCCAAAAAATGCGATGTCCTCCTCGGTAATCTGGAAGATGCGATCTCTGCGGACAACAAGATCGCCGCCCGCGAAGGCCTGGTGAAGATTGGCAAGACCGTCGAATTCGGAAACTGCCAGCTCTGGACGCGCATCAACAGCTTGGATTCACCCTGGTGCCTCGATGACCTGACGACCCTCGTCACGGAAATCGGCGACCAGCTCGACGTGATCATGGTGCCCAAGGTCGAAGGCCCCTGGGATATCCATTACATCGATCGCCTCCTCGCTCAGCTCGAAGCCCGCGCCGGCATCAAGAAGCCGATCATGGTCCACGCCCTGCTCGAGACAGCGCTCGGCGTCGCGAACGTGGAAGAAATCTGCGCCGCCAGCCCGCGCATGCAGGGGCTGTCGCTCGGCCCGGCGGATCTCGCCGCAAGTCGCCGCATGAAGACCACCCGCGTCGGCGGCGGTCATCCCGGCTACATCGTGCGCACCGACCCTGACCCGAGCAACCCTGAGGCGCATCGCCCCACCGCTCAACAGGACCTCTGGCACTACACGATGGCCCGCATGGTCGACGCCTGTAACGCCAACGGCATCCTTCCCTACTACGGCCCCTTCGGCGATATCAAGGACGTGGTCGCCTGCGAGGATCAGTTCCGCAACGCATTCCTGATGGGCTGCGTCGGTACGTGGAGCCTCCATCCGGTTCAGATCGATATCGCCAAGAAGGTCTTCTCTCCCCCGGTCGACGAGGTTCTCTGGGCGAAGAAGGTCATCGAAGAGATGGGCGACGGCACCGGTGCGGTCATGATCGACGGCAAGATGCAGGACGATGCGACGGTGAAGCAATGCCACGTCATGGTCGAACTGGCCCGCATGCTCGCCGAAAACGACGCGGACCTGCAGAAGGCCTACGGCTTCTAGGCCGGGGACGGCAGATAGGCCCCGCAGCCCGATCGGCTCAGCCGGCTCGAAAACGACGCCCATCCGCCCGCCGCGGATGGGCGTTTTCGTTTTTGAACATCCGAGTGGGGGATGCCGTGCGCGAGGCGGTGTAACGTGGATCTGAGCGGCCCGCCCCGAGGCGCCCGCGCCGCACAACAACAACAGCAGCCACCAGCAAGCCAGCAAACGGAGGAAACATGCAGACGACGATCTTGGGCGCGACGGGAATGCAGGTCTCACGGCTCTGCCTCGGCTGCATGAGCTACGGCACGCCCGATTGGCGCCCCTGGGTCCTCGACGAGAACCAGTCCCGCCCCTTCATCAAGCGTGCCCTCGAAGCCGGCATCAACTTCTTCGACACCTCGGACATGTATTCCTTAGGCGTGTCCGAAGAAGTCGTCGGCAAACTGATCCGCGAAATGGGCAATCTCGACGAATGCGTGATCGCAACCAAGGTTTTCTTCCCCCCGAACAAGAAGCCGAATATGGGCGGCCTATCGCGCAAGCATATTCAGCAGGCCTGTGAAGCCAGCCTTCGCCGCCTCGGCGTCGAAGCCATCGACCTCTACCAGCTCCATCGCCTCGATCCCCACACCCCGATCGAAGAGACCCTCCGCGCCCTCGACGATCTCGTCCGCGCGGGCAAGGTCCGGCATATCGGCGCGAGTTCCTCTTATGCATGGGAAATCGCGACCGCCCTCGGCATCTCCGCCAAAGAAGGTCTGGCGCGCTTCGCCACCATGCAGAACCACTACAACTTGATCTACCGCGAAGAAGAGCGCGAAATGATGCCCCTTTGCGAAACGGCCGAAGTGGCAGTCATCCCCTGGTCGCCCCTAGCACGCGGCCTACTGGCAGGCTCTCGCAAAGCGCTGCGCGAGAAATCAGGCTCCACCCGCCAGGAAACCGACGGCCTAACAGACTATCTTTATAACGAAGACTCGGACTGGGAAGTCGTCGAAGCCGTACAAGCCGTCGCAGCGGAACGTGAGCTCCCCCCCGCTCAAATTGCCCTCGCCTGGATGCTCTCCAAGCCCTTCGTTACGGCGCCGATCATCGGTGCAACCAAGCTCGCCCATCTCGAAGACGCCATCGCCGCGGTGGAGGTCGAGCTTTCCAAGGACGAAATCAAACGCCTCGAGGCGCCCTATCGCCCGCATTCAGTCAAGGGGATGGGCCCCGCCGCACTCTACCGCCCGTCTCCGGCGCGTTAGTTCCAGGCCGCCAACGCGATGGACACCCCGGATACCGAATCTCCTGTGCCCAAATGGCAGCTCGCCTCTGTCGGCCTATTGGCGATTTCGATCATGGCCCCGGTGACTCTCCCTGTCCCGATTCTCCGCGAGTTCGTCGGCGAGCGTTTCCAGGTCTCGGAACTGCTCACTTCGCTCTTCATGTCCGTCAATATGGTCGGCGCCGCAATCGCTGCACCCTTCGCAGGCGCATTCGCGGACCGCCTGGGAAAGCGCCGTCCATTAATCATCGGCGCGCTGGTTGTGGATGCGGCTTGTTTCGTCGCCATGACCGCAAGCCTCCCCTTCTCCGTCTTTCTGGCGATCCGTTTCATCGAAGGCTGCGCACATATCTTCGCTCTGTCCCTCCTGCTCTCGGTCGCCGCAAGCCTCGGTGGTGCGAACGGACGCGGGCTGACGATGGGCATCACCGGCGCGGGCATGATGCTCGGCGTCGCCCTAGGCGCCCCGATCGGCGGCGCGCTCGGGCGCGAAGACATCCTCCGCCCCCTTTTTGCAGGGGCCGGGCTTCTCGTCGTGGCGATGGCCTTCACCGCGCTGTTCCTCCCCGACCCCAAGGACGAATCCGAACGCCGCCCCAAACTCGCCGAGATCATCGCGGCGATCCGCGCTCATCGCGCCGTCCTGGCTCCCCTGATCTTCGCCTTCGCCGACCGCTTCACCGTCGGCTTCTACACCACGACGTTCTCCCTCTTCGCCTCAGGACAGCACGGCGCGACGCCGCCCCAGGTCGGACTCTGGATCGCCGCCTTCATGCTCCCCTTCGCCCTCTTCTCTTTCCCCTTCGGGATCATCGCGGACCGCGTCTCCAAGACCGCCCTCCTCTGCGGCGGCAGCCTCGGCTACGGCCTGCTGACGGCAAGCCTCGGATTCTGGACCACGGACATGATCCCCTACGGAATGGCCATCATCGGCCTCTTCGCCGCCGTCATGTTCGTCCCGTCGATGTTGATGACGACGGACCTCACTCCACCCGAGATTCGCAGCACCGCGCTGGGCGCCTTCAATACCGCGGGCAGCCTCGGCTTCATCCTCGGGCCCCTCACCGGCGGGCTCGTCTCCGAAGCAGTGCGGGCCCAGCATGGCGCCGCAGTCGGCTACCAAGCCGCATTCGGTGTCGCCGGTGTGGCTGAGATCCTCTGCGCAGCGATCGCTCTGCCCATCCTGCTGCGATTGCGTAGCCGCGGACTCACCACCTAGGGTAGATTCCGCGCCGCAGAGCCATGCGGGCGAGCGAACGCACCGCGAATCGCTGCCTCAAGCACGCTCAAAAGGAACCCCGCATGCCGTCGCAATCGACCGCACCCATCTTTCCGGTGATTCTATCCGGGGGATCAGGCACTCGACTTTGGCCGCTCTCACGACGCGCCTACCCCAAGCAGCTGCTCCCCCTCGCCGGCGAGCAGACGCTGCTCCAGGAAACCGCGCTGCGACTGAGCGGCGCCAAAACCGCTAACACCTCTAACGCCTCGAAAACCTCCGAAGGCGAGCGTTTCGAAGCGCCCCTGATCCTCTGCAACGACGCCCATCGCTTCATTATTGCCGAGCAGCTGCGAGCGATGGACATCGAGCCCCTCGCCATTGCCCTCGAACCCGTCGCCCGGAACACCGCGCCCGCCATCGCTGCCGCGGCGCTGATGGTGGCCGAGCGGGACCCCGACGGGATCATGCTGGTTTTGCCCTCGGATCATGTGATTCAGAATGATGCGGCTTTCCAGAAAGCCATCTCGGATGCCAGTGCCGCGGCCCGTAGCGGAGCGCTCGCGACCTTCGGGATCGAACCAGAGCATCCTGAAACGGGATTCGGGTATATCCGTCGAGGAGAGCTGCTGGCCGACGTGAAAGTTGAAGGCGACGGCGTTTTTTCCGTGGCTGAGTTTGTCGAGAAGCCCAACGCAGAGCGGGCACAAGCGTTTCTCGACTCCGGTGAGTACAGCTGGAACAGCGGCATGTTCGTTTTCCCCGTGCGGGGCCTGCTCGCAGAACTCGAACGCCTGCAGCCGGAACTCCTCGAATGTTGTCGAAAAGCGGTCAAAGAAGCCTCGAGAGACCTCACCTTCATTCGCCTCCAGGAGGACGCCTTCGCGCGCTCCCCGTCGATTTCGATCGATCATGCGGTTATGGAACATACGGACCGCGCCGCGGTGGTCACGCCGCGAGGCCTCGGCTGGAACGATGTCGGGTCCTGGAATGCGCTCTGGGAGATCGGCGAGCCCGACGCCCGAGGCAATGTCGTCGCGGGCGATGTCGCCCTTCACGACGCAGAAGGCTGCTATGTCCGCGCAGAAAAGCGCCTCGTCGCCGGCGTCGGGATCCGCGATCTGGTCATCGTTGAGACTCAGGACGCGATCCTCGTCTCGCCCCGAAACCAGGTCCAAGATGTGCGCGAAATCGTGGCCTCTCTCGATCAGGCCTCGCGGCCCGAATCCGAATGGCACGCGAAGGTGTACCGCCCCTGGGGGAGCTACGAGCGCGTGGCTGACGGTGACCGCTTTCAGGTCAAGCAGATCGTCGTGAAGCCGGGCGCGAAGATCTCGCTTCAGATGCATCACCACCGCGCAGAGCATTGGGTCGTGGTGCAGGGCACGGCTCGGGTCACAAAAGGGGAAGAGGAGATTCTTCTCGGCGAGAACGAATCCACTTTCATCCCTCTCGGCGTGACTCATCGCCTCGAGAACCCCGGTGAGATCGACCTGACTCTGATCGAGGTGCAGTCGGGCTCCTATTTGGGAGAGGACGACATCGTCCGCTTCGATGATGCTTACGGCCGCGAGAGAGAAAAGGAGCGAAACGGAGTCGAGTCGTAAGCTGGCAACGAAAAGCCTCAGCCTACCCTCGGGGGGAATCGCTCAAACAGGGTCCTTTTAGACCCTTTTTTATTTTTCGAGAGCTCGATCGTCCCCTTCTCAAACCCCACATGTGAGTTTTGATAAGCGCATCCGCAACACGCAGATGCGTATCCGAAATTCCCGCAGGTAAGAAAAATTGAATGCTCTAAATCAAAGAATTTGTTGAAGAATTTGACATTTTTTTGGTTTGGTTGAACCCCCATCGTGATAGGCTGCAGATCGTTGCGTTGGAATTGCCCATGGCGGGCTTTCCGCTCAGCACCAAGCTTCTTTGGAAGGATTCGCAAAATGCGATTGTTCACGCTCCCCATGCTCGCGATGGCCACCGTTGGTCTCCTCGCTTCCTCTGCTCAGGCCGGCCTCTACGGTGACTTCTCTGGCTCGACCGTGACTTTTGAAGATGTCCAGGATCAGAACGGACTCTTCGGAGCGCCCACCGTGAGCGGTGACTCGCTGGACTTCAGCCCGAACACCTTCGAAGCAGACTGCTCGGTCGATCCGAGCTGCCCGCCGAACCCGACCACGGTCGATGACACCCTGACGATCACGATACAGGCCGATAGCGGTTCGTTCATCGACGACATTCTTCTTCAGGAAGCCGGCGACACCACGCTTGCGAGCTTCCTTGATGCCTTCGCTGCCACGACGGTCACGGCCACGGTCTTCATTGACATCTTCGAGATCGACGGTGTCTCCGTGAATAACATCAGCGCCCAGGCGCAGATGGCCTTCTCCAATAACGGCGAGTTCGAGACCACCGACGAAGGAACCGGAACGCATATCTGGACCGGCTCCTTGCTCATCGACCTCGACCAGATCATCGCCAACAACGGCGGAAGCGGTCAGGCCACGCGCGTCCAGCTGAACCTGAACAACACGCTGGTCGCCTTCGCTGAAAGCGGAGCGTCGGCGCGCATTGAAAAGAAAGACATCGACGGACTCGCCGTGACGGTCGTGCCGGAGCCGGGAACCGCCCTGCTCATGGGACTCGGCCTCGCTGGCCTCGCCTCGATTCGCCGACGCTAAAGCGGAGGCGCCTCTCGAATTGAGCGGCGCTGCTCTGGTGAGTAGCGCCGCTTTCTTGTTTCAAACCTCAACCAAGCCTGATCTGAGCGCCGTTCAATCAGGGAGGATTGCAGTAACGAATAAGCTTTGACCCGTGGACTCCACCGAAACTGCAATAGAAGGCAGGGGCGGTAGAACCTCTCAATGAATGGCTGGTCTGGGAAGGCAGCTTTTCCGCGAAGGTTCACAAGTAAGGACACGACAAAACCTGTAAGGGGAATATCGGAATGCATCGTATCTTTTCAACGGTGGTCTCAACGGGCTCTGCGCTCGCGATCGCTGCTCTCTCTCTCTCGGCACAGTCGGCAAGCGCTGCCAACTACGGCAACTTCACGGGGAACAACTTCTCCTTCTTGAACGTGTCGGATATCAACGGCCTCTTCGGAGCGCCCACGGTCAGCGCGAACAGCTTGGACTTCACGCCCAACTCGTTTGAGGCTGAATGTTCGGCAAGCGCGACTTGCCCCCCGACGCCGCATACCGTGACGGATACGCTGACTCTCCAGATCCAGTCTGACGGATCGGGTTTCATCGGCGGCATCAACCTGAACGAAGCCGGCGACACCACGCTCTCCAGCTTCCTCAATGCTTTTGCGGCCACGACGGTTTCGGCCGACGTCTTCGTTGACGTCCTCGAGCTGAACGGGACCTCGATCAACAACCTCAATCTGACGACCCAGATGAACTTCTCCTCGAGTGGCGACTTTTCCACGACGACGGACGGTTCGGGTACGCATCTTTGGACGGGCTTCCTGGGCCTCGACATCGACCAGCTGATCGCAGACGCCGGCCTGACCGGAAACGCGACGCTGGTGGAAGTCAGCCTCAGCAACACGCTCACCGCCTTCGCCGAATCGGGCGCCTCCGCGCGCATCGAGAAGAAGGACATCGACGGGCTTGCGATCAAGGTCATTCCGGAGCCGGGTACTTCCCTGCTCATGGGACTGGGCCTCGCAGGCCTCGCCTATGGCGGACGACGAACGGGCGGACGACGCACGGTCTAAAGGACCGGCGGAACGCCTGCCCCAAAAGAGGCCGGTCCAGCGCGGGGTGATCCCCCGCTGCCCCACGACCGATCTTCTTATGCTGAGCTGAATATGTTGAGCCTCGGATTCGAGGCATGAGGTAACGAAGATGACCCGCACAATCACCCGAATCGCACTCACTCTTACGCTGGCCTTGGGCTTCGCGAGTGCGGCCAACGCCGCGTCCTACGGCGATTTCATGGATCCGACGGGCACGGTCTCGTACCTGAACGTGCAGGATAATAACGGCCTCTTCGGGGCGCCTTCGGTCAGCCTGAACAGCCTGGACTTCACGCCGGTCAACTTCCAAGCGCAATGCTCGCAGTGTCCGACGGGATCAACGACGGCCGATATCCTCACCCTCGATATCCAAACCACCGGCGGTCAGCAGATCAGTGAGCTCCGCGTCAACGAAGGACTCGACTACACCCTCCAGTCCTTCGATGCGACCGGCTTCGCTTCCGCCATCGTCACGGCAAACATGTTCGTCGATATCACCGAAGTAAACGGCGTCGCCGTGAACGGCCTGAATGCAACGATCCCCGTGATCTTCTCGCCCTCGGGCAACGCCTCAGTGATCGGCTTCGGCATCGATACCGGCGTCATCCTCGGCACCAGCGGCGCGATCGACATTCAGCAGATCATCGCTAACGCCGGCGGAACGGGAGAAGCGACGCGAGTCTCGATCAGCCTCGACAATACGCTTCAGGTCTTCCACGACGGTTCGGGCGGCCAGGCTCAGATCCGCAAGCGCGATACGGACTTCGTCTCCCTCACGATTAACGGTGGAGATCCGATTCCGGAGCCGACAACGGCCCTTCTGCTGATGGGCGGCCTTGCAGCTCTGGCGGCGCGGCGCGAAGGGCGCGAGTAGAAGCAAGACCGATCGGCAGCTTCAAGCTGAGCGATTCCAGAGCGGAAACAAATGCGCAGGTTGGGGCCAGAAACGGGACCCAGCCTGCGTTTCGCGTTTTAGGCCTTCCAAAAGGATCTCGATCCGAATAAGGTAGACGTTTCGTAAGTAGAATATGAGAATTCGTATGCCGAATTGCATCACGAAAGCCAGATTCGCTCCGCCCCGACCCTCCTTCACAGAGAGGGCGCTCTCCCTGCTCGCCCTTTTTCCGCTGAGCCTCGTCTTCTTGCTGCAGAGCTACGCGTTGCCCGCGCACGCGGTCATGGCCACAGACGGCGGGCCGATTGCCGTTCGCCTGACCTCCACAGGCCTCCTCGACGCCGACGAACTCAACGCGCTCGATCTCCAGGGCCGATTTGGCAGCTTCCTTGGCACCCCGGTCGACGAAACCCATTTCTTAACCGCGCAGCATATCGGGATCTCCCCGAGTGATACGATCAGCTTCGCCAGCGGACCGAATCTCGGTACTTACTCCATCGTTCAGTGGCACGACGATCCTGAATCCGACCTCCGCATCGTCGAAATCAACGGCACCTTCAATGAATGGGCGCTGCTCTTCGGCTCGACGGACGAAACCGGTCGGTCGACCACCATCTTTGGCCGAGGCGGCGCCCCGATTCAGCAGGTCACCGTGGGCAGCGAGCTCAAGGGCTGGACCGCGGCCTCACCCGACGGCGCAATCAGCTGGGGACGCAATATCGTGACCGGCACCCTCGGCGGGGACCTCCTCTACGCCCGCTTTGATATCAACGGTCTCGATGAAGAGGCCGGCCTCACTTCGGGCGATTCGGGCGGCGCCTGGTTCGTGAAGGATGCCGTCGGCCTCTCCCGGCTGGCCGGGATCTCATTTTCCACCACGGGCCCTTATCAGCTCGACCAGAATGGCTCGCCCGACGGCAGCGTTTTCCAGGCCGGCATTTTTGACATAGGCGGCCTCTGGGTCGGCTCCCCTGGGAACGAAGTCTTCATTCAAGAAAACCCCGTGAACGTCCCGGGCGTCGGAATCGCAACCCGCGTCTCGGATCGCATCGAATGGATGACCACCATCATCGACCTCGCCCCTGAAGACACCGACGATGACGGCATTCTCAACGCCTTCGACAATTGTCCCTTCGTCGCCAACGCGAATCAGCTGGATAATGGCGGGCTGGGCTTTGGCACCGTTGGCGATGGCATCGGAAATGTTTGTCAGTGCGGTGACGTTACGGGCGAAGGCCAGGTGAACGATACCGACGCTGCCTTTATCAAACGCCATGCCCTTGGGCTGGCCGCGCCCCTTTTCCTCGTACCCGATCACTGCGACGTGACCGGCGACGGGATTTGCAACGGCACGGATGCCTCGTATATCCGGCAGGCCGCCGCCGGACTCAGCAACCCTAACTTTGGTCAGAACTGTCCCAATGCGCTGCCCTGATCTAAAAACCGCGCGCGGCCCCCTTACACGCGATCGCCGCGTGAGGCGAAACCCTCGAGCGCATCCGATGCGAGCGCTCAGCGCGATCGCGATCGCCGGACTTGGACTGCTTATCGCTGCGCAGAGCCAAGCGGGCAGCCTCGTCTTTTTCGAGGGCAGCATCAACCCAGGACAGACCCTCTATCTCCCCTCGCCTGCCGTTGCTGAACCCATCGACATGAACGTGCGCCCAGAAACCGCAGAAGGCGGCGGCTTCTACGGCTTCAGCGAGATCCTGATCTGGGCGACCGGAGATCTTGTGATCGGGACTGCGGGATTCGGATGCCAGGCAGCCAGCTGCCTGTTCTCGCCCCTTCCCTTCGTCTCCGGAAAATCGCTGACCGCGACCGGAGGAGAAGATCTCGACGGTTTGTTCACCGCCGAAGAGGACGTACTGACGTTCTCGGTCTCGGGCACGAATGGCTACCTCGTGATCGCCGCGGGCGAATATATCGATGCGACTGGAAACGCGAACGATCCGGGCGATGCCCAGAAGATCAACGTCATCCCCCTCGTTCAGGTTCCCGAACCAAGCCTGCTCGGCCTGACTCTCCCAGGCCTAACACTCCTCGCAGGCTTGGCCCGCCGGCGGCGCAGCGGCTACGGGCGAACGCATCACCCCGCCTGAACCGACGGCCCGATCAGGACAGCTCGAGCATCTTTTCGATCGGCAGCAAGGCCTGCTTCGCCAACTCCTCGGGCACCGTCACAACCGGCCCCTCGTCTCGCAAGCAGAGGTAGAGCTTTTCGAGGGTGTTGAGGCGCATATACGGACATTGATTGCAGGCGCAGCTCTCGTCCATGCCGGGTGCCTGGTAGAGCACCTTGTTCGGCGCTTGCTGCATGATCGAATGAAAGACGCCGTCTTCCGTCGCAATAATCGAAGGCCGATCCGCCGTCTCAACCGCCCGATTGATGATGCCCGTCGTGCTGGCGATGAAATCCGCTTGGTCCAGAACCGCCTGATCGCATTCGGGATGTGCCAGGACTTCCGCGTCTGGATGCTTGATTTTCAGCTTCGCGAGGCCCTTGGCGCTGAAGAGTTCATGGACGATGCAGGCGCCCTGCCAAACGATCAGATCATCGCGGCCCGTCTCCTTGCCAACCCAGCGCGCCAAATGTCGATCGGGCGCAAAGATCAGCTTCTCTCCTTCGAAATGCTCAACCATCTTGACCGCGTTGGATGACGTACAGATCAGATCGCTCATGGCCTTCACCCCCGCAGAGGCGTTGATGTAGGTCAGCACCTTCGCGCCGGGATGCTCCGCAATGAATGCCTTGAAGTCCTCGGGCTTACATCCATCCGCCAGGGAACAGCCCGCTTCCATATCCGGCACGATGACCGGAATACCGGGGTTTAGAATCGCAGCGGTCTCGGCCATGAAATGCACGCCGCAAAAAACGATCCGCTCACACTCGATGTCCTGCGCAGCACGGGCCAGCGCAAGAGAATCACCCACCACATCCGCAAGATCCTGGACCTCTGATTCCTGGTAATAATGCGCCAGGATGACGGCCCCCTTTTCTCGCTTCAGGTCGAGGATCGCTTCTTCAAGATTCTCGGGCAGATCGTGGTTCTGGGTCATCGTGGTTCTCCTTGGGTGCCGGCCAAAAGGGGTCCGGACCGATCGGAACGGCGCAGACGCGCTCGCTCCTGGGCCGTGAATCTAGGCAGATAAAGCCCGAATTCAAGGCCATCGCTCCCCTGGGTGCCCCACGGGCTACATCACGTCATGGAGCGCCGCGCCTGGGCAGGGAGCGCTGGGCGTCGTCCTACGATTTGACGGGCTCGATCAGCAGCGTCGGCACGCCTTGCGTCTGATCACGCACGGTACACACCCGCGTCCCGGCCTTGAATCCGTCCCGCACTTCGGAGACATCCACGCCCGCTGCGGCCAGCCTCGCCGCAATCGCGTCGATCTCGCGCACCTTCCACGCGAGGCCACCGAAGCGGTCGACGCTGTCCTCCTTCACGGGCGCATCCAGCTTGCCGCCAATCTCGAGCGTCGCGCCGCCGATCCTGAAAAAGAGCAGACGCACGCCCCGCTTCTCGAAGGTTCGGTCGAGCGCGAGCCGAATGCCGAGATCCTCTTCGTAGAATCGGCGCGTCGCGTCGGGGGCCGTGCTGTAGACCACCACATGATCGAGGCCGAAAACGCTCGCCTCTCCAGCCTCCGTCGGCTGAAAGGCGGGCGCTTCGTCGCTGATCAGTTCGATGCCGAGTCCTCGACTGCGCTTCCGGTCCATTTCAAGGCAGCGGTATTCGCGCCCCACTCCCCGCTCCGCCTCCGACTCGACTTCAGCGAAAACCTCCGTCTGAGCGCTTGCGGGGCGGAGTGCCCTCGCTCGGAGCGCCTCGTCGATCGCCGCGGAGTCGGGACCCGCGAGTCGGACGCCGGCGATCCGCGCTTCACCCGTGGGCGCGCCACCCGCTTCCGATGTTCGAAGCTCGAGCCGCATATTCTCAAGCGAGAAGAGACCACTGCGCGTTTTGCGGGCGGCATTCACCTCGATTCTCGGAAGGGGCAACCCCAGAAGCTGCGCGTACTCCCGCAGGCCGACTTCTAGATCGGGTGTCTCGATCACAACGCTATGAAACGAATTCAGCATACGCAGAACATCGCACGTCTTTTTCGCTATGCCCTGCATCATGGCTCAACCCTCAGTCGCATTGCCGCGCGCTCGCCGCCCAAACACGCTGCGCAAAGCCCGCCGCCGCGCCTCCTCTTTCGCCCGCGCCTCCGTCCTCGCCCTCGGTCTGGTCAGCGCAGTCGCTATGGGCTGCGGCAACGACGCGCCGCTCCGCCCCGACCTGGTTTTGATCACAGTGGACCGATTGGCAACGGATCGGCTGCCCTGCTTCGAGGGCGAAAATGATCCGGGCGATGCCATTTGTGCCCTCGCGGACGGCGGCACGCTGTTCGCCTGGACGGCAGCCAGCGGCGCCGGAGAGGCCTCCGCTGCGGCCAGCGTACTCACCGGGCTGCCCCCCGTAGTCCACGGCGTCGCCGATGATGGCCGGAGCTTTCTCCGCGATCCCCTGATCAGCATCGCCGAGGAACTCGGCCAGAGCGGCTATTCAACTGCGGCCTTCGTGGCGAGCCCACGTGTGAACCGCAGCCGGCGGCTCGATCAAGGCTTTGCTTTGTACGACGACCGCTTCGCATCCCGCGACCGCTCACGACTCGGTTCCGGAGATGAGCGGGCCACCCTCGATCGGCAGGTCCGCGCTTGGTTCGAGCGGACGGAATCCCCGCGCTTTGCCTGGATCCATCTCGATCGCGATGCAGGTCAGGTCCAACTGGACCGGCTCGTCTCTCGCCTCGCCACCCCCCTCGAAAAAGGCGCCCAAGGCCCCGGCATCATCTTCGCGGGTCTGCGCGGAGAAATCGGCGGGGCCGAAACGAGCGAAGGCGCGACCACAAACGCCTCGACCGAGCGTGCCTTCAGCGAGATCGAATGGCGCTCTCACCGCGTGCCCTTGATCTGGCGCCCGCCGGCCGGCGTGACCGAAGGCGTCCCCCGCGTCAGTCGACGCCTGGCCAGCCTCTACGATATCGCCCCCACCCTGCGCGCCGCCGCTCGACTTGCAGAGGCCAGCGACACCGAAGCGAATGCGGGTGACGCCACGCCCGCCGCCCCCCGCGGCCGAGACCTCAGCCAACTTCGGGGGCCCGGAGGTCGATCCGAAGCGGACGATTCCAACGGCCGTTTCTACGTCCTGCTCGAAGCCGCCGGGGATCAGGTCGGGCTCGCCGCGGAGCATCATCTCTACGTTCGCCAGCGCAGTCCCCTGGACGGCACGGGGCGGCCCGTCCCCACGACCTCCCTCGAACTCCGGGGCGCACGTTTTTCGACGATTGAGGCCGGGGATCCACTTTTTGAGGGACGCCCCCGCACCGCGCGCCTAGACTTCTCGGGGTGGCGCGCCGACGTACTGAGCAGCGACTCTCCCGTTCCCCAACTCGAATATCATCTCGCCCGCCGGCTTGACCGGCTCCCGGAGACCCCGACCCCATGAGCTCCGCTGAAGAGCCTTCCCTGCTCTCTCGCCCCGCCTTCGCCATCGCACTCGGCATCGTCATCGGCGGCCTGCTGCTTTTTCTCGCTTCACTCCAACCCGTCCGCCGACTCGGCGACGAGATTGCGATCCGCGTCAACGGCGTCGATCCGCGCATGGCGCGAGACGTCTTGCTCCCCGGCTATGGCTGGACGCTTCAGGTCCTCCTCCCGGTCAACGCCGAAACCGGCAAGACCGAGCTCCCGGAGAATCTGATCGTCGAACTCCGCGAAGAGCGCACGGGGCTCACGCTCGAGATCCAGGATCGCCTGCTTCTGCGCGACGGCTACGCAAGTTATACGGTGCCCAAAGATCTCGGGCTGCATGAGGGGCTGATTGCGATTCGGCTCCTGCTTGCCGACGAAGAAGGCAATCCCGATGGCCGCGCCGAGGACTGGGTGCGCGTGCGGCTGCGCCCTTGGACGAATGGCCCCCCCGTCGGCAGTCGCCAATGGGTCTTTTTCGATTTCGGCGTCGACCAGAACGAAAACGGGCGCATCGACTTTCACGAAGACCTCGAACGCCTGGGCTTCGCGGCTGGCGCTGCAACAACCGCGGCCCTCGCCGATGCGATTGCGGACCGCGCACTGCGCCGCGTACTCCGCGCGTACAACCCCGAACACGATCCCAACCGCACAGGTCAAGACCGCGACATCGTTCGGGTGCGCTTTGAAATCGATCCGTCGACCATCCCCAAACCGAGTCCCTACACAACGCGAATCTGTGTCGGTGGCGTCGATCCCAGCCACCCCGAATCCGTGGGCCAGGTCGGCTTCGATCGCGACAACAAGAAAAAATCCTCCACGGAATGCGGCCTCGAGCCGCCGGCGGGCATCTTCCCCTCTGCGCTTGCGACTTACCGGGACTCGGCGCTCTACAAACAGATTCTCGCCCCCTTTAATGCGGCAAGCGGCGGTGTCCCAATCGGAAATCATGCCGAGGACGCAGCCGCCCTCGCCCAGATTGCGAGCGCCGGCGTCGATGAAGCCCCCGGCTCTCGAAACCCAGCAACCGGCGGCCAAAGCGAGCGAGAACGCGCGCTCTCAAACGCGATCAGCGTCCTCGGAGACGCACTCGGCAGCATCATGGCCCACGAAACGGGACATGCGCTCGGCCTGGTCGCCGAAGGCGCGCCCGGTGTCGGGCTCTTTGGCGGCAGTTCGCAAAACGATTTCGCGCATAACCTCGCCGCCGACGGTTCCGAGCCCGCGCAGCCCTGGCTGATGAACCCCGGGCGGAGCCTCAGCTTCGAAGCGCTCGCCGGTCGCGATGAAAGCGGCGAGCTTCATTTCCGCCCACTCAACTATGCCTATCTCCGAGACCGAATCGTCCTGATCGAGGGCCGCATGAAGCGGATCAAGAAGGAACAGATCTAGAGATCCCAGAAGAAGTCTTTGTTCGTGAGCTCATCTTCTTCGGCCGCGGCCTCGGCCTGCATTGTTTCGCGCTCCTCGGGCGTGCCGCGGTCTTCCCCGCGCTGAATCCGCTCGACGAGTTCCTCGAGATCTCGCGTTTCCGTCTCCCAGTACTCTTCCGTATCAAAATGCGGAAACGCATCGGGGAAAGCAGGGTCTTCCCAGCGCCGCGCGATCCAGCCCGCATAGAAGACGAAGCGGAATCCGCGCAGCGGCTCGATCAGGTCGAAGCCCCGCTCATCGAAGGGCCGAAATTGTCGGTAGGCCTCAACCAAAAGGCGCCGCTGTCGATCCGCTTCCGCATCACGCCCCGGCAGCATCATCCATACGTCCTGCACGGGTGGGCCCACAACCATGTCGTCGAAATCGAGAAAGAACCAACCGTCGTCGCCGCGCAGAAGATTGCCGGCATGACAGTCCCCGTGTATCGGCTGGGTTTCGAGCCCCCGACTTCGCTCGCGGTACACCTCGACGAGTGCTTCCACCGCGCGCGCATAACGCCCCGCGCAGTTCGGCGGCAACCATTCTTCTCGCTCGAGTAGATCGAGGGCTTCGAGCGGGCCATGCTCGGGGTCCAAAGGCCGCCGATGGGGCGCCCCGAGATCCGCTGCGATGGTATGAATCCGCGCAAGCAGCCGACCCAACATCTCAATCTGGTCGTCCGCCAACTCGTCGGGTGAGCGCCCGCCCGTCCGCGGCCAGATCGCGTAGTGAATCTCTTCGATCTCATGCAGCGTATCGCCGCCAGGCCCCGTGGCAGGCGTCTCGAACCGGATCGGCGCGCAAACGGGAATCTCCGCTTCCGCCAGAGCGGCCAACAATCGATGCTCATCGAGAATCGCTTCTCTGGACCAGCGTCCCGGGCGATAGAATTTCGCCACAACATGCCGGCCATCTTCGAGGCGGACGTCGTAGACGCGGTTCTCCAGCGCGTTGAGCGCGAAACAATGACCTGAAGGCGGGGAGCCCGCCGCGGCGACCGCCTGCAGGACGCGTTCAGGAGAGAGGCGGAAGAAGAACTCGTTCAGGTGCTGACCCATGGTCGGAGCATACCCCGCTCCTCCGCTTGCTCAGAAATTCCACTTTCGTTAGTCTTTACAGACACTTAGCGGCGAACCGCCGCGTTTTACGCCCCCATTTCCTGGAGCCCCCGACTTGTCCTCCTCCGACTCTGCCTCCGCCGCCCCCCCGAAGCGCGACCGCCCCTGGCTCTTCCGCACCTACTCCGGCCATTCCTCGGCCTCGGCGAGTAACGCGCTCTACCGCAGCAATCTTGCTAAGGGGCAGACGGGCCTCTCCGTCGCTTTCGATCTCCCGACGCAGACCGGCTACGACTCCGACCATCCCCTCGCCCGCGGCGAAGTCGGCAAGGTCGGCGTTCCGATCTCCCATATCGACGATATGCAGCGCCTCTTCGAGGAGATCCCCCTCGAGCGCATGAACACCTCGATGACGATCAATGCGACCGCCGCCTGGCTCCTCTCGCTCTACATCGCGACCGCAGAACGCCAGGGTACGACCCAAGACAAACTCCGCGGCACGACGCAGAACGACATCATCAAGGAATACCTCTCGCGCGGCACCTTCGTGTTCCCACCCGAAGCCTCCATGCGGCTCACCAGCGAAATCGTCTCCTATACCGTGGACAAGGTTCCGAATTGGAACCCCATGAATATCTGCTCCTATCACCTTCAGGAGGCGGGCGCGACGCCGGTCCAGGAAATCGCCTTCGCCATGGCCAACGCGATTTCGATCCTCGACCAGGTAAAAGCGTTAGGCGTCGATGAAGACACCCTCTCCCGCGTCTTCGGCCGCATCTCCTTCTTCCTGAATGCGGGCATTCGCTTCGTGGAAGAGATGTGCAAATGCCGCGCGATGACCCAGCTCTGGAAAGAGATCGGCCAGGAACGCTACGGCGTGACGGACGAGAAGATGCTGCGCCTCCGCTACGGCGTTCAGGTCAACAGCCTCGGCCTAACAGAAGCGCAGCCCGAAAATAACATTATTCGCATCGCCCTTGAGGCGCTGGGCGTGACGCTTTCGAAGAATGCCCGGGCGCGCTCGCTTCAGCTCCCCGCATGGAACGAAGCGCTCGGCCTGCCGCGCCCCTGGGACCAGCAGCTCTCGCTGCGAACGCAACAGATCATGGCCTACGAAACGGACCTACTTGAGTACGGCGATCTCTTCGATGGTTCCCATGTCGTCGAGGGCCGCACGAAGGAACTCGTCGAAGAGGCCCGAGAAGAGCTCGACCGCGTCCTCGCCATGGGCGGCGCGGTGGCCGCCGTCGAAAACGCGTACATGAAGCAGAAGCTCGTCGAGAGCCATACGGCGCGGATCCGGGCCATTGAGTCCGGCGAAATGACGGTCGTGGGCGTGAACGATTACCGCGAGACCGTCGAATCGCCCCTCGTCGAAGAAGGTTCGGGCTCGATCCTCAAGGTGGATGAATCCGCTGAGCGCGACCAGATCGCGTCCCTTGAAGCCTTCCGCAAGAAGCGGAACGCGGACGAAGCCAAGAACGCGCTGCGCGGGATCGAGGACGCGATCAAGAACGGGGATAATATTATGCCCGCTTCAATCGCGGCCGCGAAAGCCGGTGTAACGACCGGGGAATGGACCGCGGTCCTGCGCGAGGTTTTCGGCGAATACCGCGCGCCGACGGGCGTGGGAGCGACCCCAATGACCGCCGCAAGCGAGGATGTTGAATTGGTCCGCAAACGCGTGAACGAACTTTCCGACAAGCTCGGCCGACGGCTGAAGATTCTCGTAGGCAAGCCCGGACTCGACGGACATAGCAACGGCGCCGAGCAGATCGCCGTGAAGGCCCGGGACGTCGGCATGGAAGTCGTCTACGACGGCATCCGCCTCACGCCAGAAGAAATCGTCCAGTCCGCGCGGGACGAAGGCGTCCACGTGATCGGACTCTCGATTCTCTCCGGCTCCCACGGCGTGCTCGTCGTGGACGTCGTCAATCAGCTGCGCGACGCGGGACTCGGAGATATCCCCGTCATCATCGGCGGCATCATCCCCGAAGACGATGCGGCCAAGCTCGAAGAAGCCGGCGTGAAGCGCGTCTATACGCCGAAGGATTTCGACCTCACGCGCATCATGGACGAGATCGTCGATGTCGTCGCGGAGTCGAACCCCGGCTGATGCGAGAGACGCCGGAAGCGCTCGCTGAGGCCGTGCTCGCGGGGGACCGTGCTGCGGTCTCGAGGGCGCTGAACTTGGTCGACAACCAGCGACCGGATCAGCGTGCCCAAGCGCTGACACTCCTCGATGCGCTCGAGGGGCGCGGTCCGGGCATGCAGATCGGGGTCACCGGCGCGCCGGGAGCGGGCAAGTCGACGCTCCTCGATGCGATCGTCTCGGGACTCCGTGCGCGGGATCGATCCGTCGGCATCCTCGCCGTCGACCCCTCCAGTCAGCGCACAGGGGGCGCCCTGCTCGGCGACCGCATGCGGCTCAGCTCCTCGGCGCGAGACGCAGGCGTCTTTCTTCGTTCGATGGCCGCCCGCGACCAACTCGGCGGCTTGGCGGAAGCAACGGGACCGAGCCTCGACGTGATGATCGCCGCTTTTTCCGCGGTCTTCGTCGAGACGGTCGGCGTCGGACAATCCGAGTCCGAGGTCAGCGACCTCGTCGACACCCTGGTCTTCGTGGCCCAACCCGCCGCAGGCGACCTGATTCAGTTCATGAAAGCCGGCATTCTCGAATGGCCCGACGTGTTCTTCGTGAACAAGGCCGACCTCGGAGACATCGCCCCGCGCACCGCTGCTGAGCTCCGCGCCGGCCTCGACCTCGGCGCGCGTCGCGACCCAGACTACGAGCCTCCCGTGTTATGCGGATCCGCGCAGGATGGCAGCCAAATCGACGAGCTGATCGACGCGATCGATGCGCATCAGGCGTATCTCAAAGCCTCTGGCCAAGGCGCAATTCGCCGGGCCACGGGGCGCCTCGCCCGGGTCGAGCATACGTTAGGCACGCGCTACGGCCGCTTCGGCCTCGCCCAGCTGAAAGGCCGGATCGAAATCGAGGCCTATGTCGCGCAGCACCCCGAGCAGTCCGCGGAACGCATCATCGCGGATCTTGGCGCTGAAATTGAAGAGGCGCTCACGCGTGGCGGACGCTGAAGCGAAGGGCGGCTCGGCGATCGGGCGGATCCTGCGGACCGTTCTCTGGGCCGTGCTGATCGCGTTCTCGATCGGATTCTTCATCGGGACCTTGCTTCGCCGCGAACTCGACAAGCCTGTCCGCTTCATCGGGCGGATCGAATCCCCGGGTCCCGCAAGCACGCGTCCGCTGCCGGGCCCGCGCCCGTCCAGAGAAGCCTATTCCGTTCCGCGATTCACCCAGGCGACATCCGCCACCTCCTGACGCGCGTTCTCATGGCGCGCGATCACGAAGAGCAGATCAGAAAGGCGATTCAGATACTGGAGCGAACTCTCTTCGACAGATTCGTCGGGATCGCCCGCAAGATGAACAACGGCTCGTTCCGCACGACGGCACACGGTTCGGGCCACATGAAATGCCGCCGCAGAAGGTGTTCCGCCGGGCAAAATGAAGGTCGTCAGCGGCGGAAGATGCTCCTCAAGGGAGTCGATCAGCGTTTCCAGCGAGGCGATGTCCTCGGCGTTCACGCCGCCGACGCCGGCCTTCTCGCGATGTGACGCTGAAGGCGTTGCCAAAGACGCCCCGAGGTCGAAGAGCGCACTCTGAATCGTTTGCAGCGCATCGGCGAGCTTGGGGTCCGAGCCCGAGGCCGCGGCCATCCCCACCGTCGCGTTCAGCTCGTCCACGTCGCCGTAGGCCGCCACACGCTCAGCATCTTTGCCGACGCGTTCGCCCCCAAATAGATCGGTCTGTCCCGCGTCGCCGCGGCGCGTATAAATCTTCACACCCCAACTATAGCGGCGCGGCCGGCACACGGACGACGCGCAAGCGCGTTCCGGGCGAAAACGCTCGACTTAGCCGCGGCGCGCGATTTCTGCGTCGACGAGCGCGGCCAGCTCCTCATCGCTCGCGGCGTCGGCCTCGCCCGGCGACGGGGCCGGGGTGGCCGCGACCGGAGCCGCAGCTTGAGGCGACGCGCCGCCTCCGCCCACGATGTTCCGAAGCACAACGAAGGCGAATCCCCCGAGCGCGAGGAAACCCACGACGGGAAATACGTAGGCCCAGAGGGTGATGCCTTTCGCGGGCGGAGCTCCGAGGATCTCCTCGCCGAAGCGCTCAATGAGAATCTCGATGACCTCTTCCTGCGTCGCGCCGGCCGCCTCTTGCGTCACGATCCACTGCACGAGTTCCGCGGCCTGCGGGCTCGGGCAGGAGGAGAGCGTTCGCCCCGGACAGAAGGGGCTCATCAGCTCGCCGCCAAGGTCGTAGCCCCAGCCTTCGGCGAAAGTCGCCCCCGCAAAAAAAACGATGCCGACGATCAAGCCGAGCATCAGGCTCGCGCGGGCCCTGGCGGGGGGCGGGGCGGGGGCGCAGGTCGGGGCGGAGGCGAATAAAGAGGCGGGGTTCGGCATGGCGTTCATAGGTCCCACTCTAGCTGGTCGGAATCCGCGAGGTCTCCGCCGCTCACGGGTCCTTTGAAACTCTGCTTCGGCGCTTCGGCCATCACCCGCGAACCGGCGGGGACGCTGCGCGTGAGCCAGACGTTGCCGCCGATGATGCTGCCTTCGCCGATCACGGTCTCGCCGCCGAGAATCGTCGAGCCTGCATAGACGGTCACGTCGTCCTCGAGGGTCGGGTGACGCTTCTTGCCGCGGAGGGCCGCGGCGTCCCGGAGCGAGGCCGCACCGATCGTGACGCCCTGATAGATCCGGACGCGGTCGCCGATGATCGCGGTTTCGCCGACGACGATGCCCGTGCCGTGATCGATGAAGAATCGCTGACCGATCTGGGCACCGGGATGAATATCGATGCCGGTGCGGTCATGGGCGTATTCGCTCATTACGCGCGGCAGCAGCGAAACGCCACAATCGTAGAGCTCATGCGCGATCCGGTGGATCGCCAGCGCCTGAATCGAGGGATAAGCGACCACGATTTCGTCGTAGCCCTTCGCCGCCGGATCTCCGGCATAGGCCGCCTCGACGTCGAGGGAAATCATCTGACGCAGGTCCACGAGGCGCCGCACGAAATGCGTCGTAATTTCGCCCGCACTCGCTTCCTCGGGGATCTCCACCTGAAGCAGGAGTTCGTGCAGACCTTCCGCAACGACGGGCACCTCAGAGCGCAGCTCCGCAGGGTCGACGCGGAAGCGCAGCAGTCGCGCGGCACGGTCGAGCCAAACGATGACCTCGTTGGGATCTAGAATGCCCCCGCAGACCGTCTCGGAAAGCACGGTCTCCTCGCATCCCGCGAGCCCTTCTACCGCCTCCTCCAGCACATCCGCCGGGCAGACAAAGGCCTCGCTTCGGTTCGTATTGCGCTGAGCAGGAACCTCGTCCGTTGTCCCTTGGGTTTTCGCCATCGCAGAGCTTGCCACCATCGGCCTCCTCAGACCGCGCAGGTCCGTTCATTCCGGGTGCGTCGGGAGAGGATGCCCCACATCACGCTCCGTGACACATCGAGCTTGAGATCTCTGCCTCGCCCCCCAAGAAAGACGGCGCAGGCCCAAGGCAACGGCGGCGCGGAGTCCCTATCTTCCCGGAGTATGGAGCGGCCCCGCCCGCCTCGCGCGTCCAACGAAACCCAGCTTCGCTGAAGAGGAGACATCGCCTTGGGCACGATCTACAGCCACTCGCGCCTCTCCAGCTTCGAGAACTGTCCCAAACAGTTCGAGTATCGCTATATCCAGAAAATCCCGAGCGAGTCGGAAGGGATCGAGGCCTTCGTCGGCAAGCGCGTCCATGAAATCCTCGAGCGGCTCTACATCTTCGTCGGCAACGGACAGATTCCCGGAATCGAGAAGGTCGTCGATCGCTACCACAAGCTCTGGGAAGAGACCTACGACGCCGAGCGCGTCCGCATTATTCGTGAAGGCACGCCGCTCTCGTTCTATCGCAAGCTCGGCGAAGACTGCCTGCGTGGCTACTACCTCCGCCACTACCCCTTCGACGAGAGCGAAACCCTCGGGATTGAGAAGCGCGTCCTCTTCCCCCTCGACGAAGCCGGCGAGTACCAGATGCAGGGGATCATCGACCGCATCTCCCGCGCCCGGGACGGCACGATCGAAGTCCATGACTACAAGACCAGCGCCCGTGTCCCCGCGCAGCGCATCCTCGACCAAGACCGCCAGCTCGCCCTCTACCAGATCGGCCTCTCCCGCAAATTTGGAGAAGACACGCCCTTCCGGCTGGTCTGGCATTACGTCGCCAAGAACGTGACCCGCGTCTCCACGCGAACTCCCGAGCAACTCCAAAAGCTCCGCGAAGACACGATCGGGCGAATCGACGAGATTCAAACCGCCACGGATTTCAAGGCCAAGAAGATCTCCCTCTGCCCGTGGTGTGAATACAAGAGCATCTGCCCGCTCTGGAACAAGGACGCCGCGGCCGAAACATCGGACACGCCCGCGGCAGCCGCCCAACCCGCCGAGCCGCCCGCGGCTCCTGTGGAAGCCTCCGCCCCGGCGAAGGCGCCGGCTGAGGCCACAGCTGCGGACGCGAGCGCGGCTCAAAGCGAGACGCCGAAGGAAGCCGCGGACGAAGCGCCGAACGAGCGGACCGTCCAACTCGACTTGATCTAGGCCCCAAGTCGCGGGAATCCAGGCGAAGGCCTTTGCTAGGATTTCGGCATGGGACTTCAAATCGAGCGTATTCCGACTTTCGGTGACAACTACACCTATCTCGCGATTTGCGACGAGACCAAGGCCGCGGCCATCATCGATGCACCCGAACATGAGCCCGTGATCGCTCGCGTCGATGCCACTGGAGCCGACGTGAAGATGGTTCTTTCCACGCATCACCATATGGACCATTCCAACGCGAACCCGGTCCTGGGCGAACGCTATGACGTGCCGGTCTACGGCCATGCCTCCGACGCCAAGCGCATGCCGGGCATGACCAAAAGCGTCGACGAAGGCAGCGAAATTCAAGTCGGCAACCAAATGGCCCGCGTACTCTTCATCCCCTCCCACACCACCGGCCACGTCGCTTATTACTTCGAAGAAGCCGGCGTCGTCTTCACCGGAGACATGCTCTTCGCTGCAGGCTGCGGACGTCTCTTCGAGGGCGATGCGCAAATGATGTACGACGCGCTCTGCGTGAAGCTCGCCGCTCTGCCCGACTCAACCCTCGTCTACTGCGGACATGAGTACACCGAAGGCAACCTAAAATTCGCGCTCACCGTCGAGCCGGACAATCCCGAGATCGTAGAGCGCTACCGCCAGGTGAGGGAGATGCGCGCGCGGGCCGCCGCGGATTGGCACGACGCGACCGCGATCGAAATGACGATCCCGTCGACGATCGGCGCCGAGAAAGCGACCAATCCTTTCATGCGCGCGCCGGATGCCGGGGAGCTCGGCCGCATCCGCGTACTCAAAGACAATTTTTAGTCGCGGCGCCGCTATGTCGAGCTTCGATCCGAGCCGAAACGAAATCCCCGCGCCCCTTCAAAAGTGGCTGCCCGAAAACGCAGTCACGATCACCTATCGCCACCGCGTCGGTTTTTTCGAAACAGACGGCATGGGCATCGTCCACCACTCCAACTACCTCCGCTTCTGCGAGAACGCGCGGGTCGTCTGGCTTGAGGTCCACGACCGCCCCTATTCCGAATACATGGAGATGGAGCTGCATTTCGCGGTCACACACGCCCAGCTCGACTACCGACAGAGCGCCCGCTTCGATGACGAAGTGGATGTGATCACCTGGCTGGAATGGATCAAGGGTGCATCCCTCGCCATGGCCTACGTCATCGCCTGTGGCGAAAACGTCCTGGCGACGGGACGGACCGAACATGCGACAGTCAACCTCGACGGCCGGGTGCGCCGCATTCCCAAAGAGAATCGCGCGCGCCTCGCGCGCTACGCAACGAGCGACGCCTAGCATTGCCTAATATCGTCTAATATCGTCCAATATCGACAGCCGAACCTATCGGCGCAGCACCTTAGCGAGATCGCTAACCCGCAGACGCATCTCGCGCTCAAACCAGCTCGTCACCTCTTGAATCGTATCGAGGGCATCGCCCTGCCCGGACCAGTGGCTGCGCACGACGTCGGGATGAACGTGATTGAGCAGCTGCGAAAGACAGGCAGCCACGATGAATAGATCGTCGAGCATCCCGATCGGTCCGACGAGGAGCGCCGGGAGCACATCGATCGGGGAGAGCACGTAGGCCACCCCCGCAACCGCGATCCCTTTCTGTAAGAAAGGAACCCGGCCATCCTGTAAGAGTCGCATCAGGAGAATCGTAAGATCCGGCAAGAGGAGCAGGAGATCGCTGAAGCCCGTTCCGACCCCAGCTTCTGCGGGCACGAGGCGCTCACGCAGGCGATCGTAGAGCCGCCGCTCCTTCGGATTGAGCTCAATCATCACACTGCCCTCACTCAACGTTCATCTCCAAGCGGCCGGCCGCCGCCAAGATCACGCAATGCGCGGTCCACGTCTCCGCTGTCATTGTCGACCCCGATCCGCTTTGGGCCCGGCGGCGGCGGCGGAACCGCAGCGCGCAAAAGACCGATGATCGGCTTGCCTTCGGCGGCACCTGGAAGTCGAAGCCCCAGAAGAGAGGCGACGGTCGGCGCAAGATCGCGCAGGTCGGCGCTGGGAATCCGAACGCCGCCGCGGATCCCGCGACCCCACGCGAGGAGCCCAACCGACTGCGACCCCGAAGGTTCGTTCAAACCAAAGCCGCCGGCTGAAGCGCGCGCGCTCGCAGGACTCACGAGCGGCCCCGCCAACCGATTCCCGATCTTGAAACCGGGCTTGGCCGTCAGTCCAAACCAGGCCTGCGGATCGCCTCCAACCTCGGCGAGGGCCTTCGCCGAAATGACCTCGAAGGCGCCGGTTTTCTCCGCCTCCGCTTCAAGGACGTTCCGGGCCGCAACCGCATTCGAAGCATCCCGCGCATAGATATACGCCGACCGACCGTGAGACCGCGTCATGGCGAGCCAGCTTCGAACGCCCGTCGAAGATCGCGGATCGCGCCCAATCAAGCCTTCGGCCACCAGCGCAACATTGGGATCGACGCGTGTGTGCACCGCTCGATACGCCACATCGCCCGCCACGAAGATCGCCGTGTCGGCGAGTTTCCCCGCCCCTTCAAGACAAGCCATCAAGCGCCCGATCTCTGCATCCACGCTCGCAAGCGCCTCGCTCTCGGCAAGGCTGCCCTCGCCGCCCTGAACCTGGGCCGTCGCGGTCTGAGAAAGGCGCATCAACCAAAGCGATGCATCCCTTTCTGATTGCAGAAGCGAGCAGGCGAGATCGACGAAGGCCGCATCCTTCTCGGTCGCGGAGGGCCACGTGCCCGGCGCTCTCTGCTTGTTCTTCACCGCCGCCTCGGCGGCTTGATCCAGCTCACGCATCAGAGAAGGCGTCGTAAAGCGACGAATCGCCTCCATCCATCCCGCGCCCGTCGCACCCGATTCCAGATCCGGAACCACCAACTCAATGCGCGCGCCCGTCGTGGTGGGCCAGCCGAGTGAAATCACGCCGCGGCCAATCGCAGCATCCCAGAGCGCTCCGCCACGGAGCATCGCGTTGTCCCAGAAAGGTTGAGCGCGCGTGCCCGAATCGTCGATCAAAGAATCCGCGATCACGCCGTGGCCGTTCGGGCCTCGTCCCGTCGCGATCGTGGCGTGCGCTGAATAAGAAGCGCCGGGCGTCGGCGTGCGAACGTCAATTCCAATCGCGCCCTCCTGGGCCAATGCCGCTAAGGCAGGCATCCGGACCGCATCCTCCGGTCCCGCGATCCCACCCCAGGCATTCAGGAAGTCCGCGGACTCGAGTCCAGCGACCGTAATCAGCAGCACACGGCGCGGCGCTCCGGATTGCTGAAGCGCATCCGCACGGGAGGTCACCGTCGCCATCGAGCGCTGGTCACTGAGTGTCGGCGCGGCACAGCCAAGCCCCAGCAAGACGCAGAACCAGCCGAGGCCCCTCAGCAAAGCGAACCCGCCGGTCCGACTCTCTTCTGCCCTGTTCGAAATGCTCTGCGCCAACGTTTTCCTCCGGTGCGGCCACGGAACGGCTCGCCAACGAGCCAGACCATGACACAGACACCGGCTCCGATCGAAACCCCCGCCCCGAGAGCCTTCGGCGATCGCCTTGGCGCCCCCTACGGCACCCGGATGCCCCGAGGGGCACTCGGAAGCATCGAGCAATCCGCCCAAAACCGCGGCGCGGACGCTGGAAAAGATCCACACCGAGCCTGACCGGGTACTCTCTCGCGCAGACCCACTCTCAACGAGGAAGAACTCCATGGCGGCATCCAGCGACCTCTATTTCGCACAAGAAAGCGTCGGCGATATGGCCAACCTCGCATACCTGATCGGCAGTCGCAGCGAACGCAAAGCCTTCGTGGTCGATCCCGCCTGGAACGTCCAGGGACTTCTGGACAAGGCCGCCGAAGACGACATTGAAGTCGTGGGCGCGCTGATTACCCACTACCACCAGGACCATGTCGGTGGCGAGATTTTCGGCCAGTCGATCGAGGGCCTCGCGAAACTCCTCGAAGTCAGCCCCATGCCGATTCACGTGAACAAGCACGAGACCGAGGGCCTGATCAAAGTCACGGGCGTCTCCGAGAGCGACCTCGTCCAGCACGAGGGAGGCGACCTCGTTTCCGTTGGCGGCATCGGAATCCGTTGCCTCCACACCCCAGGCCACACTCCGGGCAGCCAATGCTTCCTCGTCGAAGAAAAAGACTGCGCCGGGCATCTGGTCGCCGGTGACACCCTCTTTCTGAACGGCTGTGGCCGGGTGGATCTGCCCGGCAGCGATCCCCGCGACATGTACGAGAGTCTCGAGGCACTGAAGCGCCTCCCCGACGATACGACCCTCTACCCGGGGCACCTCTACTCCCCAGAGGGGCACGACGCGATGGGCGAGCAAAAGCGCACCAATCCCTATCTCCGCGCTGCCTCCGTCGAGATGTTCCTGTCGTTCATGGGCCACTGACCCTGGACGACTGACCTCGGGCTCGCCGCCAGTCGGCTCAAGCAGCGTGAAGCAGACGCCTCACGTTGAAATCGCACCCTGCGAAGGGTAGAGTCCGGGCGTTCGAAATCCCGGTGCGACCGCGTCGGGGTTCATTGCAATTCCCGCATAAGACTCGGAGGCTCGCCCCCCATGAAGGTCATGGTGTGCCTGAAGCAGGTCCCCCATCAGGACGCACGTCTCGACGTGAACGCCGATGGAACCTGGATCCAGGAAGATAACATCAAGTTTGAAATCAATAGTTATGACACCTACGCCGTCGAAGAGGCTCTTCGCCTCAAAGACGCAGGCGACGCAGAAGTCGTTGTGGTGTCCATCGGTCCCGATCGTGTGACCCAGGCTCTGCGCACGGCGCTCGGCATGGGCGCGGATCGCGCCATCCACGTCAAGGACGAAGCGGCTGATGCTGCGGACGCCCTGGGCACCGCCAAGATTCTGGCGGCCATCGCAAAGGAAGAAGGCGCCGATATCGTCATGGCGGGCTTGATGTCCGACGATGGCAATGCTTCGGCCGTTCCGCCGATGCTGGCTCAGCTCCTCGACATCCCGTCTGCGACGGGTGTGACGGCTACGGACAACTCTGGCTCCTCGATCAAGGTCGAGCGCGAACTCGAAGGCGGTGCCTACGAAGTCGTGGAACTGCCGGTTCCGTGCCTGATGGCCATCCAGACCGGTGCGAACCAGGTCCGGTACGCCTCGCTGAAGGGCATCATGCAGGCCAAGAAGAAGCCGGTCGACGTGAAGACGTTGGCGGACCTCGGACTCGGCGATTCCGTCGGCGCGGCGCATAACAAGACGTCCACCGACAAGATCTACGTCCCGGCGAAGGGCGATACGGCTCAGATCCTCGAAGGATCGACGGACGAAATCGTTGGCCAGCTCGTGACCAAGATCAAGGAACTAGGCCTGCTCTAAATAAGATGCCGGCCCTCGAGAGCTGCCCTTCGGGCCCATCTCTCGGCGCCACGTCGACGCTTATGGAAACAAGTTGTCGACGATGTGAATAGGCTGTCGTCACTTAAGGCAAAAGTCATAGGCTTTCTTCCTAACGAGGAGGAATGCCGGAAAAGGAGATAACGATGGGTACTATCCTCGTCGTTGCAGAAACGCAGAAAGGCGCGATTCGCGAAGCGAGCTACGAGCTCGTTGCCGTCGCGCGCGGACTGGCGGAAGCCGGTGGTCACGACGTCCAAGGCCTCGTGATTGGTTCGGGTGTGGGAGATCTCGCATCTGAATTCGCCAGCAAGGGTGCGGGCAAGACGCATGTCGTCGACGACGCCGCAGCCGCCAACTACAACGGAGAAATTTGGACGAAGGCCATCAAGGCCGCTGCGGAGGCGACTTCCGCTGATCTCGTTCTGATCTCGAACACGCCGGCGGGCTGGGATACTTCCCCGCGCGTGGCAGCTGCGCTCGACGCGGCGTTCGTTTCCGACATCATCAAGGCCGAGAATGGCGACGGCGGATTCAACTTCGTTCGCCGCATCTTCAACGGCAAGCTCGACGCGGAAATCTCGTCGAAGGGCCAGACGGTCGCCACGGTTCAGCCGGGTGCGGTCGCTGCCTTCGAAGGTTCGAGCGACGGCGGCACGGACGCGCTCTCGGTTGATACGTCGGCTGGTGCGAAGTTCGTGGAGATCAAGGTCGCGGAATCGACGGGTGTCGATCTGACCAAGGCCGACGTGATCGTTTCCGGTGGCCGCGGTGTCGGCGATCCGGAGAAGTTCCCGGAAGTCATTCAGCCGCTCGCCGATGCGCTCGGTGGTGCGATGGGCGCTTCGCGACCCGTCGTCGATGCCGGCTGGCTTGACCACCCGTACCAGGTCGGTTCGTCCGGTCAGGTTGTGGCGCCGAAGCTGTACATCGCTGCCGGTATTTCCGGTGCGATCCAGCATCTTGTCGGCATGAAGGCCTCGAACTTCATCGTCGCGATCAACAAAGATCCCGACGCGCCGATCTTCGAAGTCGCGGATATCGGCATTGTTGCCGATCTCTTCGACATCGTTCCCGCCCTCACGGAAGCTGTTGCTGCCGCCAAGGGATAGGTCGTCGATCAGAAAATGAAAAACGGGTCCGCAGCTTCGGCTGCGGGCCCGTTTTGCTTTGGGGCAGTCCCCCTAGGCGAAATTCAGGACTAACCCTGCGAAATTCATGCGCAACATCGGACTGCCCTCCGTTTGCAGCGGAATCCTGATTCCCCAGGCTCAGGAAGGACTCCCCAACGACCGATATCTATTCCATCGTGGATATTGATCGCCGCATACTCGTTGTCGACGCGCCAGACGGTGCATTGCAGCAGCTCTCCCTGGATCTCATGGGAAGCCAATTTGGTGTGCATTACGCGACCGGCATGGACGAGGCGAAGCTGCTCGCGCGAGATGTGCATGGCAAGATCCTGGCGGTGCTCTTCTCGACCGAAACCGAGATCGGGCGCATCCCTGACATCGCCAAAGCGCTAGGCGTCGAAACCAAATCGCTGATCCCCGTCGGTGAGCGGCCGGCGAAGCGCGTCATCGCGGCCCTCGCCTTTCATGGCGTGCGCTGGCATCTATGGGACAACCCGCCCAACGAGTCGCTGCGCTTTGTTCTCTCGAGCCTGCTTTACGACCACGATCCCTTCGAACTCCGCTACCACCTGCGAATCCCGACGCATCTCGCCGCCCAAATCGAAGTCGAGGGCGAAAAACACGCCACGTCGATTCGCGATATCGGCCTCGGCGGAGCTTGCCTCTTCGGCGGCGTGATCGGCGGAGAAGATGCCCGCGCCGACATCCTCTTCGAGGTCAGCGATTCCGAGATTCGCCTCCCTGTTAGGGTGGCATGGAGCTCGGGAAACGACAGCCCGGAAACGAATGTCACGGGCGTCGCCTTCGTCGAGGTGGAACCAGAAGCGGGAGACGCGATCGATACGCTCCGCCGCGGATTCGTCGAACGCCACCGGATCGAAAAACCGGCCTAAAGGCTGCCTTTCGGAGTTCTCTGCGAGACCGCACGTCCCGGCCCGCCACGCCACGCCCGGCTGCTGCAACCCGCCGCCGCGCTAGCGCGAATAGACCGGCGGTGACGCACCCGAGAGACGAACACGCTCCCCGACCAGGCTCTGCCCGGCGAGATCCGGCAGCATTCCCTCCTCGGCCTTCGCGGCGACCCGGCGCCCGTCCGGCAAGGTCGCGATAATCGGTGCCGCAGCCACGCTGCCGTCGCGTCCGTAAACGACCGTGCCCGCAGAAACGGTCGCCTCGCTTTCCACTTCCGTCACCAACTCGATCCCGGCGGCGTTGATCGCCTCCTGCGCCGCGCTCGTGTCCGGACAAACAAAACCGTCCTCTGGCGGAGCATTGCCGTAGATCCCCACAGAATGCTTAGAGAGCAGTCCGCCGTTGCCCGAGGCGTAAGCGAATCGGCCGCCTTCGCGCAGGCGCCGCGCCGCATGGGCGATGCCATGGCTTGTGTAGTTATTGCCGGGGCCGCCAAAGAAAGACATGCCACCTGTCAGCGTTAGGCCTCGCGGATCATCAATCGAAAGGCCAATCTCCGACGCGCCAATTTCGACCGCGACCGGAAAGCAGGAATAGAGGTCGATAAAATCCATCTCGTCGATGCCTAAGCCCGCGGCCGCAAAAGTCGCGCCCGCGGCAGCTCGGATGGCAGGGGAGCCCGCGAGTTCGGGGCGGGACGCGGGGGTCACATCCGCATTCGAAGCCCCGGCCCAGGGGAAGACGCATTGATCCGCGAGGCCGAGTTCCTTCGCGACGGCGAGCGTGGTGACGAGAAGCGCGCTGCCCATATCGACATTGGCAAAGCTGTTCATGCGCTTTGTGTAGGGCTCCGCCGTGATCCGGTTATCCGGAGTCGGCGTCGCGATCGCGTCTGCGCTGAGCGCTTCCGGAAACCAAGCGAGGGGATTTTTCGCAGCGACCTGGCTTGCGCGGCTGAGCATCTCGCCGAGACGCTTCCGCCAAACCTCGGGCGGCGCGCCCGATTCCGCGGCCAGCGCGCTTTCGAACATTGGATACACATCCGCCGGTCGCGCGAGACCTGCTTGAAATTCCGGCTTCACCACCATGCCATGAAGCGAAGCCCCGACCACCGGATCCCCCGCCGTCTCATCCCCCTTCATCCCGTCCTGGGCAGCGGTCAAAAAGTCCGACCCCGGATCCGCAAGCTTCATCGACCGCGTCGCCTCCGCCCCCAGAATCAGCGTCGTCTCAAGCTCTCCCTGCACGATTTCTTGGCAGGCCCGGTTCATCAGCCACTGCGGCGTATTGCCACCCGGCGTCGTCGTTTCGCAGGTGATTCCTGACAGACCCAGCGCCGCCGCCGCTTCCGATGCCGGCGTTTTACTCACGGGCGAAAACGAAACGCCGACGACTGAAAGACGCTGGATCCGCGACTCGAGTCCCGGCGCATCCGCAAAGGCCAAGCGCGCGGCGCTTGCTGCAAGTTCAACGGCCGAAGTGATCTCTTCACGCTCAAGCACTTCGCCAAGGCCAATCAGAACGGGGGTGCGCTGGGGATCCAAGGGCATATCGAAACTCCGGGGTTGAGGGCGAGGCAAAGGGGCCGAACGGCTCGAAAGAAGACACTAGAACGCGATCGCTGCCTCTGCGAATCAAGACTGCGCCGACGCCACATCGTCCTCACGTCGTCCTTACATCATCGTCGTATCGAAGCCACTTTTCAGTCGCGGCGCCTCTCCCCACTCTCCCTAAACGGATCGGCGCTGCCAAGATCCACCGCGGAAGCGGCCCACGAAGAGCGCGGTCTTCAAGACGTAATCGAGGATCAAAACCGACCAGACCATCTCAATCGAAGCGTCGAAATACGTGACCAGCAAACTCGCCACACCCAGCCGCACAACCATCAGCCCGGCAAAAACGGTCAGCATTGGGAAAAGCGTATCCCCCGCGCCCCGGAGCGCGCCGCCCAGAGCGAACTCCACCGCCATGAAAGGATGGGCGACCGCCAGGATCAGAATGATCGTCCGTGTGAGTTCGAGGACTTCGGGATCCTCCGTAAAGAGTCGCCCCAGCGGCCCCGAACAGAGCACCAAGACAAGGCCGAACACGCTCATCGCCGCAACCGCGAGCGCCGTGCCTCGCCACCCCGCTTGCCGAGCGCGCTCTGGCTCTTCAGCGCCCAGGTGCTGCCCAACTAACGTCGCCGCCGCCATCGAAAAGCCAACGCCTGGAATAAACGAACATGAGAGCACGGTCGTGCCGATATTGTATGCGGCGATCACGTTCGTCCCGTAGGCACTCATGATCCGCTGAAAGAGCAGAAGTCCCATCTGAAAGAAACCACTCTCGAGTCCTGCGGGCGTCCCGATTCGCATCAGACGACGAAACAAGTCCAGATCGGGGCGCCAGCCCCCGCCGCTGGGCTTCAGAACCAGACGATGTCCCGCCCATAAACCGATGAAGGGGAGCATCATCAGCAAGAGCGCAAGGTTCGAAGCGATCGCCGCGCCGACAACGCCGAGCGCGGGGGCGCCCAAGTTCCCGTAGATCAAAACCCAGTTGAAAAAGACGTTGCCTGCGGAGGAAAAGAGCATGATCCAGAGGGGCGTCTTCACATCTCCCGCTGCGCGCAGCCCCGCGCCGAACACCATCACGATCGATAGCGGGATCGTTCCCCAGATCCGCCACCAGAGATAGTCAGCACCCAGCCCAACCACCTCGCGCTCGACGCCGTAAATCGAAATCGCCTGCGTCGTAAAAGGGAAAAGCAGCAGCGAACTCGCCAGCGCAAGCAGCACGCCCAGGATCTGCGCCTGGCGAAGACTCGCGTCCGCGGCGGCCCCATCCCCCGCCCCAACGGCGCGCGCAAGAATGGCCGCAAGGCCACCCGGCGCCACCGCCACGACAGACTCCAGCAGCCAATAGAACTGCCCGCCGAGCCCCACACCCGCCAGCGCCTCGGGTCCAAGGGATCCCACCATCGCGAAATCCGTGAAGCGCACAACGGTCCCGGCGCCCATCGCCGCCATGGTCGGCCAGGCCAGCGCCCAGATCCCGTCCTGCGTCACGCCCAGCTTCGAATCCGGCGCCTGCTCTGTCTCGGACACGCGCGCCTCCGGATCCTCTTCGGCGGAGCGCCGACAAGAGAGTGAAAGCGTAGCAGCGCGTGGCGCATCACCCGACTATGCTCGCGCGTCCAGCCGCGATTCACGCGCGAGCGGTCAAGCCACCGCGTCCCGAGCCAAGAGGAAAATACCGTGAGCACCTGTCGAGCCGGCGTCTTCAACGGAGACGGCACCTATCAGATCCAAGACTTCGCACTTCCCACCGCTCTTCCCGGCGGCGGCGTGCTCAAAGTGGAGGCCGTCGGACTCTGCGGCAGCGACGTGGCCCAGCTCGCGGGGCATCATCATGTTCCCGGCGAAGTCGCGCCCATCGTGCCCGGGCATGAAATCGTCGGACGTGTCCATGCGCTCGCGGCAGACAGCACGCTCGTTTATCCCTCCGGTGAAGCCGTCCGCGAAGGCGACCGCGTCGCTGTTGAAATCATCGTCCCGGCCGAGCCCTCCCCCGAATTCCCGCACGGCTTCCGCGCGGCCTACAGCTACACCCTCGGCACGGACAACGAGCATGGTCTTTGGGGCGGCTACGGCGAGTACATGGGACTGCTTCCCGGGACGCGCCTGCATAAGCTGACGGATGCGGTGTCGGCCGCTGAGCTGACCTTCTTTGAAGGCCTCGCGAGCGCCGTGAATTGGGTCGATGTCGCCTGCGTAAAGAAAGGCGACACCGTCGTGATTCAAGGCCCCGGCCATATGGGCCTCGCCTGCGTCGTAATGGCCAAGATCCGCGGCGCCGCCCAGGTCATCCTCAGTGGCACCGCCGCGGACGCGGAGCGCTTCGAAATCGCCCGCCAAATCGGCGCGGACCATACGATCAACGTCGAAGAGGAGGATATCGTCGCTCGGGTCGCGGAATTGACCGGACAGCGCATGGCGCAAGTCGTGATGGATATGACGGCGATCGCCACAAAGCCCGTTCAACTCTGCCTCGAACTCGCCGGGCACGGTGGCCATATCCTGATCGGCGGTCTCAAGAACGAGGCCCCCGTCGAGATCATCAGCGACCACATCATCTTCCGCTCGCTCACGATCCACGGCGGTTCCGGGGCGAGTTCAGAGTCCGCGGCCGAAGCCTGTGAGCTGCTGAATGCCGGCCGAATTCCGACCGCGGAACTCCTGGGGACGACCTGCACCCTCGACGAACTCGATCACGGGATCGCTCTGCTGAAACGCGAGGTCCCAGGTCAGGACGTCCTGCGCGTCGTGCTGACCCACAGCGACTAGGCGAACAGAGCCTCTCGACTCTGCTCCGGATTCCGCTTCGGATGCGCAAGTCATGTGCGAGTTGCCGCGAGGCCTACGAGAGACAGCGGAAGCGGCTCATTTCCCGCTCCCGCGTGGCCGAAACGTCCCGAAAGAGTGTTTTCTAGCGAGTAAGTCGCCCTCCGCTATCCTCGGCGACCGTTCAGAACGGTCAGGATGCTGCGCGCAGGGGCCGTCTGCAATTTTCAGCGAAAGCTTAAGACTCCAAATCAGGGCAGACCTCATCCATGGGAACCACCGACACCTCGCAATTCCGAAACGGCCTCAAGCTCGAGCTCGACGGCCAACCCTTCACGATCACCTACTTCCAGCACGTGAAGCCGGGCAAGGGCGGTGCTTTCGTACGCACCAAGATCAAGAACCTGCTGAACGGCCGCACGATCGAGCGCACTTTCCGATCCGGCGAGAAGGCGGAAGAGGCGGACATCGAAGAAAACACGATGCAGTACCTCTACCACGATGGTGAGAATCTCATCTTCATGGACCAGAAGACCTACGACCAGATTCCGATTTCGCCCGACGTCCTCGGCGACCAGATGGACTTCATGATGGAAAACATGAACGTCGACGTGCTCTTCTGGAAAGGCGACCCGGTCAACGTCCAGCTCCCGAACTACATCGAAGCCAAGGTCACCCAGTCGGATCCCGGCGTGAAGGGCGACACAAGTTCCGGCGCCCTCAAGCCGGCGACACTCGAATGTGGCGCCACTATCAACGTTCCGCTTTTCATCAAAGAGGGCGATGTCCTCCGAGTCGACACGCGGACGCGTGAATACTCGGAGCGCGTCTCTCAATAGACTGAGATCGCAAGGATCATGTCCGCCGGCAATCCAGAATCGACGCGCGCGGGACGGGGCCCCTCAGGCCTCGTCACCCGAAACGAAAGCGGCGATTGGGCGGAGCGGCGCAAGGGCAAGCCACGCCGAGCCATCGTGCTTTCCGGCGGCGGCGCCCGAGGCGCTTATGAAGCGGGCGTTCTGCGCTTCATTCTCGACGAGCTCCCGAAGAGAACCGGTATCGAGCCCGATTTCGAGATCGTCTGCGGCACTTCCGTGGGGGCGATTCATTCCTGCTTCCTCGCCGCCACCGCGGACGAGGATCGCCGGGGCGAACGCCTGGTCGAGATCTGGGACAATATGCGTGTCCACGAGATCTTCAATTTCACGACGCGCGATTTCCTAAAACTCCCGCGCCGCATGGCCGGCGTGAAACACGTCGCCAAACTCCTCCGCGATGGCCAGCGCCCCGACCGACTCTACGGCCTCCTCGACACGGAGCCCCTCGAGCGCCTCGTCCTGCAATCGATCCCCTGGCAAGGCATCCGCCGCAATATCCGCAGCGGTCGCATCGACACCGTCTGCGTCGCCGCCACCCAAATCGCGACCGGCCGAGCCGTCGTCTTTTGCGATAGCCATCGCCCCGAGCTCCCGCCCTGGGCCAACGTTGCGAATGTCCGGATGCAGCGCATCCGTCTCTCCCCGCTCCACGCCCTCGCTTCCGCCGCCATCCCGATGCTCTTCCCTTCGGTTCGCGTCGGCGCGCGCTACTACGTCGACGGCGGCCTCCGCCTCAACACGCCTCTCGCGCCCGCCGTCCGACTCGGCGCGGACAAGATGCTGGTCATCGGCCTAACGAGCGAAACCGGCGGCTCCGTCTCCGAAACCATCGCCCAGGAACGCACCGCCGAATTCGGCAACCCCATGTTTCTCTTCGGCAAGGTCCTGAACGCGTTGATGCTCTCGCCGATTGAAGCCGATGTATCTCGCCTCGAATTCATCAATCGCATCATCGAAACGGGAACCGAAACCTTCGGCGACGATTTCTTGCAAAAGCTCAACGAAGGCCTCGACCCCAAAGGCAGCCGACCGCTCAAGCCCATCGAGAATCTCGTCATCCGCCCCTCGGAAGACCTTGGGCGCGTCGCGGGCGATGTCGTCCGAGACGATCCGGATCTCGACTTCGGCGCCTTCCTCGGCATGCTTCGACGCGCGACGGGCGCCGGCGCGAACACGAAAGAGGCCGACCTCGTCTCCTACCTGCTCTTCGACTCGACCTATGCCCGCCGCCTGATCGAAATCGGTCACAAAGACGCCGAAGCGCGCGAAGACGAGATCGCGGCCTTTTTTTCGGACGATTAAAGTCGTCCTGGGCTGAGGGCTAGAAGGGCTCGCCTCGCCTATTGCAGCATGAACGGGTACGTTCGGGTCGTATGCGGGGCGACCAGCTGGCACGACAATGGCAATTGATGCAGCGGCTTGCGCGCAGTCGCGCGGGTGCGGGCCTCGACGAATTGGCCGACGAACTCGGCTGCGTCCGGCGCACGGTCTACCGAGACCTCGATGCGCTGATGTACGCCGGCTTTCCCGTCACGAGCGAAAAACGCGACGGCAAAGCCTACTACCGCTTCCTCGACAGCTTCCAGCTCGGCCAAGTTCCGTTCACACCGGATGAACTGCTCGCCCTCGCGTTCAGCGAGGACCTCCTCAAAACCCTCGAAGGCACGGTCTTTCACGATTCCATCCGCGCCGCCCTCGCAAAAATTCGCGCCGGCTTGGGCCCGGAACTGCAGAGCTATCTCGAACGCCTCGGAGACGGCTTCCGCGTCCTCCCTGGACCGCATAAGCGCTACACCGATTTTCGCGACACGATCCGAACGCTGAACGAGGGTGTCCTGGAATTCCGGACGCTCGAAATGCGATACCGAACCGCGCGGACCGGAGAAGAGTCAAGCCGGCGCATCGACCCGTACAAGGTTTGGTACCACGGCGGAGCCCTCTACGTGATCGGTCACGACCATCGCTCGGACGAGATCCGCACCTTCGCCGTCGACCGCATCCAAGCGATCGAAAAGCGCAGCGAGGAATTCGAAGTCCCCTCTGATTTTGACTTCGACGCCTATACCGCTTCAAGCTTCGGCGTCGTTGCCGAGCCCGCTGTCCCGATTCGGATCCGCTTTACTTCCGAATGGGCCTCCTATGTCAGCGAACGCGAATGGCATGCAAGCCAGTCAACGACGCCCTTGCCCGACGGCGGACTCGAGCTCTTCATGGAAGCGGGCGGGAGCCAGGAACTCGCAAACTGGGTGCTTTCCTTTGGTGGCGGCGCCGAGGTCCTCGAACCCACGTCGCTGCGCGAGGAAGTCCGCGCGTCCCTCAAGACCGCGCTCGCCCACTACGCCTAGTCCACTCACGCTCAGCCTTCTCACGCCTAGCCCCCTCACGCTTAGTCTTCTCACGCTTAGTCTTCTCACGCCAAGCCCGCGAATGTGCAGCTAAGCGGCAGCAACTCAACCTATTCCGCCGCAGGCCGATACTCCAGTAGTGGTCTTTGAATTTTCCGGAGGCCCTCCAAGGAGTCCCCCATGGCCAAAGTCGCTACCGCATTCCTGCTCGTCGTGGGGTTGTGGATCTCCGGCGAGGTCTACGAGAAGGGACCCACCAACGCTTTCGGGGGCCTCTTCAAAAGCTTCGCCTCCGATCAAGCGCGCGCTGAACCCAAAATCGCTACCGCACAGCGCGCGGGCGAGGCGGTCAGCCGTGCTCAAGACGAAGCGAACGCTCGCCGGGAGCGAATGCTAGGCGAGTAGCATCTCATCTCGTTAGGCCAAAAGACCCCTGCGGATAAACCCGGCCAATTCTTCACTCCTCCGCGACGCCGCCGACTTTGAAGACAACCGTTCCTCAGCCTGCTCTTCGCGAAAATGCCCAGAGCCAAAGTGAAGGAAGAGAACGCCCATCACCCTTTGGATGGAATCGTCCGTCGCGACCGGCCGAAATGTCCCGAGCGCGATTCCCTCTTCGAGGGGCCCGCGCAATCGCTCGACGATTCGAGCCAGCCGTCGCTCGAAGGGCTTCAAGATTCGATCCGCGCCCTGCCCCCGGAAGACCGAGAGAGGGGTTTCGTCCATGAGCACCCTCATCAAAAGACGCGCCGCCGGCTCATCGTCAGCAAGCGTCTCCGCAACCGATCCGATCCAGCGATCAAGCCGGACACACGGATCCGATTCCGTCTCCTCCCCGAGTGCATCTTCGAGGCGTTCGAGGACTTGGTCGAGCACCGCCGCATAGAGATCGCTCTTGGTCGGGAAATGATGGAAGAGCGCTGATTTGCTGAGGCCGGCGGCCGTCGCGAGCTGTCGCATCCCGACCGCCGAATAGCCCCCACCAGAAAACAGAGTTTCAGCGACCTCGAGGATCTTCCCTCGGCTCTCCGCTGCCTGGAGACGGAGCTCTGGCTCGCCCGACTCTCCGGCTTTCTGATTCAGCATGCTCAAACTTTATCGACCGACCGGTCGGTCGGCAAGAATCGACGGATCTCACTCGGCACATTTTTTCCCAGACGCGCAAAAGCCCGCGACTCGGGGAACCATCTGGCCCGACCGCCATCAGAACCCGCTGGGCGGCAGCCGAATGGCATCAAAGCCGCAGTTTTAAAGCGTTTTTTTGTCTTTCCGAGGCAGAGTTGACGCAAGGATCTCGCTATCGTGTGGCCCGCTCTGACGGCCCGGATCGCGCCTGCGATTGCCGACCGGGAGGCGTCTTGCGAACTCAAAGAACCATCGAACTCGTCCCCACCCGGCCCGGCCGCCTTCACCTCGAAAAGCCCTGGAGCTGGGCGTGATCCCGCCTCGCATAGCGATGCAAGACAGGATCGCCCGAACCGAGAGGATTGGGCGACACGTTCATCCGAGTCATCGCAGGCCGGTAAGGACGGAGCTCGACTGCTTTCCCTGGGCGCAACTCGTCCCGCACCCCTCGGAGAGTTCAACTCATTCATGCGACGACGAGTAATTGCGACGATGCCCAGGTTGCGCCCCGCCCACGCCTACGCCCACGCCCTCCCCTTCATACATTCGCTCCGTGCTGGAGCGCTGGCCCTTGCTCTGATCGTTGGCCTGATTGCGATCGTCGCGGCCCCCGTTCGCGCGCAGCTTCTCCTGCTTCCAGAAGACAGCGCACCGAGCAACTATCCCGTCGGCGCGCTGGAGCTCCAGTACGCCGAGCCACACCCGGACCAGCCCAGCCTGGGCGAGATGCTCCCGGTCCGCGTTGAACTGACACGCACGCCGGAAGGCTGGGTCGCCCCGCGCCCCGGCGCAGACACGAAAATTCTTTCAATCGGCGGCCCGAATAGCCCGGTCGTCGAACTGGATGCGAGCGGCCTTGCCCGGGTGCTCCGCGTCCTCGTTTCGGAACTGCATGAAACGGGGCTTTATGGTGTCGATGTCCGTCCCGCGAGCGAAGACATCGACCTCGAAACCGAGCGCGACCTCCGCCCGGCGGACCGAACCCGTCTCGGAATCGTGATCACCCTCGGCCGCGTGAGTCAGGTCCGCACGATTGCCGTCGGCAGTCGAGTCAAAGGCGACTGGAAGATCGACAACGATCTCCACGAAGCCGTCCGCGAAGACTCTCCGCTCAAGCCGCCGGGCATCGGCGATGAAGACACGACCGACCTCCTCAACCGGCGCAGCCTCGAAGACTACCTGTACCGGCTCAATCGCTACCCCGGCCGCCGCGTCGAAGCCGCGCTGTCCCCGGGCACCGAGCCCGGCGAGGCCGTCCTCGACTACCGGGTCCTCGAAGCGAAACCTTGGTTCGTCTACGCCCAGACCACGAATACCGGGACCAAGCGAACAAGCCCCTGGCAGACCCGAGTCGGCGCAACGCATCGCCAGCTCACGAATCGCGATGACACCCTCTCCGTCGAGTACTTGAACGCCGGCGGGAACGACGTGAACGGCGTTCGCGCGAGCTACCAGGCCCCCTTCTTTGGTGCGAAGCGGCCGGGATGGATGAAGCGGCGGGCGGGCGATCCGGAATGGCTCGAATGGCTGCCCCGAGAAAAGATTCCGTGGTGGGGTGTCGACCGCCTGCGCTGGGAAGTCAATTTCGGCTGGAACAAAGCGGAGTCTGACCGCTCCTCGACTTTCTTCGACCTCTCGAACGACCGCGTCACAAGCGAGAATTTTGAGTACGGTGGCCGCTTTATCTACGAAGCGTTTCAGTACCGCGATTTCTTCGTCGACGTCTGGAGCGGAGTTCGCCTCCGCCAGCTGGACGTCGTCAACCGCCTCCGAGAAACCGTCAGAGGCGAAGTCCTCTATGTGATTCCGGCCGTCGGCCTGCATGCCGAACGCATCAACCAGCTCTCCACCCTCGGCATGGACGTCTCGATCCAGGGCGGGATCACCAGCGCAAACGATGGGGATCGCGACACCCTGGGACGCCAGGACAGCGATGGCGATTACGCCCGTCTTGATTTCAACCTCGGCTACTCCGCTTTCCTCGAGCCGCTCCTCGCACCCTCAAAATGGCGCGACCCTTCGACCGAGCTCTCCTCGACCCTCGCCCACGAACTCGCCTTTAGCTTTCGGGGCCAGTACGCATTCGACTACCGCCTCGTGCCGCAGGCGAGCCAATCCATCGGCGGCCTCTACAGCGTGCGCGGCTTCAACCAATCCTTTGCGGTCGGCGACACCGTCCTGATCGGATCCGTTGAATACCGCTTCCATTTGCCGCGGGCGTTGCCCGTCGCGCGCCAGCCCCTCCGCATCCCGCTCCTCGGACATTTTCGCGCTGCCCCGCAGCAGGTGTACGGACGGCCCGACTGGGATCTCACCTTCCGCGCCTTCTTCGACGTCGGGCGAACGATCCGAAACGATGTCCCTGGCAGTGGCGGCACCGTCGAATCGGCCGAAGTCAATCAGACTCTGCTGAGCGCCGGCGTCGGCGCGGAGCTTCAGATTCGATCCAATATCAGGGCGCGCCTCGACTGGGCGACGCCGCTTGACAGCACGAATGGTGCCGATCGCGCACGCCGGCGTACGAAAGCCGGCACCAGCGAAGTTCATCTTCTTTTCAGCATTTTGTACTAGTCCGCTTCACTCGCCCGAATCGGGCGCGCACAGCCGAGGAAACGCCCCGCAAGGGACACGCTCGGCCAGAGGATTTGCATGACGACCTCAAGGGAAGCCACTCGGCTCGACCGAGCCCTGGCCCGTATCCTCATTTTCGCAATCGCGACGATGAACTCGCTGCCCGCGATGGCCGGCGATGAATTCGACGATGCGAATAATACGCGCTTCGACGAATCCAACGTGGCCCTGGACAATACCCAGGCGGGCCAAACGATCTTTACGATCGACACGGACAGCACCACGATCGAGTGGCAGGACCTTCAACAGCCCGAAGACAATCATCTTCAATTCAACTTCACGGAGACCGACGGCGGCGCCCGGGTCCTGAACGTCTCGCGCTCGATCAGCGCAATCGCCCTCAATGGGCGCACCAGCAGCAACGGCATCGTCGGCTTTGCCGGCGACGCGGGCCTTTTTATCAACGGCAACGCCGTCATCGACGTCGCAGGCCTCGTCGCCATCGGCAGCCAGATCTCGGCGGAAGATTTCGCAAACGGCGAGCGCTTCGATCTCCAGCTCTCCGGCGACATCACCAATCAGGGCGTCGTGACCGCCGACGGCAATATCGTCCTGCTCGGACGTCACATCACAAACGAGGGTCTCCTCGAATCGGGCGAAGGCAGCGTCTTGCTCCTCGGCGCCGAAAGCGCCTCGATCAAGAACTGGGATTCGCTCACAGAAGATTTCCTCGGGCAAAAGAATCTGTTCGGCCTTCTCGGCGAAGGCACGATCACGAATAGCGGCCAAATCGAAAGTCAGAACGCCGCCCTCCTCGCTGGACGCGTCGTGAATCAAGGCGAGATCGAAGTGCAGGACGGCACGCTGCTCGTCGTGGGTGCCGACGCGGTCTACGTGAGCCAGTTCGACAATCCCGTATTGATTCGGCTGCCTCACCGAAATTCAGAGCAGGACCAGGACGCTGCCGAAGAAGGACAGGAACCGGAATACGCGATCGAAAATCACGGCACGATGAAGGCGGGCCTGGGGCATGTCCGCCTCGCTGCTGCGGACCCGCTCGGCTTCGGCATTCGGCAGGGCTCAGGAACCGGTGAACGCCGCGCCGAGATCGCTGCCAAAACAATTGATATCGAAGCCGGCGAAAATGGCCGCGTCCAAATCTCGGGCCGCATCAACGCCGACGCAGAAGGCAAGCGTGGCCTCGGCGGCGACGTCAATATCACCGGCGAGATCATCGCCCTCGTGGACGCCGAAATCAGCGCCTCGGGCAAGGGTGGCGGCGGCCAGATCCAGATCGGCGGCGAGCAACAAGGCCTCGGCGAACTACAACGCGCGCGCAGTGTGATCGTCGACAAAGACAGCACCATCCGCGCCAATGCGAAAACGAACGGCGATGGCGGCCGGATCGTTGTCTTTGCCGAAGACCTCACTTCCATCGACGGCCGACTCGCCGCCCGCGGCGGGAACAAGGGCGGTGACGGTGGTTTCATCGAAACCTCGGGTCTCCTTCGTTTCGCGATCTCAACAACACCCAACCTCGAAGCGGACGCGGGCAAGGCCGGCCACTGGCTAATCGACCCCTACAATATTCGAATCGGCGCTGACCCGGCCCCCTGCGCAGGCCTTGCGGACACAAGCGCTTGCGGAAGCTTCAACGCGGCCATCGACGCGATCATCGCGCCGAACTTCGACAGCACCGGCTTCGACGGCATCCTGCGCACGGTCGTGCCCAATCCCGATGTGATCGGCGACGAGAACTTCGTCTCCGCCGACTTGATCGAGCGCGCGCTGGGCATCGGCGTCGACGTCACCATCTCGACCCAGGTGTTCGGCGACGACATGAACGATGACCCCACCGCCGGCGACATCATTCTCGACGACGCGATCTCGATCATGAGTGCAGACGTCCGAGAAGGGACGATCGCGACGCTCACGCTCCGTGCCGCAGGCGACATTCTGATCAATAACGCAATCGAAGTCTTGTCCGGAGGCGACCGCTCGAATCTGGCGCTGGGCGTTTCTCTCTTTGCGAACGATGCCGCTCAAGACGTTTCCGATCGCGACTTCGGGACGGATCTCGTTTCGGGTGATGTGTTGATCGACGCCAATATCAGAACGGGCGGCGGCGACGTTGACCTTTCGGGCATCTCTGTGGTGCTGAACTCTGGCCGGACGATCGACACGGATGGCGGTGCTGTCCGCATGCTATCCGGCACCCTCGACGCGAACCGAACGCCCACCAACCTCGAACGCCAATCCGATGATCCCGAAGTCACGGATCCGATCGACGGTGTAGGACCGGCAGATCCCCTCAACCCGCGCATCGAAATCGCAGGGCAGATCAATACCGCGCGAGATTACACCGACGCCAACTCGAATACGGACGGCGGCAACATCGTGCTGAGCGCGAGTTCGCTGAATGTCGGTGTTCGTCAGCGTGGCGACGACCCACTCCAAGTCGTCACCGGTCTCGTTTCCATCGACGCCGCGAGCACCCTTCAATCTGGCGGCGGCGATATCGCCATCGCAGGTGGCTCAGCCTTTGACGGAGCGACCTCGAATTTCTCAGGCAACGTCGATATCGATGGCGATCTGATCTCTGACGGCGGCGCCATCACCATCACAGCCAATAGCCAAGATCCCCGGAACGATACCGGGAGCTTCGCAGTGACTTACCTAACCGACACCCGCTCCCCCGGCGACGAAGGCGGCGTGATCGACCTCGATGGCAACATTTCGACGGACGGCGGCGTGCTCGTCATCGGCAACGACACCGCACTGAGCATCTCTCTCGATGGTGACTTCGACACGACCTCAAGCGACGTCGAAGAGAACGGCCTCGTCCGAATCACCGCGCTCGACACATCCGCCGTCAACATTGATGACGACCTCTTCGGAAATGCCTCGGTCACCCTCGGCGCGGAAGCAGGGACCACGATCCAAACCGCGGGCCTAATTATTAACACGCGCGACTTGGTCACGGGCGAGAGCGGCGGCGGGAATGCCGTCGACATTACGGTCTCGGGCGATTCCAGCGAAAACGATGATGCCCTCGCCACGACGACAACCCTCGCGGATGGCTCACTGCAAACGACACCCAACATCGCGACCGTCGGCGAGGCCCAGCTCACGGGCTCCCGCCAGGTTACGTTCAATCCCGACACAGAGATCACCGCCGAGGCCGTCCGTATCATCGCTGCCGCGGACCCCCTTCAGCTGAACAATGACGAGACTTCGGGCTTCGAGCGCGGAAACAGCGAGACACGCCTCCGCTTCGTGGGCACCAGCGGCGGCGACGCCAATGGCGTTCTGCTCAACACCGATCTCGTCGAAATTTCGGTCGGAAACGGAATCACCGAAACAACGGATCTCACAAGCACCGACCTCGGCACAGACGCCGCCCCGACGGACTTCGGCCTCGAGCGGCTGGCCGAAGGCGATTACTCGGGACTTCAGCTGCGCAGCTTCGAATCGGATTCGGAGCGCCCCGAGGAAATCTCGATTCAGCAAGACGCGGATCTCACCGTTTCCGCCGGCGGCCCCAGCGGCCCGAGCGAAATCGATTTCGCCGGCGCTTTCGGGGCAACTTCCATCGGCAGCGAGGGCATGCGAACGACCCTCGAATCTTCTGACGGCATCCTCTCGGTCCGAGACGCAGCCGGCCTCAATAACACCTCCGCCTTCGTCGACGAAGACAACGATGCAGGCCAAAGCTACGTCGTTCTGAACGGCGGCCTTGCCCTCGCAGCCACCGAAGGCGCGGCCCTTCCTGAAACCGTCGTCCTCGGAAACGGAGTGGGCCAGGCACTTGGATTGGGCGGGACGACCGCCCTTGATGTCCGCAGCCTCGCGCTCTCGACCCCCGGCGACTTCACCGTCAGTGCAGTCGCTGCCGACAGCATCGACGCCGCAACCGAACTCACGATCGAAACGGGCCGCCGAACGGAACTCGATGATGCCGTCGAATCGGGATCGCTCACCGTCGACGCCAACGTCTCCCTACTGGCTTCCCTCGGGCTCGCGCTGCGTGCAGCGGCCAGCGGATTCGGCGACCTCGTCTTCGCAGGCACCGGAATCACGCTCTCCTCCGACGAAATTGAGCTGCGTGCGGGCGCCGGCGAAGCCACTCAAAATTCCGACAGCGGCACCCGCTCCGAGATCGAGAATCTAGCTTCGAATAACGTCTCTCTTCGTGACGGCAGCGGCGGGATCTTCGGCGATGGCGCTTCTTCCGCGACTTCCTTCAGCTACCGACAAGATGACGCCATCAACGCCGAGATAAGCCTCCCGGAGATCGAGCAATTCGGCCTCGTCGAGACCGTTGGCTTCCGGAGCGAGGGCGACGTTGAGTACAAGGTCCGATCTGATTTCGGCCAAATCGACCTCGACAGTGGCGACGATGCCGCCGATGCGGACCGTTTCGAGAACGCTTCGATCTCGCTGATCGGCACGGAAACCGGCGGCGCAGACGCCATCGCCATCGGCGACAACTTCGTCTTCGAAGGCAAGCGCGTCGAACTCGGCGGCACGGGCAACTTCACCTTCGACCAAAGCCTCGCCACCGCGTTCAATCGCGATGGCAGCGACGCCGACCAGGAAATCACCCTTCGCGCCGGAACGGGCGAAACGGGCAATCTCGATTTCAACCGCGGTGGCGAGAGTTCAGTGCTCGTCAAAGCACCCCGCATCAACTTGGTGGCCGGCGACGGCGTTTCACCCGGAAGCGGGACAAACTCGGATATCAACGTCAACAACGCTTCTTTCGATCTCGCCGGCCCCGGCGGCGCACTACAGACCTTCGTTTATCAAATCGACGATACGGCCTTCCGCGTAAGTGATCTGCCGGACGCGGACCAATTCGTCGGCACAGGAAACGCGGCACTCCCCGACGTCCTCGCGATTCGAAACGACGTCGGAGCGCTGACAATCGAAGACTTCGACGTCGCCGAGCTGCCCCTCGACCTCACAGATGACCCGGGGCGCCTCGTCCTCGAATCCGACTTCATCACGCTCTCGAGCACGGACGGCTCGAATCTCGAACTCACGACCAACCCGAATCTCAACCTTCGGCTCCGCGCCAACAGCCTCGTGCTGGAGGCGACGGAAAACAACAACGACCTTTTTGGCGACGCCAACAACGCGCGCGTCCGGATCGACGCGCGCGCCGGCGACGGAACAGATCTCACCGGAGATGACGCAAGCTTTTCGGCGCGCTCGCTTCTGATCGAGGCCTTTGACGAAGAGGCCGAGGTCGCGACCGCCGCCAACCTCAGCTCCCTGTCGGAAGACCCCCTCGACGAGAACGCATTCGACCTCGCCGAAGGCCGCGCGCCCACAACGATTTCCATCCGACAAGACGGCGCCGTCTCATCGGGCGAGCTCTTCCTACAGACCTCGGTCTCAGGCCTGCTTGGACGCGTCCTCGAGGATGACGAAGACGAAGAAGCCATCGCGAGCAATTACACCATCGAATCGATCCTCGACTCCGTCACCGTCGCCGCAGAAAACGTGAACGGCAGCGCGCTGACCCTCCGCGCGGATGTGGAAACGGATATCGATACCGCGATCACGCTGAGCGCGAGCGATTTTGTGCTCGACAGCCTGAACGCCAGCACGGAAGACTCCATCCTCATCGAAGACGGCACTTCGATTCTCGCCGACAAGACGCTCACTCTGAGCGCCACCACCGACGGTTCCTTCCCGGAGGAGGAGACGACTGAGCCCTTCGGCCGCATTGTCTTTGACGATGCCAGTGGCGGCACGACGACACTGGCCGCGAACCAGATTCAGATCACGGCAGGTCCCGCCTTCGCCCTCACCGATCCCGATGCGGACAACGACGATGAACGAGATGTGATCGCCGATGCGCTGCTCCCGAAGATCGATTTCAGCGGACTCGCGGGAATCGCGGTCGCAGGAGACGGCGCCGACCCCTCTCTCCGCATCCAACAGAGCGGAAGCCTCAACACTCTGACCAGCGAGGGCGATTTCGTCTCGGCCCTCCTGGCGGGCGGCGGATTCTGGGACGAGACCGAAATCGTCTCGCTCCAAGGCGAACTCAGGCTCACCGGCATCGATACCCTCTCCGACGTGACGCGCACCCTCATCGCCGCCTCGGGGATCGACGGAAGCGTCTTCATCGACATGCCCGCGAACGGCGTCACCGATTCGCCCTTCGAAGAATATGACGATGAGGTCCGCGTCGAATCGAACCACATCACATTCGCAACGGATGCCGCGGGCACGTCGCTCAACCTCGCCAGCGAACGGCTCCGCCTCGTCACGGGAACACTCCTGGACGGAACCGAGACCGACGAGGAGCGTTTCCGAGTCGACTCAGATCCCGACTCCCTGGAACGGCCCACTTTGACGATTCGACAGGTCGACAATTTCACCAACACCGAGCTTCCTCTTCCCTCGCAGTATTTCACCACGAACATCGCCAACGAGGTCGTCCAGCGCGAGACACTCGAAGACATCGAGATCGTGCTCGAATCCACCGGGACGAATGTTCTTCTGACCCTCGACAATGACATCCGCTCGCGAACCACGACTTCGAACCTGCGCCTGATCTCGGAGGGCGATATCGCGATCGACCTCACGAATCAAACGGAAGGCTTCGAGGATATCCCCGGCTATGCCGCGCTCCAGCTCGCTTCGCTTGAGCTCAACGCAAACGGCGGCGCAGATAGCGGCGTCCCGAACGGCGTCCAAGGCGACGGAACGATTACCATCAGCAATTTCACGGAAGCGGGCGTCCCCGCCAACCTCTCGATCGACACCCAGGGCGACCAGCGCTTCAACGGCTTGGTTGAGCTCCAGGAGACGCTCGAAACAACCGGCCGCGACCTCGCCTTCACGGGCGACATTTTCCAGAACGGCACCCCGGATGCCGGAATCGTCGTCGCCTCAACCGGCAATGTTCGCATAGGCGGCAATGTCGGAACCGACCCGAATCCGCTCGACCGATTCTGGGCGATCTTTGACTCCGAAGAACGCGATGCCACCCCCACGCTCACCTTCGACGGCGCGGGCGATCAGAGCGTCTTCACGGAAAACGATATCCTTGTTGCAGCAGGCGACTTAACAGAAGGCACGCTCATCGACGAGATCGAGACTGAGATCGGCTCCGTTTCGACTCTGGCTGAGCTCGAAACCCTGTCCTCAGATCTCGAGCTTGGGCGAACACGGCTTTCTCCGTTCGCCACAATCGGGAAGGCCAGCGGAAACCTCACACTCGATACCGAAAACGGCTTCGTCGGCGTGACCTCGGGCGAACGCCTCGCAGTCGGCGGCGACCTCTTGATCGATTCGGGCGCAAGCTTCGCACAGGTCGGAGATGTTGCGGCCATCAATCTCGATATCGTCGCAGCCGCAATCGGCATCGTCCGCCGCGGCTCCGGGACGACCAGCGACCGGACAGGCGCGAGTCAGCAAGACGGCGGAGTCGCCATCCTTGCCAATACGATCGACTTCGGTGGCCTAACACCCTTGCTGGTGGGGCGCGGCAGCCAACCCATCTTCGGCGTTCCGGATCCCTTCGACCTCGACAATCAGCCGGCGTTCCTCCAAGACTTCGCGGTTTTCGAAATCAATCCCACGGGCTCAGATCTCGATGTCGATGATTTCGCATTCAGGACCAGCGCAGACGCCTTCGACGGCCAGGTCCGCACGATTCAACCAGGGGGTGCGTCTCGCTCCGACCTCTCGGGCGCAAACGGTCCGGTGATTCTCCCGACCCCGAAGGCGCAACTTGACGAACCGGCTCGCCTCCGCGACCCGGAGCGCCTGCTCGCCCTTGCAGTCGAAACGCGAGAAGCGGCCAGTGAAGTCCAGCTGGCTCGCCTCTCGGGTGCCGCCATCATCAACGACCTCGACCTTCCGACCGAGGAAGAAAGCACGATCGTGACCGCTTCCCGTCTCGACGCGAGCGATGCAGAAGCGGCATTCGCGCTCTACGAAGAGCTCTTCGGGCCGGAGGGAGAGCAGGCCGCGGATGTGCGAGCTGTCCTCCAAGACGCTCTCGATCAATACCTTGAAACGACCCGCTCTCGCCGCGTCGTCGGCTTCGAACTTCGCCGCTTCGTCAAGAATCGACCGAGCACGCTTCTTGATGCCTACGCAACCCTCGAAGGCCTGGACTCGCTCTTCCGCTACCACCGCCGCCTCGGACTCTCGCCCGGCGAATTCCGCCGCGTGCAGTCCGGATGGCTTCGCCAGATTCAGCCCGACGGGATCAGCCTCGACGAACTCTCCGAAGCGATCCACCCCTCGCGCTATGTCCGCGGCAGCGACATCCTCGACATCTTCGGACGCTAGGCCTCACACCAAAGCCCCTAAAGCCTCCGGGGCCTCCGAAGCCGCAGCTAAGGCTGAACGATTTCGACGTCGCCGAGGCTCTCAAGCTGCGGGGCGATCTGGTCGGCAGGGCCGAGAACGATAATCGCGGCGCGGTCTGGATGGAGTCGCGTCTGCGCGGCTTCGGCCACATCCGCAAGCGTGACATCGCGGACTCGCCCTCGAAACGTATCGAGAGAATCATCGGGCAGGCCATGCACCCGAAGATCCACGATCGAGCCCAGCACAGCCTCAGACGTTTCCAGCCCGAGCCCGAAGCGCCCAACGTTGTAGCTGATGAATTTCGAGAGTTCCTCCTCGTCGATCGGCCGCCCGCCTCGAATCGCCTCCATTTCACCTAACACGAGATCGATCACACGTCGCACTTCCGGCACGCGCGTGAACGTGGAAATCGAGAAGGGCCCCGCTTCACTGCGCAGCGAATAGCCCGACCCGATCCCGTAGGTCAGTCCCGCATCCGAGCGCACCGTAATCATCAGCCGTGAAGAAAAGCCGCTGCCCCCCAGCGCGTCATTCATGAGATCGACCGGAATTCGCTTCGACTCCGTTCGCTCAATCCCTTCATGAGCGAGGATGATCCGTGCCTGACCAAGGTCGGGCTTGTCCACAACCACGATGCGACGCTGCGCAGGCGTCTTCGCAGGGACGGGCGGCGTCGCCGAAACGGCTTCCGCGGCGGCGATCGAGCCGAACCGCGCGCGGACTTCCGCGACGACCTCATCCGCGGAGAGATCCCCCACGGCCCAGAAAATCATACTCCCGGGAACGCGACGCTCGCTCCAGTAGCGCCGAGCTGCATCCGGCGTCAGTCGCGCCAGGGTCTCCGCCGTGCCGGTCATAGGCAGACCGTAGCGATGTCCCGGATAGAGCACCTTTAACGTATGCCACCGCACCAGCGTCGCCGGATCGTCCAGCGCCGCCTGCAGACCCGCCAACTGTTCGCCGCGCGCCTTTTCAAACTCAGAGGCATCAAACCGCGGACGCATCACAACGTCTTCAAGAATCGAGAACAAGAGATCGCGATCGCTCGAGAGCCCGCTCATCGAAACACGCGTCGTATCCCAACCCGCCGCCACCGAAAGAGACGCGCCAGCATCCTCAACCACTCGCGCAAGAGCCAGCGCATCCCGGTCCCCCGCACCGCGCTGCATTACTTCCGTCGCGATCTCAGCCAGTCCTGCCTGCTCAGGAGCGACACTTCCCGCTCCCCTGCGCAGCGTGATGCCCACCGTCGCGCGCGGAAGTCGATGGTCCTCGAGCACGAGAACCTCGATTCCGTTCGGAAGTGTCGTCCGCGTGAAGTCCTCCGCATCAACGATCGCCCGCTCAGCCGGAGGCGGGGGCGGCTCTTCCCAGGCCGGCTTCGGCTCGAAAAGCGCGCATCCCTGCAAGGAAAGAGCGAGAGCAATCGAGATCAGGCCGCGCATGATCGGCTCCTTCGTGATGGGCGTACGAGTCGGCATATTCGGCGTAGACGGCGTAGACGGCTTATTCGGTTTGACCGGCGCAGTCGGAGTAGACAGCTGAAATCGCATTAGGCGCCCTCCCCGTCGCGACGCCCGGCGGTCTCAACATCTTCCCCGCTCGAATCTGGTGGAGGCGAAATCACGTGGACGACGCTCCGCTTATCTCGGCGGAGATAGGTCTTCACGACGCGCTGAACATCTTCGACCGTGACGGCCCGGATCGCTTCGATGCGCTCGGCGAGCGGCCGAACGCGACCGAAGTTCACGATCTCACGGCCAACGCGGCTCGCGAGTGCATGATTCGTGGAGAGTCGGTTCACGAGGCCCACTTCCATCTGTCGCTTCGCGCGCGCGAGCTCGGCTTCATCGACCCCTTGCTCGGCAACGCGGTCGATTTCGTTCATAAAGAGCGATTCAACCTGTTCAAGAGGCGTCCCCGGTCGAGCGCCCGCCACCGCGTAGAACATCCCCGCGTCGGCAAACTCCATGTAGCCACCGTACGCGTAGAGTGCTTTCTCGTCGCTGTAGACCAGCTTTCGGTAAAGCCGGCTAGACCGGCCTCCGGAGAGAATTTCGCTGGCCAGATCGAGGGCCTCTCCGTCGGGATGACCCGAGGGCGGCGTATGCCAACCGGCGTAAAGCAGCGGGACCTGGACTGGAAAGAGCACTTCAGAGCGACGCTCGCCGCTCTGCTCGACGACGGTCGTGGGATTGCGCGGAATCTCATCCGCCGCGTCCAGCTTGCCGAAGGTCCGCTTGATTCGGGCCAGGGTCTCTTCCGTCTCGAAGTCCCCCACAATCACGACCGTCAAGTTATTCGCCGCATAGTAGGTATCGAAGAACGCGCGACAGGCGGCCACGGTCACCTGCTCCACATCGCTCCGCCAACCAATCGTGGGCCAGCGATAGGGATGCGCCTGCCAAACCAGCGCCGCGAGGGCCTCGAAGCCGCGACCATCCGGCCGATCCTCCGTCCGGAGTCTTCGCTCTTCAAGCACGACCTCACGCTCACTCTCAAGCGTCGTGTCGGAGATGTCCAGATTCGCGAACCGCTCCGCTTCAAGATCGATGACAAGAGGGAGCGACTCCGCCGTAACGTCTTCGTGGTAAACCGTGACGTCTCGGCTCGTGTAGGCGTTAATCTGACCGCCTCGCTCGTTGATCAGCTGCGCGTGCACTTCCTCATCGATGTTCTTCGATCCCTTGAACATCATATGCTCGAAGAGATGCGCGATCCCGGTATGGAAAGCCTCGTCCGCGGAACCTGCATCCACCCAAATCTGAAAAGCGACAACGGGCGTCCGGTGATCCTCAAGAAGGACGACCTTGAGCCCGTTCTCGAGCTTCGTCTCGAAGAGTCCGTCGACCGGATCACGCAGAGACTCCTCAGCCCAGCCGAGCCCCGGCATAAGGGCAGGCATGAGGGCGCAACTGAGGAAAAGAGTCGCCGCGAGCCATCCGGTCCGGGCGCTGGACAAGAAGCGGGAAAGCCAACCGGAGGCGAAACGAACCCGGGCCGGCGGACCGGCGGGCGGGAATGCGTGGCTGGACGGAAGAAACGCTGTAGAGGCCGTTCTATGCATGGCTGGACCGTATCCCTTGCACCCGGGGGTGTCGACTCGTGGTTCTATGGAATCGCGCCCGGGGCGCTCCGAAAAGATGTCAGAAACGAAACTCGCGAGGATGTTCCGCTCTCTAAAGATTCAAACCGACAAACAGGCTAATCTGATGTGCCGAACGAACGTCATCTAGGATGATGTTCAGGCTTGCAAGAGGATCTCATGGAAAGCGACGACAGCCTCAAGGGGCTCTTTGAATCATCGCGCGCAATCGCCGTCATCGGAATCAAAGAACGAGAGACCGAAGATGCCTTTCGCGTCCCTGCCTACATGCAGGCCGCTGGGTACAAAATCGTCCCCGTGAACCCCAAGCTTGAGAGCGTACTGGGGGAGCCTTGCCACAAGAGCATCACGGAAGTCGGTCAGGCGGTGGAGATCGTCAACTTGTTTCGCGCTTCGGAGCATGTTCCTGACCACGTGGACGAGATTCTCGCACTCAGCCCCCGGCCGAAAGCGGTCTGGATGCAGCTTGGGATTCACCATGGCCCCTCCGCGCAGCGTCTGCGGGAGGCGGGGATCGACGTCATCCAGGATCGCTGCATCATGGTGGACCATCGCCGGCTGCTGGGTGAGAAAAGCTAGGCATGGCACGGGGAGACGGAGACCGGCTGGTCTACTCCAGCGCCGATGGACGGATTTGTCCCGCCTGCGGGAAGTCCGAGACACGCTGTAAATGTCGCGGCAAGAGTGCCCGAGCACGCATCAAGGCCCGGGACGAAGCGGCCGCCGTGGAAGCCAGTGACGGCATTGTCCGGGTCGGACGATCCACCAAAGGTCGAAAGGGTAAAGTCGTGACGACGGTCACCGGCGTCTCCCTTCCTCCGGATGAACTGCGTAGCCTCGCTGGAGACTTGAAACGCTCCTGCGGCTCGGGCGGCGCGCTCAAAGACGGCATCATCGAAGTCCAGGGCGAGCATCGCGACGCGCTCGTCGGCGAGCTTGAAAAGCGCGGCTTCAAAGTCAAGCGCGTCGGTTAAGCTCCTTCGCCTCGTAGCGATCCACGCGCCGCGCGAGCCACATCACACCTAACAAATCTGCCCAGACAACCTTGAGCCGCGCCCACACGCTGTATTTCGAATGGCCATGTTGCCGCGGACGATGCGCCACCGGCGTCTCGATCACGCGGGCCCCTTCGACGGCGAGAAGCGCAGGCAAAAACCGATGCCCTCCGCGAAAGAGTTTTACGCGGTCGAGATACTCGGCTCGCATCACGCGGATCGAACAGCCGATATCCGTCACCCCGTCCCCCAGCGCACGCTGCCGTAGACCATTCGCAATGCGTGAAGCCAGCCGGATCGCAGCGGAATCACGACGCTTAACGCGAACGCCGCAAACACAATCTGCCTGCTCGAGCAGAGAGACGAGGCGCGGGAGGTCGGCGGGATCGTTCTGTAAATCGGCATCGAGCATCGCCACGAGCGGGAACAGGGCAGCGCGAAAACCCGCCTCAAGCGCCCCAGACTGGCCCACATGAGGAGATAGCGAGATTAAGCGAATTCGAGAATCCCGCTGCGCCAAATCAGAGATGAGCGCCGGCCCCGCATCCCGACTCGCGTCATCCACGAAAATCAGTTCCGCCTCGAACGCGTCAGCCGGCAGAGCCGCGGAGAGCTCTGCATGAAGCCGAGAAAGAGACTCCGCCTCATCTCGAAAGGGGATCACGACAGAGAGCGCAATCGGCATGCTAGTTGAATCGGCTCAGAACAAAGTAGCTGCCCAGATCCTGCCCGTTTCGCGCGGCAGAACCGATCAACACATGATCAGAAACTCGCCGAAGTCGGTCCACCATAAACCCATAGACGAATCGACCTAACCCCGACTCGTTTGACTTAACCGCGGGCCAATCCGCAGGCGTCGCCTCGGGAAGCAGATGATAGTCCACTAGCACCTCAGCCTTTTCCCTATCCTCGACGGCGACGTAGTACCCCGGCCCCGTTACCGCAGACATGGTTTGAAAGTTGTATCCAGCTAAGCGGTCGGGATGCGCCGCATCGGCTCCCGGCATCCGGCAGAAGCGCTTTTCGAAAATCCGAAACGCTGGCAGCGTGTTCCGCCCCAAGAATCGAACCTCTTCGAGATCCGCGCAGCTCGCGGGCACGAGGTCCGCGAGCGTAAGCGCAGCGTAGCCGGACGCTTTTTCGTAGAGCGCGCGCTGATCGCTGCGTCCCAGCAGGCGTACCACTCGCCCGCGTAGTTCCCCCGGAAGACTATCCAACAGCTTCGCGATGGCTGCGGGCGAGCTCCCCGAATCTCGGATCAGGCTCGAAAGCTCCGCATGCTGCGCCCGCTCGTCGCCCTTTGATTGCTCGGTCACGCTGCACCTCCTTGCCAGGAAGGGTACCGTGATCGGCATTCGTGAAGAAGTCGCCCCGCCAAAACAACCCGCCCGATCGAAATTCGGCCCGCAGCGCATTCGTGGGCCTTCTGATCGCAGCGAGCCTGCTTTTCGGACTCGGCCTTGGGGGAACAGACCTCTGGGCGCCCGACGAGCCCCGCTACGGCGCGATCGCCGAGGAAATGCGCTCCGGTCGCCACGGCGCAGAGGGGTGGGTGCTTCTTCATCTCAACGATGCCCCTTACACTCAAAAGCCGCCGCTCTATTTCTGGTTTGCCGCGGCCCTCGGAGCGCCTCTCGGACGTGTCACCGAAGTCGCGGCGCGCCTTCCCTCTGTATTGGCTGGCATTTTCTGCGTCGGCCTCACCGCCCGGATCGCCCGCAGACTGGGCGCCCATCCTCGCGCAGCCCTACTGGCGGCCGCCCTCCTCGCAACCAGCTTCCGATTCATCTTCACGGCCCGACGCGCTCAACTCGACGTCCTCCTCACCGCCTTCGAACTCATCGCCGTCGCCCTCTTCGTCGCGGCCGAGTTCCGAGCAAGCGACGACGGCCAGCCCGACGCGCCCCCGACGCTTCAAATCGCGGGCATCCACGCCGCGATGGGCGCCGCGGCGCTTGTAAAAGGTCCCGTCGGGTGGCTGCCCCTTCTGATCATGGCGGCCTATCTCGGGTGGCAGGGTCGGATTCGCTGCTTCCGCCGCTACAGCCCCGCCTGGGCACTGCTCCTCTCTTTCGGACCACTATTGATCTGGATCAGCGGCGCCATAGCGCTCGCGCCACCCGGATTCGCTGAAATTGCGGTGGGCGAAAACGTGTTTGGGCGCTTCTTCTCGGGCACCTCACACGTCCGCCCTTTCTATTATTTCCTCTTTCAGCTCCCACTCGATTTCCTGCCCTGGGCCTTCTTCCTGCCCTTCGCGATCCCCGTTCTCTGGAATCGAGCACGAACGTCGCCAGCTGAACCGAGCGCGCACGCCACCTCCGCGGCCCGGTTCCTCGCCTGCTGGGCGCTCGTCCCCTTGATCTTCTTCACACTCTCCGCGGGAAAACGCGGGGTCTACCTGCTCCCGATCTTTCCTGCGCTCTCGATGATCTGCCTCTATGCGGCTCCCGGATACGCCGCATCCGGAATCTGGCCCTTGGCCGAACCCGCTCGTAATTGGGCTCGACGCAGCTTCGTCTGCGTAGCTGTCATCGCCCTCATCGAACTCGCCGGATTCGCTTTCGGCCTACCGCTTCTGCAAGCCGAAAAATCGCCGCGCCCGATCGCCGAAGGAATCGCCCGGCAGGCCGGGCCTCTTGAAACGGTCGGGGTCTACGGATTGACGCCGATTGAGGGAGGCCTCGCGTATTACGGTGGCCTCCGAACTGAGTCGCTCCGCTCGGAACCTCAGCTCGCGACGTTCCTCGACGGGGGTGAAGACGGAAGCAGGACCAGCGACGCGGGCAGGCTCGTCCTACTCCGCGCGCGGCATTTTGAAGCCTTGGCACCGCGATTCGGTCTCCGCCGGATCGCCGCCTTTCGAAAAGGTCGCAGGCAGCTCATCCTGGCCGAACCCCGCCCAAATTCCCAAGGGGATCACATATCTACGCTTGAGCCCCCCTCGTAGCTCCGTTTTCCACTGGCATCGGAATCCCCTATATCCCCGATATTGATAAGATTTTGACCCTTCAGGCTCCCATCCTCATGGTCGCTCCGCTAAGCTCCAGCCGTTCGGAAAACGACCCATTCTTGCGCGTCTCGCCCTCCATACGGGCCACAAGAGACGGCGCGAGTTCGATCACGAGGAGCGCTTTTCGCGGTTCATCGGTCGATCGGTCCATCGGCACGTCGCGCCGAGAGGGCATATCGAAAGGCAAGACGAGAGCCGAGACGAGACCCGCAACCCAGAGCTGCAGGTCAGTCCCCGCGAAACAAGGCCGAAATCCGAAGCAGGGTCGCACGCCGAAAGCCGAAATACATCAACTGAAGAAAGAGGAGACAGCCATGCCTGAAACCGCACAACTTCGACTCGGGGACAAAACCTACGACCTCCCCGTCATCGTGGGCTCCGAGGGCGAACACGCCATCGACATCACAAAGCTCCGCGCTCAGTCCGGCTACATCACCCTCGACCCCGGCTACGCGAACTCCGGCTCCTGCCAGAGCGATATCACCTTCATCGACGGCGAAGAGGGCATCCTTCGCTACCGCGGCATCCCGATCGAACAGCTCGCCGAAAAATCGACGTTCATCGAAGTCAGCTACCTCATGATCTACGGCAAGCTGCCCACGGCGACGGAGCTGGAAAACTTCGCCGGCACGATCAGCCGACACACTATGCTCCACGAAGACTTTAAGAAAATGTACTCGGCGCTGCCGAAGGACGCTCATCCCATGGCGGCGTGCTCCGCGCTGGTCGGAGCCCTCGCGACTTTCTACCCGGACTCCCTGGATCCCCGCGATCCCGGCGAAGTCGACGTCTCGATCCATCGCCTGATCGCGAAACTCCCAACGCTCGCAGCCTATGCCTACAAGCATTCCATTGGGCAGCCCTTCCTCTACCCCAAGAATGACCTCGACTATGTCGGCAATTTCTTGCGCATGATGTTTGGGAATCCCTGCGAAGAATTCGAAGTCGACCCGGTCGTGAAGAACGCCCTCGACCTGCTCTTCATCCTGCACGCGGACCATGAACAGAACTGCTCGACGAGCGCGACTCGCCTGGTCGGATCCTCCATGGTGAACCTCTTCGGAACGATCTCGGCCTCGATCAACGCGCTTTGGGGACCGCTCCACGGCGGCGCCAACCAGGCCGTGATCGAAATGCTCGAAGCGATCGCCAAGGAAGGACAGACCGCGAAGGAATTCCTCGAACGCGCCAAGAGCGGCGACGAGAGCGCTCGTCTGATGGGCTTCGGCCACCGCGTATACAAGAACTACGACCCGCGCGCGAAGGTGATCAAGAAGGCCTGCGACGACGTGCTGGACCGCATGGGCATTCATAGCCCGCTGCTCGAAATCGCGAAGGAACTCGAAGAGATTACGCTCAAGGATGACTATTTCGTTGAGCGGAAGCTCTACCCGAACGTCGACTTCTACTCGGGCGTGATTTACAACGCGATCGGCACCCCCGCCAACATGTTCACCGCCATGTTCGCCATCGGTCGACTCCCGGGCTGGATCGCGCAGTGGAAAGAACTCCACGAAGACCCCGCGTTCAAGATCGCGCGGCCGCGCCAGATCTACACGGGACCGAACGAGACGGACTACACCCCGATCGGGAATCGCTAGGGCGTTGCCCGAAAGACTCCGCTGGGCTGATTGGGCGGCAGGATGGCCCCATTGAATTACGACAACGAGGCGTCGGAGCATCTGCTTCGGCGCCTCGGTTCGTATACGACGGCGCGCGTCTCACGCGGCCGCGTTGAACGAACCGAGCGCCATGCCCTGCGCCTCGCGCGGGACGCGCGGCGCCTTGGCCTGCCCGCCCCGAAGCTCTCCTTGATCGAATCGCTGTTCAGAGAGACGGCGGAAAGAGAATTCCCGGACGCGGACGGCATCGTCCGAGTCGAATGGTCGCGCCTTGGGGAGCAGGCCCCCGAACTCATCGCCCGCCACCGCAGCCTTGGCGATTCGCCCCCCTGCTGGCGCGCGTGCAGCGCCGTGACTCTGCATCCCGGCCCAGAGGCGCTCCGAAATACGAAAGCCGTCACTGTTCCGGCGTACGATTCAAGCCGCGAAGAGATGAAGCGATTCGGCGTTGAAGAAGTTCTTCTTTTCGATGCCGCAGGGATACTCGTTGAAGGGTGCCGATCCAACCTTCTTCTCGTCCTCGAAGACGACGCGTTTGTCACGCCCGACCTTTCACTCGGCCCGGTCGAAGGGATTGGACTTCAGATTGTCGCCGAGAGCCGAAGCGATCTCAATTTTGCCCGCGTCCAGCGCGACGCCGTCAAGAGCGCAAAAGAAATCATGGCGGTCAATGCCGTTCGCGGCGTTGTCCCCGTGACCGAGCTGGACCAGAAGCCAGTCGGCTCCGGCCAGGCCGGGCCCGTCGCGAAGTCGCTCGCCTCGCTATTCGGCTGAATCCCCCGCCGCAGGCTCTCTCGAAGGACCGCTCGAAGTGCCATTTGAAGCGCCATCTAAATCGCCACCTGAAGCGCCGCCTGAAGCGCCATAGCCTAACGCCTCAAGTTCGCGTTCAAGATCGACGGAGATTTCTCGCGGCCGGACTTTCTTTGGCTCGATCAGCGAACGAGCGCGATGCGCCGCGAGAACCTGACGTAGCTGTTCCCGCTCCGCCGGATACCTTTGAGAGACATCGTTTTTCTCCGCAGGGTCCGCCTCGCGATCAAAGAGGCCTCCTTCATCCTCCCGGCGTTTTCCTCGCCCCTCAATCCAGACCCAGCGCCCCGACTCCACCCGGGCCCGCGCACCGTATTCACTCAGAACGGGCCGCAGCGCGGAAACGCCGCCGCCTAACAGATCGCGCCCCTCGGCGCGTTCCAACCCGACAACGCCCAACCGACCAAGGAGCGTCGGTCCGAGGTCCAGAAGCGAAACCGGACGTGCGTCGCGCCCCGGCGTGATGCCTTCCCCGCTGATCAAAAAGGGCACATGGACATTCTCGACGAAGAGGTCCCCATGCTCCCAACCGCCGTGCTCACCGAACTGCTCCCCGTGATCTCCCGAAACTGCCACAATCGTGTCCGCGGAAAGAAGCCCCCGCTTTTCAAGCCCAATCCAAAGCCGAGCAAGCTGCGCATCGAGATAAGCAACCTCCGCCGCGTAGAGCCGCGCCAACTGCTTGCGCTCGTTAGGAAGAACCTCGCCCCCGGACTCAAGGCGCGCATGAAGCGTCCGCGCTCGTCCATCAATCGGTCCCGCGTAGCGCAGCGCCTCCTCTGGTAGCCAGGCGGTCGGCGCCGCGTAGTCGATATGCGGATCCATGAAATGGGCATACAGAAAAAAAGGCCGCGCCTCGCCCTCGCGAAGATCCTCGACCGCATCAGCCCAGCGCAGCACCGCGTTCACCAACTGCGCCGCGGACTCGCCCTCTGCGCGGTCGCCCCCAACAAGACGATAATCATCGAATCGCGAGGCAAGACCGCTCCCCTCTCCCAAAAACGGATTCTTCTGAAAACCCGCGGCGTAGTAGCCCGCGACACGTAGAGCATCCACCCAGGTCTGCGCCGCTTCATCCAGCCCGATTTGATCCGCCGCCCCCCTTGATCGCCCCCGTCCCTCCGGATCAAGGCTCGAGGGCCAGCGGGAGGTCAGCGCGCTGAACATCGAAGGCATCGTCCAAGGCGCGGGCGCAAGCGCACGTTCAAAAACCAAACTCCGACGGGCCAGGGCATCCAGAAAGGGCGTCTGGGGCACACGTTCGGACGAGGAGGACGGCGGGGGCGGAGGCGAGGAGTTGAGGGGTTCTAGGCTCCTCACGTATGCGCCTAGCGCATCCGCGCGCAATGTATCGACCACGATCCACACGAGATCGGGGGGCCTTTCCGCATCCAACGAACTCGAGCTCGGCGAACCGCTTGAGGAGGCGACGCTTTTCCAGGAACGGATCACGCGATTCGCATCGACGCGAACAAGACCGGATTGAATCAAGCTGCCCAGAGCGATCGCGGCGGCCAGAACCGCCCATCGCGAAACCACGTCGCTCCTCAGAGGGCGCGCCGCTTTTGCCGGTCCACCCCCGCCTGAGATCTGCGACCGATGCCCCTTCCGATGAACTAACATCGAAACGGCCGAGAGCGCAAGAAAAGCGGCGGCGACACTCAACGCAGACTCGGGATTTCGAACAGAAAGACCGGGAATACGGAATCCCCCGGTCCACAGAATGCCTACGCCGATTGCGCCGACGCCGAGCCCGAGAACGGACGGCCAAGCAGACGAACGTCGACCCCCACCCATTCCGGTATCCAGAGTGGGCGGGTCTTGCCCGATTGCGACCCAGAGCCAAAGAATGAGTGCCGCAAGGAGGAGCCACGCGGTCTCAAAGCCGTACCAAGAGACCCCAAAGGTTTCGCCGAGGAACCAGTCGGCGCCGCCCGAAAAGAGCGTTGCGCAAACGGGGACCAGCAGACTCAGCTCCGCGCAAGCCACTCCCGCCAGGAGTCGGGAAGGCGAAGACAGAATGGGCATATCCGCAGAATCGCAGATCTTGCGCGATGCGGAAAATCCGCGGCGCGGCGATCGGCTAAATCGGGGCTACGGGCTCGGGGCGAAGCGCCTCGGTCTAGTGAAGCGATTCCCGATTCCCGAAGACGGAAGTCAGGACGTCCTTCACCGACAGCTCGATGCGTCCGGGCTGAACCTCAAGCATGCGCTGCTCAAACTCCGGGGCTTCCGCGGTGGGAAACTCGTCGCAGAACTGGCCGAAGATCCGAACCAGGACTTCCGCTGCGCCCGTCGCATTCACGTCGGCCAGATACAGCACCGCCCGCTCTCGCGTCATGCGGAAAATCTGATCCTCAACGCGCAGAGCGCTCTCGAGGTACGCCAAATAGTCGGGGAAGAGAAGGTCGCCCTCCTCTGCCGCAACGCCTACGACCACCGAACTCACCGAATGCGCTTCGGCCAGTTCAGAAACGCGAGCGATCATGGCGGAAAGCTTGCGGGGGTCGTCATTTTGATCACGAGTCATTTGTGCTTGGACCATAACAGTCTCTCTATCGACGCGAGGGGGGCAGTTCTGAAGTCGGGATCCCGCATTCACGTGCACAGTTCCTTCCCCTCGGGACTTCGGCGCCCCTTAATGATTGCATTGTTGCGCAAACGTGATATTTAAAAGGAATGGCTAAACCCGAACTCGAAGATTCCTGCATGACGGCGCTGGAGTCGCATCTCGACCCGGAGCTTTTTCAGGCGCTCTGCGACCCGACCCGGCTCACTCTCCTCGCTCGCCTCGCGGCCTGCGGCCGTGCACTCACGGTGACGGAGGCCTCGGAATGCTGCGGCATTCACCTCTCGGGCGTCTCCCGACACCTGGGTCTGCTGAAACGAGCGGGCGTCGTGAAGGCCGAAAAGCAGGGACGCGAGATGCTCTACCGGCTCGAAGTAGAGACCGTGGCCTCAAGCCTGCGTGGCTTCGCCGACGCGCTCGAAGATTGCTGGGAAGCGGGCCAGCCCCCGCAGCCCGAATCCGAATCCGACCGTTAAATCCCCCCACCAAAAGGACCTGCTGCCATGAAACGGATCCATCTCCACATCAACGTCGAAGAAACGAAATTCGACGCCTCCACGCGCTTCTATGAAACGCTCTTCAATGCTGAGCCCACCCTCACCCGCCCGCACTACGCGAAGTGGATGCTTGAGGATCCTGCCGTGAACTTCACGCTCGAGGTTCTCGAGATCGAAGGAGACGTTCCCGGCATCCATCACCTCGGCATTCAGGTCGATGCCGAAGGGGAGCTAGAGCAGATCCGCTCGACGCTCGAAGCGGCGGAAGCCCCGCTGCTTGAGGTCGGCCGGACCCAGTGCTGCTTCGCGGACTCTGAAAAGAACTGGACCGCGGATCCCCAGGGCGTGCGCTGGGAGACCTTCCAGTCCTTCGGTCAGCTTTCCGAGTACGGCGCCAAAACCCCCAAAGAGCTTTCGCTCTATGCCGAGAATCTCGCCGATGAATCCTGAAAACGCGCCCGCCCCGGCCGAGGAAATGGGAACGTTTACGAAGTACCTCTCCGTCTGGGTCGTCCTTTCAATCCTCGCGGGCCTCGTCATCGGCAAACTTGCGCCCTGGGCCTTCTCCTGGCTTCAGGCCTTCGAAATCGGCAGCGTCAATCTCGCGATCGCGGTTTTGGTCTGGCTGATGATCTTCCCAACGATGGTCAAGGTCGACTTCTCCAAGCTGCGCGAAACGGGCGGCTGGGGCAAAGGCCTCGCGGTCACGCTGACGACGAACTGGCTGATCAAGCCCTTCTCGATGGCGGCGCTCGGCACGCTGTTTCTGACTGGGATCTTCGCACCTTGGATCGATCCAGGAGAAGCCAAGGGCTATATCGCCGGCCTCGTCCTGCTCGGTGCTGCGCCGTGCACCGGGATGGTCTTCGTTTGGAGCCGGCTCACAGGCGGAGACCCCACCTTTACCGTCGTCCAGGTCTCGATCAACGATCTCATTCTCCTCGTCGCCTTCGCCCCTCTCGTGGCGATCTTGCTCGGCGTGGCGGACGTCCAGATCCCTTGGACAACGCTCTTGCTCGCCACCGCCGTTTTCGTTGTGATGCCCCTCGTCGCCGGGTACGGCGTTCGACGCATCCTGCTCGCGCGCGGGGGCGAACCCGCCGTCAATGGGTTCGCCGACCGTTTCGCGCCCCTGACCTCCTATGGCCTCTTGCTCCTGGTCATCGTGCTTTTCGGCCTGCAGGCCGAGGCCGTCCTCGGCAATCCGCTCGCCGTCGCGCTCATCGCCGTCCCCATCACGCTTCAGGCCTACCTGATTTTCGCTGTGGCCTACGGTTGGGCCTGGGTCTGGCGCATGCCGACTGCGATCGCTGCTCCCGCCGCGCTGATCGGCACTTCGAATTTCTTTGAACTCGCCGTCGCTGTGGCCATCGGGCTCTTCGGAATCGATTCCCCCGCCGCCCTCGCCACGGTCGTCGGCGTCCTCGTCGAAGTCCCAGTCATGCTTACCCTCGTCCGCATCGCCAACGCCAGCCGCGAGCGCCTGGACGCTCGAGCGGCGGCAGCATGATCCATCTCTACACCGCTCCGAGCCCGAACGGCCGGAAAGCACAAATTGCGCTCGAAGAACTCGGCCTCACCTACCAGTCAACGCAGGTCAACGTGCGAAACGGTGCCCAACACGCGCCCGCGTTCCTTCGCCTCTGCCCGAATAGCAAGATCCCTGTGCTCGAGGACGAGGGGACCGTGGTCTGGGAGTCGGGCGCGATCCTGCTCTACCTCGCAGAACATCACGATCCCGAGCGGCGCCTCCTCGCCGCGGAACACAAAGAGCGCTGGGAGGCGATTCAGCTGACCTTCTTTCAAGCCGCCGGACTCGGCCCCAACCTCGGCCGACTTTCGGAACAGCTCCAGCGAACCGAGTCGGAGCGCAACGCCGAAATGGTCGGGACCTTTACCGCGGAAGTCGATCGCATTTTGGGGGTCCTCGACCGAATCCTCGAAGACGGCCGCCCCTTCCTTGCCGGCCGCTATTCCATCGCGGACATCATGCACTACCCATGGCTCCAACCCGTCCTCGCGCTGGGCGCGCCCCAAATCCGGGAACGGCCCCGCCTCGTTGAGTGGCTCGAGCGGCTTGCGGCCCGCCCTGCTGTGGTCGAAGGCCTTCGCGACTAAGCGAAGCCCACGGGTCCCCGCACAATGGATCTGCAACCGATCGATGACGGCAGACCCCGCTCCCGTCTTCTAAGGTTCAGTGGTCGCCCGCGATATCCCTGAGTCGCCCCCTGGAGGGCCGGAGATCCCCTTGGCCAGCGCTGATTCCGTCGCCCCTATAGCCCCCGTAGCCTCTATCGCCCCTCTCGCCCCGGCAACGACTCGCCGACTCGCACAGGGCTTCACCGCCCTTGCGGGGGTCACGTATATCCTGATCGTCTTCGGCGCCCTCGTCCGAGCCCACGGCGCAGGGCTCGCCTGCCCCGATTGGCCGCTTTGTTTCGGCGAAGTCATCCCCCAATTCGATTTCAAGGTCGCCTTCGAATGGGGACATCGCGCCCTTGCCGGAAGCGTCGGCATCGTTTTCGCGGCCCTCGCCGCCCTCACCCTCCGCGCCGCCGCGCTCCGCAAGCGCATGTTGGGACCAGTCCTGATTGCAGGCGCCCTGCTCGCGACTCAAGTGATCCTCGGCGGCCTCACCGTCCTCGAACTCCTCGCAACCTGGACCGTGACCTCCCACCTCGTGACCGGCAACGCCTTTGCCCTCGCGCTCGTCCTCCTGGGTCGCCGGCTCTTTCGCCTCGCCGCTGAGGCGTCTGTCCAAGCGGACGCACCTTCCTCTTCCCCCGCCCCCATGAGCGCGGCCAGCGACGCCCAGCGACTGCTCACCACGATCGCCGGGATTCTCCTGGCTGTTCAGATCGTGCTCGGCGGCCTGGTCTCCTCGAGCTATGCCGGGCTCGTCTGCCCGGACTGGCCGACCTGCATGAACGGAGAATTTGCGCCGACTTGGAGCGGTATCCAGGGGCTCCACGTATTCCACCGCTTCGTCGGGTACTCGGTCGTCGTCGCAATCGCCGCCGCGGCATGGCTCGCTCGCAGCCATGCCGGCTCCCGGCGCTGGCTCTCGGTCGCCGCGATTTTCGCACTCTGCCAGGTCGCTGTGGGTGTCGCCAATGTCCTGCTTCGGCTCCCCGTCGAGGTGACAGCGACCCATTCCGCTCTGGCCGCTGGACTCGTCTGCACCGTCGGCGTGAGCGTTCGCGAAGTGTGGCGAAGCGCCTGAAACAACGTCTAAAACGACACTTGCGCGCCACCGAGGCCACCCGCGCCTGATCATGCTACACCCTGCCACGTCGCCCGAGCTTTGGGCGCCTCGACAGGAGAATCAGCATGCGCCCCTACCAAATCTTCGCCGCCATGAGCCCCGAAAAATGCGAAGAAATTATGGAAAAAATCTCAGCGGATACGCCGGAAGCCTTCCGTGAAACCGTCGTTTCCTGCGCCGCCGCCATGAAGTTCCGGCCGCAGTATCTGCTGAAGCAGCCCCGCAAAAAGCAGGTTGCCTCGGTTCGCCGAGCGCTCTCGCGAACGGGTTCCAACCAGCTCGCCGAGGAACTCCTCGCGGTCTACTTCCTCAAGTGTCGCTTGCCCCTGCTGACAGAATGGCTCGACATCATGAAGCTCGAACACGAAGAAGGCGTCCTGCAAGCGGAAGAGGTTCCCTGTCCCGATGCAGCCGAAGTCAAGAAGGGTGTCGACCAGTTCCGCGGCATCGACGATGACGAGGATCGCACACTCCTGCTTCAGGTCTTCAGCGCCCAGTCCTCCATCGAATGGCCTGCGCTCGAAGAGATTCTCGCAGCGGACTAACACGTCAAAACGAAAAAGCGTGAATCGCATATCGAAATAGAAACGGGAGAGACGCCGCTGCGCCTCTCCCGTTTTCTTTTTCGTATCCGTCCCTCAGGAACCTGAACGGGGCGAACCCTCGCGGCTTCGATCAACGAAGCGCGAGGCCCTGGGTCCCGGCCGCCTAGCCCTTGAACGCCTTCACGAGTGCTTCCATTTCCGCCGCGATCGAATCCGGAATCGTGTAGTTCTTGTCCGTATGGATCTGATCCCAGTTGGCGGCGATATCTTCCGCGCTCGGCGCGACGCCCATGCCCGCGAAATAGCCTTCACCCATGCCGATGAAGATGCGCGCGAATCGCCCGCCCCCCACCGAGTAGATCGAATGCGTCTCTTCGCATTGTTCCGAGCAGAGATACGTCACGAGCGGCGTCACGCATTCAGCCTTCACATGCTCGGCCATCGGGCCCAGCAGATCTTCCGTGAGCCGCGTGCGCGCGATCGGCGCGATCACGTTCGACTTGATGTTATTTCTCGCGCCTTCGACGGCGAGCACGTTCGAGAGACCAACCATGCCCATCTTCGCCGCGCCGTAGTTCGTCTGACCGAAGTTGCCAAAGATGCCCGCAGCCGAGGCCGTGAAGACAAAGCGTCCGTAGTTCTTCTCTTTCATCGCGCGGAAAGCCGGCTGCGACACGAAGAACGAACCCTTCAAATGAACGTCGAGGACGATCTCGAGTTCCTGCTGCGAGAGCTTGGCGAAAGATCGATCGCGAAGAATCCCGGCATTATTCACGACGATGTCGACCTGACCGTAATTATCGAGTGCGGTCTGGATGATCGCCTCGCCGCCTTCGGGCGTCGCGACCGAATCGTAGTTGGCAACGGCCGTACCGCCGGCTTCGATGATTTCATTCACGACCTGATCGGCCATGCTGTTGCCGCCGCCACTGCCGTCGGCTGCACCACCGAGATCGTTCACGACCACCTTGCCACCGCGCTGGGCAAAATCGAGGGCGTAGGTTCGGCCAAGGCCACCGCCCGCACCGGTAATCACAGCCACGCGATCGTCAAAACGAATTTCGCTCATACTCTTATCTCCTTGAACTGAATGGGATCCGAGCGGCTCTCAATCATGGCCGTCTCGGTCCTTGACCTCGACCGCGAGGCCGAGATCAGGAAGGAAGGTGTGTCGCTCGCCGATGCGTCGAGACACGAAGCATTGACCGGCGCGTACGCCTCGCTGGACGCGCGCATCTGCGCGACGATTCTAGAAATAGGCGCGAGAGCCGAAGGGGGCATCGCGAGCCGCGCGGACGATAGCAGTCGTCCCCCTGCGACGAACGAGGAAGAAATGACGTCGAATCCTGGATCCGAGCAGACATCCCCCGAAGGGCACAGAGCTGCCTCGCGAAAGCCCGCAGCCATCGCAGCCCGCGGATTGCGCCGCAGACACTTCGGAATCGGACGTGGATTCGGAATCGTGGGCTGCGCGCTCATCGCTGGCTTTTATGGCTTCGCGCTGACCGCCCCAGCGGTCGCCGTCGCAGCCGAGCCCGATCAGCAGACGGGCGCAGAGATGAACGCGAAGAGTGCGACCCGCGCGCCCACCCCTGCTCAGGACATCGGCTCCGAACAGGGAATCCCTTTACCCGCGCCGGGCGACCCCGCCTGGAAGCCCCTTCTCTTCCGAAGCATCGAACGGCCCACGCGCTTCGAAGTCCGCGCCGATCCCCAGGGCCACCCGGCGTTTCGAGCCGTGAGCGATTGCGGCGCTTCCGCCCTTCTCCTGCAGCTGCCGGCGGATTTCGACCTCGAACGCACGCCGAGACTCGCCTGGCGCTGGCGAATCGAAAAAGGCATCGAGGTCAAGGCCGAGCAGACCGAGGACGGCGACGATTTCGCAGCCCGGGTCTATGTCCTACACGGCTTTGACGCGGAACGTGCCAGCCCCTGGCAGCGCATGGAACACAAAATGGGGCGGGCGCTTTTCGGGGCGGAGACGCCGGGCGAAACGATTAATTACGTCTGGGCGAGTCAGGTCCCCCGCGGCGATAGCTGGACCAGCCCCTCCCGCGACGAGGCCAAAATCCTGGCACTCGAGTCCAATTCCTGGGCCGGAGACGCTGCAACATGGCGCGAGGCCATCGTCGATCTCCCCCGTGACTCCCAGAAGCTCTTCTCTCCGGCCCCGCGCAAGGCCCCCTACGCGATCGGGCTGATGGCCGATGCCGATGGAATTTGCGAGCTTGCGGTGGCGTGGTTTTCGGATTTCCGGCTACTCGGGCCGGATCCGGCCCACGCAAGCCCTTAACCCCACCCCCACCCCCAGGCCCTGCCCGGGAATCCCGCTTTCACGCCAAACGTGTGAGCGCATTCAACGAATGTTCTTTTTGTGGCGTAACCTGTTCAGGCTTCGCCGCGTATCAATGTTCAAACCGCAGGCTGACTCTATTTGGAGAAGTACTCGTCCATGTCCTCTGATTCCTCGATCCTTTCCGATTCCCCTGTCCAAGTTGGGGCAGAAGCCATCCACATCGATGCCGAAGACGCCACGCGCCAGCGCTACAGCGCTGCGGCTCAGGCACGAGAGGCGGCGCTCTGCTGCCCCGTCGATTACGACACGACTCTTCTCAAAGCCATTCCCCAGGAAGTCATCGACCGGGACTACGGCTGCGGAGATCCCTCGCGCTACGTCCGCGAAGGCGAGACCGTCCTCGACCTTGGCAGCGGCGGAGGCAAGATCTGCTTCATCGCCTCCCAGGTCGTCGGCCCGAAAGGCCATGTCATCGGCGTCGACATGAATGACGAGATGCTCGACCTCGCCCGCACGAACGCGCCGACGGTCGCTGCGAATATCGGCCATGACAATGTCGAGTTCCGTCGCGGACGGATCCAGGACCTCGCCCTCAACGTCGATGCGCTCGAGAGCTGGCTCAACGACAATCCCGTCAAAAGCCTCGGCGACCTCACTCGGCTTGAAGAGAAGAAGGAAGAACTCGCGCGCACCAGTCCCCTGGTCGCCGACGATTCGGTCGATCTCATCGTTTCTAACTGCGTGCTGAACCTTGTTCGCGAAGCCGACAAGGACCAGCTCATCGAGGAGATGTACCGCGTCCTTCGCCCCGGCGGTCGAATCGCAGTCTCGGATATTGTGAGTGACGAAATCGTTCCGGAGCATTTGCGCAACGATCCCGAGCTCTGGAGCGGCTGCATCTCCGGCGCCTTCCACGAGCTCGACTTTCTGAAGCGCCTCGAAGAGGCCGGCTTCTACGGCATCGAAATCGACAAATGGGAGGGCGAACCCTTTGCCGTTGTCGAAGGCATCGAGTTCCGTTCCGTCACCGTCACCGCCATGAAGGGCAAAGAAGGACCCTGCATGGAAGCGGGCCACGCCATTCTCTACGCCGGCCCCTGGAAGCAGGTCGTGGACGATGATGGCCATACCCTTGAACGCGGCGTGCGGACCGCCGTCTGCGCCAAGACCTACCGCATCCTGTCCGGCGGTCCCTACGAGGGCCAGACGATCGGCATCGAACCGAGCGCGATCATCCCCGAAGCCGATCAGGAAGTCTTCGACTGCAACCGCACGGAACCGCGACACCCGCGCGAGACCAAAGGCGCGGACTACAAGGTGAACAAGGCGGCCGCTGAATCGTGTTGCTAGAGCCCGCCTTTGATGCGCATCTGGATCAGGTAGGCCTCGGGGCGCTTCGGCGTGCCGAGGTCACAACGATCCAGCTGAACATCGGCCTGCGCTGCAACCTCGCCTGCCATCATTGCCACGTCGAGTCCGGCCCCAAGCGGACAGAGAAGCTTGACGCCGCGGGCCTGGAGCGAATTGTCTATTTGCTCGAGAAGAATCCGCAGGTGCATACGCTCGACATCACGGGCGGGGCCCCCGAACTCCACGAGGGCTTTCGGGATCTCGTTCGCGGCGCGCGCGCACTGGGGCGCAAAGTCATCGATCGCTGCAACCTCACGATTCTTTTTGAACCTGGGCAGGAAGACACGGCGGCCTTTCTGGCTGAACAAGGCGTTGATGTGGTGGCGAGCCTGCCTTGCTATAGCCTCGAGAACGTCGAGAAGCAGCGCGGACGAGGCGTTTTCGACGGTAGCGTACGCGCACTTCAAGACCTCAACGCGCTCGGCTACGGAAAAGCGGGCAGTGGGCTCAACCTCGATCTCGTGTACAACCCCGTCGGCGCGTTTTTGCCCGGCGCGCAGATGGAACTCGAAAAGGACTACCGCGCGCAGCTCGGCGAGCATTTCGACATTACGTTCAACCGCCTGATCACGATCACGAATATGCCGATCAAGCGCTTCGCTCATGAACTGATCCGCGACGGGCATTACAAGGACTACATGAGCCTGCTCGTGAACAATTTCAATCCGGAGACCGTGCCGGAATTGATGTGTCGCAACCTGATTAACATCGCCCACGACGGCACGATTTACGATTGCGATTTCAATCAGGCTCTTGAGCTCGCGCCTCCCGGGCCACGGCGCACGATCTTCGACGTGGAAGACCTCGGCGTCTTGACCGACACGGGTGTCACGACTGCGTCCCACTGCTTCGGCTGCACAGCGGGCGCAGGATCAAGCTGCGGTGGCGCGCTCGCATGAGCAAGCTCCGCGCTCGCGACTAGCCAAAGAGGTCGAGCAAGGAGCCGCGCATTTCCGACGCAACAGAGACGACGCGCGCAGAAGCGGTGTACTGCGTGCTGGCCTGCATCTGGTCGATGATCTCGCGCTCGAGCTGAACGGGCTTCGCCGAATCCGACGTCCGCACGCGGACCGAGGAACCTCCGCCCTTCTTCGACTCCTGGACCGCTCGCTGCGGCCTAAAGTCTTCAGTGAGAAGATTCGCGACGTTATGCGCCGAGGTGGCGACGCGCGCGCTGGCACTTTGCATCCCGGATAAAGCGTTCGAAAGGGCATCCATGTCTTTTCAATCGTCCGCTATGACGAGACTATTGACTCATCACGGGCAAAGAGATGCAGTTTGAAACGAGAATGCGGACGCGCTTCGGAGCCCATGCTTCAGCGATGCGTATATCGCGCATATCCTTCGCCTACGCTCGACGATCGACACCCCTTCGCGTAGGCTGCAGCTACGCGTCGCCGTCCATCAAAGGAAGATCTCTATGCCATCCACCTCACTCGCACAGCTTCCGCTCACAGCCCGAAACGGTCTCGCGATATTCACAGCCTGCGTCATTTTAATTGCGCTCGGCTGCGCGGGTCAGACGGCGCCTGATCTGGCGACCCGCCTCGCCACCGGGGAACGCTCAGCCGAGGACAAAGCTCGAGATGCGGGGCGCAAGCCCGCGGCCGTCGTTTCTTTTCTGGGCGTCAAGCGCGGCATGACCGTGGTCGACCTCATTGCGTCAGGCGGCTATTACAGTGAGGTCTTCGCAGAGGCGGTCGGTCCGAACGGCCTCGTTTACGCGCAGAACAATGCCTTCGTTTTGCAAATGCGCGATGGCCGAAACGAAAAAGCGATCTCTGCGCGTTTAGCCGAGGGACGTCTCCCCAACGTCCGGCGCCTCGACCGAGAAATGACCGATCTCGGACTCGAAGCCGAAAGCGTCGATCTCGTTTTCACCGCCTTGAACTTCCATGACGTCCACGACCGCTTCGGGCGGGATGCCGCGATCGCCTTCATGCGCCAAGCCCATACGCTGCTCCGCGAAGACGGCGTTCTTGGCCTGATCGACCATACGGGAAAAACGGGGCCCGAAAGCGCCGAAAACGAAGCGCTCCATCGAATCGAAGAAGCGAAAGTCGTCGAAGTCGCCCTCGCCTCGGGCTTTATTGTCGCCGGGAGCAGCGATGTCCTGCGCAATCCCAACGACGATCTCAGCCAATTCGTATTCGCCGATGGCATGCGTGGGCAGACGGATCGCTTCGTGCTCAAGCTGCGTAAAGCGAACTAGGGACAGGAGAACACAAGATGTCTGTTCGCATCGGCGTGGGCCTCGGCCTCGGCGGCTTCCCCTTCGACTCAATCCACGCGTTTCGGAAATGGCTGGATGCTTGCGAAGACTCTGCCATCGACTCGATCTGGCAATCGGATCGGGTCGTTTCCAGAGAGCCTGCGCTCGAACCCATGACCCTCTTGTCTGTCGTCGCAGGCGCGACCCAGCGCCTGAAGTTCGGCACAAACGCCGTCGTCCTCCCCTTTCGAGACCCCGTGACCTTCGCGCGCCAATGCGCCACGCTGGACTTCCTGAGCGATGGCCGCTTTCTCCCCGCTGTCGCGATCGGCCGGGGCGATGCCCCCGAATGGGAAGCAACGGGCCGCAGCCCGAAAGGTCGTGGGAAACGCGCAGACGAAGCCCTCGAAGTGATGACGCGCCTTTGGGCCGGGGAATCCGTCGACTTCGAAGGAGAGTTCTTCTCGCTCAAGGGCGCCACAATCGCGCCTCGCCCAAAGCAGCAGCCCCTCCCTCTCTGGCTCGGAGGCTCCTCAGCCGCCGCCATCCGGCGAACGGCCCGCTACGGAAACGGCTGGCTCGCGCCGCTCCAATCCCCCGCCGAAGCCGCCGAGACCGTGCAGGCAATTCGTGAGGAAGGGCAGAGAATCGGTAAGCCGATTCCGGACGACCACTACGGCGCGACGATTCTCTTCCGAATCGAAGCAGGCGCAGGCGGGAAAGCTGCTCACACAAGCGACTCCGTCTCGAAAGGCGCGCCGATTTCCAAAGGCGCGCCGCTACCCAAAGGCGCGCCGCTCACCAAAGGCGCGCCGCTTTCCAAAGGCGCGCCGCCTGCCATGCGCGCGCGCCTCGAAGCCGTGCAAGCGATTGGCGATGCAGGTGACGTTCTCGATCGTTTAAAGGCCTTCAGAGCCGGGGGCGTCACCAAATTCATCGCAATTCCCCTCGCGAAATCCGCGGAGGACATGATCGAACAATGCCGCCTGCTCGACGCAGAAGTCCTCCCTCACGCCAACGACTAGTCGAGCAGAGCCAGCACGTCTTCCGGTGGGCGCCCAATTGCTGCTCGATCCCCCCGGATCACAACCGGACGCTCCATCACGATTGGACTCGCCACCATCAGAGAGAAGATCTCCTCGGCCGATGCATCCGCGCCCAAGCCCGAAGCCTTGAACTCGTCCTGCTTTGTTCGCGCGAAATCGATGGCGGATTTGCCCAGGCGCGTCCCAAGATCGGCCAGCTCGGCTTTCGTCAGTGGATCATCGAGGTACAAACGCGTCTCGAAGGCGACGCCGCGCTCCTCAAGCAGAGCGTGTGTCGCCCGACTTTTCGAGCATTTCGGGTTATGAAGCAAAAGAATGGCATCGGACGAATTCGGTAAACCCACAATGTTCTCCTCGCGTGCCCCAAGGACTCGCACTCGCAGGCGTAAAAGACTAGAGATTTAGCTTCCGGCGGGCGAGTCTTTTGCCGAATCGGAACCAAAGGAGAAGCCACCGCATCAGGCTCTCCACGCAATCAGGGAGGATAGGGAACGTGTCGCTGCTTCGTTTTTTGGGACTTGGGGATCGTACGGGCGGACGGGAAAGCGAACCCACCAGTCTCGCCGCGCTCGGCAGCCAGCTCGAAGAGCTCCCCGCCGAGGATTCTCGGTTCATCGCTGCCTTCGCCTACCTCCTCGCCCGCATCGCCGGAGCGGATCTCCGCATCGAAGATGAGGAGCGAGCAACAATGGTCGAGCGCCTCTCCGCTTTCGCTGAGGTGGGGCCGGATCGCGCCGGACTCCTCGCCGATGCCGCGATTCAACTCGCCGATGCCAACAGCGCAAGCGATGACCATCTCGTGGCCCGGGCGTTTCGCGATATGAGCGATGAGAGGAGTCGACTCAGCCTGCTTCGATGTCTCTACGCCGTCGCCGCAGCGGACGATCTGATCACCACCGCCGAAGACAATGAAATTTTCGAGATCGCGACAGAGATCGGTGTCAATCGAACCGACGTGATTGCTTTGCGCGCGGCACATCGAGCCCAGCTCGGAACACTGAAAACACTTCCCGGAGAGCGTTGATCCGCTACGCTCGCGCCGCTGACACATACGTTTACACAGACGGATCGATCGATCCCTTCTGTCAAAAGGAGATGCCCCATGGCTGCACGCAAGAAGGCCAAGACCAAGAAGAAGGCCGCAAAGAAGAAGACGGCAAAGAAAAAAGCCGCCAAGAAGAGCCCTAAGAAGAAGGCTGGCAAAAAGAAGGCGGCCAAGAAGAAGGCTTCAAAGAAGAAAGCCGCCAAGAAGTCGACGAAGAAGAAGAAGTCGGCGAAGAAAAAGGCCGCCGCTAAAAAGAAGAGCGCAAAGAAGAAGGCGAAGACCGGCGCAAAGAAGGCCAAGAAGAAAGCCGTGAAAGCCAAGGCGAAGCCCAAGGCCAAAGCGAAGGCAAAGAGCAAGGCGAAGCCGAAGAAGGCGAAGCCCGCACCGAAGGTGAAGGCCGTCGCCAAGCCGCGCCCCAAGAACGAGCCCGCCAGCTCCGGCGAACTCGTGCGCACCCGCCCCGCCGGCATCTCCAAGCGGCTCCTCAGCGACTCGGCCACAAGCGGCGGCGAATCCGCCTCCCAAGGCATCAGCCACACCAACCCCGCAAGAGCCGCCATGCTCAAGCGACTCATGCGTTAGCTAACGCGAAGGCCGCCGGCGCTTCCGCCAAACCGCCGGCGCCAGCCGGCCAGGCGCGAAGCGCCGCCACAACACCGGCCACAACACCGCCCAAACGCCCGAAACAAAAAACGCCCCCCGAAGCCAAGCTCCGGGGGGCGTTTCTCATCAACTCACTCGATCTCTTCTAGCCACGAAGGCGACGAATGCCCCGCTCTGCCAGAACGGGAGCGCCGTGCGCGGGCCGTGCTTGGGTGAAATAAAGCGCAGGCCGAAGGCCGAGCCATTCACCCAAGTGCGTCACGCGCGCGCCGCGGCGATCAAGCACATCAACTATTCGTCGTCCTCGTCCACAATCTTCGACTCGAACTTCTTCTTGAGCTCAATCGCCGTCTCGTTCGGCACCGCGGCGTACTTGTCGAACTCCATCGAGAACTCGGCCTTACCCTGAGTCATCGATCGAAGATCCGTCGCGTAGCCGAACATTTCCGAAAGCGGCACTTCGGCCTCAACCGTCGAGAAACCATCCTCTTCGCTCGAGCCGGCCACCTGACCACGACGCTGCATAATCGTCTTGAGGATTGCGCCCTGGAATTCCGAAGGGCCTTCCACCGCAAGCTTCATGATCGGTTCAAGAATCTGAGGCTTTGCTCGACCGTAGAAATCCCGGAAGGCGCCGCGAGCCGCAGCCTGGAACGCCATTTCCGAGGAGTCCACGCTATGCGCAGCACCATCGTTGAGCAGGACCTTCATCCCGATCACGGGGAAGCCAATCAACCGCCCCTTGTCGAGGGAGCTTCGGAAGCCCTTTTCGACGGCCGGGATGTATTCCGTCGGAACGGAACCACCGCGGATCGCGTTGTCGAACTGGAAGTCCTTGTCGCCCTCGTCGTCGGCACTGATCGGCGACACGATGCCGGCGATCTTCGCGTACTGACCCGAACCACCCGACTGCTTCTTGTGGGTGTAGGAGAAGTCGATCTCTTTCGTGATCGTCTCACGGAAGGCCACCTGCGGCTGACCGGTTTCGACCTCGCAGTTGTACTCGCGCTTCATGCGCTCGACGTAGACTTCGAGATGAAGCTCGCCCATTCCAGAAATGACCGTCTCGTTACTTTCCTGATCCACGGCGGACCGGAAGGTCGGATCCTCACGAACGAAGCGACCGAGCGCCTTGCCCATATTGTCCATCGACTTCTGATCGACGGGCTTGATCGAGAGAGAGATGACCGGCTCCGGCACGTGCATCGACGTCATGGCCACATTCGTATTGCCATCCGTGAAGGTATCGCCCGACGCACAATCGACACCGAAGAGCGCGACGATATCCCCGGCGCTCGTATCTTCGATGTCCTGCATCTCGTCAGAATGCATTCGGATGAGTCGGCCGACCTTGACCTTCTTACCCGTTCGCATGTTGTAGATCGTGTCGCCCTTGTTCAGCACGCCTTGATAGACACGCACATAGGTCAGCTGGCCGTAACGACCATCTTCCAGTTTAAACGCGAGCAGAACGAGCGGCTTGTCATTGTCCGTGTGGACCTGGACTTCCGCCTCGTCATTGTCGAGATCGACCGCCATGTTCGTGATCTCGGTCGGGTTGGGCAAGAAGCGATCCACTGCGTCGAGCAAGAGCTGAACGCCTTTGTTCTTGTATGCGGAACCCAGGAAGACCGGAGTCAGATCCATCGAGAGAACACCGGCGCGAATCGCATCGCGGATCATTTCCTCTTCGACGTTCTCTTCGAGCATGGCTTCCATCAGATCGTCCGAGAACATCGAAACCGCGTCGAGCATGATTTCGCGATACTCGTCAGCCTGCGCCTGAAGATTGTCCGGAATCGCTTCCTCGCGGATATCCTCACCATTGTCGCCGTCGAAGTAGAAGGCCTTCATCGTGATGAGATCGACGACGCCATTCAGATCGTTCTCAAGACCGATCGGAATCTGCGTGAGAATCGCGTTATGTCCGAGCTTGTCGCGAAGCTGGCCCGTCACCTTGAACGGGTCTGCACCCGAGCGGTCCAACTTGTTGATGAATGCAATGCGCGGGACGTTGTAGCGCTTCATCTGGCGGTCAACGGTCATCGACTGCGACTGAACGCCGGAAACACCACAGAGGATCAGAATCGCGCCATCGAGCACACGAAGGCTGCGCTCCACTTCCACGGTAAAGTCGACGTGGCCGGGCGTATCAATGATGTTGATCTGGTTACCCTTCCACTCGCAGTACGTTGCGGCGGAAGCGATCGTGATGCCGCGCTCGCGCTCGAGCTCCATGGAGTCCATGGTCGCGCCGACTTCGTCCTTACCGCGGACTTCGTGGATTGCGTGAATCTTTCCCGTGTAGAAAAGGATGCGCTCCGTCAGGGTCGTCTTCCCCGAGTCGATGTGCGCACTAATTCCGATATTCCGGACCTTCTCGATATCACCGAGCATTATCTCTACCTCTGAGCCTTCTCTGAGCCACGCCTAAGCCCCGCTTGGGCATTCGCTGGCTTCGTTCTCTTGGACCTGTCTAAAAACCGAGCCGGATTGGCGGGCGTTCGGCAGGTCTTGACTGCCGCTTGCAGTCGAATTTTCTGGGCGACCGATCGCACTCTTTGGGTCTGTCGATCGAGTTTTGCTTCGATCGCCGGAGCGGGTTTGACCTGATCCGCGCCGAAGCGCTGTCGTCAATCCGCGTCATCAAGAAGTGCTGTTTTTCTGGGATTCGGGGCCCGCGCTGAACGCGGTGTCCCGAGCCTTTCAGGGCGCGCAAATTAGCGAGATTGCGAAGGAAAATCGAGCCCCGACGCGGGATCCGACGCGGTCTCGAGGAATACGCACCCCGAGGGGACAGGCATGGCCGCGTGACTCCGCCTGGTCCGCTGAATTCGCGGGCTCAGGCTCGGCTGAGTCGGGCCGGAGCCAACCGACCGCTGGCAGCAGATTTTACGCGATACATTCGGACGCCCCTCTCACACGCTGACTTCAAAGCGATCCCCGCTGGTTGGGCACCTGCTCCCACCCACCCTCAGGAACAGAATCCATTGAGCAACTCGAAAACGAAGCAAGAGGCCAAGCCGGTCCTCATCGGCGGAGACTGCGACCCTGCTTTTAGGGATGTCCGGGAGGCTTTTGCCGAAAACCTCGCCCTCCGCGACGAGGTCGGCGGGGCCGTCTGCATCCTGTTGAACGGCCGAATCGTCGTCGACCTTTGGGGCGGTCACACCGACCAAAGCCGCACCACCCCCTGGCAACCCAACACACTCGTGAACGCATACTCCGTGGGCAAGGGCATCACGGCGATCCTACTTTTGGGGCAAATCGAGCGCGGCATCCTCGATCTAGACTCTCCCGTATCCGAGGTCTGGCCGGAATTCGCCGCGGGTGGCAAAGACGGGGTCACGCTGCGCCATCTCTTGGCTCATCGCGGCGGCTTGCCCGGCGTCCGGCGTGCCCTGCACGCCGAGGCCATGTTCAGCTGGGAAACGATGTCCGCGGCCCTCGCGGAACAAGAGCCCTATTGGTCGCCTAACACAGACCACGGATATCACGTCAACACGTTCGGCTTTCTCGTTGGTGAGCCCCTTGTTCGAAAAGTCGGGCAACCCTTCTCGCAGATTTTACAGGAGCGCCTTGCGCGACCGCTCCAGGCCGATTTTCACATCGGGCTCCCCGTCAGCGAGCACCCTCGCGTCGCGTCGATCGTGGAGCCTGAAAGAGCCCCAATCACAGACGCCAAAGCCGGAGTGAAGTCGCATATGGGGACCGGCGATGCTGAAACGGATGAGATGCTGGCGGGCGTCTACTTCAATCCGGTTGGCCTCTCGGGCTTCGGTGTCGTCAACACGCCGGATTGGCGAAGCTGTTCGATCCCCTCCACGAATAGCCACGCGACAGCCCGAAGTGTTGCAACGATCTACGATGCCTTCATGCGCCTTCCCCCAAGCCAGGGCGGAATCGTCGGAGAGACGCTCCGCGAAGAAGCGACGTCCACCCAGTCAGAAGGGATCGACCGCGTACTGGGGAAGCCCTCGCGCTTCGGCCTCGGCTTCCAGCTTTCTCAAGAAACCCGTCCCCTCGGCGCGACCGGCGCGGGCTACGGGCATTACGGCTATGGCGGCACCTTGGGCTTCGCCGACCCCGAATCAGGCCTCTGCTTCGCCTACCTCATGAATCGCCCGGGCCAGCGCTGGCAAACGCCACGTACGAATGCGCTCGTCGAAGCCGCCTATGCCGCGCTCGGCGCAAGTCCCAAGATCAGCTCGTAAACCGTCGAAAGACGGCGTCTGGCGTTTCTTGCGTGTCTCCGGCAGCGGGTGCTTTCGCTAATCCTTCGATCAATCTGCGAACCACGTTCTCCGCATCATCAATCCCGCGCGCGACCAACTCCTCCGGAAGCAGCTTTTCGAGAACGACCCCAAGATCCGACGCTGAGACGTTCCGCGCATCAAAGCCCGCCTTCTTCAGGATAATCCGGAGCGTGCCGCGACTCTCCAACCGGCTGAGATCCGTGAGATCATCGAGCCGGTCCGCCGCCATATCAAAAAGGGAGGGCTGACTCATGCAGCGCCCGCTGACTCTTCGTTCGCGCCAACACCGGCTGAGTCCGCAGCCATAGCCCGCTTCGGGAAAAATGCCTGATGAATCGCAGCGGCTGTCACAAAGCCTAACAGCGATGAGGCAACCGCAAGCACCTCTCCAGGGATCCCCATCCCTCCAAATGCCTTATCGACGAGCACCACAACCCAGACCATGAAGCAGGAGGACATGCAGACGCCCCAATGCCAAAATCGATTCGCCAGCGCCTCGTCTGCAAGTCCAATTGCAACGCGGCGATTCATCATTCCGTAGTAGGCGAAGGATTCCCATGAAGCCCAGCCATAGGCGACCATCCGGGAAAAGACGCTAAGGATCGCGAAGGGACCAAACTTGGCAGCGACACCGAGGAGCGGCTCTCCAGCCTCACGCGTCAGGATATCCCCAACGGTGCCCACCAAGAGTGCACCCGTACAGAGCGCAAAGAGCAGCTTGCCCCAGATCGCTTTGCGCCGAAAAACGAGCCAGACGAAGAGGTAAAGCGCACCGTATCCCACGGCGCTTAACATGATCGAAATACACCTAATCAGATGCGCGACTTCTACAGAAAGGCCCGGAATCGCTTCCGCCCCAATCGCCAGAGCAAGCCCGAGCCCCCCGGACAAAAACAGCGATGCGCCCACGAGCGTTTCAGGAAGCTGATTGGTCCGCCTGGCCAGCAGCAATAAGCGAAGCCCGACCCAAAGGCTCACCAACATGAAACAGCTCAGGCCTGCGAGTCCAATAATTGCAATCATCGTAATCTGCTCCCATCGCTAGGCAGAGGAGCCCTAACGCGGGGTTTTTATCGGCAAAACTAAGGATTCAGTGATGATGCAATCTGAACCATCTTGTTCGACGCGCGGTCTAGGACTCCGCATCTGCCGAGCCTCTGGAGAGCCCCCTGGCGAGCGCATTTCGGGTGCTTTTAACCCCAATGGAGTCGATCGAGGGGCAGTCACCTGATCGGAGCGACTTAGATCGGGACCTCGGAACGGTCCCCCACCTCCCCTTGCCGCGTGGCCGGATTTCCGACCGCGAGAGTATGAGGCGGGAGGGAGCGGCTCACGAGAGAGCGCGCCCCGACGACACTCTGCTCCCCGATCTCGACGCCTCGGAGAACAGTGCAATCCGCTGCGACCCAACAATGATCGCCGATCGTCACGCCCTCGATCCGTTCCTTCTTGACCGCATCGAGATCATGCTGATCCGCGTCGAAAACCCGAGACCCTGGACCGATCCAGACCCGCTGTCCGATCTCGAGAAAATCCTTCGAGCTGAGATGGCAGCCGTTCAGAAAACCCTCTTTGCCGATTCGAATCCGAGCCCCCGGAAAAGCGAAAATCAGGACAGGCCCGAGGTCTGATCTCAGCCAGGTGTCCGCCCCGATTTCGACCTCGGCCCCTTCTGCGACAGAGATATGAAACCCTTGGCTCCGGCGTTCCGTGTACACCCGCGGCCCGATTCGAAGCTTCGCGCCCGGCGCGAGCGCGAAATGCGAGGAGGCCAGATTCGTACTCGCCTCAGCGTCGATTTCGAGCCCTGGATGACGGGCGTGAAGACGCCGCAATCGCCAGCGATCAAAGGCCTGAATCGTTTTAAGCCGCCAAATCGTCGCCAGAGGCGTTTTAGGCGGAGGGGGCAACGAGGGCTGCGGCGACGCATCCGTCCCGACGGATCCCTCGGATGAAGGCTCACGTGCATCAGGAACGTCCGGCGAATCCATAGTCAACGATCGATCGCCCGGGGACGTGTCGAAGTGGCAGCGCAGGTCAGCGCAGCAGGCCTACTGGCCCGGCGCGGACTGGCCTTCCTTGAGGCGGAAGGTGATGAAGCCATGCGTCGGATCGTACGGCGAGAGCCCTACGGTCACGCGATCGCCCGGAATCACGCGAATGCGAAATCGGCGCATCCTCCCAGACAGCTGTGCAGTCACCTGCTGTCCGTTTTCCAGAGTGATCTGGTAGCGGCCACCGCCGAGGATCTTATCGACGCTTCCGGTCGCTTGAATTAGGTCGTCTCGAGCCAAAGTAAATCGGTCCTTCGTTGTTCAAATCCGGGCGCCGCGGCGCCAAGGCCATACTGGGCCTATTTCGGAGTGCGCGCAGGCTAGCACGAGGGCTGCGAGGCGGCGAACCCCACCTCCGCGGGGGCTCCGGCGGGGAACCGGCGGGGATTCAGCCTCGGGACAACCCGCAAGAAGATCCTTCCGCCGATCTATCCCCATTTTGCCCGGAGCTTGCTAGATTCGGCGCCCCGCGGAGAGGTGGCGGAGTCCGGTCGATCGCGCTTGATTCGAAATCAAGTGTACCTTCACGGGTACCGTGGGTTCGAATCCCACCCTCTCCGCCATTGCGTCTCTCCGAGCGGAGACCTTCACCGCACAGAGTCAGTTGGCTCGAAAAACACGCGATTCCAAGAGATTTTGGACCTTCGTCCCAGCCGCAGAGGAACCGGAGACCGAGGGTTCGGGGCCTCCGTTCACGCCGCGGGGCACGTTGATCTCTATCCGCAGCATCGGCGTTTCCCCTGGCACCCCCGTTCGCCGGAGCAAAAGGGACGCGGGCGTGGGCGCTTGACTTCGCGATCAGCTCAAGGTCAGGGAAGGGCTAAGGGCAAGGCGGTCCACCGCAATAGTTCCCACCCAGATCCCGGAACGCGATTCCGGAAACGTTCGTGCTCTGCAATCGGATGACGTTGTCCCGGTAGGCGGTCTCAGTCTGGCCAAGACTGAATAGACCGGGTCCGGCGTTCGACTCGATCACGTTGTCGACGATCAGACTTGCATTGGGCACAAAGGCTCCGGCGCTCCCATTGGACGCGATCGAATTTCCCCGAATGATCGAAAATCTCCCGCCGAACTCAGAAGTTCCGCCGCTATTGTCGCCAAGGCTGATTCCAATTCCACCATTATCGTGGATGCGTACATTCTCAACCAATGTGCCCCGACCGAGCTGAACGCCATGACTGCCCATATCACGGATCGTTCCCGAACGGACCGTCGCGCGCTCGCGACTAAACACGTTGTCGGCGGCGACGCCAATGCCCTGACCGCTTGCGGCGGTACATCCCGCCGGAGCAGGCGTTGAAAACGAACAGGCGATTGTGAAGCCGTTGAGGTCAAGATGGACGTCGTCGGCCGCGATCAGGATCGCCGTCGTGCCCTTGTTCAACGTCGCGAGGTTCCCTGTCAGCCGATAACTGCCGGGCTGAGAAATCTCGACGGGAAGCCCCGGCGCATCGAGCGGGAAGCAGCCCGTCTGCGTGGCACAGGTCTGGTTGATCTCGAAAACACCGTCCACGGCCTCGGAGGGCGTTGCTGCGACGAGCGCCGCCAGGGCCCAGAGGCTCAAAATCAATCGCCGTCCGTTTTTGGTTTTCAGCTGTTCCATCCCGCGTCCCATTGTCATCTCCTCGATTGCTGGGCCGGCAAGACCCTCATCTGAGGCGCCGCCCGCGTCTAGTCTTCGCCTAGCGTTTGCATTTCCAAAGGCCCGATCTGTTGGGGAGTTCCCAGAACCGGCCGAATGTTATAGGTACTCTGATCCTTCTCAGCTCAGAGGTCGCCCTAGGCATACCTGCGGCCCAGGATCGCCGCGGGCACGCCCCAGCCACATAGAAGGAGCAGCCAGCGCCCCATCACCCCCATCATCGGAACCGGCGGCGGGACCTGACAGGAGGCGGAGCCGGGGGCGGACGTCTCGCCGGGCGGACAGGCGTCGCAGATCGTCGAGCCGGGCGTGCTGGCGAAGAAATCTGCAGGGCAGACGCTGCACTCGGTCGTTCCGGAACTCATGGCGATCGTGCCGACCGGGCAGATCTCGCACATCCCCCCGCTCGCTGGATTCGCGCTGCCTGCGTCGCATTCGAAACACGCGCCGGATCCGGCGATGCTCGAGGTGCCCGGTGAACAATTTGTGCACACGGTGTTGCCCGTTCCGGGGGCGACCGTCCCCGAATCACAGGTCGTGCAAGACGACGCACCTGGGCCACTTGCGAACCCTTCCGGGCAGGGCGTGCAGGCGATGGCGTTCTGCGTCGCGCTGAAGGATCCGGCCGGGCACGCTTCACACATCCCCGCGAGCCCGATGCTACCGGGTTGGCAGTCGGTTCCCTGTAAGACGGCCGTTGCGGATCCCAGAGCCAAATAAAGATCGGCGCTCGCCGATTCCTCGACTTCGAGGACCACCAGATCCGCACCCGCTGGTGGGATGGCCTGATAAGCGACGCCGTTGATCGGATTGGACGAAACGTAGAGATGGATGACAGACCACTCGACCTCAGATGCGCCGCCTGCGACCGACGAACTTGCTCGAGCGGCCCAGAGATCGAAGGTCTGCCCGACGGATACGGTCAGTCCCAACAGAGCGGCGAAGTCCCTGATTTCGGGATCGATCACATCCTGGTCGACGATCCCGATTCGGATCGAGTCGGCGGAGAGCTGAACACCCAGGCCGTCGAATGAACCGGTTCCGGACGAGAAGGAATAAGTGACATCGGACGGATCCGACGTGTCCGCAATACAATCCTGTCCGCAGGCATCGAAATAGTCGATGTTCCCCCGGAACGTCGTCACCCCCGGCGTGCCGCCCGTCAGCGTCCCGGATCCGGTATCCGTCGCGACGAAGCCGAGTTCCGAATTGAAGTCCAAGCGGAGGGCCTGTTGCGCGATCGCCGGACCGACCAACGCGAATGAGGCGATGCAGAGTGCAATCAGGTTGATCAGAGAGACAGCGGGGGTTCGTCGACAGGTCATGGAGTTCTCGGGGGCGGGAGCGGGGGAATTCATGGTCAAAATCCGACACGGACGTGTTCGTCACGTTGGCCGAGGCGACCGAGGCCGCAGAGAAGGAGCAGGCTCCCGAGGAGACCCACGCCGAATCCGGGCTCCGGGACCGGGATCTCGTCCGCGTCGGGCATTCCGTCGTCATCCAGATCGGTCGTGAACGTAATGCTCGCCGCATCTCCTTCCTCGCCTAGCAGGTCGACGGGACGGACTTCGCAGACGTAGGTGCCAGCCCAAGGCGGCAGGAATTCGAAATCCATCTCCTCGGTCGAAGGGTAGGTGTCGCCCATAAAACGGAGCGTCTCTTCCCCTGGATGGAGGCAGCGAACGTTCCAGCCGAGCGCGTCCTGACTGGAAGCCTGCCACGCGAACATCGAGCCGTTCGAACTCTGGAAAACCGAGTAGGGTTCGCCGACGATTGGGTCCTCGCAGGCATCTCCCAGTCCGTCTCGATCCGAATCAGCCTGGTCGGCGTTCGGAGTAGCCGGACAGTTGTCGATCGAGTCGCTCATGCCATCGCCATCTCCGTCTCGGCACCCTTCGTCGACGAGCTCGTCGCCGTCATTGTCCATTCCGTCGCAAAGCTCGGTTCCGGGAGGAAGCACGGTCTGAAAATCGTCGGGCTCGGGAACGGGCCCGACCGGCGAGGCCATCGCAATCGGCGGACCCGACGCTTCCGGAAAGGTCGGAAGGCTATCTTCGCAGTCAGCGACGGGAGCGTCCGACGGTCGGCAGTCGAGGGCGTGAGCACCGATCGCGTCTCGATAGGCGGCAGGCCAGGGGTAGCAGGAACGACTGTTAGAGTAAGGGATTTGGCAGCTCGGCGGACTGGGGATGTGCTCCCAGTCATTTCGGCTGACAAGGGTTTGGGAATCCGCTGACCAATTGCAGCCTTCGTCGGTGCCTAACGTGTCGTTGGGGTTGTTGTCCACGCCATCGCAGGGTTCGAGCGGAATGATATGGTCGACATTGTCGCCATTCAGGTTCGAAGCGACGGATTCCTGGATCGCGCCATCGCAGTTGAAATCGATCCCGCCTGGATGAGTCGGGGGTGAGCGGTCCCACGATCCATTCTGCGCGCGACGATCCGTCGTTCGCGAGCCATCGCTGAGCATCAAGAAACGTCGCCCGGCGTCATCGCCCAGCGGCCCCTCGTCGGAATCGAGACAGGTGTACCGAAGGATCGGCACCGCCAGTGAATCCTCCGCATGAGAACAATCGAGGGCGCCGAGAGCAGCTGAGAACTCACCGGGTCGTTCGTCAAGGTTGGACTCGTCCAGGTCGGGCATTTGCTGTGACGAATAATCCAGCTCCATGACAAGGTTGTTCGCGGAGTCCAGGCAGAGATTGCTTCCTCTGCTGTTGTAGCTCATCGCGCTCATGTAGTTGGGTTTCTGGTTCGCATTATCCCAGTACCCGTCGTAGTAGGCGTAGTCGCCAATGATCACCAGGTCCCGCGATCCGATTCGGCCCCCGTGCCCGAGACCCATCGCGTGCCCCAGTTCATGAATGAAACGCTGCGCCTGGCGGTCGGCATCTTCGCGCACGCACGCCTGGGCCAAACCGCAGGCCGCGGGGTCGACACTCCCGTCCGTTGGACATCCGCATTGCGTGATACAGGTGCTTCCTGGGCAGTCCGAATCCTCCTCGCAACTGTTGCCCTCCTCAGCTCCGCCCGCGCAGACCGGCTCGTCTGCGACGTAGATCTCGTATAGGAATCGGCGGTCGAAGCCGGCAGATCGACCGACGCTATGTCTGCTGAACGTGTAGTAGTGCGTCCAGTGATACTCGGCAGGGAACCAGAACGCGCCGTCGTTGCCCGCGGTCTGGTACATCGCGAAGGTCGAGTTCAGCGGAGAGAGAGGCTCCGCGGAGACCCGCGGTCGTTCGTTCTCCTCGTAATGGAGGCGAAAGCCGTTTCGCCGAAAGGTGGCCCTGACGTTGTCGATCGCGGCACTTTCCACGCGGGCGCCGACCTCGTAGTCATGCTGCAGAAACAAGTCTGGGTAGCAGGGCGTCGCGCCAAGCGCCGGCAGGTCGATGAGGACTCCGGTGCCGGATTCGTCCGGCACGCCGAGTAGTTCCCAGTCGTCGCGCAGTGCGTCCCCATCGGTATCGGGATTGAACGGATCCGTACACAGTCGGAGTTCGTGCTCGTCGCTGATCCCGTCGCGGTCGCTATCGGTCGAAGACGTCGCCACGTTGTTCACGAGCACGACCCGCCCAGACGAGCGAGCGAATCGAAGCTCGTTGTCCTCTGCCCGGGCCCGATAGCGTATGAACCGCGTCGGCCAATCGACTGGAATGCTCATGGTGCACGTACGCGGGGAGACAGAACCGCTGAACGTGCAGGTTTCTACGCCGAAATCGTCGGTTTCGATCTCGATCTCGCGGATACCCGAGTCGTCGCTCGCGACGGCCTGGATCGTCACGAGGCCGCCCCCGACGAGCTGTCGCGGGGAATGCGACACCTCAAGCTCCGGTGCCGCGCCATCGACCTCGATTCGGAAGGTCTCGAATCGGCTCGTCGTCTCGCGTCCTGCATGATCGACCGCGTACGCGAGGGCAGAATGCTGCCCGAGCGCCATCGTCCCCATGTCGACCCTGCATTGAACAATTCGATCGTCGGGACCCAATTCGTCGCAAACGCGGACCACCATTCGATCGACCTCGATCGTGACGGACTGGATGTCGACGTCGTCGTCAGCGACCACGTTGACGCTAATGGGGTCTTCCGTCGTGCGGATTCCATAAAGTGGTTCGATGCCGATGATGCTGACGAAGGGCGCTCTGCTATCGGGAACGGGCGGAGCGTCATCGATCCGTGCAAGCGCCCATTTCGAGGGTTGACTGGTCAGGCCCCCGGCCGGCCAGGTGTGACTGCGTTGGGGGTCGGTCATCGCCGCAGCCTGGCTATCTCTCAGCTGGATGCGAAATAGACCGTCAGGATCTGTGATCAGGGACCGGGGGATGCGGAACTCGAAACTCTCATCGAACTCGTCGATTACGCTGCGGTTCGCCTCGAAGCCAGGAATTGCGACGATCGACCAGACCGTCGGAATGGAGCCCGAAGCCCGCCGCGCGAAGACGGTTCCATCGCGGTCGACCGTGAAGCGGTAGTCGTCGAACTGCGGGATGTCGCCGCCTTCGTTGCCACCGTCGAGAAGCACTTCCACTCGACCCGAAAAAGGAATGCCGCGAGCGGGGAAGCAGATGTAGAGATCCGTCGCGTCTGCTCCTACTCTGACCATTGTGGCAGGAGGGGCGATTGCGCCGCTCGTGAACCAGATGGGCAGGGATTGAGCGGCGCCATACTCGGCGCCGTCGCAGACTCCATCGACGCTCGGGGTCGTCGTTAGACGCGGGATTCGGGTGGGCTCGGCCAGGGTCGGCGGCGCCGGGAAGGCTGGAAAAGAGGCTCCGCTGACGGCTTCCGTGACGACCGCGCCCGCGGCTTCCTCCGGCGAGCCGTTCAGAGGGAACACGACGAGGAGACCCGGATCGTGGTCGGACGGGAGTTGGCGCCAGAGCGTGTCCCGAATCTCGTCCTGGCTTCGTACGACGCCCCAGATCCTGAGTTCCGAGAGATTCCCCGTGAAGCCGAAACTTCCGGACGCTTCGGCGCCGATCCCGGCGTCGCGCGTACTGACACCGAGTGGTTCAGCCGGCCCCGTCACGTCCAGATCGAGGATCCCGTTCAGATAGTATGTTCGGCGTCCGGTGTTGGGATCGTAGGTCACCGCCACGTGACTCCAGTCCGCGATCGGCACCGGCGTTAGGCCATCTTCGGAAGAGGTTATGCCGGAGGGAAAGAATCGAATTCGCCCGGATGGCGAGAGGCCGAGCCACTGTCCTGCAGTGAACTGCTTGCCCCAGATCGTGGGAGAGCCGGCATAGGTCGTGGGGCGAACCCACGCCTCGATCGTGATCGCGCCCGTCGGGTTCAGCGCGGGGTGATCCTCTACGACGACGCGCGCCCCACCCGACACGGCGAGACTGGACGCCGTTCGGGCATGGGCCGAATCGATCGGCGCAGCGATGAGCCAGAGTGTTGCCACCAGCAAAAGGAACCCGGTCCAGACTCGAAAGGGGCGATGCATGGGGTGGATCTCCTTGTGGGAAAGGTGGCGACGGGTCGAGAATCGCAGCTTTGCGCCGCTCTAATTCTCAGCGTTTTCTCAGCAACGAAAAAAATGCACGCAAGCAACCCTCGGAGCGCAGGCCGTCGCTCGTCCCCTCAGGGCACCCAGAGTCGACGCCGACTTCCTCTGCGCAAACCCGGTGCCTGCGCCGACGGGCTACGCGAGCAGGGAAGCCCATCCACGAAGACGTCTAGCTTCGCCTAAGCCAGCCCCTACCCGCACGACGCCACCCTCTCCGCCATTGAGACTGCCCAGGTAGAGACTTCCAGAGAAGGCTCCCGGGCGGCTTCCGTAAATCCAGCAACGCCGCTGGGTTTTGCGCGGCGGCGGTTCGCTTTCGCTGCCCCGTCTGCGGCGCTCCTTTGCGTGCGGGAGAGGTGCAATTTCGGCCGAAAAAGGTTCAGCCCTGTGCGCTTCACGCGCAATCAGACCCCGAGTGTGTCAAGGATCACGGCGCGACGGTCACTTCCCTGTGTGAGGGTTTCAATCCGTTGGTGCTGCGTTCGACGACGCCATGAGCTTCTTCGATCGCGCATCAACTTTGCCCGTTCCTGACTGTCTTTTCGCGGTGAGGGATGGGGTTTTCGTATGAAGGAGTGTCCGAAAGTGACCAAACGAAGTGAATTAGTAAGAGTGAAGGATGCACGCGGAATCGCGAAAGGGATGGTTGCGATTGCTGCCGGATCCGCATTTGCGTTCTTCGCAGGAGGTGCCCAAGCGCTCGAAGGCGACCCCGCAGATGGCGACGGCGCGATCGGCGGACGTGTCTGGTCCGATCTCAATGTAGACGGACTTCAGGATGTCGGTGAGGAAGGAATCGCGGGTGTCGTGATCAACCTGGAACTCCAGGGGCTCAACCCAAACGGAACCTTTCGTTGGGACCCCATCATGACGACGACCACGGCGTCCGATGGCACCTACGGATTCGAAGACCTCGATGCCGGCCTGTTCCGCATTCATGTCGAGAAGCCCTCGGATCAATGTACGTTCAGTCCTTTGCGCGCAGGTGATCCCTCCCTTGATAGCGATGTAAAGCCGGATAGTGGTCGTTCCTTCGGGACGAGCCCCTCGGCCGCAGACCCGACGATCTTCAATTGGGATGCGGGCCTCGGTTGCCCGGTCTCAATGACACCGACGGTGGCCGAGGATGATTCGGCGAACGGTCGGGTTGGGCGGACGCTCGTCGTGGATGTTCTTGGAAACGACGTCGCCTCGGAGGACGTAGACAGTCTCTCCATTCTTTCGAGCGACGTTCCCGGAACCGTGATGATCAGCGATTCGAATATGATCGTCATCTCGGAGACGACGGAAGAAGGCACGTTCTCGATCGAGTACATGCTCACGAGCACGAGCGGATCGATGGATACCGCGATCGTGACGGTTGAACTTGTTAAGTCTCACCGTGGTGGATGCCGCGGCGGCCGCGGTTTCGGGTTCAGAAGCCATCACGGGCATGACCGCCACGACTGGTTCCGAGGCCATCACCGAAGTCGCCATAGCCAAGATTCCGACCACGGACTCCACCGCTTCATCAAGAAGCACTACGAGCATGGTTCGAAAGTGCATCACGGCAACCGAAGCCATCGATCTCGATGGTCGCGCTGGTCCCGCTAATCGACCGATTGGAGTGAACTGAGTTGAACTCCGCTCGCCCGCATGGGCGAGCGGAGTTTCGGCTCCCTCCCCTTCCCGTCCTCATTAAACAGAGACTCTCCGCTATGCCCCTCTCGAATACAGCTCCGAAAGTGATTGCCCTGACTATCGTCGGTCTGCTTATCCTCGGCGGAGTCCTCTTACGTGCGGGCGGCGATTCCGCGAATGAGAATCTCCGGATGGCGGCCCCGGAGCCACACCTCGATGCAGGAACCGGCGATGTCCAGGGCGCCCCGCTCGAGGACGACTCAGCCGGTCAGAATGACCCGCATTTGAGCGGACTCAGCGAATCAGAACCCCCGGCCTGGGCAGGAGGCCGCCCGCCGCTTCGTTATGCACTGCGTGCCGGCGAAGGCGCTCTTATTGCGCGGATCGAGAAACTCGGAAGCAATCGACTGGCCGACGAGTACTCTGCACGTGACGATGACTATGATTTCCCCTCGGTCGAAGTGAGCGAAACGGGCGAAGTCTCCATGCAAATTCCGGATGCCCCTCTCCCCAGTCGCTCCTCGAAGCGCGCTTTGAACCAAGGCGATGGAGCGCAGATCAAAGAAGGCGATCTGGTCGCTCTCCGCTACGACGTCTATCGATGGAGCACAGGCGAGCTTGTTGAATCCCATTGGGAAGGCGGCGAGGAAGGGATCGGATACGTCATCGACGGGGACAATTCGTCGATGCTTCCGAGCTATCTCGAAAATGCGCTTCGCGGACGAACACTCGGGAGCCGGGTCCAAGTCATTCTTCGCCAGGGCACCGAGGACTTACCTCCCACATTTGATCCGCTCGACGCCTATGTCGTCATCATTGATATCGACCCGCCTGAAGAGGTTCATCTGGAGATGTTCGTTTCGGCGGACGAATACTCAGGGCCCTGAGGTTCGAGCGCACGGGCCTCCAAAATGATCTCTACGGTGAAGCTCTTGCGCCTCCTTCGACGAGAAAAGCCGCAACGAAGATGGCCGAGCCCGTTCGTCAATCGGGAGCTGGGAGCTGCGCTTCCCTGTTCCGCTCCTCGAGTCTCCTGATCGTTGGAGGGGCAGTTCGACCACCACGACGTCGAACTTTGCCTAAGACAGCCCCTACCGGCACGGCGCCAGATTCTCCGTCACATAACATGCGCGCGGACTACCTCCTAAAGACGACGTAAAATTCGTCCGGCTGGGAGAATCCGATGAGCAACAGATCCCTTGTGTACCCACTAATTGGCCTTTTGGCGCTCGCATCAACCCTAATCCTGCTGGTTCCAGGAACAGCGCTTGCGACGAGCATGATCTTCGAATGGGAGACCGGAGACCCGCCGCGCTACCCGTGGCTACCTACGCCGACCGAGGAAGGCTCCGTCTTGCGGAGAGCAGCCGCCGACTACAGCGGCTACTGCCCGGGTTGCGGTCTCGACGGGGAAGACGAGTACTACAACGCCTACGACCGAGAGACGAGTCCATTGGTCTTCGGAACATGGTCCGCAACAGCTCGCTCCAACGGAGTGACGGCGTACCACGAAAGCACGATTACGGACCAGCGCGCGGACTTCCATGCGACAGCAGACTCAGGTTATGGGGATCATCAGGCGGACAGCGGCCTGACCATAATGTTTCGGGTCGATGAGGCGGCAACTTGGCGTCTAGAGGGCGATTCCGCTTCGGCGTCAGTCCGGGCCATCTTTTCCGCCGACGGCGAGGAGATTCATAACGCCTACGGAGCCCGCCCCTACATCCGAGAAGAAGCTCGCCTCGGGGACCCCTATTCATTCTACCTATTGCCGGACATCGACTACGAACTCTTCCTCGGAATCAGCAGCTTCTCTGGCTCCCAAACAGAGGGCTCGATCTCTTGGAGCGTGGTCCCGGAGCCGGGAACCGCCGTGCTCTTCGGGTTCGGACTCGGCCTACTCGGAGCCCGTCGCAGATTGCCCTCCTCCTGAGATGGACTGACCCGACGCGCACGAGGCTAAGTACGAGCGAAGATTCGCCAAGCTTTCTAGGGCCACCGGGCCGATCAGGCCACTTTCCCGATACCGCGCTCGATAATCGGCGCCTCCGCCTCAAGTTCTTCAAGGCGCTTGGCAACGCTGCCTGGAAGTTTGGTTCTTCGGGCGATTCGATCGTATGCGACGGGCACAACGAAGAGCGTGAACAGCGTTCCAAAGGTCACTCCGGCGAAAACCGTGACGCCGATCGAAAACCGGCCGCCTGAGCCTGCCCCGCCACCGAACATGAGTGGCAAAGCGCCAATCGCCGTCGACAAACCGGTCATCAGAATGGGACGGAGTCGGGTTGTTGCCGCCTCGACGACGGCTTCGCGGAACTCGACTCCCGAGCCTCGAAGCTGATTCGTGAACTCCACAATCAGGATGCCGTTCTTCGCCGAAAGCCCGATCAGGATGGTCATGCCGATCTGGCTATAGATGTTCATGCTTCCGCCGAGCGCCCAGAGCCCGAGGAGTGCGCCCGCAATGGCGAGAGGAACGGTCAGCATGATCACGACTGGATGAACAAAGCTCTCAAATTGAGCCGAAAGCACGAGGAACACGATCAAGAGCGCCATCCCGAAGGTGAAGTAGGCGGCCGAGGTCGACTCGCGAAACTCACGCGAGACACCCTTGTATTCAATCTGCACCGTCGCGGGCAGCTCGTCCCGGGCCAGCAAGACCAAGCCGTCCAGCACCTCTCCAAGCGTATGCCCCTGCGCGACGCTGCCCTCCAGCGTCGCCGCGGAAAGACGATTGAGTCGCCGAAGTGCGCCGGCATCCGCAATCTCACGGGTGGAAACCAGGTTCGAAAGGGGGATCAACTTCTCTGTGCGCATCGAACGCACATAGAGGTTTTCGAGGTCGTGCGGGTCTCTCCGCTGCCCCTCCTGAGCTTGCAAAATGACGGGGTACTCCTCGCCCCGATCGACGAAAGTGCCGACCTGCCGAGAACCTAACATCGTCTCCAGCGTGCGGCTGATTTGTTCGATCGAGACTCCGAGATCCGCGGCACGCGCGCGATCGATCTCGACGCGAATCTCGGGTCGAGTGGGCTTATAGTCACCGTCCGGGGCGAGCAGGCCGGGCACTTCGGATGCCCTTGCGAGCAGGCGCTGCAACCACGCTCCCGCCTCTTCGTGACTGCTTGCATTCAGGACAAACTGAACTTCGCGTCCCATCCCGCGCGAGCCGAGGCCGCCCGGACTCCGGCCGAAAACACGGACCCCGGCAATCGATGCCGATTCTCGGGCGAGGATTCCCATTAGCTCGTCGGCGGAGTACTGCCGATCCTCCCAATGCTCGAGGACGATGATCCCCATCGCCGAGTTCATCGAATCGCCGCTCCCGAATCCGGGCACACGCGTGATGGCGTTTCGAATCTCACCGCGCTCAACTAATGGAAAAAGCACGCGGTCCTCGACCTGGCGTAAATGGTCGACGGTATAATCGAAACTACCGCCTTCCGGACCAAAGAGCATCATCATGAATGCGCCGCGGTCTTCACCGGGTTCGAGCTCTGTTGGCACCTCGCGGAAGAGCAGTCCTACCCCCGCGATCGCAAACAAGAGGACTGCGACCACGATCAGCGGTCGGCGCAGGACGCCGGCAAGCAGCTTTGCATAGCGGTCACGCAGCGCGTCGAGGCCCTTCCCAGCGATTCTGGCAAGCGGAGCCTTCTTCTCCTTTCGGACCAGCAGCTTCGAACAAAGCATCGCCGAAAGGCTGAGCGCGACGAAGCTCGAGATCGCCACCGTCGCCGAGATCGTGATCGCGAGCTCGCGGAACAAGCGGCCCGTCGCCCCGCCTAGAAAGGCGATCGGCACGAAGACAGCAATCACGACCAGCGTCGTCGCCATCACCGCGAAGCCCACTTCGCGGGCCCCGCGTTTCGCGGCGAGCAAGGTCGGCTCGCCGAGTTCGATGCGTCGCTGCACATTTTCGAGGACAACGATGGAGTCGTCGACCACGAGGCCGATCGAAAGCACGAGGGCAAGCAAAGTCAGCAGGTTCAGCGAAAGGCCGAAAGCGAAGAGGAAACTCATGCTACCGATGATGCAGATGGGGACGGTGATCGCAGGAATCAGCGCTGCCCGGCTCGTCCCCAAAAACAGGTAGATCACGATAAACACGAGAATCATCGCGAGCGCGAACGTCGTATAGACCTGATCGACGGAGGCCTGCACATATTCCGAGCTGTCCCAGGACATGGTCAGTTCGAGATTTTCCGGAAGTTCATCCTGAACGCGAACCAGTTCATCTCGCACGAGCGCCGCGACCGAAGTCGTATTGGCCCCCGATTGTTTGACGATTCCTATGCCGATGCGTGGCTCGCCGTTCCCGCGGTAGTAGGTTCGCCATTCCTCGGGACCAAGTTCGACCTTCGCCACTTCCGACAAGCGAACGAGATAGCCGTCGTCACCGCGGGCAACGACGAGCTTCTCGAAATCTTCGACCGTGCCGTAGCCACGCTCGACGCGGACCGCGAACTCGCGCTGGGTCGACTCGAGACGACCTGCGGGCAGATCTACGTTTTCGCGACGCAGAGCGGACTCGACGTCGGCGACTGAAATCGCACGCGCCGCCAGAGCGACCCGGTCGAGCCAGATGCGCATCGCAAAGCGACGATCGCCAGAAAGCCGCACCCGTGCGACTCCGTCGAGCACGGAAAACCGGTCAACGAGATACCGCTCGGAATAATCCGTGAGTTCGAGGGCGTCCTGCGTACTGCTGCCCAGGCTAAGCCAGAGAATCGGGCTCGCATCGCCCTCCGCCTTGTAGATCTCCGGCGGGTCGGCTTCATCGGGGAGATCATCGAGGGCGCGAGAGAGTCGTTCGCGGACGTCATTGGCGGCGTCCTCGAGGTCACGAGACAGCTCAAACTCAATCGTGATGCTCGATGCGCCGTCGCTGCTGGTGGCCTGAATCGTGCGCAGCCCTTCTATTCCATTGAGACGGTCCTCGAGCGGCTTCGTAATTCGACTCTCGACGACAGCGGAGGAGGCGCCAAGGTAGGTCGTTGTCACGGACACGATGGGCGGGTCGACGTCGGGCATCTCGCGCAGGGGCAGGCCGCCGACGGAGAGAATACCGAAGGCGACAATGAGCATGGACAAGACCGTGGCGAGGACCGGTCGCTCGACGGAGACGTCGGATAAGAACACGGGCGACTACCCCCTCGCTCCGGGCTCACTGAGTGCATCGCCTTGGCGCGGACCCCGCGGCACAATCTCAACGGCGCTCCCTGGACTCAGCATAGACCCGCCCTCCAGGACGACACTCTCTTCTCCGCCAAGTCCCGCAAGGACCTCGACGAGACCTTTGTCACGACGCCCCGTCGTGAGTTCGATTCGGTCCACACGCTTTTCAGGAGTCACGATAAACACGAAGCGACGCTCGCCGATCGGAACGATGGCTTCTTCGGGAATGGCGAGCCCCGTTTTTCGATTCGCGGTCAGTTCGACCGAAACCAACATCCCCGGTCGGAGTTCATGTTCCGGGTTCAGCAGGTCCGCCCGAACACGAACGGACCGGGTATCCGGATCGACTCGCGGATCGATCGCCCGCACCGTCCCCTCGAAGATCCGGTCGGGATAGGCCGCTGTCGTGGAGCGCACAACAAGATCGACGGAAAGGACCGAAAGAAACCGCTCAGGCACACCAAAGTCGATCTTGATGACGTCGATATCGTCGAGTGTCGTAATCATCGCCCCCGGCTGCACGAGCGTGCCCGGACTCACCGAACGCATGCCTAACACGCCTGAGAATGGAGCGCGAATCAATCGATCACGCATCCGGGCTCGGAGTTCGTCGAGACGCGCCTGCGCGGCATCGCGAGCCGTCGTGCGAGCGTCGAGCTGCGCCTCGGACAATGTCCCGTTGCGACTCATCTCCGCCGCGCGTTCGTATTGCCGCTGCGCTTCTCCGAGAGCGGATCTGACCGCATCGAGCTGAGCCGATTCTTCACGGCTCGTGAGCTCGACGAGCACATCGCCCTTCGCAACATCCTGCCCGTCCTCAAAGTGAACGCGACTGACGGTCTCGGTCACCTGCGCCGAGACGACAATCGATTCATTCGAGCCCGCCGTACCGAGCGCCTCGATCCGGTCGACGAATTCATGCTTTGTTGGTTTCTGGATGACGACTGGAACCGTTCGAGGGCCGCGCCGGGCGCTCTGCGCTGCCCCTGAATCGTCGCTACACGCGAGCGGTCCCAAAAGAAGGGCGCACGCGCCCAGGCTGCGAGCGAAACGAACAAAACGACCCATTCGCCGATCATCGCGGCAAGGGGCAACGGAGGACCATAGTTTTTTTACGGACATGCTGTCTCCGAGCGGGGCGTCCGCAGATCCTAGCGCCTCAGCCGCTGCGCAACTTGCAGAATACGCTCCCTCGTCTCGGTTCGGTCGCTCCTCGAACCATCACTTCCGTCCTTTCTGGCCTGCCGAGAACCGCGACCCTCTGGAGCAGCCTGATATGGGCAGGGCGGCGCAATGCCGCGCCGCGAACATAGGCATCCACGAGAAGAGCTGAACTAGAGGAGTAAACACCCCCTTGTTCGAGTGGAGCTGCCCTATCCTGGGCGCCTCCCACTCGACAGAGGCCCATCATGAGCGACGACCAGAACCAGCCCCTCAATAAAATCAGCCGTCACATCACGCAGCCGAAGGCGCAGGGCGCCTCCCAGGCCATGCTCTACGCGACGGGCATGACCGAAGAGGACATGAACAAGGCGCAGGTCGGGATTTCCTCGGTTTGGTATGAGGGCAACTCGTGCAATATGCATTTGCTCGACCTCGCGACCAAAGTAAAGGAAGGCGTCGAGGCCGCTGACCTGATCGGTTTCCGGTTCAACACGATCGGCGTCTCCGACGGCATGTCCATGGGCACCCGCGGCATGAGCTATTCGCTCCAGAGTCGCGACCTGATCGCCGACTCGGTCGAAACCGTGATGGGCGCGCAATGGTACGACGCGAACATCTCGCTTCCCGGCTGCGACAAGAACATGCCCGGGGTGATCATGGGCATGTGCCGCGTGAACCGCCCTTCGCTGATGATCTACGGCGGCACGATCAAGCCCGGCTGCAGCACAAAAGGCGAGCCCCTCGATATCGTCTCGGCCTTCGAGAGCTACGGAAAATTCCTCGCTGAGGAGATCACCGAAGAAGAGCGCTTCGACATCGTCCGCAACGCCTGCCCCGGCGCCGGCGCCTGCGGCGGGATGTATACAGCGAACACGATGGCGGCCGCGATCGAGGCCATGGGCATGTCCCTGCCCTACAGCTCGTCGACCCCCGCGACCGACGAGAAGAAGCTTGAGGAATGCGTGGCTGCGGGCGTCGCGATTCGCCGCATGCTCGAACTTGACTTGAAGCCCTCAGACATCATCACCCGCGCGAGTCTCCGTAACGCGATGGTCGTGCTGACAGTGTTAGGTGGATCAACGAATGCGGTTCTGCACCTCATCGCGATCGCGCGGTCGATCGGCATCGAACTCAGCATCGACGATTTCCAGGACGTGAGTAACGTGACGCCCTTCCTCGCCGACATGAAGCCTTCGGGTGCGTTCGTGATGGACCATCTTCATCAAGCAGGCGGCACGCCGGCGCTGATCAAATGGCTGCTTGAGCTCGGGCAAATCGAGGGTGACTGCATGACGGTGACCGGCAAGACCCTGGCCGAGAACGTCGCCGACTTGCCGGGCCTCGACCCTGATCAGAAAGTCCTTCGCCCCTGGAACGATCCGATCAAGCCGACGGGACATATCACGATCCTTCGTGGTTCACTCGCCCCCGACGGCGCCGTCGCAAAAATTACCGGTAAAGAAGGCCTCGAATTCAGCGGCCCCGCCCAGGTCTTCGAACGCGAAGAATCCTTCGTCGCGGCCATGGAGCGCGGCGAAATCAACAAGGGCAGCGTCATCGTGATCCGCTACGAGGGCCCGAAGGGCGGGCCGGGCATGCCCGAAATGCTCACCCCCACCTCAATGATCATGGGCGCCGGCATGGGCCAAGACGTCGCCTTCATCACAGACGGCCGCTTCAGCGGCGGCAGCCACGGCTTCATCATGGGCCACGTCACCCCCGAAGCCCAAGAAGGCGGCCCCATCGCCCTCGTCGAGAACGGCGACACCATTTCCATCGACGCGAAGGCGCTGACCCTCGAGCTCGAGGTCCCCGAAGACGAACTCGCAGCACGGCGCGCAAAGTGGCAGGCCCCGCCGCTCGAAGCCAAGCGCGGGACGCTCTACAAGTACATTAAGAACGTAAAGAGCGCCTCGGAAGGCTGCGTGACCGACGAGTAGAAAGGCGCAAAGCACCCAGCGCAAGCGCGCCCGTCCACAGACTCATCATCACCCCCGGCTCGGGCACGGTCGCCGTCGGGTCCGTCCGATAGCCTCCGCCCCCCGCAAGCGGGTCGTGAAGCCATAGCTCCCCCGGCGCGTCGAGTAGAGCGAGCGCCGCAGCATCCTGATCGAACGCGAAAAGCGCCCCCGCCTCCAAGAGAAAATCCTCTAGAGGAGCGGCGCCCTCCCCCACATTCGCGAAGGCAGCAAGATTCGCGAGCGCAGGATCGCCGAGCTGAGTTCGCCCCGTCTTCAGATCGTGAACAAGCAGATCCGAGTCGACATAGGGTGGTAGCGTCGAAGACAAAACCAATGAACGCAGATCGACCCAGCGCCCGTCCGGAAGCGAAACAGAGGTGCCTAACACACCCGAGTCGAGAGACGATCCACGCACGATCACGCCCTCCGCCGAAGCCCCCGCCCCGAAAAAGCAGAGCCCGAATAGAGCCCCGATCGCGACAAGTCGACTCACACTCACAGCCTCTCTCACGCTCACGCGCACGATCACGGCCCTCCCGTCTGCCAGGTGATCGTTCTCGATTGCCCTGACGCGTTCTCCGCAAGCGTTGCCGATTGATAGGTCAACCCAACCAGGAGCGTCGCCGGCCGGCCCTGCACCGCAGGATCAAGGGAGTCGGGCGAATTCAAGACATAACTCGAGATGCGACCTCCCGAGAGGGTGAGGGTTGCCCAGTTTTCAGTGGCCCCACCTCCGCCCGCAGTCGCTCGGTACAACGAGATCACTGCAGAATTAACCGTCGCGCCCGTTGCCCAAGCATTCAAGATCTCGGACCCCGATCGATCAAAGTCCATCAAGAGCGTGACCGGACGAGACGACGGATTGCGAACAGCGCCTCCCGACGAAACCGTCGAAAAGACGGGCAAGGAAACAGCATAGACCGCGATCTGATCCTCAGTCTCGACTGCCAGGCTATCGCCGGCGATGACCTGACCGTTCACGGTCAGCTCGAGATAGGCCGGTAGGTCTGCCGCCGCGATCGACGCCGTCAGATTGGACAGCGCAACCAGAAGCATCCCCGTCAGAAGCCGCCTAAACGAATGCTTCGCGTGGGGTCTCCGCTGTGGTGCGAGCAGCAGTCGCGTTGGTTTTACAGGTCGCAAGGGAACGCGCGTGATCATGTTTGGAATCTCCCGGTTTATTTTCGATTCCCCAAGCGTCGCGCCCCGCTGTTATCGAACCATTATCCGAAATCCGTTTTTCATTCAGAAACTTAGGCTCGCCTAGCGTTGGGATACAGCGGCGCTTCATTGGGCGATTTGAGTGGGGGATCCACAGCATTGTCTCGAAAGCAGCCTTAAAGGCTTGCCTACGAAGTGCCGATTCCGCTCATGGAGGAATGAGCGTCGTGCGAATCGAAGCAGACTGCCGGACACAGCGGGCCAAAGCCCGACGTCGCCTAATTCCGCTCATTGTTCTCAGTGCGCTCTGCGTCGCGCTCTCCTTCGCCTTGCTGAATCACGTCGATGCTCAGAACGCGCCGCTTACGGAAATTTCTTCGGAGATCCCAAAGGCCCCCGTGCCGCCTCCTTTACAGGCCTACCCTGCGGTCCTGCCAGCTCCGCGCCCCATGGGCATCGCTCCGAACCTCATCGTGATCACCCTCGACACGACCCGTGCCGACCGACTCGGGAGCTATGGCGGTCGGATCGCTACGCCGACACTCGACACCCTTGCAGAAAGCGGCACGCGCTTCGCTCACGCGCTCGCCTCCGCTCCGATCACCGCTGTCTCTCACGCTTCGATGTTTACGGGGCTCGATCCCAACCGACATGGCGTTCGCGAGAACGGAACCCATATCCTGGCTCCGTCCCAGATCACCCTCGCCGAACTACTGAGCGCGAGCGGTTGGCAAACCGGCGCCTTCGTAGCGGGCTTCCCTCTCTCCGCCCGCTTCGGGCTAGATCAGGGCTTCGACCACTACGATGATGCGATCGAAGAAGACAACACGGCAAGACCGAGCAAAAAACTCTGGCAAGGCATCGAACGGCCCCACGCCGACCGCATGGCTCAGCCCGTGGTTCGCCGCGCTGTTCGCTGGATCCATGCACAAGCGGACCAGAGTTTTTTCGCCTGGGTGCATCTCTTCGATGCCCATCATCCCTATCAGCCCCCGGAGCCCTTCGCATCAGACTACGCCGACCGACCCTACGATGGCGAAATTGCCTATATGGATTCGGCGCTCGCGGAATTGTTTGCAGCACTCGAAACCTGGGACCTACGCAAGGACACCCTCGTCGTCGTCACAGCAGACCACGGAGAGAGCTTGGGCGAGCATGATCAGAGCGGGCATGGGCGGCATCTCTACGAGCCGTCCCTTCATGTGCCCCTCATCGTTTCGTTTCCCGGCCGGATCGAGGCGGGGCGCGTGATTGACGAAACGGTCCGCGGCGTCGATCTCGCGCCGACCCTCCTCGACCTGCTCGGACAGGCAGGACCGACGGGCCTCGACGGACGAAGCCTCGCGGATGCGCTCGTGAACAAGACGAAGGTTCCGCAGAACGAAGCGTACGCCGAAACGCTGATGCCCTCGCTTCGTTTCGGCGGTCCCGAACGCTATGCGCTGACGAGGGCGCCTTGGAAGCTCCTCCGCGAGGTCGATGCGGAGGGAATCGAACGCGACCGAATTTTCCATCTCCGCAAGGATCCTCAGGAACTCAACGATCGTGCTGAAAGCGAGACGGAGATCCTACTCGACCTCGGCGGCGCCCTTGATGGACGCATAGATCGCGGCGGGCAAAGCTCAGCGCCCGCTGCCCTTGATCCTCAGACGGAAGCAACGCTTCGCGCGCTCGGCTACATCCCTTAGCGCGAGACGGGGGTGTTCCTTCGCGTCCTCTTCGGGTTGCTACCCCCGCGCGATGGAACGGAAATTGACCTGGGTTTGCGACTCAGTCGACTCGCCGCCGAAGTCGATATCGTCCACGCCGATCCCGTCGTAGGGATTCTCCAGGTCTTCCTGAATATGGTCCAGACCGACTAACACCACGGTATAGATCACAGCCACGCAGTACCCGACCGCCGGAAAGGACGTGCTGGACAGGAACGCAAAATAGGGACCGAAGAGAATCGGAAAGCTGCTCAGGAAGAATCCCGTGAAGGCGCGTAGTGATCGCGGCGTCCGGTAGACCGCAATATTGCGGAGCTTTTCAAAATTCGTCATCGCGATTTTGAGATGTTGATTGAGACGCGCGATCTCGTTCGGAGGAACACCCACTTCGCGGCGGAGGATCTCGTTCGATTTCGAGATCCCAGAAAAGGCATCGTAGACCGTATTCAAATCCGCCGAGCGGTCTTCCCGAAGGAACTCCTGAACGTTGCTGTAGAGACGAACCGTGATGCCTTGGATCCGGATCGAGTCTTCGGAGCGTTTCGTTTCGGGCCAGTCGCGATGTGCCAGCACGATCGCGACGAGGTTGGACTTGAACTCCGCCAGTTCTGTGAGGGCCGCTTCTCGTCGTGTGAAAGCCTGGCTGATCGAGAACACGATTGGGAAGACGATCGCGATGCCGATCAACTCGAGGGGCATGTCGATCAAAACACCGAATCGAATCGAGACGTAAGTTGAACCCAGAGCAAGCGCGATCACGATGATCATTTTGAGATCGATGATGCGGACGAAGGTTCTAAGGGTCTGCACTCGCGTACTCCTGCGCTCGGTTGCCCTCCTGCCTCTTTGTGGCTTCAGGCAACAGGCCTTCTCCTGGGACGATGATTCTGCCAGACTGACAAGACTAACCCGGAGCCCTGCGCGGGCAAGGAGGCGCATGTAATGAAACTCGTCGTCACCGGACACGACTCCCAAGGCCGATCGGTCTTCTCTCATGCTGGGGACCCGCCGCGTTCTTCGTCGCCGGGGAGCTTTGAGCTCTGGTCAACCCAGGGGCCGATGGTCGTGCCCGACGCGACCTCTGCGGAAACACCCGCGCAGATCGGCTATTTCCCGGTCGCGGGGGAGACCTGTTTCAAGGTCGTCCGAGTACCGGGCCGTGCAGACCGTCCCACCGGCGACTTTACCGGCGAGATGCCCGAAGAATTGGCAAAGCACTTCGACCCCGAAGATCCCGAGATGCATACGACGGACACGATCGACTACGTCGTCATCCTCAGCGGGCAAGCCGAACTCGAACTCGATGATGGACGAAAAGAAATCGTGCAGGCTGGAGACTGCGTGGTCCAGCGCGGAACGCGACACGCTTGGCGGGTCATAAGCGACGAGCCCCTCATCATGGCCGCGACTCTCGTCGGGGCGCAGCGGCGCTGAAGTCCGCGCACTCACAACGCTCTATGACTCGAGCCCACCCCCATCGACCCATTCCCGAAGCGCATCGATGCTCTGCTCGTAGCCCAGCTTTTCGATCGGCTCGACGGCATCGAATTCGAGCATACCGACCTTCCGCATCCGCACATTCAGATAGAAATCGGTGATCTCCGCCGCGAGGAGTCTTTGGCGCGTGCTTTCCGCGCCGACCATCATGGAGCGCATCATCGTGCCGCCAATCCCGGGCGCCTTGATCGGCTCGCCGGGCAAGAGCCGGCTCAGCGCGACGCGCCAACCCGAAATACTCAGTCCGTAGTCGGACTGGGCCCCGGGGCCGCGCGGAGGCACAACATCAATCGTAATAATGGGACCCGTCGGATTCATCTCCCGCATCACATCAATCGGAAGATTATTCAGCACGCCCCCGTCCACGAGAAGGTCCTCGCCTTCCGGCACAGGAGGAAGGACGCCGGGAATGGCCACACTCGCACGCACCGCCCGCGCCAGGTTGCCGCGGCGATGAACCACCTCGCACGCCTTCGTTAGGTTCGTCGAAACGCAATAGTAGGGACGCCAAAGATCCTCGATCTCCCAGCCTCCGAGCTGGTCCACGATCGACCCCGTAATCCGACTCCCCGACATCACCGAGACCAGCGGGAGGGTGTACTCGAGAATCGAATCGAAGCCGGAAACGGAAATCGCCAACGACTCTGCGGCCGTCAGTTCGCAAGCCGGAAACGCGGCAAGCGGCGCCCCCATGCTGGTTCCACCCACCATATCGATGGGCACGCCGATCTCTTCGAGCGCACGCAAAACGCCCAGATGCGCGAATCCCCGCGCGCCGCCGCCCCCAAAGACTACGCCCACAGCACGCCCGGCCAAGATCCGCGCAACGCGCTCCATATCGCCACGATGCGACTCATGAACGTGGTACACCGACTCGACGGCACGCCCCTCGAACCAGCGCGCCGTTCCCGTCGGCTGCCGCAAGCGGGCCGGATGAACGAGCGCCAGAGACCAGCGCGGATGGCGCCCCGTCAAACTCGAAGCCACCGCTCGCTCGGTTTCACTCGGCGGATCAACACCTCGCCCGTCCCCCACACTCAGCAAGAAATCAGCCTGCCGAATCGCGCGTTCACTCCAGGACGTTAGGTCGGAATCCGCTTCGTAGATCACGAACCGATGTTCATCTTCGATTTCATGCAGCGATTGCAGGAGGCGGATATGCGCAGGGCTCGATGCATCGCTATTCGCAATCCCCGGCTTCCCGAGCATCGCGTCGACCCGCTCCGGATCAAGCCGAATCGTACTGCCGTGAAGCCCCAGCGTATCGGCAAGGTCGCGGATGAAAGGTTCCAGATCGAGCCCCGGTCGCGTCGGAATGATCGCGACAGAAAGGTCGGCGCCCAGTTGATGCCGAAGCGCCTTCGTCGGCGCTCGAAAACGCCGAAACACGGTCCGCGCAACGCCGAGCATGGCGAGAGGATGCTGTTCAAGCAGCTTTTCAAAAGCGCTGCGAGGAAGACGAGCAAGATCAGAATCCCTTGCCGCAAAGACCGTCGCTTCGCGCGGCAAGTCTTCGACCAAAGCCGTCTCGCCGACCATATCGCCGCGCCCGACTTCATGAAGAAGTCGCTCTTCGGGATCGAAAGCAACAACCCGAACCCGGCCCGACACGATCAGGTAGGCAGCATCACCCGGATCACCCGCCTCATAGAGTCGCTCGCCCGCGCGCAGCGTGCGCCATTCGATCGCTTGCTCGATCTCCGCAAGGATTTCGGTATCGAGACCGTCGAAGAGGTTTTCCAACTGCGCGGCCAGCTGAGAACGACGCAACCGACGCGAGACGAGCGCGAACATCCGCCGCGAAATCTCGGGATGCGCTTCAAGCAGAGGATTCAGGACCGCAACGGGCAGCTGCGCCAGCTGAGAGGCCTCATCAACGACGACCGTCGCAGACCGTCGGCCGCCCGCAACGAGCGCGACCTCCCCGACGACATCTCCTGCATGCAGCTCGTTGAGGAGCTGATCCTCGGCGTCCCCCCTCTGCTCGAGCCGAACACTCAGCTTCCCGTCGAGCAGGACGTAGACGCTGTCTGCCTCATCGCCTTGTCGAAAGAGCGTCTCTCCCGCGGCGAATTCGATCAGGATGAGCTCGTCTGCGAGCGCCTGACGACTCGGCTCATCCAATCCGTCAAAAAGTCCGACGGAGGACAGACGATCCGCGAGCTCCGAATTCAAAACAATCTCCACGATGCGCTGTTCGTTACAAAGGGCCAGAGTAGACTTCATCGCCCGTCGCCGACAGGGCCCCGGCTATGCCAGCGCCTCGGCTTTGAGTGATACGATTTTCATTGGATGAAACATGACGGGAGAAACCATGGTCGAACTCTGCTTTAACTGCATGAATCGGTCGGCTTATCTGCTGGGTCAGGAAGACCCAGACCTGCCCGGGCAAATCAGGGCCGCAGGCGCAGCCGGTTTCAAATGGATTGGCCCAGACTTTTTCTCGATCCAGCGCTTTTGCGAGGACGGCGGCCGGGTCGAAGATTTGGCCGCGCAAGTCGAGGCCGCCGGGCTGCGCACCTTCGAATTGCCGACGCTCATGATTGGCCAGGATGTGAACCAGGTCCGCCGCGACGTAGAGGCGATGCTCCCGGCCGCTCGAATACTCCGCCCTGCTTTCGTGCAGATCAACGTCGAATCGAACGTCGACGAGGGCGTCCTCGCGGAAACGCGGCGAGCGGCGGAGCGCTTCGGCGAGATCGGCGCCGAACTCGCCATCGAGTACCTGCCCTGGCTTCCGGAGATCAACCGCATGTCGGCAACACGGTCGATGATCGACCGCATCGCAGATCCTCGCGTAAAGCTCCTCGTCGACACCTGGCATTTCTTTCATAGCCAAGACACATGGGCGGAACTCGAAGCGCTCCCCTTGTCCGAAATTGCGTACGTTCAATTTGACGACCACCCGCCACTCGAGAGTGAAGATCTCATCGCGGAAACCGTCGGCCGGCGCGTGATGCCCGGCGAAGGCGTCTTTGCGCTCGACCGATTCTGCGATGTGATTCGTGCCAAGGGATTCAACGGCATCGTGAGCTGCGAAATCCTCTCGGAAGAGACGAGAGGGATGGCACGCCTTGAGTTTGCGGAGCGCGTTTATTCAAGCTGCGCGAAGTACTGGAACTAAGCCCCAAAAAATCACGTAGCGGAGTCACGACGACGCCCCAGATCGGACCAGACGATCCCCAAAATGCCTGCCGAGAGCAGCATCCCGAATCCGGGCTCCGGAATCGGCGTTGCGGCGACAGCGACAATATCGAAGTTCGATCCAATATTGATCTGACTCGTGTTGTTTGAAGCGACCGTCCCAGAGAGCAGATCGCTCAGTCCCGCATATAAAGCATGAAAGACTTCTGAGCCGCCAGCGGCATCGACGTTGCGCTCCAAGAACAGATGATAGCCATCATCATCGTAGGCCAGACCGGAAACGTCGAAAGCGGCGTTGATGTTGATCTGGCATATTGGCTGCTGCTAGAAACACCCATCACCAAATCAGACAGACTGTCGAAGGCAACATAAAAAATCTCCGCACCGGCCCCCTGGTCGAGCTTGCTCTCCAGCAAGAGGTGATAGGCCGAGTCACCGTAGGTGAAGCCCACGATGTCAAACGTTGCGCCCACGTTGAGCGCCGAAAAACCGCCCGCCGAAAGCGCCGCTTCGACTAACGCCTCCGCGTCGGCGTACTCGTACAGAACCACCTCCTGCCCAGTCGCCGGAGAGAGGGCGCCACTCTCCTCGAGTAGATGGAAGGCATCCCCGTCATGCGCGAGCCCGACCGTATCGAAGTCGGCGCTCACGTCGAGTTGCGTCGGCGACGTCACTCCGGCGGCGTTGCCATCAATGAGTTCCTGAAGGCTGCCGAACTCCACCAGGAATACTTCGCTTCCCGAAGCGGCGTCCAGGTTCGACTCGAGCAACATCGCAAAGGGCCCCGCCGCCGCAGGAGAGGCCACCAAAAACAGCAAGGCCACGAGGCTCCATACGCACCCGCTTAGAGCGAAACGGGGCAGAGTGGTCAAAAGGGGTCGAGTGGAAGGCAAGTTCAGCAAAGTCGGACCTCAAGCTGCGCCAATGACGCGCCTGCATCATCTACGTACACGCCGAGCTCAGACGACCTTCGCCGGAGCATCGGACCCATACATTTTTCAATGTCTCCAGTTTGCCGCGACCACGTTACCCCTCCGTTATTCGATAAATTCATATATTTCAGACACTTACAACACGATCAGAGCAGGTCGCCGGGACGAAATCCGCTGATCCTTCCGCGGCTTGGTTCGCCCAGTTCTGTTAGGATCGGCTCGATTCATTCAGATCGACCGCGTTCACCACGACGCGGAGCCCTATGCCTAAAGCACTCGGGCGGAAAAGCGGAGTTCGAAAGATGTCAGGTCGGAAGGTCTTGTATGCCGTTCTCGGTCTGATTCTTGTCGCCCTCTTCTTTATCACGCAGTTCCGGCTCCAACCGGACGAACGGCCGGTTGGCGACGTCGAGAACATCCTCGAGCTCGCCCGCCGAGACGATCTCAACATCGTCTTCGTGCTGATTGACACGCTCCGGGCAGACCGCCTAAGCAGCTACGGCTACGAACGCCCGACCAGCCCGACAATGGATCGCCTGGCGAGCACGGGCATCCGCTTCTCCCATCACTACTCGCAATCGTCATGGACGAAGACCTCCATGGCAGCGATCTGGACGGGAATGTATCCGCATCGAAACGGCATCCTCCGCTTCGATCACGCGCTGCCCAAGGCCGCGCTTCTTCCCGCTGAAATTCTGAAGGAAGAAGGCTTTTCCACTGCGGCGATCTGGCGAAACGGATGGGTCGCGCCGACCTTCGGCTTCGACCAGGGTTTCGAGACCTACCATCGCCCGGGGACCGGGATGCAGCTCGGCTTCAATCGGCGGGACTCAAAAAACCCCTACGCCAAGATCGCAGGCTCCGATGTCGACGTGACCGACAACGCAATCGAGTTCCTCCGTCTCGCAGGTGAGCAGCCCTTCATGCTCTATCTCCATTACATGGACGCCCATCAGTACATGTCCGATGAGACGTCTGCGCTCTTTGGAAGTAGCTATTCAGACCTCTACGATAATTCGATTCACTGGACGGACCGGAATATCGCCGCCCTCATCAACACCCTTGAGGAAGAAGGCCTTCGCGACAACACCCTCGTCGTGATCACTTCCGATCACGGCGAAGCCTTCGGCGAGCATGGCGCCGAGGGACACGCCAAGGATCTTCATGCCGAGGTGATCCGAGTTCCCTGGATCCTCAGCCTTCCTTTTAGTCTTGCGGAAGGCATCGTCGTCGACGCTCTCTCTGAGAACGTCGATATCTGGCCCACGCTTTTTGATTTGCTGGGCGCCCCCGAACTTGAATACGCCGATGGTCGATCTCGGCTCCCTGAAATTCTGACGAGTGCCGGCCGCGCCGACCTGATCGAGCGCGAACCCGACGCAGGTCCGCTCTTCGCTGAACTCGACCGCGCCTGGGGAAAAGCGGAAAAGCGCCCCGACGCCATCGTCGCCCTCACGCTCCCGGAACAACGCTATCTGCGCGTCCTCGATCCGAAGGCGATCAAGAAGGCCCCCGGCCAATCAGGCCCCGAGAAAAGCACAGCCTTGCTCTACGATTTGTACAAGGACCCAATGGAACAAACCGACCTCCTTGAGTTCGCAGAAAATGACGACTCTGCGGCGAAACTCGATGCGATCGTTGATGAAATTCTCTCGCGCCCCCCGCCGCCTTGGCGAGATGATGTTGGGCGTGTCGAACTCTCGGACATGCAAAAAGGCCAGCTTCGCGCGATTGGATATGCGATCGAGTAAGCGGCCCAGCCGGCTAATCTGGCAGCCATGGCGGATGATCGCTTTCGGCGTCATCGTTTTCGGTGCAACCTGAAGCACTTGCCCATATAGAAGGAGTTAGATGTGAGTCGAACCGCGCTTTGGATCGGGAGTGTGCTCGGCGCTGCCGCGCTTGGCTGGGCTGCGGCGATGTATGTCCAGGCGGGCGCTCCTCTCGGCAACGAAGAAGACACCTATATCCGCTTTGGGAACGCGCTCCGTACGCCAGAGGCCCTCGAGCGTACCGAGACCCTCGTCAAGCTGACGAAACAACTCACACCCGAAACGCTCCCCGGAGCCATCCGAGCCTATCGCGAGGATCTCTACCCACTCGATGCCGTCGATCTCCGCATTTTGATGGCCTACTGGGCGAAACAAGCGCCCCGGGAAATGCTCACCGAAGTCTCTTCCTGGAGTGATAACCGCGTCCAACATTTGGCTGCCGCTCAGGGCATCGCCCAGGTCGCGAAGCACTCAGGATATGACGCGGCGCGCACTCTATACGACGACATGCCCACACATATGCGCAGCGCCGGGCTGCCGAATCTCGTAATTGGCATGATCGATTACGGCGAGCTCGACGACCTCGCCGGATTCATCACCAGCTTCGAAGGCCCCGACGAGCGCGAGCTGGTCGCAAATATCGCCATGCATCAAATGATCCGTGCCCATGGCCCAAACGTTGTCCAGACCTGGATTGAAGGCTTGCCTCCTGGCCGCGGCAGCTCCAATGATCTTCAGCGCGTCGGATTCCGCGCCGCCCAATCCGCCCATCTCGACAATGGGTACCGCGATGAATTCATCGAGTGGGCCGAGCGGTCCAAGGACAAGCGCTGGTCCACAGGCGTCTGGCGGAGCATCGCCGTGCACTGGGTGCGCACGGATCCCATGGCAGGCATCGAATGGGCGAAATCACTGCCAGAGGATTGCGGCCGGGACGACGTCGTCGCCGAGGCGATTCGCATCTGGACCGTCCGGGACGCAGAAAAGGCCCTCGAATGGATCCTTCCCCAGGATCCAAACCCAGAACTCGACCGCGGCACGGGGCGCCTCGCCGTCCACCACGCCATCGAGAAGCCCTCGGTCTCCCTCGCAATGATGGAACGCATCGTCGCCCCCGAAACCTACGCAAACACGCGAAGGAGCGTCGAGCATAGATGGAACGTCTTGCCTAACAAGCGGAAGGCCGAGCTTCTCAAGCGAACAAAGGAACTTTCTGTCGCGCGACGAAAAAAGACGCTAAGCGAACAAGGCTAGGCGCGCATCGCCCAACCCCGCACCCCTTCCAAATACAAGCGACCTTGACAGAAGCACACACCGCGAAGCGGGGTTGCTATTCGCGCCCCTTCGACGCGAATCGAGCTGACAGGTCACGCGCCTTCGCGCTCCGGGCGAAAAACATCGCTCGACGGGCCATATCAACCAGTTCGCGCGAAGGATTTTCGAGATCTTCCCCCGAGAGCAATGAATCCATGAGCGAAAGAGCCGCAGCGCCGTTGCGCGGGCTCTCGTCGAGAACGCTTCGCAGTCGCGCCCTTCCCGCACCGGTTTCACCCGCGCCGAGTTCAAAACGCGCCAGAGCTAAGGCCGCCAGGGCTTCGCCGTCCGCCTGATCTTCTTCAAGAGATACGGCTCTCGACAGCAGCTTCCTCGCCGCTTCAGCGTGACCGCCACCTTCCTCAATCGATGCAAGAGCTAAGACCGCATCAACCGAATCCGGCTCAAGCGCGAGCGCTTGTTCAAAATCTGACCGCGCCCCCTCAGAATCATCCGATGTGCGCTTTACCGCGCCGCGCTTTACGAAAAACACACTCCGGCCAGGCTCTTTCGCGATCATCGCGGAAAGTGAATCAATCGCCTCGTCGCTTCGGCCTAACGTCTTCAGGAATTCCACCTTGGCATCGAGCGACTCCTCGAAGACAGTCAACGAAAGGTCGGCACGCGATTTCGAGATCACCGACAACCCCGCCTCGGGTCCCTCTGCGCGTCCGCGTGCGCGCGCGACGTTCGCCAAGGCTCGCCCCTGCATGCCCGGAATCGCAGACAGCCGCATAAACATCTGCTGGGCGAGTTCACTCGAGCCGTTGGCCCGCCATTGATCAAGCAGCCCTTCGATCGCATCCGCATCATGGGGATCGACTTCAAGCAGACGGTGGAGCACGAAGGCTCGCCCCTCGAAATCGCCCACAGCCTCCTGAATTTCGGCCAGCGCCCGCGAGCTCGCGACGTGAGGCGGCTTCATCCGCGCCGCTTCCCGGAAATGACTCGTGGCTTTCGCCCAATCGCCGAGCCGCTCGTAGGCATTCCCCGCGAGATAGCGTACGTCAGGATTATCGGGCCAGAGCCGTACAGCTTCCTCCAGCCGATTCGCGGCCGCAGGCAGCTGCCCCTTCGCCAAGAGAAGCCGCCCCTCGATCACCGCGCGATGAACATCGATCTTCACGTCGGAGAGACTCGCCTCCGCGTCATCCAGCCGACCGAGAATGATCTGAAAATCAGCCCGAGACATCATCCAGCTATCGGGCGGATTGGGATTCGCGGCGATCGCCTGATCGAGCGCTGCCAAAGCTTCTTCGAACTGCTCACCGCTGACATAGAGGTCGACTAACGCAGACCAGGCCGCAGGCTGTTCTTCCGTCGCCGAAATCAGGAGCGCCTCCGACTCCTCAAGCGCCCCCGTTCTTCGCAGACGTCCGGCATATGCCACTCGCGCCGCGAGGTTCGTTTCCTCCGCTTCGAATCGATCTTGAAAGATCTCTGTTGCACGATCAAACTTTCCTTGGCCGTCGTAGAACTGAACCGCAGAGTCGACGAGCAGTCGGTTGCGAAGGCCCTGGTCCGCTAAACAAGCATCGAACCGATTCTCCGCCAGCTCGGCATCCCCGTTCTCTAAAGCGAAAGTTGCGGTCGCCCCGCAGAGTGCCGCCGCCCGAGCAGGATTCGACTCGATCTCGGCAACCGCCTGTTCATGCAATTCTTCGAGGAGTGCTTCTGCTTCCTCGACTTTTCCAATCCCGAAGAGCGCGTAGAGCCGAACGAGTTCCACCGTATCGTCTTCGATCCCTCGCTCGATCGCCGCATCGAGGTCCTCGATCGTCTTCTCTTCCATCTTCTGATCGAGATGAGCACGCGCGCGCACCATGTACGCCGGGGCGCTTTCCGGATCAATCTCGATGACTTTTGTCGCGGTTGCTATGGCATCAGCGCCGCTGCCCCCTGCTAACTGCGCGCGCGCCAACAACAAACCGGCGGCTATCGCTTCATCCGGATCTTTCATCGCTTGGACCAGCGGCCAAACCGCGAGACTCGGCTGTCCCGCGGCAATCAGAGCTTCGCCGTAGATTCGCTGCGTCTCGGGATCGCCGGGATTGCGCTCGACCAGCTCTCGCATCACCCCGAGCGCCTGTTCGTGGCGTCCCTCAGCAAAAGCGCGCTGAGCCTGCTCCAGGAGAACGGAGTCTGTCGCTTCCGTCTCCTGGCACCCCGTCAGAGAAACACAGATCACGAATAAGAAAGCAGTGATCCGGGCGGCCTGGCAAACGATCGACACTCGATTCTCCTAACGAAGGGAAAGATAAAGATAGTGAGGGCTTCTCTCCGCGGTCAAACCCTAACTTCGCGCCCCCGAATCTATCTAGACAAGCGACACATCCTATTGATAGACTGGACGCTAGTCACTTTCTCGACTCAAGCGCGAACACGACAGAGCGGGCGGCGAAATCGTCGCTGGCTCCTCTGTGATGTTCATGAACGCTTGAGGCATCCGATCGGCGGAACCTGAACTTTGCACTCTCGAAATCGCGCATCGAGCTCTCCGGTCAACACCTCGTCTCCTCTCGGCATTACACTCGCAGCCGCCCTCGCCTCTCTAATCGCGATTCTCGCGCCTGGCGATGTGCTTGCGCAAAACTTCGAGGGTGAAGACCCCTGGGCCGGCGTCGAGCAGATGATCGTCACGGGAGCGGGCGGGGTTGCGGAATTGCTTGAGGCGCCCAGTTCCGTTGTCGCATTTGATGCGGAAGACCTGGCGACAATCGGCGCCCAGAATGTTGGCGATATCGCTGACTTCACGCCCAACCTGGAAATCACTTCTCCATTCGCTGCATCAAACCCTCAGCTCTTCATTCGCGGTGTCGGCCTTCAGGACAGCAACTCGAATGCCGCAAGCGCCGTCGCCGTCTTTGTCGACGGGGTCTATATGGCTTCTCCGGCTGGGCAATTGTCTCAGCTCTTCGATGTCCAGGGACTCGAAGTCTTGCGCGGCCCGCAGGGCGCCCTGCATGGACGCAACGCCTCCGCGGGCGCGATCAATATTCGGTCGGCCCCACCGGTTCACGAGAATGCTGCGGGGTTGAATTTCACCTACGGACGGTTTGAGCAGCTCGATATCGACGGGTTTCTCAACGTCCCGGTTGTGCAGGATGTCATCGCAACCCGCTTCTCGTTCAAGTATGCCCGACGAGACTTTCTGGGAAAGAATCGATGCAACGAGTTCTACGATATCGACGACTTGCTGCGAGGCAATCCGCAGGCACGCTCTGGTACGAAGTGCAATTACGCACTTCAAGAGGTACCGCGCCTCCAGTTCAATGACTCGGTGCCGCGCCCACCTGAAGGGGTAAACAACCGCGAAAACTGGGCAGCCCGCAATCTCTGGCTGATCGAACCGATGGAGAACCTCTCGATCGTCCTGAATGTTCACGGAACCCAGAACTTCGGCCGGGCGCCCTCTTTCCAGCTGCGTGGCACCTCCCCCGTACTCAACGGGAGTAACCAAGTTCCCGGCATCTTTACCGACGAGAATAACTATCTGGATCCGGATACATGCACAGAGTTTAATCGCGGGGGCCAGTGTGTCCGGGCTGGGCTCAACCCGGGCGATGGAGACCCTTACGACGGCGACTACAGTCGTGTAGGCGATGAACGCCTTACTGCAGCCGGCGCCAATATCAACTTGACGTGGACCAAGGGCCCATGGCGTCTTGAGAGCGTTATTGGATACGAATCCAACGACCGAGAGGCGATCATCGATATCGACGCATCTCCTTTTGTCTCGGCCGAGAGCTTCTTCGAAGACACAGCGCAGGAGTACTTTTTTGATACGCGACTGATCTGGAACGAGGAGAGTGGTCTCGAGCTCTTGATCGGGGCGACCGCGCTCTATGACCGGCTTGGAGCCACGAATAAGATCTTCGTCGCGGCGAATAATTTCCTTACGCAGGATATTACGCAGAAAACCTATCACGCAGCGATCTTCGGGCACGTCGAGTGGGAGATCACCGAAGACGTCATTTTCCAGGGCGGGATCCGCCTGAATTACGAGCGTAAGGGCTTTGAGCTTTCGTCGGCGATTCGTCGACTGAGGTTCAATGTAGAGACCCCGGCTCAAGAGCCCAATAGCTTTACCCGCGCGCTCACCGAAGAGTGGCATCCCTCGGGAGAGCTCGTGCTCCGCTACGAACCGACTTCGGACGTCAAGTTCTACTGGCGCTTTTCCCGCGGTTATAAGGGGCGTCATTTTAACGGGACGGCGATTTTTCCGGGGCAGAAGCCCGATGCTGTTAAGGCCGAATTTGTAAATGCACTCGAGTTGGGCTGGAGTGCGAACTTGTTTGACGGCGTCGTGGCGTGGAACGGCGCCGGCTTCTTTTACGACTACGAAAATCAGCAGGTCTTCCAAATCCAGGACAATGCGGGAACGGCCTTCCCTGTCAGCACACTCATCAATGCGAGAGACTCCCGCCTCATCGGAGGTGAAACCGACGTCACGATACGCTGGGAGGGCTTCGAAATCGCCCAGTCGATCGGGGTCACCTTCAGCGAGTTCACCGATTTTCGAGATGTCCAGGAGACGGAGAGAGTTTCGGTTTCAGGCGGCAATGTGAGCAGCACATTTACGGTGGACGACTTTTCGGGAAACCAGCTCGTCAATGCACCGGAATTCAGCTACGTGAGCTACGCGCAATATGCGTGGGAGGTTCCGAACATCGGCCTCGTCACCCCCCGCTTTGACTGGCGCTACAAGTCACAAGTCTTCTACACGGCGGAGAACGACGATCGCCTCGGCGCCAAAGCGCGATGGATTTTAGATGCTCGACTTACCATCGCCAGTCTCGACGGGCAGTTAAGCCTCTCCGGATGGGTCCGCAATATTACGGACGAGATCTACCCCTTGACCGCATTCGACCGCAAAGAAGGAAACGGAGCGGTTGTTTGGGTCATGTCCGACCCGAGAACCTACGGCGTCTCGGCCTCCATCCGCTTCTGATATCAGGAAACGCATCCCAATGACCTTTCCGTTCAACCGCCTTCGATCGATTGCTGCTCGCCACGTAGAAACTATTCCGGGCGTGATCCGCGCGGGGGTATTCATCGTGTTATTCACGCTGATCATCGTACCTACGGTTAGAGCCGAGCCAGAACCTGACGGAGAAGAGACGCCCCGAAATCGGCTCCATGGATTCTCGCCCTATTTGACGACGGGACCATTTACGACCATCCAGAGAGTCAGAGCCAGCATCAATACGGATTTCGGAATCAAGGACCGCTCGGCCAATACGCTCACGAATCTTGGCTGGAGTTTCGAAATCGGCGTTCAATCGCCTCGATTCGAGGACCTACCTGGAAAACCCCGCTTCGGCATCGCAGGGGGGATTCTGATTCCGTACAACGCCTCGGGGACAATCGGAAGCTCTGTCGCGATCATCCAGGGACAATTCAACGACAAAACCAAGGAAGAAACCAAACTCGCTGTCGACTACAAGAACTCTTACCGCGCCGGAATAGGAGCTGAGTTCTTGTCCGATCCGCTCGGTCTCAACCTTAGATTTACCCCGGGCCTGGAATATCTCTTTCTTGATTCTCGGTACGTGGGAGAGGTCTCGTCGGTGCGGACATTCATCGGAGGGATCCCCGAAGACGTTCGTCGCGGCTCGCGGGCAAAGGCTGATGTTGTCCAACATTTCTTCGGCCCCTCGCTTCGGGTCGGAACGGAACCGATCGAGATGCTCGGAGTGCAGGCGGACCTCTTCATCCACGGCAGCTTGCTCTTCGACATGGCGGGCACCCGGCGCTTTCGATCTAAGCGAGACGCCGGAAATCGGCGCTCAGCGTTCAATTGGGAGGCCAGCACGACGGCTGGCTACTTCAAGGCAGGCTTCCGAATCCTCCTCCCCTAGCTGATCGAGTCTTTTCTACCCCACCCGAGGCTCGACGGTCGCCTAGGCTCCACTTGCCAGTCCGTGAGCCGCCCCTTAGGCCGAGCTTAGGCGCCCCTTAGGTCAGCCTGAGCCACGAGAACCCGCTGAAACCGCGCCTAACCAATCCCCAGGGGGTACACAGTTTTTTACCTGCGCCCAGCGAATTGTCCTTGAGTCGTCTTCTCCGTTCATAGTACGATGAATCGGTAGAACTCTAAGGTCATCGGTTTCGGCCTTATAGAGACCCGCCCTTTTCGGAGAATGATGAGAATGATTTCAAAGCTTCGCACTTCGCAGATGTTGATTCTGTTGCTCGTATCGGCCTTCGCCGTCTTCAGTGCTGTCGCGGCAAGCGCGCAGACGCCCGTTGCTATCCAGCAACAGTTCTTTGGCAGCCACGGCGATGGTTCCTCAGGTCCCGACTCCTTCCCCTGCTGTAATCAGCCGGTCACCTCGATGACCACGGGCGGCGGAACGATCACGCTCGTTCAGCCGGGTACCTACGATACGCGGACGACGAAGGGCGGCCTTTACCAGGCTGAGTTCCGCCAGAAGAAGCAGTACGGAACGGCCGTCGTCCAGCCGGGCGGAACTGTGACCGTGCCTTCGGGACTCTTCACAACGAACGTGACGCTCATGCTCGTCAATCCGGGCGGCAACCTCGCGGCGCTCACGACAAACCTTGACCGGACCGTTGGCGAGAATGTCTTCGAGCCCGGTGGCGGGATCGCGGCGGACTATATTGGTCCCGGCGCCCCGAACACGATCACGGCAGCCGCGCCGCTGAACTATTTCGAGTACGACGCCTTCGCCAACCGCGCGACTGCGACCCCGACCTTCCGCACCGCAGGGACGTGGGCGGGACCGAATGCCAACCAGGCCGGCAAGATCCGCGTTACGCCGGGTGTTGAGCAGTTCGGTGACACCCGCAACATCATCTGGTCGCAGCTCTCGACGGGCTTCAACATCGTGACGGCGAGTACCTTCGCCGACTTCCTCTTCCCCGTCGTTTACGGTCCGGGTGTCGGCTTTGACGCGCGCTTTGACTACAACTTCACGCCGACCAGCGGCACCTTCCCCTCGAACACCTTCATGGCGAGCGATGTTGCATTCCGCGAGACCGCTGAAGCGGGCTTCGTGCTGCGCACGGCGCCGACCGCTTCGGCCATGACGATCTTCGCGGGTCCCGGTACAGGCTGGTTCACCCACGTTGGCTTCACGACCGGCACGGTTCAGGTTCTCGCGAACACGATCGGCACGCCGACCAACGACTTCTCGACGCGAACGGAAGTCGGGTTCAACAACCTGAACACGACCTCGATGGGTCAGATCACGGGTCAGCTTCAGCTTGTGTCGGGCGCCTTGCTCCAGAGCCGAACGCTCGGTGGCGAGCAGTCGAACCTCGCACACACGACGAATACGCTGATCAAGTTCGCGCCGGAGCCGGGCTCAGCCGCGCTTCTCGGTGCGGGTGCTCTTGGCCTGATCGGCCTGATGATTCGCGATCGCCGCTCGGGTCGAGCCTAAGGCTCAACCGAACGATCTGAGAAATCAGATCGCATCGATCGCAACATCAAAACGAAACGCCCCGCTGAATCGAAAGGTTCAGCGGGGCGTTTTGCTTCAAGAACTCCGCTTAGCCCTTCCTGCGAGTCGAGCGAGCGATCAACAACACTGCGACAGCGCCCAACAAAGCGCCGATCGGAGTGAGCACAATACCGAGCCCCGGATCGCCGCCGTAGATAAAGACCCCGCCTAAGAAAAAACCCAAAGGCAAAAGCACAGCGCAGCCATAGAGGCATCGCGAAGCCAACAGCAGAGACGGCGATGGCGAGGCCACGCTGTCCTCCTCTCGCGCGCTCCCAAGCTTCGGCAAAGACAATGCGAACGCGATATGGACGAGCGCAATCAGCGTCCCATGCGCATGCGCGAGCCGCCACATGAGTCGCCGCGTCTCGTTCGAGGTATCGAGGTAGTAGCCAACCTTGAGCCCATGCAGCGCCTCGAGAACAAGCCCCAGCGCAAGAAAGACAAAGAGCGCCCACCAGCCAAAACTAAGGTGGGCATCCGCGATTTCGGCGCGGCCCGGACGGCTTGAATCACTTCCAGAGGTTGAGTCGGTCATTCACGCAAGTCCATTTCCGTATCGTCTCGACTCGCCGCGAGACGCTCAAAAGCGGCGCGGTCGATCTGACCGTCCTCGCCAACAAGCAGCGCAGCCGCGGAGCCATCCGTTGATTCAGACGGCCGGGGTTCCCAAGACTCCATCACCCGCGCACGCAGCGAGCGACGCTTCGAAGACGGATCCAGAAAATCGTACTTCGAAATCGCTTCGTGCACGCGGTTTTCCGCTGAAGATTCGAGCGACTTCGCAGCGATATACCGAACGGTCGAATAGGGATCATCGAGCAGATGGCCAAGAAAGAAGCGGTCCCAGCCCTCGTTCGAAGCCCAGGCCGCTCGCGCCGCGGGCCAGCCGAGATGCCAGGCGGTGAGCGCGCGCTGATGCGCATTTCCGGTAAGGAGCCAGCGAACGCCATTCGCGACCTCCTCTTCATCCTGCGACAGTTCAGGCCGGGGCTGGTCGTACCACTCCGCCAGTCGGTCCGCCGTCCAACCTAACGGTCGATCGAGATGGCAGAGACTGCATGCATTCGGGCGGCCCGTCGCGAGCTCAGTTTCGACCGAAGGCCGATCGATCCAATGGCTTCGAATCGATTTCATGAGTCCGTATACCGTATGCGGCATATGGCAATTATTGCAGCGACTTCCGCTCGAATCGACGGGATGATGCGTATGCGCCTCAAGGTCCGCGCCCAGCGCGGGATGACAGGAAAGGCAAGCCGCGTCGCCCGCTCCATCCTCGGTGAGTTGATCATCCGGCGCCGCATCATGCATCGAATGGCAGGTCAGGCAAGAAAGATCGCCTCCCTGAAAACAGGCGGACTCGATCATGCCGTTATGCTCGCGCCCCGAAACCCGAATCATCCCGTCAGACCAGAAGCGATCGGCGAGATAGCTCTCGTCCTTATCCAGCATGCTGCCAAAGAACTGCTGCATCGCCCGCCAATCCGTATCGTCGCCGCCATGTCGCCCTTCGACCGTAGGCTTCTCCGCCTCATCTCTAGCCCGCTCACTGATCCGCATCACGATGCGCGTCTCAGACAATTCGCCCCCGGGCCGGAAGCGCTTTCCCTGCTCGAGCACGTTGGCCTTGATGATGTTCATCCCGTGACAATGTCCGCAGACTTCGGAAGAACTCTGCGCACTCAGCCGGGCTGGGTTGACGATCGTCGGGTCGGGCGCGTCCGAGATTCGGTTCTGATAGCGCCGCAGCGGATCGGCATTCGCTTGAAGATGCTCTTCGGCAGGACCATGGCAGCCCTCGCAGGCGATCCCGAGTTCCGCCACTTCGGGGCTCCACTCGCCGCCCACCCCGCGCGTCTTCTCACCCGCGACCGCATGGCATTCGATACAGGCGCCATGCCAGACATCGAAGGTCCGCGCTCCTTCCGGTGGGCGGATAAAGCCGTCTTCGCGCGGGATCCAACGCTCGTCCTCGACCAGCCACAGCCAAGGCACATTAAAGAGTCGGCCATCCTTTTCGCTCGCCACCCAATACGTCTGCATATGGTGCGAACCCGTTGTCATCACGATTCGCTTCCAGCTCCGAGGAGGGCGAGCGATGCGTTCAGGGCGTCGACCACTGTCGAGGAGGTCGCGCTCCCAATCGGGGTCCGCCATCTCGACCCAGAACTCATCTCCGCGCCGTTCGAGAATCGAGTGCCGCCCCCGAGCGTTGAGGACTTGCCCCTCGAAGCGCCCAAGCACCACGTCCGGACCTGCGGATTGGGTCATCGTACGATGATAGGTGCGGTGCCAGGAAGCGAACTGGCCCGGATGACATGCCTGGCATCGATCCGAAGAGACATAGGCGGGCGAACTCGGATCGGGAGAGTCGAGGCGCTGCGCGGGGATCTCAGCTTCGAGCGCAGTCCTTGAAGTCAGACTTCGGTCGGCCTCAGCCCAACCGAACCAAACAAGCGCTCCGCCTAAGACCAGAACAAAGCATGCAAGTGCCTTTTGCGATCGCTGAAATTGAGCAGAGACCGCGTCAGAGAAAGCCGCCTGCGCGGCATCCCCTCGTGTTCGCCTCACGAGGAATGCCGCGCAGGCCACAAGGCCCATGGCGATGAGCAATCCCTGCAACAGGAGTCCGCTACCGGACATGCCCCCTCGAGCTCCTAGAGCTCCACGTTATAGAGCCGCGCCGGCGTATCCTGCACGACCTTACGGATCGTCTCTTCCGAAACAGCGCTGAAGACTTCTTCAGCGTAGTCCGCGGGATGGACCGCCGTGCTATTCGGGCTCGGGTACTGACTCGTGGGATGCGGGTAGTCCGTCTCCCACATCAGGTTGTTCGGGAATGCTTCGATCGCGCTGCCCACGCCGCGCTTCTCAAACCAGAACGAACCGTAGACCTGGCGTTCGAAGTATTCCGACGGAAGCAGATCGTATTCCGGATGTTCCTTCGCGACGCCGCCGTTCACCCACTGCCAATCGAACATTTCGAGCACGCATTGAAGCCATCCCACGCCACTCTCAACCGACACAAAGTCAAGCTTCGGGAAGCGCGCGCAGACACCGCCGAAGAGCAGATTCGCGAGGCAGTTCTGGTTGTCCAGCAGAGCCAGCGAACCGCCGCGGGAGAAGTTCGCCTTCGTCCCCATCTCGGCTTTGTCATCTGTGATGTCGCTGATATCGCCCGCACCAATATGGAAGCTGATCGAAAGGCCCGCTTCCTGGCTTGCTGCCCAGACCGGATCCCAATGCTTATGCGCGAGCGCCGGCTGGCCAAAGGTTTCGGGTCGGCTGCCGAAGAGGACGGCGCGATGTCCCTTGGAGGCGGAGCGATGAATTTCCTTCACGCATTCGTCGACATCCCAGAAGGGCAGCGCCATCACGGGAAGCAAGCGATTCAGATCCGCGCTGGACCAATCGACGAGGAAGTCGTTATAGGCCTTCACGCATTCGAGCATGAGCTCTGGCTCGCCCAGCTTCAGGAAACCACCCGAGCCAAAGCCGCCGAGGTTGGGATAAAGAACCATCCCGTAGATGCCCTCTTCGTCCATCAGTTTGAGCCGCGCATCCGCATCATAAGACGCGTCGGGAATATCGTGATAGCCCATCGGGACATTCGGGAATGTGTCTGTATGACCGGCCATCGTGTAGAAGCCGGGGCCACCAGCGGGAGTATCCCCGATGAACCACATGTCGCGGCCTTCGATATGCCGGATATGCGGCACTTTGTTGCCCCATTTTTTCGAAACGCGATCCGTCCAGACGCCAGCCGGCTCCGTGATATGCGTATCGACGTCGATGACCTTGTAGCGGTCGAAAATCTTCTCAGACATGCTTCTCTCCTTGAGTGTTAGTTCTTTGCGCCAGCCGTACTCACCCCAAGCCCGTTTCGAACGAGATCAAGATAAGCGTCAACGACGGCTTCATCGTCATATTCCGCCCCGTCACTCCATTTGGAGTCCCTGAGCGCAAGTTCCTCTAGGGCATGGCGCGCGCCGACGAGAATCCGCGCCTTGAGCTGGAGCTCAGCTTCGCTGAGTGACGCAAGCGTCCCCTCGGCGATCCCCGCTCGCATGCGTGTCACCATCCGTCCGATCCATTCCTCCGCGCCGCGCTGATAGAGCGCCGGTTCATGGAGTCTAATCTCTTCAGCGAGCCGAACATAGGAAGGCGTTCTCCGCACCAACGCGACATAGGCCAGGAGCAGCGCACGCTCCCGCTCAAAATAGTCGCCCTCGCTCTGGGACTCGAAGGCCGTCTCGCGGGACTCCATATACCCATCCATCAGCTGCTGCATGAGTTCTTGCATCAACGCCGCGCGGGAGCCGAAATGGTAGTTCAGGCTGCCCAGCGCAACCCCGGCACGGGCCGCGATCCGCGCCACCGACGCCTTGTAGAAGCCCGATTCCCCTGCCTCTTCGAGCGCTGCATTCAAAATTCGGGCGCGAGTCTCTTTCGACTTCGCGTATCCGGGGGCGGGCGCGGGCGCGGGGACATGCTCATCGGGGAAAAGAGCTTCGGTTTCTACCATGCCGGAATATTGAATCAGTTTTCAGGGCCTCACAAGCCTTACCCCCACGGGGCTTCCTTCGCGCGAAAGTCTGCGGACCTTGCCTGCTCCTCGTCGCTCTCGTTCTTCTATCGACATCGCAGGCAGGCCCCAAGGGCACTCATCGAAGGAACAGCCCCTAGGCCGCCTCAATCTCCACCGGAATCCCGTTCGCGATATGCGTGCCACTTGGAACATCGAGCGGCATTTCATCCGTCAACTGATTCGCATTCACGCCGGGCTGCCGATCGGCAGCGACCCCAAGCTTCGACCCCGGCCGGGTGTGCCCAAATCCGTGCGGCAGACTCACAACGCCCGGCATCATCTCCGCGCTCACGCTGGCCTCCGCAATCACCTCACCTGAGGCGGAACGAACTCGCGCTTTTCCGCAATCCTCAATCCCGAGCCGAGCGGCATCCACGGGCGAGATGAGGAGTGTGCAGCGACTCTTCCCTTTCGCGAGAACCGGGACGTTATGCAGCCACGAGTTCATGTTTCGCACCTGACGACGACCAATCAGCACCATGCGCCCCTCTCGAGACCGCTCCGCTAGCGCGGATTGCAGCCGCGGGATATCCGCTGTGATGTAAGGATGAGCGAGCGGGAGTCGACCCGATTCCGTTTTCAGCGCTTCAGGAAGGCGCGGCTTCAGCGGTCCGAGGTCCAGCGGACGATCCATCGAAATCAAACTCGCTAGAGAAAGCCCTTCCTTTGCCGGATCGAAATGGTCGCCGTAGGGGCCACTCCGCAACTGCAAGTCAAGAATTCGGAAGGGTCCCACTTCGGGACCGATCTCATCCAGGATCGTCTCACGAGAAACACCTTCGCAGAAAGAGCCCGGCGCGGTCACCTTTTCGATCAGCGCATCAAGGGCTTCGGCATCGACGTCTTCGACGCTCTTCCCATTGACTCGAGCGGCGAGCTCAAGCAGCACCTCCCAATGATCGAGCAACCCCGCTTCGCCTTCGAAGATCGCCGGCGAATAGCGAGCAAAATTATGCGAACCGGTCCGCGTGTAGACGAGGTCGTAGTTCGCGCGCTCGGCATGAACCCGTGTGGGCAGAATCAGATCCGCATGGCTCGTGGTTTCGTTCAAGTAGATGTCGACCGAGACCATGAAGTCGAGCTCGTTCATCGCAGCCGCGAGCCGGTTTCCGTTGGGCGCCGAAAGGACTGGATTGGCGGCCACCGTAACCAGGGCACGCATTCGCTGATCGCCGGCCTCCCCCTCTTCGATTTCCTCGGCCATCGTCCCCGCCGGCAACTGACCATCGACCATCGGAATCTGCCGCGCGACGGTCTTCCAGAGCCCAACCGGCATCTCGGGACTCTGGCGGCCCGGCTCCGTATCTCCCGTAGCCGGCCGCGGAAACATCATGCATCCGACTTCATCGAAATGCCCCGTCAGGATCGCGACCACGTCAATCAACCAACTTGCCAGCGTCCCAAACTCCTGGGTGCAAGTGCCGATCCGACCATAGAGTGCTGCACGCGGCGTCTTCGCATACATCCGGGCGATGTCCCGAATTGCGTCCGCCTCCATTCCGGTCGCTGCCGAAACCGCTTCCGGCGTAAAGGGGGCGACCAACCTGCGCACTTCCTCGACTCCGTCCGTAAAGGCCGCGAAGCGTCCAAGCTGAACGAGGTCTTCTTCGAAGATCACCTGACACATCGCGGCGAGAAAATAGGCGTCGCTGCCCGGCTTAATAAAATGATGGTCATCGGCGATCTTCGCCGTTTCAGATCGTCGCGGATCGATCACGACGACGCGGCCGCCTCGCTCACTGATCGCGCCGATCACCTTCCTCGCGTTAGGCGTACTCATCAAGCTGCCCTGAGAAGCCAGCGGATTTCCGCCCATACAGATAAAGAGATCCGTCCTATGCAGATCGGGGATCACATACATCTCGCCATCCCCGAGCATGCGCGTCAGGGAGACCTGCTTCGGAAATTGGTCCATCGTCGCCGACGAGAACATGCGGGGCGATTGAAAGCTCATCATGAAATGCGTCGTATATAAGAGAGCGCCCACATCATGCCCCGTCGGCTCGCCTACAAAGAGTCCGACCGCGGGCGTGCCATGGGCCGCTTGAACAGCGCGGAGTTTTTCCGCTGCAAGATCGAGCGCTTCCTCCCAGCCGATTTCCTCCCAGCTGCCGTCATCACGTTTCCGAATCGGGCGATGCAAGCGGTCGGGATCTTCGTAGACTTCCTTGACGGCATAGGCTTTCGGACAGAGATAGCCGCGACTTCGAAAATCGTCGGGATCTCCCTCGATGCGGTCGATCGTTCCCTTTTCGCGGTCGACATGAATACGAAGGCCGCAAGAAGCCTCGCAGATCGGGCAGGAGCGTTTCACCAGGCGAGCGTTGGCATGCGACATCGATTCGTCATTTCCTTCCGTGAGTCCGGAGAGCGATCAAAAATCCGCTCGCCACATAGGGCCGTGGCGACACGCCCTGCCCCGCCCCTTAAGGCTATCAGCGAGACCTCCCGCTGCCAGCAGACGCTTCTCCGGTATGCTCTCGCCTCATTGACCGCCCTGCGCCAACCCGCATTCCCGCAATAGATAAGGTGAAAGCATGTCCCTCTTCCCTCACGGCGCTGGCGCGGCTTCGCGGCTGCGCGCGCGACTCGGGTCCGGCGAGCTCCTCCAGGCCCCCGGCTGTTACGACGCACTTTCGGCCCGCATCATTGAAGAGTCCGGCTTTGAAGCGGCATTCCTCGGCGGCTTCTCCGTCGCGGCCGCACGCTGCGCACTTCCGGATACGGGTCTCGTCAGTTACGCAGAAATGCTCGATCAGGCGCGAAACGTGAGCGCAGCCACTTCGCTTCCCGTCCTCGCCGATGCGGATACGGGATACGGCAACGCCATGAATGCGGAACGCGCCTTTCATAGCTATGCCCAAGCCGGGCTCGCCTGCATCATGATCGAGGACCAGCTTTGGCCCAAGCGATGTGGGCATACCGCGGGCAAGGAGATCGTCGAGCGCAGCGAAGCGCTCCAGCGAATTCGCGCCTGTGTTCGGGCTCGCGAGGAATTCGGACTCGACCTGCTGATCATGGCGCGCACGGACGCATGCGCGGTCGAGGGCTTCGAAGAGGCGCTCTGGCGCTGCGAAGCCTTCGCCGATCTAGGCGCAGATCTCACCTTTCTCGAGGCCCCGAACGATCTCAGCGAGATGCGACGCTACTGCGAGACCGTGCCCGGCTGGAAGACAGCGAACCTTGTCGAGGATGGCAAAACGCCTTGGCAAACCCCGGAAGCGCTCCAAGAGCTCGGCTACGCCCTCGTCATCTATCCCGTGTCGCTCCTCCTTGGCGGCATCCAGTCCATGCGGAACACGGCGCAAGCGCTCAAGGGCGATGCCCCCGAAACCCAGCGCGACCGAGTCACCTTTGATGAGGCGCGGCAGCTCCTCGGCTGGGAAGAGTACGAGCGCCGTCTCAGCCGCCTCGAGGAATAGACGCCGCGCCGATCCAGGGCGACCTACTTCGCGATGGCGGTCAGCGCATCCGTAAAGGTGAACACGCCCACCAACTCACTCCCACTTAACACGGGAGCGGTGCGAACACCTGCAAGGCGCATCAACTGCAGGCAGTCTCGAATACAGAGTTCTGCAGGCACAGTGACCGCCGGCCGTGTCATCACATCCTCCACGCAGAGTTCATCGATCGCGCAGGTACCGACATCACAGATCGCCTGAATGCAGTCCTTGCCCGTCAGGATCGAGATCCCGCGATTAGGCTGATCCGGGATCACGAGCAAGCTATGCACATGATTTTCGGACATGCGATTGATCGCGACGCGGAGAATCTCGTGCGGTTCCGCGCGAACGATCTTCCGAGTCATGAGGTCCATCGCACACTGGGTTTCCAGATCCATTTCAAATCTCCGTTTTCACGATTTTGTCTTTCTTCCGGTCAAACCGGAAGGCACAATGATTGGCCGTTTTTTCCAGAACCAGCGAGCGGGCGCCGAAATCAATCCGACATCCCGCATACGCCTTCCCCCGCACTTGAATTACGGCTGTTTTCTGAAGCTCGCGCTCACGGCGACGCCACGCGAGCCGTGCCACCAAATTCTCCGAGACCGCTGCCCCCGTCGACCCGGCGCTCTTTCGCGCACTCCGGCCCGAGGAACCGCGTGAGGAGGCGCGGCTCCGGCGCCCCTTCCGCGCACCCAGCGAAACCACCGGCTTCCCGATCAGAGCGGCATCGACTAACGGCAGAGCGCCGCTCTCTCCAATCGGATCCGAGGGCAAGGGATAGGCAGCCCTCAGATGGCAAGGCCCTCCGGCGGCACTCCCCGCATCCGAGACATCGATCCGCGTTTCGGCAAAGACCTGCCCTCCAAGCAGATGTCCGCCGACTTCCACTTCCGCCGCCATCAGCTTCGAATCCGACGCGCTCCGCGTGATCCGAATCGTACCTTGCGCGAAGAGCGTAATCCCGAGCGCATGACGAACTTCGAGATCCGTTCCCGCCTGGATGCTGCCTCCGTCTCGGCCAATCGCACCCCCCTGAACCTGAACCGCACCCCCTGCCCGAACCTGCGCCCCGTCGATGGCCCCCTTGATGGAAATATCGCGACTCGCCTCAACCCGCATTCCCAGCGAGACATCGCGGGCGACCTCGAGACTGCCCTTTGTTCGAAGGTTTCCAGTCGTGAGATCGACGCCGCCGGAATGAACATGACACTCCACCACATCAAGGGTCCCATCCAGCGCCACAAACCAAGCACCCCGTCGATTCGAAGTCAGTACACCGGCGGCATCCCTCTTTATCCCGTCACCCGTTTTCAGCTCAAGAGACTCGGCATCCGGAACGGCCACCGGCTTTCCGAAAACGTCCACACCGGGCTCTCCCTCAGTTGCGGAAAGAACACGACCTAACACTTCTCCTTCTTCGACAGGAACGATTAGATCACGCTCACGGTAATCAAGTGTCCCGTCGTCGCGCAGGGTTCCCGGCAATAAGGCATCCGCATGCTCGAGCTCAAGAACTTCTGGGTTTCCGGACTTGGGCAGCACGCCCCTTGCGACACAGGCTTCGTCGGAGGAAGAAACAGTCGTCGCAAGCCATTGATCCACGCGACGGATGCCTTCTTTGTCGACCCCCAAAGAAATCCCGTTATCTCGAATCACAGACTCTGCGGCGCTTCCTTCGACGACATCGCCCGACGCAACTTTCGCCCAAGCCTCAAGGCCGTCCAAACGAATCTCGATCTGTACGCGATCTTCCGCACTCATCTCGCACAGGGAATCGACGCGTCTTTACCTTGGATTGAGAAGTGTCGGGGCCCCCAATGAGATGGCGGCAAAAATGGGCAGGGCTGATCCGGCTTTTCACGGACAGAATGCGGCGAAAGTCCTGAGACAAGCGCTCGGTCCAACTCCAGTCGCTTTACCCTAGGGCTGTTCGAGCGCCAAAGCGGCACAACACCTTTGAAAGCGTTCGTCCTCTTCACCCACGATCCGGATGAGCCAATCGCGTACCCAAGCCCCATCGAGCTCCTCACCCAAGCTGAAGACGAGTTCGGCAATATCACGCCAATCTTTCTCGCGATCGAAGATGGCTTTGAAGATCATGAGATCCTCTGCAGCCAGTACATGCAGCGTGTCGCTCTCACCAAAGGGAAAGACCCGCCGGCGTTCTAAACAGGCGTCATGGAACGCATCGTAAGAAAAGAAGAGGTCCACCGGCGTGATCCCCCAATGGAGGCGGGCCTGACCATCCCGCCTCAGCCGAAGCCACTCGGACTCGGTGGGTTCAGCGACGCCCAGGCGAGAAAGCGTCACGACGACTTCATTCGCGCGCTCGGAGTCGACAAAAATATTGACGTCGATATCGATCGTCGCGCGGGGCGTCGCGTAGTAGGCGAGCGCAATCGCTCCCCCGAAAGCATGAGGGAGCCGAGCACGGCAAAACGCAGCCTCAATCAGGAGGAGCTTCTCCGGGAGCCCCGGCTCGGGCTTGTCCCCGGAAGGAGCGTCCCCAGGCGACACTAAAAAGCGAGCCTCACGAAGCCGCCGCCGATTTCACAGAGGAGAACCGCGGGAAGAAGGCGCTTTCGCGTGCCCTCCGCGGGGGGCGTGAGGATGCGATTCGTCCGAAGGTATCGAGCAATTGCCGCAGGGCCTCGCCGCGCTCCGCAGGCGTCGCCCCAACCCACTCCGCAACCTCCTCGAGTGGCTCCGGAATGTTCGCTGCCTCAAGGCCATCCAGGGCACGCCGCAGAAGTCCAACCATCGCCGGGTCGACCGGATCACCACGACGCAGACGGGCAAGCAACGCACGCACCTCTCGCTCCGGCGCCTTCGTCGGCGTCGGAATTCCCAAGGCCTCTGCCCGGCGAAGAAGCGCCTCCTCGTTAAAGGGTCGACTCGCTGACGCAGCGGCGCGCGCGAGCACGGCGGGCGTGAGCGCTCCCGCGAACCGGGCCAGCTGGCGAGAACGCGGGCCGCGCGGCGTCGACCGGCTTTCCCTGATCTCAACGCTGCCACCCGATCGAATTACGAGATAAGCCATGATCTAAATACATTTATCATAAATAGTTACTTTCGACACTACACGCTCACCACTGAAGGTCGCCCGAACTACCCGAGGGGATACCTTTCGCTCATTTCGACCAATGCGAACAGATTCCCATTCATGACCAGGCCCTCAACGCCGATGAAATGAAGCCGAACTACCGTTGATGCTAGAGCAAGCGCTAAAGTTGGAGCTGGCTCTAACTTTGGGGTAGTCTCCAATTTTCGACCACTCACAGCCTTTCGCCCGTTCTCACCGAGGGAATCCGATGCCGCCCCCCGCATCGATCGAAGTCGGGAAAACCGACCCGACCGACAACTTTTCAACTGCCGCGAGCGACGAAAAGACCGCTCCCCTCGGCCGTCGCGAGCGACGAAAGCTTGAGGTGCACGAGCGGATCTACTCCACAGCCCGTGACCTCTTCGCGAAGCAAGGATTCGACGCGACCACGGTGGACGAGATCGCCGAAGCCGCGGACGTCGCCCCCGCCACCTTCTTCAACCATTTCAAGAGCAAGCAGACCCTCCTCGGATTGATGACGGGAGAGGTCTTCGAATATCTCCACGCCATGACGAAAGAACATCTCGAAGGCGAAGGTTCGAGCCGAGAGAAGCTCCGCCGCTTTATGGTTGCCGCCACCCTCGGAATCGAGTCGAACCGCGGTGTCGCCCGGGATGTCCTGCTGGAGTTTATGCGGACCGACGGCACGCCGGAGGGGCCTCACCCCTACCTCGAACGGCTCGTCGAACCCTTTGTCGAGCTTGTTCAAGAAGGCCAGCGAAAGCATGAGTTTCGAAATGACCACGACGCGGCGTTCCTCACCCAAATGGCACTCGGCATGATGAACTCCGCGATCACGAGCTGGCTAACCAACCCCGATTTTCCCGTCGAGACCGGCTTGGTCGACGCGACGGATTTTGCATTGCAGACCCTACAAGCATCCCACGAACAATAAACCCGACACGCCTAACAGGAAAACATCATGACTACCCTCCCCGTCGAAAATGAAAATCGCGAAATCGACCTCGATGTCGATTTCTCTACGGCCCCGGTTTGGAACGATGACATGCCCATCAGAACGGCCTGGCTTCGCAAAAACGACCCGGTCTACTGGAGCGAAAAAACCGAAGCCTTCATCCTCACGCGCTTCGAAGACGTTGTTCACGCGTCCAAGAACAACGATATTTTCTGCTCCGGCGAAGGCGTCCTTCCCGGCCGAATCAATGCCAAGATCGGCATGATCGACGAAGATGAGCCTCATCACGGCGAAATGCGCAGCCTGATCAACCGCGGCTTCACCCCGCGTATGGTCAAGCATTGGGAAGAGGTCTTTCAGCGCATCACCGACGACGCCATCAATGCCGTCGCGGCGAAAGGCGAATGCGATTTCGTCGAAGACATCGCCGTTCCGCTGCCCCTGATTCTCATTGCTGAGATGATCGGGATTCGCCCCGAAGATCGCGACCTCTTTCATGAATGGTCCGACGCCATGATCGGCGCTCAGGGCAATCTGCATGATCCCGAAATCACCGCCGCCGCGGGCAAGGCCGCGATGGCCTACTACGCCTACCTCGTCGATATCATTGAAGACCGCCGCAAGAACCCGAAAGAGGATCTCATCAGCATCCTCGTTCGTGCGAAAGAAGATGGCGTCCTCGTGAAGCATGATGGGAACGAGCATGAGCGCATGGGCGTCGAGTACACCGACGAACATCGCGAGATGAGCAACGATGAGCTGATCAAGATGTGTGTCCTGCTCATGGTCGCAGGCAACGAGACGACCCGGAACGGCCTATCCGGAGCCATCCAGCTCCTCGTCGAGAACCCCGACGCGCGCCAGCGCTTGATTGACGATCCGTCGCTGATCCCGGCCGCGGTCGAAGAAATGCTGCGCCTGACCTCGCCCGTTCTCTCCTTCGCCCGAACCGCGACCCAGGACACCGAACTCAATGGCGTCGCCATCAAAAAGGGTCAAAAAGTCCTGATGGTCTACGGCTCAGCGAACCGCGACGAAGCCGAGTTCGAAAACGCCGACACCTTCAACATCGAGCGCCGCCCCCAGCATCTGGCCTTCGGTATCGGCAACCATTTCTGCATGGGCGCCAATCTCGCTCGCATGGAAATGCGCGTCGCCCTCGCCGAAGTCCTCCGCCGGATCCCGGATATGACGTACTCGGCCGGTGGCCCGGAGTTCGGCTCCTCGGCGCTGGTTCGCAGCGTGAAGCATCTCCACGTGCGCTTCACACCGGAGAGCTAAGAAATTCAGAGCTCGTCGCTCGCTCTCTTTCTTCTATATATCCATCTCGATCGCCGCGGCGACGGCCTTCCGTCGCCGCGCTGATCGAACTACGCTCTCGCCATGAGCGAAAACCACGACGCGACAATGATCGACTCCTGGGCCAACGCGTTCCTTCCGGATCGCGAGGACCTCTGGGACAAGACCCTGGCTGCCCAGGGCGTACCCATCAAAGTACGCCGAGATCCTGAAGATAGTTTCTGCGATGGCGACCGCATGCGCGAACGCATGGACGAGATCGGCATGCGCGCGCTCGTCCTGCCCACCTGCGATTTACCCGACCACGCGGGGCTCACCGACTACGAGCCCTTCGCCATGCGCTTTGAAGAAACCGAGCGCCTCGCGAAGGCCCACCCCGGTCGCTTCGTGGGACAATGGAGCATCGACCCGACCACCGGCGCCGCGGGCGTCGATCGCGCGCGCGAAGTTGCCAGCCAGTCCTGGATCGTCGCCCTCCACGTCCACACCCATAGCTTCGACCGCCCCTTCGATCACGCCGACTACTATCCCTACTACGCCCTCGCCCATGAACTAGGGATCCCTTTCGTCATGCAGGCGGGGACCTCCGGCGGTCGTTTCCCCAGCGATTGCGGGCATCCCATCGGCATCGATCGCCCGGCAATCTACTTCCCCGAAGTCGATTTCGTCCTCTCCCATACGGGCTGGCCCTGGGTCGAAGAGGCCGTCGCCATGGCGCTGAAGTTTTCGAACGTCTACCTCGGAACGGCTTCGCTCCCACCGAAGCGTTGGCATGCCTCCCTGGTTGATTTCATTCGGGGTCCAGGCCGAACGAAGACAATGTTCGGAACGAGCTTTCCCACCGTCGGACATCGCCACGCGATCTCGCAGCTCCCCACCCTCGATCTTTCAAGCGAAATCGAAGCGGGACTCATGGGCGGCAACGCAGCTCGCGTCTTCAGCCAAATTCCCTAACCCGTAAACGGGGGTCGACTCCTGCATGCAACCGATGAAAGGCATCCGCGTCGTCGAGATTGCACAGTACGTCTTTGTCCCCGTCGCCAGCGGCGTGCTGAGCGAATGGGGGGCCGACGTCATCAAGATTGAGCCACCGCGGACCGGCGATGCCTATCGCGGGCTGAGACGGACCGGGACGATCTCGAATGAAGGCGAGGTGAATCCCGCCTTCGAGCATGCCAATCGGGGAAAGCGCAGCCTAGGCCTCGACATCGCTCAGCCCGACGGGCGAAGACTGCTCGAAAAGCTTCTCGCGAGCGCCGACGTCTTGGTCACGAACCTGCTTCCCGCCTCACGAGACCGGCTCGGCCTCGACCTCGCCTCCGTACGCGCAGCGCATCCCCAAATCATCTATGCGCGGGGGACTGCTCTGGGCGAGCGCGGTGCCGAGCGCGACCGAGGCGGGTTTGACCACGCTTCGTATTGGGCGCGATCCGGCGCCCAGTTCGGCGCGACCCCGGAAGAAGCGGCGCGCCCCGCCCCTATGCCAAGCGGTGCGTTCGGCGACTCCAATGCGGGGCTCGCCCTCGCCGGCGGCATCGCGGCCGCCTTGCTCGCCCGGGAACGAACCGGCGAAGCCAGTTCCGTGGATCTCTCCCTGTTAGGCCTCGGGACCTGGTCCATGGCGGGTTCGATTCACGGCGCCCTCAAGGAAGGCAGCACCCCCGCGCCTTTGCCGCGCGTCCCCGCCTTCAACCCGCTCGCCGGAACCTATCGAACGCAAGACGGTCGATGGATCGTACTCGGCCTGCTGAAGGGATTTCACGAATGGCCCGGCTTGGCGCGCGCCGCCGGCCATCCGGAATGGCTCACCGATACAAGGTTCGCAGACCAAGACGCTTACGACGCGCATCTGAACGATCTGCAGTCTCTGCTCGAAACGCATTTTGAGGCAGAGCCCGCTGCGCATTGGCGCCGAGTCTTCGCCGACCTCAATGGGGTATGGGAGATCCTGCAGGACCCACTCGAAGCCGCCCGGGATCCCCAAGTGAAAGCGAACGGATATGTCCTGTCTGCCGAGGGCGGCCCGCCCCTTGAGCTGGTTTCCAGCCCGGTTCAGTTTAACGAGGTTCCAAACCAGACGAGCCGCGCCCCCGAAGCGGGGGCCCATACCGAAGAGATCCTCTCTGAACTGGGCCTCGATTGGGCAGAAATCGCCGATCTCAAAGCGAGCGGCGTGATTAATTAGGGCAAGCGGCACCTGGCAAACCCGAGGCGCACTCGAAAGCGAGCGCATTGTCGGAGAAATTGTCTGCAAGAAAGGCAGCAACCCGATTGGAAGCTCATTTCGCCAGACGCGGCGAAATGATGAGGCGAGCGCTATCCATCTCAGCAGGCGAATCGTCCATCGAGACCTTCACGACGGCCGAAAACCCCCTGGCGCTGCCCCAGCGCCGATCCGCCCAGACGAGAACGAGAAGAGGAAAAACATGTCCCAGGGAATCCGACGTCCCCACGAAGCCATCGACTATGCCGAGCTGACGCGAGCCTATCCGCCCGCGCCGGAGTATTTCGAGTCGCGCTTCCGCGAAAGTCGAGAGCAGATCGAAGCCCGGCAGCTCACCCGGGTACAGGACCGGGCACTCCGCGCCTATCAAGTTCCCTTTTTCAAGAAGCGCTGGGATGCCGCCGGCTTTGATCCGCGCTCGATCAGTTCCCTCGACGACCTCTCGCGTATTCCGACCTATACCGTGGACGATATCCGCAAGAGCATCGACGCCAATCCGCCGCTCGGTGACTACCAAGGCGTTTCCATCGAGAACGCGCGCCAGGAACCGATGCGCGTCTTCATGTCCGGTGGCACAACAGGGAACTCCCGCCCCACGCTCTACACGCATTGGGACCGGGAAGCCGGCGCGATCTTGACCGCCCGCGCCCTCTACATGCAGGGCCTCCGCCCCGGCGATGTCGTCCTCAATGCCTGGGCCTACTCAACGCATAACGGCGCATTTTCTTTCGACGAAGCGATGTACCGATGGCTGAACTGCGTCGTGATCACAACGGGAACCGGGACGGTCACGAGCAGCAAGAGACAGATCGAACTCGCTCTGCAATACGGTGCGACCGCCATCCTGACCACTGGCGACTACCTGCTCCGCCTCGCGGAAGTCGCCCGCGAGATGGGCGTCGATCCAAAGAAGGACCTGAAGCTCGTCACTCTGCCGAATATCGGCGACCGCGATCTGCTGGAATCAACCTTCGGAGCGCCGAGCTACCAATCTTACGGCTTCCACGAAGTACAATGGGTGGCCAGCGAATGCCCCGCGCGCCAGGGACTCCACATTTTCGAGGACGCGTTCGTCATTCAAGTCGTCGACCCCGAGACCGGCGAGCCTCGGCCGGACGGCGAACTCGGCTCCTTGGTCGTCACCGAGCTCTACAAGACGGGCAGCCCGCAATTCCGATACAACATCATGGACCTCGCCTTCCTCCATCCTCCGGAACAATGCGCCTGCGGCAGCTGGCTGCGGCGAATGGGGCCCTTTGCGGGACGCGGCGACAATATGGTCAAGCTTCGCGGCGTGAATGTTTGGCCCGAAGCCCTCGGCGAAATTGTCACGGTGCATGACGATGTCACGGAAGATTATTTCGTGCGCGCAATCCGCGAGGGGAACCGAGACGAGATGGTCGTGGCCGTCACAACGGATGCCCCGGCGGATCAGTACGACCGCATTCAGGGAGAGCTTGAGCATATCTTGAAGGAGAAGCTGGGCGTGAAATTCGGCGTCGAAGTCTTCCCTCGCGGCGGAATCGACGATCTGACCGAGATCAAGACCTCGCCCAAGACGAAGCGTTTCCGAGACGAGCGTGGGAACGCCTAACATTCGCGATCAGGTTGCGATCGCGGGGATCGGATGTACCGAGTTTTCGAAAGACTCGGGCGTGAGTACGCTCACTCTTGGAACCCGCGCCATCATGGCCGCGCTCGAGGATGCGGGACTCGCCCCCGACCAGCTGGACGGCGTCGCCACCTACCGGGTCGGCGACTCCGTCCTCCCCGCCATCTTGGCCCAGTCGCTCGGCATCCAGGATCTCCGCTACTACGTCGACCAGTTCGGCGGAGGGAGCGTCTCGCATTCCGTCGTGGGGCAGGCGGCGCTGGCCATCCATGCGGGGATCGCGGACTACATCGTCTGCTACCGCGCGCTCAACGCTCGCTCGGAATTCCGCATGGGGGGGACGGGGCGGCCGCCGGTGGATGCCGTCGAGACGCAGTACCAAGCGCCCTTCGGCTACTTCAACCCCCCTCAGCAATACGCCATGGCCGCACGCGCCCACATGGAAAAATTCGGAACGACCGCCGCAGATTTCGGTGCGGTCGCCGTGGCTCAGCGGGCATTCGCGGAGAAGAACGAGCGCGCGCTGCAGCGATCGCCGATGACCCTCGACGATTATTTTGCGTCGCGCTGCATCGTCGATCCTTTCCGGCTTTTCGATTGCTGCCTCGAAACCGATGGCGCCGTGGCGATCCTGCTCACGAGTCGGGAACGTGCCCAGGATCTAAAGAAGGACCCGGTCCTGATCTCAGGGGCCAGCTGGGGCTCGGGCCATACGCTTTACTCCAACCAACAGCCCGACCCGACCCGAACCGCCGCAGCCGACATGGCGCCTCGACTCTTCGAGATGGCGGGAATCGGACCGAGCGAGATCGACGTCGCCGAGCTCTACGATTGTTTCACCTACAGCGTGCTCGTTCAGCTTGAGGATTACGGCTTCTGCAAAAAGGGCGAAGCCGGCGCATTCGTCGAGAGTGGGGCGACGGGGCTCGGCGGCGCGCTGCCCACCAATACCCACGGCGGCTTTCTTTCCGAGGGCTATGTCCACGGCTTCAATCATATTTATGAGGCCGTCTCCCAGTTGCGCGGCGAGGCGGGAGAACGCCAGGTGGAGGGCGCCGAGGTCGCGCTCTCGACCGCACAAGCGGGCTATATCTCAGGCAATTCCTCCGCGCTGATCCTGCGGAGCGGCACATGAGCTCAAGAGATCAAGCGCGCGGCCCGCAGCCTCCGATTGAACCGATCCCCGACCGGGATTCCGCGCCGTATTGGGAAGCGCTCCGCCAAGGGGAGCTCAGGCTACAGCGATGCGAAGAGTGCGCCGCCCTCCGCTGGCCGGCGCGAGCGATTTGCAATCGCTGCCGCAGCTTTGATTGCGAATGGGAAGCGGTTTCGCCCCACGGACGCATTCTCAGCTGGACGCGAACCGAGCAGGTCTTCGCGCCCTCCCTTCGCGAGAGCGTCCCTTATTACACGGTCCAAGTCGCGCTCGACGCCCAATCGGACATCTTGATGATCGGGGGCTGGCTCTCGTCCCGAACGCCCCGGGCAGGCGAGCTCGTCGAAATGGAGCCCGTTCGCCCCGATCCAAAATCCGCCACCCGACTGCCCTTCTGGAAGCCGATCGCCGAAGACTGACTTATCGTTTCGCCGAACCCGGCGCGGGGCTCCGAAGTCCTCGGCCCGAATGGAAGCGTCCCTCTCTGCGGGAGAAACGGTATGAGTCTGTTTAAGAAAATCGCCATCGGCATAGGCGGCCTGCTCTTTGTGCTCCTCATCTTGGGCATCATTGGACTCCGCCAGAGCGGCGCCTGGAACCTCGTCTTCCCCTCGACCCACTACGATACGAAGGCTCCTGAAATCCCCGCGGAATTCGGACGGGGCGCCAAAGGGCAACAACAGGTTCGCGTGCTGGTCTTTTCAAAAACGAATTCCTTCCGCCATATCGAGGGAATCGAAGGCGCACGCAAGCTCTTCGACCGCCTCGCCCCGAGCAAAAACTGGGCGCTCTACCATTCCGAAAACAGCGCCCTTTTCGACCCCGTCCACCTCGCCCGCTTTGATGTCGTCGTGTTCAGTAACGCGACCGGCAATATGATGAGCGACGAACAAGATGCGGCCTTCCGCGAATGGATCGAAGGCGGCGGCGGCTGGGTTGGTATTCACTCCGCAGGCGATGGCTCTCATGAAGAATGGGATTGGTACCACTCGAACTTTATTGGCGGCGAATTTGCGGGACATATCATGGGTCCCCAAAAGCAGGAAGCACGCGTCGTCGTCGAAGACCGCAACCATCCCGTCACCCGCGACCTCCCCGCGGAATTCCGGCATAGCGAGGAATGGTATTCCTGGAAGAGCAGCGCTCGCACCCACGGTATGAATATCCTGCTGACCGTGGACGAGTCGAGCTACGAGCCTTGGATCCGAATGGGCGGGGTCGAGACGGATATCCGCATGAAGGATCATCCTGTCGCATGGTGGCAATGTGTCGGCCAAGGGCGGACCGCCTATGCGACCATGGGGCATTGGGCTGCCGCCTACGAAACGGAGCATTACCCAACGCTCCTCGCGAACGCGATTGACTGGGCCGCTGGCCTCACCGGCTCGGAATGCCGGAACGGCGGCTAGACCGCCCGGAGCCCCATCATGGAATCTCAGCAGCGCCGTGCGCTTCTCCTCCTCATCGCGATGGGCGGATCCACCGTCCTCGCGAGCTATGTCCTCGCGTTCGTCCTTGAGCCAGACGTTCGAACGGGACTCTGGGGCGGCATCCCTGAAGGCGGCATGCGCGACTTCTACACCGTGAACATGCTGCTCGCCGCGGTCAGCTTCTTCCCCATGACCTGGGCACTCGGCTTCGCCACGCCCACGGACGCGCTCAAAGAGAAAACGGGCATCGGCTTCGTCGGCATGCTCGCCGCCTACGCCGCCATCCTGATGGCTTCAGCCCTTTGGCTTCCGCTCACGGCACTCTACCTCGGAGAGCAAAGCGCCATCCTTTGGTGGCTCATTCGCCTCATTCTTTTCATCGTCGGCCTCGGCGCAAGCGTCCTCTTCTACATGCTTCTCCAGCGCGCCAAAGACGGATCCGTCGGAATCCGCTTAGCAGCCGGCCTCTTCTTCTTTTTCTGGCTACAGACCGCGATCCTCGACGCGCTCGTCTGGCCCTATTTCTTCAACGCCTAACCTCTCAATACGGAGAACAACAGCATGGGCCGCTTCGATCAAAAAGTCCTTCTACTGACTGGCGCCGGATCCGGCATCGGGCGCGCCTCCGCCCTCAAGCTCGCCGCGGAGGGCGCTTCGCTGTTCCTGACCGACGTGAACGAAGTGGGGCTGCGCGAGACGGCCCAGGATGCACATCAGCTGGGCGGGACGATCGAATCAGCCGTATCCGACATCAGTAAGGAAGAAGAGGCAAAGGCCGCCGTCGCTGCCTGCGTAAAATCTTTCGGTCGTCTCGACGTGATCTGCAATAACGCCGGTGTCATTGCCTACGAAAACGCGCATGACATGAGCTTCGAGTTCTGGCGGCGGATCCTCTCCATCAACCTCGACGGGACCTTCCTGATGACCCGAGAAGCCTTGCCTCATCTTCTTGAGACCCGAGGCGCGATCGTCAACGTCGGCTCGACGGCCGGCCTCGCAGGCCTTGCCTACGCCTCCGCCTACAGCGCCTCAAAAGGCGCCGTCCACGCCTTCACACGCGCGCTCGCGGTCGAGTACGCCGACCGCGGCATCCGCGCCAACTCCATCTGCCCGGCTTCGATTGACACCGGAATGTCGAAAGAGGCGCGGATCCCGAAAGGCGCTCACTTCGAGCTTTTGAACCGCCTGAGCTCACTCCACGGAAATGCGGGGCCCGAAGTCGTCGCGGACCTGGTCCTCTTCCTCGCGTCGGACGAAGCCAAATACATCTCCGGCGAAGAAATTCGCGTCGACGGCGCGGCCCTCGCTTGAGCGCGAGCGCAGAACCAGATTCAGCAGAACGCGCCCTAATCTTCGACATGGACGGCGTTCTGATTGACTCGGAGCCGCTCTGGCGCCGCGCGGAGATCGAAGTTTTCGGCGCCGTCGGGCTCCAGCTCGTCGAAGCGGATTGTTTCAAAACCCAGGGCCTGCGCATCGATGAGGCCGTCGCCTACTGGTACGCGCGGCATCCCTGGACCGGCGAATCCTGCGAAATCGTGGCAGACCGCATCGTCTCTCGGATGGTCGACCTGATCCAAGCAGAAGGCGAACCCATGCGCGGCGTGCGCGAATCCATCGAAGCCGCGCGCCAGCAGGGCTGGCGACTCGGACTCGCCTCCTCCTCGTCTTCGCGTCTGATCGAAACCGTCCTCGACCGCTTCTCTCTTGCCCACGCCTTCGAATCCACCCGCTCCGCTGAAAATGAAGCCAACGGAAAGCCGGCGCCGGACGTCTACCTCGCCACCGCCCGAGAAATGGGCATCGCCCCGGATCGCTGCGTCGCCGTTGAAGACTCGCCTAATGGAATAATCTCTGCCCTCGCCGCCGGCATGCGCTGCATCGTTGTCCCCGACCCGGAGCTCCGAGACGATCCGCGTTTCGAAAAAGCCACGAAGTCGATCGACTCTCTCTCAGCGCTTCCGGACGCGCTGACCGAGATGCTGCGCGACTTCAACCAAAACGAGTCTGCCCCCGCGTCCTGATCGCGATTCAGGCCCGAAGGAGATCCAGATAGCATGCCGGAACACCCTCTCTCGCAAGCGGCGATGCGGCAGCGCGTCGAATCCTATTTCGATGCCGTCGGCCGAGGGGACCGCGATGCGCTGCTCGAAATTTTCACGCCGGGACTGCGCTGGCGCGTGCCCCAGGGCGCGATCGCACCCTACGCCGGACTCCATGAGGGAGGCGAAACCGTCGCGGACCTGATGCTCGGCGCCGTCGGGAACTCTTTCGTCCCCGGGAGCCAGCAAACCGAAATTAAGACAGTCCTTTTCGGAGAGAATCTCCTCGCCGCGGAGACGGTCATGACCGCCGAGACCCCAGACGGCCGAAACTACCGGAACAACTACACCTTTTTCTTCGAGTTCGAGGGCGGCCGGATCAGCGAGATCCGCGAGCATGTCGATACCCGATACGCCGCAGATTTTTTCGCTTCCTAAAGCGGGAAGGCTTCGAAAACCCCGACGTCCGCACCCGCAGGGCGAATTTGAGGCGACTGGGCCCGACTTCTCCGCGGCGTTTGAAACTCGTGCCCACGACCTGTACTTTCCCGGTTCGATAAGAGCGCGCCGAGTGTTGACCGCAGGGTCCCGCTCGAGTTCGGGGTCCTGTGAACCCGGTCAGATCCGGAAGGAAGCAGCCGTAACAGGGACTTGGCTGCGAATGGATTTGGCCCTGCGGTCAATTCTCGGCGCGTTCGGATCGAAACCTTTTATTACGCTCGCTTCTGTTCTCTGCCGCTGGCAAGGGATCCCCCCTCTTGAGCTACCAAGTTATCGCCCGCAAGTGGCGGCCCCAGCGCTTCGATGAAGTCTCGGGGCAAAGCCATGTCACGACCGCGCTCCGGAACGCGATCCGAAACGGCCGAATCCCCCACGCCGTTCTTTTCACGGGCCCCCGCGGCGTCGGCAAGACGACCCTCGCCCGACTGATCGCGCGCTGCCTGAACTGCGAAAAGGGCCCCACCGACGAGCCCTGCGGCACCTGCGTCAACTGCACCGAGATCACCGAAGGCCGCTCGACAGATGTCCAGGAAATCGATGCCGCGAGCCGGACAGGCGTCGACGATATCCGCGAGGTCATCGAGTCGATTCGCTACGCCGCGGCCCCGGGCAAATACCGCATCTTCATCATCGACGAGGTGCATATGCTCTCCTCGTCGGCGTTCAACGCGCTGCTCAAAACCCTCGAAGAGCCCCCGCCGCGCAGCCTCTTCATCTTCGCGACAACGAATCCCGAGAAAATCCCCTTCACCGTCCTTTCCCGCTGTCAGCGTCACGACCTCAGGCGGATTGCGCTCACGAGCGTGGGCGATCGCCTCGGCGAAATCTGCAAGGCAGAAGGGATTGAGATCTCCCCGGGCGCTCTGGCCGCGGTGGCCCGCGAGGGCGACGGCTCGATGCGCGATGCGCAGACGCTGCTCGACCAGATTGTGGCCTACGGCGGCGAGACGATTACGGACGAAACCGTCGCCGAAGTCCTCGACCTCGTCGATCGCCGCGTCCTCCACGCAATCATCGAATCCTGCATCGAAGGCGACGCGAAAAGCGCCCTCGAACATATCACCCGGGCGACTTCCGGCGGCTCTGAAGCCCGGCGGATCGCAGATTCGCTGCTCGAGACGCTCCGCGATCTCGTCGTCCTTCGCGTGGCACCTGAAGGCGAGGGGCTGTTCGAAGGCCCGCCCGAAGAACGCCAAGAACTGATCGACCTCGCAAATAAAACTGAGCCGGCGAGACTGCGGCGCATGTTCCGCGCCCTCGTCCGCGAGATCGAAGATCTCTCCTGGGCACCCCAGCCGACCGCGGTCCTCGAAATGGCGGTGGTTCGATTGGCGACGATGCCTCCGGGCGACGACGTGAACCAGCTCTTGGCTCGACTCGACCAGCTCGAACGCCGACTCGCCGCAGCGCCACCTGCCGGCGGCGGCGGAGGTGGTGGCGGACGCGGCGGCCCGGTCGGCGAACGCAATCGCCCCCGACGCAGCGAGTCCGGATCGCCCGCCACAAGCGGCGCGCGCGAAGGCGGCGGTGGCCCCGGCGCAAAGACAACCAGCGAGGCGGACCCCTTCGACGGTCCACCAGCCAACGCCGGTTCCCCGCGAGCCGGCGGAGCCCCCCCTCAGAGCTCGCCCGGGAATTCGTCCGGCGGCACCGGAGCCCCGAGCAACAGCCCGCGCGCGCAGTCCCGCCCTTCTGCGGGGCGCGGATCCGAGGGCCCGATGTCCGAGGAGCCGCCTCCGATCGGCGATGCGTCCTTTGATTCGCCCTTTGATTCGCCGAGGCGCGCGCAAGGCGGTTCGCCCGGCGGCCGAGCGGGTGGGAACCGTGGCGCTCGCCCGAGTGGTGGTGGCGGCGGTGCCCGAACCGGCGCCGCTCCGACGATCGGCGGCGGCGCAGCCCCCGACGTGCTTTTCGACCGACTGCGAACGAAAGCCCTCGAACAAGACCGCTCGCGCTTCGCCAGTCTTGAGGGCGCGAACCTGATTGCCATCGAAGGGGACACGATCCGCCTCGGTGCGACCGCTTCTTTCCATGCCGAGCGCATCAAAGCGAAGGCCACGGATCTCGAAGCCGTCGCGGCGAAGCTCTTCGGTCAGCCCGTGCGGGTCAGCGTCGAAATCCAAACCCGCGACACGCGTGCGCAGCAGACTTCGACTTCGCGCGAGCATTCGCGCAAACGGCGCCAGGAGGCGCTGAACAGCGAACCCGTTAACCTCGCGATCGAGGTGCTTGAAGCGGAGATTGTTGAAATCAAGCCGCTCGGGGAGAAAAGATGAAGCTTGGCGACATGAAAGACATGATGCAGCGCGCCCAAGAGATGCAATCGCGCATGGGCGACCTCCAAAAAGAACTCGCGACGCGCCGCTTCGAGGCGACCGCCGGGGGCGGCATGGTCAAAGTCACGGTCTCCGGCGCGCTCCGCGTGATCTCGATCGACATCGAAGATGCCATCGCGCGCGGCGACGATAAAACCATGCTCCAGGATCTCGTCGCTTCCGCGGTCAATGCGGCACTCACGAAGGCGCAGGAGGGCGTCGGCAAGGAAGTCGCTTCGATGCAGCAATCGATGATGGCCGGGATGGGCGACTAACGTGGCGATTTCCTCGTCATCGTCCTCTCCAGCGATGGATCGGCTTGTCGCCAGCCTGAAAAGACTCCCGGGAATCGGGGATAAATCGGCCACGCGCCTCGCCTATTTCCTGCTGAGTGCGCCGGAAGACGTCTCCCGGGAACTCGCCGAGGCGATCGCCCGCCTCCAGCGCGATACCGTCGTCTGCGAAACCTGCTTTACCCTCTCGGACCGAACGCCCTGCCCCGTCTGCGCCCACCCCGACCGTGACCGCACCCTCGTCTGCGTCGTCGAGGAACCCGCGGATATGGCGGCCATCGAGCGCAGCGGCGGATTCCGTGGCCTCTACCATGTCCTGGGCGGCGCCCTCTCGCCGATCGACGGGATGGGCCCCGAGACGCTGCGTGTCGGCGACCTTGAGAACCGCGTTCGGGACGCGGGGGTGAAGGAGCTGATCCTGGCCACGAATCCCACGGCCGAGGGCGATGCCACCGCGCATTTCCTGGCGGACCGCTTGCGGGGCTCCGGCGCGAAAATCACGCGGATTGCCTACGGCATGCCCCTGGGCGGTGATATCGAGTACGCGGACCACGTCACGGTCAGCCGCGCCATCGAAAATCGACGCGCCCTGGGCGACTGAAGCCCCCGCGAAAGACCCGACCGAACACACCGGGGTTAAACCCACAGGTCGCGCTAAAGGCAGTGAGAGCGGCGACCGATCCCTATCTCAACATCGTGACTCGGCACGCGAGGATGCGGTGTTGCCGGCTCGTCCCCACGCGGGTTAAGCTGGCAAAAAGCGTCCGTTTCCCGGACGGTTACAGAGGCAGGTGCGGTTTATGCAATCCCAGCTCGTGATGCAACAAGAGGACTTCGATCATGTCCTCGCGATCATCCAAAAGCTGGTCCGAGACGCCAATGCAAAAGGCGTCTTCGTGGTCGACAAAGCCGGGCAGTTGATCGGTGAAGCAGGTGAGATGCAAGGCATCGACAGCACCAGCCTCGCCAGCCTCACAGCCGGCTGTATCGCTGCGACCAGTGGCCTCGCCAAGATCGTCGGCGAGGAAGAATTCCCGATTCATTTTCATCAGGGCCAGGTGGACAATCTCCATATGACCCTGGTCGGCGATCGCATGATCCTCGTCGTCGTCTTCGATGAACGCAGCTCGCTCGGCCTCGTCCGCCTGCGCGTCAAGAAGGCTGGCAACGAACTCGCCAAGGTCTTCGAAGAAGTTCGTAAGAAATCCGAGAGCCAGGAAGCCTCAAGCGGCTCACCTTTCGCGGAAATTACGGACGACGATATCGACAACTTGTTTTCCTGATTTCCTTTCACGATTTCTTTCACGCTTCTCGCTTCGAATAACACTCCGAACCAGACTCCCGATCGGACCTCCCCATGTCGTTCATCAATTACAGCTCGCGAGAGATCAACTGCAAGATCGTCTACTACGGCCCCGGCCTCTGTGGCAAGACGACGAATCTTCAGCATATCTACCAGAAGACGAATCCCGACGTCAAAGGCAAGATGATTTCGCTCGCGACGGAGACGGAGCGAACCCTCTTCTTCGACTTCCTTCCACTCGCCCTCGGCGAGATCCGCGGCTTCAAGACGCGCTTCCATCTCTACACCGTGCCCGGCCAGGTCTTCTACGACGCAAGTCGCAAGCTGATCCTGAAGGGCGTCGACGGCGTCGTCTTCGTGGCGGATAGCCAGATCGAGCGCATGGAAGCCAACGTCGAGAGCCTCGACAATCTCAAGATCAACCTGCGCGAACAGGGCTACGACCTCGACAAGATCCCGTACATCATGCAGTACAACAAACGCGATCTACCGAACGCCGCACCCCTCGAAGAGATGCAGCGACTGCTGAATCCCCAGGGCGCGCCAGAGTTCGAAGCCTGCGCCACGACGGGCCAAGGCGTCTTCGAAACGCTCAAAGCAACGGCCAAGCTCGTCCTCGCCGACCTCAAGAAGATGGGCGGCTAGGACCTTTTTGCCGGCGAGCGCAGAGCGCTCTTGCGCCGCAGGCGCTTTTCCGGCGAGCGCAGAGCGCTCTTACGCCGCAGGCGCTTTTCCGGCGAGCGCAGAGCGCTCTTGCGCCGCAGGCGCTTTTCCGGCGAGCGCAGAGCGCTCTTGGGCCGCGGGCGCGGGCTAGCGCCTGACCGGAAGCCTCGGGTGGTCGGGGTCAACGGGCACGCCTGTTGCCTTCGCGACCATCGAGAGCATCGTGTACTGCCCCACCACGAAGGGGATCTCGATCAGCTGCCCTTCGTCGAAATACTCTGACAGGGTTGCCCAGGTCGCGTCCTGAATATCTTGCTCGGCATGGAGTTCGTCCGCCGCGCGCACCAGCGCCGCCTCTTCGCGTGACCATTCCGCGTCCGCGTCCCCGCCGGCGAGCCGAGCGATCTCTTCCTCGCTGAGCCCCGCGGCCAGCCCATATCCCACGTGATGCGACCACTCGAATTCGGAAGCGCAGTTCCAGGACGCGCGCAGCGCCAGGATCTCAGAAGCACGGCGCGTGAGCACGCCCCCCGCGAGCGCAGCGGAAAACTTCAGCATCGGCTCAAGGAGATGAGGATGCTTCGCCACCGTTCCCAAGATCCGCGGCGGCGGGCTTGCGGGATCGCCGCCCATTTCCTTCGGCTCAATCCGCTTCCGCCCGCTCATACCGCCACTTCCTTCCCGCGCCATTCCGCGATTTTCCGGTTGATATCGTTCGCCGCGACGTAAAGCGACGGCACGAGGAAGAGCGTGACTCCAGAGGAGAAAGCCAGTCCCCAGCCCAGCGCGAGCGACATCGGCGACATCACAGCATCGTAGCCTCCGAGCCCATACGCGGTCGGCAGAACGCCGCCAAAGGTCGACAGACTCGTCACAAGCACGGGGCGAAGGCGCGTCACCAGGGCATCAATCACCGTCTTCGTCCGCTCCGCCTCGCTCACGCCGGAGGCAAGACGATGCTGCGCCTGATGTACGGAATCGACCATCACGATCGATGCATTTACAACCACACCCGAGAGCCCGATCGTCCCGATCAAGGGGAGGAGGGAGAAGTTCATTCCGTGGACCCAGAACGTCAGGACGACCGAGACGGCCGCGAAAGGCACAACAGCGATCACAAAGAAGGCTTCTAGAAAAGAACCTAACATGATCGCGATCACGGCGCCGATCCCGAAAAAGACCGCGATCCCCACGAAGGTCAGATCCCCCGTCGCACGGCGCGACTGAACCACCTCGCCCGAGACTTCGATTTCGAGATCACTTCGCCCGGCGTAGCGCGGAATAAACTCCTGTTCGATGCGCTCAGCGACGGTCATGCCCGTCTGGCCGCTATCGGGATCCAATCCGCCCGTGACAGAAACTGCGCGGCGACCGTTTCGATGTTGAATCTTCGCCAGCGCCGGAATTTCCACGGGATCAACGACATCGCGCAGCATCACAAGTTCGCCGCGCTGATTGCGGACCGGCGTCCCGAGCAAGGCATCGATCGAGCGGCGCGCCGCCGGATCAAGGGCGACACGAATCTCAGTCGTCTCGTCGATGTCCCGAATCTCGGAGGCGATCAGCCCGTAGTAGGCCGCCTTGAGCGTGAGACCCAGATCGCGCACGTCCAGCCCCTGTCGTGCAAGCCGCTCGGGATCCGGATTCAGATCGATCTGACGCATGCCGAACTTCTCGTCGACACTGATATCGACTACACCGGGCACTTCCTCCAGGAATTGGCGCAAAGCCAAAGCCGTTTGCCGGCGGGTGATATCGTCGTTCGCCAGCACGTACACGCTGACAGGCTCGAGCCCGGGTGGACCATCGAGCTTCGCTTCGTAGATCAGTTCTGCATCCAGCGGCACCCGCATCTGCGCGCGCAAGAGCTTCATCCATTCCGCCGAAGTGCGGATTTTCTTATCCAGATCCAAGTAAACGGAGACGATCGCCTCGTTCTCCGAGGAACCGTACTCGCGCCCGAATCCCTGCGAATCCATATGCCCAACGCGAGAAGTCATCGCGAGAAGATCATTCCCCATGATCGCGGGGAGCTGGGACTGGATCACGCTGGTCACAGCCTCCGTCTGTTCGATCGGCGTGCCGGCAGGCATCTCGACCTTGATCGAAAATCCCGGGGAGGACTCCTGAGGCATGAATTCGAATTCCATCCTCGGCACGATCAGAAAGACGATCGCCAGGAAGATTACGCTGAACAGGGCGATCACCTTCCCCCTATGCGGCAGCGCAGTCTGCAGTGCACGCCGGTAGCGCTCCTCGATCCGCACGACGAAAGCGCGCTTCGGACTCATCGGTGCGTCGCCGCGCACCATCGACATATGCCCGGGCAGGACGAAGAAACTCTCGAGAAGCGAGAGAGCAAGCGCGATACAGACGACTGCAGGAATCTGCCAGATCAGCTTCGAAGGCATCCCCCCAATCGCCAACATCGGCGCGAAGGCCAAGAGCGTCGTCGCCGCCGAAGCAATCACAGGTCGCGCGACCATCACCGTTCCCGAAACCGCGGCTTCCGTGGGCGTAAGACCTTCTTGTCGACGGAGCAGGATCTTTTCCGCCACAACGACAGCGTCGTCCACGAGCATGCCGAGGACGATCACGAAAGCGACGGTCGAAACGAAATTGATCGTCATTCCAACCATGGGCATCACCGCGATGACGCCCAAGATCACCAAAGGGACGCCCACACAGACCCAAAACGCCGCCGAGGGCGCGAGAAAGAGGAAGACGATGATCGCGACGAGCAGGATCCCCATGAGACCGTTATTCGCGATGATATTCAGGCGATTCGTCATTTCGTAGGACGCATCGTTCACGATGGACCACGCGACGCCCTCAGGCAGAATCACTTCCTCAAGTGCACGTCCGATTCGCCCACGCACGCGCACGATATCCGCGTCCACCGTCTTGCGCGCGACAAGCGAGAGCCCCGGCTGCCCATTCGTACCCGAGATCAGCCCCATATCCTCGCGACCCAGCTCCAGCCGAGCCACATCCCGCACGCGCAAAGGCCCCGCCTCATCGAAGCGTAGAATCGTCTCCCCGACTTCACTCGGATCCTCGTAGCGCCCCCACATCACGACTTGGCGCCGATTATCCGAGCTCTCGAGGACCCCTCCCGTATCCGAAACATTCCGTCGCTCGATGGCCCGGACAACATCCAGAATCGTGATGTTATGCGACCGTGCCGCCCCCGGATCCACGAGCACGCGCAGCTCCGGATCCGGCAATCCGACCGTGCTCACCTCGCCCACACCCTCGACTCGCAGCAGAGCCTGCTCGATGCGGCGCGCCGCTTCAGGCAGAAGCGCTTCCGACCCCGACAGAGCCACTTCCAGGACCGGCTGTTTCTCCGGCTCCATCACGAAAACGCGAGGATCGTCCCGCATATCGTCCGGAAAATCGTTGATCGACTCGATGGCGTTCCGGATCTCACGTTCTTTTTTGTAGATATCCTCGTCCGACGTATCGTCGTCGAGCTTGACGGTCGTAACGCTCCGATTATCCGTCACGATCGTCGTAAAACTATCGAGGCCGTCGATCTCCCGGAGTTCATCCTCGATCGGAATCGTCACCTTCGTCTCGACGTCCTGCGCTGCGGCCCCGGGCAGCGTCGCCTGCACCGAATAAATCGGCATCGACGCTTCGGGGAAGCCCGCCACGTTCGTCCGCATCAGGGACAGAACGCCAAGCATGACAACCGCCAGCGTGATCACGTTGACGAGCAAATGCCGCTCAACAAAGAAGCGAATCAAGCGCTCCAAGCTATTCCACCTTGACCGATGCGGGCGCCGGCACGGACGCCTCAGAACCAGCGAGTGAAGATGGCGTCGCCGCAGCGACGGGCTCAGGCGCACTCGCCGCGTCGACCGCGGCAGCGGACACGGCCTCAGGCGCAGCCTCAGACGGCGCAGGAGAGCCCGACGGCACAGCGGCCGCCCCCTCCTCCGCGAAACCTCCATCCACCTCGACGACGGCGCCGTCTTGCAAAGCGAAATGGCCGTCGAAGACGACCGCGTCTCCTTCCGAAAGCCCGTCCAAGATCTCGACGAACTCGCCCTGACTCCGTCCCGTGCGAAGTCGTCGGGCGCGAGCAACGAGCTCTTCCCCGGCTCGTTCGATCACGAAAACCTCAGGATGGCCATCGCGCCGCAGCAGAGCCGAGCGCGGAGCGAGCAGCTTCAGCGTCTCGTCGGGATCGGGCAAATCGATCTTCGCCACCAAACCGTCCCGCATCCGCCCCTCCGGATCATCCATCCAAAGTTCGATCTGATAGGTCCCGTCCGAGTCCGTTGCGACCCGACTCACACTCTTCAGCGTCACGTCGAAAATCTCGCCCCCTAGGTCCGACACGCTCACCCGTGCCGCCATCTCCGGGGTCAACCGAGCCGCCTCCTGCGCTGTCACTCCCGCGTAAATCCGAATTCGGGAAAGATCCACGACCGTCGCCACCGGCGTGCCCGGCGCCACAAAATCCCCCGCATTCACCGCAAACGAATCCACCGTGCCATCAAACGGCGCAGCGATCCGCGCATCCTGCAAGTTCCGACGCGCCGTATCCCGCGCCACTTTCGCAAGGGACAAGTCATCCCCCGCACGCTCCACCGCGTTGCGCAGGTCATCGTATGCCTGGGTGCTCAGCGCGTTCTGCGCCCGCAGGCGTTCCGCCCGAGCAAATTCTCGTTCCGCGTGGGCCAAAACCGTGCGCTTCGCCTGCAGCGAGGCCTCCGTGCGTCGCAGTTCGAGCCGCGCCCGCGAGGATTCCAGCTCAACGATCAGCTGACCCTTTTTGACCGCTGCCCCGGGCTCCACGCCACGCGCCACAACGCGCCCCTGCGTTTCCGCCATGACCGCCGCGCGGCGGAACGCACGAATCGTTCCCGTCACCCGGTCCGAACCCGCCAGCCGCGCCAGCCGAACCGGCGCAACGCGCACGCGCAGCCGCGCACGCAGCCGCTCCGCCGAATCGCTCCGAGTAACGGGTTCGTTCATCGCCCCCGAATCCTGACAGCCGATCGGCAATGTCAACGCCAACGCCGACGCCAAAGCCAAACATGAGACGCCTAACATCTTCATAAAATTCATACTTCGTCTTCTTTCGCGGACGCCCGGAGACCACCGGCAAGGAGCTTTTGGTTATGTGCGATCAGCGTCTCAGCAAAGCTCTCGCGACCGGATGCCCCAACCTGATCGCCGATCAGCGAATGCATCAGAAAGGGAAATACCGACAGACTCGAAACCGTCATCGCCATCAACTCTGGATCGAAATCCGATCGCAGGACGCCGCGCTCCTGTTCAGCTTTGAGCCAAGCCACCATCAATTGAATCGGCCCCTGGCTCACCTTCTCCCCGACGTCCTCGCGCACCTTCGGATCGGGATTCGCAAGCAACTCTCTCAGAAGCAGCTGAGGCAACCAGGGATCTGCCGAGAGCGCCTCGACCTGAATCCGAACGAGTTCGTCGAGGCGGTCGCCGCCTCGCTCGCTCCCGGCCTCGGCCCCGTCACCCGAGCTCGCCGAAGCAATCCCCGAGATTCGCTCCGCAATCCCGTCGAAGGCGCGCTGGACCATGGCGCCGTAGAGGCCCTGCCGATCCTTGAAGTAGTAGGAGATCATCCCCGAGCTGACCTCGGCTCGGGCCGCGATCTCACGCAGGCCACAGCGCTCGAAGCCCTGCTCCACCGCGAGCTCTGTCGCGGCTTTCAGCAGCCGGTCGCGCACATCGGCAACCTGCTCGTCGTCCTTGCGGGGGCGACCGGGCCGACGAGACTGGCCTTCGCTGTACAAAGATTCCGACATGGCGCCTAAATTAATCAAACGATTGATTAATTCAAGTCGAACTGAGCCGACCCAGGCGGCCCGCGGCTCTAAGTGCTCTGAGTACCGTGAGATCCGCGAGACCCGCGAGACCGAAACGACAGGATCGAGAGACTCTCCTCGAGCAGAGGCGAGGCCGAGACCGCGCGGCGGAGCGCTGCCCCGGTCATCCCTTCTCCGCCGCCGGCGAGAACGTGATTGTCATAATCCTCAGTCCCGATATCCACGACGCAGGGGAACGCCTCCCCCATCGCCTGCGCCACTCGGCCGTGCTCATCAAGCGTATTGCTCACCATCACGCCCCCCGCGGCGAGGAGTTTGCGGGCCTGACGATGAGCAGGGTCGGGAATCCAGTCCGGCTTATGGACATCGTCCCCGTTCCCAATAAAAACGTCCTCGAGAATCACATCGAAACGGCCAAGTCCCTTCCGGGCGCCGGATTTCGCGAGCCATTCCCGGGCGTCCGCGATCTCCACCTGAACGTCCAGCGTATCGAGGTCGAAATGCGCCCGGGCCAGCCGAACGACTTCCGCGTCGAGCTCCACGCCAAGGATCTCCGCATCGGGTGCCATTGCCCGGGCGAGCCGCGCGATCGACCCCGCCCCGAGTCCCAGAATCAGGATCCGCCGCCGACGATTCGGAGGAAGCCAAAGAATCGGCGCCGCGATCGCGTCCCAGACACAGAGCGTCGCCACTTCCCCCGGCCGATAGAAAGAAGCGAAGGTTTCGTCCACAACGAGGGTTTTCGTCTCGCCATCATCATCGATTCGAACCCGTGGCCTTTCCTCGCCCGCCTTGCGTGCATAGGATCTCGCCATGTCCGCCCCCCTTTTCGACGGCCTCGATGCGGCCGGCCGCAAGCATGCCGCAGACGAGCAGATCGTGCGCGTCGCCTTGCCCCTGCCGCTGGATCGACTCTTCGATTATCGCGTCGAATTGCCGCGTGTCGGCGGCGCCACCGCCGGAGCCGCGGACGAAGACGGCGGCGATGCGGCTGGCGAATCCGCGACGCCGACTTCGGCCCAGGCCCTCGCGCCTCTGCTCGGCCGCCGCGTGCGCGTCACGTTTTCAGGACAGGTCCTGGTCGGGCTGATTGTCCCGAGCGATCTCGAAGACGGCGAAGCGGCGGACGCGACAGCCGAAGCGCGCGCGAAAGGCGAGAACGCCAGCGCCGAAGCAGGCGCGGCTGCGCGCCTGGCTGCGAGCGCGGCTGCGGGCGCGGGCGCTTCAACTGCGCCTTTCGCGATCCATGAACTCGCGACGATCGACGCCCTCATCGACGAAGAGCCCGTCGTTTCCGAAACCATGATCCGCCTCCTCGCCGACGCCGCCCGGGAGATTTTCTGCCCCGTCGGCCTCGCCGTCGCCCACGCCCTGCCCCCAGGCTCCACCCCGCGCACCGCGCGCCCCTACGCCCTCACGCCGCGGGGACAGCGCGCGCTTGCCCACGGCGCGCTCTCGAATGATGCGCTGGGAGGCGATGCGCGGCCGATCCTGCAACTGCTTGCGGAAAAGCCGCTCACGCTGGCGGGGCTGATTCGGGCGATGCCCCGGGCGCCCATGATGAAGCGCCTTGAGAGCCTTTCCCGGGACGGGCTAATCGAGCGACGCGTCGAGATCCGCTCCGCCAAAGCCCGCATCCCCATGGAACGGGTGGTTCGCCTCGCCGAGGGCGTCGATCCCGTCGAAGCCGTCGATACGATTCTCGCTCGCGCCGGAAAACAAGCAGCGCTGCTCACGCGCATCGCCGCCCTGCCCTCCGGCATCCCCACCCGCGCGCTCACCGCCGAAGACCCGAATGCCGGCGCTGCGCTCCGCGCCCTCGCCAAACGAGATCTCATCGTTCTCGACGAGCGCCCGCGCGCGAGCCATGCGGACGATTTTCTCGACGGCGGCGAACGGGTCGCACTCACGGAAGATCAGACGGATGCTCTGGTTCCTCTGCGCGACGCGATCAAGCGCCAGGTCCCGGAGACCTTCCTCCTTCACGGAGTAACGGGAAGCGGAAAAACCGAAGTCTACCTTCAATCGATCGAAGAAGCGCTCCGCGCCGAGCGCCAAGCCCTCGTGTTAGTTCCCGAGATCACCCTCACGCATCAACTCGTCGCGCGCGTCCGCGCACGCTTCGGCGACGAAGTCGCGATCTTGCATAGCGGCCTGAAACCGGGCGAACGCCTTGCACAGTGGGAACGCCTCAGGACCGGCCAAACCGCCATCGCCGTCGGCGCCCGCAGCGCGCTCTTCGCGCCCCTCGAATCCCTTGGCCTCATTGTTATCGACGAAGAGCACGACGGCGCATACAAAAACGACGAAGGCTTTCGCTATCACGCCCGAGAGCTCGCCGCGCGACGCGCCCGAGAAGCGTCCTGCCCACTCATCCTCGGCTCAGCGACCCCCGCCCTCGAAACCCGCCATCTCGCCGATACGGGCCAGATCCGGCGCCTTTCGCTCCCTCGGCGGGTCGGCGGCCGGCCGCTTCCCGCGGTCGAGATCATCGACCTCGCCCAGGAGAAGGACAAGAACCCCCGCGGCCGCAAGCTCGTTCTTTCTCGCCCCATGCGGCACGCCATCGAGCAGACCATGGAAGAAGGCGGGCAAACGATTCTCTTCCTGAATCGGCGCGGCTTCTCGACGCGCATATTCTGTTTCCAATGCGGGCATGCGGAACGATGCAACGATTGCGATGTCGCGCTCGTCTTCCACGCATCGGATCATCATCTTCGCTGTCATTATTGCGATCACGTGCGCGCGGTGCCGGAAGAATGCGCCGGCTGCGGCGACCCGGAGACGGCGCTGTTAGGCGTGGGCACAGAGCGGCTCGAGGAAGAAGTGAAGACGACGTTCCCAACGGCACGAGTGATGCGACTCGACCGAGATGTCGCGGGCAAGCGGGGACATATCGAGAGCGTCTTGCGATCGATCAAGGATCGCGAAGTCGACATCGTGATCGGCACCCAAATGGTCGCAAAGGGCCATGATTTCCCGGGCGTTCAGCTCGTCGGCGTCGTCGCTGCGGATATCGGCCTGCATCTCCCCGATTTCCGCGCCGCGGAGCGCACCTTCCAGCTCATCACCCAGGTCGCGGGCCGTGCGGGCCGCGCCAACCGACCGGGCCGCGTCGTGGTCCAGACCTTCGTGCCGGATCATTATGCGCTGCGCCCCGTCGAGACCCACGATTTCGAAGGCTTCTACGCCGAGGAGATTCAGCATCGAGAGGCGCTCGGCTATCCACCTTTTGGTGCGCTGACCCGGGTCGTCGTTTCCGCGGAGGATGAGAAGCTCGCCTTCGAGGCGACGGAAGCCCTCGCCAAGGCGGCCCGGGCGGAGCTGCCCGACGCCCAGGTGGAGCGGGTCGGCATCGAAGTGCTCGGCCCGGCGCCTGCGCCGCTCTCGAAGCTCCGCGGCCGATTCCGCTTCATGATTCTCCTGAAAGGTGGCCTCGCGGAGGGGGACACCGCCCTGCTGCGTCAGATTTCAAGGCGTGTCCTCGCGGTCTCGCGGCGCCAGGGCAAGGACGTCCACGTCGCATTGGACGCGCGCCCGATCAACATGCTATAACTCCGTTTTCCCTTTCTGATCCCAGCACTTAGCGGCGCGTCTCATTCCCATAAGCCGCCGCGGGACCTCCTGCAATCCAAACCCAGGGGCCCAGCAAGCGCCGCGGAGAGCCGGGATGCCGCCTGCGCGGCGCCCCAAACACGACACCCCATACACGAGATCTGCATCATGCCTCTGCGCGAAGTCCTCCAGTTCCCTGATCCCCGCCTGAAAAAGGTGTCCGAACCGATCGAAGAGATCACGGACGAGATCCGCGAACTCGCTCGCGACATGATCGAAGTCATGTACGACGAACCCGGCATCGGCCTCGCCGCGCCCCAGGTCGGCGCCTCCGTTCGCATGTTCGTGATCGACACAGAATGGGGCGACGAAGAAGTCGGCCAAAACCCCGCCGTCATCATCAACCCCGAGATCAGCAACAAAGACGGCAAGATCACCTGGGAAGAAGGCTGCCTCTCGGTCCCCGACTATCAAGCCAACGTCGACCGCGCCGCCACCCTCACGCTCAGGGGCATAGACCTCGAAGGCAAACCCGTCGAAGAACACGCCGAAGGCCTCCGCGCCGTCTGCATCCAGCACGAGTTCGACCATCTCGACGGCATCCTCTTCATCGACCGCATCAGCCGTCTGAAGCGCGGCCTCTACGTCAAGAAGCGCAAGAAGCAGCTCGCCGAAGAGCAGGGCTGAACGCCTTGCGCATCATCTTCTTCGGCACGCCGGACATCGCTGTGCCCACGCTTGAGCGACTGATCGCCGGGCCGCATGACGTGGTCGGCGTCGTCTCTCAGCCCGACCGCGCCCGGGGCCGCGGCCGCAAGACTTCGCCCTCCCCCGTTGCCGCCGTCGCACTCCGAGAAGAGATCCCCCTGCTCCGCCCCGAAAAGGTCGGCGAAGCAGAAACCGTCGCCGAGCTCGCGCGCTGGAACGCGGATCTCGGTGTCGTCGTTGCCTTCGGTCAATTCCTGCCGAAGAAAGTTCGGGAGCTCCCCAGCAAGGGCTACCTGATCAACGCCCACGCGAGCCTCCTCCCGAAATACCGCGGCGCCGCACCCATCGCCCGGGTCATCATGGATAGTGAAGCCGAAACCGGCATCTCTGTTATGCGCATCGAACGCGAGATGGACGCCGGCCCCGTCGCCGCCGTCGTCCGCACGCCCATCGCCCCGCAAGAAAACACGGCGGAGCTCTCCGCGCGTCTTTCGAAACTCGCCGCCGACGCCATCGCCGACGCGGTCGACGTGATCGCCCGAGACGAAGTCCTTTGGACCGAACAGGACCCGGACGCCGTGACCTACGCGGAAAAAGTCGAGAAGGCCGACGCGATCCTCGACCTCCGCGAACCCGCCCGGGCGCTGGCCGGACGTATCCACGCGCTTTCGCCGAAGCCCGGCGGCACAATCACGCTCGCCGACGGAACGGCACTCAAAATCTCCCGCGCGGACGTCGCGGCTTTCAAACCAAGCGCGTCCGCACCGCCCGGAACGATCGAACGCGACGCGGAGGACGGCACGCCGCTCCGCATCGCCACCGGCGACGGCTGGCTCCTCCCCCTCGTCGTCCAAAAGCCCGGCGGCAAGGCACTCCCGGTCGAAGACTTCCTCCGCGGCTTCGCACTCTCGGCCGAATCCGGCCCCTGCAAGATCGTTCCGCGTGAGAACGCGGCCGATGAAAGAAAGACAAAGGGCGACGACGCAGCCGCCTCGGTGAAATCATGAGCGACGACGAGAAAACGAAGAAGAAGGGCGGCGGCAAGCGCTGGCCCGGTCGCGGCAAAGGCGACGGACCGCGCAAAACCGCAGGCCCCACCGCGCCGCGCATGATCGCAATCCGCGTGGTCGAACGGGTCCAGCGCGCCGGCGCCTACGCCGACCTCGCCCTTCATCACGCCCTCGTTCAGAGCCGCATGCCCGCCCAGGACCGCGGCCTCGCAACGGAACTCGTTTACGGCACGCTGCGCTGGCGCGGCCGCCTCGACTTCCTGATCGCCAGCGCCCTCGACCGAGACCTCAACAAGCTCGACCCCCTCGTGATCAGCGCGCTCCGCGTCGGCACCTACCAGCTCTTCTTCTCCGACCGCATCCCGCCGAACGCCGCGGTGGACGAAGCCGTGCGATGCGTCCGCGCCATGGGGCTTGAGCGCGCGACGGGACTGGTCAACGCCGTGCTCCGACGACTCGTTCGCGAGGGCAAGGACTTCAAGTTCCCCACCCTCGAAGAAGATCCGCTCGGGCATCTCGTCTCCGCCTGCTCGCTTCCCCCCTGGATCGCACAGCGCTGGCTCGATCAATACGGCGCCGAAGACGCAGCGAAGCTCGCCTCGGCCATGAATGAACCCGCGCCCGTCACGGTCCGCGTGAACCGCACGAAAAACAGCCGCGAAGAGATCCTCCCGGAACTGCAGACGCGCTTCCCCGACGCAAAGCTCTGCACCTACGCGCCCGACGGCATCATCCTCGGCCGCAAAGGCGATATCGGCCAGGACCCGACCTTCGTCGCCGGCAAGCTGAGCAGCCAGGACGAAGCCTCCCAACTCGTCGTCGAGCTCCTCGACCCGAAGCCCGGCGAACGCATTCTCGACACCTGCTCCGCCCCCGGGACAAAGTCCGCTGCGATCGCTGAACGCCTCGCGGGAGACGGGCATGTCCTCGCCCTCGATCGGCACGGCCGCCGGCTCGGCCTCGTCGGACGGGGCATGCGGCGCCTCGAAATCGGTGGCGTGGCGACGCTTGAGCGCGATGCGACCAAATCCCTCAAGGATCTTGCGGCCCAGGACGGTCCCTTCGACCGGATCTTGGTGGATGCGCCCTGCTCCGGGCTCGGCTCTCTCCGCCGGAATCCCGACGCGCGCTGGCGCATCAAGTCCGCGGACCTCGGTGAGCTCGCGGGAATCCAGCGCGCCATCCTCGAATCCGCCTCCGCCGTCTTGAGGCCGGGCGGCAGCCTCGTGTATTCTACCTGTACGGTCACGCCCGAGGAAAACGAAAATGTCATCCGCGGCTTCATGGCCACCCGCGCCGGTTGGCGCATCGCGGGTCGCGAAGACGCAAAACCTAACATCCAAGCTTTGATCGACGACGAGGGCTTCATGCGCCTCCTCCCCCATCGCCCCGAATGCTTTGAGATGGACGGCTTCTTCGCCGTCCGCCTGATCCGCAGCGAATAACATCTCGCCCTTCTCTGACGCAGTCCCCCCAACTTCACTCAGCCTCACTCAGCCCCGTCCAGCCCAGCCCACAACCCCAGCCCCGCGCCCGAATACCGGAGACTCCCCATGACTGAACTCAAGAACGATGCCCCTGAAATCCTGATCGCCCCTTCGATCCTCGCCGCCGATTTCGTGAATATGGCCAGCGAGCTCCGCAGCATCGAAGCCGCCGACCTCGTCCACGTCGATGTGATGGACGGACATTTCGTGCCGAACCTGACGATCGGCCCGCCCGTCGTCGAGGCCATCAAAGAAGCCGCCCATAGCCCGCTCGATGTACACCTCATGATTGAGTCGCCGGAGACCTACCTCGAGCATTACATCGATGCCGGCGCCGACATCCTGGGCGTTCATGCCGAGGCCTGTCCTCATCTGCATGGCACCCTCGGCCAGATCCGCCGCATCGGCGAGGCCAAGGGCCGCCGCGTCCGCAGCTGCGCCGTGCTGAACCCCTCCACCCCCGCGGAGGCGGTTGAGTACTGCCTCGAAGAAGCGGATCAGATCCTCGTCATGACCGTGAACCCCGGCTTCGGCGGTCAGTCCTTCATCGAGGCCATGCTGCCCAAGGTCGAAAAGATCCGGAGCTGGATCGAATCCCGCGGCCTCGACATCGACCTCCAGCTCGACGGCGGCGTCGGCGAGAGCAATATCGGCCGCGCCACCGCAGCCGGAGCCAACGTCTTCGTCGCCGGCACCTCGGTTTTCGGACAAAACGACCGCAAGGCGGCGATCGAGGGGCTCCGAAAGGCGGCTCTGGCCGGGCGCTCCTAGGCCGCGCGCGGGCGATTCGTCGCCCGGGGTCGGCGAACGCGCCGCCCTCGGCGACCCCGATCCCCCGAAGGCGCGAAAAGCTCAACGATTTCGCTTGAGAAGGCGCGCCGAAGGCATATAATCCGGCGCTCGGTCGGGGCGTGGCGCAGCTTGGTAGCGCGCTTCGTTCGGGACGAAGAGGTCGCTGGTTCGAATCCAGTCGCCCCGACCATTTGCCGCCGTCGTCCCCGGTGCATCACAGAGGCGACTCGCCCCCGCCCCCGCCTCCTTTCTCAGGTTCCTCAGGCTCAGGTTTCTCAGGCCCCCGCGGCGTTCCTCCGAAAAGCCGTCTATTCCCTCGCGGTCTCAGCGAGCGATTCGAGGCTTCCTGATGCGAAACGAGTTCACTCCGTATTCCGATTCCCCCCGCGCAGAAACTGCCGGTGGAAACGTGAAGTCATCTCAGGGCATCGCGCGACGCAGCTCTGGTCGACGGATTTCCGTGGCCCTTCTGCTTTTGCTCAGCTGGACGCTGACCGCCTGCGACCTCATCACCACCCAACCGAGCAACGCGGGCGACGCCTCCGACTCTCCCGCCGCCGAGCTCCTCGCCACGCTCCGCAAAGCTAAAGACAACACAGCAAACGCGGTCGGGAACCCCGGCGCGACTTCGGCGGCGGACGCAAGCGCGACCCCGACCATGGATTCCATCGGGCCGGACTCGGCGAAGCGTGTCTACTACCAGTTTCTGGACGATCGGGGCGGGGTTCAGTTTGTGGAGCGCCTGGATGCGGTGCCCGCGGCTTGGCGGGAGCGGGTGGGTTATGTGGAGATGGATCGGCCGCCGCCGCTGACGCCTGCGGCCGCGCGGGATTCGTGGAAGCTGAGCACGACCGAGAAGACGGAGCTGGCGTTTCGGACGAATCGGATGCGGAGCGCCGGCACGAACAAGGCGGGGAAACCCGGCAAGCGCCGGATGGACGATTTTCAGAGTGGTCAGGTCGTGCTCTATTCGGCGACGTGGTGTGGCTACTGCACCAAGGCGCGCAAGCATCTCGACCGCGCGGGTGTCGAGTATGAGATCCGGGATGTGGATAATGGCGGTGTTGCCCGAGAGCTGAAGGCGAAAACGGGCCGCGGCGGAGTGCCGGTCCTCGACTTCGAGGGAGAAATTCTGCGCGGCTACAGCGCTGGGCAGTACGACAAGGTGATCCGCGCCATCAAGGGTTAGTCGGGGCAATCTAGCCCCAGAATGGCCTAATCCGAGGCTCTGGCGCCTTTTCCTTTGACTTCGAGAAGTCAGCTGTGGTTGATTGCTAGGGACCCCGAGGACGAGGCGCCCCTTGCAACCGCGATCGACAGTATCCAGCCACGCCCGGAGAGCTGCGCGCGGGGATCAGAGGACG
>JBGCEJ010000014.1:0-87581 GCA_045106235.1 Myxococcota bacterium
CTACTCCGGCGTTTTTGAACGCTTCCCTCATCTGACGCTGCTCCTCGCGGAGGTCGGAACCGGGTGGCTTCCTTACCTTTACCGGGAAATCGACGACCGAGTTTCCGCCACCGCAGAACTCTTCATCGGCAAATACAACCTGCCTCTCCGACCCAGCGAATACCTGGCCCGCAACGTGAAGGCGACGCCCCTCTCCGGAGGCAATGATGCGCCCCTTGAGCGGATCATCTCGGATCTCCCCGAAGAGATGATCGTCTTCTCTTCAGATTTTCCGCATTTCGAGGGATTCACGGACCCAATATCGCATTACGCGGAAGCCAATCTCGCGCTGTCTTCGACAAAGAGGAAACAATTTTTCGGCGGAACGATGGAGAAGGTCTACGCTCAAATGGGCGACCCTCTCTCGCTTTAGAAGCTATTTTCTGGTCACGAGACTTTTCGCGTCATTCACTCAAGAAGGAAGCCAAGCGGTGGACCTCACCCTCGACGAATCGCAGGAGATCCTGCGCAGTACCTTTTCGGAACTCCTCGAAAATGAATGCCCCATCACCCTCATTCGGGATTCAGAGGAGACGGGCTACGCCCCCGCACTTTGGTCACGCTACCAGGAGCTCGGCGCACATCTCATGGGACTGCCCGAGGCGCTCGGTGGACTCGAGATGAGTCTGCTTGAACTCGGACTCGTGGCACAGGCATCCGGGCGTGCTCTCGCGCCTGTTCCCTTCCTCGAAACCGCCGCAAGCGGTCGACTCCTCGCCGAATTGGCTCTGAACTCGGATGCGGCCGCAGGCGACGCAGCCGGAACAGCCCGGGCCGCCGCCGAGGCGGTCGCCGAAGGCAGCCGTCTGGTCTCCCTCGTCCTCCCCCGTCCCTTTGCGATGGCCGGAACCGAGTCGCCGACGAACGCTCCGGATGCTGCGCGGCTCGTCGCGTTCGGAACCGCCGCTGACCAGGTCCTCTTCTACGATGGCCAGGACCTCTATCTGCTGAACGCGGGCGAAGGATCAACCGCCCGACGTTCGCCCCTCCGCGTCAACGCCGGCTCTGCGGCCCTCGCGCATTGGCGAATCTCCGACCGCGAGGCCCCGGATGCGATCCTTCTCGCCCAAGGCTCTGCCGCGAGTCAGGCCATCACCCGCGCCAGCGCCGAATGGAAACTCCTCGCCGCGTTCTGGTTGGTTGGCCTGGCACAGCGCGCCCTCGAAATCGGCTCCGAATATGCGAGGGACCGCATTCAGTTCGGGGTGCCCATCGGCGGATTCCAAGGCATCGCCCATCCCCTCGCAGACGCGGCGACTCGCCTCGACGGCGCCGAGTTACTCGCCTGGGAAGCGGCCTGGGCGGACGAAGCGGATCCAGACCGCTTCCTTTCACTCTCTTCGATGGCCTTCGCCTGGGCAGCGCAAACTGCCCAGCGGACAACGGACGTCAGCCTCCATACCCACGGCGGTTACGGCTTCTCGTCGGAATACGATATCCAGCTCTACTATCGGCGCGCAGGTGCCCTGGCCGCCGTGGCGGGCGGTGCGCGAGAGGAGCTTCAATCCGTCGCTTCTTTCTCAGCCCCGAGCTCAGCCCCGAGCTCAGCCCCACGATCCCACGCAAAGCAGGAGGCCTAACATGGATTTCCATCTCGGAGAAAAGGCAGACGAGGTCCGCCGCGAAATCCGTGCGTTCTTGGCGCAGCATTTCACGGAGGAGGAACGTCAGCGTGCCGCCGCGGACGGTGGCGGCCATGATTGGGAAATGTACCGGAAGCTCGCCGCAGAAGGCTGGGTCTCGGCGGGTTGGCCGAAAGAGATCGGCGGAGGCGGACGTGACCCTTTCGAGATGCTCACGCTCTACTGGGAACTCTGCAAAGCGGGTTTCCCCTGGATCGGCCTTCTAAATAGTGGCTTCATTGGCCATACCCTGATGGCCCTCGGTACCGACGAACAACGCGCGAACCTGGTCCCCAAGATCGCCGCGGGCGAAATCGCCTTCGCTCTGGGATATAGCGAGCCCGGGGCCGGCTCAGACGTCGCTGCGGCGCGCACCTCGGCGACACGAGACGGTGACGACTGGATTATTGACGGCCAGAAAATGTGGACCACAACCGCGCATGTCGCTCAGTACATCTTCATGCTGACCCGCACGGCCACTCTTGACCGTCCTCATCGTGGGCTCACGCTCTTTATCGTGCCAACCGACGCGGAAGGAGTCGACGTCCAGCCCGTGCATACCATGGGCGGAGAGCGCAGTAATGCGGTCTACCTCAGCCAGGTCCGAGTCCCGGACTCGGCGCGCGTCGGGGAAGTCGATAAGGGCTGGGCTGTCGTTCGCTTCGCTCTCGGCCTTGAGCAGGCCATGGGGTTTGCCGACCTGCAGGAGCGCTTCCTCGAAAAGGCCTTCGAATGGGCACTTGAGGATCAGTCCTCCCAGGAGCGTCCCTTCGACGATCCCCGCGTCCGTGAGCAGCTGGGACAAACCGCGATCCATACCGAGGTAGCGCGACTGCTTCGACATCGATCGACGTGGCTTGCCGCCGAAGGTCGGGATCTCGGCGCAAAAGGGGCGATGACAAAATCGTTCTCGGCGGCGAGCTACCTGGAAGATGCCCAGGCCTGGACCCAAATTGGGGGACCGGAGGCGATGCTCCAGGAGGGACAGCCCGGCGCCGTGGCAGACGGCAGTTTTGAGGAAGCCTTCCGACAGACGCCCGTGAACACAATTTACGGGGGCACCGTCGAAATCCTCCGCAGCATTATCGCGGAAGTGGAGCTGGGCTTACCAAAGAGTCGTTAGTCCACTTCAAGGCAGAGAAGTCCTCAACGTCGACGCTCGAGAAGGCCGCAGTGGCCCTAACCGGCGCGCCCGCGAACATAGGCTGCTGTGAGTTCGTCCCGTGGAGCCTCGAAAATCTGCTCCACGGCGCCGTACTCGACCAGACGGCCGGAGCCGCCCTCTTTCCAAAAGAGAGCGGCCCAGTCTGCGAGTCGGCGCGCCTGCGCGAGGTTATGCGTCACGATCAAGATCGTCATCCTGCCTCGGAGACGGTCAATCAGCTTCTCGACACGCTCGCCGGAGAGCGGGTCGAGCGCGCTGCAAGGTTCATCCATCAGAAGAACCTCGGGCGAGAGCACCAGCGCACGGGCAATGCAAAGACGCTGCTGCTGCCCGCCAGATAGAGCCATCGCGGGCCCGTCCAGACGATCCTTCACCTCGTCCCAAAGCCCGACGTCGGTGAGCGCGGATTCGACGGCCAAAGCGCGCTCAGCCCTGTTACGAATTCCGTGTTCTCGCAGGGGGAGATCCAAATTGCGACGAACCGAGAGCGGGAAAGGATTTGGCTGCTGGAACACCATTCCTACTCGACGCCGAAGGCCAATCACATTAAGACCTGGATCGAGGATGTCCTGACCAGCAAACTCAAGCTGCCCTTCCGTCGCCGCCCCCGGAAGCAGATCGGTCATTCGGTTGATGCAGTTCAAGAAGCTCGTCTTGCCACAGCCCGAAGGACCGACCAGGGCCGTCACGCAGCCGGCGTTCACATCCAGACTGACCCCTTCGAACGCCGGCACGGCGCCATAGCGCAGCGTCAATCCTCGGGCACGAATCAGCGGGTCAGGCGCACAGCAAGAGGCCTCGTCCGTGAGACGCAGGCCGGGAAATCGCTTCAAACGCTCTTCTTGCGAGCCGGGTGAAGTCATGAAACGGTCCATCCTTTCCTTCGCTGCCAATGCTGCACGAGTCCGGTTGCCACGGTGTTCATCGCGATCAAGAGAACGAGCAGGACGAAAGCGCTCGCGTACGCCGCGCCGTCGCCCCCCGGCACGTTCATCGCCAGATCGTAGACATGAACGGAAAGCGCACGCCCCGAGTCCGAGACTGAAGACGGCATGCGGGTGACGTACCCACTTGTAAAAAGCAGTGCCGCGGTTTCGGCAAGGGCCCGACCGATCCCCAGGATCACCCCCACAAGCACACCCGGGAGTGCCGCCGGCAGAATCAGTTGACGAATCGTGGCGGTTTTCGAAAAACCTAAGGCGGTCGCGGCGGCGCGAAGGTCATCCGGTACCGCCCGGAGCGCCACTTCGACGGACCGCACCAGGATCGGAAGAACCATGCATGAAAGTGTGAGCCCTCCCGAGAGAATCGAGAAACCGAGACCGAGCCCCTGACAGAAGAACGCGTAGCCGAAAAGACCAAACACGATGGAGGGGAGACCCGCCAAGACATCGAGGCTCCGCCGCACCAACCGAATGAGCCCGCCTTCCTCCGCCTCGTACTCAGACAACCAGATCGCACAACCAAGCCCGACGGGAAGCGCGACTGAAAAACAGACGCCGAGAATCATCGCGGTCGAGACGAGGATCGGGCCGATGCCGCCGAGGCGTCCGAAATCGCTTGGCGAATCGGTCACGAACTCAGGGGACAGCCGCGGAAGTCCCGAACTCACCACGTCGAAAAGGAGTGCGCCAAACACCCCGAACACCACGATCGCCGCACTCCCGATCAAAACCAGCGCCAGGCCGTCTCGTGCCGCCGTGACCACGCGCCAGAGTGACGGCATGCCCTGCTCATGACGCGACAACGCGCCAAACGCGCTAAACGCCATATCGCCCTCTCTCGGCCGCCCTTTCAGCATTCTCGATACGACCGCTCACCCAAACCCCGAACATGGCCAGAAGAGCCAACATCAAGCCACTCACGAAAAGCGTCGATCGATGCTCTGTCCCCGCATAAGCCATTTCGAGCGCGATATTCGCGGTCAGCGTTCGGGCCGGGGCGAAAACATGGGCCGGCACGAGCGGCACGTTCCCCATGACCATGACGACCGCCATCGTCTCCCCCAGCGCACGCCCTGCCCCCAGAAGAACTGCGACGCCAACCCCCGAGCGGGCACCCGGCAAAGCAATACTGCGCACAATCGCCCAGCGCGAGAGGCCCGCTGCTGCGCCCGCCCGCAGCTGCGCTTCGGGCACCGCGAGCAGAGCCGTATCCGCCAGCAGCGCCACCGTCGGGAGGATCATCATCGAGAGAACCACGATGCCCGCCAAGACGCTCTGCCCCGGCGGCGCCCAGGCTGCGATCCAGGGGACCACGACATTGAGACCCCATAGACCGAATAGGACCGACGGAATCCCCGAGAGCGTTTCTAGAAAGCGCCTGAACAAACGCGCGGGAAGGCCTTCCAAAAAGAAGCGTCCGAAGATTGCGCTCGCTAAAGCAAAAGGGGTCGACACAAAGACCGCGCCCATCGTGACCACGAAGGTCCCGACGAGCATAGGAACAAGATTGAACTCCCCTGAGGTCGGACGCCATGCCGAATCGCCCAGAAACCGGCTGGGGCCAAGATCCCGAAGGGCGTCGAAGCTCTCAATCAACAGATAGAGCAAGATCAGACAGGCGATCGCCGAAGTGGCCACCGCCACGCCCCGCAACCCAATCCGAGCGATTGCATCGCCAGCAGCATGCGATCTGCGAAAGGCATCAGCAGACACGCCCCCCGTCGAAGACGACACGTGCAGGGTCTCGCTCACGCATCCACCTGCACGAAGGACTGCGCCGCGAAGACCTCGCGCATCGCCTCGGAGCGAACGAATTCGATGAAATCGGCTGCGAGTCCAGTCGGCGTCTCCCGCGTCACAAAATTCAGGGGCCTCGCAATCGGGTAGAGGCCACTCCGAAGCGTCTCGACCGAAGCGATCACGCCGTCGATCGGGATGAGCTTAAGCGGTGAACCGCGTTCGATATTCAGACGCGCGGAGCCGATCGAGACGTAGGCGACGCTATTCGGATTCCCCACGGCCGTCTTGATCGCCTGCTCGTTCTCACCCACGATGACGTCGGCCCTCACCTCCGCAGCATCGAGTCCAAAATGATCGAGGAAAACCGCTTGCGTCGCTCGGCCATCGGCTTTGTGCACGACGACGGGCGCCGCGTCGTGCCCGCCTACGGTCTTCCATGAATCGATCCGTCCTTGGTAAAGCGCGACGACTTGCGAACGATCCAGCGCACGCACGGGATTGCTTTCATGAACCACAATCCCAACACCATCTCTGGCAATCGTCTCGACATGAAGATCGCCCTCTTCCGCCTTGAGCGCGCGAGACACCATGCCGATTTCAGCGAGGCCATTTCTCGCATCCGCAATTCCCCGCGAAGATCCGCCGCTCTGTACATCGATGCGTACGCCGGGATGAAGCGCCTCGTAGCGCTGTGCGAGCTCGGAGGTGATGGGCGCCAGCGTACTCGACCCCGTCAGAACCAGGACCGAATCGGAATCAACCTCCCCTGACGAACATCCGCCGAGTGAGACGAAGCAGCCCAGGACGATCCCAAGAGCAAGCCCCCCGCTCCCAAACAGCGGCCCCATCCATCCGCCGCGACCGGAGCCTCTGTATGACGCGTCCTTCTTGGATCCGAATTCGATCATCAATATGGCCCGCCCGCATCCTGGAATCAGAGGCAGTGTTCGCGCCGAACCGGAGCTGCTCCCGTTCTCGCCGCTGACTGCTTTCCGTTCCATACGGGCCCCGAACCAAATGGGTTACAGCAGGGGAATCCAAGTTTCCCCGGACTCAGCCGGCCTCCTAATCCCCCACGCTCGTGCCTCCGTTCTCCGGATTCCGGCCTCTCCCCTCAATCCAGGCGTTCGCACACCCGATTGCACGGGTTGCTCTGGTGGATCTTCCCAACAGCGCGCACCTCGCGGCCCAATGACCATTCAGCGTCAACTCATCGTCATCCTCTTCGCCACGGTGCTCTTCGCTGTGAGTGCTCTCTTTGGACTCATCCAGGTTTCCAAAGGCGCCCGCTTCCACCAGCTCAATAGTCTCCACCTCACCGACACGATCGCGCTCGGGGATCTCGTCGCCGAGTCGGCGCCCGATGTCCCCCCGCCCACGGTGGTCCGCGCCCTCGTCACCCAAATTCGTGAACAGCCCCTGGAATGCCTCCGGCTCATCCGCCCTTGGGATGAATTTGCCATGGAGCTCATCGGGACAGAACAAGCGCCCATTCTGTGTCGCGAAGACATCGCCCTGGCAAACGCGCTCCTTGCGGATCTAGAACGATACGAACGCAAGGATCTTGGCGTAGCGGAAATGCGTGCGTCCCTGGTCGACGCGACCCGTAGGTTCAGCACCCACTCCGCCGAATTTGAGCGCCCCATCGCCCAGACGGCCAACCTGATCAACCGCGTCGCGATGACGGCGATCCCGCTCCTGGCTGGCATCGCCCTGTTCGTCACCCTGACCGTCGCTCGGCGAATCAGCAAGGTCGTCGCTGATCAATCCAAAGCGACTCTGGCCCTCGAAGCAAGTGAAAAAGAGAATCGTCGCCTCGCCCACTACGACAGCCTCACGAACCTGCCGAATCGGAACCTGTTCGGCGACCGACTGACCCGAGCCCTCGCTCGCGCTGAACGACGCGGCGAATCCATGGGGCTGATGTTCATCGACCTCGACCGCTTCAAGAACGTCAACGACACGCTGGGACATGAAGCCGGCGACCAGCTGATCAAGATCGCGGCCAAGCGAATCCAGGCCGCGCTTCGGAAAACCGATACCGTGGCGCGACTGGGCGGTGACGAATTCGTCACCATCGTCGAAGGTGCGAAGCAGACGAACGACCTCGCCGTCGCTGCTCACAAAATCGTCGACACGCTCCAACGCCCCTTCCACATCCAGGGCGTCGACAATTACGTCACTGCAAGCGTAGGCGTCACGCATTTCCCCGCGGATGGAAGCGATGCGGACGCTTTGCTGAAGAACGCCGATATAGCCATGTACGAGGCGAAAGCAAGGGGTAAGGACCAGTTCGCATTCTACGAACCTGCTCTCGAAAACTCCGCACGGCATCGACAGCATCTCGAAAGTGAGCTCCGCCAAGCGATCGAGCGCGAAGAGTTTGAACTCCACTACCAGCCCGTGGTCCGCCTCGCGAACCTACAGACCTGCGGCTTCGAAAGTCTGCTTCGCTGGACCAACCGCGAAAACGAGAAAATCTCCCCCGCCCGCTTTATCCCGATCGCGGAGGAGAGCGGCCTGATCATCGAAATCGGCGAGTGGGTCCTCGCCCAAGCGGTCTCCGAAGCCGTGCGCTGGAACCCCGACCCCAAGAATCCGGTGCAGGTCGCGGTCAACGTATCGGGCGTCCAGCTTCTCGCCCCGGGCTTCACCAATTCCGTGGAGGGAATTCTCTCTCGCAGCGGCATCGATCGCCGCCGCGTCGAACTCGAAATTACCGAAAGCCAAATGCTGACCGAGGACCCGCGCTGTATCCGAACGCTCTGCGAGCTCTCGGAAATCGGGGTTCGGCTCTTGATGGACGATTTCGGAACGGGTTATTCCTGCCTCGCCAATTTGCATCAACTCCCCTTCGACGTTCTCAAAATCGATAACAGCTTCCTCCGGAACCGAAGCAATAACCCCATTGCAGCAGCAGTGATCGGGATGGCCAACGCTCTCAAGATGGATGTGATCGCCGAGGGCGTCGAAACCCAGGAAGTACTCGCGTTCCTCCTCGACCGCGATTGCCAATACGCCCAGGGATATCTCTTTGGTAAGCCGGGGCCTCCAGACACCTTCGACCCGACGGAATCCCATCAGCAGCTCACCCCGCCGCCCTCCGGGGATCGCTCTCAGGCAGATCTCATGCTGACTCCCGAATGCACCGAAGACGCAGGACGGGGTTTTAACCGCCCCGAGGAGCGGAGTTCGGAGCCGGTGGAATGACGGAATTGGACAATATCAATGCGTAGAGACGCAAATGGTTTGCTCATGGTCCTTGCGACCCTCGGCATCATTTTCGCCGTCATCACGCTTGTCGCTCGCCGAGAGGTGATGCAGGAGCGGGACCAAATCCGGGTTCAAGGCATAGGCCTTGCGAACTCGCTTTCCCGCATTTCCCTGGATCGTCTCACCGCACCCGAGCAGCACGTCGGGATCCTTTCCCTAATCCGGGCCAGCCAGTCGAACTCAGCCTTCGCCTACGCCGCCGTCGTCTCGCCCTCGGGCGAAATCCTCGATGCTGCCTATGCGGCGGAGCCCCTCTTCCAAACCACGATTCCCGTCGACACGTCGGCGCTCTGGGTTTCGGAGCGTCTCGTTGATCTCGATGCCGATGCACGCCAGATCCGTGAGTTCGTTGCGCCCATCCTCGAAGCCGACCAAGTTGTGGCCCACGTGCGCGTGGGCTTGGTGGAACCGAGCTACCGCGCTTTGCTAAGCGCTTCGCCCTTTCACGCGAGCGTCGCCCTCCTGCTCTTCATGATGGTTCCGCTCTCCTCCCTTTGGCTGAAGCGCGAAATCCGTCCCCTGAGTGAAGTCGCCAAAACCCTCGAGACCAGTGGTGCCGTCACCCATTTTTCGAACGCGGCGCGCTCGGACGCGTCCCCGGGCGCACTCCCGATCGACGATATCGTGTACCGGTTCCGAACCTTCTGCGAAGAGATGGAGACGCGAACGGAGGCGCTCTCGAAAGAGCGCATCGGCATGCTCGCCTCCAACAAAGTCATCGCCCACCAAAAGAACCGAGTGCAGCATCTTCTCGAGGCCCTCCCCGACGCCGTCCTGGCCCTCGACGAGACGGGCAAGATCATCTTCGCGAATCCCCGCGCCGAGACGGTTCTCGGCAAGCCCAACGCGGAACTCGTGGACGCCGTACTGACCGTATGGTCTCCTGCTCCCGAACTGACCCGATTGATCACGCGCCACGCTGGAATCGGTCATTCCCTGAACCGTTCCGAGTCCGTCGAATACACCCCTGAAGATCAGGCACATCGTCGCTTCTCCGCCAGCATCCACCCCGTTCCCGACGGATCCGGTGTGGCCGTCGTCCTTCGGGACATCACCATCGAATTCGAAGCGCGAAAAACGCAGTCCGAATTCCTCGCACATATGGCCCATGAACTAAAAGCGCCGCTCAATGTCATGTCCATGTACAGCGAATCACTGCTCGGCCCCGACGCCGAAGACGCGAATTTCCGGGTCGAGGCCTGCAATATCATCAGCGACGAAATCGATCGCCTGAATACGCTGATCAATAACATCTTCAGCATCGGTCGCATCGAAGGCGGCGGCGTGTCGATCGACCGACAGAGAGTCCGAACGCGGGAACTCCTCGAAGATGCCTTCAATGCCGTCACCCGAGATGACAACGATCTCGGCCTGAGCTTCGAACTCAACTTGCCCGAGCCCATGGCACCGATCTTTGCGGATAAACAGCTCTTCTCTGTCGCACTCAAGAATCTGCTGACCAACGCCATCAAGTACAACCGTCCGGGTGGCAGCGTCTCGCTCACGGCCGAAGAAGTCGACGGCGGGCTCATGCTTGAGGTGAAGGACACAGGCCTCGGCATTCCTGAAGAAGATCTCGACCAGGTCTTCGACAAATTTTACCGCTCTGAAGACGAGTCGATCCGCAAGGTTGCGGGGCATGGCCTCGGACTCGCGCTGGTGAAAGAAATCATCTCGCTGCATGGCGGCGAGATTCGCGTCCAGAGCACCCTTCAAGAGGGATCACAGTTCTCCTTCTTCTTTAACCGAAATGCCGCGATCTTTCGAGAGGACAGCTAGGCACCATGCATCGAATTTTGATCGTTGACGATGAGCCCCATGTGACGCGGCTGGTCCAGATGAAGCTGCGCGCGGCGGGATATGAAGCGCATACCGCTTCCAATGGGCTACAGGCGCTCCAGACCCTCGAGGCTGAGGGGCCCTTCCACGCCGTCGTGACCGATTACAATATGCCGAAGATGGATGGACGCCAGCTTTGCGAAGCCATCCGAGAACGCTTCGAAGGGGAGGAAATCTTCATCTTCCTTGTGACTGCAAGGCTTGAACAACAGCTTCGCGATTGGGCGGACGGCCATCCCTGCATCGAGTACATCGAAAAACCCATCAGCGTGCGTCACCTGCTCGAACGCCTCGACAAATGCCTCGGCGACGCCGCCGACGGTGGGGAGTGAACTGAGCGTGGCGGATCCCGTACTGCAGGACCTCGGCTTCGACGTCGCTGGCGAAATCCTCGAATCGGTCTCAGCCTCGGACGCCGTTTTCTCCGTCTTCGACCTCAGCCTCAAGAGGATCTGGAGCGGGCGCTCGTCCCTTGACCTGATCGGCCAACAGCTTGTCCGCAACCAATTGGAAAATGCACTCGCCAGCCAGGGCGGAGTCTTCGACCTCGGCGACCGTGGACAGATGGTGACCGCTCCGATTACCAGCGCTGAGGGAAACCCCCTTGCCTGGCTGGTTGCTCTCTCGAGCGAGGAGTCCGCCGGAGGGCTCGACGTCGCTTCTCGCGAATGGAAGCGGACCTGCGAAACCCTTCCCCGAGTCGCCGACATGCTGAGTCGCGAATGTGCCCTCGCCAAGGAACTATCGGGCGCAGTCCATGAGCTGTCGGATCGCTACGAAGAGCTGAATACCGTCTTTCGCATGGAGCGCGAAGCGAGTCAACCCGGCCCACAGCAGGATCTCGTTCAGTCCATGCTGAACGGCTTCCTCCAGCATCTCGGGATCGACGTCGGCGTCTTGATCTCGCCGGACGCTGAGCTGCCGCTTCGAGCGCGCGGCACTCGCAACGCAATTCCAAACGTCGATCTGGTCATCACCGAGCTCACGGGCAAAATTTGGCGTTTTGTTGCCGCCTCGAAAGAATCCCTCGTGATGAACGAAATGGATGACGAACGGCGCGGCTATCTCCTCACAAATCTGCCCTTCAAGCTCCTCGCGATCCCGAACGCGGTCTGCGGTGAGCCGAACGGTGGCCTCGTTCTTCTGCGCGCGGCAGATCAGCCGGACTTCACGAACAGCGACCTCAGTCTCGCACGCGTCTTTTTCGGTCAGGCGATGGTCTTGCTTCGCAACCAAAGCCTACTCAAGAAGATGGAGCGCTTTACGCGCCAAATCGCCTCGTCCCTGGTCGAGACCGTCGAAGCGAAAGATCCCTATACCCGCGGACATTCCGAGCGTGTGGAACAGATCACCGCGAAGGTCGGACGCGAGGCTGGCGTCGAAGAAGCGGATTTCAACGACTTGCTCTGGGGAGCTCTGCTCCACGATATCGGGAAGATCGGCGTCCCCGACGCAATCCTCATGAAGCCCGGTCGCCTCAACGCCGACGAATACACCTTCATCAAGACGCATCCGAACCGGAGCTTCGAGATCCTTCGCCATGTCGAGCAGTTGGGTCAAGCGGCCCTCGACGGCGCCCGCTATCACCAAGAGAAATTCGACGGCAGTGGCTATCCCTTCGGACTCGCCGGCCAGGAAATCCCGCTCGTTGCTCGGGTCATCGCGATCGCGGATACCTACGATGCAGTCACGAGTTCGCGCTCCTACCGCGCGGCCAAAAGTCATGAAGAGGCCCTCGCTATCATCGACAGCGTCTCCGGCGCCCAGCTCGATCCGGATCTCGTCGACATCTTCAATCGCCTCGTCGACGAAGACGAGGAATGGCTCGACGCCATCCGCCCCGACAACGTGATGCTCGAAAATGGCTGAGGTCGGCCGCTCACAGATCGGTGCCGCGGCGCATCTCGCTCCGAGTACCGGGCTCAGTAATGACGCGGATATCTCGGGTCTGCGAACCGCCATCCTCGAATGCCTGGACGACCATATCCATTCCGTGGTCATCGACTTTTCGAGGACACCTCTGCTCCCGAGCGCCGCAGCCGAGATGCTCCTCGATGCGCAGGAAGAACTCAGCGCCGTCGGCGGCACGCTCTCCGCTGCCAACCTGAATGCGGTCCTTCAGGACCTCTTCTATTTCACGAACCTCGATGAACGCATCGAAATTCTCGACAAGTCCTGGGCAGAGCAAAATGCGGGTGATCGCAGCGGCATCCGCGGCACCTCCCTAAGGCTCGGCGAGATGCTCATCGAGTACGGTCTCGTCGAACCCGACAAGATCGAAGAAGCTCTCGCGCTCCAGGAAAAGCGCGGGCAGCGTATGGCGCAGATCATGGTCGAGGAAGGTTGGCTGGCGGAGAAGGACCTGCTTCGATGTCTCGCCGAACAGCTGAGCCTGCCCCTCGTTTGGCTCCGGAGCGGCATCGTCGATCCCGACGTCGCCTGCCTGCTCCCGGAAGACATCGCCAAGCGCCTCGGCGTCATTCCCTTGATCCGCATCCGGGATGTCCTGTTTGTCGCGACGAATGATCCCCAGTCTATGCCGATGATTGAGACGGTCGAGGATCTCACGAATTGCCGCGTCCGACCGATTCTCGCTTGCTCGAACGAAATTCTGGAAGCCATCGATGTCACCTGGAGTGGCTCCCGGGATCTCTCCGAATATATGGGCGACCTCGAGAGCGATCTCGAAATCGTCGATTCCAATACCAACGAAGATGATTCCGCAATTGACGAACTCGCTTCAGGCAGCCCCGTCATCAACCTCATTAACGGCATCGTCCTGCGGGCAGTTCAAGACGGCGCAAGCGATATCCATATCGAGCCCTCGCGCTACAAGAGCCGCATCCGCGCACGCATCGACGGCGTCCTCTACACGATCATGAGCCCGCCGATCGAGGTCCATCCCGCGCTCATCTCACGCTTGAAGGTCATGGCCAACCTCGACATCGCAGAGCGGCGCATGCCCCAGGACGGCCGCATCCAGGTAGTCACCCAAGGCCGCGTCGTCGATCTTCGATTCAGTTCACTCCCCGGCATCTTCGGAGAGAAAGTCGTCCTCCGTGTGCTCGATAAGAGCCAGGCCGTCCTCGACGTCGACCGACTTGGGCTCACCGAATCCAATCTCGATACGTTCAAGCGACTCCTGGGACAAAGCTATGGCCTAATCCTTGTGACGGGACCAACCGGGAGCGGCAAGACCACAACGCTGTATGCGGCGCTGAATCATTTGGCCAGCGACACGAAAAACGTGGTCACGATCGAAGATCCAGTCGAGTACCAGATCGACGGTATCCTGCAGAATCAGACGCGAGAGCAAATCGGCCTCGGCTTCGCGAAGATTCTCAAGCATGTCCTGCGGCAGGACCCCGACATCATCATGGTTGGCGAAATCCGCGAACAAGAAACCGCGCGCATCGCGGTTCAGGCCGCGCTCACGGGGCATCTCGTCGTCTCGACGCTGCACACAAACGACAGCATTGGCGCCATCACGCGCCTGATCGATATGGGCGTGGAGCCCTTCCTGCTCTCTTCGGCTTTGATCGGCGTGATGGCGCAGAGACTGGTCCGCACCGTCTGCCAAGAATGCAAATCCGAATATCTCGCCACGCCCGAGATGCTGGATGAACTTGGCCTCGACGTCGAAGGCCAGGCCAAGCTCGTCCGCGGGCGCGGTTGCGCCGCCTGCTACGACTCGGGCTATCGCGGACGGATGGCGATTCACGAAATCGTCGATGTCGATCCGGAACTCCAGCGGCTCATCGTCTCAAATCCCGCCCGGGACGAGCTCGACGCCTATCTCGCGTCACGAGAACATCATTCGATCCGCGACGATGGCCTCGCCCGAGCCGTTAAGGGCGAGTCGACCGTAGAAGAAGTTCTGCGGGTCGTGAACCAATAACCGGGCACGATCGCCGCGCGCGAAGGATAACCTATGGCCATCGACCTTGGACGGAACGTCCCCGCAAAATCCGTCCCCCGTAGCGGCGCCGCGAAAACGCCCGGCGAAGAGACTGCGCTCACCACGCGCATCGCGAAACGTTTCAGCGAGCTCAATCGAAAAGATCTGAACATCGGCGTCCGCGAGCGTATGTTCTTCACAGAACGCCTCGCCCTCCTTCTCGATACGGACGTGCCCCTCCATGTCGCGCTTGAATCCCTCGCGCAACAGGCCACACACGGCGCGATCGCCAAGCTGACCCGAGAACTCTCGGAATCCGTTCAGGGCGGCACCACCTTCGCCCGGGCGCTCGGAGAACATCCCGCGATCTTCTCGCCCACCTACGTGAACCTGGTCGCTGCCGCGGAACTCGGGGGCTTCCTCCCGACCGCCCTCGATCAGCTCCGGGATATCGAAGAGCGCCAGGAGGAGCTCCGCTCCACGATGCGTTCCGCCCTCTCCTACCCTGCCACCCTGGCGGTCTTTTCCGTTGCGGTTGTCATCTTTGTGCTCGTGGTCGTCTTCCCGAAGTTCTCGGACATCTTCGCCTCCATCCACGACCAGCTCCCTGCCACGACCCGTTGGCTGATGGCTCTGAGCGACTTGCTCCTTCGCGCTTGGATTCCGATCGCCGTGGGCCTCGTGGTCCTGATCAAGGTCTTTCAGGACTGGTCCGGAAGCGAGTCAGGAAAGGCCACGCTGGATCGCGCGACGTTTGCGACGCCCGGACTGCGCGATATCGCCATCCAGCTCAATATCGTGCAAATCCTGCGCGTGATGGGTCTCTCCCTCGAGAATGGCGTGGGCATGATCGAGGCCCTCCAATCCTCCCGAGAAGGCGTCAGCAGCCAGTATTTCCGTGACTTTATTGACCGAGCGGAAGAAGGCGTCAATGAGGGGCGAGGTCTCACCCATGCCTTCAATCAAGACCCACTGGTCCCGGACCTCGTGAAGCAGATGGTCGCCACAGGCGAAGAGAGTGGCAATCTGCCGAAGGTCATGAATCGGCTCTCGGACTTCTACGAGCGAGAATGGCGCCGCGCCCTCGGGATGATTTCAAAGACAGCGGAACCCGCCATGCTCCTGATTATGGGCTGCGTAGTTGGCCTGATCGTCAGCTCCCTAATTCTCCCCATCTTCAAACTTTCGCGCGCGGTCCACTAAAAATCCGTGTAATTCCATCGCTAACGCGCCCGCGGCTGCTCAAGTCGGGCCCCTTCGAATCCGAAACGTTCTAAAGACCGGCCACTATCCTGCGGGCCGCTTTCGGAGAACGAAAAATGCAGCGTCATCTCAATCGGATTCAGCGGAAAGCCACGAGCGCCTTCACGCTCGTCGAGCTATTGATCGTCGTCATCATCCTGGCCATCTTGGCCGCAGTCGTGATCCCGCAGTTCGCGGCCTCGACGGACGATGCCAAGATCGCCGCCCTCGATACGACGCTCGCCAATATGCGCAGCGCCCTCGACCTCTACTACCAGCAGCACGGTGAATATCCGAGCGCGCTGACGGACGGGACGAACGCTGCGGCATCCAACGCGGCATTCCTCGCACAGCTCACGCAGTACACCGATGGCGCCGGGGATATCGCGACCACCAAGGACGCGACCCACATCTACGGCCCCTATCTCCGCAAGGCTGAAGTCCCGCGTGAGCCCGTGACCGAGAGCAACGCCCTCGAGATCATCACCACCGGCGCGCTCGGCATGACCGCAACGGGCTCCAACCCTGGCGGCTGGAAATTCGATAATCAGACGGGTCAATTCATCGTCAACGACGGTACCTACGACGATCGCTAAGACGCGAAGCGCGCGTCGCAAGATGCGTGCGATTTGCTCGATCGATTTCGATTCTCCGAAAGCAGACCTGAAAGCCTCAAGCGAGGCGACACCATGAATCTTCCCAGCTGGATGCGAAACCCAGGGTTTCAGCGAAGCGCAGCGCCTCCGATCGGGGTCGACTTCGCTCCGGATGCGGTGCATTGGGTTCAGCTCAAGCGTTTCGACGCGCCGCTCGCATTGCGCGATGCCGCTTCCATTCGCCACGGGGGGGATATCGCGGCCCTGCTCGCGTCGCCCTCGGACCTCAAGAACCACGTCCGCGATGTCTTTGCCCGGGGCCGATTCAAGGGCCGGAGGATCGTCACTCAGGCGCCTTCGGAATTTTTGCGCCTGATGGTGCTGAACTACACGATGCGACCGGATCTCTCGGAGCCCGAGCAGATCATCGAACTCACCCAAGAACGCATGCGTGACGACCTCGACCACCACGTCGTCGACTTCGTCCCGATCCGCACGAGCGGCGATCGCCAGGGAGACCGCTCTGCCCTCGTGGCTGTGATTCCTGAAGAGCCGGTCATCGCCCATCTCGACCGACTCCAGGACGCCGGCCTCGATGTCGCCGCGCTTGAGATCGAACCCGTCTCGGTGCGCCGCTTGATTTCTAATCTCGTCAGCCAAACCACGCCGGACAGCGAAGACGGCGCACTCAACCTCGTGCTCCGCTTTCATCGCCAACGCACAGCGCTCACTCTGCTTTCCGGCCGGCGTCTGCTCCTGTACCGCGAGATCGAATACGGCAGCGACGATCTGGCAAGCGCGGTCAGCAAGGGCCTCGAATGCGAAGAGGACGGGGCGATGGACCTGATCTCGTCTTTCGGTGTCGGCGGCGCCGTACCCGCCCCTCGAAAGGGCTCCGGAACCCCGACGGGTGCGAGTCCGGCTTCAGAGCCAAGTGATGAACTCGAGCAAGAATCCGAGTCGATTCGAGCCACGCTCCGCGACCTCCTCCGACCAAGCCTCCGAACGGTCGTCGAACAAACCCATAAAGCAATTTCATACGCCGCGTTCCAAACCCGCGGCTCGTCCCTGGATCAAGTGATGCTGATGGAGGGCGTACTGCCCTGCCCGGGCCTCGAAGGGCTTCTCTCCGATATGCTCCAGCTCCCCGTAGAGACCTTTCGGCCCTTGAGCACCCTGGCCGGCGATCAAGCCGCAAGACAGCTTCCCAGCGACGCCCGACTCGCCACCGCCTTTGGCTTTTCGATGCGAGGCATCGACCGTGGCTGATCTCGACCTCGTCCCCGTTCGCTACCAAGGGCGCCGCCGCGCCCGAACTTGGTTCCTCCGCATGGTCGTGGGCTACGCCCTGATCCTCGTTGCGCTGATCGGTTTCCAGTCTTACCTGAAAGCCGGGATCGCGGAGTCAGACCGCGAGATGGCCGCACTCGAAATCGAACAGGCGCGACTCCAGGCACAGGCCAACGAAAAGGCTGCGCTCGAAACCGACGTGCGCCGCCTGGAACAACATCTCAAGGTCCTCGACGGACTTCGCGGCGGCATTTCCTCAAAGAAGATGTTCGAGGTCGTCGATGCAGCACTCGACGATCGCGTTTGGTTTCGAAGCTGGGATTTTCGGCGTGCAGGCGAAATCGTCGACACCAAACCTCAAGGCGTCGAAAAGGGCTATTTCATCCTTCTGCCCAAAGAGAATCCAGAGGATCCCGAACGGACCTGGCGCCTCGAAACGCATATGGAAATCATGGCCGAAGCGAAGAACCATTCCGCTCTGGGGAGCTTCGTTCGCCGCCTTTCACAGCGCCCGGAAATCGAAACCGCCCGCATCCTCAACACACAAACGACCGCAAGGGGCGACGATACCCGCGTCAACTTCGAGCTGGCCGTCGTGGTGCGGAGCCGCCCATGAATCGCTCCGAATTGAGCACCGCTTGGCGATCCGCCGACCTTCAGATCTGGACGATCGGGGTCTCGGTTGTCTTCGCAGTCCTGGCGATGGCCTTCGTTTATCTAGGCCTCCGCCCCACGTGGCAGCAATATAACCAACTTCATCAAAGCCATGAACGCGCTCAGGCAGTCCATCTGCCCGATGCGCTCAACGGAACCACAGAAATCGAAACGCTTTCGCGCCGCTCGCTTGAACTTCGGGATGCGCTTTACGGCGATGCCGCGGAGATCCCTCGCAGTGAGCTTGAATCCTTCGTCGTCCGCGCACTCGACGAAATTTCGCGGCGCCACGGGGTCAAACTCCGCGCCATTACACCCGCCCCGCCTTCCCCCGCTTGGCTCTTCGAAGAACTGCCTTACAGCGTCCAAGTGGAAGGCCCCTATTTTGCCGTTCACGAATGGCTCTATGACGTCGAGCGCGACCTTCGCCCCATGGTTGTGAAGCAGTTTGAGATTTCCCCGACCCGCGAGAGTCAGGACGTCGTGATGGAACTCCGCGTCGTGGCCTACCGCGCCTCAGAAGGGACGTCGGGATGAAATCCGTGCACGCCTTCTCTGCTGGATCTTCGATCCGCTCTTTGCGTTGGACCGCCTGCTTGATCTTCGCCCTCGGCTTTTCACAGACGGCCTCGGCGGACGAAGCACCGGTCCTCCGATTCGACCCTTTCGGCTCGCGTCCTGAACAAGTCGCAGCCCCCCGCGAAACAGCCGCCCCCGAGACGGGTCGTGGCCCGATCCTGCTCTCGACCATCGTCCGCGGCGATCGTTCCCTTGTCAATCTGGGAGGCACGATCCTCGCGCTCGAAGAAGAGAGCCTCGGCTACCGCCTCCTCGAAGTCCGCGCCTTTGATGCGCTGTTCCTGAAAGACGGCCAAGAAGTCCGTCTTGAAGTCAAAAGTCCCGAAAGCGATCCCTCATGACGCCCGAATTCTCCCGCACGGCTCTTCAGAATCGCTCTCGAAAAGCGTCCAGCGCCTTTCGTCCCTTTCGCGCGGCGCTCGCCCTCTGCGGCCTGCTCCTCGTCGCGTTGTCCAGCTCCGTCGCTTTCGCCGTCGATGACGGGATCACCCTCGTCGTCCGAGACACCGAAATTCGCGAAGTCCTCGAAATGCTCGCGCGGACCGAAGGGCTCAGCATCGCCCTCGGTGACGAAATCGCCGGCCGCGTATCCATCAGCCTTTTCGACGTTTCTCCAGAAGAAGCCGTCTCCGCGATCGCTCAGGCCGCGGGCTACGCCATCGAACGCCGCCAGGACACCTACGTCATCGTCGACTTCGAAAGCGTCGGACAAGATTCCGCCAACGGCGCGACCACCGTCCGCAGTTTCAAGATCCAGTATTCCGACGTAGAGAACATCCGCCTGATTCTCGAGAAGCATCTCTCGCGCTACGGCAAGATCACGGCCCTCCCCGACCGCCGCCTCCTCGTCGTCGAAGACATGCCCGAATTCCTTGACCGGATCGACCGCATCCTGCTGGAGGTCGACCGACAGCCTCAACAGGTCCTCCTCGAAGCCAAGGTCCTCGAGGTCACGCTCTCAGACAACGACACCCTCGGCGTCGATTGGTCCCGGGTCTCTTCACTGAACGGCTCCGAACTCAATATCGGCCTCCGCGGACTGACCAGTGGAACCGCGCCGGGTCTTTTCTTCAACTTGCTCAGCGATAATCTCGAAGGCGCCATTGAAGCCCTCACCGAACAGGGCCGCATCCGCACCCTCGCGTCGCCTCGCCTCCTCGCCATGGACAACGAAGAAGCGGAAGTCCTCGTGGGTGAACGCCTCGGCTTCCGAGTGACCACCACGATCAATCAGGTCACGACCGAAAGCGTCGAGTTCATCGACTCCGGCGTCATCCTCCGCTTCACTCCCTCCGTCGACCGCCAGGGCCGCATCCTGCTGAAGATGCATCCCGAGGTCAGTACCGGTTCCATCTCCGACGGCATCCCCTCGGTCAAAACCACGGAGGTCACGACGAGTCTCCTTACAGAGAACGGCCAACGCGTCTTCATCGGCGGACTGATTCGGGACTCGGCGACCGAAACCCGCCGCGGCATTCCCTTCCTCAGCCGCATCCCCTTCCTCGGCCTGCTCTTCTCCCGGTCCGAATGGACGAACCGGTCCACAGAAACCATCGTCATCGTCCGCGCCACGCTGCGCAATCCCGGCGAAGCCACGCCCCAGGACCTCGGCCAAACCGAGCGCCTCGGCCAGTTCGAACCGGAGCTCGACACGAAGCGGTCAGCCATGGAAGACGATCTCGACCTGCAGCCCTGGAACCCAAAAATCACCCCACGTGACGCGGAGCTCGCCCCCACAATGCCGCTCCTCGAAGCGCCCGCGGCAGCGCGCTTCGGCCCGGATGAAACCGAGGCGCTCAACCGAGTGGATCGGTGAGTGATGCAGTTGTCGCTGCTCCCCCGACCTGAAAGCCCTTCACCGAGGCGTGTCCGACGTCACGCCGGACACGGGTTCACACTGCTCGAGATGCTGATTGTGCTGGGGATCCTCGCGATCACCGCGCTCGTTGCGATGCCCTCGGTTGCGCCTAATCAAGGTGCTGATCTCGACGTGGCGGCCGGACAGCTCCACGAGGCATTTCAGTTCGCCCGGGATGAATCACTTCGAACTCAAATTCGCCACGGTGTGGAGATTGACAAAGTCGCTCTCCGCGTGAAGGTCTTTCAGAATACGGCAGGGACCGCACGAAGCTATGGCGTGACGCATCCGCTCACGCGCGGGAGCTACGATGTCCCGCTGACCTTGAGCGACCGGGCCCGGGGAATCGGGATCAGCCCAGCGGCAACCTGGTCCGCCTCGTGCGGGGCGACGGACGATGTGGGGTTCGATGCCTGGGGACTTCCCCGCTGCGCAAGCGATTGGAACGCGAGACTCGAGAGTTATGTGCTGACCCTCGACCTCGCGGGACAACAAACACGCATCGGCGTTCAGGGCGAAACCGGAAGGATCACGCTCCAATGAGACCGCGCTTCGTTCTTCCCAAGACGCGCAGAAACGCGGGCTTCAGCTATATCGAGGTCCTGATTGCGGTTGTGATCATGACCATTGCCCTGGTCCCGGCCATCGAAAGCCTGCGGATCAGCACCCTCAACTCGGGCGCGCATCCCGAGATGGCACGACAAGCGGCTTGGGTGTCCTCGCTGCTCGAAACCACACTCGCCGAAAGCTTCGCTGCGCTGGATGCCGAGGCGCTTCGGGTGGGCGATGCCGCGACGCCCACGGTCTATTCCGATGCTGCGGGCACCGCTTCGAGGCGTCTCGTCTATCTCTCCCGCTATGACGGAGACGATGCAGACGGCGACGGCGACGCCTTTACCGGAACCGACGAAGATCTCCTCTGGATCCGCGTTGCTCTCGAAAATTCACCACACGCTTTCGAGACGTTGACAAGTCGATGAGGCAAACCCGAAACGTGCAAAGACGCGCGGGCTTCACCCTCATCGAGGCGCTTTTCGGGCTCGCTCTGACGGCCGTTTTGATGCTGGCGATGACGAACGTCATCCGTGTCGCCTCCGCCGCGCGCGCGGACACGGCGACCCGAGACGAACTCGTCCGCGATACGCAATTCGCAATGAATCGAATGGAGCGGATGGTCCGGACAACCTCGAGGCTGCTCGTTCCCTTCGGCGAAGACCCAAACACAGGTTCTATCGAGTCCGTGTTTGAGCCAGGCGTCCTTGTCGTCCCACTCCCCGCGCAGATCGACCGCGATCTCGATGGCTTCGCAGACGCAGACAATGACCGGGACGGGCTCGTCGACGAAGATCTTCCGGCGGACATGACCAACGACAGTGCACCGGGCATCTATCAGGTAGACGATGACAACAGCGGAATCCGGGACATTTCATTCGCTGGGCCCGCGGATGATGACGAGACAGGATTCGTTCGAGACGAGGACCCGATCAACGGAATCGACGACGACGGAGACGGCGCCATCGACGAGGACCCAGGCGCAGATATGAATGGGGATGGCGCGCCCGGGATTGCCGGTTTTGATGACGACGGCGACGGGTCGATTGACGAAGGGGACGACGCGGACGACGACGAAGACGGACAGACCAATGAAGATTGGTTCGATCCCGTTGTCTATTTTCTCGACAACGAAAATCTGGTCGAGCGTCTGCCGAACCTCAATCCAGCCAGCGGACGCGACTTTACCGACCGAGTGATCGCCACGGGTGTCATCTATTTCCGCGTCGCACGGTTGCCACTCGAAAGCCACCGCTCCGAACTCGTCAGAATCACGCTGAGGCTGGTCCGAGACGACCTTGCCTACATCGAGGATCGCACGATCCGCGTCGGGGTCGAGCAATGACCGGAAAAGCGAACGCCGGCTTTGCTCTGGTGCCCGTCGTCCTGATGCTCGCCCTCATCGGATCAATCGCCTTCGTGATCGGCGAGGAGTCCCGGATGACAGCACGCTCGACGAACCAAAACTTCGAGCTTCGCCAAGCGAGCTACTCCGCGGAGGCCGGCTATCACCATGCCCGCTGGCAGCTCCAGAAAAGCTTCGCTTGCTCTGGATACTCCACACTAACGGGCACGATCGCCGGATCCGCGTACACAACGACCGTGAGCCCTGACAACGGCAGCCCCGTCGACCTCGCCTCCACGAGCTCAAGTCAGGCTGACTCGACTCGGGTCATCGAGGGCACGATCACTACCTTCTCCGGGATCAATACCCTCGTCCTGCAGCCCGGCGCCGCCGGCAAAGACGCCCTGATCTGGGATGGCGCGCACAGCGACGAGAATTTCGGTGCCACCGACGTCCTTCGCCTCGACAATACGGGGAGAGAACAGGCAATCCTCATTCAGTTCGACCTCAGTGGAATCGAGAGCGGCGCCGTCCTGCGTAAAGCGAACCTCGAGCTCTACGCCTATTCGGGTTCAGGCGACCAGACAGGAGAAGTCGATGCGCATACCCTCACTCGCGCTTGGGTGGAAGGCGTCGAGGACGACGAAAGGCCGAGTGCGGGGGCTGGCGTAACCTACGATCAGTATGACGGCGACCAGGACTGGGACAATGCGGGCGGCGACTACCAGGCGACACCCAGCGCCACGACGACCATTCCAGACGGCACCCCTGCATGGTTCTCGTGGGAGATCACAGACGCCGTTCAGGCCTGGACCTCAGGCGCGCTCGCCAATCACGGCATTCTCCTCCGCGTCTCCTCCGGAGATATCAACAAACGCGAATTCGCCAGCGGGGACGCAGCGGATTCCACCCTGCACCCGAAACTGACCATCGAATACGCATGCGCCTGCGGAACCCCGTGCAGTGCGGCGCTCATCGTGACGGATTCCGTTGTTCTTTCGACCGACGGAGACAGCGCGATTGGCGGCGTCGATTTCGCCGCAACGGATCTGATGGAGTACAACCCTGGCGGCGGTTCAGCCGCAATCCGCTGGGACGGACGGACGGCGGGATTGAGCAGTCCTGTCGATGCGCTCCATGTCCTCTCGGACGGAACGTTCGTGTTGTCGACCCAAGAGGACGAATCCCTGGGCGACCTGAGCTTCTCTAGGGACGACCTCATTCGCTATGACCCGACTACGAATCAAGCGACCACGTATTTCAAGAGCCGGCTCCATTTCACCGCCGGCACGGGAAGCGTTGATGCGGTCTTCGTTCGTCCCTCCGGAAATATCATCCTATCCACCGCAGGCGCAGCGACGCTGGCCGGCGTGGACCTGCAGGACAACGATTTCGTCGAGTACGATCCACGCACGCAGACCGCCAGCCTCTTCTTCGACGGGGATGGCGAAGGTCTGAGCGTGCGGCCGAGCGCCCTGCATGTACTGGGAAATGGGCATCTCCTGTTCGCGACGAAACAGCCCACTTCTTTCGCAGGCAGAGCGCTTCTTCCGGATGACCTCGTTGAATACGATCCCGTCTCGGGGAGCGCTTCCCTGTACCTCGACGGGACCTCGGCTTTCGAACGAGATGAGACTGAAATCCAATCCCTTCATGTCCTCGACGGGCAAAATGCCGCGACGCCCCTCGACCCACGACTCGTTGCCCATTGGAAGCTCGACGAAACAAGCGGAACGACCGCACAAGATTCTTCAGGCGATCATGACGGAGAGCTGGATGCGCCAGACTGGGCAGCTGGACAAGTCGACGGTGCCGCCGACTTTGACGGGAACCGTGACGCGATCAAGGTCCGACACGCAGACACACTCTCTCTTGGCGGCGAGTTCACGCTGTCGACGTGGTTCCGCGCCGAGAACATCTCCTCGCTCGATGCCTACCGCATCCTCTCAAAAGAGACGTCGGGCAAGAACGACAACTACTTCCTCGCCCTTCAAGGAGACGCTCTCTACCTCGGCGTCGGTGGCGAGTTCTTCTCTCCCGGTACAAAGTTTCTCGAGGAAACCTGGTATCACGTGGCGGCCACGTTCAGCGATCTAGACAACGAAGTCCGGCTCTACGTGAACGGTTCTCTCGTACTCTCGACCGCGACTTTCGCAGAGCTCACCCCGAATTCGGACGAACTCGTGATCGGAAATAACTGGGAGGAGTCAAAACCCTTTGATGGCCTCCTCGACGAGATCCGAATCTACAATTACGCGCTTGCAGACTACGAGATTGCGTCCCTGGGATCAGATACGGAATTGGCAGGAGGTGGATCCGAGAGTCTCGGAGGCGGAAACAGCCTGCTCGATTCCGAAGACAACACCGGGACCTACCGCGACGAGTTCCGCGAGGATGAAAGCTACGCGGGCAGTGACGGTACCTTGGATTGGGACACGCCCTGGATCGAAATCAACGAGAGCGATGGCGCGTCCCGGGGCGATGAGCTGATCTCCGACGATTTCGACAAATACGAACTCCGGATCGCTGACAATGACGGCGGCGGCGGCGAAGGGGTCTATCGCGCAGTCGATCTGTCGAAATGCGCTGCATCGCTCTTCACCTTCGACTACCGACGCAGCTCCTTCGACCGCTCGAGTGACTCCGTCACCGTGAGTGTCTCGGATGACGGCGGCGAGAGCTGGAAGGCAATCCAAGTCATCGAGGGCCCCGGCGACGATGACAGCCTGATCTCAGCCAAGCATGACCTCGCCGGGTACCTTTCAGAAAAGACGCGGATCCGCTTCTTGACCTCTGACTCCCTCGGGAACAAGGACTACCTCTATATCGACAACGTCGAGATCAGCTGCCAGTAGTCCCCGCTCTTCGGGCTGCGCGCTCCGTCCGCTGAGTCCGCTCAGCCATTCGGCCAGAGCCGACGCCACCAAGGCTCCGGATCCGTCGGTCGAACCGGCTTCCCCGAGCCATCCGGATTCGACGCATCCCAGGTCAGTCGCATCCGGTCCCGAATGTCTGCGAGCTTCCAGCCCGTCAGATCCGACAGGGTCTGCGCTTCCCGATCCTGGCGCTTCCGCAGCTCCGCCCGGTAGCGATCCGCCGCCTCGCAGGTCGATGTCCCGTCCCAGGGATGTCGCATCACGTAGCGCCCCTGAAAATTCTGCCGATCCCCGGTCGTTTGGAATTGAAGATCCTCCGGAAAGCTCTCCGCGTCGTATCGCACATGCAGGCGAGTCACGAAGACGTTCTGCGCCTGGGGCGGCATGATCCGCCGCTGGGGGCGAGTCATGGGAACCGGTCGATCCCGCGGCGTATCCAGCCAAAAGACCCCCAGCTCCCGAAGCTCTGCCGAACTCAGCGGGTCCGCTGCACAGGGATCGCACCAACCCATATCCCAGGCGTACTCCAGAAAGACGCCATGCCCACCCTCTTTCTCGGCCGAGGTTGCGAAGAGGTCACGATAGAAATCCGCGAACTCCGACTCTACATAGGGCGGAATTTCGGCATCGCTCGGAATCCGCTGGGTCCGGTAATTGGTCGTCTCCACCCGACCCGTCCGGGTCAGCGCATAGACGAAAAGGTCCTGATCCCCCCGCGCGTTCACCGTTCCCAACCGAATCGGCAGCCCGAAGCGCGGCGATTCAAAGGCCATCTGCAAAGGCCGTAAATTCGCCACGCCCAGCCGATCCTTTTCTTCGAGGTTGACCTTGGCGACAAAGAACTTCATGTCTTGCTTTAGGTAACTCGACAAGATTGCTTCTGCGCCCTTCGGAATTCGGTAGTCATTGCGCGTCAGCCAGGTGGCCAGACCGTCACTCTCCTTCGCCGAAAGGATCAGGATGTCGTACTCGCCCACGGTAAACGATTCCTCGATCGTCACGCCGAGTTCGGCGGCTTCACTCTCCGCCGCCGTCCGCGATTTCATCATCGCCTGGGGCATCCCGGAATCCATCAGCATTTCCAAGCGACCACAGGGATCATGGTCCCGGTACTCCACCAGCCGAGGCGCCGTGTAGGCATCCAGATGGTCAAGCAGCGAAGAGCTCGCCACGTGCACCTGCCCCTCTTCCAGAACCACCGGGACCGGCACCACCATGGCGAACTCCGTCGGCTCGCCTTCATAGTCATTCGCCATCGTAATGACCGTACGATCGCCGTCTCGGACCAGCGCCACCTTTGAAGCCTTGTTGAACAGGTCCGTATCCGCCTTCGCGACGTAGAACCCGCAGAAGGCCTCAGCTGCGACCGGCGCGCAGAGCCAAGCCATCCCAAGCGCGGTCGCCAAAATCTTCTGTACTCGTTTTCCCTGAAGACGCATCCCGTCCTCCTCTTGTTTGCCCCGGCGCACGCCCGTCCGCCAAGGCGGTCGAACCTGAGTCCGACCAGTTGAATTCGTTGCCGTCAAAGAGACGGTCGAGGACCGGCACAAGAAGTGCTGCCCCCGCCAAGCTGAACAGCAAGGCGTTCGGCTCATAAAAGTAGAAGCGGCCTACGAAACCCGTTCCCGCCACGATCGCCGCGAAGAGCACCCGCCCTGCCCGCGCGTTCGGAATCGTGCGCGGATCCGAGAGCATGAAGGCCGCAAACACAAAGAGCGTTCCGCTTGAAAGCTGATGCAGCGGGATCGCGAGCGGATCGCCGAGATAGAGCGCCCGGCCGAAAAGCAGGCCTGTCCAGAAGAGCGCGAATGCGATCGTCACGTCCCCGCGAACCCGCGGCAAAACCCAAAGCGCCGCCGCCACACACGTCGCAACCGCGATCGCGCCGGAACCCCATTGCCCACTCGAAACCCACACCTGGTCGGTCACGAGAAGCAAAACCACCAGCGCAATATTGGTCGGGTTAAAGACGTGTCGCCCCCCCGCGCGGAAAACGAACTTGCTCCCCACCGCAATCGCCGCCGCGGCAACACAGAGCGTCCAGTCCGAAGCCCGCAGCAGCAAGATCAGAGACAGAGCCGAAATCAGAGCGCTCCGGGGCTCGAAGGCATCTCCTCGGCTCCAATTCCCCAAGGCCTGAACGCTGAGCGCTGTACCGATCAACACGAGGACCCGAGACCACTCGAATCCGAACTCAAGCGAGATGGCTCCCCAGGAAGCGAGGCTGAGGAGAACGGCAATCTGTGCCCATCGCGGATCTTGCATGGTTCGTATGTTACTGCGCAAGCATGCCCCGTTCCGTAAGGACTCTGTAAACCCGGTCGGCGCGAAACGTCCATCTGCGCCATAATTGCCTAAAAGGGACAAGGAATGATTATGCTGAGCCGTTGGGGGCGATGCTCAACCCAAATCGACGCGAGACCTGTCCGATGGGACTGATCCGCGAGCTCCGCGAGTGGTTTCGTTTTGCCTATCGAACGCCCGAAGCGGAAAAAGACATCGTCTTTTTTTCCGAAAGCACGAGCTATTGGGCCTATTTCGAAGGCCTCGTCGAAGGTCTCAAGGCGCAGTCGACGACGCCGTTTTGCTACGTGACCGCCGATCCATCGGATCCAATTCTCAATACGAACGATCCCCAGATTCGCCCCTTCTATCTCAACCAGCTTCTGCCTTTCTTCATGCAGTTCGTGAAGTGCAAGGCCTTCGTGATGACTCTCACAGAGCTCGATCTCCATCACATCAAGCGCTCCGTGAATCCCGTTCACTACGTCTATACGTTTCACTCCCTCAACAGCACACATATGGCTTACCAGGCCCGCGCCTTCGAGCATTACGACTCCCTGCTCTGCTGCGGCCCCTACATGGTGAAAGAACTCGAACGCGACGAACAGCTCCGAGACCTCCCCAAGAAGCAGCTGATCGAGGGCGGTTACTACCGCGTAGAACGGATTCATCGCGCCGCCGAGGCGCGCCGCGCTCAGACAGCGGAGCCCAACTCGGCGTCAACAGAGGACCAGGCCCGACCGGCCAGCGGATGCATTCTGATTGCCCCTTCCTGGGCTGCGCATAACGTCCTTGAGGAACATGGTCTCGAACTCGCCGAAAGACTCCTCGACGCCGGGCACGAAGTCATCCTGCGGCCACATCCCGAAACCCTAAAGCGATCGCCCGAAGTGGTGGACCGCTTCGCTCAACAGTTCGCGGAAAACTCCAAGCTCCGCGTTGAACGATCCGTCGGATCCGACGACTCGCTGCTCCGAGCCGATATCCTGATCACAGACTGGTCTGGCATCGCGCAGGAATACGCGTTTGGAACCGAGCGCCCCGTCCTCTATCTCGACGTCCCCCGCAAAGTCCACAACAAGGGCTACGAGGACCTCGGAATAGAACCCTTCGAGGCGCAAATTCGAGACCAGGTCGGACGGGTCCTCGCCACCGAAGAAATCGCTGAGATCGACACGGTCGTGGCACACCTCATGACTGAGCGAGACGCGTATCGCGACCGGATTCGGGCGCTGCGCGATGAGAATATTTTCAGTTTCGGGGACTCGGGGGAAGTTGGCGCGCGCCATATCCTCGATGTCGTCGCCAAGCGGGCCGGAAAATCGGCTCCACTCTCTGGAGGAGCGGCCTAATGGCAAGCTCGAAGAACAAAACTGTCTACGTCGGTATGAGTGCGGACCTTGTCCACCCCGGCCATCTGAATATTATTCGCGTCGCGGCGGAGCTCGGCGAGGTCACGGTCGGACTGCTGACAGACGAGGCCATCGCCAGCTACAAGCGACTCCCCTACATGTCCTTCGAACAGCGCCGCCAGGTGGTCGAAGAACTGCGCAGCGTCGCCCGCGTCGTAGAGCAGGACACCCTCGACTACGTCCCGAACTTGAAAAAGTACAAACCCGACTTTGTTGTCCACGGGACGGACTGGCAAACCGGCGTGCAACGAAACGTGCGGCAGGCGGTGATTGACACACTCGATGAATGGGGCGGCAAACTCGTCGAGCCCGAGTACACCCCCGGCGTCTCTTCAACGGCACTCATCGCAGCACAGCAGGAAATCGGAACCACACCCGAGATTCGCATCAAGCAGCTCCGCCGCCTCCTCGCAGCGAAGCCCATCGTCCGAGCCATCGAAACCCATAGCGGCCTCACTGGATTGATTGCCGAAAAAGCCAGCGCCGTCGTCAACGATCAGCCTCGAGAGTTCGACGCAATGTGGCTCTCCAGCCTGACCGACTCGACGAACCGCGGAAAGCCCGACATCGAATTCGTCGACCTGACCTCCCGCGCGAGCACCATCGCTGAAATCATGGAAACAACGACCAAGCCCATGATCTACGACGGCGATACCGGAAGCTATCCCGAGCATTTCGCCTTCATGGTTCGCACCCTCGAACGCCTTGGCGTCTCTGCCGTCATCATCGAGGATAAGATCGGCCTGAAAAAGAACTCGCTCTTCGGCACCGAGGCCAAGCAAACCCAAGATACGATCGAAGGCTTCTGCCACAAGATCCGCACGGGCAAAGCCGCGCGGGTCGCCGAAGAATTCATGATCATCGCGCGCATTGAAAGCCTGATTCTGAAGCAAGGCGTCGCGGACGCGATCGAACGGGCCAAGGCCTATATCGATGCCGGGGCCGAAGGCATCATGATCCACAGTAAGGAGAAGTCGCCGGACGAAGTTCTTGAGTTCTGTCGCGCCTACGAGAAAATCGAGAACCGCGTCGCGCTGATCGCTGTCCCGACGACCTACAACGTACTCACGGAACAGGAACTCGCGAAAGCGGGCGTGAACCTCGTGATTCACGCGAACCATCTGTTGCGTTCGGCCTACCCCGCCATGATGCGGACCGCGGTTTCGATTCTCGAACACGAGCGCTCGCTCGAAGCTTCCGAAGACTGCATGCCGATCAAAGAGATCATCACGATGATCCCGGGCGACTGAGGCGAAGAGAATGATCGAGCCCGCCGCCTATTTCGAATGCCTTGCAAAGCACGGCATCCACTTTTTCGCAGGTGTTCCCGACTCCCTGCTGAAGGATTTCTGCGCCTACGTTACGGATCATGCGGAACCGTCTCGGGATGTGATCGCCGCAAACGAAGGCGCGGCCATCGCCCTGGCGACCGGCCATCATCTGGGGACGGGCGACCTGGCCCTGGTCTATATGCAGAACTCGGGCCTCGGGAATACGATCAACCCCCTCACCTCCCTGACCGATCCTGAAGTCTACCGCGTGCCCATGCTGCTCATGGTGGGATGGCGGGGCGAACCCGGAGAACCGGATGAACCCCAGCATGTAAAACAAGGTCGTGTCACCCTCGCGACCCTCGACGCGCTGGAAATTCCGTACCTGATTCATCCCGAGAATCTCGAGGAGGCCGAGGCCGCTTTGGCTCAGGCGATCCAGCAGGCCCGGACCGATTCAACCCCCGTCGCCCTCGTCGTCCGGGCGGGCACCTTCGCCCCCTATGCGCTCCAGAATAAGAGGCCCGATCAATTCGAGATGAAGCGCGAGCAGGCCGTCGCAGGCGTGGCCGAAGGCCTCTCGAGCGAGGACATCATCGTCTCCACGACGGGCAAAACCTCCCGGGAACTCTTCGAGCATCGCGCCGCCCGCGGCGAGAGTCATGCAGGGGATTTTCTCACCGTGGGATCCATGGGGCATGCCTCCCAGATCGCCCTCGGCATCGCCCTCTCCCAGCCCGAGCGTCAGATCGTTTGCCTGGACGGAGACGGCGCGCTGATTATGCATATGGGGAGCCTCGCGGTCTCCGGTACCCGAGGCACACCCAATTTCAAACATATCGTCGTGAATAACGGCGCCCACGACTCCGTCGGCGGCCAAAGCACAGCCGGCTATGAGATCGATCTCCCGGGCATCGCTCGCGCCTGCGGCTACCGGGAGGCGCGCTGCGTCGAAAGCGCTGCCGAGATGCCCGACGCCCTCACCTGGCTCCGCGCCGCCGAGGGTCCCGTCCTACTCGAGATCCGCGTGGACAAGGGCGCACGTTCCGACCTGGGTCGGCCCACCACCACCCCGAATGAAAACAAGCGCGCGCTGATGAAGAAGCTCGGCGCGACGCCCACCTCATGAGCGACGCTTCACGATGAATACGGAATGGATCTGCGAGGCGGGCGCGGGCGAGCGCCTCCCCGAATACGTCCGCCAGGCCGCGCCCCGTCGCGTGCTCCTCGTGACCGGGCGGCGCTCGTTCCGGCTTTCGGGGGCGGAGGCCCTTTGCAAAGAAGCGCTCGCGGGCTTCGATGTGATTCATTTCCAGGACTTTGAGGAGAACCCAAAGCTCGGCGATGTCGAGAGAGGCCTCGCACTTTGCGAAGGCAGCCCCCCCGATCTTGTGGTCGCCGTGGGCGGCGGAACCGCAATGGATATGGCGAAGATGATCGCGCTCTTCGCCGCCGCAGAGCGACCGCCAATCGACTACGTCGAGGGCCGCGCCGAAATTCAGCCGGGAGAAATCCCGCTCATCGCCCTGCCGACAACCGCGGGCTCCGGAAGCCAAGCCACCCATTTTTCGGCGGTCTACGTCGATAAAACGAAGTACTCCGTTGCCCATCCCAGTATGCTCCCCACCCTCGCGCTGGTCGATCCGAATTTCCTGAGTGCGCTCCCCAAACACGTCGCTGCTGCCTCAGGTCTCGATGCACTCAATCAAGGCATCGAATCCTTTTGGTCCATCCACGCCACGGCGGATTCGAAGAAGAAGGCAAGGGAAGCCATCGCGCTGGCCTGGGAACACTTACCCGGGATGGTGCTCGAGAAATCCGCAGACGCACGACTCGGAATGGCCAAGGCGGCCCATTTGGCAGGGCAAGCCATCGATATCACCAAAACCACGGCGCCCCATGCCATCTCCTATCCCATCACCGCGTATTTCGGTGTCCCGCACGGCCACGCCGTAGGGCTCGTGCTTCCCGGCATCCTGGCGTTCAACGCGGGCGTTGAGAAGGATGATTGCCTTCACCCCGAAGGCCCCGAGCACGTTCGCGAAACCCTTCAAGAAATCATCTCGATGCTCGGCGCATCGACGACCGAAGAGGCGACCACCCTCTACACAAAACGAATGAAACAGATCGGGCTCTCCTCCGACCCTCGCGCGTTTGCGATCGGGCGCCCCCGCGACATTGACCTGATCGTCGCCAACGGCTTCAACCCGCAGCGCGTCAACAACAACCCGCGCAGGCTCACGGAAACAGCCCTTCGCGAAATGTTAATGGCAATGATTTGAGGCGATGATCTGAAACGCGTTCCACCCGCAGGTCAGGGGCGCTTCGCCAGAACGATCCAATGCCGGAAGCCGCCCCGCCCGGGCCGGCGCGTCTCGACCACAAACCCCTTCTTCCGCAGGCGTGCTTCATACTTTTCATCCCGTGCCTCCGCCCAGACTCCGAGCACACCGCCCTTGGCGAGCGCATGCCAAGTCTTTTCAATGGCACGGCTCCCGTAGAGCGGATCCTTCGTCGCCTGAGTGCGCGCATGCGGGCCCTCAAATAGATCGAGCACGATCGCGTTGTATTTTGCTTTGGCGTCCGCCGCTTTCCGAATCGAGTCTGCCACGTTCTCAATCTGCAAGGAAACCCGAGGATCCAGGACCGCACCCCCGGAAAGTTCTGCCAGGGGTCCTCGGCACCACTCTCCCACCACCGCGTAGAGCTCCGCCACATTCACCCGCGCACTCTGCGGAATCGTATCCAGGACGGCGCGCAGCGTGAGCCCCATCCCAAGCCCGCCCACCAACACCCGGGCGTTCTCAGGAAGGTCCTGACACGTTTGGATACCGAGTTCTTCCTCAGAACGACTGGCCCGGCTATTCATCAGCACACGCCCGTCTATGCAGATCAGGAAATCATCGAGATCGCGTTGCCGGAGCTCAAAGAGTCCGTCCGGACTCGGGTGTTCTTCCAGCGTTTTCCACGGCTTGCTCAAAACGTATTCCTTCTCGTCGTGTCCACGTCAAACACGCGTTCGATCCTGCATCCAGCCCAGATAGCAACAACCCCAAGAATACATCCCTCGGCGCCATTCACATCGCCTCTCCCCCCAGTCCCAACATGCGAGGCTCCCCTTCCGCCCTGACCCTGCGTTTTCCCCGACCGCGGCCGCCGCGCAATTGCTTATCATCAAGCCGTTCTACAGAGCAGCATGACCTTCACGCATCACACCGGAGCAATGACATGATCAAACTCTACGGCCTGCGCATGAGCAATTACTACAGCCTGATCAAGGCCCTGCTGATCGAAAAAGATCTCCCCTTCGAGGAAGTCAAAGCTCCCCCGAGTCAGAAGGAAGATTCACTGCTGAGGACGCCGATGGGGAAGATGCCCTCGATCGAAGTCGACGGTCAGTTCATGTCCGAATCCCTCGCGATCTTCGCCTATCTGGAACGCTTGAAGCCCGAGCCGGCGATGCTCCCGAGTGATGCCTTCGCCGCAGGAAAAGCAATCGAACTCGCTTCCCACATCAAGCTCGATATCGAACTGGTTGCGCGGCGCTGTCTCCCTGAATTGCTGTTCAATCAGCCGGTCAGCGAAGAGACCAAAACTCAGGTCCGAGCCGATCTCGAACGCGGGGTCAAAGCGGTCGATCGCCTCTTCGTCTGCGACCCCTACGCGGTGGGCAGCGATTTCACCGTCGCTGACCTCTACACCTACTACTCCTTCGGGTTGGCGGGCATGCTCGCCAGCAAGGTCGTCGGCATGGACCTTCTGGCTGAGGCGCCGCGGATCGCCGAGCTGATGGGACGCCTCGCGGAACGCCCGAGTATCGCTCGGGTCACAGCTGAAGCTGCCGCCTAGCGTTCTCTCAACTTCCCCCTGAGCGGGCGAGAAGGCGACTCACATCACAATTGAACGATCAAAACTTCATCAGCTTTTGATCAATCCGTAGAGAAGCTGGTTCTGCGCCCCGGCGCGAACTAACCTCGCTTCATGGACCAAAACGCCGCGTCTCAACCGGAAGATCAACACAACCCGAACGAATCCGCCCCGACTCCAATCATCCTTGTGCACGGCGCATGGCATGGTGCTTGGTGTTGGGCGGGCTTTCAGGCCGAGCTTGACCGCCGTGGCCTTCCCTCGCTCGCGATTGATCTCCCCGGGCACGGCGCCTCGACCGAGGATTTCGGCGGCCTCCTCGATGACGCGCTCTATCTGAGCCGAGTCCTCGACTCGCTCGCTCGAAAATCAGAGAATCCCGGGCAAAAACGCATCCTCGTTGGGCATAGCTACGGTGGCGCCGTGATTACCCAGGCAGCCATGCGTGAACAAACACCGCGGGACGATATTGATCATCTCGTATACGTCGCCGCCTTTGCGCCGGAAGCCGGCGAGTCCGTCTCCGCCGCTCTGGAAAAAATGTACACGGGCGCCGATGATGCGACCGGGGGGAGCCTCCTCCGCACCTCCGTCCTCCCGCAAGAGGACGACTCCACCACCCTCGACCCCACGAAGGCAAAGGACCTGCTCTACGCGGATTGCGGCGCGGCCGAAATTGCCGCAGCAATCCACCGACTCTGCCCGCAGCCCAACGCCACCATGCGCGAAGCTGTCACGGGCAACCCGCGCGCTTCCCTGCCTTCGACCTATATCCGCTGCCTGCGCGACCGTGCCATCGAGCCTTCCGTACAAGCCCAAATGGCCAAGCGATGCGACCGGAGCGTTGACTTCGATACAGACCATTCGCCCTTCATGAGCGCGCCGCTCGCCCTCGCAGACCAGCTCGAGTCCCTTGCCCTTAAATAGGCCCGGAAATCGGCCGAGACTATGCAAGGAACGAGGCCCGAAACGCGCTGCGAGTGCTCAGCCGCCTTCTCTGTGAACGAAGCGCATCAAGGTGTGCAGCAGCTTGATCTCGCCGCGATTCGGCCGAGCACGCCCGAAGAGCCGACGAAATTTCATCAGCGTCACGGTGCGCATCTCTCCCTCAAGATATCCTCGCGAGTCGAGCGCCCCCTCCAGATGCGCAAAGAAGGCCTCCATCTCGATTTGACTCGATGGCTGATACCGGGCCTTTGTGGCGGTCTCGTCCTCACCCTGCTCGTCGGGGGCAACGCCCGCCGTAGAGCCAGAGCGCGTTCCCGAAGCCTGTTCCGCAACAAAGGCCTCGTAGCAGAGCAGCTGCACAGCCGAGGCTAGATTCAGGGAAGAGAAGTCTGGATTCGCCGGGATTACGACCTGGAAGCCGCATCGGTCGAGGTCCTCATTCTCAAGCCCCGTTCGCTCCGTCCCAAAGACCAACGCCGCCTGCGCCCCCGCCTCGGTCTCCCGAACAAGCCGCTCGCCGCATTCCCGGGCATTCAACATCTCATGCGGAAAGGTCCGCTCACGCGCGGAGCCCCCAATCACGAGCTGACAATCTGCGACCGCCTCCGAGAGGTCATTCACAACGCGCGCCTTCTGAAGTAAATCGATGGCCCCCATTGCGCGCCGGTCAGCCTGTTCGGATGGGAATTCTGCGGGCCGCACCAGCACCAAATCTGAGAAGGCCATCGTCTTCATGGCCCGAGCAACCGCCCCGATATTTCCAGGATGGGCTGGTTCAACAAGCACTATGCGGATGCGGCCGATCGCCATGGACGGAGCGCCTCAAAGAAGGACAGGAAAGGGGCGGCAGAGAGTACCGGCAATCCGCGAAGTCGGCTCTGGGTCCCGGATCCGTTACTCTGAACGCCGCCTGGGCATCCCTGCTCAGCGAACTCCGAGGACGCATATGCTGCCCGCCGCCGCGAAGACCAACACGAGCACGAAGGCCGAAGAGCCGACAGAAGCGGTTGAGATCGCCACCGAGCCGCTGACCCAGCATTTGCCCGAGATCGCCGACTGGCTGCCGGAATCGCTGCTTCCGGCGTGGGCCGTCGTTTCCACCTACCCGATCGTGGGGGCGGTTGTGATCGCCGTCAGCTTCTTCCTGCTCGCGCTCCTGATTCGCTCCGTCGTCTTCCGAAGCCTTCGCCGGCTCACGGGCATGACCGAATCCGGGGTCGACGACGCCATCCTCCTCAATTTGCGAAAACCCGTCTTCGCCACAGTCCTTTATCTCGGACTGGCTCTCGCGACCCGCGCGGCCCTGCTCCCTTTCGGTACGACGCTCCTCGTCAGCATCTTCTTCTCGATCATCGTGGCGAGCTGGATGCGCGCGACGCTGCGCATCTCCGAAGCGCTGCTCCCTTCTCTCGAAAGCAATCGCCGCTTCAGCCTGATCGAACCGCGGACGGTGCCCCTCTTTGACTTGACCCTCAAGCTGCTGACCATTCTCGTCGGCAGCTACGTCCTCTTGCTGATCTGGGGCATCAACCCGATCGGGTGGCTCGCCTCGGCGGGGATCGTCGGCATCGCCGTGGGTTTCGCCGCGAAGGACACCCTTGCGAACCTCTTCTCCGGCTTTTTCATTGTCGCCGACGCGCCCTATAAAATCGGCGACTACATCAATCTCGACTCAGGTGAACGAGGCAAGGTTTCTGCCATCGGCCTTCGCAGCACCCGCCTACTCACCCGGGATGACGTCGAAATCACAATCCCCAACGGCGTGATCGCAAACGCCAAAATTGTCAATGAGAGCGGCGGCCCCTACATCAAAATTCGGAATCGGATCTCCGTCGGCGTCGCCTATGGATCCGATGTGGACCACGTGACCGAGACCTTGCGCGAAGTCGGTGCGGCCCATCCCGAGACCTGCAACCACCCTGAAGCCCGCGTACGCATGCGCGGGTTCGGGGGCTCAAGCCTCGACTTCGAACTCCTCGTCTGGATTGAGCACCCCGAAGACCGCGGTCGCATCGCTCACGAGATCTATATGGCCATCTATAAGCGCTTCACGGAGGAAGCGATCGAGATCCCCTTCTCGAAGCAGGACATCTACATCAAAGAACTTCCCCACCCGGGACAGGCCAACGCCTAACACACGGACACCGATCCGATCGACGCCGTTGGCGGCGCCTACGCCTACGCCTACGCCCCCGCCCACGCCCCCGCCCACGCCCACGCCCACGCCCACGCGCCCGCGCACGCCCCCGCCTACGCCCCCGAACGGGTCCCACGAAGTCGGCGAACTCGCCTAAGCCCAACGAGCCCCCCGACACAGATTGCGGAAGACATCACGAAACCGGGTTCAGGGACAAGCGTGGGCCCACTCCAATTCGTGACTTGACCGTTCGAAACAGCCCGAACTCGGACACGTGAGCGCTGGTCGATCGGCACTTCGACCCCCCAACACGATGTGTCCTGGAACACGCGCGCTTGTTCAATAAACGTCTGACGTGCTCCTTCCAAGGTCGTGATTTCGATGTCCCAGTACTCGACGGGGATCTCGCCGTGTGGCTGATACCATTTCACGACGAAATCATTTTCCGGCGCGAGTAAGCTCGCTCCGGAATGCCCCCAAGCAGCGCCCCCCGCAGTCAAGACAAACAATCCAGCCATCAACCCCAACAATGCAGCATTCCAGCGACAGCGACCCTTCACGACTCCCCCTCCAACACACCCACCCGACGCCACTCTCGGTATCAACGCTTTCTGTGTGTTTCTAAGGCGGGTAGTCGCTCCCGCTCATGAAACAGATGTGCCCTGCCTCACTAACGGCATCAAGACGCACACTTTTTTTAGGGGCCACCGAAAAAGATGCTGCGTCAGATTCATCGCGCGAAGAATTCATCCCTCGCTAAACTGGTAAAAACCAGGAGCGACCGTCACAGGACTTCGCTCGAGAACGGTTCCCACTCGACGGCCGAAGGCCCAGGACATCATCATGACGAAGGATCAGAACGAGAAGCCCAACGGGCAGCAAATCGAGTACTGGAACAACAATGCAGGGCCGACCTGGGTCGAGTCCCAAGAAAATATGGACCGCATGCTCGCACCTGTGACAAATGCACTTCTCGGTCGATGCGCCGTGGTCCCCGACGAGCGTGTCTTAGACGTAGGCTGCGGATGCGGAGATACCTCGATTCAGCTCGGACAAGCCGGGGCCGCGGTCTGGGGCATCGACATTTCGGAACCGATGCTTGGACGAGCAAAAGAACGGGCCAAATCCCAAGGACTCTCTCAAGTCGCTTTCGGGCAAACGGATGCCGCCACCCAGGCACTCACACCCGACCACGATCTCATCGTCAGTCGCTTCGGCGTGATGTTCTTCGACGATCCCGAGGCTGCCTTCCGAAACCTACGCAGCGGACTCTCCCCGAACGGCCGCCTTTGTTTCATTTGCTGGCAGCCCATGGTTAAGAATCCCTGGATCACGACCGCTGGCCAGGCCGTCGCCCCCTTCCTCGCGCCACCGGAGAATCCTCCGGACCCGCATGCACCCGGCCCTTTCGCTCTCGCCGATGCGGATCGGCTACGCGGCATCCTGGCCCAGGCGGGTTTCGCAGAGATCGAGATTGATTCGACTGAGCTGACGCTTCACCTCGCGGACACGATCGAGGAAGCGATGGAGATGCAGACCCGCATAGGCCCGGTGGCCCGCGCGATCAATGAACTCGAGGGCGAGGTTCGGGATCAGGCGCTCGCCGCGGCCCGGGACGCGCTCGAATCAAAGATGACGGCCGGCGGCCTCAACCTCGGCGCCGCCTGCTGGCTGGTCCACGCAAAAGCCGGTTGAAACTAACTTTGGTCGCGCTCCCGAAGCCGAGAGCGACGACGCGGACTCAGCGTCGCCAGAAAGAGCGTTGCCGAACCCACTAGAACACCAAAGCCAGGCTCGGGAGCCTCCACCATGCCCGTCGGGTCAAGACAACCGAAATCCGCGGGAAAATCGATGAACCCGTTCCCGTCATCGTCGATTCCATTATCGCATTCGAACGCAGCGCCCCGTTCGCTCGAATCATCCGGGTCTGCACAGCCCGGGTCCTCGAGATCAACCAGTCCGTCGAGGTCGTCATCGAGGCCGTCGGAGCAAGCCGGCTGATCAATCACGGCCAAAATTTCATCCCGATAGGCAAACAGGTCAACGACCACTCCGTCATTCGAATCGAGTGAGGTATTGCCCGGCTGCTCAGGCGATGCGGACCGCGCGAAGAGAATCCCAATCAGGGCTTCTTTCGGGCCATTCCCTGTATCGATCACAGCGAAAGCACCGCCGCCGGAATCCCCGAGAACAAGATCCGCTTCATGCTCGCCGGGCATCGAACTCGCCATCGGATCGAAGTCTGTTCGAAATGATTCGGTGTTCAGAATCGTCGCGCCGAGGAACGAAATCTGGTTGGTTCCCCATCGAAGCGACTGTGCCCCAGACCATCCCCAGCCTTCGAGCCCATTCCAAGTCGTCGCAACTCCTCGGTCTCGCCCATTCCCCATGACCGTGATGCCTTCCCCCATGACCGGCGCTTCATTCGCAATCAGCAAATCCGAAACCGGTGGGAGCACACCCAACTTAAAGGCAACCAAGTCAGTGAGGGTTCCGTCCGGGTTCTCGAATCGCACAAGCGACCCGGGAACCATCGGATAGATCCCTTGGTCGAGAACGAAATCGCCCTCCCCCACATGGTCGGTGGTGAGCACCCATCCATTCCGCACGTAGACGCCGCTGAAGGCGCCGATCGTCCCCACGTGCGCCAGGCTTGGTCGGTCGACCGGGACCGTCGTATTTCCCGTCCCGTCTCCCGTCGCGATCAAGACCGCCGACGCCGGTGTTCCCATCCCTGCCAGCAGGACCAGAAGAAAAATGAAGGCCGAGGCCATTTCAAGGAAAGGCCGCCCAGGCGAAACGGAGGCCTGTGCGGGAGTCAATCGGCGAACGCCGAAAGCGACGAAAGGGGCTTGCATGTTCAACCTTAGGTGGCATTTCGCCGGTCGATCCAGGAGGCCACGCAGGCCCCGACTCAGTGAGCGAATGCAATCTTCGAACGCGGCCCCCACCACGCGGTAGCGCTGATTCTACCATCTAGAAGCGGTCGCAATCGGTGTTTGCAGCGCCCGATGGAATGTTACCTTTGCAAGACAGATTCCCTGCCTTGCCCCTGCGCAAAGCCTGCTCGAGGAAAGCATGACAAAGCTCCGCCCCACTCAGCCCGCAACGCCCGCCCCAGACGCATTCAAGATCCACCGTTCGAAAGTGGCCGACGACCTCGAACTCGCGTACGTGAGAGAAGGCATCGGCGGATACCCTCTCCTCCTCGTCCACGGCTACCCCGAATCAAAACGGATCTGGTGGCGCAACATCGAGCCCCTCGTCGCTGCCGGCTACGAGGTCATCGTGCCCGACCTGCGAGGCTACGGAGACTCCGACCTTTCCGACAAAGACGAATACGATCTCGTCCTGTATAGCCGCGATCTCTACGCCCTTGTCCATGACGTCCTGGGTCATAAAAAATGCGGGGCCATCGCAGGCGACGTCGGAGGCGTCGTGATCTGCGACATGGCCAATCGTTTCCCCGACTTCATCGAACGCATGATCTTTTTCAATACCGCAGCACCCATCGATGGCGAGCGGCCTGAGTGGTACGCCGAACGCGGCGTGCCCATGATGTCCCTCGACGATGGCCCGACGGGCGACTACCGCGTGCGCCAAGGACGCGACCCGCAGCAGCTCCGAGCAGAACTCGACACCCCTGCACGCTGCGAGCGGTATGTCCGCGATTTCTACGAGAACCGACTCTGGGCCTCGCAGTACAGCTTCGAAGAAGAAGACTACGGCTTCATGACCGAACCCTTTGCGGATATCGAAAAGCTCGCCGCAAGCTGGGCCCCCTACCAGCTGCAATACGGACGTCCCATGAGCGAGATCCCCTTAGTCGGCCCGGTCGAGACCCCCACTCTCGTCCTCTACGGGCCCGAAGATCAGGTCGTCTCGAAGCATTTCCCGAAGCAATGCGAAGCGGGCTTCCGCAATATCATCGGTCCCATCGTCGTTCCCGAAGCAGGCCATTTCCTCCAGTGGGAGCGGGCTGACATTCTGAACGGGCTCGCGACTTTCTACTTCGCCGACCTGAAGCAAAGCTGACCCGCCCCACCCCGCAGGAGCAAATCAATGGATCTGGAACTCGCAGGAAAGACCGTGATCGTGACCGGCGCCTCTGGAGGCATAGGCCGCGGACTCGTCCAGGCCTTCGCCGCCGAAGGCTCCAACACCGTTCTCGCCAGTCGAGACACGGACAAAATGAGAGAGGTCGAAGCCACCTGCGCCGATCTCCCCGGCGAAACGCTCGTGGTCGGGACCGATGTCACGTCGCCCGACTCCGTCTCAGAGTTGATCGATCAAGCGACCTCGGCTTTCGGCGAGGTCGAGATCCTCGTCAACAACGCAGGCGGCGTCGCCTACCCCCGAAACTGGGAAGAAAAGCCCGCCGACGAGATCGAATGGGAGATCAACCTCAACATCCGAGGCGTCGTCAACTGTATCAACGGCGTCGGCAAGGACATGCTCAAACGCGGGTCTGGGGCCATCGTCAACATCACCTCGAATTCGGCCCTCGAGCCCTCAGCCGGAAATATGGTGGCCAACTACGCCGGCACGAAGGGCTACGTGGGCTCCATGTCAAAAGCCCTCGCCTACGAATGGGGACCAAAGGGCATTCGCATCAATTGCGTCGCACCGGGTTGGATCGTTCCCTACGAAGAATCCCACGTCGGTGACGGAAGTTTCTGGCGCAAATACGGATACGAGTTCTTCGGAACGCCGGAGCAAATGGCCAAGGCAGCCGAGTCCGGAGAATCCATGTTCAACGTCGAGGGCCAGCCCATCCAAAGGATCGGCCGCCCCGAGGATATCGCCGACCTCACCCTTTTCCTCGCCAGCGAACGTGCCCGCCATCTCACGGGCCAGCTGATCAGCGTGAGCGGCGGCGCCTATATGCCCTAATCCCTTGAGCTTCGCGATCCCTTGAGCTTCGCGATCCCTTGAGCGCCGAGCCGTGCGACATTTCCGTGACATTTTCGTCGAAAACGCGTCAAAGACGATGGGCCATGAGCGGTCCGGCGTCGGGCTCCTTGGCGATCGGGCTTGGCTGAGTCAAGCTTTCAGACGTTATGGCGGAACGCATCCTACTCGTGGACGACGAGCCGGACCTGCTCGAGCTGGTCCGCATCAACCTGCACCAGGCGGGATATGAGATCGAGACGGCAGAGAACGGGCGAGATGCACTCGCTTGCCTGCGACGCGGTCGACCTGACCTCGTCATCCTGGACCTCATGCTGCCAGATCTGTCAGGGACCGAGATCTGCCGACAGATCAGGGCCGACCCCGCGCTCGCTGACCTACCGGTCATCATGCTAACGGCAAAGGCCGACGAGCTCGACCGCGTCGTGGGCCTCGAGCTCGGCGCGGACGATTATGTCACCAAGCCCTTCAGCCCCCGCGAACTCACACTCCGGGTGCGGGCCGTCTTGCGCAGGCGGGCTCCCGCCGAACCGCCCTCGCGAATCCTCACGCATGGCGCCCTCAGCATCGACCCGACCCGTCATCGCTGCGCAATCGACGGCGTCGAGATCACGTTGACCGCGAAGGAATTCGAGCTGCTTCGAAAACTCATGGAACGCCCGGGCCGTGTCATGACCCGCGAAGGTCTCCTTGAGTCCGTCTGGGGCACGGACGTCGTCGTCACGACGCGGACGATCGATACGCATATGAAACGGCTGCGCGAGAAGCTCGGCGATGCGGGCGAGTTGATCGAAACCATTCGGGGCGTCGGCTACCGTTTCGCTGAATAGCGCCGTCCCCCTGAGCCTCCAACGGAAGCCAATCCATCTTGCTCACAAGTCAGCGCAAATTGATGGCCACGCTGATTGGCCTTGTCGTGCTCGCGACGGTTTTCTTCGGCGTGACCGCCGAGCGGAGCCTGCGTTCTGACCAGGTCTCCCAGGTGGAGGCGTCCCTTCTCGACCGGGCCCGCATGGTGAAGGACCGCGTCGCCGAAATCCCGTTCACCGCCGCAAACTCAGAGCGCCTCGACCAAATCGCAGACCGCGCGGGCGAAGCAGGCGGGATGCGCGTCACCCTGATCGGGCGAGACGGCTGGGTTCTCGGCGATTCAAGCCTCAGCTTGAGCAGCCTGGCTAAGACCGAAAATCATCGCCTGCGCCCAGAAGTCCTTGCCGCCCTCGAAGGTCGCCTCGGCGAAGATACGCGGCGAAGCGAGACGGTCAGGAACGAGTTGCTGTATTTGGCACTGCCCGACGCGGAGCGTAAGGGCGTTGTCCGGGTTGCGGTGGCTCTGGCGGACCTGGATTCCGCGCGCACCATTCTCCGCCAGCGATTGGCGCTGGCCGGGGGAATCGGCATCCTTGTTTCGGTGCTCCTCTCTTATCTCGTGGCCCGTGCCGCACTGCGCCCGATTCATGAACTCCGACGGGTTGCTGCAGCGCTGGCGCGCGGGGAGCTGGACGAACGTCCGCCGCTGTCTGAAGGCGACGAACTCGGCGAAATCGCCAACGCCATTCGCGAAATCGCCAGTCAGCTCCGAGAGGGTCTAGAGGAGGCAACTCGAGAGAAAGAGCAGCTGCGTGCGGTCCTGGAGAGCATGGTCGAAGGGGTCCTCGTGATCGATGCAGACGCGAACGTGATTCTCGCCAATTCACAACTCCGCAATTTCTATTCCGTGCCGCCGGAAATCACCGGGCGCGCGCTCCTTGAAGCCATCCGCGACCCCGATCTCCATGCGCTGCTTGAGCAAGTGGAAGCGTCGGACGGAATCGTTTCCAGCACGCTCAAAAGAGGCGACCCCGAACGCACCCTCCGCGTTCAGGCCGCGCGCTTCCCCCGCGGCGATGCACCACGAAACGGAAGCGTGGCCGTCTTCCATGATATCAGCGAACTCGAGCGCCTCGAAGAAGTCCGTCGGGACTTCGTGGCGAATGCATCCCATGAGCTGCGCACCCCCCTCACCGCGATTCAGGGCTTCGCGGAAACGCTCCTCGATTCCGATCTCGGCCCCGCAGACCAGCGCTCCTATCTCGAAATCATCGACCGACATGCCCGACGCCTCGGCCATATCGTGCGCGATCTCCTGGCCATCTCCACGGTGGAGACAGGTAAATGGAATCTCGATCCAGTCCGACTCGATGTCGCGGTCATCGCCCGAGATCTGGTCCAGGATTTCGCCCCCCGTGCCGTTGAAGCGGAGCTCCTTCTCGATTTCGAAGTCGAGTCGGATGTCGACGGCGCGGATCGCCCGAACTCCCGCCCACAAGCCGAATCCGATCAAACTCAGGCTTTCGCCGATCCGCGGATCCTCGAACAAATCCTGGTCAACCTGCTCGAAAACGCAATCAAGTACACCGAAGCCGGCGGCCGAATTCAGCTTCGCGTCCAAGGCCAAGCCGATCGTGTCCGCATTGCCGTCTCCGACACGGGAATCGGCATCCCTGAAGAAGATGTCGCCCGAATCTTCGAACGCTTCTACCGGGTCGATCGCGCGCGCTCGCGAAGCGCGGGCGGCACGGGGCTGGGCCTCTCGATTGTGCGGCATATGGTGCAAAGATCCGGCGGTGAAATCTCGGTCGAGAGCGAGCTCGGCGTCGGCTCGACCTTCGCCTTTGGACTTCCCAAACACGCCCCGCCGCGAGAACCGTCGGACGATCCCCAACAACTCAGGCTCGAAGTCGATTGAGCGCCGCCCCGAAATGCCCACTCGATTCCCCAGGGCCGACGGGACTTCACCAATCTGTCACATGAATGCCAGATCGCGTTCACCCAGCCTCCATAAGCTTCGGTCGTTCCAATCAAGGAGACCTGAGCAAAATGCGACTCACCCTTCGTTCGAAGATCGAATCCAGCAGCCCTCTGTTCTTTCTCATCCCAATCGCCGCTTTAACCCTGCTCCCCTCCCTCGCCTTCGCCCGGGACCAGATCAGGATCGTCGGATCATCAACGGTCTACCCCTTTGCCACCGTCGTCGCCGAGGAATTTGGCCGAGAAGGCAAGTTCAAGACGCCTATCATTGAAAGCACGGGAACAGGCGGGGGCCTGAAACTCTTCTGCGCGGGACTTGGCGTCGGCCATCCCGACATGACCAATGCTTCTCGCGCGATCAAAGATTCCGAAGTCGAGCTTTGCGCGAAAAACGGTGTGAAGGAAATCGCGGAAATTCAGATCGGATTCGATGGCATCGTGCTCGCCAATTCGAAAGAGACCGATCAGCGATCCTTCACGCTGCAACAGATTTTCCTCGCGCTCGCCAAGGAGATTCCTGGTCCGAGCGGCGCGCTGATTCCGAACCCGAACAAGACCTGGAAAGACGTCGATCCGAAGCTCCCCGACGTCAAGATAGAGGTCCTGGGACCGCCGCCGACGTCGGGAACCCGCGATGCCTTCAATGAGCTGGCGCTCGAGGGCGGCTGCAAGACCTTTCCTGACCTTAAGGCGCTGAAGAGTACGAACAAGAACCTCTATAAACAGATCTGTCGCTCCATGCGCGAAGACGGGGCTTACATCGATGCGGGCGAGAACGATAACTTGATCGTGCAAAAGCTCGTCGCCAATCCGGACGCGATCGGCATCTTCGGCTTTAGCTTCCTCGACCAAAATGACGACGTGATCCAGGGCAGCCTGGTCGATGGCGTCCCTCCGGAATTCGAAGCGATCTCGGATGGGGCCTACCCCGTCTCCCGATCGCTCTACTTCTACGTGAAGAAAGCCCATGTCGGCTCGATCCCCGGCATTCAGGAATACGTCTCCGAATTCACGAGCGAGAGCGCAATGGGTGAAGAAGGCTATCTCTCCGACCGAGGACTCATCCCCGCCCCGGAGGACGGCAGGAAGCTCGCTCGCGAAGCCTCTCGCTCCCTCGCTCCCAACGTCGCGGCCGGTCCTTAGGTTCGTTGTGAAGTCTGATCGAGAATCGAGGCTTCGATGATGCCCTTTTTCTCCGTGCTCGTTGTGGCCGTCCTCGCCCTCTTCCTCGGGAGACAGCGCGCCCAGCGGATCCGGAACGATCAGGGTACGGCGGCGCTGCATTCCCTCCCCAGCTACCACGGCAGCTTCGTCGCGCTGGCCGCCCTGATCCCGGGACTCATCGTGGCCCTTTTCTGGGTCTCAATGGGCCCGGGCATCGTTGAGCAGATGACCCTCTCCGCGCTTCCGGATTCGCCGGGGGCCGGCGACCCAGCGCAAACGGCACTCCTGCTGAACGACATCAAGAATGCGGCCAGCGGCAGAATGATGGGATCGGGCGTCGATGACCGGGTTCAACTGGGCGCAGCGTATTATGCCGAAGCCCTTTCACGCGGAAGCTGGCTTGCGACCTTGATCGCGAGTACGGCGTCCTTTACGGGGCTCTTCGGAGCGATGCGCCGGATCCGCCCGCAATTGCGCGCGCGCAACCATGTCGAGCGAGGTATCCGGTTGAGCCTGATGTTCGCGTCCCTGGTCGCCATTCTCATCACCGTCGGCATCGTCCTCTCCCTCCTCTTTGAAACCCTGCGGTTTTTTTCGATGGTCTCCCCAAGCGAATTTCTTTTCGGCCTCCACTGGAGCCCACAAACGGCGCTGCGTGCAGACCAGGTCGGGAGCTCGGGTTCCTTTGGCGCCGTCCCTGTGTTCACGGGCACCCTCCTCATCACCGCCATCGCCATGACCATCGCCGGTCCGATCGGCCTCCTTTGTGCCATCTACCTCAACTTCTACGCCTCGGCCCGATTTCGAGACATCGCAAAGCCCCTTCTCGAAATTCTGGCGGGCGTCCCGACCGTGGTTTACGGCGTCTTCGCCGTTCTCGTCATCGCGCCGGCAATTCGAGGTTGGGGCAAGACCGTCGGCCTGGACGTCGCCTCGGAAAGTGCGCTCGCCGCGGGACTGGTCATGGGTGTGATGATCATTCCCTTTGTTTCATCCCTCTCGGATGACGCGATCACCGCCGTGCCTACGGCCCTCCGCGACGGCTCCTTTGGCTTGGGCGCAACGCGCTCCGAGACCATCCGCTACGTCATGATCCCCGCGGCTCTGCCCGGAATCATGGGCGGCTTCCTACTCGCCTTTTCCCGAGCCATCGGAGAGACCATGATCGTCGTCATGGCGGCGGGCCTTGCGGCCAATCTCAGCGCAAATCCCCTGGAAGCGGTGACTACGGTGACGGTCCAGATCGTCGCTTTGCTCACGGGCGACCAGGAATTCGATAGCGCCAAAACCCTCTCCGCTTTTGCCTTGGGCCTCGTCCTCTTTGGCGTCACGCTGATCCTCAACGTCATCGCCCTCCAGACCGTCAAGAAATACCGAGAGACCTATGACTGAACGCCAGAGCAGCGACGCAGCCTCTCGGACCGAAGTGGAGACGGGACTCCACGCAGAACGTTGGTCCACCCCGGCCCTCACGCAGCGACTGCGCAAGCGGCAGCGCGCGGAACGCATCTTCAAAGGCTGCGGCGCCGCCGCGATCGCCTTCGCACTCGGCAGTCTCGCCCTGCTGCTGGTTTCAACCTTCGCAACGGGCAAAGACGCTTTCATCGCAACCGAGTTGCAGCTCGACGTGGATCTCTCCGCCTATTCACTTCCCCCGCAGAGTGAACGTTCCGCCGCCGATACGGCGGAGCGGCTCGATCGCATCGACTATCGCGGAGAGGTCAAAAAGGCACTCCGCGCCGCATTCCCCGACGTAACGGGGCGCAAGGAGAAGCGGGAGCTTGGCAGTCTCCTCAGTCGAGGCGCAGCCCGCGTCCTCGAAGACGCGGTCTTCGAAAATCCGACTCTCGCGGGAACGCAGTTCCCGATCTGGCTTCCGGCGGACGATGAGGTCGACCTGTTTCGAAAGGCGGGCCAAGACGGCGTCGAGCGATTCGGCGAACGGAAAGCGGCTTGGTTCCAGACCTTTGATGAACAAGGGCGCCTACGGTCGACACTCAACCGGGCTTTCCTCACCTCGGGCGACTCGAGAGAACCCGAACTCGCCGGCGTCTGGGGGGCCCTGGTCGGGTCCTTCTGGACGCTCATGGTCACCCTGATCATCGTCCTCCCCTTGGGCCTCGCCGCCTCCGTTTACCTGGAAGAATTCGCCGTCAAGAACCGCTGGACAGAGATCATCGAGGTCAATATCAACAATCTGGCCGCCGTTCCGTCGATTGTCTTCGGCATCCTCGGCCTCGCCTTTTTCCTCGGCACGCTAGATTTGCCGCGCTCGGCTCCGCTTGTGGGCGGGCTCACGCTCAGCCTCATGACACTCCCCACGATTATCATCACAGCACGGGTCTCGATTCAGGCCGTGGCGCCTTCCATCCGCGAGGCCGCCCTCGGCATCGGCGCCTCGCCCCTTCAAGTCGTGGCACACCATGTCCTTCCCGTCGCGATGCCCGGAATCCTGACCGGAACCATCATCGGAATGGCGCGAGCCCTCGGAGAGACCGCCCCTCTCCTCATGATCGGCATGGTGGCCTTCGTCGTCGATGTGCCGACCGGCCCCACCGACGCGGCCACGGCCCTTCCCGTGCAGATCTTCCTCTGGTCTGATAGTCCGGAGCGGGCATTCGCCGAAAAAACCACGGGGGCGATCCTCGTCCTCCTGGCCTTCCTCATTGTCATGAACGGATCGGCCGTCGCCCTGCGCCGCCGCTTCGAAAGACGTGGATCCTGAGATGAACAACGCACAAATCGCTCCCGCGACTCCCCCAGGCACGACCGAGGCTCAGCCACTCCCAAAAGAGGAGAGCGGTCCTCGCATCCGCATGAGCGCGAAAGACGTCGACGTTCACTACGGCGAAACCCACGCCATCAAGAAAGTGAGCCTCGATATTCTTGAAGGCGAAGTCACCGCCTTGATCGGGCCCTCCGGCTGCGGAAAATCAACCTTCCTGCGCTGCTTCAATCGCATGAACGATACGATTCCCACCTGCAAGGTCGACGGAGATATCCGACTCGACGGCGGGGATATCTACGCAGCTGAGCTGGACGTCGTCCAACTGCGCGCGCGCGTCGGGATGGTCTTTCAGAAGCCAAACCCCTTCCCGAAATCGATCTATGACAATATCGCCTATGGACCGCGCATCCACGGCATCGCCACGACCCGCGCTGAGTTTGACGAGATCGTCGAACGCAGCCTGATCCGCGCCGGCCTCTGGGAAGAGGTCAAGGACCGGGTGGGCTCGCCCGCAACGGCCCTCTCCGGCGGCCAACAGCAGCGCCTCTGCATCGCGCGCGCGATTGCGGTCGAGCCCGAGGTCATCTTGATGGACGAGCCCTGTTCAGCGCTCGACCCCATCGCCACCGCGCGGATCGAGGAGTTGATCTTCGAGCTTCGAGAGCGATTCGCGATCGCGATTGTCACCCATAACATGCAACAGGCCGCTCGCGTCTCTCAACGTACGGCATTCTTCCACTTGGGCACCCTCATCGAATACGGCGCGACGGACGAGATTTTCACGAATCCGCGCGAAACCAAAACCAGCGACTACATCACGGGGCGGTACGGATGATTCGACATTCCGATTCAGTCATAGAAGCCTTGCGCAAGGACGTGTTCCGCATGGGCGGCCTCTGCGAAGCGATTCTCGAGAAATCCCTGCGGTCGGTCCTCGACCGAGATGCGCCCCTCGCCGAGTCCGTCGCCCATGATGATCTGGAAATCGATCAGCTGGATATCGACATCGACGAAGGCGTACTCAAGGCGCTTGCACTCCAGGCGCCCGTCGCAGCCGATCTCCGCGTCGTCCTCGCGATCAAAATGGTGGCAACCGATCTCGAACGGGTCGGCGATATCAGTCGCAATATTGCCAAGAGCGCGATCCGTCTTGCAGAACGCGAGGAGTCCCAGGCATTCCCCCCTCAGCTGATCCCGATGTCCCGAGACGTTCAGCGCATCCTGCGCCTGGCCCTCGACGCTTTCAGTCGAACCGATGCGGAACTCGCGCGCGACGTGCTCGACCAGGATGATGCGATCGATGATCTCCAGGACGAAATCGTGCGCGATATGCTCACTGAGCTGGAGACCCAATCTCAGGGCGCGTCACGTGATGTGGATCTCATCTGGATTGCAAAAAACCTGGAGCGCGTGGCGGACCATGCCACGAATATCGCGGAACAAGTCATCCTGGTCGCAGAAGCGCGCAATGTGAAGCATGCCTCCAAACTCGCCGCGGCAAACGGTCCCGATTAGTCCGGGCGAAGCCGGAGCTGCAGACCCCGCAGAAAATTGCGCAGGATCTGATCCTCGCAGACGCGGTAGTGTTTGTGATTCTCACGCCGAAAGAAGGCGCTCATTTCATGAGCGCTCACGCGAAGCCCTCCAAGTTCCATCACGGAGAGCAAATCCTCGGTCTTGTATTCGAGCGCGATTTTCAGCTTGCGCAAGATCAGGTTATTGTTCAGGCGTCGCTCCGCGACCGGCGCGTCCCCTTCGCGTTTCCCGCGCCGCTCAACGATCAAGCCGTTCAAAAAATGAGCGAGCTCAATATCCTTACAGCGAACAAAGCTCGGCTCTTCCTCTCGCTTCAGCCAGTCGCTCACCTGCTCCCGGGTCACGCCCAACCCACTCTCGGCAAAAAGGGAGATCATTTTCGAGTCCTTGAAGTCGAAGGTATATCGAAGTCGGCGTAGCACGTCGTTATTCGTCATCGCGGCTGCCGCACGCTCTAGACGCGCTCAATAATGATCGCCGGAGCCATCCCGCCGCCGGCACACATCGTGATGAGCCCCACCTGCTGATCGCGGCGCTCGAGTTCGTCGAGAGCGGTCCCGATCAGAATCGCTCCAGTCGCACCGATGGGATGGCCCAGAGCCATTGCTCCGCCGTTCACGTTCACCTTGTCCCGGTCGACGTCCAAGTCCCGCTGAAATTTCTCCGCCACGACGGCGAAGGCTTCGTTGATTTCGATGAGATCGAGATCGGAGAGATTCATGCCCGCCTTCTTCAGAACCTTCTTCGTCGCAGGAACCGGCGCGTTCAACATCAGCGTCGGGTCATCCCCCATATTCGCCGTCGCCACAACCCGCGCACGGGGCTTCAGGCCATGGGCCTTCGCATAGCTCTCACTCGCAAACAGGATCGCCGCTGAGCCATCAACCACGCCCGAGGAATTGCCGGCATGATGAACATGCTGGATATCGAGATCGGTGTATTTCTGATTGATGAGTTCGCGAAAGGTCGGTGCGCCTTCAGCATGCCGGTAATCGGCCACCGCCGGAAAGCTTGCCGGCAGATTCGCGAGAGACTCCGCCGTGGTCTGCGGCCGTGGAAATTCCTCTCGGTCGAGCGCAACGGAACCGTCGAGATTCAAGACGGGAATCAAGCTCTGGTCGAAATGACCACCCTTAATCGCCAAGTCGGCGCGCCGCTGAGACTCTGCTGCCAGAGCATCGAGGGCCTCCCGTGGAATGCCTTCCAAGGTCGCGATCGCATCGGCACAGACGCCTTGATGAGACTGAGGATGAATTTCCTGAAGATGCGCGTTGCCCGCGCCCATCGGAAGCATGCCCTTCTTCGGGAGCGACATCATTTCAGTCCCTCCGGAAATGACCAGGTCCTCCATGCCGGACATCACTGCATGCGCCGCGTAATTCGCCGAAGTGATCCCGGAACCACAGAAGCGATCCAGAGTCGCACCGCTCGCCTTCACGTCATAGCCCGCATCAAGGGCCGACATCCGGCCCAAATCGCCCGACTGCTCGCAAACCTGCGAGCTCGTGCCCCAAACAACGTCATCCACGTCCGCGGTATTCAGCCCGTTTCGTTCCGCAAGAGCCTTCAGCACGGTGGCGCCGAGATGCTGCGGATGCAGATGCGCGAGGGCGCCCTTTCCGGCCTTGCCAATACCACGGGGCGTGCGGCATGCATCGATAATCAGGGCTTTGGACATGGGGTACTCCTGGGTAGGGTGGGATAAGCAGCGGCCGGATTCTAGTCTTGATCGTGTACCGTCGCCCCTAGCCTGTCCATGAAGCGGAAATGCCGTCGAAACGGCCCGGCGCCGGCCCACTCGCGGCTCTGAACAGCTCGCATTTCCCCCTGCCTTTTGACTAGGGTGTGGGACCGCAGAAAATTCCCGCTCACGCGCTGAACACTCAGAGGCGTGCGCCATCCTGAATAGGACCTTCTCGCCATGCAGAATCGATTTGACCTGACAGGCCGCGTTTCCATCGTGACCGGCGCAACCAAGGGCCTCGGCCGCGCGATCGCTCAAGGCCTCGCCGAAGCGGGAAGCGACGTGGTCGTCGTCAGCCGAAAGCAGGCGCTCTGCGATGAGGTGGCCGCCGAAATCACCGAATCCACCGGCCGTCGCGCCCTGCCCGTCGCTTGCCATGTCGGCGAATGGGATGCGCTGCCTGCACTCGTCGACCGGGTCCATGACGAATTCGGACGCATCGACGTCCTCTTCAATAATGCGGGCATCAATCCCGCGCTCACCCCGATCACCGAGATGTCGGAGGCCTATTTCGACAAGCTCTGCTCCGTAAACCTCAAAGGTCCGATTCGACTGGCCGCCCTCGTCGCCCCGCGGATGGCCGAAAACGGCGGCGGCAGCATCATCAATGTGGCGACGCTCGGCGCCTATGCCGCGGGCCCCGGCGTCGGAACTTACACCGGCCTCAAGGCAGCCCTTCTAAACTTCACCAAGACGATGGCCGCCGAATGGGTCTCCCTCGGCATTCGCGTAAACGCACTCTCCCCCGGCCCGTTCCTGACCGAGATGATGAAGGGCACCGCAAAATACGATACCGGTTTCATCGACCGCTCCGCCGAAGCCACCCTCATGAAGCGCGTCGCCGACCCTGAAGAAATCGTGGGCCTCGCGCTCTTCCTCGCCTCCGATGCCTCTTCCTACGTGACCGGAGAGGATTATTCGATCGCCGGAGGCATGCGGAGCAACTAGACCAACTGCGTTATCGTTCTCGTGCATTCCCCTGCGCCCCAGAAAGGAAGCACCATGCCGATCGAGTACATGGATTTCGAAGTCGCGCGCAAGGCCGACGGGCTCCGAATGGTCGTTGTCACAGGCGTGCCGAGCCCATGGGGCGAAGCCGCGAAAGGGATTCTTCACCTCAGACAAATTCCCTGGCAGGCGGTTCGTCTGGATGCCGCAAGCGATGCCATGGCGGAGTGGACGGGTGAGCGAAGTGGCCCGGTCGCGATCTACAACGACGAAGAGCCGCGTTCCGGATGGGCCGAGATCCTACTCCTCGCGGAGCGCCTCGCCTCTCCAGCCAACTCAACAGCAGCCTCTGAACGCACCCCATCGCTTTTGCCCGAGGCGCCGGCGGATCGGGCGCACGCCTTTGGTCTCGCGCATGAGATTTGCGGCGAGGATGGACTCGGCTGGATGCGCCGGCTGCAAGGCATCCATGCGGGACTGAGCGGCGAGCCCGGCTTCCCGCCCCCGGTCGCTCAGTACCTTGCGGACAAATACGGATACCGTGCCGAGGAGGCAGAAAGTCATGGCCAGCGCATTCGCGATATTTTGGGCCTGCTCTCGGGTCGTCTCCGCGAGCAGAAGCAGTCTGGCAGCCCCTACTATTTCGGCGATCGCCTAACGGCCGTCGACGTATACAGCGCCACCTTCATGGCACTCTTTGCGCCTTTGCCGGCCGATCAATGCCCGATGGCTGAGGCGCTCAGGCCTGGCTTCTCCTCCATGGACGAAGCAACCGCCCAAGCGCTCGAACCCATCTTGCTCGAACATCGCGATTTGATCTACAACAAGTATCTCGAGCTTCCACTCACTCTCTAAGACTGCCTCACGAGGATCTATAATGACTGAAACGAATTCGTACACGCCCCCGAAAGTCTGGGAATGGGACCGAGAGAGCGGAGGCAAATTCGCCAAGATCAACCGCCCCATCTCGGGCGCGACCCATGACAAGAAGCTGCCGGTTGGAGACCACGACCTTCAGCTCTACTCACTAGCGACACCTAACGGTGTCAAGGTTACGGTCATGCTCGAAGAGCTCCTTGAGCTCGGCAAGAGCGAAGCCGAGTACGATGCCTACTTGATCAACATCAACGATGGCGATCAGTTCGGCAGTGATTTCGTCGCGGCGAATCCAAACTCAAAGATCCCGGCCCTGGTTGACCACAGCACGTCTCCCCCGACCCGAGTCTTTGAATCCGGGGCAATTCTCGTCTACCTCGCCGAAAAATATGATGCCTTCATTCCCAAGGATCTCTCTGCCCGGGCTGAGTGTTTCTCGTGGGTCTTTTGGCAAATGGGCAGCGCCCCCTACCTCGGCGGCGGTTTCGGCCATTTCTACGCCTATGCCCCCGAAAAATGGCAGTACCCGATTGACCGCTTTGCGATGGAAGTAAAGCGCCAGCTCGACGTGCTGGACAAGAACCTCGCAGAGCGGCGCTTTCTCTGCGGTGACGAATACAATATTGCCGACATGGCGACCTGCCCTTGGTACGGCGCGCTTGTGCAAGGGGTTCTTTACGATGCAGCTGAGTTTCTCGATGTCGCGTCCTACAAGAACGTGACGCGTTGGGCGACAGAGATTTCGGAACGCCCCGCTTTCGAGCGCGGCGCCCGGGTGAACCGCATGTGGGGACCTGAGGACAAGCAGGTCCCGGAGCGGCATTCCGCAGCGGACTTCAAATAGCCAGGCGGGTACGCGGAGAGACAAGCCCTGAGGATGACCGGCGCGTTCCTTCGCGAACGCGCCGTTTCCTCAGCCCTCTTCCGTGGGCCAAAGCGCATTCGGATCATCGATCACCGATTGCGGAACATCGAGTCGGAACAACTCCGCCGCGTTCTGCCATGTGATTCGAGCGAGCTCGTCATCCGGAATCCCTTTGAACTGGCGCGCGAAATGGTCCTGAGTCGTCGGCCAATTCGAATCCGCATGAGGGTAGTCACTCTCGATCAAGAGATGGTCCACGCCGATATGATGGCGCGTTTCGAACCCGGCCGGATCATCAATGGCGCAGAACCAAAAGTTCCGCTGCATCACTTCGCGGGGCGTCAGGTCTCCCGTCCAGGTTCCGTACATCTCCGAGTACTTGAGAACGTGATCGAGGCGGTCGAGCAACCCGGCGACCCAACCAATTCCGCCTTCGGACATGCAGATCTTGAGTTTTGGGAAGCGAACAGGGATCTGCGAATACAGCCAGTCCGTTGCAGAGAACATCGCGTAGCCGAAAAAGAGTACACCCACGACATCCGGGGGCGCATCATCCGAGGTGCTCGGCGCCGTACTCGATGAACCGATATGAAGAGACACAACAGTCTCGGTCTCTTCGCAGGCCGCCATCAAGGGATCCCAGTAGCCCGAATGGAGCGTCGGAAGTCCGAGCTTGTCAGGCGCTTCGGAAAAGGTCACCGCTCTAAACCCGCGCTCCGCATTCCGCCTAATCTCCTCGGCGGCAACGTTCACATCCAGCAAATAAGGCAGCTGCATTGGAATGATCCGTCCGGGATAGCTTCCCGCCCATTCCTCGATACACCAGTCATTCCAGGCGCGCACCGAAGCCAGCGCTAGCGCGGGGTCATCGGTGGTCAGCTGCAGACGCTGTCCCGCGAAGCCAGGCAGGAAGGACGGGAAATTCATCGAAGACCAAACACCGGCGAGGTCCATATCCTTCACGCGGTGATGAATATCCCACGCTCCGCGGCGCATCTGATCGAATCGCGTCGGCTCAAAGCTGTATTCCGAAACGGGTCGCCCCACGACCGCGTTGAAACCCACATTCGGCATGACCTGGCCCGCGTAGTGCCAAACCTCACCTCCGTCCTCGGTCTCCACCACCCGAGGCGCTTGGTCCGCAAGTGCCTTCGGGTAGCGGCCCTCAAAGGTATGCCGCGGCTCAACAATATGGTCGTCGACCGAAATGATGGGCCATCGACGCTGCTGCCGCGGCGGCTCCGGCAGAAACGTGACGGAACGTTTCTCGCCGCGACCGGCGACGGTGAACCCAATATTATTTTGTAGGTCTTCGAGTTCGGCCAAACTTTCCTCTCTCTGACGCTCCCCTAACTCGCGCGGAGATCCGTCTCCTTCGCGGTCGGATAAACTAGATCGGGCAAGGTATAGATACTCGAAAGTGCATCCATGAATTCGGAATCCGCAAGCGGCTGGCTCGGCCGTACGATCCGGCTTCCGCGATCCTCAAGATCCTCCACGAAACGATCGATCACCCAGTCCAGATCCAGATCATCCGAATGATCAGCCCGAATTCGGCGCGCTTCTTCATCCCGGAACATCTCCGCCTTCCAGGACACGCTCACCCGCAAGGATTCCCCGGAATAGCGCTCAATCACTTCGCCCTCATCTTCGAGTGTCCAAGCGCCCTTCCCGTCTGGCTTGAGTTCAGCGTCGAGACTCGCTTCCACCATCTTGGCATTCGCACCAATCGCGTCCACGCGGTGAAACATAAAATCGTTATCTCCGACGACGGCCCGATTATCCATCGGCTGCTCCACGCGACTCGGTGCCTTCCCGGGGCCGTCCGCCCAGTAATCAAAGGCCCCACCCTCGCCGGCGTAGAACCAAGAGACCGCCGTCGCGATATCGATCTGCCACGACTCAAAGAGTCCCGACCGCACCATTTGTTGTAAGAGCCAAATCGGATACTCAGAGCGGTCGATCCCTCGGAATGCAGGGACGTCTATATGCCCCTCACCCGCGAAGGGCAGCGGTGCCATCACGTTCACGTAAACCAAACAAGGAACAGCGATCTCCGCGTCAAATACCGTCCGTGCGGCGTCAATGAATTGCGGGTTTTCGACGATCACCTCGCCGCCTTGAACGAGCGGTTTGCGATCCGCCCAATCTCCTCGAAACCAAGGGGGCAGGATCATTGGATCCTGGGACTTTGCCCGACTGACCGCAGCAAACTCCGAGGGTTTCGCGACGTACCGCAAGACGGGCCAGTACGGCGCGTTCGCCTCCACCATCGCGCGAACGGAATTCGGGTCTGAAAAAGCCTCATCCAGCAAAACAGGCGTTTTCGGCTTCTCAAATCGGGTCGTCATTGCTTACTCCTCGCAGGAGATGCCGGTCCCCGCGTTCCGAAAGAGGGTAGCAGTCTGTGGATCACGCCCGCCATGAGAGGCGCTGCCCCGAAGCGCCGACTCAGACGCTAATCTGCGTGTGTGTCCAACTCGAAAAACATGCTCGTTCTTGGGGCGGTCTGGCCCGAGCCCCGCTCCTCCGCCGCGGGCGCCCATTTGCTCCAGGTCCTCGCTCCCTTTCTCAAGACAGGCTGGAAGATCGATTTCGCATCGACCGCCGCCGACGCGACCCACGCAACAAATCTCCCCGAAATCGGCATCTCGCCCCACACGATCCGAGTCAACGACCCTGCGTTCGACACCCTGCTTGACTCACTTCAACCCGACATTGTCCTCTTCGATCGCTTCTTCATCGAGGAACAATTCGGATGGCGCGTCGAAGAAATCTGCCCCGCCGCAACCCGCATTCTCAACACTGAAGATTTGCATTCCCTCCGAGAGTCACGCCAACGAGCGAACACCTCCTCGCCCGAGCCCCCGCCCGAAACGGTCCGTCCGGCAGACTCGCGTGTCGCACGGCGCGAGATCGCCTCCATCTTCCGCTCTGACCTCAGCCTGATCATCTCCGAGGCCGAGATCGAATACCTTCACCGCGAATTCGGAATCCCGCCGGATCTCATGCACTACGCCCCATTCATGTTGGCCCCACCCACCCTTGAGACCCAAGCGTTCTGGCCCGCATACCACGAGCGTCGCGATTTTATTTGCATCGGCAATTTCAGACACGCGCCAAACTGGGACGCGATCCGCTGGATGGCGAAAGACATCTGGCCGCGGATCCGTCAGCAGCTGCCCGAAGCACGGCTCTTGATTGCCGGCGCCTACCCCACCGATACGCAGCTCGCCCTCAGCAACCCAGAACAGGGCCTGATCGTCGAGGGTCGTATTGAAGACGCCGGGGCCGCATTTCGACAAGCACGCGTCTGTCTAGCCCCCCTCCGCTTCGGTGCAGGGCTCAAGGGAAAACTCTTCGATGCGATGGCGTCAGGGACGCCGAGCGTGACGACGACGCTGGGGGCCGAGGGAATCTGCGGCGAACTGCCCTTTGGAGGCCTCATCGCCGATGACGCGGAGCGCATCGCGGATGCAGCTGTACAGCTGTATGCCGAAGAGGCAGCATGGCGAGACGCTCAGCGAAAGGGAATCCAAATTCTCACCGAACGCTTCGATCGCCGCGCACACGAGACCGCGCTGCTCGCGGCCGTCGAGAAGCTCTGCACGGAACTCACCTCGCGCCGCCAGGACAACTTCACGGGCGCCATGCTCCGAGACCATTTCCACAAGAGCACCCGGTACCTATCGCTCTGGATCGAAGCCAAGAACAAACTGGCCGAACAATCGGCCCCCGCGAGTCCCTCCATCGATGAAGTGGAGAACATCGCCTCTAGTGGGACCGCGCACCGGAGCGAGCTTCCCTCCCGGAAGAACCTCATGAATTCAAAGTGGAGTGCGGTCCATCCGCGAAACAAAGAAAAGCATTTCCTTCTCACGCGCCTCATCGAGAGCAAGAACACGGCCCAGAAGGATCCCCGCGTGGAGCTCGAGGCGCTCCTTTCGAAGCGACGCTTCGAAATCGAGCTTACCGAACTCGCTGACAAGACCCGCTGGCGAAAGGGTTGGATCTAGAACCCCGGCGGAACCGCGAAATCGAGGGGTTCCCCGGTCGTCGGGTGCTGAAACCCAAGCTCCGCGGCATGCAGTTTCATCTGCTTCGGTCCTGTCCCACGACCGTAGAGTGGATCCCCGACAATCGGAATTCCGAGCCCGCGTGAATGCGCTGAATGCACCCGCAATTGATGCGTCCGCCCCGTCACCGGAACGAAGGAAACCCGCGTGAACGAAGACTCGATTCCCAGTCGCTCCCAATGCGTAATCCCCATCTTGCCATGGACCGGGTCGTACATCTGATAGGGCCGATTCTCGATATCCAAGCGGAAGGGCAACTCGATCGTCCCCCCTTCCTCTTCGAGGATCCCATCCAACAGCGCGAGATAGCGCTTTCGCGTCTGTCGATCCTGAAACTGCATCGACAGCGTGCGATGCGCCTCTTGCGTTCGCGCAACCACAAGCAGACCCGACGTATCCATATCCAATCGATGCGCCGTGGGATGCTCAGGGCAGCCGGGATACATTTCGCGCACCCGCGCGGCAACGCAGTCCCGCTTTTCCGGCCCCCGACCAGGCACAGAAAGCATTCCACTCTCCTTGTTCACAACCACAAACTCGGGATCTTCATGCACGATTTCGAGCAGCGGTTCGGTCATGCCTCCACCCCGCATAACATGAAACCCAAGAGCGGTTGACAGCGTGCCTCACAGCTCGGATAGAACTCTCCAACTTCCTTACGACGTGCATTCACCTGCGCTCTCTCGCGCTCACGCAGCCGTGTCTTCCGAATCGAAGGGGCCTGAACAGCCCCCGCCTCCCGCTCTACTATCTCCGCCTCGTAGGCCTTCAAGCCAACCGGATCTCCCCAGTAAAACTCGGCGATGCTCAACGGGCGAAGTTCATTGAGCGCAGCATGTTGGAGCAGTTTCGGCGCGCAACACTCTCCCATCCCCCCTGTGATCGCAGCCCCCGGAAAAACGGCATCCCGCAACGTTCGTTCCTCCCCGCGAAAATTCCGAAAGCGGTACAGGCGACACATCTCATCCCAGAGATCGCGAGAAACATCGCGTCGACGTCTGGTCAGCGCATCACGTTCCAAAGGCGCTTCCGCAGAAACCCTCTCGATCTCATTCGTGAGTCGTTTGATTTCCGCCTGGGCTGGCAGGATCGTCTCGTTGTAGACGACTGCGCTTAACACCGGCATCACCCAGCCATCGACTTTCCGCACCCCGTCGGCAAGGGACGAAAAGGCGCGTAGGAAGACCGTGCTTCCCTTCCTGTCCACGCATTCGAGGACCCCGAACATATTCCCGCGCGCGGCGAACAACGATTCGAAGCGCAGTTTCGGATCGGCTTCGGCCTCGGTCGCCTTATAGTCGAGGCGCTGAGTCCGCCGAAACTCCTCCATCACTCCCAATGCATGCGCCCGCGCGGCCCCCTCCGGAAGCGAATGCCGTACGCCACAATCGGCACAATCGCCAAACGCGCCACCTTGGCCGAGGCCGTCTTGTCCGCCGCTTTCGGCACTTCTGGCGCTTCCGGCACTTTCGTCGCGCCCCGCAACGACGTGGTCAGGACTCTCCGCGGCCGGTCTCATCCCGAATTGCGCAGTCCCGAGATGAAGCCCTTCACCGCGTCCACACCCTGCTCTTCCATCACGCGAATTGTCTGCGTTCCAATCACAGCGAGATCCGCCTTCCCCCGCAACGTTTCCACATCCGCCGCATCCTTTACGCCGAACCCCAAGGCGAGAGGCAAGTCCGTCGCCGCACGACATCGAGCAAGGTACGCACTCAGGTCCTCTGAAAACGTCGTCTCAGCACCCGTTACGCCCTTCCGCGCTACGCAGTAGATAAAGCCCTCGGCAGATTCAGCAATCACCTTCATGCGTGCATCACTGGTATTCGGCGAATAGATAAAAATCGGGGCGAGCTCGTTTTTCTTCATCGTCGCCAGATAGAGCTCGGCTTCCACCGGCGGCAAATCCGGCACAATCGCACCCACCATCCCCGCCGCTGCCATCCGCTCAGCGAAGCGTTCAACCCCGTACTTGAAAAGAATGTTGTAGTAGGTCATCACAAGGAATGGGATATCGAAGCGCCGGCTCACCTCTTCACCGAACTCCATACACCGCTCGACCGTCGATCCCGCTTCAAGCGCCCGCTGATTCGCGTGCAGAATGACCGGCCCGTCCGCCATTGGGTCCGAAAACGGGATCTGCAGTTCCATGATGTCCACGCCCGCTTCGACCATCGATTCCACAACCCGCAGAGAATCATCGAAATTGGGGTAGCCCATCACGATATGGGTCATCAGCAAAATGTCTTTCTTGGACATCGCCTCGCGTAGCTTTTGCTCAAGCATTTTTGTAGCCCTCCGCCTTTTGCTGAATAAACCGTTCCCACTCTGGATCGCCAAACGCATCGGCAACGGTGAAGATGTCTTTGTCGCCACGCCCCGACTGGTTGATCAAAATCACTTCATCCTTCGACATCAGAGGCGCTTCCTTGAACGCCTGCACGAAGGCATGGGTCGATTCCAGCGCCGGAATCAGCCCTTCATTCCGCAGCGTGAGCGTCAGCGCATCCATGACCTCTTTGTCCGTTGCCGCTTCGAAGCGCACGCGCCCCGACTCATGAAGATGCGAAAGGATCGGGGAGACCCCGACATAGTCGAGCCCCGCCGCGACGCTATGCGTCTCATTCATTTGGCCGTCTTGATTCTGCAGAAAATACGTGAGGTACCCCTGTGCGACCCCCAAAGACGCATCCTCCGACGCCAAGCGCGCCGCATGATGCCCCGTTTCCACGCCTTCCCCGCCAGCCTCGACCCCAATCAGCTCCGTCTTATCGTCGAAGAAACCGCTGAATACGCCCATCGCGTTCGAGCCACCCCCCACACAGGCGTAAACCCGGTCGGGCACGCGACCCACGCGGTCGATCATCTGTGCACGCGCCTCCGTCCCGATAATCGACTGAAACCAGCTCACCATCTCCGGAAACGGATGAGGACCACACGCCGTCCCCAGCGCGTAGTGCGTGGAGTCCATATTCGTCACCCAGTCTCGAAACGCCTCGTTGATCGCATCTTTCAAGGTCCGCGTGCCTTCCGTCACCGGCACGACCGTCGCGCCCATCCGCTCCATCCAAAAAACGTTCGGTCGCTGACGCTCGACGTCGACCTCGCCCATATAGATCGTGCAGTCGAGACCAAACTTTGCGGCCATAGTCGCGGTCGCGACACCATGCTGCCCAGCGCCCGTCTCCGCGATGACTCGGGTTTTGCCCATCCGCTTCACCAGAAGCCCCTGGCCCATCACGTTATTCGCTTTATGGGCTCCCGTATGGTTGAGGTCCTCGCGCTTGATATAGATCTGCGCCCCGCCGAAATGCTTCGTGAGATTCTCGGCAAAGGTGATGGGCGTGGGCCGACAAGAGTAAGTCCCCATCAGCGTTTCGAATTCTTGCCAGAACGCCGGATCGGCTTTCGCAGCCTCGAAAGCTTCGATCAGCTCATCGAACGTCGCGACTAAGATCTCAGGAATGAAGGCGCCACCGAAGCGGCCATAGTACCCACGTTCATTCATTTCAGATTCCTTCCCCGTTTTGGGAGAGCGTTTGTGAAAAGACCAGTTGGTCCGTCCGGCAATACAGCGAGGCAAAAATCGCATCGCGCACGAGACCAAAATGCAGACTGCGCTGGACGAGCAAAATTGGCTGATCGTCTGTAATCCCGAGCAGCGCCGCGCACTCAGCACGCGGGCTATGAACTCGGAAGCTCTGATCTGCCGAAGTTGCGCGCATTTGGAACTGACTCTCGACGAGCTCCGAGAGCGAGCGGCCCGCCAGCGCCATGCGCTCGAGCCCAGGAAACGTTTCAGGGTCGAGATGAATCTCTTCGAACAGCACGGGCTTGCTCCGCACCCTCGACAAGCGCGAAAGGAAATAGGCCTCGCGACCGACGAAGGGATTTTCGCGCGCGACCTCTTCGCCCTGCGATACGCCGACCTGCATGCGCTTCGGCCTCTGGACCAAAGTCGTCTTGACCCCGATCCCTCGCTTCTCGAACGAGGCCATGGTCCCCGCCAAAGTAAACAGGTCCACCTGCTCAGGGGGCTCAGTCACAAACGTCCCAGAGCCGCGCCGCCGCTCCAGACAGCGTTTTCGAATCAGCTGATCCGTCGCCTGCCGAACCGTCGGTCGTCCAATCCCGAAGTGCCGCGCGAGCTCAGGCTCCGACGGGATTTGGCTCCCGAGGGCATACTCCCCTCCCCGAATCCGCTCGAGCAGAACGTCCGCGAGCTGATGGTAGAGAGGGATCGGTGACTCTGGATTAAGACGGGTCATGTGCGGCTCCTACTGGAGTCTCGCATCCCACCCAAAGTTGTCAAGACAACTTGACCAGCCTCGACACCCTGCGTCGCCCTACTCCAGAGCGATCCGACCGTCCCCGACACGCTTGTCGAGCGCCGCAAGAACCGCTGGCAGGCCCGAATAATGCTCCGCAACCTCGGGAATCAGGACACTGATCTCAACGCGCTGAACTTCGCTCCGGCCCACGGGCTTCGCCAAGACCCACTCCTCTCGTCGCAAGGGGTCCCCCACCTCGTCCTCAGTGTTTCGGGTGTACCGGATCATCGCGTTCCCGCCGAGACTCACCCGCGTCGACACGCCGCCGTACTTCCGGTTCAGCTCTTTCCCGATCAGTTCTTTGACATGCGGCACCAAGAGCGGCGCCCCCATGTCCTCTCGATCGGTCACAAGATGCAGCTCAACACCCGTCATCCTCTGATGCACGTAGACTCGACGGGTCTGACCGCCCTCTTTCAGGCCCCATTCGTTCGAGAGCTTCATATCCAACGCTCCCTGGTCGAGCTGAACCCGGAAAGCGTCCGGGGCCTCCCCCTCGCAGCCAAGCGCAAGACTCAACAGAAAAGTGCCGAGCGCCAAGACGCCCGCTCGCCTATTCAAAAAGAACTTCACAGCCTGTCCCCCTCAAAATCCGATCCACCGTCTCCCGCGCACGCTCATCCAAGCGCGCATAGCTCTCTCGCAGCCAGGTTAGACACTTACGCTGGTACGGAAAGGGCTTCTGAATCCAGGACTGACCTGCAATCTCGGTCTCGAGCTGATCGTCGCCCCCTTCGATCGCCGATGCGTTTGCCAACAGGAAGGGAGCATGGAGTCGACCGACTTCTTCAAGAAGACCGCGCAGAGCCTTCGGCAGGTTCTCCGGCGTACACCAGTCATCGTCAGCGACTTCGATCCCCGAAAGATCCTCTGTCACCTCCGTCCAGCCGTACACCCGGGGCGCCACCTGAGCGGTGAGCGCCGACGGCGTCGGATCAAAGAGCGCGAGGCAGGTCAGCTGCCCCATCAACGCGAAATCCGCCGAAGCGGGTCGGCCCCCGAAGAGAAAATCACTTTCCTGCAGCAGCGCATCGAACACCCTCAAAAAACTCCGGTAACTCTCCTCAATCACTGGCGCCGTCACCTCATTCGACCCCACGACCCCCAAACGACCAATCTGCCGATCCCCAAAGAACTTTTGCAAAGGGGCAATCTGGTCGTCCGTCACTTTCGAAGCGGACCAATGCGGAAGAATCCGGCGCGCTTTCTCCGCATCCGCTGCGTGATACCACCGATAATGAAACATGCATTTCGTGAGCCACTCGTCCGCATAGTCCTCAATCAGCTCATCCAAAAAGGCCAACGCCGGATCTCGAGGAATCACAGAGCGTCCCTCGAAGGACTTCTCGAACCGGCGGATCAACGGCGTCGAATCCGTGGTCGCCACGATCTCACCCGCATCATTCGGCAAATAGAATGTCGGCAGCAGTCCGACCTTCGCCGCCGGCCGTTCTTCCGCCTCAGGCGAGTTCTGCTGAATCGTCCGAAAAGGAATCCGACGGAAGCGCAGAAGAGCCCGCATCTTGCGAGTGTATGGGGAACCAGGTGCGCCCATCATTTCTAAGACTTCAGCCTGCATCTTGCCTCCGAGAAAAGCGATCTATTGGCAGTCATTATGCCAATTAGAACCACTCCCCTCAACATATAGGGTGGACGGAAGAATGCGCCTGGTACCGCCCCCGGTCTTGTCCGGGCGGACACCACCCCAGACGAACACCGTTCACGGCCTGATGGGCCAAAAAGCGCGCAAACGCTTGAGAAAACTCAGACTTTCGCACGAGGCACATTTATCAGTCCACGTCTGTCGCGCCACCCGCCTGGGGCCTCTATCCTGAGGGCCGACACAATTGAATCCTGCGGATGTCTCCCGCACTACGAGGAAAATATCAGTGACCGAAACCATCCAAGTCGGGTCTGAAGTACCTGACTTCACACTCAACACCTACGAACCGGCGTCCGGCGACTTCGGTTCGGTCAGCCTGGCGGACCTGAAGTCGAGCGGGAAGTGGACGATTCTGTTCTTCTACCCTGCCGACTTCACCTTCGTTTGAGCGACTGAATTCGCGGCCCTGGCAGGGTTGCAAGATCGGTTCGCAAAGCTGGGCGCAGAGTTGATCACCGTCAGCTGTGACACCCATTTCTCCCACCTCGCATGGCATACCGTCGAAAAGGAACTCGCGGACGTTAAGTTCAAGATGGGTTCAGACAAGACGGCTGAGCTCGCCAAGCAGTTCGGCATCTATCTCGAGGGTGCCGGTCTTTCGCTGCGCGGCACCTACGTGATTGATCCGAAGGGAACGCTTCTTTTCTCTGAAGTGAATTTCCTCAATGTCGGTCGAAACGTCGATGAGCTCATGCGTAAGTTCAAGGCCGCGCTGTATGTCTCCAAGAAGGATGAGGGAATTCCTCCGACTTGGAACGAAGAAGGCGACCTGACCCTCAAGCCCTCCGCCAAGATGGTCGGCAAGGTGCATGAGGCGCTGAAGAACGACGGAAACCCGGCCTAACACGGGCTTTCCGCGATCTTAAGAGTCGAAAAGAAAACGCCCCGAGGCTCTCTGCCTCGGGGCGTTTTTTGTTCGCTGATGTCACGACGCGCTAAAACGCCCGGGACGTACTACAACCAGATCTCGAGGTTGTCTTCCCGTCCAATTTCCCGCGTCAATCGCGCATTGAGCACAGGAGCGAGGCCGGTCGCGTCCAACACAACATCCACGCGCTCCCGATCGGAATCGTTCAGCGTGTCGTAGTCTGCCTGGACCCGGGCCAAAAGATAGAACCGGTAGGGCTGCGCCAGCGCGTTGACCGTCTCGCCGTCCGTCTCAAACGCGGTCATCCCAACTCCCCGCTCGAGCGCTGTCCCCTTGGCAGGACGGTTCTCACCGTCCAACCATTCATTGATGAAGTCCGCTGCCGCGATCGTCTCGGGCACGAAATCCACCGCGATCTCGCTAAGCACATCGATGAGCGTCTCCGCGATCGCGTCGTCCGAAAGAAAGTCGACCGAGGGCACATCGCCCTCTTCCGTGATGAACTCCCCTTGATCAAGCTCCGGCCGATTCATCCGCTCTACCCAGCGAAACACGTTCATCGCTTTTGCCTGCATGATCGAGAGCGGCTTGGGATCGCGCCCCAGATGACCATACATCGGCGCGATCAAGCTGAAATCGCCGATGCTCGGGCGATGCCCCAAGAGATACGGCATCTCGGCAAAATGTCGGTCGAGGGTCATCAGGAATCGGTCATAGCGCCGCTCGATTCCCGCCATCCCTTCGGGCACGACCCCGAAAGCAACGGCGGCTCCCCGCATCCGCCCCATATTCTTCGCGGCGACGGCCTTCCCGTCCACACCGGGTGGCGCCATCGCCCCAAAATGATGAAGCAGGAATGCCTCATTTTCCGCATCAAAACTCCAGCGGTAATGCATCGCCGGCCGAAGCAATCCCTCCATCCCGATCACATCGATCAAACGACTCAGAATTCGCTGACACGATGTCGTCGGCTGACAGGGATGTCCCGAAGCGCTTTCGAAATGCTCAACGATCGCCGCGCCATCGCGCAACACAATCCCGTCGGCGGTCTCCACCGTCGGCATCATCAGCATCTTGGCCGCAGGTCGAACGGTCTCCGCGTAGTGCCGCGTCGCGGGCATCATCTCGCGGTAAGGCAGGCCATTCTTGATAAGATAGCTGCGCGCCTTCCCCGAATACAAGGAGAGCGGAGATCCATAGAGCGTATGAATACTCATGTTATGCGCTCAGATCGATGGGGTCTTGGGTAACGATCTTTTTGCTGATCGCGATACAAGGGGCGAAGCTCGGCCGAGCCGAAAGCGTGGAGACGAGTCCGGCCAACTTCGGCCAGCGCCCCGCGTCAAGCGGCCCTGCGACCATTTCGAGCTGAAAGACGATCGCGGCAAGCGTGATATCCGCAATCGACATCGCATCGCCGACGAGGAATCCACTTTCGCCGACCTGTCCCTCGAGATAGTCGAGATGCCGCGGCATCACTTCGGTGTAGCTCTTCTTTGCCGCCTCGAGATCAGGCTCTTTCCCCTGAAAGCGCGCGAACTGAATCGGCCGAAAGATGCCTCCGCCGAGCACGCCGGCGAGTTCCGTGTCGCAATACTCTTCAAGCCAAATGGCTCGCGCGTATTGATAAGGGTCGCTCGGATAAAAAGCCGGCTCGGGATATTTCCGCTCGATATAGGCGCAAATCGCCGAGGAGTCTGGAATGGTTCCGAGCGTTCCCTCTTTCCCGATCTCAGTATCGCGCAGGACCGGGATCCGGCGGGCCGGACTGATTTCCTTGAACCAGTCGGGCATGGGCATGATGTTCACGCTCTCGAGTTCAAACTCGACGCCTTTTTCGCGAAGCAAGGCGTCGGCTTTGCGAACGAAGGGGGAAAGTGCGGCTCCGTACAAAATGAGGCTCATCGAATGCAGATCTCCAGGTCAGGGATTCACGGCCAAGCGCGTCTTTCCACGACCAGACCTCCCGCCTCATCGCCTCATCCGCGCACCCCACTCAGAATCGCATATTGACATAGCCGATGCCAATACTCGGACTGCATCCCGGGTCAGCGTCGAAACACAAATTCAGCAGAGAGTCCGATCACAGGGCCTCCGGCTCACAAGGCGCGTGACCCGCCCCGATCTGAATTGCGGGATCGGCGCAGTTGAGTCCACTCGGCCCCGGAGATCCTCCGAACTGTTGAAGGAAGACTCCGAAATCCGCTGCGGTCACGATGCCATTCCCATCGTGATCCGCCTGGGTCGCGACACCGCCAAACTCACTTAAGAAGATGCCGAAGTCCGCCGCCGTCACCGCCGCGTTCTGATCGTAATCCGCATCACACGCGTTCCCGTAGCCATCCCCGTCCGTGTCCAGCTGGATCACGTCGTCATAGGGGCCATCCGCCACGTCAATGCACACGTCGAAACCAAACGGAACGCCGTCCGCATCCGAATCCGAGAACGAGAACCCGCTGCAGATTTCCCCGCCGTAGGCGGTGACACAGGAATTCCCGACCAGCGCGCGCAACTCCACGAACTCGCCTAAGGCCCGATCCCACACGTAGACTTTCGGTCCACCCAGCGGCATGGAGAGAATCCCGCCGGTCTCAATTTCGAGACCGTCCCCTCCGGTTCGTCCACAAATCGGCTGCGGCCCAACGCCATCGCTCGGGCCCAGGAGATACAGCGCCTCAGGAAATCCCGCCGGGCCGTTCCGCCGCCCCGAGTCCTTTCGATCCAAAAATTCGATCAGTGTCCCGAAAACCGTCCCCGCCTCCGTCAACCGAAGCTGCCCCATTGCGAAGTTTCCGTCCGGCAGCAGCGCACAATTCGTTCCGTAATCGCGACCGCCGACTTCGAAGACAGCAAAGCCATTTTCGAGTTCGATCGTCGCATCCTCAAGCGCGATCTCGGCCGGATCCTGCGTATCGAAAACGAATCCACCGTAGAGGGCCACCGTCGCCGTCGTTGGCCGAAACGTCGCGCCCGAAAAGGCTTGAATCCATCCCGACACATCAATGAAGGACGATGCGAGAGGCGTCGTCTCCGTCGCGTCCACGGAGAACGTCATATGCTGCGCGAGTGTCCGCACTCGGAGCTCCGCGTCCGTTGCCTCAAGGGCAAGGCTCGCTCCCGTCGGCGGGAGCCTCCCACTCAGGTCAACGACGCCTCCATTCAGCGCGCGGACGACGAGTCCATCCTCGGCAACAAGCGCACTCGCTCCGAAAACCGCCCCATCGACTTCCAACTCCCCACTGAGCTCAGCAAGGCCGTCCACGGCCAATTCCGAGCCCGCGATCAAACGCAAACCACATCCATCCGCGAGCGCCAGAGAGTCGATGTTCACAGGCGAAAGAAGAGCATCGAAGACAACACCTCCCGCCGGACAGCCTGGCTCGGAGATCGAGACATCGAAGACGTCCCCTCCTCCGTTCTCCGGAAACCCCGCAAGCAAAGGCGTCCAGTTCCCCGGATCAGTCCACGCATTTCCCGGCGCGGCGCCCTGCCCCACGAAGTCCACAGAAATCGCCTGTACGGGCCCGGTACTCAGAACCCCAAGCCCGATCGCGATACTCGCCATAGCGGCTCGCGCCCAGGGGACCCGCGCCTCCATCTCGACCGACTCGACAATCATCTGCTCCCCTTTTCATCCGTCCCTAACAACCAACCTACACGCCTTCGTTCTTGAAATGTAAGAACATCTTCCGAAAACCGGCTCCGCGGCCCTTGGACAGAACCCGCCAATCGGCGATCATTTATCTGAGAGTTCGTCAGGATCGAGTCCTGCGGTGCGGCGCGCGAGCCCCGACCGTTCTCGACCTGTATTCTCTTCGTCTCATCGCATGTGATCCCAACGCGCTTCATCCCCAAAAAAAGGAACTCGCCCATGGCCCTGCTCGATCTCATCAAGAGCGAACTCATTGATCTCATCGAATGGACGGACGATTCCCGCGACATCCTCTCCTATCGCTGGCCCGATGAAGACGGCGCGATCAAGAACGGCGCGAAGCTGGTCGTGCGCGAAAGCCAGGTCACGCAATTCGTCTACCTGGGCGAGTTCGGCGACCAGTTCGGCCCCGGCACCCACGAACTCACCACCGATAATATTCCCGTCCTCACCCGGCTCCGTTCCTGGAAATACGGCTTCAACTCGCCCTTCAAGGCCGACGTCTACTACATCAACACCCGACTCTTCACGGGCAATCGCTGGGGGACGGCCAACCCCATCATGCTCCGCGATGAGGATTTCGGCATCGTCCGCGCCCGCGCCTACGGCACCTTCGATTTCCGCATCGTCGATCCACAGCTCTTCCTAAAAGAGGTTGCCGGCTCCGACCACACCTTCCGCCTCGAGGAGTTCGCCGAGACGATGCGGTCCCGGGTCGTGTCTTCCTTCTCTGATGCTTTGGCCAGCTCGAATGTCCCCGTCCTCGACGCCGCCACCCGATTCACAGAACTCGGCGAGGCGCTGCTCCCGCTCATGAACCCGATCATGCTTTCAAAATACGGCATCGAGATCGCGACTTTCGTCATCGAAAACGTCTCAGTGCCGCCGGAAGTCGAGAAGGCAATTGATGAGCGATCAAGCATGGCTGCGGTCGGCAACCTCAACGAATACGTGAAGTTTCAGATGGCGAAGGGGATGGCCGCAGGAGGCGGTGGTGCTGGCGGGATGGCTTCTGAGCTGGCCGTGGGTTTTGCCCTCGCGAAAGAAATGATGCAGCAATCCGGCGGCATTCTCGGAGAAGCACCGACTGAAGCCCCGGGCCCCGGGCCCGGGAAACCACGACCGGCCGCTGCCGCGGCGGTCACGCCTGTACAAGGCCGACTGCCCGATCTCCTTACCCCGGCCCAGGTGGCACAGGCCCTCGGCGTCGAAGAACCCGACGTCATGAGCATTATCGAAAGCGGCGAGCTGGCCTCGAAGAAGATCGGCTCCGCCTACCGGATCAAGCGCTCAGCCCTCGACGCATTCCTGGCGGACTGAGGACCGGGCTCGCCCTATCTCCCAATCGCCCCGATATCGCCCGACATGGCCCGACATCGCCCTACTTCGCCCTAACTTCGCCCGACCCGACCTATGGCAACTGAGAACGAACGCGACGGCATGAACCCCGAAAATCCGCTGACCGCGATCGAAAAACATTCCTGTCCTGCCTGTGGTGCACAAGCAGAGTGGCAGCCGAGCAAGCAACAGCTGGCCTGCGGCTTTTGCGGGACAGAATCGCCCTACGAACTCAATCGCGACACGGGCCAGGCGGAAGAAATCGACCTCGTGAGCGCGCTTCGGGAGCTTCCCGAGGAGCATCGTGGTTGGCGTGAGCAGAAGCGAACCGTGCGCTGTCAAAGCTGCGATGCGGTTTCCGTTTTTGATCCTGAGCGCGTGGGAAAGAACTGCGAATTCTGTGGATCCCCGTCCCTCGTCGACTACGACGAGATCAAAGCGCCGATTCGCCCTCAGAGCCTGCTGCCTTTTCGCGTGGATGAAACGAAGGTTCGCGAGAGCCTCAAGAGCTGGCTCAAGGGCCGTTGGTTCGCCCCGGGCGGACTCGCCGGGGATGCGCTGGTGGATACGCTTCGCGGTCTCTACATCCCTTACTGGACCTTCGACGCCCAGGTGGGATGCCGCTGGCAAGCCGAAGCCGGCACCTACTACACCGTGCAAGAACGCGTCCGCGATGCCAACGGTCGGGTCACCGTCCGCCCCGTCCAGAAAGTACGCTGGCGATCCGCCTCGGGACACCTCGACCATTTCTTCGACGATGAGCTCGTGGCGGGAACCCAGGGCCTGGATTCAAAACTGCTTAGACAAGCCGAGCCCTTCCCCACGAACGATCTCGTCGCCTACGACACCGCCTACGTGTCGGGCTTTCTCGTCGAGCACTACCGCGTCGTCTTGATCGACGCCGCCCGCAAATCCCGCGAGAAAATGCATAGCAAGCTGGAACAGCTCTGCGGCGCCCGCGTCCCAGGCGATACCTACCGGAACCTGCGCATCGCTCCAGAATATTCAGGCGAGACCTTCAAGCATATCCTCGTGCCGGTCTGGCTCCTCCGCTACGACCACCATGGCAAGAGCTACCAGATACTCGTGAACGGCTACACGAACAAGATCGCGGGCCACTATCCCAAGAGCGCTTGGAAGATCGCCGGCGCAGTCGCCGCAGCGCTGCTCGTCGTCGGCGTCCTTGCCCTTCTCCGCTAGGGCTGCCCTTCTAAAAGCCCGAGAGCGTCGCGAATCGGTCCCGGTGAAATGCGCGATTTCCGTACATGGACTCGAGCGCACGAGCGCGCTTCAGGTAGAGGCCCGCATCGAACTCGTCGGTCATCCCAATCCCGCCGTGAATCTGAATCAGCTCGTTCGACATGTTGTACAGAAACTCACCCGCCTTGCACTTCGCGAGGGAACACAGCAAAGCCGTATCCTCCGCCCCCGAATCGATCGCCTGCAGCGCCGCCTCAACACAGGAACGCGTCTTCTCCATCTCGGTGTAGAGCGCAGAGGCCCGATGACTCAGCCCCTGAAAGGAGCCGATCACGTTGCCGAACTGAACGCGGTTCTTCAGGTAATCGAGGGTCATATCAAAGGACTGTGCCGCCGTGCCAAGCATCTCTGCGGCGACGCCTGCCCGCGCGCGGTCGAGCGTTGCGTCGAGTAAATCCGCCCCCTGGTCGAGTTCGCCAATGATGGCGTCTGCCGACACCGCCACGTTCGAGAGTGTGACGTTGGCATAGCCGCGACTATCGACGGTCTGGAGCCGTTCGAGATCAATCCCGCCGAGGGTTGCATCCACGAGAAACAGGCTGATTCCTGAGGCATCGCCCGCCGTACCCGATGTCCGGGCCGCCACCACAATCGCATCCGCCACAGCCGCTTCCGGAACGGCGACCTTGCGACCGTTCAGCACGAAGCCATCGCCCTTCTTCTCTGCCGTCAGCGCCGTCATCAGAGGGGCGTGCCTATGCTGTTCATCGACCGCCAGCGTCAGCACCTTCGCCCCTTCGGCCACCTTCGGGAGCCAAGCCTTCTTCTGCGCGTCCGAACCGCCGAGCACCAATGCGCTCGCGGCGACGAGGCCCGAAGAGAGCAGCGGCGAGGCCGTCAGTTGCCGACCGAGCTCTTCAAGCACGACGCCGAAGGTGAGGTAGCCCATATTCACGCCATCGAATTCTTCGGGCACAATGATCCCCGACCAACCCATGGCACCGATGCTCTCCCAAGTCCCCTTGTCGAAGCCGTCAGGATTGCCGCTGTCGCGCATCTCTCGAAACTTGGAAACGGGCGCATCGTCCCGGGCCCAGGACGCCGCCTGATCTTTGAGGAGCGCTTGTTCTTCTGTCAAAGCTGCCATGACTGTTTTCCTTTGTCGCGAATCCGGGAATCACGCCTCGCGGATCCCGTCGCGAAAATCGCGTTTAATACTCACACGCAGTTTCCATGCGTGACGGAAGAGCGTTCTCGACTAACCGCGCTGAGTGTTCTCGGGCAGGCCGAGGATATTCTTCGCAATGATATTGTTCTGGATCTCGAAAGAGCCCCCGTAGATCGACGTCGCCTTCCCCGAGAGCCAGCTGCGCACTGCGGCGAGTTCTTCGTCGTCGAAGCCTTCGCCCTCCCAGCCCAGACCGCGATGGCCCATCACTTCGAGCGCGAGCTCCGCACGGGTCTGACCGACCAGGGATGCTGAGTTCTTGAGAATCGATGCCGCCGCGCTCACCTTCGCGTTGCCGCGGGCTTCCGCCGTGATTCGCTGGATCGTCAGCTGATGCGATTTTGATTCCATCATGTAAGTGGCGAGTCGCGATCGAAGGTCGGGGTCGGCGAGCTTTCCGTTCTCATCGAGCCCCACGTACTCCTTCGCAACCTGCTTGAGGGATCGCTCGCGGGGGCCACCCAGCCCGGCATTATTCCCGGTCTGACTTGCGCGCTCATGCTGAAGCAAGCGCTTCCCCACGCTCCACCCCGCGTTCAGCTCACCGAGCATTTCGTCCTTCTCCGCGCGCGCGTCATTCAAGAAGGTCTCGCAGAACGGTGAAGCCCCGCCAATCAACTGAATGGGACGCGTCTCGATTCCGGGCTGATGCATATCCATCATCAAGAAGCTGATGCCGTCGCGCTTCGGCGCATCGGGGTCGGTCCGCACAAGCACGCCGCACCAATCCGAAACATCGGCACCGGAAGTCCAGGTCTTCTGACCGTTCACCAGCCAGTGGTCGCCCTTGTCTTCTGCCTTGGTTGCAAGAGAAGCCAGGTCGGACCCTGCGTTGGGCTCGGAATAGCCCAGAGACCAAAACACTTCGCCGCGACAAATCCGCGGAATATGCCGGAGCTTCTGCTCTTCCGTGCCGTATTCGAGAATCGTCGGGCCAACCATGGTGATGCCCATGCCCGTCGTCCGCCAAAGCGGGTTAAACGCCCCCGCCTTGTCAATTTCCTCATTCAGGATGCTCGCTTCAACCTGAGTCAGCCCCCCGCCCCCGTATTCCGCGGGCCACGTCGGCGTGCCCCAGCCCTTTTCGCCGAGTCGCTTCGCCCAGTCATTGGCCACCTGATTGCTCGGGTCCATCTTGTCATGGCCCATCACTTCGGCGGCCTTGCCGGCCAGAGACTTCGGAAAATTCTCGTCGAGCCAAGCCCGAACCTCTTCACGAAAAGCGTCAGTTTCTGCCGACATCTTGGGAATCCCTTTCTGCGCCCGAGCGGGCGTGTTCTGCCTTGGTCAGGCCGCTGTTCAGCCTCGCACGCGAGAAATCTCCCCGCGCACGCAAAGGTATATAGAACACTTAACCGCAGATGCGGACCCACGCACGGTTGAGCCGACGGCCCCAAGGGGCACCTAGGCCCAGAGCGAACCGCAGGCGCCGAGATCTCTACGTGCCTTCCTCAGCCGAGCTTATAAGAACAAGATCTCTAGAAGCGCCACGAGAGAGTCAGCATATTCTCGTCACCGACACTCAACCTCGCATCCACCCGAGAAGTCTGCTGCTCACGCTGCCGAATCAGAGTATCGATTTCCTCGTCGTACTCACGAATCTCCTGCGTGCGCGCGCCGAGATTGGACATGCCCGAAATGAGTGTGATCAGCCCGATCCCGCCGACGACGCCGCCCCCGGCCATAAGACCTTGCGCGCGTCCTTCGCGACATCGCGTCCCGTTATTTTCATCGGCCGCCGCGCAGGTCGCGCCGGCAAGCGCCGCAACAAACACGCCGACGCCCAGCATGATGCCGCCCGCCAGCTGCGCCCTCCGCGGACCCTGCAAACTGACTTGTGAGCGCGCCAGCCGAAGTTCACGGAGTCGAGCCTCTAGCTCCGGATCCGCGGGGGCTCCTGCGCTTTCCGCCCCCTCGTCCCACTGGAGAGACGGACTCATGCGCATCTCCTGCCCCGCGCCCTCCTCTTGCGCGCTCGCGAAGGACGGCATCCCGATCGTCCCCACCATCAAGCAACAGAGCATCCAGCCGAGAAAACGGTCCACATCATCTCCCATCACTTAGGGCTGCGAGCCCGGCGTATTTGATAAGAAACACCCTATCAAACGCTCCGATCAGAATGTCATCAATCAGAACGACTTCCCCGCCGAGAAAAGCTGCGTTGCTTGGAGCAAGAGCGCGTCGAATCAAGGCAGACGATGCTCTCTATCAAAGCGACACTGCGTCATAAAGGGTGCGCGAAGGCCTTCTGCGGGTCTAGACTCTCTCTGAGAAGCCCGCCGTCCCCCGCCAGCTAAGGAAGAACCGCATCATGACCGTCCAACTTGACGAAATCGACCTGACTCAGGCTGAGCTCTACCGAAATGGTTTTCCCCACGACGTCTTTTCGACGCTTCGCAAAGAAGCGCCGGTCTGGCGCCATCCCCAGGTCGACGGCCTGGAGCAAACCAATGGTCGGGACTTTTGGGTGCTCTCTCGGTACGAGGATATCAAGACCGTCAATCGCGACGCCGAGACTTTCCTCTCGAAGACCGGGGCCGGCTTGGGCTACGAAGGCATTGGCCTCATGCTGACCGACCTCGATGGCCAGGCGCATATCCGCCAGCGAAAGCTGATCAGCTCAGGCTTCACACCGCGCATGACGAAGCGACTCGAAGACCTAGCACGCGAATGGGCAGTCAAGATTGTCGACGAAGCAATCGAGCGAGAGAACGTCGAATTCGTTCAAGAAGTCGCCTACCAGCTGCCTATGCACATGATCGCGGACGTTCTGGGTATTCCGAAAGAAGATCGCGACTGGCTCTTCAAGATCACCAACGACATGCTCCTCTGCATCGATCCCGAGCATCCCGTTCCCGAGTCCGAACGAGAGGGACTCGCGACGCAGGTCTTCCAATATGGCCAGAAGGTCTCCGCCGAAAAGCGCGCGAACCCCAGCGACGATGTGCTCTCAAAGCTCGTCACCGTCGAAGACGAACTCGGCCGCCTGAACGATCTGGAACTGGACGCCTTCTTCATGCTCCTCACGATCGCCGGAAGCGAAACAACGCGGAATGCGATTTCGAGTGGGCTTTTGCAGCTGCTGGCTGAGCCGGAACAACTCGCTGCGCTCCGCGCTGACCCGAGCCTCTTGAAAGGCGCGACGGAAGAAGTCATTCGGTGGGCCTCCCCGGTCGCCTATTTCAAGCGCGTCGTCGCTCGCGATACAGAGATTGCGGGGACCCCCGTCAAGGAAGGGGACCGCGTGACGATGTGGTACCCGTCGGCGAACCGAGACGAATCCGCATTCGAGGATCCCTTCAAGTTCGATATTCGACGACAGAAAAACGAGCATGTCGCCTTCGGCGGAGGCGGCCCCCATTTCTGTCTCGGCGCTCATCTCGCACGCCGCGAGATCACCATCCTTTTCGAAGAGCTGCTTTCACGAACAAGCAATATCGAACTCGTGGGCGATCCGTCCTATAGCGTGCTGGGCATCGGCAACCCGATCCTGCTCTCTCTGGGCAAGCTTCCCGTGCATTTGAAGGCCTCTTGAACTCGCCGGCTCCGGCCTCGCCGGCAGCGCCCTACCGGTTCGGACCGCCCACGCCGACTGCCGATCCGAATCGCTTCGCACTTTCCGTCACGACCGGACTCTGCGTCGGACCACCCCAGCGCCAGTTCATGATGGGTGGCGTCGGGCTCGGCGCAGCGATCGCTGCGATTGAGGACGTCACCCGCAAACCACTCCTCTGGGCGAGCGCGCAGTACCTCTCCATTGCTCAACCCGGACACGACCTCGAAATCGAAGTCGAAACGGTCGTGGCAGGAAAGAGCGTGAGCCAGGTTCGCGCTCGATGCCTCTCCCGCGACAAGGAGCTGATCGGCATTTCGGCTGCCGTCGGGGCCCGAAAGAGCCCGGATGATGCTCAGTACACCGTGGCACCTGAGGTTCCATCGCCTGAAACACTTGGGCCGGAGCCTAGTGAAACCAATGATTCAAGCGATCTGTTCACGCGGATCGAGCGTCGCCGCGTAGGCGATCCTGCCGCAGAAGCCGCAGGAAAAGCACGCATGTGGGTCCGCCCGCGCGAGAAGGAGCCGATCACGGCGAGCCTACTCGCCGTTTTCGCTGATTTTCTGCCCGGCGCGATCCCGCTCACGCGCCGATCGAGCAGCCTCGACAACACAATCCGGATCGTCTCGCGGGAAGACACGGAATGGATCCTGATCGACTCGACGATCCACGTCCTCGCTGACGGCTTCTTTCACGGCGAGGCCAGGCTCTACGCAGAAAATGGTCGACTGCTCGCAATTGCAAGCCAGAGTGCGGGGCTGCCGCGGCGCAGCTGACCCCAAACGCTTCCGCACTACGCTCCGCCCTCGGACTAAGCGGCCAACCAGGAGGGACGCGCGAAGGTCTCTATTGTGGGCGTCCCAGTCCGCAGAGACCGATCAGCCCGAGGCCCATCAGCAATGCCGTCGAGGGCTCAGGCACAACGTAGATCTCGACGAAAGCGTTAATCGGAGGTTCGATCGCCCCCCCGGCAACAATGATCAACTCGTCCGGCAGTGCCGCTCCGATATCAAACCGCGACAAGCCCGGAAGCAACATCTCGAAGGTCAGACTCGCATGATAGTCGCCTTCCGAGATGCGAAATCCGCCGATACCGAAATCGTCAGCGCCTGTCGATGCCGCCGGAGCGATCGTCACTCCCAGAAAGAACGGAACCCTCGGCACGGCGGGGTCCTCGACCAGCGGGATCGCCATGTTTGAAATCCCAGCAAAACACCCCGCCCCGGGAATGCAAACCGTGTTAAATGCGGTGTCGACGGCGACCCCTCGATCGAATCGCGCCCGACTCGTCTCATATCCCGAGACGGAAGCGCTGATCCCGTAATAGGGTTCGCCATCGCTCGTCATCGCGACGTTCAGCGTCACTTCGTCCCCAACACGAACGACGCCATCCCCACTCTCGGTCTCGACATCGACGTTGAACGTGATGAGCGCCAACGCCGGAGAGCTGACTCCGACAAGACCGAGACTCATCATGAGCAAGAGGGCCCATCGAAACCGGCGGCCGGCGGAAGGAACACTTAGAAAGATAAGGCTTCGCATAGCAGAGAATCTCCTCGATTCGTGCCCTTCCCAACCGAAGCATAACATGGCCGGCATATTCGATGCGCATAAAGTGCTCGTAGCCACCCCGTATACGTCGCTCCCGCCCCACAGCGGTAAAATTGCCGCATCTGACCAAATAGCTACTCTTTCGGTTTCGGCGCCCCCGCCCCCAGGAGACCATGATGAGCACCCCTTCCTTCGAAATCCAAGGCCAGACGGTCACGATCCCCGCTCTCGTCCGAGACGCTTCTTCAGGAACGGCGCTGTACATGGTCGACGCGCCCGCGGCCCAGGCGCTCGTGCCGGCTGCGTTCGAGGTCGTTGAGGCCGCCCCCGGGAAGACCCAAGCGACAATCGTCATCGTCGACTACCGCGACAACGATCTGGGCGACTATGACGAGGTCGGCATCGTTTTCTTTGTCCGACCTGCCGGTCAGCCCGACGCGGAAGTGGGCTCCTATATCTACAAGCTTCCCGTGAACCAGAGCTTTACCTGCGAAGCCGGGTTCAAAATCTGGGGATTCCCCAAAACCGTCGAGGAAATCGATTTCGAATACGCGGAGACGAGTGCAACCTGCAAACTCGTCATGGGGGGACAACACGTCCTGACCCTCACGGTCCCGCGCGGCGGCAAGGGAACAACCGACGACACGGTCGGGGTCGGCTACACCTTGATCGAGGGCATCCCTCATCAGAACGAATTCATGCGCGGGGGCAGCGGCGAACAAACCCTTCCCGGCGGAGACGGAGTCGTCCTCGAACTCGGCGACCATCCGCTTTCGGATGAGCTTCGAAGCCTCGGCCTTGAAAACGCGACGCCCGTCTTGTCCGCATGGAGCGAGCATATGCGCGGGAGCTTTGGCCTAAGCACGAAGCTCTAGCAGAGAGCCGAGAGCAGAGCCGCCTAGCGCGTAATCGCCTGAGCCAGGCGCTCCACGGCGATGCGCAGGGCGTCGATCTCTGGCTTAACGCTCTTGCGTCCCTCCCCCGCGAGCATATCGGCGTATCGCGCAGCGGCGTCCTGCCCAAGCGTCTCAGCGAAGGTCCAGCCCTTCTCCGTCAGGCCGATCAGGATTGATCGTCGGTCTTCCGGGTTCGGCGAGCGCTCGACGTACCCCGCCCCCGCGAGCCGATCCAGAGTTCGTGTCATGCCCGCAGAGGTGATCTGCGTAAATCGGTTGAGCTCAAGCGGCGTCGTCCGGTAGCCCGGCCCGCGCAGTCTCAAACTGCTGAGGACACGGAACTCAGACTGGCTCACCTGATGGGGCTTCAGGAGCTTCCGGTAGAAGATCTCGGTCAGCTGCATGAGCGCGTTCAGATGCGCAAAATAGACCGCTGCATCCGCACCATCTTCAGGGAAAGCCGCCTCCTGACGCTCCCGGCTCCCATCAAGCAGTTCCAGAATCCAGCGGCGATTCTCCTCGGGTCCGCCCTGCTCCCCCGCGGACGATGCATCTTTCTGCTTTTTCCGGGGCATCGCCGTCTTCTCCTCTTTCTTCGGCCGAAGCCTCGACGACTTGGAAGGTAACAGATAGGATACTAGCTAATCAGTTAGCTAAATATCCTCATCATCGCCCCGCGGCGGTGAAGCGCCCCTCTGAATCAGGAGTCCTTCAAACGATGTCGAACGATCCCTACGTCCTAATCACCGCCGATACCCACGCCGGCGGAAGCCACTCGCAGTACCGCGAGCATCTCGACCCGAAATACCGCAAAGCCTTCGATGAATGGCGCGGCGGCTACAAGAACCCCTCCGAAGAGCATTACGGCAAGAAGAAGCTTCGAAACTGGGATCTCGACGTCCGCAATACGGACCAGAATGGACAGGGCGTTGTCGGCGAAGTGGTCTTCCCGAACACCGTCCCGCCCTTCTACAAGAAGAGCATCGTCACTTCGGGCCCGCCGAAGCCCGAGGAATACGAGAATTGCCTCGCTGGCATTCGCGCGCATAACCGCTGGCTGAAGGAATTCTGCGAGGAAGATCCGCTGCGGCGCGCCGGAATTGGCCTGATCCTGCCGAACGATCTCGATGAAGCGATCAAGGATATCGAGTACATCGCCAAGGCTGGACTGCGGGGCGGCGTTCTTCTCCCCTTGATTCCGCCGGATGCGAAATGGCTCACGCCGCTCTACGACCCCGCATGGGACCGCGTCTTCGCGGCGATCCAGGATCATGACCTTGTCATGAACCAGCATAGTGGTCAGGGTGCGCCCGATTACGGCGACGGCCTTGTTGCCGAAGCGCTTTGGATCTCGGAAGTCGCGTTCTATTGCCGAGCGGGCTATCGCCACCTGATCATGAGCGGCGCGTTCGAGAAGTTCCCGAAGCTCAAGTACATCCTGACCGAGTCCGGCTGTTCGTGGGCGCCCGAAATGCTCGCGCAACTCGACCGCATGCATAAGGGACTCCAGGCCGGCGCGATCGGCGAGATGCATTACGAGGGTGAGGAGTGGGTTCTCAAAGAGCCCCCGAGCTTCTACGCCAAACGGAACTGCTGGTACGGCGCGAGCTTCCCGAGCAAGGCCGAACTCGCAGGCATCGAAGAAGTCGGCGTCGAGAAGGTCTGCTGGGGTAACGATTACCCGCACTACGAAGGGACCTTCCCCTACAACCTCGAGTCCCTCCGACTCACCTTCGCGGATATTCCCGAGGCCGACCGCCGGCTGATTTTCGGTGAAAACGCAGCCAAGCTCTACAATTTCGACTTGGATGCCATGCGCAAGCGCGCGAAGGAGCATGGACCGACGCCGGAGCAGGTCAATAGCCCCCTCCCCTTCGACCAGATTCCGCGTGACTCACATTGCTACCTGTTTACAGGAGCCCTCCGCGAAGCTGCGGAGCGAGAGGCTGCTGCAGCAAAGGCATAGCGGGCATCGCGGTTCTGCCGGCGTACTATGCCGACCTATGCCGGCAGAACCGCAGCGCCTAGCGCGCTGAGCGAAACGAACGCCGTCCCCAGTTACCGCGACCCCGCCCCGTCGAGCGCCGCAAGCGCAGCACCGGTCTGCTCGACCATCGCCCGCAAGATGCCCGACTCGCTCATATTGTCGTGCGTCGAGACGGAAGATTCGAGCATCGATTCCAGAATCGAGAGTCGAAGCCGAAGCGCTGTTCGCCCTTCAGGCCCCGCGGTCTTGGCCACATCCAGCAATCGAAGCGCCTCTAAGTGACGACCGCCATCCCAATGGCTCTGCGCCCGTCGAACGATGGGCCCCGCGCCTCCGGCCAGCTGAACCAGGTCGGGATAGATCCGCTTCGCGGGCACCGCGTACAAGTCCGCAACGTCTTCGTAGTAGAACCACCCGGCCAAGAACTCCCAGATCGCGCGAACGTTCCACGAGACCTTGCCATGCCCCTGAGAAATTTCGAGCTCCGCCGGGAGCCGAACGGTCTCCATCAATTCGTAGACACTCTTCCCTGCGTTCATCCCCGCAACCGTCTCGTCGTAGACATATTGAACGCCATCCCGCATCACCTGCAGACTCTTATGCAGGTAGGGCTTCCCCATGACCGGATCGAAATGGGCTGGCAAAATCGCAGCCGGCTCGAGCGCGATCAGCCGATCCAGCGCCTGGACGTACCCGATCGGATCGCGCGTCTTCTCACCGCGCACGGTATAGAGATTCGGCACCATCGGATAGAGGCAGCCGTAGAAGTCGCCCGTAAAGACGAATTCCTCCTCCGGCATCCAGAGCAGCGCAGCATCCTCGCCTTCGGCGCTGTTCTCCGCTGCGAGCACGACGAAATCGACCCCGCCTAACGAGAAGGCGTAGTCCTCATCCACATCAACGGTCCGTGTCGGAGGCACGCTACGGAACTTCGCGACCTGTCCCTCAGAATGCGCGGGATAGAGCGTGCCCGTCCTGACCCGCCAAAGATACTCGTCCGTATCTCCGTAGATCTTATTCGTGTATTCGTATCGTTCATGCGCCACTATTTCAGCGCCGGCCGCGATTTCCGCCTTCCAGGCGTCGAGTCCACCGTTGTGATCGCCGTGTGCATGCGACACGATGATATGCGTCGTCTTGGGATGCCCTACTTCGAGGAGAAGCGCGCGCTGTTCCTCGGCCTGCCAGCTCACTCCGGTATCGTAAATGACATTGCCTTTCGGGGTTTTAATCAGGAAGACATTCCCAACCCCGCGCGCCATGAAGACCGTTTCGCTGATCTGTACGCGTTCGATCGGCGCCTCCATCAAATCGCGCGCACGCTCCGGCACATCCTTCGGCACTTCAATCGCCGCATACGCCGCGCTCGTCGTATCCACCTTCACACGGTCCCCGCCGCCCGATTTTAGATTTCCAGAGGACATGCAACCGAGCGCGCCCATCAAAAAGCATGCAGCGACCGAGATAGCCCAGCGGCCACGCACCAACGCATCCGACCTCGTGCCCCTCCGACACCGCTCCTCCTGCTTCCGCAATGACGTTCCCGAGATCCGCTCCATTCACTTCTCCTCCGTGCGTTCAGACTCGCAACCCTGCCAAGCGTAGCGCCGCGCCCCCCTAGCGACATGAACCAGAGCGGGGGCGGCCCGCCCCAAATCCGATACCCTCAAGGCGCCTGGGCGCCGCTCCGCGCGCCCCTAATTCCGTCGAGGTTTTCTGTGCATCGTCTCTTCGCTCTCATCGTCTTGGTCCTCGCGCAGGGCCTCGGTTGTACTTCTTCATCGCCGATGCGCGCCGTGCTCGCAGGCTCAGCCTCCACGCCCTCCACGCCTACCTCGACCTTGAACGCCGCCGCACGCGAAGTCGCCCCCGCCGTTCATCCCGAACTCCAAAAACTCGCAGACCGCGTCAGCGAGCCGCGGATCATCCGCGTTTCCGAACGCGTCTACGTCGCGTACTCCTATGATTTCGCCAACATCACTTTCATCGAAGGCGATTCAGGCATCATTGTCATCGACGCGGGCTGGGCCACCGACGCCGCGACCGAGGCGATCGAAGCCTTCCGCAGCGAGATCAGCGATAAGCCCATCGTCGCCCTGATCTATTCCCACGGTCATGCGGACCATGTCGGCGGCGGCGCTGCATTCGTCGAAGCCGCGAAGGCCGCGGGTGGCCAGCTCAAGATCTACGCCGAGAAAAGCTGGAAGGAGTATCAGCTCGAACGCGTCGCCCCCTCCTCCACCCATTTCCTGATCCGAGCCGCAGCGCAGATGGGACTCGTTCTGCCCGCCGGACCGGCAGGTCGAATGCCAACCGGCGGCGGCAAGCTCCGCGCCACCGCGTTGGGCTTTCGCTATCAGCCCGTCACCAACGAGATCGACGGCGAGACGATGCTAACGATTTCAGGGGTTCGGATTCTGGCCAAGCCGATGCCTTCCGAGACCGGGGATCAGCTGCTTTTTTGGCTTCCCGACGAGAAAGTCGCCTTCGCCGGCGATATCGCGGCGGGTGATCTCCCGATTCTCTCGACGCCCCGCAACGAACGCGGCCGCGTCCCAACCGGGTTCATTGACGGCACCGAATGGCTCCTGTCTCTTCCACTCGACGCCCTCATCGCCGGCCACGGTCTCCCCACCCTCGGCAACGAAAAGGCCGTCCACTCGCTGAGCGCTTACCGGGACGCATCGCAGTTCATCTTTGATCAAACCATCCGCGCGCTCAACGCGAACCTCAGCCTTGAGGAGGCAGCGCAGGCTGTCCAGTTCCCCCCGCATCTCGCGGAGCATCCGCTCCTCCAAGGCCACTACCATCGGCTTCCTTGGGTCGTGAAGGGCGTATACACACGTTACGGCGGCTGGTTTCAAGGCGATGCCGCGACGCTCAATCCACTTGCGCCGTCCGCGGAAGCGGAACGCATGATCCGTCTCGCGGGGGGCGCCGATCAACTGCTCGCCGCGGCCGAAGCCGCCTTCGCAAGCGGCGATTACGCCTGGAGCGCCCAGCTCGCGGGCTACCTCATCGAAGGCTCCGCCCTGCGGCAGCGTGCGGTCCCCCTCAAATCCGATGCCCTCCGTGCCATGGCCTACGAGTCCGATAGCGGAAACCAGCGGAACTATATGCTGACCCAAGCCTTCGCAATGAGCGGCAAGATCGACTTCGCCCGAACGCGGCGCGCGCCCAAACCACCCGAGCTTCTCCGTATGCTCGAAACGAAGGAACTTTTTCGTCTCGTCGGTCCGAATCTCAACCCCGCGCTCTGCCTCGATGACGAGATCACCGTCGGCTTCCAACTGACAGACCTCGGCGAAGAGCATGGCTATACCGTTCGTCGGGGTGTCGGTCACTATCGCGGGGCGATGGGCGTTCGGGGCTCGAATGGCCGTTCAGCGCCGCGCCCCGATGTGCGCATTGCGCTCACTCGGGAGACCTTTGAAGCGCTTCTCGGGAACCGGATGACCTGGTCAAACGCACTTCGAGAAGGATGGGTTCGCGTCGAAGGCGAAACGAAAACCCTAGAACGTTTCCTGTCCTTCTTTGATGGCTGGAACGTCGCTTCTTAGTCCTCGCGGGCCGGGATCGCCGGTCGGGGCAGCGGACCGACAACGCGTCGGCGCAGCGCCTCGGCTAAATCCGCCATCCTCAAAGATGCCGCGCCAGATCCCGTCCGAGTCCCATCACGATCGCGAGAACGACGAGCGCAAGCGGGAATCCCAACACGATCGATGCCGACTGCAAGGCCGTCAGCCCTCCGGCCCGCAGCAAGATTGCCGCAACCGCCGCAAGACTGATCCCCCAGAAGACTTTCGCTCCCGGCCGGTCCTCCACCCCGAGTAAATGGCAGATGATCAGAACGGCCGAGTCGAGCGAAGTAATCAGCCAGGTGAGAAGCAAGAACGAGGCGGTCGCGATCATCCCCTGAGAGAGCCACCGCGGCCCCAGCTGATCGATGACCGCCACCAGTCCCTGGCCGTAGTCTTGATTCACGGGCCCCGAGACCGAACCGGGCATCGCCGCTTCCAGAGAGAGCGCCGTACCTCCGAGCACGACCATCCAGACGACGGTGACTCCGGACGGGACCAGCATCACCGCAAGAACAAACTCGCGAATCGTCCGTCCTTTTGAGATCCGAGCAATGAACAGACTCACAAAGGGCGTCCAGGCGAGCCACCAGCCCCAGTAGAAGATGGTCCAGTCCGCCTGCCAAGCGCGCTCGTTCACAGTCTCCCCCAGCCAGAGCCCCGTCGGAATCGCGCTGAGCCCATAGTCGAAGAGCGTGGGCAAGAAGCGCTGAAACAATTCCAAAGTGGGTCCCGCGAAGAGAAAGGCCAGAACCAGAGCGGCACTCACCCACACGTTCAGTTCCGAAAGCCGCCGGATTCCGCGCGCAAGCCCCGTCAGGGCCGACGTCACCCCGAGCGCGCAGATCGCGAAAATAATCACAACCTGCTGCGACATGCCGACCGGGATCCCGGTGAGCGAGGCAAAGGTCGAATTCATGCTGCTCGCCGAGAGTCCAATCGAGGTAGCCACCCCGGCCACGGTCCCCAGCAGCGCCAGAAGATCAATTAAGCGCCCGGGCCAGCCCGCCAGCCTCTCCGCTCCGAGCAGAGGATAGAGCGCTGTACTGAAGCGAAGCCGCTGGTCATGGCGATAGGCGTAAATCGAGATCGCCAAGGCCGCGAGAACATAAAGCGCCCAGCCATGAACGCCCCAATGCAGCAACGTGATCCGCATTCCCCAGACGGCACGCTCCGAAGCGTCCGCAATCACGCTCCCACTATTGTCGACCGGCAGGAAGGGATTCGACTGCGCATGCAGAATCGGCTCCGCAGTCGCCCAGTAGAGCAGCCCCGAAGCCAACCCTGCTGAGAAAAGCATGGCGAACCAAGACAGTCGCGAGAAGGCCGGGCGGTCTTCCTCGGTCCCGAGTCGAAGCCGCCCACTTGGCAGAATCGCCGCGATCAAAACCGCAAGGACCGACAGATTCACCACGAGTACAAAGAGCCAATCAAAACGCCCGACGACGAAATGCTTAGCGCTCCCAAGCGCGCTCATGGTCGAATCGACCGAGATCAAGCCGAAGAGAATCGCCCCAACGACAAGAACCAACGCGACGCGAGCCAGTCCGCCCTCGAGCCCAAGAACGACAAGCCAAGAGGCCGAGCTTTCAGGACCCGACGGCGATCGCGGTTCCGACAAATGCGCGATCAGGCCGCGCCGCGAATCGCGACGAGCTCCGGTCCGATGCGCTCCGCTACCGGCTGAAGCGCGTCCACATCAAAGCCGTAGACCGCCGCGGCATTCCCGCCCAACAGAGCCGCAATTTCATCCTCGGGGTACGCCCCCATCGTTTCATTCAGGGCATGCATCGTGTTAGGCCAAGTCCCCTCAAGGTGCGGATAGTCGGACCCCCACATCAATTTATCTAAGCCGATTTCGTGCCGATCCTCGCCTTCGTGCGCCGGCATGAACGATGCCCCAATGAAACATTGGCGCTGGAAGTACTCCGTTGGCCCAAGCGAAAGCCCCTTCGTGAAATGCTTAAAGATAGGGTCGGCGGACTTGAATTCGAGAACGCGCAGCGTCTCCAAAATCCAGGAACATCCCGTTTCTGTGAAGACCATCTTCAGTCCTGGATGACGCTCGAAAGCGCCCGACCAGAGCAGCGCCGCAAAGGGCCGATGGGCGAACATATCCACCTCGGTGATGTACATCGCGGTCGCGCAAGCCTCGTCGCCATAGTCCGGAGACCAGCTGGAATGAACCTGCAGCGGCATGTCCAACTCTTCACAAACGGCCCATAACGGTTCATAGCGCGAGTGATGGTAGAAGGGCTGCTCGCCGGTCGTCCCTGGAAGCAGTACCCCGCCCCAAAGCCCGGCGGCCTTCGCTGCGCGCACTTCCGCCACGGCCACGTCGATATCGTGGATGCCGATCACTGCGACGCCCGCATGCCGCCCTGGATTCGAATTGCAAAGCTCCGCGAGCCACCGGTTATACGCGCGGTTCCCGATATCGCTCAGCTCGGGCTCCGCGTCCCCTCGGAACTGGAGCAGCGAAGCGCCGAAAGGAACCATCTGCGGAAAGATGACTTCCCCGGCAACACCATCCGCCTCAAGCTCCTCGAGGCGGACCTTTGCGTCCCACTCTCCGCGCCGAGGCGCGAACGCGCTTTCGCCGTCCTCGAGCATCCCGCGAACAACCTCGTCCGTCAGATCTTCAGGCAGCATAGGCGCCGTATTG
>JBGCEJ010000015.1:0-80924 GCA_045106235.1 Myxococcota bacterium
CGTGGTGCCGCCGGTACCAAACCCGGTATCCAGGCTTCCGTCGGCGTCAAAGCGGCTGACCACGAGATCATCGCCGATGAGCCCGGTTACGGCGATATCTCCATTGGCTTGCACGACGAGGCTGTTGGTCTTGTGCCCCACATCAAGGATGCCGTCCCCATCAAAGCTGGGGTCCAGAACCCCGGTTGTCGTCAAGCGAATCACATGATTCTCACCGGCCGCCAGAATTCGCCCGTCAGGCAGAATCGTGACCGAACCGAGTCGTTCGTTCGTGCCGCCGAGATTCACGGTGACGATTCCGTCGCCGGTACCGCTGTTGCCATCGAAGTTCACGTCCAGCACGCCTGCGCTCGTGTATTTCGCGATGAGCGAGTCGTTTCCTGCCTCGCCGACAACGACAATCGAACCATCGGTGTGAACGGCGACTTCGTAACCACCGTCGTCGAAACCTGAATCGAGGTTCACGACACCGCCGGTTCCGAAGCTGACATCGAGCGTTCCATCGGCGTTGTAGCGGGCTACTGCGACGTCAGGGTAAATGTCTCCTACGACGAGGAATTTTCCGTCGCTCTGTTTCTTGATGTCTCGGATGTACTCGATTGAGGACGGATCGAAATATCCATCGTTGCCGAAGGAAGTATCCAACTGCCCATCGGGCCCAAGCTTGCCGATGACCGTGGTGTAATTTTCATCGTAAGGGGTGAATAGGACGCTGCCATCGGACAGCGCCAGGGACGCCACGTTCTGGTTGTATCCGGACTCTCCGTAGCCCACAGCGACGCCACTTTCGCTCCCAAAGGTGGGGGTGTCGTTGTCATCAGTTGTGATGATCGAGGCCGTTTCGATGTCGGTCGAGAAGGCGGAGCTTCCGCCGTTCGTGGATGTGCTCGCGTAGGTTCCTGCGGCTCCTGTCGTCTGGTCCCAGGCCCTGAATTCAATCTCTTCACTCTGGCTTGCTATTTCGTTCGGTACAAATCGAACCAGATCAGTGGCCCGGAGGAGCAAAGCGTTGGTTGTGGAAACAGTTTCTATGCGCCGCCACGTGGATCCACCATCGAGCGAATAGTCAAAGGCCCAGGACGCGTCGACGATTGCGATGCCTTCAGGGTCGCTCGTATCGGCGTCGGTAATCAGATCTCCTGAAACGCTGCCGATGATGGAGGCGACTGTGTCCCCAGCGTTGTGAGTGTCATCTTCCGTGATCGGCGTAAAACTGGCCTGCTGGACGACTGAGACATTGTCGATGTACCCGTCCACGCTGGCAGAGCTTGACGAACTGTCCGTGAAGCTGAGCGTGCTGGTCGTCGAATCGGCCACAAAGGAAAACGTGTAGTTGAGATAGCCCGTTCCGGCGGTCGAACTGTTCTGTGTTCTCGTGAGAACATTAGTCGCGCCGTCGACGGTGACCTGCATTTGCTGATTCAGCGACCCGCTGTCGTCGCGGTAGCTGAAGTTCAGCGTATAGCTTTCGCCGACGACGGTTGTGAAGGACTGTGACGCGGTATGAGGGCCTGCATCATCGAATTGCCCAAATCGCAGCGCATCGCCGGAGTTTGAAACGGTCCCGGTCGTCGTCCAGCCCGTGAGGTCGCCGCTCGCTAGGTCACCGTTCGAAATTAAATTGGTTCTATTGATGACGGGGGCGTCGTTCGTCCCGTCAACGCTGATATCCATCTGCATTGTTGTCTTCGGTGCGGAATCGACGGCCCAGGCAAATATGTTTGCCGCGAGGATGTCATTCGCGGTTGCGATGATTCCGTCCCCGCTCATGTCCGTGCGGAAGATGCCTTCATCGCCAGTGAACAGGATCCAACCGTCTCCCTGCTCGCGCAGGACGATCGTTGGCTCGCCGCTGGCGGAGTCCTGCGCGATGACGACGTCGCCTGCGGCGAGGCTTGCGCTATCGAAATAGCTAATCGAACCCGAGGCGCGGATTGTGTCGCCGGAATTTCCCACTGAGCCGAATGGGCCGTTGATGATCGAGTTTCCACTCGATTCGATTTCCCAGGTCGAACTTGCGGAGCCCCCGATGACCAGGCCAAAATGCTCCGCGATCGAGTCATAGCTCGTGCCATCGTTTGTTGAGATGATGATGCCACCGGCGCTCACCCAAGTGTCAAGTGTGGCGAGTTCTCCGGCGTCGAGACTGCCATCACTCACGTATCCGCCGAAGTAGATTTCACCCTGAGCCAAGTAGGCGGCGTCGATTGTGGAATCAGTCGACTCGAATTGGATATTAGCTGGGTAGGTCCCTGACGGCCCGAAATTGGCCGTGTTCGACAGAATCAAATCCGTGCTGGTGAGATAGGTCGAATCCAGGTTGTAGCTGCTGAATTCTCCAGGGAGGACATTGACAGATTGATTCCCTGAATTCACATAGAACTCAAAGGAAGCATAGTCTGCACCATTGTCATTTCCGGCGGGCAGGAAGGTGAGGTCTCCGGCATCGAGTTCGGCGTAGCTGATTGTTTGGCCCGTAACGACTGGGGCACCACCCAGCTGGAGGGACCCCGCGGAGGGGAGTGCGGTGATCGTGATGTCGCGGAGTTCCGTGCCGACGACCCCTGTGAAATCGAAGTCTGAAGGTCCGTAGGTGAACGCTGTGGATTCGGTTGCGGTTGTGGTTCCGTTTTCGCTGGAAGCGACATTGACGACGATTGAGGCCGTTCCTGTATCAGTACCGCCGTCTGCCACGCCGTCGCCGTCGACCAGAATCAGGTCGATGCTGCGGGATCCGAAAACACTCGCTGTCGACTCAAATCGGAGGCTCTGGACCGCAGTCTCGACACGTTCGATCGTGGAGTCTGAATTGAGTGTGAGGGTCAAGCCGCTTGTGCTTGTCCCGGTGAGGGTGCCGATCGCCGTGCCACTTACACTGAGAACCGAGCCGTCCGATAGGCCCGCTGAGAGACTGACGGCGCCACTTGTGTCGAAGCTGAGGAGATCGCCGGAAACGAAACCGTTTCCGGTGAGCGTCAGCGTACCGCCGTCGAAGTTGCTGGAGTCGGAATCGAAGATCTCGAAAGCGCGCACGGCATCGAGGGAGAGGGGATTGCCGTTGTTGAGTGCGAGAAGGTAATCGTCGGAGATGTGATTGAGGTTGGGGGCATCGTTGACGGATTCAACCGTGATGGCGACGGTCGCGCTCGATTCAGAATTTTCCGTCGCGATCGCGGTGATTTCGGCAGCCGAGAGAGCACGGTCGTAGATACGGGCGTCGTCGATGAGGCCGTCGAACGCGAATGCGGATTCGTTAAAACCATGATATCCGATCGTTGTCTCCGTTCCTCGTCCATAGACGATGGACTCAGTCTCGACAGACGAGTTGACTTGGATTCCGTCGATGTAAAGGCGGAAAGAGTCCCCTGCATCATCGAAAGTGAGTGCGATGTGGGACCAGCCTACGGATAAGGTTTCGGATGTAGTCAGCCAGTTGATTCCGCTTGCGCCGTAGTAGAGCGCGGAGAGGGTGCCAGTAGTGTTGACCCTCAAAGCGATATTGTCTCCCAAAGAAATGACTTCTTGGTCGCTGCCGAGATTCGGGTTGATCCAGGCGGAGAGGGTCACATCCGTTGGGTTGCTGAACATCCCGGGGATCTCAACATAGTGCCCGGATCCGTCTAGACTCAGTACGTCGCCTCGCTCGGCGTCGGTCGTGGTGGTGTTTGTGTCGTCCCCGACGATGGCGCCTTGTTGCGAGAGGCCGGCGCTTTGATCGTTGAGAGATCCGCCCTCGAAGGTGTAGTGTCCCTGCATGTCGGCGTTGAACGAGGTTGTCATGTTGAGGGTGACGCTGCCAACGTAGTCAGCATTGGGTGTAAAGGTCATGCCTTCAAAAGCTGCATTGAGATCGGCTTCTGTCCCTTGCAGGGTCATGAAATAGCTGCCATTCGAGCCACCGAGAATCGAAATGCCCGTTGTCTGCGCGAGGGTCAGGCTGCCGTTGTCAACCGAAAGGAAGACTTGAAGTCGGCTGTTTGTGGAATCATCCGAATCACTCACCGTGACGGTGTTCCCGTTCGCGTTGCTAAATGTTAGGACTTCATCCTCGTTGATTGTCTGTGGCCCCGGAACTGACTGGATTGGATCGATCGCATCATCGACTGCGATCGACATGGTCTCCACGTAGCTCGCTCCCCCGGCGTCCGTTGTGCGAATCTGAATGTCGTGGGAAGTTGCGTCCTCGTAGTCGATCTTCGAACCATCGGCGACGGTAATTTCGCCGGTGGATTCGTTGATCGCGAAGCGGCCGTCGGCGTCATTATCGAGGCTGAAGGTGTAACTGGAGAGGACTTCGCTGGCGTCCCACTCGATGACGTAGGCCAGTGAGCTGGGCTCGTTGTCGTCGGCCCATGTTCCATCTGCCTGGATTCGCGCGTAATCTTCGCCGGTCGCTTCGGACTGCCCAAAGGCGGGCGCAAAGGCTCCGGGAGCCGGTGAACCGCCGCTTCCGCCCGTCCAGAATTGATTCTCAGATTCGACGTCCCCGTCCAGCCAATGCCAGTTTCCATCGTTGTTCGTATCGATTGTGCCGAGCCATATATCCTGGCCCGAATCGACAGCGTATTGCTGAATCAGCTCGTTCTCATAGGCGGAGCGGATAGTGACGAGTTGTCCCGATACGCCATTGAGTGAAGCGCCGGTCGCGGCTGCGAGCGCATCGTCAAAGAACGAGCCTGTATCGACGAGACGGTAAAACTTCCCGGTTGCCGCGTCGTAGTCGAGGGTTGAGTCGTCGTTCAGGATCGTTCCGATGGCTTGCGGGATTTCGATGACCCGAACGTTTGAGATGTACGGCCCCGAGACGCCGCTGTCGAGTGACGCTAACTGCAGCGTCGTTGAAGCGTCATCGGCTGTAAAAGTCATGGAGTAGGGGTTGAATGCACCGCCGCTGCCCCAGACGAAATTGTCCGGCTCTTCCATGGAAAAATCGCTGCTCTCTCCGTCAGCGGATACCCGTAGGTTTGCCGGTTGGCCGGTCACAGCAAAGTCGCCGCTCATCTCGAAGATGATTTGGTACTGACGTCCTGGTTCGGTCGAGAGTGTCTGCTCGATGACTCCAGCCGTACTTCCATTCAGGTCAATGACGACGCCACCGCCGGGTGCAGTCGTCCAGTCTCGGGTGAACGTATCGACATCACCCGCTGCGACGGTCCATTCGCCCAGAGCACTTCCCGCGTCCGCTCCGCTGGAGTTGTACCGGGTGAAGCCGGGGCTTGTACCCTGATCGCCGGATTCCGTGAAGAGGCCATCATTGACGATGTCCTCGGGCGCATCCGGATCGCTCGGCATGACGAAGCCGACCCGGGCTCCATCGCCCGCATTCTCGCTCACGTGGAGATCGCCTATGACTGTACTTGCGGTGAAGCCCGTCGCGGCATCACCTGTCCCTTCGACGATATGGAAGTTCGAAAGGGAATAGTCGTCTTGGTTGTTATAAGCAGAGTCTGACGTCCGGACGTAGAAACTGTTGTCAATGTACCAGTCGATATTCGCGGTAATCGTATCCGTCGCGAAGGTCACGCCATCATATTGGTACTCAAGAGTCGTGCCGTTGACGTAGAAGCCGAACTCGCCGCCGGGGGCGTAGTTAACGGAGTAGGTTCCGGTGGTTGTACCGTTGTGTCTGACGTCGACGTCGTTCTGGCCGCCGATGTGGTCGACGAAAATGGCGTATTCAGGGTCTGTGTAGTCTGAATTCGTCTCGGTAGAACCAAGGCCTACCGTCCACGCGAAATTTGTTGTGTTGTCGAGTGTGAATCGGACCGTGTAGTCGTCTGTGAAGCCCAGTGTCGATAGGTTGTCCGAGTTGATCTGTGACGTCCAGCCATCTGCCTGACCGTCGTCGTGGACGTAGGTGAGGGTGTTGCCGTCGGCGCTGACACCGCCAGTTGGGTTGGTCCAGCTACGGATCTCTCCGACCTGGGCGATGCTGAGGTTATTCCCGCTGACGACGTCGACGATTTGGGTTGAGTCCGCGCCGGTGAGGCCATCCATTTGCCAGTTGGCGACAAGGCCGGCTGGCAAACTGGCGCTATCGTATTTTTGCTGATGACTCAGCTCGATTTCCGGGTTCGTCCGCGCTTCGCTCCAGATGCGGAAATCGTAGAGCTCGCCGTGGAAGGCCTGGGTCGCAATCTTTCCACTGGAAGGACTGCCTTGTCCGATCGTGAGGGCGCCGTTTGCGCCGATCGTGTGTCCGGCGGCGACGATCCCGGAACCGCGATACTCGCCGTCTATGTAGAGCTTGGCATCGCCACTGGTGTTGTCCCATGAGATCGAGACACTGTGCGGCGCTCCGTCAACTAGATCGGAAACATTGTCCAGAAGGACGACGTCGCCGCCGACCCCGAAGATCAAATTGTTACCACTCGTGAGGTAGGCGCGAGCCTCATGATCTTCGCCGGCGATCGAGTAGCTAAACAGGTGGGGTGCGTCGGCATCGGAGTTGTCGAGCGTCAGGTTGACTTCCACGGTCAGGCTCGTGAGCCCGCCGAGGATTGTCCCGCCGTCGTCGGCTATGAGGTAGGCGTCGTTCCCGCCGTCTGTGTTGAGCTCGATCCCGCTCGAAATGTGGGTCGGGCTCGGATCCGGCGCGATTAGAACGGTCGTGGATCCGGTTGCCGTCTTCGCGCCCCCTGAGCCTTGGGATGTGACGTTGCCGTCGTCGAAGGTCCAGTTCATCACGGCGATTGCGGGGGGAGTCTCGCTTGTGTTGCTGTAGGCGATCTGGCGCATCGCCGAATTGACGAGGGCGTTCGTCGCGTTTCCGTTGAAGGTCAGGGTGAGCGAACCCGCTGTGTTCACGGTGACGGATCCGATTGTCACGCCATCAACGGTGAGATTGTTGCTCCCTTGAGTCAACGTAAGCAAGGTGCCCGAGCTCGTGAAGACGTCGTCTGAGCTTGCGCCGCCATTGCGGGCAATCGTTAGTGAGGCGCCATCGAAATTGTCTGCTGCAGAAAGTTCTGAATCTAGGATCTGGACGTCGGCGTCGAGCACGACCGCGTCACCGCCCTCAATAAAGGTCGGGTTTCCATCAAGCGTATTGACGAGTGCGAATTCTTGGATGAGAGCACCGTCTGCACCATATCGAGCGATGAACGCGGTCCCAGCAGAGTCGATACTGGTGTTGCCGGCGACGATGATTGTACCGTCTTCATCGATGACGAGTGTCTTAATGGCGTCGGTGGCTCCATTCAGATTGTTTCGGACTAAGCCGTCTCCGTCGAAAGATGAATCGAGCTGCCCGTCGACGTCGAGTCGGAAGATTGAGAGATCGTTATTCGAGCCGTTGTAGGCGCTTCCGGCAACAACGATTTTCCCGTCTGCCTGAATCGCGATGGCATCGACTTGCTCATGGGGGCTCCCGGCCGCAACCGTCGAGATGCCCGTTGTGCCGAAATTTTCGTCAAGTTCACCGTCGGGGTTGAGGCGGAGAACGACCGAGTCATAGTTACTCGTGCCGTAGGACAGGCCGCCGACAACGATTCGCCCGCCGGCATCGACGGTGATGGCCTGGGCTGTGTCCCAATTTCCGCCGTCATACGCAAATACGCCGTCTCCATTGAAGCTGGTGTCATCGCTGCCGTCGACGTTAAGTCGGAGGACGACGAGGTCTCGGTCGGTTCCATTCTCAGACTGGCCTGCAATCAGGATTTTCCCGTCGGGCTGGAGCGCGATGGCGTTTCCGCGGTCGTCGTTGGTCGTGAGCATGAGGACGCGAACGCCGTCGCCATCAAAGGTTGTGTCGAGGACGCCGTTCGAATCAATCCGCGCTGCGAAGATTTGTTCGTCACCAGAGAACGTGGCGTAGCCCGTCACAACGATGCCGCCGTCGTCTTGCAGGACCATGTCTTCAATGTAGTCCGTGCTTGTTACGGACACATCGAAGGTCAGCATCCCGTCGCCCGCGAAGCTCGTGTCGAGGTCGCCGTTGGTGTCGTAGCGCATGATGATGCTGTCGAGGCTTGATGTCGGGGAATAGCCGCCTGCGACGAGGATCTTTCCGTCGGGCTGCAGAAGGATGGAGGCGGGGAGCTCGTTATTTGCGGTAACGGCGTTGTAGACGTATCCGTCGGTGCCGAAGCTGGTGTCGAGCGTGCCATCTGTGTTGTAGCGGACGAGGGCGTAGTCGATATCTTGGCCGCTCTCCGCCGTGTTTGCGCTCGCCAATCCAACGAGCTTGCCGTCCGGTTGAATGACGACATCAACGAGCGCTGCGCTGAGACCCTCGAACGTAGTTTCAGCCACGCCGTCGCCGACGCTGAAGGTCGGCGCATCGTTTTCCGCGTCGACGGTGATGTTAACCGTCCCGACGTTTTGGCCGGATGCGATCGCGGAGACTTCATCCGCTTCAAGTGCGCTGTCGTAGATTCGGAGAGAATCGAGGGCGCCTCCAAAGAAGCGGTCAGCACCCAAGTCCTCTCTCGCGCCCAGGTAGAGCCCGCCTGCCGGATCGAATGAGCCCGTACCGCGTGTCGCATCTGTTGCTACGGAGACACCATCGATGAAGACTTCGATGCCGTCGGCGCCGGCGCTCACGGTATAGGTATGCCAGCCGGTCCCGATCAGCGAGGTCGCGTCGATTTGAAGCGCGACGTTGTCGAGGGTGTCGTCAGAGTCCCGCAGCACCGTTCGAAGGACATTGGGGTCAGTCCCATGTGACGCTTCGTTCAGGAAGACGTTTAAGCTATTCGTGGCGTTGACGTCGCCGTGACTATAGAGGTATTGAAAGAGCGTCCCGCTATTGCCGTCGACCTTGAAGTCGAAAGACATTGTGAATTCAGACCCGTAACTGACGTCGGGAATAAGGGCGTAGTCTTCGGTTGAGTCATCGAATGCGAGGCCGCTGCCGACGTCGGCGGCGACTGGGGAAGTGCCGTAGAGCACGCCATCCGCGCCGCCAATGGCGTCTTGTACGCCGCCGTCGAGGCCCCAGTAGTGCTGGACGCCGCTGCCTGAATCGATCGCGACATAGTCGAAGCTGTCTGCGCCCGTGTAGCCGGAAGAGGGCGTATACGTGACTGTTCCGTCGCCGTTGTCGACGACCGTGCCGTTGCTCGGCTGAGTGAACTCGGCGACGGTGATGGGATCTCCATCGGGATCCGTATCGTTCGCGGTCAGGTCGAGAATGATCGATCCGTTTTCATCCACGTTGACGGTGTCATCGACCGCCGTGGGCGCTTCGTTTTCTCCCCCAACGACGGGAGCCGCGAGGATATTGATCGTGTAGTCCTCGACTTCCCCGAATGAGAGGACGCCTTCGGACGACGGTGCACTTTGATAACTGACGCTCACACGCATGACCGTATTGCCGAGTGTCGCTCCGGCGGGCACGTCGATCGAGATCGTGTGTGGGCCGTTGCTTCCAGTATTGGCGACGACCGTGTAGGTCTCGCCTGCGTCAGTGAAGTCACCGTCGCGATTCCAATCGAACCAAGCGTTGACGTAATCCTGGCTGTCGGAATTGATGTTCACGGTGAGGTCGTAGGTAGATCCGGCCTCGACTGTTCCGGTTTGGCCCGTGTAGTCTCCGTAGCCTCCGGCGTTAGCAACTGTTGTGTTGTTAATTCCCGCGAAGCTGACGCCAGTGATCCATTCGAAGTAGTTGTTAGCGCCATTGGATTCGGGGTATGTCAAACTTCCTGAAGTGTTGAAGAGTTCGGTAACGTCTGAACTCGAAAGGGCTCGGTCGTAAAGCCGGACTTCGTCAAGCTTCCCGTCGTAGGTTTCCGGCGCTCCGGTGCTGCCCCCCATCGTGAGGATTTCGGCATTGTCGATGCTGCCGAGCGCTAGGGTTTCTGAATCGATGAGGCTGCCGTCGACGTACAGCTCGAAGAGGTTCCCCGTTCGGACAGCCGTGAAAAGGTGCCATTCTCCGTCGAACTCACCGGTTCCGTTGAGTGCGACGCTCGATGTGCCGTCGCTCACGACAAGATTGATATCGTTCGCAGAGTCTGCGAAGGTGACGAATCCGGGGGCTATGCCGGAATCCAATTTCCTGACAATTCGGGCTTGAGACGTGGGTGTCGTCGAGGTGTTGTACCAGTAGCTGACAGTAAAATCGCCGCTTCCGAAATCGAGGTTCGCCGAGTCGGCGACGGTTAGGATGTCATCGCCTCCGTCCGCGAATTCGAGTGCTTCGCCGAGGATACCCGTGACGCGGGAGGGCGCCGGCGTGCCAGAGAGCGTCCCCGTATCGTCGCCTCCGGCTTCGTCGATGGCGACGGATCCGCTGCCTTCGTCAAAGAGGTAGTGGGCGACGAGGCCGCTCTCGATATCGAGTGTGCCGACCCAGTTGTTGTGCCATGCGTCCTGTTCGAGGGTGGCTGCTTCGATTTCGCCGACGCGGTATTCGAGATCCCAGTCTCCGCCTAGCGCGGCGGCGCCCGTGAGGTCCGTACTGGCGGCGATGTCCGCGCCCGTGAGGTCCGCGAGGGAAGTGACGAGACTCTTTCCTTCGTTCGTCGACGCGAGGTCGCAACCGTAGATCAGAATGTCCGCGTCTTCGCGAAGCGAGGTCGACCAGCCTTCGATCTCGTCTCGGCGCGCCGTGAGGCTAGCGGCGTCGAGGTATCCGTCCCCGAGCTGAACCGAGCCATCCTCGCCATGGGCGATAAGATGGATGGCATCGATCTCTGTGCGGTCCGCGAGGGCTTCCGTGATTTGCTCGAGGCCGTCGCGGTCTTCGGACAAGACGATGACTTCGATGGACCGGCTTGTGGTGTCGTCTTCGCCGAAGAGGTCGACCAAAAGGCGGTCATATCCCTCGACCCCCGCGTCGACGAAGACGATTTCCTGGGTGGCGGTTTCAGACTCGGCGCCGGAGGAAAGGTCGAAGGTTTGATTCTCGTCTCGCATAGCGAGGCGGGCGATTTCTTCGGCACTGATCTGTTGTTCGATCGCTTCGCCGGTTCCGTTTTCGCCTGCGTCTTGAAGGGTCCAGGTCGAAAGCAGAACACGCGCTTCGAGTTCTTCGAGCTCGGCGGGGCGCGAGGAGGCGCCTTTCCCTCGAGCCTGCTTGTCGGACGCCGGATCGGCGGGAGCATCCGCTTGTGGAGCGGAGGGGCGCTTTGGGGGTCGAGATTTTTTACTCAAGGGAGCCTCGTGGATCGCAGCTGTTGCGCTGCAGAGTGCCCCTTCGGATCGAGTGATTCCGGAGCAGTCTTGAGTCCAATCGAGGCGAATGAGCGATGTGCCAAAATGCGCCAAGTGCCTGAGTTCATTGCATTTTGGAATCTCAAGTGGAGACGGTCGGGGGACGAAGAATAGGGAGGAGGCCTCATCCCTATGTTGCCCGCTGCAAGCATTTGGCTTGCTCGATGTTGTGAGCAGAATCCGGGCATTCTTGGCGCGTCACTCTTCTTGCCGGGAACGCCTGAAGCACCCGCGCCTGCGCCTGCGACCGATGCAGGTCGCCCCGCACAGCCTCGTCCTTCTGTGAGCGCGCAGGTCGCTGCGCGCTGGCCTGATCCCGACGAAGAGACCTCTGAACACGATGCAGCGGCGGCCGCGGTGATGGCGGCGCGCCGAAAGAGCGTCCGTCCTCGGCCGAAGGATGAGACGGGCATGGCGCAGCCGGGTCGGATCGTGGCGCTTCCGATCGAGCTGGGGAACCGAAGTCTTGCGGTCTTCGTCTTTACGACGGAGCTGGATGACCGCGCTGTCGCTCTGGTTGGGAAGAGCATTGAAGCGGCGGGGACATGGCTTCCCCTTTTGCTGGCTTCTGCGGGTGGCGGCAAAGGGGAGGGCAAGCAGGGCCTTCTCACGCAAATGATGACGACGCTGATCGAGCCCGAAGATGCGAATTCAGGCTACCTCGCTTTGGTGTCGGAGCTCGCCACGGCGCTTGCCTGTGACCGTGTGAGCCTCGGGATCCTTGACGAGCAGGTGATTCGAATCCAAGCCGTGTCGCATAGCGCGCGATTCGACGTGCGGACGCGTCTGGGGCGTTCCATTGCAGCGGCGATGGAGGAATCCATTGATGCGGAGTCAAGTATTCGCTGGCCCGGGGAGGCCGAGCGCGCGCCGCATCGATGTCATGCCGAGCTCTGTCAGAACCATCAGATGGGCAGCGCCTTTTCGGTCCCGCTCACAGCGGGCGGCAAGCCGATCGGGGCGATCTCTGCGGAGTACAAGAATAAGCATCCGGCGGGTCCGCTCATCACATCGCGGATGGAGCAGTTGGCGACGTTGCTCGGGCCCCTGGTGGCGCTTCGGCAGGATGCGTCGTTACCTCTGCGCAAACGGATCTCCCGTTCTCTGAAGAACAAGCGGGAGCATTGGTTCGGGCGAGACCGACGCGCGCAGCAAATTGTTGTGGTCGTGGGTATGGCCTTGCTGGTCGGGCTGGCGTTCTTTCCTGGGCGTCACCGAATCGGGGCCCCGGCTCGGCTCGAGGGGCTTGTTCAGCGAGCGATTGTGGCTCCGATCGACGGCTATGTTGCGGAATCCCGCGCGCGGGCGGGCGATGTGATCGAGAAGGGCGCTGTTCTCGGCGCGATCGATGATACGGACCTGCGTCTCGAGCGCCGCAAATGGACGGCCCGGACGGCTCAGCTCAACAAGGAATACCGCGCAGCGATGGCCGCGCGTGATCGCTCCGAGGCAAATATTCTTCGTGCGCGATTGGCTCAGGCGAAAGCGGAGCAGGATCTCGTGGATGAGCGGCTCGCCCGTACGCTGCTAGTCGCTCCTTTCGACGGCGTTGTTGCAGAAGGCGACTTGAGTCGGTCGCTTGGCTCCCCGGTGGAGCGCGGTGAGGTCTTGTTTCAGGTCGCTCCGCTCGATCGCTACCGCATTGTCCTCGAAGTGGACGAGACCGAGATTGACGAGGTGGAAGCGGGGCAGCCGGGCTGGCTCAAGCTGACGGCGCAGCCGGGGGACGATCTTGCGCTGGTTGTCGAGCGGGTCGTTCCGATCGCGGCAGCGGAAGATGGCCGAAACTTCTTCCGCGTCGAGGCGCGTCTTGAAGAACCCGTCGATTCGCTGCGTCCAGGGATGGAAGGGGTCGGAAAGATCGAAGTGGGGAAGCGCGGGCTGCTCTGGATCTATACCCATTCGCTCTTTGACTGGATGCGCCTGCGCGCCTGGTCCTGGCTTCCGTAGGGCAGGCGGTTCGAAGCATGGGCATTTTCAGTCAATATTGGTACCGGGTCGAGACGCTCAAGCCGCGCCTGCGCTCGCATACGCGGATCCACCGTCATCACTACCGGGGCGAGCGCTGGCATATCCTTGAAGATCCGGCCTCAGGCCGCTTCCACCGCTTCGGGCCCGATGTCTATTTCATGATCGCGATGATGGATGGTTCGCGGACGGTGAGCGAGATCTGGAATGCCGCCTTGACGCGGCTCGGCGACGATGCGCCTGGGCAGAACGAACTGATCATGTTGATGTCGCAGCTGCATACCGCGGATCTGCTTCAATGCGACGTGAATCCCGATAGCGCCGAGGTTTTCGACCGATTTAGTAAGGCCAAGAAGAACCAGTGGGTTTCGCGCTTCATTAATCCGATGATGGCCAAATTCCCGATCTGGGATCCGGACGTCTGGCTCGGCCGATGGGTCTGGCTCGCGGATAAGTGTTTCACCCGCCCCGCGTTGATTGCTTGGCTCTTATTGATCGGCTTTGGGGCGCTGCAGTCCGCGGTGCATTGGCAGGAGCTGACGGCGCCGAGCCTCGCGGCCGTCCTCGAGCCGATGAACCTATTGATTCTCTGTATTGCCTATCCGCTTGTGAAGATCGTGCATGAGATGGGGCATGCCTTTGCGACGCGGGTGCGCGGGGGCGAAGTGCATGAAGTCGGCATTATGTTTCTCTTCATGATGCCTATGCCGTATGTGGATGCGTCGGCGTCGACGGGGTTCGGCAATAAATGGAGCCGCATTCTGGTCGCCAGCGCGGGGGTGATGGTAGAGCTCGCGATTTCGACCGTCGCGCTGCTGATCTGGCTCGAGATCTCGCCCGGCTTTTTCCGCACTGTGCTTTGGAACGTGATGTTGATCGGGGGCTTCTCGACGCTCTTTTTTAACGGCAATCCGCTGCTTCGCTTCGATGGCTACTACGTCCTTTCAGACTTGCTGGAAATTCCGAATCTTGCGGCGCGGGCGAGCCAATATCTTCAGTATCTCTTCGAGCATTATATTCTCGGTCTCCCTGAACGAAGGCAGATGCATCTGGCCGAAGGGGAGCGGAAATGGCTGATCGGATACGGCGTTCTCGCCTGGATGTACCGCCTTTCGATCACGCTCGGGATTGCCTTCTTTCTCGCGAATCAGTTCTTTTTCGTGGGCGTCTTGTTGGCACTCTGGGGGATTCTTCTCCAGATGGTTTTACCGGCGTACCGAGGCGTTCTCAGTTTGCTGGCGGATCCTCGGGTCGCGGCGGCGCGTTTCCGGGTTGCGGGGACGATCACGGGGCTTGTGGTGGCGGGACTCCTCGCGGTCTTTGTCGTTCCCTTTCCCTCTTGGTCGACCCATGAGGGCGTTGTTTGGATTTCGGAGCGCGCGCAGCTGCGTGCCGAGACGGATGGCTTCGTCACGGAATTAGCGGCGAACCCAGGGACGACCCTGGCAGCCGGAGAAACGGTGATCCGGACGTTTGATCCTGAGCTTGAGGCGCGGGTGGGGATCTTGCGGGCTCAGCTCGAGGAGGCGCGAGCAGTTTCAGCACGTGAGCGAGAAGAGAGCGTTTCCAGTGCAGGGATTCAGCAGGAGGAAGTGGATCGCCTGCGCGAGGAATATGCTGCAGCGCGTGAGGAACAAGCGCGGAGCAATGTCCGAACGGAGGAGGGGGGCCGCTTTGTTCTGCTTGAGCCCGACCTTGTGGGCCGTTTTGTCCGCCGCGGAGAAGTGCTTGGCTATATCGCGCAGCTGGCTGAGCCGACGGTGCGCACGGTCATATCCGAAGATGAGATTCACCAGGTGCGAAGGGGCATCGAAGGGATCGCGGTTCGCCTCGCGGAAGCGCCGACGCAGAAGACGAGTGCGCGGATTGACCATGTGGTGCCCTCGGCGACGAAGCGATTGCCGAGTATGGCACTGGGAGCGAGTGGTGGCGGTGCGATCGCCGTGGACGCGCGGGATACCGAGGGCGTGACCACGAATGAACCCTTTTTCGTAGTCGATCTATCCCTTCCGCGGAATACCCCGATCAGTGGCTACGGCGGGCGCGTCATCGTGCGCTTTGACTACGATGCGGAGCCGATTTTTTGGCGGGCGAAGCGCAGCATGCGTCGCTTGTTCATGGGTGAGCTGGGTGTCTGAGGGCGTCGCACGGCCCGGAATTCGGCATGGCGTCTATCCGGAGCGAAACGAAACCCGCAAGAGTGGTGCTGAGCGGGCCTTCGACCGAGTGAAGGGCTGGGTGGATGCCGATAAGCCGGACGTCGCGGGGCTCGAGCGATTCGCGATCGAAGTCGAGGACGCGCGCGAACGCCTGCGCGAAAAGAGCGATTCGGCGCTGCTTGATCTGACAGAGTCCCTTCGGAAAGCACTCTTCAAGGAAGGGGTCGACGGGGATCTGGCCGTTCCTGCATTTGCTTTGATCTCTGAGCAAGCGCGGCGAACGATGGGCATGGAACCCTACCGTGTTCAGCTGATGGGCGGATACGCCATGATGCGCGGGATGCTTGCCGAGATGGGGACGGGGGAGGGCAAGACGCTCACTGCGACGCTGCCCACCTGTTGTGCCGCTCTTGCGGGGATGCCCGTCCATGTCATTACGGTGAACGATTATCTCGTCGAGCGGGACGCGGAGCTGATGCGACCGCTCTACGAGAAGCTCGGGCTGACCGTCGGCGTCGTGCTTGACTCGGATACCGATACCGACGTGCGGCAAAAGGCTTATCAGGCGGATATCACGTATGTCACGAATAAGCAGATTGCCTTCGACTATCTTCGGGACCGCATGGAGCGCGGTGAGGGACGATCGAAAATCGCTCTAGAATTGATGGCGAAGGGCGAAGGCAGCGCCAGCCCTTTTCTGCTGCGGGGCCTCTGTTACGCGATTGTTGATGAAGCGGATAGCGTCCTGATTGATGAAGCGGGGACACCGCTGATCCTCTCCCAAACCGTAGAGGACGGCGATCTCGAACGGATGAGTCGGGAGGCCTTAGCGCTTTCCGAGAAGCTTGAGGAGAAAGCGGACTTCGAAATCGATCTCAATGCACGCCGAGTGAATCTGCTCCCGGAAGGCAGTGAGCGGCTTTCCGAGTTGACCGAATCGATGGAAGGAATTTGGTGTGCAGAGCGGCGGCGTGAAGAACTCATCGTGCAGGCCCTGCAGGCGCGATTCCTCTACCGGCCGGATGAGGAGTACTTGGTTCGCGAAGACAAGGTGATGATCATCGACCGCAATACCGGGCGCGTGATGCCCGACCGTTCCTGGGAGGCGGGGCTGCATCAGATGATCGAGGCGAAGGAAGGGGTCGAAATTTCGGGCCAGCGAAAGACGCTCGCACGGATCAGCTACCAGAAATTTTACCGGCGTTATCTCCGCCTCTGTGGGATGACCGGAACCGCGGAGGAAGTCCGAGGCGAGCTCCGCAAAGTCTACGATCTGGATACAATCGCCATTCCGACTCGGCGGCCGATTCAGCGTAGGGCAGAGCCCGCCCGGGTTTTCGCCACTTCGGAGAAAAAATGGGCGTACGTTCTCGACCGAATCAAGCGGCTGCATGCGGAGAACCGTCCCATCTTGGTCGGCGCGCGGTCCGTCGGCGAATCGGAAGATCTTTCGCGGCGACTGACCGAGGTCGGCCTTCCACACGATGTGCTGAATGCGCGGGAGGATCATCGCGAGGCGGAGATCATTGCGGTCGCGGGTGAGCCCGGAAAGATTACGGTGGCCACCAGCATGGCCGGGCGGGGAACCGACATCAAAGTCTCGGATGAGGTCAAAGCGGCAGGAGGGCTCCACGTCATGTCGACCGCGCGGGGCGAGGCCGGGCGCGTCGATCGGCAGCTGTATGGGCGATGTGGGCGACAGGGGGATCCCGGGTCCTACGAATGCGTCGATTCGTTGGAAGAGGAAGCGATTGAGACCGGTGTCTCGAAATTCCTCATTCGCGTTCTGGCCCCGTTCTGCGACCGACCCCAGTCGTGGGGGCATAGAGCGGCAACCCGGCTCGTCCTTTCGGTTCAGCGCAGGAGCGAGGCCGTCGCGGCGAAACAGCGAGCGGCGATGATGCAGGAAGAAGAGAGCCTCGAACGCACGCTCGCCTTTTCGGGACAGGCGGAATAGCGAGGGCTCGCGCGGCCCAGGCCGCTCGGCGGCTTAGCGCTTTCGCTGTTCCGGAGAGAGCTCGTCGTACCGAGTGACCCGGTTTCGGCCGTTGTTCTTAGAGGCGTAGAGGCTCTCGTCGGCTTCGTCGATGAGGGCGCTCGGCGTCGTGGCGCCGAATTCGGTGGAGGAAACGCCGATGCTGACGCTGACGGGAATGCGCGCGAATGCAGGGGCATCGATCGTCTTGCGGATCGATTCCGCGACGGCGGTCGCCGCCGTTGCATCTGAGCCGAGGAGCGCCACGCAGAATTCTTCCCCGCCGTAGCGCCCCGCGATATCGGTCGCTCCAGAATGGTCTTTCAGCACATTGGCGACGGCACAAATGATTTCGTCGCCGACGGAATGTCCATGGTCGTCGTTGACCTTTTTGAAGAAGTCGATGTCGACCATGAGGCACGAGAGGGGCTTCTTGTTCGCGAGCGCGACGGCGAGCTGCTCGTCGTACCACGCCATGAATGTGCGCCGGTTCGCGATCCCCGTCAGTGGGTCCGTTTGGGCCAGCTGCTCGAGTTCTTCGTTCTGAAGCCGAATCTCGTCCTGAGATTTTTCGAGTTCAACCATCGCTCGTTCAAGGGAGCGGCGCTGCTCCTCCATAACGGTGACGTCCTTGAAGGTCACGATTGCGCCCTTGGCGCGTTCCCAGCCGTCCAGGACGGGGGACCCGCTGACTCGGAATTCGATCGCCGTTTTGCTCCCATTGGGTTCGAAAGCGAGGGCGAAATCTTCTCGGGACTCACCGTGGGTGATGGCGTCATACCAGGGGAGCTCAGATTTCGAGGCGTCGCGGTCGTCGATCTTCCAGTCGAGAATCGAAGCCGGCAGACCCAGCAAGGAGGCGGACTTCTTCTCGGTGAGACGGCAAAATGCGCTATTCGCAAGGACGATCCGCTCGTCTGAATCGACCAGGAGGACGCCGTCCGCCATCACGTCGAGTGCGGTTTGGACCCGGGCAGGAACGACTTCTGAGGGATCGAGATGTCGCAGGATCCGTCTTACGAAAACGAGGTTCGCAAAAAATCCGATCAAGGCGACGCAGCCGATAAGGCGAACCGAGGGGCGGGCCCAGAGTGCCGCAAGGAAGGCCTGCGAGGTCACGGGCGAGAAGTTGATTTCGAGCATCGCCCAATGCTGTCCCTCGTTGAAAATGGGCATGCGGATATGGGTGGGGGAGGAGCCATCGGCTGGGGCTCCGGCCCAGAGTTCAGCATGTCCCCGTGTGGTCATGATCAGTCGTCCGCGAGAATCACGGAGACCTGTCGAAAGCACCTCTTCGTTCCGCCGAACGGCGACTTCGATGAGCGCTCGGAGGCCGCGCATATCTTTGAGCGTCGCGGAAACGGTTGCCTGGGTGACCATGGATTCCGCAATTGCGGAGCGCTGTTCCGTGAGTCGGTCTGCTTGGTCAGGGATCAACCCGGCGAGGTCAAGGGCGAGGAGAATCACGCAGGTGAGGGAGGTGAGTCCAAGCGCGATTCTCGAGAGATGGCCGTACCCGGTCACTGAATGCTCTGGTCTGCCTGGGAACGCACTGCGTTCATATCCGCCGCGTCTGCCACCGCGTCTTCGACGAATTGAACGCGACAGCGAAGGCCACCAGGAATCGCATGATCCGGATTAGGCAGCTCAAGTTCAACTCCGAACGTCCCACTGGCCGAGTCGATGAGGCCATCGACGAGTCGCACCGTCGCCACGATGGCCTGGTCGCCCGGAATCTCTGGGATCACCGCGGCCTTCATGCCCTTTCGGACAGAGCCGAATTCAAGAGCTGGCAAGACGACTTCGACGCGAAGCGGGTCGAGCTGCGCGATTTCGAGCATGGTCTCTTCGTCGACGACTTCACCGACGGACATCAATCGGTCTGCGACGATTCCGCTGATTGGGCTACGGATTCGCCTTTGTTCGTAGCGCGCCATCTCGCGTGCGTGCTGAAGCTCCGCGAGCTCGAGTTCGTCTTTGGCTTCTTCGAGTTCAAAACGTGCGATTTCCGTCTCGGTGAGAATTTGCTCCTTCGCATCCAGAGCCATCGCATTTTCGTTGAAGAGTCGGTGGGCTCGGCCACTTCGTTTCGTGCCGAGGGAACGGCGTGCTTCCGAAGCGCGCAAGGAAGCGGTCATCGCCCCGCGTTTCGCGGCCACGTCGAGTTCAGCCTGTGCCAATTCAGCGTCGAGTTCGACGAGTAGATCGCCGGCTTCGATCCGGTCCGCGCGTTCGAAATGGATCGCATCGATCCGCCCACTGACTGGGCTGCGTACGGAAACTTCCGCCCAGGGCTCGATCATGCAGTCAAAATCGGGCGTCGCCGAGAGGAGCGCCTCGACGTTTCGCGCCTCCGGCTGATCGTCGACATCGCTCCATGCGACTCCGCTGACCGAGTCGAAAGCCGTATCAACGAACGTACGTTCATCCTGTTCGGTATATGCGTTCTCGGGCGTCGGGTTGACGGACTCGAATCCCCGCGGCGAGGACCAATCGCTAAGTTCAATATTCACGAGTGCCGGAAGCGCGGCGAGGCTGATCAAGGCAATGAGAACAAAGCGCCCGCGAAGGGTGCGACCGATTCGACTAAGCCAACCGGTCTCCTTCGCTTCTTCCTTGTCTTTCTCGGACGAATCCATCTACTTTGCTTCCTCAAGACCGGCTGCCAGCATGGTTCTTTGTTGCCGCGCTGACGCTCATCCGCTTATCGGACATCGGGGTGGTCTTGCTTGAGGAAGATGGGCGTTCAATGCGCAGATCAAGTGATTTTGACGCATTCGTATTCGTGGAATGGGCTGACGGAGAAGCGCTGGCGGCGTCATTTCTCAGTGTTTGCACTAGGGCTGCCTGCGGGTTTTACTCGCGGGGCTTCTAGGATGCGGTCGCTTCTAGAAGGTCCAAGACGATCTTGTCCTGCTCGATGGACTGGGCCAGAACGGAGAGCGATGCCTGTTCCATGATCTGAGCCTTCGCTAGTTCTGCAGCCTCTTCGGCGATGTCGGCGTCTCCAATTCGAGATTCAGCGGCTCGCAGGGCTTCTTCTTCCGTGAAGCTCTGGCGGATGCGCGACTCAAGAATATTCGAGGCCGTTCCGAACGCGCCCCGTGCGCTTGAGACCTGGTCGATCGCGGCGTCGAGTGAGGCGAGGGTGGAAGCGGAGGTTTGTGGGTCTGTGCCCAAGTCGACGCCCGAGAGGCCCAGCGCATCGCGGCGCGCGTCGACGCTCGGGAGGTTGAGGATCTCGTCTGCGCTGGCACCCGTCGCGATCCCAATTGAAGTGAGTCCGACGAGTAGGCGTTTGGAGCCGAATTGGGTCACTTCAGCGATTCGGTCCACCTCCTCGAGAAGCGATTCAGCTTCGGCACCGATCGATTGCCGCTGTTGATCGCTCAAGGTCCCGTTTGCGGACTGGATTGCCAACTCTCGGATGCGGACCAAGATGCCGCTGGTCTCATTCAGGCTGCCTTCGCCGATCTGGGCGGTGGAAAGACCGTCGTAGGAGTTTCGTCGGGCCTGACTGAGGCTGCCGATCTGAGCTTTGAGACGCAGCGAAATTGCGAATTCGGCGGGTCCATCTGCAGCGCTATTCAGGCGACGTCCGGAGGCCAATCGCTCGAGCGCCTGATTTTTTCGCGCATTGTGAATTGAAAACTGGCGCTGCGCGAAGAGGGTGGTCGAGCTCTGCGAGGACCCGATTCGAAAGGCCATACGATTTCCTGACGAAGGCCGCGGTATGCGAGGCACATAGGCGTGAAATAGGACAAGAGGGAAGAGAGCAGAGCAAGGGGCGTACCAAGTAGCGCGATTGGCAAGGAGGCGGAGGGCCGTGCGCAGGCTGTCTCGCAATTCATTGAATTGCAGTTGCCGCCGTTTTTGGTTTGCCGTTCATTGTGAATGGCTGGAACGCGCCTCATTCAGAATGCGACGATCGCGATTCACATTCCGGTCCCGGGGCATGGACCGTCGCGATCCAGTCTTCTGGCGATCCCAGCTCCGGTTCAATCAGGGGCTGAATGGGAGAGGGCGAATCCATGACGGAATGCGCCTATGGGTCAGTTAGAGAGGTTCGGAGGCGAGAAGTCGTCTGGAAAGTTATGTCGCCACGCAAGTTCCTCGTGCCGTTTGCGAATGCGCCAGCCGGCGGGCGTGCGCATGATTTCGTCCCGAAACCAGATTCCCGAAAAAACCACCTGCTCGCCCTCGGAAGTGGGCATCTTGACCGCGATGTATTGCATCGTGCGGACGCGCGCGAGATCCCCGTCGAGGGCGATTTCCGCGTTCGAAGACAAATGCTGGTAGGAATGAAATTGGCCGAGGACTTCGGAGAGCCAGGCGCCGACTTCTGCGGGAGCGCCGATCGCACCGTCATTCTCGGAGTAGTCGATCGCCGCGTCCGGAGTAAAGCACTCCTTCCACCGCTCCCAATCGCGCCGATCCATTGCGCTGGCTTCGGCAACGATCAGGTCCTGAATTTCTGCGCGATCGGAGAGTTCTTGATGGCTGAGCATGCGTGCTCCTTGGGTCGTCGTTAGAGCATCATCGACTGGGGATCGAGCCCCATCATCGCCCGTCCGCCTTCGCCATAAACGCGTTCGTTGGCGAAGGCGTGTTGCGTGATCGTAGAGATGTCGCGCCATTGTCGGTCGAGGAGGGAGCTCGCGTAAAGAGCCGTCCCCCCGCCCGCTTCGTACATTCGGCAGACGACTGATTTACTGGCCCGGAAGGCATTGATGCCTGCGAGCCGGTAGGCGGCGCGTTGATCGAGGCTCGGTTCGTTCCCGGCGCAGACGGTTTCGAAGATCGCGGCGGTCGCTGTGTAGATATAGGCACGGGCGGCGCCGAGTTCGGCTTCGGCCTGGCCGACCGCAGTTTGCAGGAGAAGATCGTCTTGGAGTCGTTTTCCGCCCGGCATGACTTTCTTCTTCGCGGCCAACTCGCAAAGCGTGTCGATCGCGGCGCGGGCGATTCCGAGCGAAACGCCGGGGGCGTTGGCGACGACGAACCATGGGAAAGCGTAAAGAGGCTCACTGAATCTTGAGGGTTCAAAGAGCGAGAAAGATCGGCTCTCTGGAACAAAGACCTCGTCTACGCTCCAATCATTGCTGCCGCTGCCGGCGAGTCCCGTCGTCCGCCAATTGTCATGAACAAGGCAGTCCTTGCGAGGGAAGAACATCATGCGGACGATGGGATGGCCGGAAGGTCCTTTGACGGGGCCTGCGTCATCGACGACAAGGCAACCCCCGACGAACCATTCGGCGTGGAGGCCTGCGCTTCCGAAGCTCCATTTCCCTGAGACGCGGTAGCCGCCTTCCTCACGTCGGGCCTGGCCACGGGGAGCGAGGGTGCTGGCCGTGACTGCGTTTGGATCGGCGTAGATTTCGTCGGCGGATTCTTCCGAGAGATGGGCTGCGTAGTATCCGCCATCGGATCCGATCATCGCGACCCAACCGACTGAACCGTCCGCGACCGCAAGGGCTTCTACGATTTCCAGCTGCGTCATGGGGTCGGCCTCGGGGCCGCCCATACTCTTCGGAATCGCCATTCCGAACACGTCCGCTTGCTTGAGGGCGTGGAGGATTTCGTTGGTCAGCCGGCCGGTCTTCTCAATCTCGTCAGAAGCCTCACGGATCGAGGGGGCAAGAGCATGCACCTGATCAAGGATCTCTTGGCCTTGGCGCGGTGCGGGATGAGATGAGGTGAGAGGTGAGGGAAGGGCGTTCATGAGGATCCACTCCGGCTCCGCGCGGAGGTGCAAATCCGCTGCCGGTTTCGGTTTTGACAGAGGCCGACGAGGCCGACCAGACCCGCTGTGAGGAGCGATCCGGTGGTGGGTTCGGGGACGAGGATACCAGAGACCTCCACGAGCTCTTCGGTGATCTGTGGCTGCTGATCGTTTCGGCGGCTCGCGAGAGATTCCTCGGACTCCGCGATTTGATCGCAGGTCATCGGCGTTGGGTCAGTGAACCAGCCGCCGTTAAAATAGGCGACCGTGCGATCGGTTGTGCAGGCGACGCTGGGCGAACCCACAGCGCCTTGGCCCGAACAGGACCCGGACAGAAAGAACGTTGCGCCCGTGAGTGGGTCAGGTTCGAGAGCGGTGAGCGTGGTATTGACCAGCGCGCGGGTCCATCCGGCAAGGCCGATTGCAGGTAGAGCCGCGGGATCGAAGCAGCCGTATCCGCCCGGTGGTTCGATTGGGGAAAGGTGGACCGGGAGCTCACCCAGCACCTCGCGCAGGGGAGTATTGAGCGTCCAGCGTCCGACGACACGAGGCAGATCTCCGATCGCATCGACCACAGGAAGATCATTCGCCGCGACGCGGCCGAAAACGGTAAAACCCTCGTCGACGACATCGAGATTCAAGTTGTCTGAGAGGTTGATGAAGAACTCGCTGGTCGCGCTGTCAATCTGGCCGCCGACGCGGGCCATCGCGATGGTTCCCCTGAGGTTAGAAGCGCCGGGCTCGTTCACGACGTTGGGGTCGCGGAGGATGCTCCCGAAGCTGTCCGTCGGCGCGTCGTACGCGTAGCCGCCACCCTGGATCACAAAATCATCGACCGTGCGATGAATCAGGGTTCCGTCGTATCGCCCGCTATCTCGGTAGGCCAGGAAATTGTTGATGGTGCAGGGGGCGACGTCTGGCCAGAGTTCGAGGGCAATCTCTCCCGAGGAAGTCTGCATCTCGACGTAGACCGGATTCCCAAGCGCGGGATCGACAGTGCAGGGCCCCGGCGCGGCTTGCGCATTGAACGCCGAAAAAAGGGCGCAAATAGAGGCGCAAAAAGAGGCGCAAAAAGAGGCGCGAAGAGAGGCGCAACAGGAAGCGATGGGGCGGACGGCGGCGTAGGGCAGGGGAGCGTTCGAGTGAATCATGATCCTCCGATTCTACACGATGCCGGCCCAGTTTCGGAGTTCGGGATGCAGCAGTTCGCGTGCAGATGGGGCCTCTGCAGACGATTGTAGAGGGCGCTCCCGCTGGGGAAGCGCTGAGTGGGTCGGCGGTCCGGATCGAAGCCCGCATCGGTCCGCTTACCGCGGACCGCCTACACCCCTCGCTGTCGACGCTAGCGCTTCGGGAAATTGAAGATGGGGAAGACCGGGAGGAAACCGTTCTCCGCGATATTGATGAAGCCGAGCTGGAAGCCGCGGAGCTTCGTCGTGATATTGATCATGCCCAGCTGAGCGGTCGACTCCTGCGCCATGTTAAGCGCACCCGTATCGATGAGCGTTCGTCCGTCCGCGATATTCACGAGCCCAAGGTTCATTGCGCCGGTTGCGTCGTTGACCTTGTTCACAAAACCAGCGTTCAGCCCCTTATCGTCTCCGTCGTGGATATTGACCAGGCTGAAGACGGCGCCTCCATTCATGTTTCCAGTAAGGCGATGCAGGCCGAAAATGAGCGCGAATCCGGAGAGGTCTTGGCTCTCGCTCAGGGACGCGAAACCGAGATCGAAACCGCCCATCTTCGTGTTCTTGCCATTGATAACGGTGAATCGGAACGCACTCACGTTGGGATCGTCCGGGCCTCGGAAACCGCCTGCGGCGAACTGGGCTGTGACGTCTGCGCTCGTGATGCCGGCGGTGAACAGGATCGCGAGGGTGATCAGGGAACTGAGTAGCGTCGTGCGCATGAAATCTCCTAGGCCTTGGTCAGTAAAACAGAATGAAATGCGAAGGGCGTCCGTGGACTGAGCCAGAAGCTCATTTTTAGGTCGGGGACGCGCCTTCGACTACCCCCTACTTTTATAGCAAGTTGGAGCGTATTTGGGCTCGCGAGGCCCGAGCTGCCTGTTTTTGAATCGGCGGCTAGGTGAATCCGCCAGGCGCGACCCCGGTCGGGGCGCGCGGCCGGCGGAAAAGAGCGATACTCAGGCTTTAGCCCAGGAGAACCTTGATGACCTACCGCGTTGTGCAGTGGACCACAGGACATGTTGGCCGAGAGGCCGCCCGAGGCGTGATTCGCCATCCCGAGCTTGAGCTGGTGGGGTGTTATGCCTGGAGTGCCGAAAAAGAGGGGCAGGATGTCGGGACGCTTTGCGGCCTTGATCCGCTTGGTATTGCGGCGACGCGCGATGTGGCAAAGCTACTCGAATCGAAGCCCGATTGTGTTTCCTATACGCCGAATGTGCTGGACGTGGACGATGTCGTTCAAATTCTCGAGGCGGGCGTCAATGTGTCGAGCAGCTATTTCGTGAATGGGCGGACGCTCGGGGATGTTGACCGAGGCCGGATCGAAACGGCAGCGTCAAAGGGTGGGGCGAGCGTCTTTGGTGCAGGGATTTTTCCCGGATTCGCGAATTTTGTTGCGGCTTTGATGGCCGGTGCCTCTCGCGATTTTAAGAAGATTCGTTTTCTCGAGTCTGTCGATTTGACCCACTACGACGCGATCGCGAACTACACCAATCTAGGTTGGTCCTTCGATCCGGAAGAAAAATGGCACGAGATCAACCGCGAAGTGCTGGGGCAATACGCTGAATGTGTCGACGTGATGGCGGAGATGCTCAGGATTCCACTCGATGAGGTGGCTTTCGGGTACGAGCCCGCAGTCACGCCCGACGAACGCACGATTAACGGCTTTACGATGCCCCAAGGATCTCTCGCGGGGCAGCGATGTACTTGGAAAGGCATGGTCGGCGATCAGTCCGTGATCGAGCTCGACGTGGTCTGGAACGCGGGGAAGGGGCTCGAGCCAGAATGGCCTGTGCATCATGGCTACACGATGGAGGTCGAAGGTAGTCCCAACGTGCATACGCGCGTCAAGTTCAGTCCTTCACCGGAGCAGATCCAGTCCGGGCGCATTGCGGACCTCGCGAATCCGGTGACGGCGATGCCCGTGGTCAACGCAATCCCTGCGGTGTGCGATGCGCCAGCGGGGATTCGGACCTATGCGGACTTGCCCCTCATCACGGGGCGCTATGTCGCGGATTCAGGCGCGGATTGAGCCTCTGGATGACTCGCTGATCAAGAGGCCGGCGCGGCTTCTTCTGTTGCAGATGGCTAGACGCCGTCCAGCTTGTCGAAGACCTCTTTCGCGATGCGCATAGAGCGGAGCGCCTGCGGGACGCCGGCATAGACCGCAGAGTGCATGATGACTTCGCTGATCTCGAGTCGGCTGAGACCGTTGGCGAGGCCACCTTCGAGGTGGACGCGGAGTGTGTGCTCATCGCGCAGGGCGGACATGATCGAGATGGTGGCGATGCTCCGTTGAGCGCGAGTGAGTCCGGGGCGGTCCCAGACTTCAGACCCACCGCGGTTGATCCAGGCGTTCCAGTCGGCTTCGATTTCGTCAGGCGCGCGGTAGTCCTTGAGAAACTGCTCCGCTGCGCTTTCGATCGAACGCGGTGTCGTTGTCCCGGTGCCCGCTTTCGCCTCTCCGTCGTTTTTCTCACTTGCGCCCGCGCTGAAAACGGCGCGGAGATCTTCGAGGCCTGCGGGTAATTCGATCGGCGGATCGGGGAGCTGTTCTACACTTCGCTCGGCGAGTATTGTTGCCATCGCTTCGGGCTCATCGCTCCACGAACGCGGATCGCCCATCATCACCTCGTAAAGTTCGACGCCCTCGGGCCCGGCGACAAAGGGGCCGAAAGATGCACCCAGCGGAAGCTCGAGATGCGAACCGGGCTTGCAGAGTTCGTCCTCGCAGGTGAATTCGCCCGAGAGAACCGTGATCGTATGAGGGCTGTAATGTCCGTGACGCCGCACAATCATGCCGGGAGACCATTTCGCGTAGAGGGCGAGGTATAGAGGCTCCACTGAGAACGCGACCCAGCGCTCCCACACATGGGATTCGCTGCCGTCGGCATTTTTCTGGCTGCGGACGGCGATCCAGGGGACGTCGTTTTCGGCGCCGGGATGGATGATGGTTCGTTCGAGGCCGGGGATGCGGGGTGTACCTGGGCTGGGCATGAGTGTCTCCTGGATGGGAATCTGCGGATCAATATTACAAACTCGTGACGCGCGTATCAGTTGGAAATTTGAAGGAGCAAGAAACACGCGACGCCTGCGGCGAGGCCGATCCGGCGGCCGCGGGTGAGTCCTCCCCCTTTTACACTTTCGCTCAGCGCCCGCCCGGGCTCGCCGTGGTCTGCCGCCGCTTGCGCGATCGGGACTTCGAAAGCGGCGGTGGCCACCGCCTTGGAGACGAGCACCGAGAAAAACAGCGCGCCGCTTGTAAGGCTGAGAGGGACGAGGAAGAGGCCGAGGAGCGCGGGGAGCCCCGCCGCAATGATTCCGCCCCAGCTCATCCATCCAAATTGACGGACATCGTTCTGATCCATCTTGTAGTCGAACACGACGAAATGTCCTGGCGGATCGTCGTGAACGGGAGAAGTCGCCCCGGAGAGGCGGGCGCCGAGCAAATGTCCCCATTCGTGAAGCGTTGAGGGAATGATGCTCCCTGCGACGAGTGCGCCGCCGAGCGCCGCAAATTCTGCGAGCACCCAGCCAGTCGATTCGGACCAAGTCAGGGCCGCGCCCCACACGGTCAGAGCAGCGATCACCATCGCGAAATGAACGCCGCCGACCTTCTTCATCCGTGCCAGGTCGAAAGCGCGCGCCGCGTCTCGGAGTTCGGCGATTTCGGTCGCGCTCAGGTTTTCCATCGTGGCTTCGGCCATGGGGTGTTCTCCTTGATAAAGCAAGGGCGGGACCCGCCCGCGGCACCTTGCTTCGGGGAAAGTAGCTCGATTCTGCGGCGCTGGATATCTTGGCTGGCGTGTCCCCACTGCCCTTGTATTCGGTAGCCTTTCGACCATGAGCGATTCATCGAAAGAGAGCCAGTTCACCGACTCAGCGACCACAGCATCTGCCCCCGTGCGACCGCGGAGCATGGAGGAGATGCGGGCGTTGCAGCGCCAGGTCTTCGATCCGAAGCGCATTGCAGAAGGAATGGCACTCCAACTCCGGGCGACGGATGTGGTGATTACGCCGTTCGGGAAGAGTGGAACGACCTGGACGCAGCAGATCGTACATACGCTCCGAACCGGCGGCGATATGGATTTCGACGATATCTCGAGAGTCATTCCTTGGATCGAGATGAGCCCGCTTTTGGGACTCGATCTGGATGCGGAACAGCGTTCGCATCCCCGTGCATTCAAGAGCCATCTGTCCTGGCACGATGTGCCTAAGGGCGGGCGCTACATCAACGTTATGCGTGCGCCAGGAGATGTTCTTGTCTCGAATTTCAGATTCATGGAAGGCTGGTTTTTCGAAGCCGGATCGATCGAGATCGATGAGTATGCCCGTGAGACCTTCTTTAAATCGCGGGGCTATTTCGCTCATTTGAAGTCTTGGTGGCCCCGACGGAATGATCCGGATGTGCTCTTCCTAGCTTACGAAAGGATGCTGCAGGAAAGCACCCGGACGATCAGGCGGATCGCGGATTTTATTGGGATTTCGCTCGACGAAGCCTTGCTCGCGACGACGGAAGCGCACTCATCGATTGATTTCATGCTGGAGCACAAGGACCGTTTTGATGACGCAATGCTTCGCGGCCGGCTGGAGAGGGGCGGCGCGCTCCCACCCGGCAGCGACAGCGCGAAGGTTCGACAGGGGCAATCGGGGGAAGCGTCGCGCCTTCCAGAGACGATACGGGCGGAGCTGGACACGCTCTGGCGGGAAGAAATGCTCGAGTCGACGGGCTGCGCCCGATATGAGGACTTGTTAAACGCGCTTGAATCAGATTGATCACGTATCATCGTGCTCCATTGAAGGAGGTCTGAATGAGTGAAGCCAACCAGCCTTTCCGCATCACGAGCGTCGATAAGGGGATCCGCCTCGAGTTCGACGTCGTAGCATCTCGCGCGGACAAGCAACGCAAGCTCGCCCGCTTCGGCGATTTCGAAATGGTGTGCGATGAAAGTGCAATGATCGGCGGGGACGATTCGGCGCCGCCGCCTCTGGCATTTTTCGCCTCTTCCATCGCGTTTTGAATGCTTACGCAACTCGCTCGTGTCAGCGAGGCTCGTAAGATCGAACTGGACCGCGTTGAAATGACGGTGACGCCTCGCTTTGAACAGACGGGGTCGATCGGTGCAGATAATGCGGAGAGCCGATTTCTGGGTGTCGATACGAAGCTTGATCTGGAGTCATCGGCGGAGGATGCGGAGGTGGCCCGGTTGGTCGCCACGGCCGAACGCATGTGTTTTATGCTGGACGTTATTCGGGCACCGCACGAGGTGACGTCTTCTGTGTCGCTGAATGGAACGGAGCTGGGTTAGGGCCGGTTTAAGTTCGGACTAGAGTCGCCGCAAGAAGACTTAGGCGGAGGGTCGCCGTCTGGCGATCGTGTAAGGAGATGCTTTGCGAGGCGTAAGACATACTGAAAATGGGATTGAGGTCGTCGAAGTTCCGAACCCGACGGGAGAGGGTGTCCGAGTCAAGATTAAGGCGATCGGGATCTGCCAAACGGATTTGAATCTGATCAAGTTCGGGCCGCTCCAGTTTACGATGGGACATGAATTTGCTGGGGAACTCGACGACGGTACACCAGTGGGTGTGCAGCCGACGATGCCCTGCGGTATTTGCGATCAATGTCGTCACGGTGAGACGGCGTGGTGTGCCGAGGGATACCAAAGGTTACTGGGGATCGGTCAGGACGGCGGCATGGCTGACGAGATCATCGTGCCTTCGACCTCGATCGTCCCGCTCCCGCGTGGTCTCGACGCCGCGAGCGGGGCGAATCTGATCGAGCCCCTCGCCATAAACCTGCATAGCCTTGATCTCGCGCGATTCGAAGGACGCATGCGAACCCTTGTGGTTGGAGCGAATATCTCAGGCTTTGGCCTGCTCGCGGCGGCGGCGGCGCTCGCGAAGGGAGCTGCGACGGTGGACGTCGACGCGAGCCGCTCGTTTCAGCGTGAGGCAGCTGCGCGCTTGGGCGCAGGGGTAGAGCCGAGCGGGCAATATGATCTTGTGATCGAGGCCGATGGATCGGAAGAGTCTATTCATGCGGCTTGCGAATGGTGTCGGCCCGGTGGAACGCTGCTCTTGGTTGCGGGCTACTACACCCCGAAGACCTGGAACTTTACCACCGCGTTCGTCAAAGAGTTGACGGTGATTTTTGGCGCGTTTTACGGCCATAGTTCGACGGGGCGTGATGTCGATGCGGCGGCGACACTGCTCGGTCGGAATCCGGAGATCGCGCGGATTCTGAACACGCACCGCTTTCCGCTAGAGGCCGCAGCCGAAGCATTCGCGTTCGCTGGCAGCGATTCGGAGTCGCTTAAAGTGGTGATCGAACCCTAACGAGGGGATCCCCCGAGCCCCCGGTTACTTGAGATCCAATCCGATTGCGGCGATCGGCGTCGCCGGCGACATCTGCGGCGGGCCCGCCATGAGGGGCCGGAAGGCGCTCATTGCGGCCTGCATTGCCTCGCTCTGGCCATGGGGCTGCAAAGCGGCTTCGTTCGTCATCAGGGCGAAGAACCAAAAGGTGTTTTCCTTCCCGCGGTGGTACGAGTAGATCTCGCATCCCGGTTCATCGCGGGCGGCGATGACCATTTGCTTGAGAACCGCCGTCATTTCGTCAGCCTTGCCGGGTTGGCATTCAATGGATCCGATCATTGTCATTTTGCTCATTGAGTCTTCCTTTTCGGAACTGAGGTTAAGCGAGGAGCGAATAGAGCGCGGCGCAGATTAGGGCGATGTTTAAGAGGGCCGCAGCGACGAACGCCATTGTGCGTGGGCCACCCGCGACCTTGCCGATACCGCTGTAGTAGATGCCCGCAAATGCGATCCGCGACAGGACATGCAGGGCGGTAAGCCAATTCACCAGGGCGGGGGTGACGCCCGCGTAAAGTGCGACGCCGAGAGCGAAGCCAACGAGGGGCAGGGTCTCCGCGGAATTGGAAAAGGCTCTTTGTGCTCTGAAGCTGAGTAGGTCGTGGTCACCCTGAAGGGGCATCCCGGGAGTCTGTTCCTCATTCAGAAAGCTGAGAGGGGCTGTCAGGAAGCCTTGAATGAGAACCGAGAGGCAGAGTATGCCCAGGGCGAGGATCGCAGGTTCGTAAGCAGCGAGATTGGGGGCGAGCATAGGTGTCATTGGAATCTTCCTTTCTGAGAAGCGCGGAGCGGAGGATTGAGCATTTCGATGAAATGTTAAAGAACATATGATGGAGCTCGCGTAATTTTACGCCGACGTGAATGTTGAGCGGGAAGGACGGAGCATGCGATACGAGACTGGCCACAAATTGGAGACACGAAAAAAGATCGTTGAGTCGGCGCGGATCTTGTTCAATCGCCACGGTTTCGAAACGGTCACCATCGACCGGGTCATGGAGGCGGCGGGTCTGACGCGAGGCGGCTTCTATAATCATTTTTCGAGTAAGGAAGAGCTTTACTGCGAGGCGGTGTCGAGCTTTCTGATGGGGCGGGGGGCGGAGTGGCGATCCGGCGCGGGAGTCGATGCTCTCCAGCCCGACTCTGAGAGTGCGACGCGCATGGTCGCGAGTTATCTCTCGGCGGACCATCTCGGCGATCTCGATGGACAATGTCCGATGATCGCTTTGCCGTCGGATATCGCCCGGGCCAGCGATGAGGTGAGGAGTGCATACGAAGACTTGCTGCGAGCGATGGTTGGCCTGTTCGAAGTGAGTCTCAAGAAAAAGCAGGTCCGACCTCGGCCACGACGTCGGCGCGCGCTCGCCTTGGCCGCTCTCTGCGTGGGGGGGATGGTGCTTGCTCGGACGCTTCCGAATTCAGCCTTGGCAAATGATGTGCGTGAGGCAGCGCTGATGACGGCTGGGGATCTATTGCGGGCGCCATCGACGAAGCGTTCCTAATGCGCGCCTGGCATGGCCACGGGCGGGCGCGATCTGAATGCCGGCTTTGTCAGTGGGAATGGAGTCTCGGTTCACGATTGGGCGAGTCGTTGTGGAGCGCTCGCTGAGCGAAAGATCGAAATTTCGAGCCGGAAATCATCATCCGAGCGGTCTATATTCTTGGGCATGACCACAGCGCAGCCGACTCCGTCCGATCTTTCGAATTTGCAACCGCCTCACGATCCGCAGACGGTGATCGGGGCGCCTTTTCCCGAACGCGTGAAAATGGTGTGCCAGAACGCGGCGAATTCGAGTCCGAATCGCCCGAGTGTGATGGCCTTGTACTGGGGGAAGTACTTTTTCGTCTTGATCGGCGTTTGGGCATTTTGGTGCAGCTTCAACGCGGGCTACACGGGCTTCCTTAACTTTGGCGACTGGGTCTTTACGAACGAAGCGTTCAAGAAGGCGATGGTCTGGTCGATGTGCTGGGAGCTTTTTGGCTTTGGCTGCGGCTGGGGGCCGATGAACGCGCGCTTTGATAAGTGGTACGGCGGCTATCGGCATTTCGCGCGGGTCGGGACGATCAAGCTTCCACTCTTCCGCGGCGCGCCGTTGATCGGCGGGGATACGCGCAATTGGTTGGACGTCGGACTCTACGCCCTGAATCAGCTCTTGCTTCTCCGGGTCTTGATCTCCCCTGAAGTGACAGGGGAGTTGCTCCTGCCTTGTTTCATTCTTGTCGCCGTGAACGGCGTCCTCGATAAGACGCTCTTCCTTGTGGCGAGATCCGAGCATTACTGGGTTGTGATGGGGGCGATGACCTTTGCCGCCGCGAATGATCTTTGGATCGCAGGTGCGAAGCTGACTTGGTCCTTCATTTGGATCTGGGCGGGGGTTTCGAAGTGGAACGCGCATTTCCCCTCTGTGATCATGTTCATGATGAATAACGGTCCGTTCTTTCCGGGCTTCCTTAAGAAGAGTCTTTTCACCAATTTCCCCGACGACCTGCGCCCCTCCAAATTCGCAGAGTTCATGGCCTTCTTCGGCCACGTCTCGGAAGTTTCGATTCCCTTTATTCTCTTAGCAGCGACGTATACAGGAAACGAACTGCTTCTCCTGGGTGCCTGCATTCTCTTCACCGGATTTCATTCCTTTATCGGCTTGAACAACCCGAACGGCATGCCCGTCGAGTGGAATATCTTGATGATCTACGGAGGATGGTCTCTGTTCTGGTTCCATCCGGAAGTGTCGATCATGGAGCTGACGCAGATGCCTTTGCTATTTGCGGCGATGCTCTTCTCTTTGGTTGCGGTTCCGACCTTCGGTAATTTCGTGCCGTCGCGGGTCTCGTTCCTCCCCTCGATGCGGTATTACGCGGGGAACTGGGCGTACAATATCTGGCTCTTCAAGAAGGGGGGCTCGCTCGACAAGCTCCAGAAGCTGAAGAAGACAAGTGCAACGGTCAACGAGCAGCTCGACGAGATGCTCGAGGATCCGACGGAGCTGGCCTACGCCAAGTCGATGATGCTCGTGAGTCGCTTTATGCATTTTCAGGGGCGAGCGCTGCTTGAGGCGCTGCCCGTTGCGGTGGACAATATCGACGACTACGACTGGCTCGAGGGCGAGGTGTTTGGCGGGACCGTGCTCGGTTGGAATTTTGGTGACGGTCATTTGAACGGAGATCAACTACTGAGCGCCATTCAGCCGATTTGTGGCTTCGAGGAGGGCGAGGTGCGCGTGGTTTCGGTCGAGAGTCAGCCGCTCTTTGGGCCAACGATTCATTGGCGCGTCTTCGATCCCGTTCAGGGGAAGATTGCCGAGGGCAAGACGAAGATGGATGACTACACCGAGCATCAGCCTTGGCCTGTGGGTGAAGTCGCGGCGGCGCTCTCCGGGGGAAAGTCGGCGCTCTAGTGGCATTCGGAATCACCTCGGCAACGGATGAAGTCGTCGAGGGGATGTCCGGAGAGGCTTACGGGCATTTCGTTCAGCTCATTTCGCTGACAACCCGTTTGAGGCAGGCCCCAGCTTCAGGAGCGCGCAGAAAGTCCGCCAGAGTCCTGATTCCGCTCAAGAAAACCCCAGATTGGCCGAAGAAGGAGGGGGAACACACCCTCGTTTTGAGGGGGTGGCTTGGGGGATTCGAGATGGCTCTGCGTGCATTGGCTTTTAGCGTCCGGCTTCGGGATAAGGAGAAGGGACGTACGCTTCGGATCCAGAATGATCCCAAAGATACGAGTCGATACATCCTTGAGGACGAGCGCGAAGGGGGTGAAACCCGCGTGCGGGCCCATGGCTCTGCGGCGGACGCGGTCCGGGACGCGGCGGGGACCTGGCGCAAGCGGCTCCACTAACAGGCTGCGAAAATTGTGTTGGTCGAACCGACACGGAACAGAGTAAGATGAGGGGATGTCTGCGCGCCCAGCGATTCTGACGCCCTCACTCGACCTGCTTTGTGTGGGTGGTCTGTCGATTCTGCTCTTGTTTCCACTTGCCTTCGTTTCACCCGTTTGGGTAGACGACTATCTACTCGAGTGGATTGTGATCGGCACGGTCGTGATCAATTTTCCGCATATCATGGGCTCATACCGGCTGCTTTACTCGTCGTCAGAGCTCGTTAAGCGGCATCCTTGGGCCGCCATTCGAATCCCACTTCTACTCGGAATGGCCTGTCTCGGTGCGTTGGTTTTGGCCGCGCGGGGCGTTTCCGTTGTTCCTGTGACCGCGCTTCATCTGGCTTCTGTTGGCTACCTGGCGGTTCATTATGTTGGACAGACCTGGGGCATGATGATGTCCTTCGCCCAGGTCGAAGGCGTGCCTTTCTCGGACGAGGAGCGCCGCCCTCTGCTTTGGAGCTTGAGATTCATCCTGGCTTGGCATTTGTCTTGGGTGGCGACGCATTTCCTGCCCGTCGCTCGGGATTCTGAGGCCGTTGATTTCATCTACGAGACGATGACGGCGGGAATTCCCATGTCGATGGCGGTTGGGGCGTACGTGCTGGTTCAGCACGCGCAACGCCACGGGCGAAAGACGCCGCTTCGAATCCTGGTGCCTTGGCTTGCGAATCATGTTTGGTATTTGCTGATGGCGATGATTCCAGCGGCGGCGCCTGCGGTTCAGGTCGCGCACGCGCTTCAGTATCTTCCATTTGTTGCGCGGGTCGAAATGAACCGCGCCGATGCGGAAGCGGCCGAAGACGTCGTGCGTTGGGCGCGGCGAAAAGCCATGGCCTATATCGCCGCCGGTGCGCTCTGTTTTTTCATCCTCCCGCATTGGATGAACCCGAGACGTCTTCCGCTTTGGGTTGAGCTGGAGCCGGCGACGGTGGCGCTTGTAGCGCTGCCTCTTTTTGTTCTGCTTCTGGTTATGTCGCGCCGCGGCGGGGGCGCGGCTATGCCTGTGCATCTGCTGTCGCTGGCGGTGGTGTTATTGGTGGCAGGCGGCCTGGCGTTCTGGTTCTTGGCTCCGGCGGCAGGGCTTCTTGCGGTGGAGGCGCTGGGTGTGAATGAGTCGATGCTTCGGACCGGGACGACCGTGGGCGCGTTCCTCGGACTTCATCACTACATCACGGATGGCGTTCTTTGGAAACTGCGAGAGCCCCATGTTCGGAAACAGCTCTTCGCGCATTTAGCGCCAGGGAGCTGAGCCGGAGGGAACGGGCAGGCGGAAGACCTAACGTTAAGCCCAGGGATCAGCGCGGTACAGGACGCGCCCGTCGGTTTGAACGAGCCAAGCCATCTGGGGATTGAGATGATAGGGCAGGGAGCCGATCCCTCGCGCATCGATGAGAGCGCGCCGCGTCGGTTGTACGTATCCCGTTTCGTCTATGGCGCGACTGACAAGTTCCGCTTCGCCGCCGTTCCATCTCCATGGCAACCGGAAGCGGGTATGTGCTTTGGGCAGGATGGGGCCCGCTAGCTTGGCCTGGGTCCAACGCTTGCCGCCGTCCACGCTGACTTCCACACGCGCGATCTTGCCGCGACCCGACCAGGCGATGCCCCGGATCTCTTGCCAACCGCGCTCAAGCTCTGCGGGGTAGGTTGGGGAGGTGATCACGGAGCGTGCGTCCATCGTGAACGAAAACTGCCTTGCTTGTCCGCCTTTGATCGGCTCGGAGTACTTCGAGGTCTCTTCACGCGTCATGAACGGTCGGTCTGAGAACTCGAGGCGGCGAAGCCATTTCACGTTGGTGTTGCCCTCCCAGCCTGGCAGCAGGAGGCGGAGCGGATAGCCCTGCGCGGGACGCAGGGACTCGCCGTTCTGCGCGTAGGCAATGATCGCGTCGTCCATGGCCTTTTCGATCGGGATCGATCGCGAGAGGATGGCCGCATCCGAGCCCTCCGCGAGCATCCAGCGGGCCCGATCCTGTACGCCGGCTTCTCGGAGCAGTGTCGAGAGCGCGACGCCGGTCCATTCACTTTGGCTTGTGAGTCCACAAATCATTTGGGGCGTCGACTCGGCCTTCGCGTTCACCATGAGATTGCCCGAGCATTCAAGGAAGCAGGTTCGGGTGACGGCGGGAAGTCGAAGCAAGTCACGCATGGAAAATTTCAGCGGGCGCTCGACGAAGCCGTGGAGATAAAGGGCGTGCTGCGCCGGGTCAATCTGTGGAATCCCTGCGTGATGGCGCTCGAAATGCAGGTCGGACGGCGTCATCGTGCCGTGGAGATCCTGAAGGGGCGTCGAAGATATCACGCCAAATGCATCGAGTCGCTTGATCTCGGCGAAAGGCGATCGGGCACCCACTGGAGAGGGCCCCGCGCCCGGGGTCTTTGTCGGGTCTCCTGCGGGAGTGGCGTTGGTCCCGGCATCGGCTGCGCGCTCGGCCGCGGCTGTCGTGGGCGTCGAGCTTGCGACCATCGTCGCTCCGGCTCCGCCGAGCGCTGCCAATAGTTTTCGTCGCGTCCACTCGGTTTTCATTTTGTGTTTTCTCCGTGCAAGCGAGTTTCGATCAGCGAATCTCGTGGCCGCCGCGCCGATTGTCTGGCACGAAGCGGTCGCGAGCAGGCATTTGGATGAGCGGGAGCGAATCTTGATCGAGGGAGCCCGCGGCAGGAAACAGCCCGTTCAGATGCAGAAGATAGGCCGTGACGGCGTAGACATCTTGATCGCTGAGCGAGCCGGGTTGATCCTGGGGCATCGATCTTCGGACATAATCGAAGATCGTTGTCGCGTAAGGCCAGTAATTCCCGATGGTCTTCGGAAGGGTTGGGTTCTCCGCGAAGGGGAACGCATCGTCGGGAAGTCGGCCGACGAGCGAACCGAAGGGCCCGTCTCGTCCCTCGGCACCGTGGCATTTTAGGCATCGACGATCGTAGACGGCGCGGCCTTCTTCGACGCTTCCCGACCCGCGCGGGAGTCCTTCGCCGTCCGGCATCACATCGATATCGACTAACGCGATTTCGCGTGCCGATGCAGGTTGTCCAAGTTCATAGCGAGCGGGGGCTTCATGCTGTGCAAAGCCTTGATCGCCCACGGCGCCGGGATGTGCGCTGTGCGCCGGTGTAGAGTCCGGCTGGAGCGTTGCGGGGCAGCCGAGGAGTGCAAGCCCGAGCGACGCGACGCCCAGCAGGGTGCTCGCGTGGCGGGTACTTTGGAAGGGGCTCTTAAAGGCGCTGTGACAGATGTTGTGGCGCATGCGGTCGCTTAACCCATGATCGGCGTTGCGGCGCCGGATTCATCGACCGCCACCATGACGAACTCGCCTGTCGTGCACACGCTTCTGTCGCCTGTGAGAAGATCCTCTCGCTCCATTTCGATCGCCACGCGACATGACGTTCTCCCCACATGCACGATCGTTCCGGTTAGCTCCACCATCTCACCCTGCTTGACCGGGCATTTGAACTCGATCTTCTCGGAGCAGGCCGTGACGACGGGTTTTCGGCTGAACCTCGATGCGACGATGAACGCAAGGCGGTCCATCAAGCTGAGTGCATGGCCGCCAAAGAGCGTGTCCTGGCTATTGGTATTCTCGGGATAGACGATTTCCATGAGCTTTCCAGTACGATGCGATTGGGGCTCGGGGCTTGCCTGTGTATTCGCCAAGACGGCTTCTCCTTTGACTTCGATATGAGTGGGGCGGCGGCGGGTCGCTTCGGCTGAGAGTAGAGCATTCGGCATCGGTCTCGAAATCGGGTCCTGTCTGCGCGAGGATGGCTAATGCGAGCGCCTCTGTGCATCGGAACGGCTCTGAAGGAGCGATGGACAATAATGAGCGAAGAGATCCCGACGTATTGCAAGGTCTGTGAGCCGAGCTGCGGGCTGATGGCGAAGGTGAAGGGTGGGGAGCTGGTTGGGCTTCGTCCTGACCCGGATCATCCTGTGACGAAGGGATTCGCTTGTAATAAGGGGCTCGCCGGTCTCGAGATGCATAGCGACCCGGACCGATGCAACTTTCCCGAGCGACGGCGTCCGGATGGCTCTTTCGAGCGAATCTCCTGGGACACGGCGATTTCGGAGATTGCGGAGCGGGTCACGGCGATCCAGATCGAGCATGGTGCGACATCGCTTGGCTCCTACATAGGCAATCCGGCGGCCTTTAACGCCCTCGGGAGCGCCGCCGTGGGTTCCTTTCTTGGGCAGCTTGGGACCCGCTGGAATTTTTCGTCGAGCACCCAGGACTGCGTCAACAAGTTCGCGGGGAGTGAGGCCGTTTTCGGAACTTCCACGTGTCATCCGATTCCTGATTTCGACCACACGGATTTCCTCCTGGTGCTGGGCTCGAATCCACGGGTTTCGCGAATGAGTTTTATCTCGATCGCGGACCCGATGCGGGTGATCCGAAAGATCAAGGAGCGGGGAGGGCAGGTTCGATACGTCAACCCACGGCGGATCGAGAGTGCCGGGGAGGATGAGGAAGCGGTGCTCGTTCGACCCGATACGGATGTGTACCTGCTCGCGGCCATGCTCGATGAGATTTTTTCTCTGGGTTTGGAAGAGCAGGAGTTGCTTCGGGCGCATGGGACGCATGTCGCTGAGCTCCGCACTTTCGTCGGGCGCTATCCACCGGATCGGGTCGCGGAAATCGTTGGACTCTCGGCACAGGAGATTCGCGAGCTTGCGGTGGCGTTCGCGAAGGCCCCGTCGGCTTCGGCGACAATGTCGACGGGAGCGAATATGGGACGGCAGGGCACGCTGGCCTACTGGTTGCTTCAGATGCTGGTTTTTGTGACGGGCAATCTCGATCGTCGCGGGGGGAATCTCTATTCGCCGGGTTTTTACCCGAATGCCCCAAGAAGCGGGCGGACGGATCCCACCCAGCACTTTTTCGACAGTGAATTTGGTCGTGTCCGAAAGACGCGGGGCGCACTGCCGGGAAATCTGATCGCCGACGCGGTGCGCGCGAAGGATGATCCAATGCGCGCACTCTTCGTGTTTGCGGGGAATCCGATTCTGATGATCGGCGGCGAAGCCCGGATGCGCGCGGCTTTCGAGTCGCTCGATCTGCTGGTCAGTATCGATCTCTACCGGAATGCGACGGGGGAGCTCGCGGATTACGTGCTGCCGGCGACGGACGGCTTTGAGCGCCACGACTTAAACCTTTGTGGGCTCGGGATGCAGCATGAGCCCTTCGTGCAGGTGGCTGATCCTGTGGTGGAGCCGGTCGGCGAGCGGCGTCCCGAATGGTGGATCTTCGGAAAGCTTGAACAGGCTCTTGGCTACAAGAGCATGCTTGACGTGGGAGAGGCGCCACCGCTTTTTTCTCGGCTCGACCACATGTTAGGCGCAGTCGGGCTCTCAACGGATGAGGTGAGGAAGGCGCCGCAGCAGACGGTGGTCCTGCCGCGTGCCGAGCCGGGGGCCTTCTTTGAAAGCGTGATTCAGACCGAGGACAGTCGGGTGGACTGTGCGCCGCTTGTTTTCGAAGCGGAAGGGGCGCTTGAACGCGCGGAGGCGATTTTTCTTGGGCTTGAGGCGGAGGCTGAGGTGGGGGATGGGCTTAAGTTGATCACGAAGCGCGAGCCCTCTATGCATAATAGTTGGTTTCAGAACCTTGCGGGCGTGCGGGGGCGGCGGAATCGGGAGCCGCGTCTGTGGATGCATCCGGTGGATGCTGCGGCCAGGGGGGTTGCCGCGGGGGACCGCGTGCGGGTGACGAATGCTTGGGGGGAGATCGAGGTTGGGGTTGCCTTTGATACGGGTCTTAGGTCGGGTGTAGCGGCTCTTCCGCATGGCGGCGGGAACGCCCGAACACCGGCGCTCCGTTTTGCCCAGGCCGAGCCAGGGGCGAATGCGAACGCTCTGCTGCCCAGTGGTCCGGGCAGCTTCGAGCCGCTCAGCGGTCAGGCCTTCATGACGGGGATCCCGATTGAGGTTGAGCGCGTCGACGCCGATCTCTGAGGGGCGCACGTGAGGGCGACCGACGGGGGCTGACTGAGAGATTGGGTGGTGTAAAAAGGCCTCATCTTTCGGCGGGTGATCTCGGTACTCAGGCGGATCAGGGAATGAACCGATAAGTCCCGAAGGAGGCGCCCTATGCCACGGATTTACGGACAGATACTCACTTTGAAGCGAGAGGCTCAGACCGAGAAGGGGCAGCCTACGCTCCGTCTTCGTCGTGGCGTTTCAGCGCTATTTCTCGCGCTGGCGCTGGTCGCAGGGGCCGCCGTGCTGCCGGCCACGGCGCAGACGCCCGCGGCGAGAGCGACCGCGGAAGCGAGTGGTCCGAAGGACTATTGGCAGGAGCGCTATCGGGATTTGGTGAACCGGGCCAAGAAGCTGCGACAGGAGATTGAGAAAGAGCGTGAGCTCTATGCGGATGCGAATCGACGCAATTACCGACGCGGCGACAAGCGTCATCGGCATCGATTGAAGCTGGTGGAAGCGGAAGAGAAGCTCAATACCGTTGAAGCCGAACTCGCGACCATCAAAGACGATGGGCGACGTGCGGGGGCATTGCCGGGTTGGTTCTACGAAGTGGAGGATGAGCTCGGACCGAATGGTGGAGGCTCCGCGGCAGAGCGGGGGCCCGGCGACGGCGGGCGGAACCCTCGTTTCGAGGAAGACGAGAGCTGATTCGCCGCTCAGCAACGAGGCTGAGCTCTTGGAGGCCGGCTTGGGCTAGCATCCTCTCATTCAGCTGAGAGGAATGCTCCCAATGTCTGCCACGCCCATCTCCGCACCCGAGCAGAGCGGCCAGCTCGATGTCGTCATCGTGGGGGCCGGCTTCGCGGGACTCTACGGCCTTCACCGACTTCGTGAAATTGGATTCTCGGTTCGTGTGATCGAAGCCGGAGACGGTGTCGGCGGCACTTGGTATTGGAATCGCTATCCGGGCGCGCGATGCGATATCGAGAGCTTTGAGTACTCGTATCAGTTCTCAGAAGAGCTGCAGCAGGAATGGGTTTGGAAAGAGCGCTACGCCGCTCAGCCCGAGATCCTCGCCTATCTAAACCATGTCGCCGATCGCTTCGATCTGCGCCGCGATATCCAGTTCGAAACCCGCGTCGAATCGGCTCATTTTGATGAGGCGGCCTCCCGCTGGCGGATCCGGACGGACGCCGCTGAAACCGTCGAGGCGCAGTTCTGCATCATGGCGACGGGTTGCCTCTCCTCTGCGAATACGCCGCATTTCGACGGGATGGACTCTTTTCTCGGGCAGACTTTTCATACGGGCCGCTGGCCCCATGAGGGCGTCGACTTCTCGGGGCAGAGCGTTGGGATTATCGGGACGGGGTCTTCGGGCATTCAATCGATTCCCTTGATCGCGGAAGAAGCTGCGCATCTCACGGTTTTTCAGAGGACGCCCAACTACTCCGTCCCCGCACAGAACCATCCACTTGCGGAGGATGAGATCGCTCGCGTGAAAGCGGAGTACCCAGCGTTTCGAGCGCGCAATAAAGAGAAGGCGTTCGGGGCTTTCGCCGATGCGGTGGAGTCAGGCGAGACAGCGCTTGGGATCGAAGAGGCGGAGCGAGAAGCCGCGTATGAAGCGGCTTGGGCCAACGGCGGGTTGACCTTCTTGAACGCGTTCAATGACCTACTTTTTGATGCCGAAGCCAACGATACGGCCGCGGCCTTCGCGCGCCGGAAAATTGAAGCCATTGTTCAAAACCCCGACCTGGCTGAGATGTTGACGCCGAAGCAGACCTTAGGATGCAAGCGGCTCTGCGCGGACACCGGCTATTTCGAGACCTTCAACCGGGAGAACGTTGAGCTCGTTGATGTGAATGAGGATTCGATTCGGCGAATCGTGCCAACGGGGCTCTCCACGGAGGGGCGTGAGTTTGAGCTGGATGCGATTATTTTCGCGACCGGCTTTGATGCGATGACTGGGGCCCTGAATAACATCGATATCCGGGGCCGAGCAGGACTTGCTCTCCGAGAGAAATGGGCAGAGGGTCCGCGGACCTATCTTGGCCTCATGACCGCTGGTTTTCCGAATCTCTTTCTGGTGACGGGACCCGGGAGCCCCTCGGTCCTCTCCAATATGGTTCCGTCGATCGAGCAGCATATCGAGTGGATTTCGGACTGTGTTGCTCATCTGCGAGCGACCGGGCGGCAGGCGATCGAGGCCGAGACTTCAGCAGAGGATGAGTGGGTCGCCCACGTCAACGAAGTCGCTGAGATGACGCTTTTCCCGGGCTGCAACTCCTGGTATCTCGGCGCGAACGTGCCAGGGAAGCCGCGGGTCTTCATGCCGTATATCGGTTTCCCTGAATACGTCGAAAAGTGCAATGAAGTCGTCGACGGTGACTATTTTGGCTTTCATCGGTCGGTTGAGAACGATGGCGCTTCATAGAAAAATCCGACGTCGATTTGAGAGAGCCCATTTTCGAGGGCGGATTCTCCGGCACCAAGCGAATCCGCTGGATGAGAGAACGACGCGTCAGCCCGTTGTTGTCGGGGCGCTGGGTGGCTCAGGGACGCGTGCGATCGTCGAGCTCTTGGTGCAAAGCGGCGTTTTCATGGGCGGAGCGCAGGATCCCGATCGACGCGACTCGCTCTTTATCCGCTCGTTCTTCAAGGAGCATTTTGATCGCCTGGCCAACGATCCGAGCCATGACACAGCAGAGATGCGCGCTGACCTCTACCGCGTGATTCGAGCTCATCGTGTCGGTATCTCGGAGGAAGGCGCGGCATGGGGCTGGAAGAATCCACGGTCCGTCTGGACCTTGCCTTTTCTCGCGCGTGTCTATCCTGGAATGCGATTTATTCACCTTGTCCGAGATGGCCGGGATATGGCGCTCAGCCGCAATCATTTTCTGCTGAACAGGCATGGTCGTGCGATTCTGGGGCCGGACTGGGAAGGGGATGTCTTGCGAGATCAGTTCCACCTTTGGGCACTGGCCAATGAGCGGGCCGCCAAGGCCGGCGCGGAGCTGCTCGGGGAGCGCGCTTTGATTGTTCGCTACGAAGATCTCTGTGCTGATCCCCAGGCTGAGCTGCGGCGTATCTTGGATCTGATTGAATGCGAACTTCCCGCAGGTCGGATTGATGACATTGCGACGCGGGTGAAGGCTTCGCCTGGAATCGGTCGGGGGCGGGCGAACGCTTCTCCGGAACTTGCGGCTTGCGTCGAACGACATCGCTCGGTGCTGCGTGATTTCGGGTATCTCGAAGGGGAATCAGGGGAATAGGGCGCGTCGACGGAGGCTCTTTCGCGATCTCCCTTCGCTTCGCACCGTCCGGCGTCGACCGCGCCTCCGCTATCGGCTCGTCGAGCGCCTTCTGCTCGGACTGAAGCCGGGTGCGAGGACTCGCGCTTCGGAGATGTAGCCTTGCCAGTAGTGAACGCGCTGTGTTCTACTGAACCGCTCGGAAGCATCTTTTCCCCGGGCCAAGAAAGCGAGCCAGCGTGCTTTTTGAAGTCGGAGGAAGAGGGGGATCCAGCCTGCCAGGCTGCGCGGCAGATGCTTTCCCTTGATTCGAGCTGAGCCCCGTCCGATTCGCTCCGCGCGGCCGTGGAGCCAGTCGAGCTCGACTTGATGTTCGCTGATCATATGGTCGATGGGCGCGCCGGGAACGTGAATGAACTCTTCGCCCCTTTCCTGAAGTCGCTTCATGAGCTCGTATTCGCTGCCCTGCGCGTAGCTCTTGGCCGAATTGGGTCCAATATTCTCGTCGAAGCTCAGGCCATCAAAGAGTGCGGCGCGCATGGCCAAGTTCGCTCCGTAGGGCGGTTCATCGGTTGGGCCTTCAGAGCCGATTGGCTTTATCCCAAAGGCTTCGCTTGCCAGGATAAAGTCGGGCGCGCTTATCCAATCGGGGGTTGCCTCTGGGAACACGGGGCGAATGGGTCCGCCAAAAATATTGGCGGTGGGCCAAGCCCGACTCGCCTCGAAGTAGGCGCTTAGCCAGTTCAATGGGACGCTCACATCATCGTCTGTAAACACGAAGAGGTTTCCGCGTGCGAAGCCGAGTGCAAGGTTGAGTGCGCGATTTTTTCCCGGCTCGGACTCATTGATCGCGATGAGGGGGAGCCGGGCCGAAAAAGTTTCGAGGACCTCGGCCGTCTTGTCCGAACTGCCATTGTCTATGACGAGGACTTCCCAGGCGCGATCGAACCGGATCTGAAGGAGCGATTCGAGTGTCCTCTGCAGACTCTCGGCACGATTGCGCGTTGCGATGATCAAGCTGATCTCACAGCTTTCTGCCTCCGCTTCAGTCATCGCTTGGTGGGCGGGGGCAGGGGCGGGGGCAGGGGCGGGGGCTCAGGCCGTCGTCTTGGCTTCGCCACGCATCGACTTCATAGAGATTCTCGAGCCAGGTAGGGAGTCGGCGTCGGACCGATTTTTCCCATTTCTTGGGGGCGGCGAGAAGCTCCTCGAACGGATTCACTTGGGGCAGGGCAAATTGCCCAATGACATCTTCTTGCGGGTTGCCACCCCAGAGGTTGCTCTCGTCGATACCGTATTCGATGAAGAATGTGTCGCGGATCCGAGCGTTCTTTTTGCGATTGCCTCGGTGGATGCCATTTGAGTCGAAGAGGAAGACATCTCCCGCACGCCCGGTGGTTTCCATGATTTCGACCGCGTCGAGTTCTTTCTCGCAGTAGCGCAAGTCGACGCTATTTCGAAAGAACATTTTGTACGGGTGATAGAGGCGATGCGAGCCTTTTACGTAGGTCATGACCTGATCGGTGGTTTCGACATCCGTGAGGAGAATGAGCACTTTCATGCGTCGCTCTTCAAGATCATGATGCCAGCCGAACATGTCGTTCTCGCGGGAGTCGTGCGGCAGGTATCGCATGGCCACACCTCGTGTGAGGAAGGCATGCTTGCCGTAGTAGGCTTCGGCGAGGGCAGTCAGCCTCGGCTCACAGAAGAACCGCGTCAGGCTGGGCGAATGTTTGAAGGCGTTATTGGAGACATAGGCGAGATCTTCGGCCCACCAATGCTCCTCCTCGTCATAGCTCCGCATTTCACCTTCGCCGCGTTCAAGGCGCTCATCGATACTGCGGACGAATCCGGCGAATTCGGACTGCATTTGGGAAAGCATTTCAGGAGCGATGAGTCCGGGAATGCGGAAGATGCCATCATTCCGGAGGCCTTCGAGCCATTCTTCTGGCACTTTTGCATGTTCGGCGGCCGCGTGAGGCATCGCCGGGCTCGGCGCTCGGCGGTAGCGTTGGCGGATTCGATGCATCGTTTCCGGATCGACGTTCTTCGCAGACAAGGGGCGGCGGCGTTCAGCGTCTTCGATGGTGTGATCCGCACCGCGCGTGAGAAGCATCGCGGCGACTTCGTCTCGGCCGCATCCGGCGGCGATATGTAAGGCTGTTTGTCCCCTGCGGTCGCGAAGTTGAACATCGGCTCCCGCGTCGAGTAAGACGCGTACGCGTTCAGCGTCTCCCGAGCCTGCGGCCCGATGTAGGTCGGGCCCCGCCGAAACAGCGGACCGGAATCGACGGGCGAATCGCACGGGCATGGTGGTCAGGCCAGACTGCATGCTCGATGATTCCTTTCTCTCTTCGAAGCCGAAGCGAAGGGACGAAGCGGAGCTTGCGTTTCAGGTTCCGGTTCGCACGGGGTAGATGCCAAACTTGTCGTCCCCGTAGCTGGTGATCGCGACAAAACGTCCATCGGGGGAGACGCCGACGCCATGGGGAAAGCTGAGCTGAGCCCCTGGATTTCTGAGCAGCTCAGTATAGTCGCTGATCTTCCCGGTTGAAGGGTCGATTTCGACGACCAGCGCGCTGTCGTCTCCCTGTTGGGTGAGAACTGCGAAGTGGTCTTGACCGAATAGGCTGACATCATCGGGGCATCGAATATGGTGCCGCCGCCGTGAGACCGAGAGCGGCTTGGGATTGATGCCTGTTTTCGGGTCAAAGGCATGTGTTGCTAGGCGCCCTCGACGGTCCCGCGTGTTCTTTCGAGCCACATTCGGGGCGTAACAAATCACCACGAAATCTCCGTCTCTCGAGAAATCGATGCCTTTGGGGACGAGTGGAAAGAGTGTGTTTTCGAAATCTTGCAGATGTTCGATCCGCAGAGGGGAGGCGCTTTGATCGGTCGTCTTGGATCGATCGGTAGAGGGCGGGGCTGGTGAATCCTCTTTATGAACACGGTAGACGCGGACGGCTCCCGGCTTGTCTACGGTTGTCGAAGCGAGGAACTGTCCGCAATGTGAAAAGGCGAGGCCGTGGGCTGTTCGGTCTCCCGCATCGATGATCGCCGAGGGCTGGTCTGCGATTCGATGGGACTGCTTGTCGAGTCGGAAAACTTTCAGATTTCCTGCGCCCATATCCGTCATCGCGACGAGGGTGCCGGTGGGCGATACCGAGACGTTTTCAGGTTTGATCATGGACTGCGTGTTTCGAAGGGTCTGGAGTAGGGTGAGCCGATCGGCGTCGGCCTCGTAGCGATAGGTGTGAATCGCGTTCCCGAGGACATTGACCGTCACGAGATAATTTTGGTGAAACCAGGAGACACCGCTGCAAGTCGCGTAACGCGGGCGACCATCGCAGTACCAGACGGAGTAGTCCGTCGGGTCTTCGAGAATCGAGCCTTCGGTCGCCTGGACGCGGATCGGATGCGGGCTGAGCACGGGCTGGGAGCGTGTTCGGCGTGGGTCTTCCCTTAAGAGTCCCCCACGAAGGCGATTCCCGAATGAAGTGATGCGTTCGATCATAGAAGCTTCCTGTACCCGCCGTGCCCGCCCATCGGGCGTATGCATTAAGACCGTATGTGATTGCGATGGAGATCGAAATTGGGGGAAAACCCCGGGTAGGGATGAGGCAGAGGAACTCGCGCCGTTTTAGAATCGCGGCTCTTCACCGGTGAGGCCGAAATCAGGCCAGGCTCCTGAAACGAAGGTCTGACAATTCCCGATGCCTATGCCGCCGCCGACCGGGTCCTCGACCCGGATGAGGCAATCCCGAAACTGACCATATCGCTCGATCACGCGCGGGTCTGCGGCATCCTCGACATGGTCGCCGTCGACGTGAAGCTCACCTCGCCAGCTGCCATGAAACGCGCCGTCGCCGCCGTGATAGTGACCGGCGCCGAGATAAAAGCCGGTCTCTGCGACCTTGTCGAAAGACATCGGTCGCTCGGTCCCGTCCGCCATCGTGAAAAGAAAGCGCCCCTTCTGCAGACGCTTTGTCGCGGGATCGAATGTCAGTTCGGGCTGCATGTCGGCGACAGCGAGGGAGCGCCCCTTTTCAGGCTCCTCGAGCCCGCCCTGAATACGGCGGCTCTGAAAGCCCGTCCCCGCGTATTCTGCCGCGTAGTGATGGAATGCATATTCGGAGCCATCTTCACGACGGAAGAGGATGGGATTCCAAACGGCGAGTACGCGCATAGACGCGTCGTACATCCCCGGTTCAGCGTCGGTCGCGGGGATGCCCACGGAGGGCCGGATGCCCCAAGACTTGTCGCGAGTGCAGACCCAATCCTCTTCGCGAATTTCGTGTCGTTCGCCGTCGATTTCAAGCCAACCGGAAGCGATTCCGGTTTGGTGATAGCGAATCTGATCCATGGAATGGCGAAAACCATGGGCGTCCCGAGAATCTTCGCGGTCTTCGACGACGCAGGGCACGACGGAGCGAAACATGATGTCGAACGAGATGGGCTGGGCATCGTTGGCCGCCAACCGAATTCGAACACGTTCCAGGGGTTCGATAACTTCGTAGGAAATGGGGCCGACATTGACGCTGCTGGGATCCCTGTGGAGAGCTCGACTGGCGCGGACGGTCCATTGCTCGGCGCCGCGAGCGATGCCGGCGTAGGCGTCGACCACATTACGATTGGTGTATTTGCCAAAGCCGAATCCGATTTGGAAAGAGCCGTCTCGGGCCGCAGCCATTCCGCAGACCTTTTCAGTCCAGGCCGGGTCACTGGGGCCGACCGTCGCGAAGGTTTCGACAACTTGATGCGTGAAATCTTCGTCGCTGGGCAGGAGAGGACCGATCGATCCGGGCATGTTTGTCTCCGAGATAGAAAATGGGGAGCCGCGAGCGTAATCAGTCAGGGCAGGGGGGACAATATCCCCGGCGAAGTGAGTGATTCCGGCCCTCAGGATCAGCGGTGTCCTTTCTTGACGAGCCCCCGCTGAAGGAGAATTGAAGCATGCCGATCGAACCCGTGATTCCCGCCTCGATGCGACCGACCTACGACATCTGCATTTCGCGCCCGCCGTGCGCTCCGGGGACATGCTCTATCTCTCCGGCGTGATCGGCGCTCTGGCCGAGGGGGAGGAGGCGGGCGATGCGGCCTATGCGGCGGGGACCCACCGCGCCTTCAAGCAAATCGAGGTGGTTCTAGGTGAAGCCGGCGCGAAGTTTGAGGACATCGTTTCGATGACGTCGTTTCATGTGGGAATGGGGAAGCACCTTGGCGCCTTGGCGGCGGTGAAGGACGAATATCTGCCCGAACCCTATCCGGCCTGGACCGTGATTGGTGTCAGTGAACTATTCGATCCGCGGGGGTTCGTTGAAATCCAGGTCATTGCCCGGCTTCCTGAGTGATCGCTTCCTGGATTTCTAGAAGGAGATATCCCACTGAAGCCGGACACGATCATCCGAGACGCTTCGGGAGACGACGTCATCCTTGAGCGTGAGGTGTGAGTAGTCGAAGGTGATCTTGTTGTTATGCCCCGAGAAGAACCAGTTCGCGCCCGCGGTGAACTCCTGTCGGACGTTTTCTTCGTTCCGGTCGCTCGGGAAGCCACCATCGCCCGCCGACCGGGGTCCATTGGGCTCTCGGACATAGGCGTATCGAAAGGCAAGCTCCAGCTCTTCTGGGAAGGCGTCATAGATCTCGCTGAAGAAGTATCCGGCTTGGGCGTAGCCGCCGTAAAGATCGTTTCGGTGAAGTGCTGATCCGTTTGTCTGAGCGCGGTCGATGACGCGCTTCCAGTGGAATTCCTGCTGGAAGGAGAAGCCTTGGTGCTTGAAGGCGAATTCCTGGACGGCTTGGTGGACGCGGAACTGTCCTTGCCGGGCGCTGCCTGCGCTGGTGAAGCCGTCGAGGTTGCCGCAGCCGCCGGAGGACCAGCGCGTGCAGACGCCCGAATGGGTCGCGCCGCCGAAGGCAAGGCTCGCGGTGGGCTTTTCGGTCCGCTCGACGTCGGTCTGGCGGAGCGCGAGATCACGGCCGAGGAAGTTCCACTGTACGCGGCCTGTGTACATGAGGTTATTGTCGTCGTTATTCACTCCGCGCCCTTCACCCGTGAAGATGCCGAATGCGTAGCGGAGATCTCCGGGCGTGCCTTCGAAGAGATGGCCCCGGAAGCTGATACCGACCTGGCGGTCGATGGTGAAAGTGCGGTTTACGATGGAGCGCTCGACGAATTGCTGGCGACCGGAAGAGTCGACGCGTTCGCGGTTGTAGTCGATTTTCCATTGACCGACGCGGATGCCGAACTTTTTGTACTTGGCGACGTCGATACGCCAGTCGATGACACGGGCGCTCGCGTTTGAACTCGAATCATCGGAATCTCGGGTGGGCTGAAGGTCGACTTCGAAATAGTATTTGAGCCAAGGCTGATAGCCGTGGCCGCCGATCTTCATGCGAAGGCGGCGGTTTTCGAAGGTGACGCGTTCGGTGGCCGCGAAGTTGCTGACCGAGCGCGGGTCGGAACGCCGGGGCCAGGTGAGGCGCATTTGCGCGCGCCATTGGAGATTGGTCTGCCAATTCCCGTCTCGGGATTCGAGCCGAAAACCCTTCTTGCCGTAGCTGGCCTTGACGGGGAATTCTTCTTCGACCTTGAGGGCCACAGCTTCGGCGATCATATCGGAGAACTGCTGGTTCAGCGCTGGATTCGCATCCGCCTCAGCGGCGACCGGAGGAAGTTTCGCGGGCTCGGCGGCTTCGACGACATCCTGCGTCGTGAGCGCTTCCTGCGCCGAGAGCGATTCGTACTGCTCGTTCGTGATGGAGCCATTGGCGCGCAGGACGTCGAGCAGGTCCTGGTTGCCTTCAGCGGCGACGACCGGGGTCGCGAGGAACGAAAGGGAGACAAGAAGAGCCGCGACTGCATGCGGCATCTGAAAACTCACGTAGAAACCTCCTGGGTTGAATCTTTACGTCGACCCACTGGATAGATTGGGCTTCTCCAGCCCGTTCGGAGCAGAATCTGCCAGTGAAGTGTGTCAGTTCGGTGACAAAGAAGTGAAAAGGCTCGAAAAAACGAAGGGGCTCGAATCGATCCGAAAGGCATCGAAGCTACCCTCAGGGATCATCGACAGCAACGCATCGAGGGGAATATGGAAATCGGAGTGGGACTGCCCACGAATCTCAGCGGTACGAGCAAGGAGTTGGTCGTCGATTGGGCGAAGCGCGCCGAGGAGATCGGGTTCTCCTCGCTCTGTATGGGCGAGCGCCTTTCCTATTCGGGCTACGACTGGGTCCTCTCGCTGACAGCTGCCGCGACGGTCACGGAGAGGATTCGATTGCTGGCGAATGTCGTGATTCTTCCGATCCATCCGGTGGGAACGGTCGCGAAGCAGGCTCTCAGCCTCGATGATTATTCGGGCGGACGTCTCAGTTTAGGGGTGGGGATCGGTGCGCCGCTTGAGGATTATGACGTGGCGCCTGCGCCGCGAGCCGGGCGCGGTCAGCGATTCGAGGAGAGTCTGAGAACGCTCAAGGAACTCTGGAAGGGCGAGTCTCTGGTCGAGGGTGTGCGTGCGATCGGGCCCGCGCCGGTTCGGGCCGGGGGCCCCGAGATTTTGATCGGTGCCACGGGGCATAAAGCGCTTCGTCGCGTGGGCGCGTTCGCGGATGGTGCGACCACCTGGAGCTTTAGTGCCGACCCGGTCGAGGGGCGCGCGATGTTCGATACGGTGGAGGCGTCTTGGGAATCTCACGGCCGGGAAGGGCGCCCGCGATTGGTTTGCGGATGTTATTTCTCAGCGGGACCCAACGCGGCTTCGGATTTAGAAAGCTATTTCCGCGAGTACTATCCGCATGTACTGCCCGGCCAAGTGGACAAGTTGATCGCGGCGGTGCGGACCGTGACGCCTGAGGCCCTGCAGTCGGTCGTCCGCGAATTCGAAGACATCGGCTGCGACGAGTTCATCTTCGTTCCGACGACGAAAGATCTTGGTCACCTCGAAGGCCTTGCGGACGCGGTGATGCGGTAGGGCTCGCTCTTGTTTCTGGACCTTGCTTTCGCCCAGACGCCTTACGGCAGATGGAGATGCGTCATGCGGAGTCGCTCGATTGCCTCGCGTTCTTCTTTCTTACGCATCGAGACGACTTCTCCCGTGATGCCAGAGGATCGCCGGCCCGCGATTTCGCTTTCCCGGGCGCTAGTCCCGGCGCGATCCATAATCTGAACGGCGATTTCGAAGTAGACCTTCTCGCCCCCGCGCGTCCGCAGGCGCTGCGACTGCCAGCGTGAAGCGGGCACGCCGAAGCGGCGCCGCAGCCGGAAGGCAATCTCATGCGTTCCTTCGCTGAGTTCTAGGGGGAGATACTCTTCATCGAGCAGATGAATCGTCTTTTCTTGGTCGAGGCGGAGCTCGACCATCGAATACGAATGCTGTGGATCAATGCGGTAGAGGTAGGCGCGTGCCTTGTCGTCGGGCGGGGTCGGCGATTCGCTAAAAAGCGGGCCGATTGTAGGGTCGTGGACGCATCCGGCCATCGCGAGAAGAGTGAGAAGAGCGAGGAGGATGAGCCTCTGCCCTCGATTGTTAGGCGGGTAAGCGCGACTCGAAGTATTGACTTTCATCGCCTGAGTCTAGCGGTCGCGCGGAGGCGATGTTCGAGGGGGTGTTGGCGGCGATGTTGGCGGCGGCGCGGGAGGGGAGTGTCGGAGGTGCCGTGGTCCGCGGCGGAGCTGTGGCGAGTGGGCCGCCTCCGGCGCACGCCGCCACCGAACTCGGCTCGGTGGCGGCGTGGCTGAGGCTGATTCTCGAGCCCGTCCAGACTTATCGTCGGGGGTAGAAGAGCGATCGCAGCTTGCGTCGCACACTGAACTCCTTGAAGAAGTCTGCCGCGTAGGTGCCCTGAATCGGGCTGACCGCGACCGTCGTGCCGCCGACGACATTGCCTTCGCTGCGCGAGGACGTGTCTTCTGCGTAACCGCCGTTGGTGTACGGAATCTCGACGGAGGTGCCCGGGAGGCCGATCCCAGCCGGGATGCCGAACGCCTGTGCGATGGGGCTATCGCCAAGGTCTTCGTAGAACTGGAGGCCGATCTGGGCCGCCGTGCCGATGCGGGTGAGCTTGTAGTCGAAATCGTCCGCATCGTTCTCTGCGGGATCGACGTCGGGGATATTCACGTTCAGGCCAGTTCCGCGCGGAAGGCGGAGGCCCCAAGAGGCGTCCACGGATTCGACCACAGCGAGGGTGACCGCTGCAATGAGTTCGGCCTCTTCGGTCGTTTCATCGTCGGAGTCCGCACTGACGGCGATTGCGGGGATGCCCTTGTTCAGAGCCGTCACTGCGGCGCCCAGGGTGCCCGAATGGGGCGTCACCAGGCCGAGGTTATTACCTTCGTTCGGACCCGAGACAACGAGGTCCGGCGGGCCACCGAAGATCTGCGGGGCCAGGACGTCGATTCCGTAGAGGGCCGCTGCGGCCGGGGATTCGTCGACATAGAACTGCTGCGGCGCGATGGTCGTTTCGCCAATCGGGAAAGAGCCCGCCGGGAGAAGGCCGCCTTCCGACGGTTCGCTCGTGGGGAAGAGGGGCTGCAGGAACGCGATCTTGCCGCCCGTGCCACTCTGTCCAAGATACGGGGCCGACATGATGACGTTATGTCCCGCGTCCGTGAGGGCACGGAAAAGTGCTTGGATGTTCTCCGTCTCAAAGCCGTCATCGTTCGTGAGAACAATATTCAGTGCTGATGCGGGCAGGGCCAGGATCAATGCTGATCCGAGAGCCACAATTCCCAATCCGATGCTGCGCATAACCCACTCCTCGGTGCGCCCGAACGGGCGCCAATGATGAATTTCGAACGAGGGTCCCTCCCTGCGAAAAGCACGCGGGGCCGGATCGCCTCACGGCGATTCTACGGCTTTTGGACGCCTGGGTGGGAAAAAACTGACGCATCGACAGGCTGTAGAACGGCGTTTCGCTAAGGCGCGGCCCGGGCCTAGAACGCGCTGGCCTGAGAGACCGATTCGAGGGAATCCTGGACGATATGAGCAACACCGAGCTCATGCTGGTTGCCCGCATCGAGAAGGATCCCGGCTTCGGTCAGCAGTGGCGTTCGTCGATCCAGGATGGGCTTCAGGTCCTCGGCCCTCTCGAGGCAATCAGCGAGGCCGTTGACGAGCCATGGGCCCGCCGCCTGGACCTCCTTGCGAATCCGCGGCAGCAGGAAGTCGGGTGTCCGCTGTATATGGACAAAGTCGATTTTGCGCCGCAAGAGGGAGCCTATCTCGCTCGAAGGCCAGGCCCGGTCGAGCACGATGATGGACCAGGGTCTTTGGATCGTATGACGCTCGACGATCTGCCGTGCCCAGTGACCAATCCGTCCGGGGCCATGCTCGTTCCCAATTTGATCGAGTGAGGCTCCGGCTTCGTGCTCGATCTTTCGATCGACGTCGACGAAGGGGAGTCCCGTTCGGGCGCAGAGGCTGCGGGCAATCAGGCGAGTGCCAGCCCCGATCTGTCCGGCCAGCAGGATCGGGCGAGGGAGACTGAGCCGCGGCGATGGGTCGTAGTAATCATGCACGCCCAGACCGTAGCTTCGCGGAGCAGGGCGGGAAGGCCCTCGAAGCTCAGGTGAACTTGTTGAGGCGAGTCTCACGTCAGGTCAAGTTGTGAAAGGAGGCGGGGAATGCGGCGCCGGAGATTGAAGAAACCTTTCTGGGCGTGTGGCCAGATCGTGCTGTCGTATTCGCGTCGGAGGGAGACGAGGCGAATTCCCTGGGCGGAGAATTGGGTTTCGAGATCGCGCAGCGCATCCCGCGTGGGGCCGACCGGAGTCTCAGCCATGACGAGTGTGTCGAGATTGCGTTCCGCGAGCGCAGTGGCCCATTCTTGTTTGGGCCGCTCAAGCGCCTGGTCCGGCGGAAGTTCGAAGTGTTGCTGCGCGCGGTTCAGCGCATCTCGCAATGCCCCCTGTGCGAAGCTTTGTGCGGGCTCGCTGAGAGGCAGGGGCGAGCGCGCCTCCGGACCAGGGGAGGCAATGACGAGCTCAGGCCGATGGGGCAGAGCAAGAGATTCGAGGTGGCAGTCTTCTTCGGTGAGGAGGAGCGCGAAGGGCCGATCCATCGGGGCTGTCTCTGCCGCGCGAAGAGGCTCGACCGCGCCGAGCGGGGGTTCCCAGAGCGGCGGGGCTTCCCTCGCGAGCTCGTCCCCGGGACGAAAACGACCGCGCGTGAAGCGCTCGATATTATCCGCGCGCGCGAGGTAGGTTTTTCCGGGGGTATGCAGTCCGCCCACCCAGCGCCAGCTGAGCGTATTGGATGCGGGGTCCCCGTCGAGGAGCTGGCGCAGGAAGAAGTCGGCGCCAAGTTCCCAAGGTAATTCAAGGGTATAGATCCAAATGCTCGCGTACCACATTCGGGAATGGTTGTGCAGATATCCACTCTTCAGGAGCGTCTCTGTCCAATGATCAAAATACGGAAGGCCGGTCCTGCCTGACACGGCAGCTGCGTAGCGCGTCTCGAGTCCGGAATCGCTTTCGAGGGTTTGGATGAGGCGGTCGCGCTCCTCGCAGTAGCGCCGCCAAACGATGGGTCTGTGTTCGAGCCAGCCCTTGAAATAGGCACGCCAGATGACCTCCTGAACGAATTTTTCGGCTTCGTCAGGGCGATGTCGTTCGAGCGCTTTTCGGAGGACCTCTTCTTCGAGGATCAGCCGATGACGAATCAGCGGCGAGAGCGCGGACACGTTGGATCGATCCTTCGGGCCGAGGTCGAAGTTTCGTCGCGACGCATAGGCTCCGCCGGCGCTCGGTAAGAACCGGTCGAGGCGCTCCAGCGCGAAAGCCCGGGTGGGTTCCCATTCGACGCCGAGATCCACGTCAAAACCCGGTAGTGCTTGTTCGGTCATGTCTTCCAAGGCGCTTCACTTCGGTTTCGGGGGCTGCGGCAAAGTGCCGGAAGCCTTTCCCACCGACTGGATCCTAGCTTTCGCATTCCGTGTCGTCTGAACCGCTGAAAAGACGCTGGCCCGCGCGCAACACAGCTTGAAGCTGGTTACGCTTCCCCAGACGGACGGAGGAACGCATGAAGATCGGGCTCTATACACCTCTCGCGGCAGCGGTCGCGTCGCCGGCACTCGCGCGCACGATTGCCCAGGTTTCTGAAGAATGCGGCTTTGCTTCGCTTTGGGTGCCGGAGCATGCGGTGCTCTTTGATGAGTACGAGCCGAACTATCCCTACGCCGAAGACGGCGTGATGCCTGGGGGCAGCGAGGCGCAGGTTCTCGATCCGCTTCCCGTACTCAGCTTTTTTGCGGCGCATACTGAACGGATCCGCTTGGGCACGGGGGTGATGATCTTGCCGCAGCGCAATCCCGTCTATACCGCGAAGGAGTTGGTCTCTCTTGATGTCCTGTCTGGAGGCCGCCTGGACGTCGGGATTGGGGTGGGGTGGCTTGCCGAGGAAATGCGCGCGTTAGGCACGCCTTTCGAGCGCCGCGGCGCACGGATGAACGATTATGTGGCGGTGATGAAAGCGCTCTGGTGCGAAGATCCATCGGCCTATGAGGGGGAATTCTATTCGCTGCCTGCCTGTCGCTTCGCACCGAAGCCGGTGCAGCGCCCCCATCCGCCTCTGATCTTCGGCGGCGAGAGTCGGCCGGCTTTGCGGCGAATCGCACGGCTCGGTCAGGGCTGGAACGCCGCCATGAAAACGCCCGAGCAGATGGAGAAGCTCCTCTCCGAGCTCGACGTGTTTCTGGCTGAAGAGGGACGAAAGCGATCGGAACTCGAGATCACAGTGATGCCGGGGCGCGATCTCACGGAGGAGGATCTGCGGGCCTACAAGGCGGTCGGGGTCGATCAGATCGTGGCCTATGCCGCGGCGATAGACCCGGATTCGGTGAGAGGCGCCTTCGAGCCGATTGCGGAGACCCTCATCGAGGCGGGGGCACGACTCGGATGAGCCGGTTCAGCGTAGAGCCGATTGCGGGGGTAATGGGGGCGGAGCTCTCGGGTGTGAACGTCGCCAAGGATTTGTCTCCTGGGCTGATGGAGGATCTCGGGGCCGCGCTCTGGGCTCACCAGGTGCTCGTGCTACGCGATCAGGAACTCACCCCGAAGCAACACGTCGAGATGGCGAAGCATTTCGGCGAGGTGGAAGAGCACACGTTCTTTCATAACCTCGGGAAAGGCCAAGAGCAGGTCACGGTTCTCGACTGGGAGCGCCCCGGCGATGCGGCCGTCGCATGGCATGCGGACGAGACCTTTCTCGAGACGCCGCCCATTATCAATCTTCTGCATGCTCAGACGATTCCCGATTTTGGGGGCGACACGTTATTCGCGAGCACCTATCAAGCCTACGATCAGCTTTCTCCGGCGATGCAGCGCTATGTCGAGGCTTCTTCCGCAGAACATGATGTGGCGATGACGATGAAGGCGCGGGTCGACCACGGGATGCCGTTTCATCAGGAGTACGGAGCTGCGCTCCAGCAGGATCAGCGATCGGTTCATCCGGTGGTGGCGACCCATCCGGAAACGGGTCGGCATGCGCTGAACGTGAATCCGACCTACACCAGCAGACTCGTCGGCGTTCCGCCGGATGAGGGGCGCGCTGTGCTTGGGCATCTCTACCAGCATACGGTTTCGCACCGCATGCTGATCCGGCATCGCTGGAAACCGGGCGACCTGGTGATGTGGGACAATCGATGTGTTTGGCATGCGGCGGTGGGCGATACGTCGAGCAAGCGCGTTGTCCACCGCGTCTCTGTTCTCGGAGCGACGAGGCCGGTCTTTTTACCGAACGACTAGAGCTGACTGAGAAAACGTTCCAAGCGCTGGTCGTGCCACGGGACGCGCGAATCCCGAGCGTGGAAGCCGACATGTCCGCCGGAGCGTGCAAAGAGCGGCTCGAGATGGGGGTTCTGCTTCCAAGGGAATGCACGGTAGGTCTCGATCGGAATCCAGGGGTCATCGACGGCGTGGATGACAAGCGCAGGGATTTTGATCTTAGGCAGCGCGTGAATCGCACTGCACTGCGTATAGTAGTCGGCGGCATCGCGAAAGCCGTTGTGCGGTGCGACGAAGCGATCATCGAACTCAAGGATCGTGCGGAGTTTGGGGATGAGGGCGCGTTCGCTTTCGTTGAGGCCAGCGGGCGCGTCGAGAGCTTCTGCCTTGATGCGCCGGAGTAGGTATTGGTGATAGATCCAGTTGCGCGAATCGAGGATTCGTCGCGAGGCTGCGGCCAGGTCAATGGGCGCGGACACGGATGCGACGCCGCGGAGGTCTCCGAATTCCGCGGCGTATTTGAGGAGCATGTTGCCGCCGAGGGAGTATCCGATAGCGACGATTCCTCCCAGGCTCACAGCCGTGTGGGTGTCCGGATGTTTCCTGAGGGCGCGGACGACGGCGTCGAAATCGGCGCTTCGGCCGGCGTGGTACTGGCCTTGGCAAAGCGGCCGGCTGGGGCCGGCGCCTCGCAGGCTGAGTTGGAGGACGGGATAGCCGAGGGCGTAGAAATGGCGGGCGCTGACCTGGACGTAGTTGCTTTCTTCGGAGCCCCCGAGGCCGTGGACGAGGACGACAAGCGGGGCATCGCGGAGGCGAGCTTCAGCGGGCGGCAAAGCGAGAAGGCAAGAAAGGCGGTCGCCGCTGCCGTCCTCGATGGATAGGATCAGCCGCCTTGTAATCGCCGTTTCGAGCGGAGGCAAAGCGGGGCCACGCAGTGTATTCCGGAGGGTTTGGAGGTCGGGGCCAATCCAGGGCGACCGGGGTCTGAACTCAGAGTCCATAGACGCGCGCCGCATTCCGATGCGCGATGTTTTCGAGCTGTTCTTCCGTCAGGGGCGCGCCAAGTTCGGTGAGAATTTTGCGCGAGTTAGGCCAGGTTGAAACGCTGTGCGGGTAATCCGAGGACCACATGGCGGCCTGAGCGAGCCAGGGATGGGTCGGAATCAGGCCGAAGCCGACGGCATCGTCAAGGATCGTCACAAAGAGGTTCTCGCCCATATAATCTGTCGGGCGCTTCTGCGCCTTGAGCGCGTCGTCGCCGAGTCCGCTTCGAATCTCGAAATTTTGCTCCATGGTCTGAAGCCAAAAGGGAAGCCAGCCGCAATTGACCTCGCCCGCGACGATTTTCAGGTTCGGGTGGCGTTCGAAGACGCCGCCGTAGGCCATGTATGTGAAGGGGCGGATCGCCGAGAAGAAGCGAAAGACCGTACCTCCGGCGGTGATGTTCATATCCACCAGCTCGTCCCAGTCGGCGATATCGGGTTTGCCGCCGAAGGTTCGATGAAAGGTGAGTGGGCAGTTCGCTTCGGCCGCGCGCGCGAAGAGCGGATCGTAGATCGGATCGTGGTAGGGCCGCGCGGGAAGGCCCGGTAGGAACGCGGCCTTGGCGCCGGCTTTCAGAGACCGCTCGAGCTCCGCGATGCTGGCTTCCATTCCATCGTCGACGGGGAGCATGGGGAGTCCGACGATTCGTTGCGCGTCCGCCGCCTGAAATTCACCCAGGATCCAATCGTTATAGGAGCGGATGCAGGCGAGGGCGAGTTCTCGGTCGGGTTCAACATAAGCCTGCGCTGCGTAGGCAGGGTAGGTGACCGAGACATCGACATCGTCTTTGTCCATGTCGGCGAGATGCGCTGCGCCTTCATAGTTGCCGGGCAAGATCTCGTCAAAGCGAAGCCCCGACATCTTCTTCTTGTCCCCATCGAGTCCGGCCACGGCTTCGATGCCGAAGGTTCTGCCTGGGGGCTTGCCATCAAAACTCCAGCCATCGCCTCCGTCCGCGCCACGCATCATCTTCGGGGCCCGGTCGCGGAGATGCGCCGGTACGCCGTCGAAGACATGCGGGGGTTCGTTGATATGACAGTCGGCGGAAATGATCCGCGTCGGAAGGGAGGTGCTCATATGTTAGGCCAGGTCAATCCAAGCAGTTTTGGTCTGTTGATAGCCGCGTAGGCTCTCGAGGCCCGAGTCGCGCCCGTATCCCGAGTCTTTGTAGCCGCCGAAGGGCGCTGCCCAGTGGAGGCGTCGGTACGTATTGACCCAAACGGCACCGGCATGGACATCGCGGATGAAGCGGTGCGCGCGCTTCAGGTCGCGGGTCCAGACGCCGCAGGCGAGTCCGTAGTTCGTGTCGTTTGCGATGGCGAGGGCTTCATCGTCGTCTCCGAAGGGGATCGCGCAGGTGACAGGGCCGAAGATCTCCTCTCGGGCGACTCTCATCTGATTCGTCGCGGAACGGAAGAGCGTTGGCGCAGCGAAGTAGCCTCCGGCAAGCGCTGCAGCATCCGATCGGCTCTGTCCCTCGAAGTTCTCCGCTCCGAATCGGCCTCCGAAGGCGATTTCGGCGCCTTCCTCTTGACCCAGCTCAATGTAGGACCGGACTTTCTCGTACTGCCCGGCGAAGGCGATGGGGCCCATCGAAGTTTCGTGATCGAGGGCGTTTCCGAGACGCACGTTCTTTTCGACGTGGTCCTGAATCCGGTCAATCATCTCATCGTAGATCGACGCGTGGATCAGGAGGCGGGAGCCCGCAACGCAGGTCTGGCCTGCACCGCCGGTGAACACGGCGGAGGTACTTGCGCCCGGCACGGCGAGGTCCATATCTGCGTCGGGGAAGATGATGTTCGGGGATTTACCGCCCAGCTCGAACGCCAGGTGTTTGAGGGAAGGGGCGGCACGCTCGCTGATGCGCCGCGCGGTTTCAGTGGACCCCGTCATGGCGATCTTCTGCACGTCGGGATGGGTGACGAGGGCATCGCCCACGATGCTTCCCAAACCGGAGACGACATTCACGACGCCAGCGGGAAATCCGACGGCATCAAAGCACTCGGCGATGGTGAGGATGGAGGCGGCGGCTTGTTCCGCCGGTTTCAAGACGACGGTATTGCCCGCGGCGAGAGCGGCGCCGACTTTCGCAGCGAGGATGGCGAGCGGCGAATTCCAAGGGACGATGATGCCGACAACACCGAGGGGTTCGTAGCGGACGAAGTTATGCGAGAGAGGGCTGATCTCGACGGTCGAGCCGTGGATCTTGTCGGCTTGACCGCCCCAGTAGTTCATCATCTCCGAAACCGAGGGCAGGTCGCCCGGGATGGCTTCGCGAATCGGCTTGCCATTATCCCGACATTCGATCGTGGCAAGTTCTTCGGCATGCTCAGCGATCTTGACCGCGGCGGCGCGCAGAAGTGCCGCTCTTTGCATCGCGGGCATGTCCCGCCAGGGTCCTTCAAAAGCCGAGCGGGCAGCCTGCACAGCGGCGTCGACGTCCTGGGCATCGCCCTCTGGAATTTCGATCCACGGCTTCCCGAGTGACGGGTCGATACTCTCGAGGTAGCGATCATTCGCGGGGGGGACGCGCTTGCCGCCGATCCAATGATCGATTCGATTTCCTGTCAGTAGCGCGCCCAATTTAGAATCTCCTATGTCTCGTGAGTGACGACCGAGTGTGGTCGAGCGAGGACTGTTTCCACGCTGGAATACACCGCGTCTATGCCTACCCTACCACCCCTGGCGTCTCGGTCGGAACCGGGAGGGCGACGGCAATCGGGAGGCAATTTCGACCGGGCGTGGAGGGATTCCTGCGCGGCTGTAAATTGACCTCTTTTGATCGCACCAGATGGGGCCTTTTGGCCTCAAGGACACACTGCGTTCGCCGATCAATTCAGTGTTGGGATGAATGGGCTTTTCGAGGTCTGCTCATCCTCCTGGGTCGGTGATGTGCGCTGGCTCAAGCCTCGAAACGGCAAACCCGCGGTAACGCGGGGACGCAAAGCCAGTGCCCATTCCAGCCATCGAGCGGAAGGGGTCGAACGGCTGTCGAAGGGAATACGGACACTTCCGGGGAGTCCTTGGACTCCATCGCCTGCATCCTCGTCGGCATGTCTTCCTCGTAAGGAGCATGCGGCGGATCCTCCCTTCGATCTCCAAATGGAGGTCGATCCATGACTGATATCGCTGCTCAATTTCGTGAATTTTCCCGCCTTGATATGGCGCGGCTGAGCAAGGGACTGAGCGTTCTTGAACACGAACGCTGGGCGAAGCTGAAAGCATCGCTCGACCGATCCTTGGCCCATGCGCCGGGGCCGGGGGGGAGGAATAATCGGCGCTCCGCCAAGCGCGTCGCGACGCGTTTGAACTGCGCTTTCAAGAGCGGCGCAGATCATCGTGAGGCCGTGGTGAGCAATCTCTCGACCGGCGGGATGTTCATTCGGACCGACTGGCCACTTCCCGTGGGTTCTAAGATCCGCATTTCACTCGCCCTAGAGGATTTGGGGAAGGAGATTGCGGTGGAAGGCATGGTCGTCTCCAATAACGTGGATGTGGACTGCGACGAGGTCGTGCACGGGATGGGGGTTCGCTTCTCTCGCGTGCCCGAGGATGTCGCGGAGCATCTGAACGCGGTCTACGTCGACGAAGTCAAGAAGGCGGTCGAGGGAGGCACGGAGCAGAAGCGCGTGGCCTAGGCAGAGAGCGCCCTGGCGCGGCCAGCCGGGGTTCGAGCTGCGCTTCGAACGGCACTTTTTCCTCGCGACCAAAAGAGTATGCTCCCGTCGAGGGCAGGATGACCCTGCCTCTCAATCTGGAGTACTCCGTGTCGATCCAACCGTTTTCCGTCTCGATTCCTGATTCCGATTTAGAGGATTTGGCCGCGCGCCTTGAGCGCATTCGTTGGCCCGATGAAATCGAAGGGTCGGGCTGGGACTACGGCACGGATCTAGCGACCGTTCGCGAGTGGGCTTCTTACTGGAAAGACGAGTTCGATTGGCGCGCTGTGGAAGCGCGGTTCAACGCCTATGAGCAGGGCCTCGCGACGGCTGAAGGGGAACAGATCCATTTTCTTCATGCGCGATCGGATGAGGCGGGCGCGACGCCGCTTCTGATCACCCACGGCTGGCCGGGAAGCGTCGTCGAATTTCTGGAGGTGATTGAGCCGCTTCGCAATCCAGCTGCGTTCGGGGGGAATGCAGAGGACGCCTTCCACATCGTCTGTCCCCATATTCCCGGGTACGGATTTTCGGGCCCCACGCGCAATCCGGGTTTTCACGTTGATCGGGCAGCGGCCGCGATCGACAACCTGATGATTCAGCTGGGATACGACCGTTATGTCGCCCAGGGCGGAGACTGGGGCGCGGTGATTACGCGCAGGCTGGCCGAGGCGCATTCAGAGCATTTGATCGGTGCGCATTTCAATATGCTCTTCTCCTTTCCCGATGACATGACGGCGCCAGAGTCATGGGCCAACGTGACGCCGAAAGAGATGGACGCTTTTACCAAGGCCAGTGCGAATATCGCCGACGGGACCGGGTACAGCGAAATTCAGGGGACGAAGCCGCAGACACTCGCTTACGGAATGCATGACTCTCCCGTGGCGCTGCTGGCCTGGCAGCTTGAGAAGTTTGAGGCCTGGAGCGATGCCGGTTTGGGGAAGGCGTATTCGAAGGATCAGGTCCTGGCGAATATTTCTCTTTACTGGTTCACGAACACGGCGAATTCGGCTTCGCGTCTCTACTGCGAATCAAAGCGTGTTGGAAAATTCGCCGCGGATCCTTGGACCGGTGAAGTGAATATTCCCGTCGGCTATTGCCGCTATCCCGGCGAGATGATGCAGACGCCGAGGTGCTGGGCCGACCAGCGATACCACCAGATCATCCACTGGACTGAAGCGGATCGCGGAGGGCATTTCGCAGCTTTCGAAAATCCCGAATTTTTCGTGAAAGATGTGCAGGCCTTCGGCCGTACGCTGCGAGCGCTCTGATCGGGAAGGGTATAGTCCGGCGCTATGCGCAGCTTCTTCGAGTTCCCGATCCGGCGACCCGGCTGGGTCGTCCTGATCGCTTTCCTGGCGACGGCTTTTTTCGTCACCCGGATCGTAGACCCGGTCAGTCGGGAGCTGTCGCTTAAGATCGATCCGAGCTTTGATGCGATCTTGCCGGATGATGCCTATGCACGGGTGTTCTACGACTGGACACAGGAGGAATTTGGCGACGATCAGAGTCTGATCATCGGGCTCACCCTCGACGATGTTTTCACGGTCGAGCACCTGCAGTTAATCGAGCGAATCTCGGACAAGCTCGAGGAACTGCCGGGCGTCGACTACGTGACCAGCCTCGCGACGGCGGATCATATTCAGAGTGTCGGCGACGAAGTTGATATCCGTCCCTTCCTCGATCCAACGCCGCAGCTCGCGGCGGACGCGGTTCGCATCCGTAATGCACTTGAGGGGAATCCCGTTTACGCCGGCAATCTGGTGTCGGCGGATGCGCGCAGCACGGCCTTCATCGTCTACGTCGACGATACGCCGGAGCAGACGTTTACCGACGAAGGGCTGGACCTCGGGATGCTTGCCGCGGTGGAGGAAGAGGTGGCTGAGGTCCCCGGTGCTGAGGTCTTCATGTCCGGGACGGCACAGATGCGCTCAGCGACCTCTCGCGTCCTGCGCGGGGATCTCGCCTTCATGCTGCCTGCTGTGCTCGGGCTGATGGCGCTGATTGCTGCACTGAGTTTTCGGTCGCCGCGGGGCGTCGGCGTTCCGATTCTCACAATTTTGTTGGCAACGATCTGGACGCTCGGTGTGATGGCCTGGGCGAGTATTCCGATCAATCTGGTGACGACGACGGTGCCCGTGCTGATGTTGACGGTGGGCTTCGCGTACTCGGTGCATGTGGTTGCGGATTATTTCAAGGCTTTCCGGACGGATATCGTCGAAGTCGAGAGCGCCGGAGGGCCAGCGGCCTGGGCGCTGAAGCATGTGGCGCTGCCCGTTTCGCTGACCTGCATCACCACGGTTGCGGGTTTCCTCTCGCTGACGATCAGTGGCTTTCCTGCGGTCCGCGAGTTTGGATTCGTGTCGGTGTTTGGGGTGGTGGCGACGACGCTGCTCTCGCTCACGCTTTCGCCCGCGGTCTTGCAGTTGCTCGGGCCGACTGCGCGCCAGCGCGCCGCTTTGGAGATGAAAGCGGGACAGCTTGGCGTTTCGGGCGAGATCGGGGGGCCGGATGGCCCAGAGGGCGGAGAGGTCGGGGAGGTCGCGGCCGACTCGCATCGCTTCGATCGCTGGGTCGAGCGTCTCGGGAGCTTCTGCTTGGACCATCGACGCGGCATTTTGATCGCCGCGGGGGGAATCGCTCTGCTGACCCTCGCGGGGATCACGCAGATCCGAGTCGATACGCATATGATCACCAACTTTGCCGAAGATCATCCGACGCGGATGCATTTCGACGCGATCAGTGATCGGCTGGAGGGCGCGCGCCCCTTCTCGGTTGTGCTGAAAGGCGCCGAAGACGAAGCTTTTCTGGAGCCCGAAAATTTACGCGTCCTCGACGAGTTCAAGGCATGGCTTATCGCGCAGCCTGAAATCGGGGGCGCAACGTCTTTCGCGGACTACGTCAAGCTTCTTAATCGCGCTTTTCATGAAGGGCGCAGCGAGTATCTGACGATTCCGGACGATGCTCTTCTTGTGAAGCAATACCTCCTGTTTTCTGAGACGGAGGAGCTCGAAGACTATGTTGCGTCGGGGTATCAGAATACGCTGATCCGAGTGCGCTCGAAGAGTGAGACAACGCGGGAAATCGCGGATCTCGTGGCACGGATTGAAAAGCGGATGGAGGAATTGCCTGCGCATATCGAAGCGGGGGTGACCGGGAATACGGTCGTGTTGGCGCAGAGTATCGATGCCATCGCAAGCGGGCAGGTCCAGAGCCTCAGCATTGCAATGCTCTTTATTTACGTGCTGCTCTCGATTCTGTTTGCTTCGCCGAGGATGGGATTCATCGGGCTCGTGCCCAATGTTCTTCCCGTCTTGGTTTTCTTCGGCGTGTTAGGGCTTTCGGGTGTTCCGCTCAACGCGAATACGGGGCTCATTGCCTGCGTGGTATTGGGGATCGCCGTAGACGATACGATTCATTTTATGACGCGCTTTAACGTCGAAGCGCGGGAGGCTGCGGACGAGCGGGTTGGCGCTCTTCGTGCGCTTCGTGGCCTGGCGCGGCCGGTCACGATTACGACGATCGGACTCGTTCTGGGCTTTCTGGTCTTTACGACGGGGGCGCTTCGCAACCAGGCTGAATTCGGGGCGCTGGCCGCGCTCGTTCTCGCGTTTGCCTGGCTTGTGGATGTGACGTTCACGCCTGCGCTTTGTTCAGGGCTTCGCGTGGTGACCCTCTGGGACGTGCTGACGTATGACCTGGGCGAGGAACCCCAAAAAACCATTCCTATGTTCGCGGGACTCTCGAAGACTCAGGCGCGGATCGCGGCGCTGATGACGGATGTTGTGAAAGTGCCCGCAGGCGAGCGCCTTTTTAACGCAGGAGATGAGGGGGATGCGGTCTACGTCGTGATTGACGGCCAGGTATCGGTCTCCGGCCAGAGTCATGAGGGCGAAGCCGTCGAGTTTGAACGCGTCGGCCGCGGTCATGTGGTGGGCGAAGTCGGGCTGTATCACGGGAAGCGGACCGCAGATGTCTCGGTGACGGAGGATGTGCGCGCGCTTAGGCTCGACTCGCATAACCTGAAGCGACTGAGCAAGCGCTATCCCTGGATCGCGACGCGCGTCTTTTGGAATCTGTCGGAGGCGATGGCGAACCGGCTCGCCAAGGCGACGGATCGCGAGAACGCGCTCGCGGGTAGATTGCGCCAGCTGGATCGATCAGTCGCTCCCGAATGAAGGCGATGGTCGCGTTTTGTCTGCTGACGATCGTCTTTCTCGTCTACCGGGATTTGATGTTGCCTTCAGTCAGAGACGTCGAAGTCTGGTTTGGGATGGAGGTGAGGGGAGTGCTGGCGTGGGCGACGGCTCCGCTGCACTGGGCGATCTACGCATTGGGCGCGTGGATATTTAGCCGGGCTCATCCACGCGCATGGCTTTATGCCGCGTGTTATGCGGCCTATATCGCGTTGAGCCATTTGGTCTGGAATTTGTCGAGTCCATCGGGCGGCGGGTTTCGCGCGGGTGTTATCCAGCTGGGGGTCTTTCTGCTGCCGGCGGCGCTTCTTTTCGGGATGCATCGGCGGTTCGTGAGTTCCCGTCAAGACTCCGCGCAGAGCTGATCTCGCCCTCTGTTCTGACCAGTCGCCCGCGCGCTGGGTTGAGGTCGGGACGGGTGGCTAACTCAGAAAGATCGCGGAGGGCGATGCTGACTTGGCGTGCGAGACCGGGCAGCGCTTGGGCTTCAAAGAGCGTGTCATGCTCTCCCTCGATCGCATCCATCACGAAGCGCCCGCGCGCGAAGGGAGCCCAGCCCAGGCTCGGGTCCTTGCCGGATTTCTTGAAAGATTCCTGGGTTCGAAGAAGCACGAGAGGCACGCGTGTTTCGTGACGTTCATATTTTAGATAGGCGACATGAATCGTGCGCTTCAGGAAGGACATCCGTTCTCCTGTGAAGCGTGTTACGACCGCCGCACGTTGCTTTTCTTTGCTGCGTTCCGTTTTTGTTGCCTCTTCCGCCCGTCTCCTGTCTTCGTGCTTTTGTCGTTCCAGGGCGCGGCGCTCAGTCCTGGCTCGCTTTTTGCGAAGGCCTCGGAAGGGATCTAGGCGGAAGGCGGCGTATCGGACTCGGTCAGAGCGCGACTCGATCTGGCTGTATTCGAGTAAGTGCTGTGCGAAGCGGCGCAATCGGACGGGCATCTTTGCTCCCGGTTTCGTTTCTGGCCGATGCTTCGGAAGTCGAGAGTCGATCAGAATCACGCCGGATACGCTTTGGCTCGTTTCAATCAGGCGCTCCGCGAGCTCGAGGGCCATGACCCCGCCAAAGGACCAGCCCGCAAGGATGAAGTCGCCCAGATCGTTCAAGGCGCGGATGCGGGGCTCAAGGAAGCGGACCCAATCCGCCGGATTTTGGGGATAGTCTTCGAGGGCTTCAAAGTCGGGGGGCGCTACGGAGTAAATCGGCTGATCTGGACCGAGGAGATTCGCCAAGGCTTCGAATTTCTCACGTTCGCCGGGCCAGGTCCGGATTGCGATGATCGGGGGCTTTGCTCCCGCGCGGTTGTGGAGGACGACGTCCGCAGCGTTCAAAGCTTCGTCGTTCTGTCCAGGTTCACCTGCAGAGATCACAGTGATGATCGGGTCGGACATAGAGTGAAGATCCGTAGATAGGGTTTGTGGGGCTAGAGATGCGTGGCAAAGCGCAGCGCATATTGTTCCTGGCGGCGCTGAATCATTTCGAGTCGGGCTTTCTTGTTAGTCCGTAGGCTGCTTTTTGGCAGCGCCTCGCGAAGCGTGTTGAATGGGACGAGCTGAGCGCGCACGGCGGGCGCTGACCTCGCAGCCGACGACGAATCAAGATTCGCCCAGCGTAGAAAGAGAAAGCCCCGCTCGAGTCCGTCCGGGTCGAGCCAGTTGGCGATTCCGGGATCGCGTAGGGAGAGTACGCAGGTGAAGCTCCCGTCAGGATTGGGGCTGGCTTGGTGGTTATTGAGGCTCGCTGCGGAGTCCAGGTTTCTGTTTGTGGTGCCCCATAGGTTCGTGATCGGCACGCTGACATAGCCAGCCGGCCCTGGGTCGATCGTGAGGACGAGCGCTTCTTCGGGGCGTACCCAGAAATGGCCGATGGAATAGGCCATCGTGACGAGCTTGCCGTGCTCGCCGCTGATCACGGGGGCCGGGAAACGGTTGGGGGGCTGAGAGAGGGGCAATTCCGTGAGACGAATCGACTCGCGAAACCATTTCTCCACGCGAGCGGCCGCAGCAACGACGAAACCGGCGGAGTCTTCCGCGCGTTCACCGCCGCGATCGACGTAGTTCTGGATCTGGATTTCGCTCGGCTTTTCATGAGCCCAGTCCGCGAGGGTTTCTCGAACCAGAAGCATTTCGGCATCGGGCGTGATTTGAATGTGTCGCGTCGCGCCGTCGTGTCCGGAAGAGGTGGAGGGGGGCGTGGGGGAGAAGCGAAGTTTGAATTCGCTGCTGGGGGCGATGCCCAGATCTGTACGGGTCAGGTTGGCGAGAGTCTGCCAGGAGGAGGTGAGGGCGGAGAGCTCGAAGACGGTGGCCGGATTCTGGCTGACCTTTCCCTCGAGAAGGAAGTCCGAACGACCGTCGAGCGGAATGAGCCGATAGAAGGTGTCGGGATTATCGTGAAGCCCTCTGTTTCCGGGCGCAGCGACGCCGTGGACTTTGCGCGGGGCGCGCATAATGAGCCGGGGTTGATCCTGTCCGGAATAGCCATCCGCGAAACCGATTAACGCGTTGAGCGTGATTTCTTCGGCGACCTCCGGGAGGCGCTCCAGGGAGGCGAGGTCCGCGTCGGCAATCGAATCGCGCAAGGCTTTCTCCCCGACATAGCGGGCCGACTCGATTTCAGGTCGGCGGAGCAGATCGAGGGTATGCAGCTCTATGCGTTCTTGCTGAGTTGTGTCAGGGACGGGTGGCGTCGCGTCAGGCATCAATAGGATATTCCGCGCGTTAGGGAAAAGCCAAGAGGCGCTCCACGAAAGACCTCCACTATTTCAGCTGCGGGAGTCGGTCGTAGCCGGCTTCAAGCTCAACCCCCGCCGAATTCGCGAACATCGAAAGCATCGTGTATTGCCCAACGACGAAGGGAATTTCCACGAGCTGGGCTTCGCTAAATCGTCGATCAAGCGTTTCCCAGATCGCGTCATCGATTTGCTGGCGCGCATGCAGCTGGTCTGCCGCTTGGAGGAGAGCGCGATCCTTTGCGGACCAGCCCGCGGCATCGGGGCCGTAAGGAATCCGCGCGATTTCGGCGTCGCTGAGACCGGCCGTGCGGCCGTAGTCCACGTGATGTCCCCATTCGAACTCACTCTGGCAATTCCAGGAAGCCCGCAGCGCGAGTATCTCCGAGTCGCGGCGAGTCAACGTGCCTTGTTGTGCGAGTGCCGAGGCAAAGCCAAGGAAGGGGCCCATCAAGTCGGGGTGATGAGCGAGGGTTCGCAAAATGTTGAGCGTCTTCGGGGGGCTTCCGGCGGGCACGTCCGTGGAGTGACCCTCAAGGACGGCGACCCGATCCCGAGTTCCGCCGAGCATGCGCTGTACCGCGGGGCTCCACTGACTTTCGGGCAGCGGTTGAATGCGGACGCCGGCTGGCGAGTCGGCCGCCGCAATGGGCGCCCGCTGAGGAAAGCTGAAGGCGGCTAGGAGCGCGCCCGTGAGAAGCATGATCCGTAAGAAGGGGAGATTCAGAGGCATCGGTCGCTTCCTTTTTTTGGCTGGACGCTGTCCAGAGACACGCGCGGTCCTCCCCAGCATAGCGAGGTGCCACTTCTCCGTTCCAGGGGGGGCTTCGAGGGGATGCCCTTATTTGAGCCGATTTGATCTAAGATCATGCTGAGGCGGGGGACTTGTGCCTGCGTGCCCTGGTTCCGTGGGGACACGCTAGAAAGAAAGGGTGGAAGCGATTGGGCAAGCTAGAAATCAGACCTCTTACGCCAACGATCGGCGCTGAAATTATTGGCGTCGATTTACGTGAGGCGCTCGATCCTGAGGATGTTCTAGAAATCCGGCAGGCCCTGCTGGACCATTTGGTCGTTTTCTTGCGCGATCAAGAGATCACACCCGCGCAGCACGTCGCTTTCGGGCGCTCCTTTGGTGAACTCTGCTTTCCGCCCTTCATGACGGATCATGGGGATGATCCAGAGATTCTTGTACTCGACCAAGTCGCGCCGCGCGGTGAGGGGACCGACACTTGGCATAGCGATAATACGTTTATGGCCGAGCCGCCGCTGGGGTCAATCTTGAAGGCGGTCGCGCTTCCAAAGCAGGGCGGCGATACCTGTTTTGCGAGTGCATACGCCGCCTATGATGCGCTGTCCGCGCCGATGAAAGAATTTTTAGACGGCCTCACGGCCACGCACGATCTCACCGCAACGCTTCAGCGCGCGAATTCCGCGGGGCATACCCAGGCGAATATCGCCGAAGTTTTGGCGAAGTCGCCGCCGGTTTCTCATCCGGTCGTCCGGACGCATCCCGAGACGAAACGGAAGGCGCTTTTTGTGAACGCGAATTCGACGACGCGAATTGAGGGGCTGAGCGATGCGGAGAGCCGAAACTTGCTGCCCTTCCTGTGCGAGCATATTCGGGCGCCCGAGTTTCAGTGTCGTTTTCAGTGGTCTGAAAATGCCATCGCCTTCTGGGACAATCGGAGCGCGCAGCATCTGGCGGTGCCCGACTATCAGGAACGGCGCATCATGCATCGTGTGACTCTGGCGGGGGATGCGCCTTTCTAGAGGGCGTCTGAACCGTCGTCTAAACCTCAATTGCGCTCTGAACCGCGCTCGCTCACCGTCAATCACAACGCCCGCAACCTCAAGAGGACCATCATGTCTCAACCCACGCTTTACGGAATTTCAGGCTCGCGCGCGATCAGGTCGATTTGGGCGATGGAGGAGGTCGGCGCGGCGTACACGCATGTGCCGACGCATTTCATCAAGGATTCGAAGGCGCCCGAATATCTAGCGGTCAATCCGAACGGACGGATCCCGTCGTTGGTCGATGGGGAACTGACTCTGTGTGAATCCATGGCGATCAACCTCTACGCAGCGGAGAAATGGGGCAAGGGGCTCTATCCTGTGGGACTTGAGGAGCGAGCGCAGGTCCATCAATGGAGCGTCTGGGGAATCAGCGAGATCGAACCGCTCCAAATGCGGATTGTTGTGCAGAAGTTCTTCACGCCTGAAGAGAAGCGGAACGCCAAGGTGGTGGCGGTGGCCGAAAAGGATCTCGAGCGACCCTTCGGTGTCCTCGACGCCCATCTGGCGGATCGGGCTTATCTCCTTGGGGATTCTTTTTCGATCGCGGATCTCAACGTTGCGGGCGTGATGCTCTTGCTGCAACTGATCGAGTTTGACTACTCCGCGTTCGCGAACGTGAAGCGCTGGGCGGATGCGTGTTATGCACGACCCTCGCTTGCCGCTGCGCAGGCGCGGGATTAGTGGTTCCACCACGCACGGTCGGAATAGGCGCGTAGGTCGATTTCATGAGTCCAGGCGGAGCGATGCTGCTGCGCGAGGTGGAAATAGGTGTTTGCGATCTCGGCGGGCACGAGGAGCCCGTCGTGCTCTCCGCCGCGACTGGCGCGAAGCTTCTCGAAGTTTTCCGCGCCGAGCATTTTGCCAAGGGTGTCGGGGGCATCGACTGCGCCGTCAATCACAATATGCGCGACGTGGATGCCCTTGGGCGCGAACTCGGCGTTCAGCGATTGGCAGAGCATTCGCCTTCCTCCCATCGCAGCCGCGTGGGAATGCTGGCCTTTATTTCCCCGAACGGCGGCCGTGGCGGAGGTGACCAGGATCGTGCCGCGTGCGCGTTCTTCCATGAGCGGGCAGACGGCGGAGGCGATTCTGAAGAGGCCGAAGGTGGCGAGGCGCCAGCCAAGCTCGAAGGCTTTGGCGCTCGTCTCAGCGAGGGAAAGGTTGCCGATTTGAGCGCCGAGATTGAAGACGACCACTTCGATTGGACCGATTTCCGCTTCAACGAAGGCCACTCGCTCTTCGAGGGTACCCGGTTGGCTGGCGTCGAGGATGAATCCAGTCGCGTCGCCGCCGGCGGATTCGATTTCGTCGACGAGGGTGCGGAGTCCCGCCTCGTCGCTCCGGCGGCACAGGACCGCATGGTAGCCCTCCCTCGCGAATTTCTTTCCGACGTGGCCGCCGATGCCGGCACCGGCGCCGATGACGAGACAGACTGGTTTCATTAATGCTTCTCCTCAGCGTGGCCGGCCGAAGCCGTCACCGGAGAGAGTATGAGCCATCCCGCGAGAGATGCGAAGGCGCCACCGAGCGGCGTTGCCTGGAATGTCAGGGGAGATTGCGGTTCGGCGTACAGGCCTGGAAATCGATGCCATCGGCCTTGCCTTGAACGCACAGGTCTTTGAGCGGGGTGCGGGTGTAGTCGCCCGAAAAGCGGAGGAGGGCATCCTCGTGTCCATCGCAATTCGCGTCGGGTGAGTCGATCGCGAGTTCGACGGGCGCGGCATTTGGGGAAAGAAGTGTTCGGTCCGACTTCACGAGCTGCGCCGTCGATCGATCAATTTTCGTAGCGGCCTTTCCGCCGCGATCTAAGACGGCGACGATCAGCTGCCCCGGATTCTCTTTGCCGGGTTTCCGCAGCTGAACCACCTTCAATCCGAGTTCTGCGGGACTCTCGTCGGCATCTCGAGGACCCTCACAGCGGGGATCGCTTGGGAAATCGGTCTTCCCGTCGCCATCATTATCTCGCCCATCGTCACAGGGGAGAGAGGGCGTGGTTTCAAGATCGTCGAGGGGAGTAAGGCAGCCCGGATCGTCGGGATAATCGCGGAATCCATCATGGTCATCGTCGCGACCGTTGGAGCACGCGAAGCTGCATTTAGGATCGCCGCGTTCTGCGAAAGCGAATTCGGCGAGGGCGTACTGAACGCCGTTCGATCCGCCTCCGATGATCTGGGCCTCGGGGCTGAGTTCGACGGACTGGAGCACACCCGAGCTGTAGCCGTCTTGCTCTATTGCAAGGATTCGGATCTCGTCACCTAAAAACGTTTCTCCGATCCCGAAATCAAAATCAAGAGAGGCGAAGGGGGGAAGCAGCAAGTCATGCGCCAACGAGGAAAGCGGTGGATCAAATTCGAGATGGCGCGGCGTGCGGCTTGTGACGGCTTCGAGCACGCCAGAAGGGCCGAAGTGGAGCTCTCCGCCAATGTCTTCGTAAAAATTTTCGATTGTCTCTGTTTCAGAAAAGAGGAGGCCCCCGCCGGTCATAAGAGGAGTCCATCGCCAGCGATCGGCTTCGATCTCGGAGAGGATGAGTGTCCCCTGGCGGTTTTGTCCTAGACGGTCGAAATATCTGAAGGTGACGGAGAAGGTGGGCTTTTGATGACCCCCGTGATTCCGCAGGGAGGTGTTCTCTTCGGGCACGGGGGCGAGTTCCAAGACGAAACGCGCGGTTTGGGTCGCCCGGGGAGGCAGCGTTCCGAGCGGGACTCGAATATCCGAGGGCGAGTCGGCAGGCTGCCCGGAAATAGGGTCGATTCTGAATCCCTGGATTCGGTCCCCGTCGCTGGTTTCGAAGTATCCCTCGCTGCTGATCCCGGGTGGGCGTCCTGACTCGGTCCAGCGGGGAGCCCTCGCGGCTTCGGGTAGAAAACACGATCCGGCAGTAGGGGCGACAGGGGAGCAGACTTCGCTGTCGTTTTCGATCTCGTTCACGATTGATTGGCCTGCGTACTGGGTCGAGCTTCCCGACTGAGTCGTGAAGTCAACGACGATGGATCGGTCAGAGCTCGCCTCAGGTACGGGCATCTCGAAAGAGGTTGGGGGTAGAAGTCGGCCATCGGCATCGAAGCTGACGACGTGTCGTGGATCTGCTGGGAAGAGGAGTTCGTTCACAGGGCCAGGAAAGAGGGAGTTGACGAGAGACGGCGACACGGCGGTTGCCCGCGAGGACTGAAGTGCCTGAGCCGAAGCTGTCAGTTCGAAGTGCCATTGGTTGGATGCTCCGAAGCTTTCGAATTCCAAGAGTAGGTCTTGTTCTTGTCCGTCGGCGTCGCGAATCCGGAGCGGGTGACTGAAAAGCCGGTTCCGCACACCGAGAGACGGGTGGACGATTACGCTCAGATCAGCACTCCCTGAACCATCCAAGTTCACATTCAAGCCGATCCGCGTCGTCGGCCCGCTGATGCATTGCTCCTCGCGGTTGACGCGAGGGAGCTCTTGTTTCTCCTTGACGGGCGCTGCAGTACAGATGCGGTCCAAGGGCCCGGCGAAGGCGTGCCCGGCGCCGAGGGACGGCCCGGTGAGAACAATCAGAAAAAATGCACGCAGAGCACGGGAGAAGACGCTTCGCATCGGTATGGCCTCGATGGGGGAGATTCGGAATCATCCAGGATGCCTTAGCGAAGTATCTGAGGGAATCAGGCCTTCCCACTACAGGCCGTCTCTTTGTATGCCCGTTAGTTGAGACTCGATCAGTTAACGTTCTTTTAGGCATCCGGGATTTGGAACGAATGCGGAACTATTCGGATCCAGGGTATCTCCTATCCCGAAATGGCATTCATAGCGCGCCGCCCGAGTCCGGCTCCGAGTTGGAGAGCGGCTGGGCGAATCCGAAACGCGCGAGCTGCCATTCAAGGAGGAAGTTCTCATGACTTCGCGCCCCGAACTCATTCGCGCCTCGACGGGGCGATCGCCTGTCGTGGCATACTTGTTGGTCTTGCTATCGATGAGCTGTATCGCCGGCTGCATGTTTCTCCCCCCGCCGAAGGGCGCTGAAACGGAACCGCAGAGAGAGGGCTCGGGGAGCGTTGAATCTCCTGCGCTCCGTGAGCCCGACCCATTCCGTGATATCGAAGAGATGGTGGTTGCAGAAACCGCGGACGAAAGCCTCTTGGCCAGGTCGAGCGTCGGCCAGCGGGTCTATTTCGATGCGGCCAACCTCGTCAGTCTAGGGTACGAGGCCGATGGTGCTGGAGGTCAGCCCCACCTCGAGATGAGTCGGTCGGCTCGGCAGACAGAACGGTATGACGAGGTGGAGGAAGCGGGATTTCTCCGCCCGCAGGATTCGCCCCTCTCGACATTTTCAGTCGACGTCGATACGGCGTCCTATACGAATATGCGGAGGTTCCTGCGTGAGGGCATGTTGCCTCCTGAGGGCGCGATCCGGATCGAGGAACTCGTCAACTATTTTCGGTACGAAGGACGCGATCCTGAAGAGCAGGGCGATGATCCTTTTTCGGTTGATCTCGAAATCTTCGATGCACCCTGGGCGAAGGGGCATCAGCTCGTTCGCATAGCGCTCGAGGCGAAGCAGATCCTTCGCAAAGCCCTGCCTGCTCGGAATCTGGTTTTTCTTCTCGATGTCTCGGGTTCGATGGAAGGGCCTTATCGGCTTGGGCTGGTGCAGTACGGAATGACGCGTCTCGTCGAGTCGCTGCGGCCTCAGGATCGTGTCGCGATTGTTGTGTACGCCGGGGCGAGTGGACTTGCCTTGCCCTCCACGCCGGGGGATCAGGAATCCAGAATCGTGAATGCGATTGAGGGGCTCCGAGCGGAAGGATCTACTGCGGGGGCCGAGGGCATTCGTTTGGCGTACAAGACGGCGCGGAAGCATTTTGATCCCAAGGGCATCAATCGCGTCATCCTCGCGACGGACGGTGATTTCAATGTTGGGGTTTCGAGCCGCTCGGAGCTCATCAAGTTGATCGAAGAGGAGCGCGAGTCGGGGATTGATCTCACCGTGCTTGGAGTGGGCCGGGGCAACCTGAATGACGCGGCTATGGAGCAGCTCGCAGATCATGGGAACGGGAACTACGCCTATCTGGATAGCCGCGCCGAAGCGCGTCGGGTCTTGGTTGAGCAAGCGAATGCGACGCTCATCTCGATCGCGAAAGATGTGAAGGTGCAGGTCGAGTTCAACCCACAGCGCGTCCAGGCGTATCGCCTGATCGGCTACGAAAATCGCCGGCTAGCGAGCCAAGATTTTAACGACGATCGGCGCGATGCGGGAGAAATCGGAGCAGGCCATCACGTGACGGCGCTTTATGAAATCGTGCCCGTTGGCGCGAAGACGCCGCGCGACGCCGGGGTGGTCGATCCGCTGAAGTATTCGAAGCCCAGAGCATCGACTGCGCTGGCGGAAGGAGATGATTGGCTGACGGTCAAGCTTCGCTACAAGCGGCCGGGGCGCGGCGCGGATCAACAAAGCCTGTTGATTTCGCGGAGCTTTTCGGGGGAGGTCCTGCCGTTTCGAAACGCGAGCGAAGACGCACGGTTCTCGAGCGCGGTGGCGCTTTTCGGGATGACGCTCAGGGACAGCGCATACCGCGGTCGGGGAAGCTTTTCGCTTGTCGCGGACCTCGCCGAAGGCGCGCTGGGCGACGATGAGTACGGCGAGCGAAAAGAGTTCCTGAGTTTGGTCGCGCTCGCAAAGAAGCTGGATTAGGAGAGGGAGCCAGAGAGGAAGGAGGGGGCTTCTCGTCGCGGTTTGCGACAGGCTTGACCGACCTGAATCGCCTGACTAGGGTCATAGGACGCAGTTAATCGCGTATCGCGTGCCGATACGCCCGGAGGTCCTATGAAGTCCGATGACGTCATCCTGATCAGCGTCGATGACCATATCGCCGAGCCTGAGAATATGTTCGACCAGCATGTGCCGGCGAAGTACAAGCAGTTTGCGCCGCGCGTGGAAACGGATGATCGCGGGATTCAGCAATGGTGGTACGGCGACTTGAAAGGTCGGAATCTTGGGCTGAATGCGGTCGCGGGCAAGCCGCCGGAAATGTACAACGTGGATGCCAGTCGCTACGACGAGATGCGCCCGGGCTGCTACGACGTGCATGAGCGGGTCCGTGATATGAACGCGGGCGGGCAGCTTGCGGGACTGAATTTTCCGAACTGGACGGGCTTCTCCGGTCAGGTGCTCAACCAGGGCCCAGACCTCAAAGTCAACGAGGTGATGATTCAGGCGTATAACGACTGGCATGTCGACGAGTGGTGCGGTGCGTATCCGGACCGGTTTATTCCCTGCGGAATTCTGCCGCTCTACGATGTCGAGCGCGCGGCGGCGGAAGTGAGGCGCCTTGCAAGCAAGGGTTGCCATGCCGTGACGTTCTCGGAGAACCCCGAGGCTTTGAACATGCCCTCGATTCATTCGGGGAAATGGGATCCGCTCTTTGCGGCATGCGTCGAGACTGAAACCGTTCTCTGTTGTCATCTCGGGTCGTCTTCGCGAAGCCCGATGAGTGCTTCTGATGCGCCGGCAGGGGTGGCCATGACAACCTCGCCCGCGTCGACGATTTACACCCTGGTTGATCTGGTTTGGGCCGAGTTCTGGACCCGCTTTCCGACGCTCAAGTTCTCCTTGACTGAGGGCGATATCGGCTGGATCCCTTTCTTCCTCTGGCGTGCAGAACATGTTCGCGAGCGGCATAGCGGTTGGACGAAGCACGATTTCAGTCAGACCGGCGGCCCGACGCAGATCTTCAAAGATCATATTATGTGCTGCTTCATCAACGAGACGATTTTCACGAAGCATCTCGATGATCTGAACATCGACCATATCTGTTGGGAATCGGATTTCCCGCATTCGGACGGGACCTGGCCCTACGCGCCGGAAGAGATTGTGAAGACGCTTGCCGATCTCACAGATGACCAGATCAATCAGATCACCCACGAGAACGCGATGCGGGAATACAGTTTCGATCCCTTCGCCTATCGCTCGCGTGAGAAGTGTACGGCGGCAGCGCTTCGCGCCGAATCGCCGGACGTGGACGTTGTGACGCGGGTGGGACGCCTCGCGAGTGATCGCGACATCGAATCCTGGAAGGAACTGACCGGGGGGGCCTCGCGCTAAGCGCGGCTCTGGTTGTACCTCGGTTACACCTCGGCTATCGCCCGGATTCGGCCTTGCCGATGATGAAGCGCTCGCGGTAGCTCGCGAAGGCTTCGCAGATCGATTCGCGCGTGTAGCCGAATTCTTCGAGGCTGTAGTTGTGAGCGGCGCGCTTGTCGCGGCGGTTCTCGTCGCCCCACTGTGTCATTGCTTCGCGGGCCGCGTCAGTGAGCGGGAGACCGAGGCCTGCGTAGATGCGCTCGATCGAAGCCATGGGGTTCTTACGCGTGTCTTCGTAGAGCACGTCAATGAAGCGGTGTTCGAGCCCTGCGTCGCGGTCGGCGAGGCATTTCCCGATACCCCAGGACCAGAGTTCGAGGCATTGCTCCCCGACGAGTTTCTGGTCGACGGCGTCGGTCGTCGTGCGCCAAGTGGAGGAGTAGAGGCTCGCGATCGACGGCGTGGTTTCGAGGGGATCGCGATGGGTTTGAACGATCATCGCATCCGGGAAGGCCTCGACGATTTGCGGGATCCGTCCGACGTGAAACGGCGCCTTCAAGATCCAGCGCGAGGCAGGATGGCCAGCTTCCTTCTTTTGCCACTGCAGAAACTGCAGCATGCGCTTCATGTATGCGTACCCGTCTCGCATGTCATGGTCGATGACATAGCGGCGATAGGTGGGGACATTGCAGAAGGCGTCGGGCACGCCGGACAGGAACGCGTGCTCGAGCAGCATGATCTCTTCGTCGGGCCCCTCGGCATCCCAGGGATGGATATTGGCGAGCTCCGGCGCCGCTTCGAGGATCGCTTCGATCTCCGCGTAGGCGTCGGGAATGCGAGGGTCTTCGTTACGCCAATCGGATCCGGGGTAGGGGCAGGGCGCGCGGCATTCCCACCAGCGTACGGCGTAGACGTCTGGGTCGGCGGAGAGCAGGCGATGCATCATCGTGCTGCCGGTTCGGGCTAGGCCGACGATGACCGTGGGTTGGACGATCTCTTCGTCCTCAATCTCGGGATGCCGGACGAAAAAATCCTGTGCAGACAGGCGACCGACGAGGGAGCCAAGAATGCGTTCGTACATCGTGACACGGCCGAGGGGGTTCAGGTTGGCTTCGTTTTCGAGGCTTCCGAGCAGAACCCGCATGCTCTCGAGAAAAGCGGTATCGCCGAAGTCCTCGAGCTTCGCGCGACGCTGCGCTTCGCCGAGCATCTGCTCCGCATCGAATTCAATTTCAGGAAGGGGCGTTTCGCTCACCAGGCTTTCTCCTCAACGCGGCGGATGATGCGCCAGCCTTCCTCGCGGCGTTCGAGGAGATCGTTATAGAATATCCCCGTTTGGGTCAGCTTGCGTTCTCCTTCGATCAGCATCGTGACATGGCAGTCGACGGGAACCCGTGTGGTGGCTCGGTCTCCCTCCAGTTTCAGCCGTAGGCCGCCGGTGATGCGCTGTGCTTCCACCATGACGCCTTGCAGACTCGCTAACCAACTCCGGTACGCCGGATAGGCACATTCAGGTTGGCCGAAATCGGAGAGGTCCACCCGGGCGTCTTGGGTGAAAGTCGTATCGTAAGCTTCGAAATCGAAGGCCTCGGCCGCAGCGAGTTGGCGGTCGTAGAGGTCCATGATGGCGAACCGGTCTTGGATTTCTTCGAGGGTGTATCGGCGGTCTGGCACGTCAGGATCCTATGCGCGAGGTCGGATAAGGTGTGTTCCTCAATAGGATAGGGGACCGGACAAGCATTGCGCGCGTCGGTAACGTTTGGGGAGAATCCGAGAAAAGAAGAGAGGCGATCGTGATCACTTTTACATTCGTGAAGAAACGGGCTGGCTGGGACGACGAGGACTTTTTTCGGCGCTGGACCGAACACACCCGCGACTTCGACCTGGTCGATCATCCCTACATCACGAAGAACAGGCTGATGCTGGTCGCCGGTGACACGCCCTACGTCGGCATCGCGGAGAATCATTGGCCCGATCTGGAAAGCCTGGCTGCGACGGAGAAGTTCTACGCAGAGACTGAAAAGGGTCGGGCCCATTGGGCCGATCTTCAGGAGTTCATGGATATCGATGGCTCACCCACCGTCGTTGTTCGCCAGGGCGCCGACGTGAATCCCGAAGGTATCATCCCCTTTTTCCCGCCCGAACCCGAATAAGAGGCAGCTCTTTGCGGATCGAACTCAGTGGCGAATTCGTGGCTTGGATCGAGGAGGTTGCGCAGGGCCGTGTCGTGTCGGCCGCGCGACATTTTGCCGGGGCCAGTCGCGAGGCCTGGAGTGTGGATGTCACTCTACCGGGGACAACTCCGGGGAAAGGTCCTGGGCCAGCAGAGGTCCGTCCACTCTTTCTTATGCGCGACCGCGGTCAAGGCGGGGGCAGCGCCCGGGACGCGCATGTCCTGCGCGCCTTGGCCAATTCGGGCGTCCCGGTTCCCGCGGTCGTCGGCTTCGACGATGAACGTGCGACGCTTTTGCTGAGCCGCCTTCCCGGGCGGTCAGACTTTCCAGAGATGGAAGATCTGACTGAAAAGGAATCGGTCGCGGCACACCTCATGGAACTCACCTCCGCTCTTCATGCGCTCGACATTGCAGCGCTCGATATTCCCCACCTTTCCTTGCCCACGAAGGCTGATGAGAGTGCCCGCCTTGCGATCGAGCAGGCGAGGGCGGCGCAGACCGCGCTTGGGGAGAAAGCGGACCCCTTCTTTGCATTCGCTTTGGGGTGGCTTGAGGCCAATGTTCCGGCTGGAATGAGCGCGGACGCGCTGGTTCATAGCGATATGGGGCCGGGGAATTTCTTGTTTCAAGACGGGCGCGTCACGGGGATTGTCGATTGGGAGGTCGCGCATTTCGGGGATGCGATGGAGGATCTGGCCGCGATCGCGGTTCGGGATATGGCGACACCGGTGGGCGATTTAGGGAAGCGGTTTGCAGAGTACGAGGCGGCGTCCGGGGCGTCGGTCGACATTTCGCGAGTGCATTATTTTCGCCTGCTCATTCTGGTGAGAAATAGCTTGATGATCGGCCTCGGTCTCGCGCATCCGGCGGAGGGTTTCGATGTGATTGAAATGACGATGTATCAAACCCTGCTGGCGAGGGCCGCGACGCTCGTGCTCTGCGACAATTTAGCCGTGGCGCGGCCGATCGCAG
>JBGCEJ010000016.1:0-110135 GCA_045106235.1 Myxococcota bacterium
TCGAGGTTCACGTTCGCCCCGTACATCTGAAACCAAACGCGGGTTTCATCTTCGATGCATTGCAAGGTATGCACTGAACCTGCGGGCTCATACAGGAAGGAGCCCGCGCGGTTCACGTAGTCGTACTCTTTATACTTCCAGGCGCCTGATGTGGTGTAGCCGAAGACCGGCCCTGTATGTCGATGGGTATCGACCTCGTAGCCGGCCTGAAAGAGGTTCTCGATGATCCAGAGGTTTTCCCCGAGTTTCACCTGAAGAACACGGAGCTTCCCGCCGCCGCCGATATCAACCCAGGGAAGTTCGTCTTCGCCGATATGAACGGATTCCGGGACTGCGAGTGCACTCATCTTTCTCTCCTCAGTGGTATTCTGCGAAGCGACAGACTAATTCAGCCCAAAGCGAAGGGCGAGGAGACCCAGCCCATGGCCAGCGCCCCGCGAACCGATTCCCAGGACCGCTCTCCCACCCTCGAGCCGATCCTGAATGCTTCGAGAGCCCTCGAGCCGCGCCTGATCGACCTGCGAAGACGGATCCATGCCGAGCCCGAGCTGGGTCTGGAGACACCGCTCACCCGAGCGAAGATCCTCGCGGAGCTGGCTGACCTTGACCTCGAGATTACGCTGCATGAAAAGACCAGCGGAATCGTCGCCGTTCTCCGCGGCGCAAAACCTGGGCGCAGCATTCTGCTCCGCGGCGATATGGATGCGCTGCCGATGCCCGAAGAAACCGGGCTCGACTTTCAGTCGAAGATCGAGGGTCGCATGCATGCCTGTGGTCATGATGCGCATGTCTCCATGCTGGCCGGGGCGGCGCGACTGCTTTCGGAACGCCGCGCGGAGCTTGCGGGCGAGATCGTTTTCATGTTCCAGCCGGGCGAAGAATGCTACGGCGGAGCCGAGATCATGCTCGAAGAAGGGATGCCGGAAACGGACGCGTGCTTCGCGCTCCATATCGCGCCGCAAATTCCAACCGGAATGGTCGGGACCAAGCCCGGTGCGATCATGGCCTCCTTTGATGACTTCGAAATCGAAGTCGTGGGGCGCGGCGGTCATGCTTCTATGCCTCATGACTGCGTCGACCCTGTTCCCGTCGCGTGCGAAATCGTGACGGCGCTCCAGAGCTTCATAACGCGTGAGATCCCTGCGACGGATCCCGGCGTGCTGAGTGTGACCCAACTGCATGCGGGTACGGCGAATAACGTCATCGCGAATTCCGTCAGCATCCAGGGCACTATGCGCGCCCTCTCCGACCGCACCCGCAGCCTGCTCCAAGAAGGATTGCCACGCATCGCAGAAGGCATCGCCTCAACCCATCGTGCCGAGGCCAAGGTCAAGCTCATCCCCGGCTACCCGGTCGTCGTGAACGATGCGGGATTCGAAGCCTTCGCGCGCGAGATCACTAAGGATCTGCTGGGCGAGCATGCCGTCCTCCCCCTCCCCGTTCCGGTCATGGGCGCAGAAGACTTCGCATACGTCCTCCAAAGATCGCCCGGAGCCATGATGCTGCTGGGCGTTCGACCACCCGGGACGGCCGAACCCGCCCCCTGCCATTCGAGCCAGATGATGCTCGACGAAGGGGCGATGGCCCTGGGTTCAGCGCTCCACGCCTCGGTTGCGACGCGCTATCTCGCCGCCTGAAGCAGGAGCCAGCCACCTCAGAGCGCCACAGCCTGCTAGACTGCCGCGTCCCCGCGACCCCTCGCGGATCAGCAGAAAAGGGCGCAGCGAACATGGAAGTGGATCTCAAAAAAGTCATCGGCCTCGGCGTTGCGGGCAATTTTGCGGGACATCTCGAACAGGCGGGCGAAGCGAGCGACTTCAAGGACCTCGTGATCCAGGATGCGAATGCGCCCAAAGGCGTTTTCCCCTTTTACGTACCACTCGCGGCCGCCGACTCCGCTTCAAATGCGCCCGAGGGCGAGACCCATTTTCTCCACACCTTCCCCGTCTCGAGCGAATGCATCCGCCTGGGCTCGCCCGAGGAGAAGCATCAGATTGAACCCGAGGTCTCACTGCTCTGCGATTTGGAGTATGCGGGTGAGCGCGTCGTCGCGGTCAAGCCTCTGCAGGCGATGGCCCATAACGACTGCTCGATTCGCCGGGAAGGTGCCAAGAAGATCAGTGAGAAGAAGAACTGGGGCGCTGAGACAAAGGGCACATCGGCGCAGTCCATTCCCATCGACCGTTTCGAAAAGGGCGGCATCCTGGACCATTGCCGCATCGCTTCGTACCTGATCCGAAACGGCAAGCTCCATGCGTACGGCGTCGACAGCCCGGCTTCAAGCTACAGCTACATGTACGGGCAACTGCTGAACTGGCTCGTTCTGAAGCTGAACGAACAAATCGACGAAGGCCCCCTCGAACAGATTTCCGAATGGATCCGCATCGCCGGACAACCCGCTCAGGCCCTCATCAGCATTGGCGCGACGCGCTACACCGATTTCGGCGAAACCAATTTCCTCGCGCCGGGTGACCTCAGCGTGGTCGCCGTGTACGACGCTCGGCGCTTAGATACAGAAGCAATCGAACGCATCGCGCTCGGGCAAGAAACGCCGCCCAGCGAAGGCCTTTCCCTGCTCGTGCAAGAGATCGTTTAGAGCACGCCGTGATTGGGCTTAAACTCGCACTCCTACTGGCGATTCTCGCGGCGGGCGCGATGGGTGCTGCGCTGCCGCTGCTTCGGCGGGGCCAGGTCCGGAGCGAGCGGATCCTCGGGTGGGGAAACGCTTTCGCGGCAGGCGTCTTCCTTGCGGCGGGCCTTGTCCACATGCTGCCCGATGCGGACCGAGTTTGGACGGCTCTTGATTGGGATTATCCCATGGCCTTCGCGCTCGCCGGCGTGGCCTTCGCGTTCATGCTTCTCGTTGAACATGTGCTCCTGCCGGAACATGCGCACGAAGAGGTCCATGCGCCCTCGGGCGAGCGCTTTGCCCGGATCGCCGAGCATCATCAGGACACGCTCTCGGCCTACGCCGTGCTGACGGCGCTTTCGATTCACTCGCTGCTCGCGGGACTCGCCCTCGGCGCGGAGCCGGAATTCGCGCGGGCGATCGTAATTTCGATCGCGATCATTGCCCATAAATCGGCGGCAGGATTCGCGCTCGGGGTCAGCCTCGCTCGGAGCCCTGTCTCTCCCGCGCAGTCATGGCGCCTCGTCGCGCTCTTTGCCCTCGCGACGCCCGTCGGCGGCTTGCTCGGCGCCCTTGTTGGCGAGACTTTCGAGGGGCGGCTCGGCTCAAGCCTCGAAGCCACTTTCCTCTCGATTGCCGCCGGGACCTTTATCTACGTAGCCACCTTCGACATCTTGCGAGACGAGTTCCCCGCCCCGGGCGGGCGCTTCGCGAAATGGCTGGTCCTCAGCGCGGGCATCGCCTCGATGAGCGCCCTCGCCCTCTGGACCTAAGCCCTCCGCTTCTCTCAACTTCCTGCCACTTCCTGCCGCTTCGCCTCCAGCTGCTTCCGACTAGCGCTCCGTCGCCGCGCCCCAGTACTGGAAGCCCGCAATTTTGGGGCCGCTTGGCAGATACATCGATTCCAAATTTTCGATCTTGAAACCCGCGGATTCGATCATGCGCGGGATTTCGCGATTGATATGACAGCCGCCGGCCATCAGCTTCCAAAGCGGGTTGATCCGGTCCTGCCATTTCCGCGTATCTTCATCCGGCGCCGCGCCATGCTCCGCAAAAAGCAGCTTGCCCCCGGGCTTAAGAACCCGGCGCATTTGAGCCAAGGCTTTTTCCGCATCCGGAATCGTGCACAGCGTGAAGGTCAGCAGAACCGTGTCAGCACTATCATCATCGAGTGGAATCTCTTCGCCCGGCAAGCCAAGCCATTCCACCGGGAATGCGGCTTCCTTGATCCGGGGCGCGGCTTTCTCGCGCATGCCGTCAGAGGGCTCGAGCCCCCAAACCATCTCGACGCGATCGACATCATAGAAGGGCAGGTTGATCGCCGGCCCCATCCCGACTTCAAGGACGCGACCCTCTGCGAGGGGAACGACCTTTTCTCGCTGCTTGAGAATCGGCGGCTGCGAGCAGGCCATATCGATCATCTTGGGCAGGACATAGTTCTCGTAGAATCCCATCTTTAACTTCTCCTCTTTACGATCGTCGCCTCGCCCCCGCAGAGCGGCGGGGTGTGCCACACTTCGCATGTTACCGCAGAGGAAGCCTCGGCCGGGGCCCGTCCCCGCGCAAGCCCTTCGCCCCCCGACGAAAGGAGCTCAAGAATGAACCCATTGGCCATCCCCCCCCGGACGGACGCTCGCCCGGGTCACACCCCACGCGCCCTCCTCGCCCTCACGCTCGCGGCCGCGCTCGCCTTCGCCGCAGCTTGCGCCTCCTCCCCCTCGCCCTCCTCACCGAGCGCGGCAACGACCGCCGCCGCTGTGAATCCCTCGGGAGCAGCGCCGGCAGGCCTCCCCGCAGGCATTAACGACTCTTTCCTGGACGAGGAAATGGATGTCTCCTCTTACGTTGAACGCTTTGAGGGCGAATCCCGGGCGGTCTATGCAGAGCGCGTCGCGATCACCCGCGCTCTCGGACTCGCGCCCGGGGACCGCATCGCCGATATCGGCGCCGGCACCGGCTTCTTCACCGCGCTCTTCGATGCCGCTGTTGGCCCCAATGGCAAAACCTACGCCGTCGAAATTTCGCCGCAATTTCTTAAACATCTTCGCGACCGCGCCGAGGAAGAGAACCTTCAGTCGGTCGAGGTGGTTGAAGGCACGATGACCTCGGTCGAGCTCCCGCAGAGTTCGATTGAGATCGCCTTCATCTGCGATGTCTATCATCATTTCGAATCTCCGGAGGCCACACTCGCATCGCTCTTCGAAGCGATTCGACCCGGCGGCGAGCTCGTCTTGATCGAGTTCGAGCGCATTCCCGGCGAGACGCCCGCGTGGCTGCTGAAGCATGTTCGTGCCGGGCGAGATGTTTTCCAGGCGGAAATCGAGGCCGCGGGATTCGTCTGGCAGGACGAGATCCAACTCCCGGGACTCGACGATAATTATATTTTCCGATTCAAAAAGCCGGCGACGCAATCGCCTGCGCCATAAAGAGTTCAGAATGGCTGACGTCCTCACCGAACAAAAAGAAAATGTGTTAGTCGTGACACTCAACCGCCCCGAGCGGATGAATGCGATCGGCGGCAAGCTTCTCACGCTCCTGTCTGGCATTTTGCTTGATGCCGAGGCCGATCCGAATGTTCGAGTGATTCTGTTGACGGGGGCGGGACGCGGCTTTTGCGCCGGGCTCGATTTGCAGGATGTCGCGAGCGGGAAGACGAACGTTGAGAACGCTGCGACTTCGTTCAAAATCGCGGAGACGCCTCCGATGATTATGCGGCGGATGGATACACCGACGATCTGCGCTCTGAACGGGGCGGCGGCAGGTTACGGAATGGATCTCGCGCTCGGTTGTGATTTCGTATTGGCGTCGGATCAGGCGAAATTCGTTCCGCCGATCCGGCGGGGCGCCCTCCCCGAGAGCGGCGGCGCTTGGCTCCTGCCGCGACTTGTGGGTTGGCAGAAGGCCTGCGAAATCGCCCTTATGGGACGCACGCTCCCCGCGCAGGAGATCGAGCGACTCGGCCTTGCCAATGCCGTCTTTCCTCACGCATCACTGATGGCCGAGGCGGAGCGCTGGGCTGCGGAACTCGCAGCGAATGCGCCCCTTGCGGTCGCTGCGACCAAGAGAGCGATGCGGTTTGGCGTGGATTCCACCTTTGAGGCGAACGCGGCCCATGTGATGGCCGAAATGAGCCAGCTCTTCCAAACCGAGGATTTCGCCGAGGGCATGAAGTCCTTTCTGGAAAAGCGGACGCCGGAGTTCAAGGGCCGTTAGCGGGCCGCCCCGCTGGGCATGCCGGTCGGCACGCCGGGGCGCTGGGCTGGCGCTTGCCCTACCTTCTCAGGTCACTCAGGTCATCGCGGCGCCCGAAGCAACCCGGGCCCCGACAAGCCGGGAAACGGTCCAGCCCCGCGGCATCCCGGCAAGTACACGACCGAACAAGTACTCGACCAAAAAAGGAACGTTCCATGATTCGCCACGCGCTCGTTCTTGCGCTGACGACCCTGTTGTTGATGGCGGCGCCGCTCGTCCATTCCGCCGCTGAGCCGGGCGCCGCCGGTCTGATTCTCGCGACCACCACGAGCGTTCGGGATTCAGGGCTCCTCGATACGCTGCTCCCTGCTTTTTCGAAGTCCACCGGGATCCGGGTTCAAGTGATCGCCGTCGGGACGGGGGCGGCACTTCGCATGGGGCGTGAGGGCAATGCGGACGTGCTGCTCACCCACGCGCCCGCCGCGGAGCAGGTTCTCGTCGACGAAGGGATCGTGCTTCGCCGAACCCCCTTCATGGAAAATTTCTTCGTCATCGCCGGCCCCGCGGCAGACCCGGCCAAAGTCGCCGAAGCGAAGAGCCCCGAGGCCGCGATTGCGCAGATCGCTCGGAAAGGGGCTCGCTGGGTGAGCCGCGACGATGATTCAGGAACGCATAAGCGCGAGAAGCAGCTCTTCGAAGCCGCGGGACTCGACCCCGACGGCAAGTGGAAAGGCCTCGCCCGAACCGGCAGCGGCATGGGCCTCTCACTTCAAGTCGCCGGAGAACGGCGCGCCTATATCCTCAGCGACATTGGCACCTTCCTCGCGTTCAAAAAGCGAACCGGACTTGTCGCGCTGTCTTCCCCCTCGGCCTCGCTGCGAAATACCTATTCCGTCCTGCAGCTGAACCCAAAACGCTTCGACCACGCGCTCTCGACGGGCGCGGCGGAGGCACTCGAGCAGTACCTCCTCTCTGAGGAAACGCAGCAGATCATTTCCAAGTTCGGCCTCGAACGTTTCGGCCGAACGCTCTTTAGCCCCCTGCACCTTCCCCCTGCCGAAGCGGCAGAGACGCCGAAGCCCTAGCCGATCACGATGGAAGGACTCGACCTCACGCTGATCGCCGAAATCACCCTCCGCACCCTCTGGGTCTGCGGATCGGCCCTCGTGATTTCGCTCGTTGTTGGGGTACCGATCGGAATCGCGCTCGGCGCGAGGCGCTTCGCCGGGCGCACGCTTTTCATCTCTTCGATCAACGCGGGCATGGGCGCTCCGCCCGTCGTCGTGGGCCTTGTCTGCGTCATGCTCTTTTGGCGCAGCGGCCCCCTCGGCGCATTCGAGCTCGCCTATACCCAAACGGGCATGATCGTCGCTCAGACCCTGATCGCGCTCCCCCTCGTCATCGGCATCACCCTCGCCGCCGTCGGCTCCCTCGATGAAGAATGGGATCTCCAGGTCCGTACCCTCGGCATCGGCCGCATGTGGCGACTTTGGCTCTTGATTCGAGAGGTGCGCATGGGCCTCCTCGCCGCGGTCCTCGCCGCCCTGGGCGGCATCCTGTCCGAAGTCGGAGCCGTGCAGATGGTCGGAGGGAACCTTGAGGGCGAGACCCGCATGCTCACCACCGCCATCATGATGCATACGAGTATGGGCGAATTCGAAACCGCCTTGGGACTCGCAACGGTGTTAGTCGGGATCACGCTCCTCCTGGCCGGCCTCCTCACCGCCATTCAGCAAAGCGGGAGACCGCGATGAGCGAGCCGCTTTCCCCAGAGCGCGGTCCGGAGCGGCCCCCCGAGCGGCGTGTTGTGCTTTCGGCCGAACAGTTGCGCTGCCAACGCGGCGTCGGCGACGGCCGCTTCGAGCTGCATGTACCTTCCCTCGACCTCTGCGCCGGGGAAGTCTGCGTGATCCTCGGTCCCAACGGCGCCGGGAAAAGCACGCTGCTGCGCGCCCTCGCTGGACTCGAGAGCAGTGTCGCCCGCGACGCCCTGCATATCCCGGAAGGTCCGGTCACCCTCGTCTTTCAGCGCCCCGCAGCGCTCTCGGGCAGCGTCGAGCGCAACGTCGCCGCCGCGCTGCTCGGCAAACGCATCCCGCGAGACGAACAGCGCACGCGCATCGGACGTGCCCTCGCCCGCTTCGCAATCGAACATCTCGCCGATCATGATGCGCGCACGCTCTCCGGCGGCGAACTCCGCCGACTGGCCCTCGCCCGGGCTTTCGTGCTCGAACCCTCCGTACTCCTCCTCGACGAACCCTTCGATGATCTCGATTCCGAAGGCCAGCGCATGCTGACCCTCGACCTCCAAAAAGCGATTGCAGAGACCGAAGTCGCTGTCGCCATGGTCACGCACGATCTGCGCCGAGCGCTCCTTTTGGCCGACAAGATTGCCGTGCTCACCCGAGGGCGACTCGCTCAACACGGCGTCCGAGACGAATTGCTGATGCAGCCCGCCTCGCAAGAGATCGCACGCAGCGTCGGCATGACCAACCTCGCCACGGGCAAAGTCATTCGGCGCGAAGGACCCGTCGCTTGGATCGAAATCGAAGCCGGCTTCGAGATTCCGACCCATAGCGACTTCGAGGTGGGCGCTCCGGTTTGGGTGGGAATTCGGCCGGAGCACCTCAAACTCGATGTCGGCCGCGGCGACGGACAGAATATCGGTAAGGCCAGAGTGGAGTCCCTGCTCTCGGACGGACTCGCGACCGTCGCTGCCCTTCGCCTTCGCGACCGGGTCTTCACGACGCATCTCCTCGCCGGCCGCGGGCTCGCCCGGCGACTCCGCCCGGGCGACCCCGTTTCCCTCGCCGTCAGCCCCGAGCAGGTCCATGTGATGCCCCTCGAAGAGGCCGACTAGGCCGAGAGCTTCCGCAAGACGTAGGCAAATCTGCCGCAAGTCTGTCCCGGAGTCCCCTTTCGACTTATGCCGTCGAATTCGCATCCCGATTATGCCCAATGCATTCGCCTGAACGGCGAGGGAGCGGATATCCGATGTCTGAAGAAAATGGTTCTCGATACGCAGCCTCAGAGACCCCAGAAGAACGCCAACGTCGTCGCCTCATCCGCCGCTGGAAGCGTCGCGTTCGAGCCTTCGCGCCGCTCCTCGGCATCCCACTCGTTTTCGGTGCCCTCACATTGTCCATGGACCTCGTTCGCTACGTCCCACAAGCACAAGCCGTCAAGGCGCAGGCCAGCGCAACTCGCCCTCGTCCGGTCGCTACCGCGGAAAATCAGCGCCTCGGCAGCGCGCGCACCGCTCCGGCAGCACGTGCAGCACACACCACACGCCGCACTGCGCGCAAACCGCCCGTCAGTATCGACAGTCTCGATCCAACATCGATCTCACTCGATCTCACGGCCCCGCGGTCGACGGCGATTCACTCCACCGCCACGCCCGGAAGCAAACAAACCCGCCGGTAGCTCGCCTACATCATCGATCCAAAAAGAAACGCACACCCGGGAATCCAGGTGTGCGTTTTTTGCGAGAACATCCTCGGCGGCCTGATCAAAAGGCGTATTGCACGCCCGCCGTCGCGATCACATCGGTTTCAAGACCAGGCCCATCGAGATGTTGGTAAATGGGCAGTCCCGCTTCGACGGCAAGACGGAGCCCCTCCACCTGGACCCACGGCGGCACGAAATTCACGCCGAAGAGCAAGTCGAGCCGCTGTACAGCGCGTCGATCCGGATCCGCAGTCGGTATGATGGCCGGATTGACACTCGGACTCTCTTCGCGCCCGCGGACGTTCAGATTATGCTGCCATTCGAGGCGCAGACTCCCGCTGACCTGGCGAGTGAACGTACGCGCAAGCCAACCGGTCAGCGCGTATTCATCACCGAGCCGGTAGCCCGCATGGTTTTCGTTCATCCGGATTTCGCCGCGGGCCTGACCACCCCAAGACCAAACCCCATCATGTCCACTGTTGCCGTTATACGTGAGCGCCGGAAGGAAATCGTACGTCCCAGAGCCGATCTGCATCGGGTAGGGAATCCGAACCTGATTTCCCATCGACATCGGCGTCTGGTCTTGCTGCGTAATCGATCCTGTCGGAAAACTAACACCCAAGGTGAGATGAACTTTGCGCTTCTCTTCCTTGATCAGATCGATCATGCCCGACAATCGAATATCACCGAGCCCATCTGACTTCGTCGTAAAATGCGTCCCGATCGGCGTAACCATCGCGGTTCGATGATCCATTTCCGTTCGGACATACGGAACCATCAGCATCAGCGTCAGCCGATCGATCGGCGAATACATCGCGCCGAACATATGCATCTGCATCTCCATGCTCGTCGGTGTCGCCGAAAAGTCCTGGAGCACCTTCCGTCGAGAGATACGCTCGTCTCCGTCGCGCAGCCCCTTCATCCCCATGATCATGTAGCGGTAGGAGAGCATGAACTCGCCCTTTTCATGAGTGTGGTCACCCATCACTCCGATCGGCGCATGCCCCGCCGGATGCGTATCCGCCGATGCATTCACGACCCACCCGAGCACCAGGGCCAGCCCTGCAATCATCACGAGGCCAGCTCGCCCGAACCGGCCGTATCCAAACGACCGTGTCATTCCACGTTTCATCATTTCTACTTTCCTCATCTATCCGAGGTTCGCGTCATACGCGTCCCCTCGTGCGCAAGGCGAGGCCTCGCGCATCCATTCAAGGTCGAGATCGCGCAATTGCAGCAGAGAAACAAATCGAAGATTCGCCTCCGTGCCGATCGCACGCGCTCTATTCAACTTTCTGAGAATTCCTGAATGTGGATCTAGATGGGAACCAGATCGTCGTCGAAATGAACTTCGACCCAACGGCTGAGTACGCGGTCTTCTGGCACAACGACCGGCGCCGGATCGAGCCCGACCGTCTCCGCCGCAAGAACGACTGATCCGAGGCGAGCCGCACCGCCGCCGATCTGGCCACGCGTCTGCTCGCATCCGCATAGACACTTGGCCTTGAGCGCCAAGTTCGTCGCGGGCGCACCCGCGGACGCGTGGATCGCGGCCGTACTCCCCGCTTCCGCTCCGCCCCCGCCGCCATGAGAAGCAGGGTGCCCAGTGCTCTTGGGAGCATCCCCGGCACCGTGATGTCCATGCCCATGCCCATGCGCGTGATGCTCGCCGTTCTGAGCTCCGTGATGAGTTCCGTGAGCGCCCCCGTGTTCCATCGCGTTTCCGCCGCCATGCCCCGACATCGGAGCAGAGACGGGCGCAGCCACAGAAACAACGGCTGCGGCATGGGAAGCCAATGCCCCATTCGCCACCGCGACGGCGGATACCGTTTCAGGCGAGGGCTCGCAGGGCAGAAATGCCGCCGCGAGATAGGCACTCAGCGCGAGCAGCGAAATCAGCCCCGTTCTGTGCCGAAAAGCAGAAATCACGGCCGGATCATACCCAGCTCACCGAGTCACTTCCATCGAACTCGCCCGACTCATCACCGAAGTTCACCCGGCACCACAATCGTTCAGGTATCGTCCCTACTCGCGAGCCAACCCGCTCTCGTGGCCGAACCCATCTATCCCCAACCTGTGCCAAGATGACTCAAAGTCGACACACCCCTGGAGAAGACCGTGCTCACTGAAACCCTAAGCGAAACCCGTGCCTTCGGCGGGGTGCAGAAAACACTGAGCCATGCCTCTGAAGCGACGGGGACGGACATGCGCTTTTCCGTCTTTCTTCCGCCCGCGGCCGAAAAAGGCCCCGTTCCCGTACTCTACTTTCTGTCTGGCCTAACATGCACAGACGAGAACGTGACGGTCAAGGGCGGGGCTCAGCAATTCGCGGCACGCCATGGACTCGCTTTCGTCGCCCCGGACACGAGCCCACGTGGCCTGGACCTTCCCAGAGAGCATGATGACTGGGATTTCGGGAGCGGCGCCGGCTTCTACGTAAACGCGACGGAAAGCCCATGGAATGCCCACTACCGAATGTACGAATACGTGACCGAGGAACTTCCGCAGATCCTGCAAGAAACTCTGCCCATCCAAACCGATCGGGCAGCCATCACGGGACACTCCATGGGCGGACATGGCGCCTTAGTCATCGGACTCCGCAATCCGGATCGCTATGCGTCGATCTCCGCCTTCGCACCGATCGTCTCCCCGACGCAATGCCCCTGGGGCCACAAGGCGCTCTCGAACTACCTCGGATCCAACCGAGAGACCTGGAGAGAATACGACGCGTCCCTGCTCGTCGAGCAGAAGGCTCACCCCTACAAAATATTGATCGACCAAGGAGAAGCCGACGGCTTTCTCGAAGAGCAGCTGAAGCCTGAAATCTTCGCGACCGCCGCCCAAAAATCGGGACAAGCTCTCGAGCTGCGAATGCAGGCCGGCTATGACCACAGCTATTTCTTCATCGCGAGCTTCATGGAAGACCATGTCGCCCATGCCGCCAAAGCGCTCGGACGTTAGTTCCCTCAACCCACCCGGCTGAGATACTCAAAGCTCGCCGAAGTATCCTCGGCGATCTCAACGAGGCGCTCTACCGAAAAGCCGAGAGACTCAGCCTCCTCGACGAGCGCTTCGGGAATCTCTTCCAGCGTTGTAGGCCAGCCCGCTTCGACTTGATGGGCGATGGCGTTCGAAAGATGCAGCGATGCCGCAAGTCGGCCCGCGTCGGGTCGGTAGCGGAGCATATTCGGCGCCTCATGAGCCAGGACCGCCTCGCAAAAGCAGGGCGCGAAGCCCCATGACGCGAGCATCATCGCCCCAAGCGGAGCGTGAACGTCACGCATAATCGAATCGATCACTTCCGCGGGCGGCGGACTCGCGGGACCCTGCCAGCCTGGCTCATCCTGCGCGAAGGCCATGATGACGAGCTTACCAAGGTCATGAACAAGCCCCGCCAACATCCCAACATGCTCCCAGGGCGAGAGCTTCGCACAGACTTCCTGCGCGGCGGAAGCCGTCAGCAATGCATGCTTCCAGAGCTTCAGCGCCGCAGGCCCGTTAGACGGACCTGAAAGTACGGTCGACTTGAGCGCAACCACGATGACGATCGTGCGCGCTTCCCGGAGGCCCATCCTCATCAAGGCTTCTTTCACGTTAGGCACTTCACTGACGCCTCGAAAATAGGAGCTGTTGGCCACTCCCATCACACGCGTAGCCAGACCAGGATCACGCATCACCGCACGGGAAAGCTCGTCAATCTCGACATCGGTGTTTTCGATTAAGCGAACGATCTGGGCCGTGGTCGGCGAGAGCGTCGGCAGCTTAAGGCGCTTGCGCTTAATGGCGCGAACGAGCGGCTTGATCCAAGCCGGTTCAATCTCCGGCCGAGACAGCAACGCCTGAGCGGCCTCAACCGCGCGTTCATCAATTGAGAGATTCGAGACCGGCCCTACCCCGGCCGTTTCGAACGCCTCCTCCACTGCACCCTGCATAAATGCGCTCCCAGTAAAGGAAACGGCAAGGCTCGCCCGCAACTTAATCGGGCGAAAACTGGTCAGGTGTTTACGTGAGAGCCGGCCGGCACATCGCAAATTGAACGCATCAAGCTCGCATTCGATTCAGCCGATTTTATCGAGGTCAGTTCAGACACTTCGCTTGGCGACATCGAAATGCGCAACAGAGTATCCATCTCCCTGCTTTCACTCTCCCTGATCACGCTCGCGCTGTTTTGGGCGGTTGAGCGTTCAAAGCTTCGCCCGAGCGAAGAGACGCACAACGTCGATGCCCGCCTACGCAGCGGGCACGCAGAACACACTCTGCCCAGCGCATCGCATGCGCAATTGTCTGGTCTCAAGGATTCACATGCGACGCAGCCCGGGTACACACACCCGGCAACCTCCGCCGCTTCCCCCCAAGCTGCAAAGCAGCGAACCGGAAAGGGTACGAACGCCCTACCGATCGCTCCCCGCTCCGCAGCCTCCGTTAAGAAGCGACTCGAGCAGGCCATCACCCTCGCCCAGACAAAGCGCAGCCTCACGATCGACCCTTCGGTCGTCACGACAGCGCTTGAAGAAGGTTCCGTCCGGGTCATCTTGAGTGATACGGACGACGCCGAACTACGCGAGTTCGCCGGCCCGCTCGCGGGCGTCAGCAGCGGCGGCGGCGGCGAAGAAAGCGACCTGCGCGTCTTTCCGCTCTTTGGCAGCGCCGCGCTTCGCGTCGTCCCCGAGACCCTGATCCAGCTCATCGAAAAAACGGACACCACGCGCATCGAAGCGGACCGGGTCCATCGCCCTTCCCTCATTGACAGCGTCCAACTCATCGAAACCGACCTCCTCCACGCCGCCGATTTTGACGGCGACGGGTTCTCCGTCGCCCTTCTCGATACGGGCATCGATCGCAGCCATCCACTCTTCGCCGGTCGAGTCGTAGAAGAGGCCTGCTTCTCCTCGCAGGGAGACTGCCCGAACGAGGAGCGTTCCATGCTCGGCGAAGGCGCCGCTGCCCCCTGCGCCCTTGGCGGCTGCGGGCATGGCACTCACGTCGCCGGGATCCTCGCTGCGAAGGATCCCGAGAGTTCACTCCGCGGCACAGCACCGCACGCCACGATCATCGCCATTCAGATCTTCTCGGAGGTCGAGGGCGATCCGGGCGCATACTCCTCGGATATTCTCGCCGGACTGCAGCATGTACTCGCGCTTTCAGATTTCCATACCATCGCGGCGGTGAACCTGTCCTTTGGAACCGGCGAATTCGAATCCCACTGCGACTCGTCCACCGCGCTCTACAATGCAGTTCGCCGACTTCGTGAGGCGGGCATCGCGAGCGTTGCGGCAGCGGGGAACGATGCAAGAACCGATGCGATCTCAAGCCCGGCTTGCCTGAGCAACGTGATCGGCGTGAGCTCAGTCAACGACAACGATTCCGTGTCGAGCTTCTCAAATACGTCGGCGTCCCTGAGCATGCTGGCGCCGGGCCGGTCGATTCGGTCTTCTGCCGTCGGAGGTGGTCTTGCCTATAACAGCGGGACATCAATGGCGACGCCTCACGTCACGGGCACGATCGCTGCGCTGCGAGAGGCCTATCCGGAGGCCTCGGTTTCCGAGCTCGAGAATGCGCTGACCCTTTCGGGACTTCCGATCTCCGACGACCGGAACGGCCTGGTCTTCCCAAGGCTTCGGGCCGAAGCGGCGCGGACTCTCTTGGCCGCCGTCTCCGAGGCGCCGCCCGAAATCGTGCCGCCAGTCTCGGCCCCGCCCGAGGAAAACACAGGCACGCTCTCCGCTGCACGCCCGAAGAGCGGCGGAGGCGGCGGTGGCTGCGGCCTCGTTGGGCTTGAACCCTTCCTTATCCTCGGCTTGATTCGAATGCCGGGCGCGATTCGCAAAAGGCTAAGCGCCGCATAGCCGGATCGCTCACGCGTCGCGAATTAGGCGGCCGGGTTACGGATCACCATGAGCCGGATCTCGGTCATGTCCTCGATCGCGAATTTGATGCCCTCACGTCCGAGGCCACTGTCCTTCACACCACCGTAGGGCATATGGTCAACCCGCCAGGACGGCACATCGCCGATCACAACGCCGCCGACCTCAAGGGTGTCCCAAGCCTTCTGCGCCTTGTACAAATCGCGCGTGAAAATTCCGGCCTGGAGCCCAAAAACGGAATCATTGACCTCTTCGAGGGCACGGTCGAAATCGTTGAACCGCGAAAGAATCGCCACGGGCCCGAAAGCCTCTTGGCAAACCACATCTGAATTCGGCGCGACGTCTTCAAGGAGCGTTGCATCCAGCATCGCGCCGTCCCGCTCCCCGCCACAAAGCAGCGTCGCTCCTGCCGCAACCGCGGATTCGACCCAACCATGAAGCCGAGACGCCTCCTTCTCAGAAATCATCGGCCCAATAAAAGTCGACTCGTCCTTCGGGTCACCCTTTCGAAGAACGCGCGTCTTCTCGACAAGCTTTTCCTTGAGTGCGTCGTAAACATCGTCGTGAATAATGATGCGCTGCACGCCAATACAGCTTTGGCCGCTCTGATAAAACGCGCCAAACACAATTCGTTCGACGGCATCGTCCAAGTCCGCATCAGCGTCGACGATCACAGCGGCATTCCCACCGAGTTCGAGGACAACGGGCTTCTTCCCCGCCTTCGCCTTCAGATCCCAGCCCACACCCGGCGAGCCTGTAAAGGAAAGCAGCTTAAGCCGATCGTCTTCGGTGAAGCGCGCGGCGCCGGCCCGGGCGCAGGGCAGAATCGAGAACGCGCCTTTCGGGAGATCCGTCTCCGCAAGGATTTCGCCGATCATGAGCGCGCCGATCGGTGTTAGGCTCGCGGGCTTCAAAACAAAGGGGCAGCCCACCGCCAACGCGGGTGCGATCTTGTGCGCCGCCAGATTGAGCGGGAAGTTGAAGGGCGAAATAAAGGAGCAAGGACCGATCGGCACTCGCTTCCACATCCCCGAGTAGCCGCGCGCGCGTGGGCTGATATCGAGTGGCATCACCTCGCCTCCAATTCGCACCGACTCTTCGGAGGCGATCTGGAACGTATCGATCAGACGCGTGACTTCACCCCGCGCGTCTTTGATCGGCTTGCCGGCTTCGATGCAGAGTGACATCGCGAGTTCTTCGAAACGCTCTTGAAAGCGCTTCACACAATGATCGATCACGGCCTTGCGCTCATACGCGGCCATCGCAGCAAAAGGCTCCGCCGCAGCAGCCGCAGCCGCGATCGCCCGATCGATGGCCGCATCATCCGCGAGGGCGACCCGAGTCGCGACCTCGCCCGAATATTTATCGAGCACCTCTAGCGACTCGTTCGGGCTTTCCGCCACATTGGCAAGGTAGTAGGGATACGAGGGAGCGAGTGACATCGATTCTCCTAGTGAAACCGGCCGAAGCCCATTTCGAAGTGCGGTCCGAAGTGCGGTCTGTCGATGACGCGCGCTTGCCGTGGTGAAAAAGTAACGTTTCGGCGACGTCGGAATCGTAAACCTAGCTCAGTGCCCGCCCCGAACCGTCCCATGCTTCGACGATCGCTCTAGATTTTTCGCAAACCGACCGATGAATCAGAGAATGGAATCTGAATTCAAATTTCCGGGATGGCTCCGACAGGGACTGATTGGCTTAGGCCTCTTCGTCGCCGGCGCCATCATCGCTTTCGGCTACTCCTACCGTCCTCTCCATGGGGCCTTAACCTGGAAAGTCGAACATCTCGAAGCCCGGCTGGACGACCGCAATCTCGAATTGCAGAAGCTGAACGATGAGCTCGAAGTCTTTCGTTCCAGCGAATCCGAGCAGGTGGACCCCGAAACGCTCGCCCAGGTCGAAAGCGAACTCAAGAAGACCCGCAGCGCAGTCGCCTCGCTTGAAAAGAAGAATGAGACCGCCGAGCGGAAACGCAAGGACGCGAATGCCAGCGCACGCACCTGGCGAAAGCGCTTCGAGTCGCTGCAGACCGCTCAGAAGAACAGCGCACCTGCGCCCGTGCCCGCTTCCCCCGCCCCCGTTCCTGTGCCCGAGAACTTTGTTCGACCGGCGCCGAGCCGAAACCCCCGACCGACCGCCGATCCGGCACAGGCCGATGCATTTCCTGAAGCAACGGTTCGCCGCCCCGCGCAGTCGCCCGGACGCGTCGAACGCGGCATGATCCCCGCACAAGACGCATCGCCCGCCGCGCCCTAGACGGGAGAGGCAGAACCGAACAGGGCGTCCAAAGCCGAGGGAGAAGCGATGTCGGTCCACGGAGAGTACGAGCGCACGCTCGCAAATTTGATTCTCCGCCTGCGCCCGCTTCCGCCCGAGACCGGCGAACCCTGGATCGCCGCCTTCAGCGACCTGCGCATGGAACATCAGTCCGATCTCTCAACGGCCGCCCGCGAGAGCCTCGCTCTGCTCGAGCGCTTCGAATCCGATCCTGATTTGCCGGGCACGCCTGACCTGGATCCGCAGTCGGCCTCGTTCGACGCGTCAGAGCGAGGTCCCCAAGGGAACATCCTGCGCGAGACTGCCGCGCATCTGCGTTCCCATTGCGAGGCGATCCTGGGCGTCACGCCCCTCAACCGACCGTAGGGACTTTTCACCTCTTTCGAGCAGCCTTCACGTGATATCTTTGCGGCCGCCTTGGCGAATTCCTTCCTCGAAACAGGAGCCCTGCACCGGCTCGCGCCGCCGCCTGCCCACCGTGCTCTCGACATGACCTCCCTGCCGCCCCCCCGCCACTTTTTCCGCGCGTCGCTTGCCGCAATCGGACTCCTTGGATCGCTCCTGCTCACGCCGGCTCCGGTCGAGGCGGTGCTGATCGCAACGGGAGACGGCAGCGGAAATACCACGGCGCCCAGCGGCGCAGCAGACCCCGGCTTCGCGAACGTCGGAAGCATCGGCGGCCTGAGCGGTGTGTATATCCGCAATGGTTGGGTGTTGACTGCAGGCCATGTCGGCATGGGCACGATCACGCTCTTAGGCGTTCCCTACGAACCCGTTCCGGAATCGCTGCGCACATTCACGAACGATGAAGGCGATGTGGCCGACCTAGTGGCGTTCAAGCTTCGGAAAAGACCGCCGCTGCCCGACCTTCAACTGGCAAGCACGCCCCCCGCCACGAATACGCTCGTGACTGTCATCGGAAATGGCCGCTCGCGCGGCGCAGCACAGCTCTGGATGGGCGTTGAAGGCTGGGACTGGGGAGCCGGGCGCGCGATCCGCTGGGGAACGAATCGGATCTCAGCCACTGGCCAATTCTCGCTCAACACCGAAGCGTTCTGGGTGACCTTCGACGATATTCCCGCCACTGGAGCGAACCCCCACGAGGCCGATATTGTGAACGGCGACTCGGGCGGCGCCGCCTTCTCGGGCTCCGGCGCCAACGCTGAACTCGTCGGCATCCTCTTCGCCCATGCCGCCTTCGACGGACAGCCCGAAGACACCTCGCTCTACGGAAACGTCGGCGTAATTGTCGACCTCTCCGAGTATCGCTCAGACATTCTCGCCGTCATCACTCAGCCGGAATGCAGCAATGGACTCGACGATGACGGAGATGGTTTTGCGGACGAACCCGACGATCCCGGCTGCATCAGCTTCACGGACTACGTGGAAACACACCCTCTCCTGATCTGCGACAATGGGATCGACGACGACGGGGACGGCTTCAATGACTTCCCATTCGACACCGGTTGTTATGCGCCCTGGGACTCAGACGAGCAAAACCCGCTTCACGAATGCGATAACGGCGTCGACGACGATTTCGACTCGATGATCGACTACCCGGACGATCCGGGCTGCCTCCACCCCTCGAACGCGGTCGAAGCGCCGGAGCCCTCCGGCCTCCTGCTGCTCAGCACAGGCCTCCTGGCGCTTTGCGGGCTAGGCCGCACGAAGACCGCCGCGTCCAGTCGACGTTAGTCCTCGTCGAGCAGGTCCACGCGGTAGTTCCCGCGCTTCTCGTCGTACTCGAGCCGAACGCAGCCTTCACGCTCCGCATCCTGCAAAAGCTCAGCGAAGTTCCGGTACCCCGAGGCCGTCTCACTAAAATCAGGATAGACCCGTCGCATGGCCTGCTTGATCATCGAGCCCCACACGGCATCGTAATCCTTCGAGAGGTTCTCCACGATTTCGAGCATCTGATCGATCGCATCGGGCTCGTTCCCGCGCTCCGGCGGATCCAGCGGGATCGGCCCAGCATCAGCCTTACTACCCGCTCGACTCTTGGAACTCGCAGCTTTCTTTTTTGCTCCCGCGCTCTTCGACGCGCTCGATTTCGCCCGGCCGCCTTCCGCAGGCTTCTTGCTCGCCGCCTTTTTCGCCGACTTCTGTGCTTTCAGATCTGCGCTCTTCGCCAGGTCATCGTAGTAGAGGAACTCGTCGCAGCTGCTCATCAGCAAACCCGACGTTGAATTCTTCACACCACAGCCAATCACGCGCTTGTGATTTTCCTTGAGCTTCGAAACCAGCGGCGAAAAATCGCTGTCGCCGGTCAAGAGCGCGAAGACCTCGATATGTTCCTTCGAATAACAAAGATCGAGAGCATCCACGACCATCCGAATATCCGCACTGTTCTTACCACTCATCTTCGAGCGCGGGATATCAATCAGCTCGATGCCTCGGGCGTGGAAGTCGCGTACGTCGCCTTGGTACTGGCTCCAATCGCAATAGGCCCGTTTGTAGACGATGCGCCCTTTTTCAAGCATACGCTTCAGGATGAGATCGATGTTCAGCGTGCCCCATTTCGAGTCACGGGCACCGATGGCCAGATTCTCGTAGTCGACAAACACTGCAATCAGGGGTTCTTCAGACATCGGATTCCTTTGCGAGGGCGCGAAGCGTTACGCGCCAAGCGCAAGTCTCGCCCTGTTCTTCGATCTCGCCAACGAAGCAGCCTGTTTTTTCGGGCAAAGGCCGCAGAAAAGCCCGGCGCGGGCGGCTGCGGGCCATCAGCGCCCAACCGCCATCGTCCTCAGCACGCCCCTCCAGCACCACGATCCCTTCCTCGTCGAAATAGGAGATCAGGATCAGTCCGTCCTCAATCCAAACCTCGGCATCGTCGCAGGAAAACGCCTCGGCGTCGCCGAGCGCCTCTACCTCTATACAGCCGTCGTCGAGATGAATGCGGCTCATCGGGTCCCGGAAATGCCGCCGTCCACCGGAATCACGGCTGCGTTCACATAGGCACCCGCGCGCGAGGCCAGGAATAAAGCCACTCCCGCCATATCTTCCGGCGAGCCAATCCGCCGCAGCGGCACCATGCCCTTGATCGCGTCCCCGACGTTCTCCAGCGTCGCCTTCATCATTCGACTCTGAAATGGCCCGGGCGCGACGGCATTCACCGTGATCTTCTTGGGCGCGAGCTTCTTCGCCAGCACGCAGGTCATATGATGGACGGCCGCCTTGCTCGCCGAATAGGAAAAGGTCTCGAGCGCCGGTACGCCGATGCCGTCGATCGATCCGATATTGATGACCCGTGCGGGGTCCTCATCACTCCCGGCTTTCTCAAGCAGGGGCGTGAGCCGCCGCGTCAGCTGAAAAACGCCCTTGACGTTCACGTCCAAAACCCGGTCCCAGCCGGACTCAGGGAATTCCTCGTAGGGCGCGCCCCAATTGGCGCCGGCGTTATTCACGAGAATATCCAGCGAAGGGACAAGCCCTTCGATCTCATCGCCCAGCCCGTTGCATCCCGCTTCCGTCGAAAGGTCCGCCACCAGCGCGGTCACGTCACCGCCGTCCCCAAGCTCGGCAATCCGGGCCTCCAGCTCGGCCTGCTTTCGCGAAGCGATATAGACCTTGGCGCCGGCGCGCGCGAACCCCTCGGCGATCATCCAGCCGATGCCGCTGCCCCCGCCGGTCACGAGTGCGGTCTTGCCCTGAATCGAGAATAGATTGTTCATACTGGCTCCGGTGGATGAGGTAGATGGGGTGGATAGATCAGGCTCGAGAAGCGGCATGAAGCTACTTTCGCGGCGCCAGTATAGGGATGCCCCTGGGCGAGGCGAATCGCCCGGGTTAGCCTCCGGCCGCGATGCATGCTGATTCAGAGAACGAGGGCGAGGAGCCCACGCCGCTGCTGCCTGGCCGTGCGACCCCGGCTGGGACACGCGCGTTCGCGGATCGAGCGCTTGCCCACCGCGACCATTTTGTGCGGCCTGATGAGCTTTGGCTGTCCTCGATTGCCCTGGGCACGCTGCGCGGAGATCCGGGAGGCGTCGATGATCTTCTTTATCGAAGCGTGACCGCGGACTATCTCGAGTTCGGCGGCAATGTGATCAACACCGCTTTATCCGACCGGATGCAGACCAGCGAACGCGCCGTAGGACACGCGCTTCGTCGGGCGATCCGAGAAGGGCGCGCCGCGCGGGAGGAGATCGTCGTCGTTTCGAAGGGCGGTGCCTTGACGCCGAGTCCGGACCACGCGCAAAACTACACCGCCATGCAGCGAGATCTCTATACGACTTATGTCGAGAGCGGAATCCTGGAAAGCGAAGATGTGCGGCGCGGTCATGTGATGACGCCGCGCTTCTTGCTCGATCAAATTCAGCGGAGCCGCCGAAACCTCGGGCTTGAGACCCTCGACTACTACCTCTTACAAGAGCCTGAAATTCACCTTCGAAAGCTCGGCTCGGATGCATTCCGCGAAGGACTGGTCGCCGCCTTTGAAGCCCTCGAATGGGCGGTCTCCGAAGGCTGGATCGGGGCCTACGGATTGTCCACTTGGGATGGTTTCCTGCTTGCGGACTCGGATCGCAGCCATCTTTCGATCGTCGATCTCTTTGACATCGCGCTCGAGGTCGGCAGCGCAGATCATCACCTGCGCGCCATCCAGCTTCCCTATGGCCTCGCCATGGGGGAAGGGGCCGCCCTCGCCAGTCAGCTCGGCCCCGACGGCCAGAGCCGCGCCATCCTCGACAGCCTCCGAGAAACGGGAACCGCCGTCTTTGCCAGTGCCCCCCTCTACGGCGGAAGGCTGCTAGGCCACGTCCCCGAATTCGTTCGCAGCGCATTCCCGGAGACCGTCAGCGACGCCACGGCGGCGATTCAATTCGTCCGCAGCACAGCAAACGTCAGCAGTGCCGTAGTCGGCATGCGTGAGGCGGCCCATGTGGAAGAGAATATGCGCCTCGCCGCCCTCCCCCGCGCCCGCGCGGAAATCCCTGCGCGCCTCTTCGCCCAGGCGGCAAGACCCGCATAAGACCTTCATAAGACCTTCACAGGGCCCGCATAAGGCCCGTGCAGGATCGCCCCGGAGCCGCGAAGGCTCTAGACTTAAGCCGCGATGTCTAAGCAAGATGAAAAGACGGGCGAAATCACGGGACTCCTGAGAGTCGCCGGCCAAGACACAATGATGGCGGACGAGCTCTGGCAGCGGGTCTATCCGGAACTGCGAAAGCGCGCGGGCTATCTCGTCAAAAACGAGCGCAGCGACCATACGCTCTCCGCCACGGCTGTGGTGAGCGAAGCTTACGTTCGCCTGGCCTCCCGCGACGCACATGAGTGGGAGGACCGCTCGCATTTCTACAATGTCGCGGCCGGGATCATGCGCCATGTCCTCATCGACCACGCCCGCCGCCACCGGGCGGATAAACGCGGCGGTGGTGCCGCAAAGCAGGAGCTCGATGAATCGATTTTCCCGAGCGTCTCCACAGACGATGAAGGCTTTCAGATCGCCGAACAGGCGCTCGAAAAATTCGCCGAGGAGCATGAGCGAGCCGCGTTAGTCGTGACGCTCAAGGTCTTCGGCGGCTTGACCATCCCGGAAATCGCCCGAGAAGTCAAAGTTGCGGAGCGCACGGTCAAGAACGATTGGGCACTCGCCAAAGATCGACTTGCTTCAATTCTGAGCGAAGACTGATCGCCTTGGTCGCGCTGCGCTTCGCTCGTCGCGCGCCGAGACCTTTCCTTCGTTAGGCCGTCTGAAGCATTTCGCGTTCTTCGAGCCGAGTTTCGATGGCTCGCCGCGTTCGAAAAAGGCTGATCTTGATCGCCTGATTCGACTTGCCGAGTGCCGACGCAATTTTCTTGGTCGGATGATTCTCTCCGTAGTAGAGATCAAAAATCTCGCGCTGCGCAGGCGACACATCCTCTTCCAGCGTCGCAGCGCATACTTCGAGCATCCGCACCGCATCCACGCGCCGATCGTTCGGCGCCTCGGGTGCGACCGGCTGCGCGACTTCGAGCTGCTCCATTGGAACGGAGATCGGCGTCTTGCGTCTGAATCGACGACAAATCTGATGATGCGTGATGCCGAACATCCAGGTCAGCAGCGCGGAACGCCCTTCCCAGGCTCCCAGACATCGATGGACCTCAAGGAACACGTCCTGAACGACATCCTCGGCCTCCGTTGGATCGCCGAGCCGCTTGATCGCAAAGCGGTAGAGACGCTGAAAATAGAGCGCGTGGAGTTCTGAAAACGCATCCGGATCTCCCGCCAGAATCGCCTCTGCGAGCTTTCGATCCTGGCGCCGACGTTCGGCCACCACAGGGTCAAGCGGCTGCCTCGTCGCGAACGAAACGACGGAGGCACCTTCGGAAACGGTTTCGGAATTCAGGGTCGAGCCTTGCATTGGATTCTCCTCTCCAGGGGTGAAGGAGCAGCCTTTTCAGCCGCTCTTTCCCTTCAAGGCGAGATCCGAGCCCGAATCGGGCAAGAGGCGGGCATTTTTCTTCGGCTTTTTCGACATCCACCCGTCCAGCAAGACCCCCTCGGGAAAAACAAAAAACCTTGCCCCTGCGCTCAAGTGAAAACCGCATACAGGACGATGGGTTAGGAGCAACGGCGTCCCGCGAGGGAAATCCGCTGAATGAAAGGACCGCCCCATGTCTGATCCCCGCGTGACAGGATTGATGCTGATGGGCCTCTCGATCGCCGCGTTCATGGGCACAACGAGTGGCAACCTTCCCTCAGTGACGTTCTTCCCGGCCCTGGTTCTCTTCGGCTTGGGCGCCATCAAATTTCTGCGCACGAATCGTGAAGCCATGGGCGCTGCAGAAGAGAAGACGAAGCAGAAGCTCAACCCCGTGATCCGCCAGAACCTCCATGCCCACGCGCATGCGGAACGCCAATCCAGCCGGCGCGGCGCAGGCCTCCAAGACATCAACGCAGCCATGGGAGATCGCCCGCGTGCGTCCCAGGCGGTCCCCCTCCTGAACGCGATCGAGATCGATGAAAGCGACGAATCGCTCGAACTCGACAGCGACGTGTCCTTTCCCGTCGAGCTCCAGCAGGGCGATAAGCTTGCGGATCAACTGAGTAAACTCAGTACGCTGCTCGAACAGGGTGTTCTCAGCGCTGAAGAATACGCTGTTGCCAAAACGAAACTTCTTGGCTGAATCCGGTTCAGCCTGATCCACCCGCGCACCTCAGTCAGGATGCTAGGGTCCTCCGATGGCACAGCAATGGATCATCCCGGAAAGCGCGCAACCTCAACTTGAATTTGCGGAGGCGGTTCGACAAGGACTCAGCGCTGACCCCAAAACGCTGCCCAGTCAGTTCTTCTATGACGCGGAAGGGTCGCGCCTCTTCGAGCAAATCTGTGATCTCCCCGAGTATTACCTGACTCGGGCCGAGGCGGAGATTCTGGAGACGCATGCAGACAAGATTGCTGCGGCCCATCCCGAGATCAAAACCCTCGTCGAACTCGGCAGCGGCAGCGCCATCAAAACCGAGTTCCTCCTGCGCGCCTTTGAAAAGGACGGCCGCGCCCTGCGCTACGTACCGATCGATGTTTCTCGGGCCTCGTTGGAAGAGAGCATCGAGCGGCTCACAGAACGCCATCCGAACCTTGAGATCTGCCCCGTCCTCGCAGACTACGAGCGCGGGATGGCCGAATTGCCGGCCCTCGACCTTGGCCCCAAGCTCATCCTCTGGCTCGGCTCTTCGATCGGCAACCTCCGGCGACCGGCGGCCCAAAGCTTCGTTTCAAATTGCCGAGAAGCGATGAGCGCAAGCGACCAGCTCTTGATCGGCATCGATCTGCGCAAAGATCGCGAGACGCTTGAGCGCGCCTACGATGACCAGCAAGGGATCACGGCGCAGTTCGATATGAATCTGCTTGCGCGCATCAACCGCGAACTAGGCGGCCGCTTTGATCTCGGCCAATTTGCGCATCGCGCGTATTACGACGAGGTCTCCGGCAGCGTCGAAAGTGGACTCGTCAGCCAGGCTGACCAGGAAGTCCGGGTCGATGAGCTCGAGGCCGTCTTCAAATTCGCCAAGGGCGAACGCATCCACACCGAGGATTCCTTCAAGTACAGCCTCGAGGAAATCGACGCGCTCGCCGAAGCCGCGGGACTTGCCGTCGATTCGCGCTACTTCGACCCTGCGGATCGCTTTTCGGTGAACCTCATGCGACCCACCCGCTAGTCACCCGGCCAACGCGAGAAAAGCCCGCGCTCCAAAACCAGACATGAGACACCAGAAACGAAGAAGCCCGGATCACCAAAGTGGTGGTCCGGGCCATCCCTGGGAAGGGGAATTCGGCTTTTATACATAGGAAGTGGGCCGAACGAGCCGTACGTGTCAGAAAAAATTCGACCTGCAGGTACTTTTCTTGAAAAAGATCGGTTTCGCAGATTCTCTGCCGCCGCCCTGCCTGTCGAGCGTTTCGTGCTCTGGGTCCGGAACGCTCTCCGCCTCGCTTCCTCCCCTCGCGAATGCGGCTAATGAGCGTCCCTCCACGATGGCCCTGACCCAACGTCAACGGTCAGCGGCACTTCAAGCTGCGCCACGCCTTCCATCTCCTTGCGCACAAGCGCCTCGAGATCGGCCTGAGCGTCGGGGGCCGCCTCGAATACCAGCTCATCGTGGACCTGCAAAATCATCGTCGCGTCGAGCCCGGATTCCACCAAGGCCCGGTCCACATCGACCATCGCCTTCTTGATCAAATCCGCGGCCGTCCCCTGGATCACCGTATTCGTCGCCATGCGCTCCGCCGCCTGGCGCAGGACCCGATTCCGCGAGGCCAGATCGGGCAAGTATCGCCGCCGCCCCATCAGGGTCCGAACGAAACCGTCCGCCTTGGCCTGCTCCGTGGTCTCGTCGAGAAAGCGGCGCACGCCCTCGTACTGAGCGAAATAGGCGTTGATCTGCTCCTGCGCTTCGCCGGCGGCGATGCCGAGCTGCTGGGAAAGACCGAAGGCCGAGGAGCCGTAGATGATCCCAAAATTCACCGCCTTCGCCTGAGCCCGCTGCTCATCCGTCACTTCGTCAAGCGCGATGCCCGCGACTTCGGCCGCGGTCCGACGATGAATATCCTCCCCGTTCCGGAAGGCATCGATCAGAGAGGTATCCCCCGAGTAATGCGCCACGATGCGCAGCTCGACCTGGGAATAGTCCGCGGAAATCAGTGTGCGGCCTTCCGCAGGCACGAAGGCCTCGCGAATCCGCGCTCCCTCGCTGCCCCGAATCGGAATATTCTGCACGTTCGGATTGGACGCCGACAGCCGACCCGTCGCAGCACCCAATTGATGAAAGCTCGGATGAATCCGACCCGTTCGCTCATCGACCAAGGGAGGCAGCGCCTCGATATAGGTGCTCTTCAACTTCGAGAGTTTCCGCCAGGCCAGAACATGCGCGGGTAGCGCGTGATGCTCCTGCAATTGCTCGAGCACGTTCTCCGCGGTCGAGTAGCCTGTCTTCGTCTTCTTGAGCACGGGAAGCCCCAGCTTCTCGAAGAGAATCACGCTGAGCTGCTTCGGGCTACTGATTAGAAATTTCTCGCCCGCGAGCTCATGAATTTCTGACTCCATGCGCTCGAGCTCTTTCGAATACTCAACCGAGAGCCGACCCAGATGCGCTTCGTCAACGCGCACCCCCGCGCGCTCCATTTTGGAGAGCACAGCGGTGAGAGGGATTTCGACGCCGCCGTAGAGATCCTGGAGTTCGTCCCCAGCCAGTCGCGTCTCAAGCTTTTCCGAAAGCGAAAGCAGCGCATGCGCCTGCGCCGCCGCCCAGTTCGCGATCGCCGGAACGCCGAGCTCGTCGGGACTCTTCGCCTTGGCTCCCCGTCCCGCAAGTTCTTCCCAGGTCGGCACGCTCTGCCCCAGGTATTCAATCCCCAGCGCATTCAGCTGATGGGAGCCAGCGGAGTCGAGCATATGCGCCGCGATTTCCACATCGAGCGCAGGCAAAGCGACCCCGCTCCGCGCCGAGTACGCAACGTTGTCCTTCGCGTCCGCAACCGGCGGAATCAGACTCTGAATTGATTTGGTATCGAAGCCGATCCAGTCCGGGCGCTTCTTGCCCCCAAAGACAGTTCGCATCAGCTCATCCACGGCGTCCCGGGAGACGCCCTCGCGGTCAAGCAATCCGTCGCCGCGTACGGCGAGAAAGCGAATCGGCGCATCCGGCGCGGCCAGCGCGAGACCAAACAAACGCCGAGAGACCGCAGTCCCCTCCCCCGTCACCGGATGGATCCCCACCCGCGAGGCCTTCGCGAGTTCCTTCCCCAGCCCCGCCAGGCCCTTGTCCTCAACGACGATCTCAAGCTCAAATTCCGCGGGCTTACCTTCGCTCGCCGCGACGCCATCGCCCTCGGCCCCCGCCTTACCGCTCTTCCCTGCATCCTCAAGCGTGTCGAGGAGTCGGGTGAAACCATACTGCGTATACAGCGCACGCAGCCGCTCCACATCCGGCGGGACACATTCGAGGCCTTCCCACCCATCCAGCGGTACATCCGAGCGCAGGGTCTGGAGCTGTCGCGAAAGCAAAGCATCCTCACGATGCTCAATCAGGCCCTCGCGCGCGCGCTTCGCCTTCACGCTCTCGGCCTCATCCAAAAGCCGATCAAGCGTCTCGTATTCGAGGATCAGCTTGGCCGCGCCTTTCTCACCTATGCCCTTCACTCCAGGAATATTGTCGCTCGGGTCGCCGACCAGGGCGCGCATATCGAGAAGCTGCGCGGGCGGCACGCCGAAGCGGGCCACAACGGCCTCTTCATCCACGCGCTTTCCCTTCATGGAATCGACCAGCTCGACGCCGGGACGCACCAGCTGCATCAGATCCTTATCCGTAGAAACGATGCCCACCTCGGCCCCCTTCGGCGCATTCGCCACCAGGGTCGCAATCACATCGTCCGCTTCGAAATTCGGCACCTCAAGCATCTTCACGCCGAAGGCCTCACAAAGCTCAGCCACCATCGGAAATTGCAGCGTCAGATCTTCGGGCTGCTTGTCACGCCCGGCCTTGTACTCGGGATAGATCTCGCGCCGAAAGCTCCCGCCCTTGGGATCATTCGCCACCGCGACATGGGTGGGCTGCTCTTCGCGGAGGACTTTCGAGAGCATCGTCACGAACCCATATGCAGCGTTCGTGGGCGTCCCGTCGGGTGCGCGGAGGTTCGGGATCGCAAAGAAGGCGCGATAGATCGCATTCGCCCCGTCGATCACGATCAAACGGGTTTTCTTGGCGGAGGACTTTTTCTTGGCAGCGGCTTTTTTTGGACTCACCGCCGAATGGTATCGCGCATCCGCGCCCTAAGCCTCTGGCAGCACCAGGGTCGAAGGCTTCGGTTCCGTGGGCGGCGCGAGCTCAACACGGCTCGGATCCGTCAAGATCCCGCGAATCAACGTCTCGATCGCATGCATAAAGAGCGGCTCGAGCGGTCGGCGGCGAATTTGGCGTCGCGCCTTCGTGTTATCCGATTCAATCAGCGAATCCGCGATCGACCAGAGGACGTGGGCGATTTCCCAGGTATCGCAGTCAACAAACTCGCCCGACTTCACCCCCGCTGTCAAAACGTCGTGGGTATGGTTCAGGTTCAATTCCCAGAAGGTGGCGATCTTCTCGATCACCTCGCGCGGGAGCTCCCCGATCACACTCTCGTTGTCGACTGCCCAGAAGATCTGAAAATAGTCGGGATGGTTGAGCCAATGATCGAAGTAGAAGCGAGCGATCGATCGAATCCGATCTAGGGCCGTCTCCCCATCCTGACTCGCTCGAAGCATCAGCTCCTGGAACTTTTCGTGGTTCTCGGTCAGCACGGCGACGTAAAGGTCAGCCTTGCTTTCGAAATAGCGATAGAGCGTGCCCTTTGCGACGCCCGCCTGCTCCGCCATCTCGTCCAAATTCGCGCGCATAAATCCGTCGCGAAAAAACACGTCGCGAGCAGCGTCCAGGATACGACGGCGGCTCTCGGCCTTCTTCTGATCTCGAGTCATGCCGTGAGTGTCAGCTTCTCAGGAAATTTCGCAAGCGATACGGCGCCTGCCGAGCAGATATTCGCCGCCTCGCGGGTGGATTCGCCCCTAAGAATTCCACGCAATGCGCAGCTCTGCAGCAGCAAACTCGCAGCTTCCCAATTCATCCGACTGACTAGTCGGGCTCGTCTAAGACATGCGTCGACCGCGCCGCTTCGGGCGCAGCCGCCACATAACGGAAGGCTCAGCCGGGGACGGGATCGCTTCCCTCGTAGCGAAGGTCGTCGAAGAGCACCGTCTGGATATAGCGCTCGCCAAAATCGCAAATAATCGTCACGATCGTCTGCCCTTTGCATTCCGGCCGCGAGCCGTACTCGATCGCCGCGGCGACATTCGCGCCCGCCGAAATCCCGCAAAGAATGCCCTCTTCCCGGGCGAGGCGCTGGGCCATCGCGACCGCGTCGTCATTGGAAACCGTGACGACGCCGTCGAGAATATCCGTCTCCAACACGTCGGGAATAAAGCCCGCTCCGATGCCTTGGATCTTATGCGGCCCGGGCGCGCCCCCCGAGAGGATCGGACTGTCCTTGGGCTCGACCGCAATCGCCTTGAAGCTCGGCTTCTTCGGCTTGATGTAGCGCGCCACACCCGTGATCGTGCCACCTGTTCCGACGCCCGCCACGAGGGCATCGACCTCGCCCTCCGTGTCGTCCCAGATTTCCGGCGCCGTCGAATTGAAATGCACCTCGGGATTTGCTGGATTGCGGAACTGCTGAGGCATGTAGGCCCCTTCGATCTTGCCCGCGATCTCGTTCGCGGTCTCCACCGCGCCGCGCATGCCCTTCGCGCCTTCCGTTAAGACAATCTTTGCGCCGAACGCGCGCATCGTCGCGCGACGCTCAGGACTCATCGTATCCGGCATCACGATCACGCACGGATAGCCCTTCGCCGCCGCGATCAAAGACAAGGCGATTCCCGTATTCCCACTCGTGGGCTCAACGATCGTCGACTTCCCGGGCACGAGATCACCACTCGCCTCCGCCGCCTCGATCATGGCCTTCCCGATGCGGTCCTTCACGCTATTGCCGGGATTCGCGGACTCGAGCTTACCGAGAATCGTCGCGTGACAATCGCCGACCACGCGGTTGAGTCGAACCAGGGGGGTACCGCCGACGAGGTCCCCGACCTCGGATGCAATCTTCATCTGCAGAATCTCCGTAAGAAGGTCCGGACCGGAATCGTCCGTCCTCAGCCGGAGGATACCGCTAGGGCGCAGACCCGTCACTCTCGGAACCGGGGGCACTGCCAGACCCCGGGTCGCTGCCAGAACCCGACCCCGCGCTCGTCGCGGGTCCACCCGCGCGCCCGCCGTCCGTCACCTCACCGAGCAATGCCGCCAGCAGAACAGTCACGTAGGCCCCAGACGTCAGACTGCAGCACACTCGCGCGCCCTCGCCCTCGCCGGCCGGAAGCGCCTCGATCGAAAGCCCTTCGGGCCGCACCCGAAGCGGCCGTCGCGTCCCCCGTGCACGGATTCCCCGCGGCAGTCGCAATTCGCTCGCCGCAGGGATGCCGTATTCCTCAAAAACCTGCGCCTCAAGCTCCGCCGCTTCTCCGACGGGCGTGCGCACCTTGGTTCCAAAGATTGGCCCGGTCGCGCTGATCTCGAAGGCCTCGGCACGCGGAGCCTCCCGCGCAAGATCATCGACCCAGAAAAGACCGCCGCTCTCTTCCACCCGAGCGAGATCCCCAAGCAGAACTTGATCATGCGCATCCGCCCGCACGTCGAGAACGGCGTTAAAAATCTCGGACTGCAGCGCCGAAACCAGAAAGCGCGCCTCGCGGCGATCCGGGACGCGAAGCTCCCCGGCCAGGAGGAGCCTCGCCTTTTCGGCGTTATCGCCATCGCGTCCAAAGCGCTGTTCCCCGAAACGATTTGGCAAACCGCGGCGCAAGAGCGTTTCCGCTTTCGTCTGCGCCGCCGCAAGATCGATGGGCGCGTCCGCGCGCACGACGATCTCGAAATGGTTGCCCCGCAGATGCCCCGTCTTGATCTTGTGTTCATGCCGCGACGCTTCGAGCACCTGCGCGTCCCGCAACTCGAGCGCCAACGCGTCCGAAGGATCCAACGCGGGCACCGAAAACCATTGCCGCGTGACCGCGTGGCGATCCTTGCGCCCCGCATAGCCCACATCCCGGGAAGTCACGTCCGACGCCCGGGCGAGATCCCGCGCCACCTGCTCCGTCGTCCGTCCCCGCTTCTCGATCAGCAGAAAAGTATGCTTGCCCTCACCCGTCGGCGCGTAAAGCGGCTCCTCTACGACGACGAAATCCTCAGGCTTGCTCCGAATTGTTAGGCGGGGCATAGGCGGCGGCGCGCTCACGAGGACCGCGGCGCAGAGGAGGCACCTCGGCTCGCCTTTGCATACGCCGCCCGCTTCTCCGCTCGTTCGACGGGGGCAAAAGAACGTCGATGCGCCGGACAGGGGCCTTCACGCTCAAGGGCCTCCATATGGACCGCGGTGCCGTAGCCCATATGTTGTTCGAACCCATAGGCGGGATAGCGCTCCCCGAGGTTTTTCATGTGCCGATCGCGATGCACCTTCGCGACAATCGAAGCCGCAGCGATACTCGCGTCCTTGCTATCGCCTTTGATGATCGAAGTCTGAGGCACGTCGATGCCCGGCACTTTTCGCGCATCAACAAGAAGGTGACCTAACGTGATCGTTCGGCCCAGACTTGCGACCGCGCGACGCATGGCTTCGAGGGATGCATTGTAGATCCCGATCTGATCAATCTCTTCAACCGGGACTTCGCCGATCCCAACGCCCAGCGCGCAGGCGTGGATTTCTTTCGACAGCGTTTCCCGCCTCGCCGGCCGCACCTTCTTGGAGTCATCGAGTCCCACGAGGGAGAACGTCTCAGGCAGCACAACGGCCCCCGCGACTACGGGCCCCGCAAGCGGCCCAACCCCAACCTCATCTACGCCGGCGATACCCTCCACGCCGCGCGCCGCGAGTTCATCCCGCAGAGCGATCAGGTCCGCCATTCTCGCAGTCTCTCGACGCGCCGAAGCGATCGCACCGCGTGCACTCTTCGCGATCGCCTGGGCCCCCGCGCGCGGATCCCCCGCCAGCCTTTCGATCAGCGCAGTCAGCGCGACCTCATCTTCGGCCTCGCGGAGCTGTACCCGAAACTCAGCCAGGGGCGGGGCCTTCGCTTGCTTGCTCGGCTTGCCGGTCGAGCCGGTCGAGCCCGGCGGCATAGACGGTGAAGACGCGCCGGCCTCGGCGCTTTCGCCGGGCAGCGGGGAATCAGAATCGGTGGACATGGGGAGGGGGCTCCGAGGCGGGAATCAATCCGAGCCGGAGTCTCCCGCGGAAGGCCCATCGACGCCACCACGATCTTCGAGCGCGCGCTCAAGCCGGCGCACTCGGCGAATCAGTTCCGGGAGCTTTTTGAGCGCAGCCACGGTCTTGTGCCAGCCCCGCTCGGGCTGAGCCGGAGAGCCGAAAACTCGGGCGCCATCGGGCACATCGTGATTCAGCCCCGCCCGCGCCCCAACAAAGGCGCCCTCACCGACGCGGAGATGCCCAGCGGAACCCGCCTGGGCCATGATGATCGCGCCGCGCCCCACCACGGTGCCCCCCGAGAGGCCCGTCTGCGCCACGATCACCGCATCCTCGCCGACATCGCAGTTATGCGCGATCTGAACCAGGTTGTCGATCTTGGCGCCGCGCCGGATGCGCGTCTCATCCAGCGTCGCCCGATCCACGGTCGAATTCGCGCCGATTTCCACATCGTCTTCGAGCACAACCCGGCCTCGATGTGTCATTGCGACGGGCCGTCCCTGGGCATCCGGCACAAGGCCAAACCCATCCGCGCCGATCACAACGCCCGGCTGGAGGACCACCCGATCCCCGAGCTGCGAATCTTCCCGCAAGACGACGCCCGAATGAATCAAGCACTCCCGCCCGACCGAAACCCGCGCGACCAAGGTCACGTTCGCCGAGATCAGCGTCCCCGCACCCACGTGGCACTCCGGCCCGATGCGCGCGCCCGCTTCAACCGCAGCGCTTGGATCAACCGTCGCCGTCGCGTCGACATGCGCCCCCTCGGCGATGCCCGGCAAGGGCCTCCGCGCCGGAGCGAAACGGGAAAGGGCTCGGGAGAAATCGTGGGCCGGGGCCCCGCTTCGCAGGACGCTGCGCCCCCCCACGTCGAGGTCGGCGGGCGCGATCACCGCACGGGCCGCGCTCCCTTCAAGGGCAGCGAGATGGCCTGCATCGCGAATGAAGACGAGCTCGTCCGCGGCCGCGGAACCCAAAGAAGCGAAGCCGCCGAGCACGAGCGCGGCATCCCCCTCGACTTCCAAGCCGAGGAAGGTGGCCAAATCGGCCAGCCTGAGTGGCTCGGCCGTGCGCGGCATAATCGGCCGAGTTACCGGGCGAGCAGGACGGACACCGGCGACGTACGCGCCACCGAGGCCGCATTGCTGCCGAGGAAATAGTCCGTGATCCGGTTGCGGCCGTAGGCGCCCATCACGATCAAGCTCGCGCGCACTTCCTTCGCCGTGTCGACGATCTTCACGTCCGGTCGACCGAGAGTAGAAGAGGTTTCACGCACGGGGACCGAAAGGCCGCCCACAAGCTGTCGCACTTCGTCGAATCGAGCGACGGCACGTCCCTTATCCTTCGAGTCGACGAAGACGTGAACCGCTTCGTTGAGACCGTTCGCGAATTCGACCGCAAGCTTCGCCGCGATGCGAGAACCGGGGGAGCCATCGAAGCCGAGCACGATGGGCCCCGTGAGCGGTGCGCCTCCGGGAACCAGGATCGTGGGCTTGGTGGTCTTGCGGAGAACGGAATCGGCGGTCGGCCCGACGAGGGTGCCGCGATCGCGACCCGCAGCGCTATTTCGTCCGATCACGAGGAGGTCTGCTGCCTGAACCTTGTCGACGATGCGATCATCCGCGCCGCCCTGCAAAACTTCGCAGGCAGCCTCGATGCCTTCGCCCCGAGCGCGCTCCGCGAACCGACGCGCGACCGCTTCCGACCGAGCACGGTAGTAGGCACTGATCTCGGCCTCGGGATATGCCGGCAGCGCCAGGCCATCGCCCGCGGGCGCTCGCAGGAGGCGATCATCAACCACGGACACACCCGAAAGGCGGGCGCCCAGGCGTGCGGCCAGGCCCATGGCCGTCTGCTCCGCAGCGCTTGCGTCGTCAGAACCGTCCGTCGCAACAAGAATCGACTCGATCATTTTCCAGCCTCCAGCTCGTCCTACCGCGTTTGAAGGCAGGACGTGGAATATGTGTACCCGCAGGATCGGCAGAACGGCCCCGAAGGTTTTGACCTTCGGGGGCCAAATCTCACCCGCGGAAGGGTATATCACCCCCGAGGGTGCCGCAAATCGCCACTCCGAGAGTGAAACGGTGGTTGGTTTTGGGCTCTCAGCCCACAGGCCATGCGCGCAGAGCCCCTGGTGATACTGTCCCGCCGTGACCGCCAAGCCCGCCGCCGCCGCCCCTGCCACCGCGCCCTTCCCCGATCTGAACTCCGCTCGCGAAGCCTGGGGCCTGCTCCCCAGCGGGCTCGGACTCTCTCTCGGCGGTGCCCACGGGCCCGGCCACGTCGACCGCCAGCAGGGCTGGGTCAGTCTCGCCGAGCGCCTGGGGATGCACTCAGTCTGGCTCCCAGAGATGCATTTCGCCCCGGGCGTTTGTCCGGCGCCCCTGATCGAACTCGCAGGCTTCGCGGCCCAGACCCAGAACCTGCGCTTCGGAACGACCTCCCTCCTGCTGCCTCTCCATCCGCCCGAGGAAATCGCCGCCGAAATCGCTGCGCTCGATCAGATCTCCAAGGGACGCCTCCTGATTGGACTCGGCCGCGGCTTTCAGAAGAAGATGCTCGCGGCCTTCGAAGTGCCTCCCGCAGAGAAGCGGGACCGCTTCGATGAGGCCCTCGATCGCATCCTCGCTCTCTGGGCCGAGGGGCAGGCTCAAGGGACCGCCCTCGCGCCGCTCCAGAAGCCTCATCCGCCGCTTGCCGTCGCCGCCTTTGGTCCCAAAGGCCTCGCCCAGTCTGCGCGTCGCGGCCTCCCCTACCTCGCTTCGCCCGTCGAAACCTTCGACCAGATCGCAGACAACCAGGAACGCCATCGCGCCGATCTCCCCGACCCCAAAATCCCCGCGCTCTCCCTGGTCATGCGCACGGTTTTTGTTTCCGAGGATGAGCGCGAACTGGACCGCGTCCGCGACGCGCTGGCTGCGGAAATGAATGGTCGCCGAGCCGGCATGCCAAAGGCGGTCAACCAAGCACTCGATGCACCGCTTTCCGAGCGCATGGTCGTCGGGAACGCCGAAGCGGTCACGGAGCAGCTTAGGCGCGAGCGCGCGCGGCTCGGCCTCGACCTGCTCATCGTGCGGCCCCAAATCTCAGGCATCGACCAGGCCGTGCTCGAAGGCTCGCTTAGTCGACTCGCGGAGGAGATCTGGCCGACGGTGGTCAACGCTTAGCAGCTGAGAAACGTGCTAGATAGCCGCGTCAGAGTCGTCCTCATCCCGCGTGAACGTGATAAACGCCATGCTCGGCCGCTTAGACGAATCCCTCATCGCAAATTGCATCGTGTCGAATTGCCAGCCGTCCGCCGTCCATTCGTTGAGCGCCTTCTCAATCTCTTCGTCGGTCACCATTCCGATTTCGACGACTTTGTACCGCTGCGACACCCTTACCCCCTAAAACGTTAGGCCTGCAGACCGACTCGCGATTCGCGCCGCGAAGCCCCACATCCAAGAAGCCGCACTTCAACGAAACCGCGCTTCAGCGCGCGCTAGAGCTTTTCTGCCAAATCCGCCGCGGCGTAGGTCAGAATCAAATCCGCCCCCGCCCGCTTGATTGAAATAATCGCCTCTTCCATCGCGCGATCAGCATCGATCCAACCCCGCTCTCCCGCCGCCATGATCATCGAATACTCTCCCGAGACATGATAGGCGGCGAGCGGAACATCAAATTCCCGCCGTGCATCCGACAGAATATCCAGATACGAGAGCGCGGGCTTCACCATCAGCATATCCGCCCCCTCCTCGAGATCGAGGCGCATCTCACGGAGCGCCTCCCGTCGATTGGGCGGATCCATCTGATAGCCGCGGCGATCACCAAACTCTGGCGTGCTCTCCGCCGCGTCTCGAAAGGGGCCGTAAAAGGCACTCGCGTATTTGGCGGCATAAGCCATGATCGCCACGTCCGGAAAGCCGTTCTCATCGAGCGCCGTCCGAATCGCGCCCACGCGTCCGTCCATCATGTCCGAGGGCGCAACAATGCTTGCCCCTGCGCGAGCATGGGAGACCGCCGTCGCGGCCAGCCGCGCCACGCTCGAATCATTGTCGACCTCTTCGCCGTCGAGCAAACCGCAATGTCCATGATCCGTATATTCGCAGAGACAGACGTCCGTGATCACACAGAGCGTCGGGACCGCATCAGCGATCGCCCGCGAGGCCTTCTGCACGATGCCGTTGGCGTCATCCGCGCCCGAACCGCGGCCGTCTTTCGCCTCGGGGATTCCGAAGAGGATCACGCCGGGAACGCCGAGGTCCGCCACGCGTTTGGCTTCAATGACGACTTGATCCACGGAAAAACGATGCACCCCGGGCATCGACACGACGGGCTCTCGGACCCCTGATCCTTCAACGACGAAGAGCGGCAAGATCAGATCTTCACGCGCGAGGCGATGCTCCCGGACCATGCTGCGCAGAGTTTCGTTGCGGCGAAGTCGTCGCATTCGCGTATTCGGAAAGGCCATGCCTATCTTCTCCTCACTTCTTCGACCAGCTCGTCGACCATCGATTGCACATCCGGCTTAGGCGGGACCACATGGGGCGAGAGACCCGCTGCCTCGAGCGCCCGCGCCGTCGTCCGACCGATCGCAACGCAAATGCATTTCTCCGCCGCGGCTCGACTCGGACCGTCGAGCGCTGCCAAAAAATGCTCCACCGTCGAAGGGCTCGTAAATGTCAGTGCGAGAATTTCGTCGTTCATGAACCGCGCTCGCAGCGCCGGTTCATCGACTTCCGGGCGGCGATTCTCGTAGAAAGCGATCGAGTCCACCCGCACACCCGCAGCGGCCAGGCCATCTGCAATCGTAGTGCGCGCGATCCGGGAGCGCGGGATCAGCACGCGCTCCTCGCCGGGTGAAAACGACTGAAGCAGCTGGGCGAGCAGCGCTTCCGCATCGCTTCGCCCCGAGGCCACGACACTGACAGGGAATCCGGCATCGAGTGCTTCCGCCGCCGTCCGCTCGCCGATGCAGAACGTGCGCGTGCCCTCGCGAAGACGCGAACGGCCTCCGGCCCGCCCCTTGTCATCCCCCGTGCGCTCGGCGTGAGCGGCCAGCTCCTCCGCAAAAAAGCGTACGGCGTTTGAACTCGTGAACACGATCGAGCCGAAATCGTCCACCGCCCCGAGCACTCGGTCGATCTCCTCACGCGTCGGCGCATCTTCAACACGACACAGTTCGATCATCGGCATCACGACCGGCAGCGCACCCACCGTCCGCAGCGCCGACGAGATCTCAGCCGACTGTTCGAGTGCACGCGTGACGAGGACTTGCCGACCAAAAAGCGGCTGAGTCTCCCACCAAGAAAGCCCATCGCGAAGCGTGACGACCTCGCCCACGACGATCGCCGAAGGCGCGCCGAGCCCCGCAGCCTTCACCGCTTGGGGCAATTCGGCGAGGGTCGAAACGCAGGTCTTCTGCTTCGAGAGTGTCCCGTGCATCACCGCCGCCGCGGGTGTGTCCGGCGACTTCCCCCCCGCGATCAGTTCCGTCACGAGCTTCGGGAGATTGCGCATCCCCATCAAAATGATCAGCGTATCGACCGCCGTCCCGAGTTCTCGCCAGCGCGTCTGCTCCGCGGGGCGACTCGGATCTTTATGCCCAGTCACGACCGCAAAGGACGCGGAATGCCGCCGATCCGTCACGGGAATGCCGGCATACGAAAGCGCTGCAATCGCCGAAGTCACGCCCGGCACAATCTCGAAAGGGATTCCCGCCTCGGCGCAGACGCTGATTTCCTCGCCGCCTCGACCGAAAACGAGCGGATCGCCCCCTTTCAGCCGAACGACGTTCCGACCCGCAAGCGCATGAGACCGGATCAGCGCATTGATCTCATCCTGGCTCTGCGTCGGCTCTTCATGCCCGCGCTTCCCCACGTTGATGCGAAGCGCGCGCGAGGGCGCAAGATCCAGAAGCTCGTCAATCGCCAGCTGATCGTAGAGCACCACATCGGCTCGGCTGAGCGCCTTCGCACCGCGCAGCGTGATCAGATCTGGATCACCCGGCCCGGCACCGACTAACACAACTCGCCCCACGGCCCCTTTCCCGTCACCGGCCCCCTGACTCACCTAGCTCCGCTCCATCTACGAAAGCACCGGCGTTTCGCCCGCGGCATCCGCCTCCGCCGTCTCGCGAGCAATCCGGTCCAGAATATCGCGGCCGCCCTTTTCAAGGACGTACTCACCCACGTGAGTTCCGATCGATTCAGCGTCCGCCCGGGAGCCGACCTGCTCCTTCTCGATCACCTCCGACCCATCCAGGCTCGAGATCAAACCCCGAAAACGAATTTGGCCATCGGTCAGCGCCTCAGCGAACCCCGCCAAGGGAACACTGCAGTCGCCTCCAAGCGTTGTCTGAAAAGCACGCTCTGCCCGAGCGATTTCACCAATCTCGGGCGCCTCGAGCGTAGCGATACGCTCATGCCAAGGATCATCGAGCCTTGTTTCGAGGGCAAGCAGCCCCTGACCGATCGCCGGCAGCATCATGTCCGTTGGAATCCGTTCATCAATCCGATCCCCGAACCCCAAACGATCGAGCCCCGCACAAGCAAGAATCACCGCATCCAGCTCCGATTCCAGCTTGCCGAGCCGCGTCGGTACGTTTCCGCGAAGCGGGACGATCTCGAGATCCGGCCGATGTGCCCGGAGCAGCGCAATCCGCCGGGTACTTCCCGTACCGACGCGCGCGCCGGGCCCCAGATCCGAAAGCCGAGTCCCGCGCTCCCGGCAGGCCAACGCATCTCTAGGATCCACGCGCTCGGGATAAGCCGCCAAAGCACAGCCGGGCGCGAGCTTCGCGGGCATATCCTTCGCACTATGCACCGCCATATCCGCGCGACCATCGAGCAGCGACTCTTCGATCTCCTTCACGAAGAGCCCCTTGCCGCCGATCTTCGCCAGCGAGCGATCTTGAATCCGGTCCCCCGTCGTACGTAAGACGACCAGCTCCGTTTCCACCGAAAGCTCGCGCTCGATCCGGGCCGCGATCTGTTTCGTCTGGGTCAGCGCGAGATCACTGCCCCGCGTTGCAATTCGAAGTTTACTCAAGAGGGTTCGCCTTCATCAAAGTCGTCATCGCCCAGCGCCCCCGGCCGGCCCGGCTCATCCAACGCCCCGTCACTCCCTAGCGCCTGCGGCCCCGGTGCGCTCCGCGCGCCGCTGTTCAAGTCGCCGCTGTTTAGGTCAAAGAGCGTGCGTGCTTCTTCCAAACGAGCCAGACCGGCTTCCCGGTTCGTCTCGTCTCGAAGCCGAGAAATCGGGGCGTGCATGATCTTGTTCACGATGCTTCGCGTCAACTGCTCGAGGGTTTCTTGCTGCCCCTCATCCAGGCGCATTCGGCCCGCGAAGCGGCGAACCTCGGAATGGCGAATCGAATCGGCTCGGTCACGCAGATCTCGAATCGTCGGGACCGCCTGAAGCGCCACCATCCAACCCTCAAAATTCGCGCGCTCCTCCTCGACGATCCGCTCTGCGCGCTCGGACTCATGATGACGCTGGCGTTCGTTGGCCGCGGCCACTTCCTGAAGGTCATCCAGATCGTAGAGATAGGCCGAGTCCAGTTCGTGGACGGCGGGGTGGATATTCCGGGGCACACCAATATCAATCAGAAAGAGCGGGCGGCTCCGCCTTTGGTCGAGCGCCGCCTCGACGCGCTCCCGGGTCAGGATCGGCCCGTCGCCGCCCACGCAAGAAAGCACCATATCCGTCTCGGGCAGCAACGCGTCGAGCTCATCGAGGCCGTGCGCCGTGCCCCCAAATCGGTCCGCGAGCGCCTGCGCATTCGCCGGCGTCCGATTCACAACCCGACGAGTCCCGAGACCATGATCGTCAAGGGCGACCAAGGCCGCCTCAATCATCTCTCCGGCGCCGACTAAGAGAGCGGACTTGCTCTCCAGAGATTCAAAAATTTGCTTTGCCAATTCAACCGCGACCCGCGCCACGGAAACCGGGCGCTGCGAAATCCCAGTTTCGTTTTTGACTCGCTTCGCCGTCGCGAAAGCGCGCTGGGAAAGCCGCGAAAGCACAGGCCCACACACCCCCGCGTCCACCGACGCTCGGTATGCGTCTTTCACCTGGCCCAGAATCTGCGGTTCGCCGATCACCATGGAATCGATCGCCGAGGCGACACGGAAAAAATGTTCGATTGCCTCCCGGCCTTCGCGCCAATACATCATCTCTCGCAGGCTCGCGGGAGACGGCGGCGATCCTGAACCCGTCCCGGCACCCGAGCCCGAAGAGGAAGAGGAAGAGGAAGAGGAAAGGTCGCGCACGAAAAAATCGAAAAGCGCGTGCTGCGCTGCATCTGAGTTTTCGGCGGTCACGATGATTTCCACGCGGTTGCACGTCGAAAGCATCACGGCCTCAGCGATCTCTGGCCGGTCGACCAATTTCCGCAGCGCGGTCGCCGTATCCGCCACGGCGAAGCGCTCACGCACCTCGACGGGTGCGGTTCGATGATTCATGCCGACAAGAAGCAGTTTCACGAGACGAGTCCCACACCAACGACCGCGAAGAGCAGAAAAGCAAATCCGGCGACAGCGCTCGCTGCGGCCTGCCGGGCGCCCTGCTTCCCCCCAAAGCGCATCGCGACGAGCCCGACATAGATCGCCCATGCGAGCACAGTCCAGGTTTCGTGCAGACTCCCCGTAAAGAACTGCCCCGCGCGCGATTCCAACCAAAGCCCACCCGTCAAAACGCCTAACGTGAGCAGCGGGAATCCCAGTGTCAAGGCGACTCGATTCACCCGGTCCAACGCTTCGAGAGAAGGCAAGGCAATTTTGCGCGTGGGCTTTCGACGGGTCTTCAGCCTCCGATGCTCCATAAGAAAGAAGCAGCCCGCCAACCCAGCCGTCCCGAGCGCCGCGAGTCCCGCGCTTGCAAGCAGCACGTGGGCGTGGGGCAAACCGCCGACGAGCTCCTGCGAGGCCCCCGAAACAGAACCCGAGAGCGTCGCCCCAAAGGCCGCCAGAAATGCCATGAAGGCCAGCGGCGGAATAAACCCAGGGAGCTTGATTCGGGACTGAAGCAAGAGCACGAAGATCACGCCGAGCCAGGTGATAACGGCGATCACCTGAGCCAGATCCGTGAGCGAAGGGGCGGGATCCAAGCGATGGAGCGTCGCAAAGGCCGCGGTCTGAGCCACCGCGCCGAGGGCGAGACCGATCCGCGCACCGAACAGCGCACGCGGTTGGGGCAGCACGAGGCCGAGGACGGCTCCGACCCCTGCGGCGAGATAGAGCGCCGCTGCGATGTGCTCAAATACGTACACGTCGATCCTTTATGGGACGATGATGGGTGACTCCGGGGGAGTATACCCCGCGCGGCGTTTTCTTGATGCGCAGCGTTTTGACCGGGCCCTACCGGCCGCGCAGCTTGCGCATCTGTGCCTCAACCTTCGCCGCATCGTTCACCATCTCAAAGAGCCGGAAGGAGGGTTCCCCGAAGAGCACAAACCGGATCTCATCGAGCGCCTCAGCGCCTGCGGCCGCTCCCTCGCGTCCCGCCGCGGCCTCCGCATATCGCCGGGCTTCTTCTAAGGAGATTTCAGCACAGACCTGCATCCCGAGGCCGCCCACGCCCGTCCCAATCGCAGGACAAGCCACGCTCCGGAAGCCTTCTTTTTCGGCCAGCGCGAAAGTCGCCTGCAAGACGGAGCGAAGGCTCTCCTCAGAGACGCTCCCGCCCGGCGCCATGCCTGCCGCATGAATCACCGCCCGGGCCGGCAATTCCCCAGCCCCCGTGAGCGCGACTTCGCCCACCTCGATCGGGCCATGCGCCGCACAAGCCTCCGCGATCGCGGCGCCCCCTCTTTGCGCAATCGCCCCCGCGACACCGCTCCCAAGAACCAAATCGCTGTTCGCAGCGTTGACGATGGCGTCGACGTCTTGCTCTGTGAGATCGCCTTCGATCAGGACGATGCGCGTCATTTCCTCTTCCCCTTCGTCTTCTTTTTTTTCGGTCGGGCTCGTTTCTCGTGCGTCAGCGCCTCGCGACGCTCAACCACCCCCGCCGCCAGAAGCGGAACTAACACTTCATGCTGACCGACCAGTGAAATCCCTTTCCCGGCAAGGCGGGTGGGACGATCGACCACGTTCTGCTGCGGGCGGTACTGCCGAATAAAATCGCAGTTCACGGTGGTGAAGCGCGACACGTTATGCCCCAAATTTCGCGCCAGCGCGAGGGCCTTCAAAAAGACCTCAGGCAAGATCACAGCGGACCCCACATTCAACATGACGCCCCCTTGCAGACCCGCGACCAGCGAAGCGAGCCGCTCGAAGTCGCGGTAGCTGGTTTCGCCGAGCGCCGCGCCATCCGCACTGGGATGCATATGGTGGATATCGGTCCCGATCGCCGCATGGACCGTGACCGGAATTCCGAGTCCGTAGGCCGTCGCGAGCACGGAACGGCCCTTATGCGGATCCTTCGACTCGAAGAGATCGCGACCGATCGATGCCCCCATTCCAAGGCCATCGTCGCGACCCCGAGCGATCGCATGGTTCAGACGCTCCGCCGTCTCTTTCGCCATCCCAAAACGCCCCTCGTCGAGGGCGGACGCAACGTCTTCGCTGGTGCGGCCCATCATCGAGAGCTCGAGATCATGCACGCAGCCCGCGCCGTTCATCATGATCCCGCCGATCGCGCCGCGCTCCATCAAGTCCACGACCAAAGGCGCGAGGCCGACTTTGATCAGATGTGCCCCGAAGCCGAACAAAATCAGCCGATCCTTCTGCCAAGCCTTCGCCCAAGCATCGATGGCCGCGTTGAGATCCGCCGCCCCGAGAAGACCGGGCAGTGACTCAAGCAGCTCGGCCACGCTCGCGCCGGGAGCCAAAGGACGCGCCTCATCCTTGGTCTTCACCTTGCTCGGGCGGCGACGCGCGGGCTCGGTGCGAATCTGACTGCGATCGATTTTCGGTGTCCGACGGGCCACAAGGGCCTCCTGATCCCGATGTCCTCCGGGGCATCCGGGAACCTTCGGGGACCGACTATTCGCCTGCTATATTGCCGCGCCTGCCTCAATCTGACGACCGGAGCTTGCAAGAAGCCTCGCGGTGAACAAGTTGCGAACTCGCCCAAAGCCGCGCGAAGCGGATCAGGGTCAACCAAGACCTCGAAATCGGGGTCCCGATCGATGAAAGACGGAGAATTCGAACCATGGCTGAAGTAAATGACGTGACCGACGCGACTTTCGAGAGTGAAGTCCTCAATTCCGAAACGCCCGTGCTGGTCGACTTCTGGGCCGAATGGTGTGCTCCGTGTCGTGCAATCGCGCCGATCGTGAAGGAAATCGCCAACGAATACGGCGAGAAGATCAAGGTCGTGAAGATCAATATCGACGACTCGCCCCAGACCCCGGGCTCCTACGGCATCCGCTCGATCCCGACCATCCTGGCCTTCAAAGACGGCCAGGTCGTGAGCCAGCTGACGGGCGCACGCCCCAAGGGTGATTTCGAAGAGCTCGTGAACAACGTGCTTTAGTAGTGCGGCGCGCAGGGCGCGCCTCAGCAGCAGGCGCTTTGACAGTGCGGCGCCGGGTACGGGTGGCTCTTTAGGGCCGCTCGTACTCGGGCGCGAGGACCCAGCCGAGCAGGGGCCGTGGGCAGCAAATCCCGCCAGCAGCTCTGCCTCGACCTACTGCTCTTCCGCCCCCTCGTTGAGCAATTCAACCAGACGCTCGGAGCGGTCCACGAAGCGCTCAACGACACCGCCCAGAATCATTCGGACCCAGGGGTTGAGTCCGTCCACCTCCGTCGTCAGCGCGGCGGAATCAATCATCCGGACTCGCGTTTCACAAAGCGCAGTCGCCGTCGCGGAGCGCGGCATCTCACGAAGCAGCGCGAGTTCCCCGATCACCTCCCCCTCGAAATGTCGGCCGAGTACGCGCCGCCGCTCGCCCTCCCCCGTCGAAATTTCGACTTCGCCTGCCGCGATCACACAAGCAAAATCTCCGACCTCGTCTTCGGAGAAGATCCGCTCGCCTTCCGCGAATAAACGCTCCGGGAACTCAGCCCCCGAAGACCGAAACGCGCGCAATTCGCTCAAAATCTCAGCGAAGCCCGCGTACCGATCTTCCGGCGCCTTCGCGAGCATCCGCAAGACGATGCTCGACAATCGCCGAGGAAGGCTTCCGTTGATGGACTGCGGCGACGGCGGCTCCGTCTCGCGAATATGAAAGAGAATCTCTTCCAGACTCTCTCCTTCAAAAGGGAGCTGCCCCGTCAGCATCTGGTAGAACAAGATTCCGAGCGAAAAAATATCCGACGCCGGCCGCAGCGTTCCGCGCGCCTGTTCGGTCTGCTCCGGGGACATATAACGCGGCGTCCCCACAATCAGATCGGGTTCCTCGGGAATCAAATTCGATAGCGAAGCCAACTCGGGGAAGGCCTCCAGCTTTTGAACGGCGCGCTCGGGGGCAAACCGGAAGGCGGTGCCCCAATCGACTAACACCACCTCATCATATTCCTGAATGACCACATTCTGCGGCTTCAGGTCGAGATGAATCACCCCGCGATCATGTGCGTGGGCCAGCGCCTCGCAAAGCTGCCGAATAATGCGCAGGGTGCGGTCGAGCGGAAGCGGCACGACGCGGCCCGAGGGCCGATCCATCTGTAAGACCTCGGATAAAGTCTCGCCGTCCGTCTCGCGCATCGTATAGACGGGGCGTTCGTCATCGCTGAAATAGGCATCAAAGATCGGGATCACCCCACCATGGTCGAGAGAGCCCAGAATCTTCGCTTCGTTGACAAAGGCACGCAGCGCATTGGCGTCGTCGCGCATTTCAGGGCGCAGCGTTTTCCGCGCCACCACGCGCCCCACCTGGGTATCGACCACCCGCTCAACGATGCCGACACTGCCCTGCCCAAGAGCCCCCACCACGTGGTAGCGGTCCTCGCGGCGCAGGCTCGCGAGCACGGAACTGAGGGAGTCCCCTGCATCCGAGCCGCTCAGAACACGTACCGCCGCATCGAGATATTCAGCAGCAATCCGATCGCGATCGAGGCCGACAGCAAGGCCGAACCGCCATACGAGAAGAGCGGCATGGGCACACCGATCACCGGCGCAAGCCCGAGCACCATGGCCACATTGATCGCCGCGGGCCAGAGCAGCGTCGCCACCAAACCAATCGCGAGCACCGCCCCAAAGGCATCCTTCGAGTTACGCGCGATCAAAAGCCCCCAAAGCAGCATCGCCGCATAGACGCTCAGGGTGAGCACGGAGCCGATGAAGCCCCATTCCTCCGCCAAGACCGAAAAGGCAAAGTCGGTGTGCTGCGTCGGCAAGAACCGGAGCTGCGTCTGCGTCCCTTCTTGCCAGCCTGTCCCAGTCAGCCCGCCCGAGCCCACAGCGATGCGCGACTGCATCTGCTGATAGCCCGACGAAAGCGGATCCCGTGAAGGGTCGAGGAAGCCAAGGATGCGCTCCTGCTGATAGCCCTTCAATCCGTATTGCCAGAGCGCAACGAGTCCGAGCGCGCCGACGAACGCGATGCTCAGCCAAGCCCGCAGCGGCACATTCACGAGGGGCAGGAGCGTAAGCCCAATCAGCAGAGTCAGGACCGCGACCCCCAGATCCTTTTGCATCACGATCAAACCAACAGGGATCGCGATGATCAGGCCCGGCATGAACAGGTCCCGCAGCCGCTGAATCGAGGAAGGCGGACGACGCCCGAAATAATGCGCGAGGGCGATGACCATGCCGACCTTCGCCACCTCGGAGGGCTGAAAGCGTCCGGAAAAAAGCCAGGCTCGGGCGCCGCGTGTTTCTTCCGCAATCGCGAGCGTGAGGAGAAGAAGCCCGACGGTGCCGCCGTAGATGATGTAGGCAAAGCGGTCGTAGTGGCGGTAATCGATCACGATCACGATGGCAGCGACGATCGCGCCGAGTCCGACCACCGACATTTGCCGGCTGACAATATCCGAGCCGCCTTCGACGCCACTCGCTGCAGCCGACACTAAATTCACGAGACCCATCGTGACGAGAACACCGACGATCCCAACAAGGACCCAATCGAAATGCTGCCCGCGGCGGAGTTCGCTCATCGAACGCCCTCCGAAAGCCCCTTCCAGGGGTCGGTCGTTTCGATGACGCGCCCGCGCGGGTCAAGCGCAATCGCCGCGAAGTCCGAGGGGACGCGACGTTCTTTCTTTTCGAAGTACTTCGCGAGGACGCGCTGAACCATCGGTGCTGCGACGGCGCCGCCGCCCGCACCCGCATGCTCACCCACCGCCACCACCACGATCTCCGGAGACTCCACCGGTGCAAAGGCCGCAAAAAGTGCGTGGTCGCGGTATTTCACCGGGACGTCTTCGGGCTCGAGTTCCTCGATGAGATCGAGACTGACGACCTGGGTCGTACCGGATTTTCCAGCCACCGAAATTCCCGGAACCCGCGCGCGACTGCCCGTGCCGCGGGGAGCCATCACGACCCGGGTGAGTCCGCGGGTCACCATCTCGAGAATCGGCTCGGCGATGATATTCGTCTCTCGGAAAATCGGCTCTGTCTCTTCCACGATTTCGCCGTCCCACGTCTCGCGACGGAGCACAACGCGCGGCTGCACGATCGTCCCGCCATTCGCAATCGCGGCATAGGCCACCGCGAGCTGGATGGGCGTCGTGAGATTCGCGCCCTGCCCGATCGACAACGAAATCGTTTCTCCGTCGATCCAGCGCTCGCCGTAGCGCTTCATCTTCCACTCCGGAGTCGGAACCAATCCGGCCGTCTCGCCGGGCAGATCCACTCCGGTCTGGCGCCCCAATCCAAAGAGCCGCGCATACCGGGCCAGAGTCTCAACGCCTAACGTCTTCCCCAGTTCGTAGAAATATACATCACAGGATCCCGCCAGCGCCTTTTCGAGATCGACCGGCCCATGCCCGCCGCGCTTCCAACAGCGGTAGGTCCGCCGTCCCAGGCGGAAATGCCCCGGACAGGAAACCACGGTCGTTTCATCGATCACGCCTTCGGCCAGCCCCGCCGCGGCGACAAATGCCTTATAGGTCGAGCCCGGCGGGTAAACGCCTGCGAGTGCCCGATTCCGAAGCGGGCGCCATTCGTCCGAGTTGAGCTCGCCCCAAGTCTCGCGATCGACTCCCCCCGCAAAAGCATTCGCATCGTAAGAAGGGGCCGACACCAAGGCCAGCACATCGCCAGTTCGCGGGTCGAGGGCCACGAGCGCACCCATCTGATCGGGCTTCTCGGGATCAAGCGACAGAAAGGCCGTCTCCGCAGCCTGCTGCAAGTCAAGATCAATACTGAGGACAAGGCGGCCACCCGGCGTCGGCTCGCGGCGGTCGATTTCGTCAATCTCGCGCCCCGCGACGTCCACGACCAGGTTCACACCCCCGGCTCGACCGCGCAGATGGCTCTCGTTACGCGCCTCGATCCCCGTCTTCCCAATGGTCTCGCCTGATCGATACCCCTCAAAATCCGAGTCCTGCAATTCCTTCGCATCGATCTCACCGATCGTCCCGAGCAGCTGAGCCCCTAGATTCTGGTAGAGGTACTCGCGCAGCGGCTTTCCGTAGAGTTCGACGCCCGGCATCGCATAACGATGGGCCGAGATCTTCGCGCGCTCGGCCTGCGAGAGATCCTTGGAAAGCGAAACGGGCTTGAAGCGCCGACGACCCCGAGGTTGCCCAACTTGGTCAGCGATCTCCTGAGGGTCGCGCTCCAAAATCGAAGCCAGGACGGAGTAGGTCCGCCATGGATTCTGGATCTCGTGGGGAATCAGGTCGACGCCGTAAGCCGGCCGGCTCGCTGCGATCGTTCGCCCCTCTCGGTCGACGATCGTCCCGCGCTGCGCCTCGAGGCGAACCGTCCGCACATAGTTCGCCTGAGACCGACTGGCGAGATCCTCCCCTTCGAGAATCTGAAGCTGGAAGAGCCGGAAAGCAAAGGTTCCGAAGATCCCCACCACAACGAGCGCCACAGGCCAGAGCCGGATCTGCCCCGGCCCATCCCCGTTATTCGAAAGTCGCGCATCGCCGAGCGGATCGTTCACCCGAAGCTCCTGCGCTGCACGCCAATCGGAAGCCCAGCCCGCCGACTCCCGTCGTCCTCAGCGAGCCGCGCCACGATCTTGTCCACGATGGCGATAATCGGCCCCGCGGCGAGCACGTTCGCGACCGCATGCCCCATCGCCGAGCCGACGATCGTGAAACCCATTCCGTCTGAGCCCACGAAAAACGCAAGGGTCGCCACGATCATCACGCCGTACACGAACGTCATCCCGAACACGAAGATCGAAACGGGGATCGCCCCGGAAAGGTCGAGTTGCCGCGAAGCCAGCGCGGCCGCGAGATACGAGACCAGGCGCATGAAGGCATGCTGCCCCATCAGCGACCCCGAAACGAGATCCATCGCGTATCCGAGGACCACCGCAATCAGCAGCCCCGACAAGAAGGTCGGCCAGCGCAGCCCCACCCCGATCACGACGAGCCATGCGAGATCTGGACACCAGGGCGGAGGCAGCGTCCGCGCGAGTGCCCCCTGAATCATCAGCGCAAAAAGCCCAAATAAGAGCACAGCGACATTCGCCTTCATGGCGTTGCTCCGGCAGCCTGGCCAAGCTGCGCCTCGGCCTCTGCTTCTGCCGCGCCAGCACTCCCGGACGCTGGCGCCTGTGCCGAAGCGTCTAGCGCAACCGCTTCTCGCGGCGGCGCGCTTACATGCGCGGGACCGTCGAGATCCGATTCAGACCGGTTCGGCCGGTAGAGCAAATCCATCGTGGGCCCCCGACGCATCATCACGAAGACCTGCTCGAGATGCCCAAGATCCACGGCCGGCTCGATCACCGCAATCCGCGTGAGCCGTCCGCCCGCATCACGCAGCTCAGTCACGCGACCAAGCTGCAGTCCCTTCGGATAGATGCCGCCGAGTCCCGAGGTCACCACCTCGTCGCCTTCAACAACATCCGCATCACGCACAACGAATTCGAATTCCAAACGATCGCGGCCTATGCCTCGAACCACACCTCGCGCACGACTTCGCTGAACAAGGGCATCGACCGCGCTCTGCCGATCCAGCAAGAGCATCGTCTTCGCGGCGTGTCCCGACGTTGCCGTTACCACTCCGACCACACCTTCATGGGTGATCACGGGGTGCCCAGGCTGAACGCCATGGTCCTCGCCTCGATCCACTAACACCGAACGAAACCAGGGCGCCACGTCGAGCCCCACCACTTCCGCAGGAAGCATCGGGATTTCGATTTCATCGCGCATCGACGCCACACGGCCGAGATGCCCACTTGAAACCAGCGCCTCTCGGAACTGCAGATTCTCCGACTCAATTTCAGCGATCCGCCGTCGCAACCGGCGATTCTCCGCCCGGACGCCCAGCAGGTCGACGTATTCTTCGAAGAAACCCTTCACGCCGTCGATCGGCGCAGAAACGATCCGCGCAACAGGAGCGGTCACCTCCAAGACAACCGCCTGCCACCAAGGCAGCTCACGCCCGCCCTCCGCCAAAGAGCGCCGATCAACCACCATGGATACGATCGTGAGAAGCAAAAGCGCTGCGACGACAAGAGGCGTCGCGAGACGACGAAGGAGATCAAGCATCAAGCCATCCTTCGGGCGGGCGGGTCCCCCGCGCATACATCAGCGATGCCTCGACACCGGTTGTGTCGGTCGCGTTGTCATGCACTCGTTTCAGCTTCATCAGCAATACGGACTCTCTGGGGGCGAACAGCCGTCGCGCTCACACGCACTCGGCCGGACCCTCGCGCTTCCCCCAAAGCCCGAACCCGACCGTTCTCCCTCGCCTCACCCAGACCGACCAGAAACACCCGTCACAGCGTCCGCCACATCAGCCAATCAGGCGCCCGTCACAGCCTCTACTCAAACACCCGTCACAGCAATTAATTAAGCGCCCGAGGCTTCTCTTAGTTAAGCGCCCGCGGCTTCCCTTAATTAGGCGCCCGCGGCTTCTCCTAATTAAGAGACGACCGAATCGTCACTTCCTTCAGCAATCGCAATTCATCCAGGCATCGTCCGGTACCCACGGCCACCGCCGTGAGCGGATCCTCCGCCAGCATCACGGGAAGTCCCGTGGTCTCGCGCAAGAGCACGTCCAAATTCTTCAGCATCGAGCCACCGCCGACCAGAACGATGCCCTTGTCGACGATATCCGCGGACAGTTCCGGCGGCGTCTTTTCGAGCGCCATTTTGACGCTCTCCACAATCGCATTCACCGGCTCAGCCAAGGCTTCACGCACTTCTTCGGATTTGATCTCAAGCGTCTTCGGGACACCGAGCACAAGGTCACGGCCCTTCACTTCCATCGACTCCATATCGTCGGTGGGGTAAGCCGTGCCGATGCTGATCTTGATCTTCTCCGCGGAGCGTTCGCCAATCAGCAGATTGTACTTGCGCTTAACATAGTTGATGATCGCTTCGTCCATCTTGTCGCCGCCGACGCGAACCGAGTTCGAGTAGACCACGCCGGACAGGGAGATCACAGCGACTTCCGTCGTCCCGCCGCCGATATCGATGATCATATTGCCCGAAGGCTCAGTCACGGGAAGGCCCGCGCCGATTGCCGCCGCCATCGGCTCTTCGATCAGATAGACCTCGCGAGCGCCGGCGAGCATCGCGCTCTCCTTCACGGCGCGCTTTTCCACTTCGGTAATACCAGAGGGGACCGCGATCACGATCCGCGGCCGCACCATCGTCCGGCGATCATGCACGCGACGAATGAAATAACGAAGCATCGCTTCGGTGATATCGAAGTCCGCGATCACGCCGTCCTTGAGAGGTCGGATGGCGACGATATGCCCCGGCGTTCGGCCTAACATCTCTTTCGCGGCCTTGCCCACCGCACGCACTTTGTCCGGCCCTCGCGAATCGCGCGACACGGCAACCACACTCGGCTCCGAAACCACGATCCCGCGGCCCTTCACATAGACGAGGGTGTTCGCGGTGCCGAGGTCAATCGCTAGATCGCTGGAGAACCAGCCGAGCACGGTATCGATGATCAAGTTTCCACTCCTTGGGGGGCCTTCGAGGGATTTGCATCCCCTTCCAGCGAGGGATTCGATCGACAGACTCTTCAGTCCGTCAGGATGGGCAGTTTTTCCGCTAAATACCTGAAACGCAAAGACTTTGGGCTCAGGATCGCTCCTGCAAAAGTAACAGCCGGCAGATTATCGAGCAATGCGAAAGTGCGTGAACATGCGATCTCATCTGCATCTGAACCAGAGAGTGTCGGGTCTGCGTCCACGCACCAATCGGCCGCGCCTTGTTTCGATCTCAAGTGATATTCCGAGTGAAACCGTCACAAGAAAGAACGAGCCCGAACATGCATCCCATGCGTGTTCATACTTGCCCCGTCATAGGAGTCTCTCGTAAGCTTGCCGCGCTTCGAGAGAAGGCGAAGTGGTCGCCCGAACCGAGGTGAGCTTTCATTCAAGATTGCGATGCGACGCTTGCATGGGATGAATTCAAAAGCTCCGATTCGTTTTTCCAGACCACCGCTTCTTTTCATAACTCCCCGAATAAACCGAGGTCCACCGTGCTTGAATCGTTCCGCAAAGGTCAGCGATGGCTGACACTGATTTTCGTCAGCGTCATCGGGCTCGTGTTCGTGTTCTTCTTCGGGTCGGGCGGTGGAGGCTTCGGCCCCGCAACCCCCTCGGGTAACGCGATCGTCCAGCTTGACGAAATTCGCCTTACATCCCGGGACCTTGCGAGAGAGAAGGAGACCACCGAACGTCGCCTACGAGCGGAACTCGGCGACTCCTACGATCAGCTCGGCGCCGACCGCTTCCTCGATAGCCAAGCGTTCAGCGCCCTGATCAACAACCTGGTTCTTTCGACCGCCGCAGCCGATATGGGTCTTCATGTAACCAAAGACGAAATTCGGCGCGTGGTTCAAACCTTTCCGATCTTCATCGACGAGGAAGGTCGCTTCAGCCCCGAGGCTTTCGACCGCTTCGCGCAATACAATTACGGCAGCCAGCGCGCATTCATCCAGACCTTCACCCGAGAACTCCTCGGGCAAAAGCTGGTGCAGCTGTTGATCGGCCAGACCACCGTCTCCGACTCCGAGCTCGACCTCCAAGTCCGCTACGAGCTCGAAGAAGTTCGCCTCGCCCTCGTAAAGCTCGATGCCACGACGCTGCCCTCGGACGAAAACCTCGACGACGCGGCGATCGAAGCCTTCGCGGCCGAAAACGAAGAGGCGCTGCGCGCGACCTATGCCGAGCGCGAAGCCGGTCTCGCCTTGCCACCACGCGTTCGAGCACGGCATATCCTGGCTCTCGCCTCCGCGGACGCGTCGCCCGAGGAAGAGGCGGAAGCGCGTGGGCGCGCCGAAGCCGCGCTTGCCCGCATTCAGGGTGGCGAAGCGTTTGAAGACGTTGCCAAAGACGCGTCAGACGATGCCATCACCGCGGCAAAGGGCGGCGACCTGGGCATCTTCGCAGAGGGAGATAACGACCCGGCTGTGGACGCGGCCGCATTCAGCCTAGACGCGGGCGCCGTCTCCGAAGTGGTGCGTTCCGCCTACGGATTTCACCTCCTCCGCGTCGAAGAGAAGCTCCCCGCCGAAGACCCGAGCTTCGATGCACATCGTCTGGACCTGGCGCGAGAGGCCGCCACCTCGGCGCGTGCCGCGGAGCTCGCAGATGCGCGCGCGACCACACTCGCAGGCGCAATCGACGCGGGCCAAAGCCTCGAAGAGGCCGCAGATGGCATTGGCCTGAGTGTCGACCGGCCGCCCGCAGTCAAGCGCCGGCCGGACGGTTACGTGCCTGGCCTGGGCGCCGCTGAGGAACTCCTCACGACCGCCTTCACGCTCTCCAGCGGAGAAAGCAGCTCCACCGTCTTCGACGTGGAGGGCCAGCGCGTGTTGATGCAGGTCCTCGATCGAACGGCTCCCGATGAAGAGGCCATCTCAGCCGATCGGGCCGCTCGCCGAGGCCGCGCCGAAAGCCAGAAGCAAAACCTCGTCCTGCAGAGCTGGCTCGACGACTACCGGAAGCAGCTCGAAACCTCCGGCCGCCTCATGATCAACGCCGAACTCGCCCTAGGCAGCTAACCCCAAGCAGCTCACCCAAGCCGAATCAGCAAAGCAGCCGCCCTCGAAAAGGCTCAAAGGCCCCGGATCACTCCCCTCCCCCCCGCGGAGCGGGGGTCAAGCCGAAGGCGACAAAAAGGCGACAATCAAAACTCGCGAATTAACCCGCGCACGACGCCTCGAATCTCGACCTGAGAGGCGTGGAACTCCATCGGCTCCATCGTCTGGTTCGCGGGGACGAGCTTGACCTGGGCGCCGGAGCGATAGAACCGCTTGAGCGTCGCTTCGGCTCCGTCCACGAGGGCAACCACGGTCTCGCCGTTCCGCGCCTCGTTCCGTCCTTCGATTACAACCAGGTCACCATCACAGATCTGGTCCTCGATCATCGAATCGCCGCGCACTCGAAGCACATAGCTGTCACGCGACCGCGAGGTCATCGATTCGGGAACCGCCAGGGTCTCAGCGACCGCAGCATCCGGCTCAATCGCTTCGATCGGGCTTCCCGCGGCGACCGTGCCGAGAATCGGAAGATGCAGGGCCTCCGCTGCCTCGATCCTCGAAAGCGCATCTGACGAAGGTGCTTTTGAAGAGGGTGATTCTGAAGAAGACGCCTCCGCAGAAATGCCCGAGGGATCCTGCCCGACCTCAGAGACCGGGACGGGCTCAACTGAGCGAGAGCGGTTCCAGGCCTTCCGGAGGTAGCCCTTGTCCACGAGATGCTTCACATGCTTATGCACCGTCGCGACCGAGGAGAGCCCGAACGCCTTCGCGATCTCTTCAAGGCTGGGGGAATACCCCTCCTTCCCAACAAAGTCGGAGATGAAGTCAAAAATTTGACGCTGGCGCTTGGTCAGCGCCGCGGTCTGCCCCTCGACCGGCGTCCCTCGACGCCCCGTACTCATACCGGCCGTGCCACTCGCGGGCCGCGCGCCTGAGGAAATAGGCCGCGCGCCGGAAGAAATAGAATGGACGTTTGAAGTCTCAGAACCGCTGAGGTCCGGGGAATCCGACTGAGAATCTGAAGAAGACATGAGCGCAAAATCCTCCTGAACGCCGCTCCGCCTCCCTCGAGATCGGCCTTCGACGTTCTTTCGCCTCGCGATATTGACGAAACCTAGGCGAAAGTCAAGCGGGCGGCGGCTCCTCCGCAGAAAGTGTGCGCGCAGCCGGTCAGCGGTACGCAGTTTTTTTCACGTCATTGCGTGGGCGCCGGTTGACGCGCACCTGCCCGTGCCTACGATGCGCGGCCTCCGGGATAAGTTTTGGCAGTCAGGTCGCTTGACTGCCAAAACGGGCCTGGAGAGCCCATGCGAAATTCACAATGTCCCCGAGACCGCTGCGCTAGCGGTGGCCCCGGATTGATTCGACAACCCCGCCCTCTCACGAGATCAAGAGATCGAGAGGGACTCTGGCCATCTTCTTACCCCTAGATGGCTGGACCTAGCCAAGAACAAGAAAGAGGCGAAGCATGAAGATCCGTCCGCTTCAGGACCGCATTCTCGTCAAGCGAGTCGACGAGGAAGAAACCACCAGTGGGGGCATCATCATCCCCGATTCCGCCAAAGAGAAGCCCCAGGAGGGCCAGGTTGTGGCCGTGGGCCCCGGCAAGACGCTCGATAGTGGCGCCGTTGCCGAGCCGTCGGTGAAAGCCGGCGACCGCATCCTCTTCAGCAAGTACGCCGGGACCGACGTCACGGTTGAAGGCGGCGAGCACATCATCATCCGCGAAGACGACGTCCTCGCGGTCTTCGAATAAGGAGCATCTGACTCATGGCAAAAGAAGTCATTTACGATCAGGACGCCCGCCAGAAGATTCTGGCCGGCGTCGACGGTCTCGCGAACGCCGTTCGCGTGACGCTCGGCCCGAAGGGTCGCAACGTCATCATCGACAAGAGCTTCGGCTCCCCCACGATCACCAAGGACGGCGTTTCCGTCGCCAAGGAAATCGAGTTCGAAGACAAGTTCGAGAACATGGGCGCCCAGATGGTGAAGGAAGTCGCTTCGAAGACCTCCGACATCGCCGGTGACGGTACGACGACGGCAACGGTTCTCGCGCAGGCCATCTTCCGTGAAGGAAGCAAGCTGGTTGTTGCGGGCATGAACCCGATGGACCTCAAGCGCGGCATCGACAAGGCTGTCGGCGCCATCACGGCCGAGCTCGGCAAGATCGCCAAGCCCACCCGCGACTCGAACGAGATCGCTCAGGTCGGCACGATCTCGGCGAACTCCGATTCCACGATCGGTGAGATCCTCGCCGAAGCGATGGGCAAGGTCGGTCAGGAAGGCGTGATCACGGTTGAAGAAGGCAAGAGCCTCGAAACCGAACTCGACGTTGTCGAGGGCATGCAGTTCGACCGTGGCTACCTCTCCCCGTACTTCGTGACGGACCCGGAGAGCATGGAAGCCGTCATGGAAGAGCCCCTGATTCTCCTCCACGAGAAGAAGATCTCGAACATGAAGGACCTGCTCCCCTTGCTCGAGCAGGTTGCTCGCGCCAGCAAGCCCCTGCTCATCGTCGCTGAAGACATCGACGGTGAAGCCCTCGCGACGCTCGTCGTGAACAAGATCCGCGGCACGATCAACGTCGCTGCGGTCAAGGCACCGGGCTTCGGCGATCGCCGCAAGGCGATGCTCCAGGACATGGCCATCCTCACGGGTGGACAGGTCATCGCGGAAGAGCTCGGCCTCAAGCTCGAGAACGTCACGGTCAAGGACCTCGGTCAGGCCAAGCGCGTCTCGATCGACAAGGACAACACCACGATCATCGACGGTGCGGGCACGAAGAAGGACATCGAAGGTCGATGCGCCGAGATCCGCAACCAGGTCGAAGCCACCTCGTCCGACTACGATCGCGAAAAGCTCCAGGAGCGACTCGCGAAGCTCGTGGGCGGTGTCGCGGTTGTTAAGGTCGGTGCGGCAACGGAATCGGAAATGAAGGAAAAGAAGGCCCGCGTCGAGGATGCACTCCACGCAACGCGAGCCGCCGTCGAAGAGGGCATCGTCCCTGGCGGTGGTGTGGCACTCCTTCGCTGCTCCAAGGTCCTCGACGGTCTGACCGGCGAGAACGACGAGCAGATCGCGGGGATTAACATCATCCGCCGCGCCATCGAAGCCCCGCTCCGCTTCATCAGCGAGAACGCAGGCATCGAAGGTTCGATCGTCGTCGACAAGGTCAAGGGCCAGAAGGGCGCCAACGGCTTCAACGCCGCAACGGAGACCTACGAAGACCTGATCAAGGCCGGCGTCATCGACCCGGCCAAGGTTGTCCGCACCTCGCTGCAGAATGCAGCGTCGGTTTCGGGCCTCCTGCTCACGACGGAAGCCATGATCGCCGACAAGCCCGAGAAGGGTGGAGGCGGCGGCGGCATGCCCGGTGGCATGCCCGACATGGGCGGAATGGGCGGAATGCCGGGCATGATGTAGGAGGTCATTGACTTCCATCCCGGCTGACAAGCCATGAAAAACGGAAGGCCCCGTCACTCTCGAGTGGCGGGGCCTTTTGCTTTGGGGGCAGCGCTGGAGATGCTAGTCCTCCGCCCGCGCGCCGCCCGCAGTCAAAGTGCACCTAAAGCGCCAAACCTCTGATTTTGATGACCTTTTGGGACATCCAACCCGCCCTGACGAGGCGTTGGAATCCAACAGAGGCTGCCCCGAATCCACTCTGATCAATTGGTGTCAAAAAAATCCGCAGCCATCGCCATTTTTTAAAACACAAATGCGGGCCCCTCCCCACTCAAAACAAAATGGAGGTGGACCCCCAATGTCCCGAACATCAAATTTCTTTTTTCTGAAGAGCGTGATTGTTGCGATCACGTTCGCAGTCCTCGCTCATGCGCCCTCGGCCATGGCCCTGAATACCTTGTGCGAGGGTGACTGCAGCATCCTCGGTACGACCGACCGTGGCGACGGCACGGCCTACAATTTTGCAATCGGCGTTTCCGGAATGGAAGGCGATGTCTCCTATTCCGTGAAGACCAAGGGCAACATCTATCTTGTTGGCCCGGTCAGCTCTGACAAGTCCAAGCTCAAGGGCAAGACGATCATCTTGAGTGACGCGTCGAACCTGCCGGACAATGCGAAGCTCAAGACCAAGAACCTGCTCAGCAGCTTCGACTCGGTCGCTGACCCGATGATGGCCGACGCCATCGACTTCAAGACGAAGGTCAAGGTCAAGAAGAGCAGCAAGGTCAGCATCAAGAGCAACGGCGACGTCTACTTGGACATCACCGGTCTCGACCTCAGCAAGCTTAAGCTGAAGGCCAAGGGCACGATCATCGTGAGCGGCGACGCCCTCGACGGATCGACCACCCCAGTCCCGGAGCCGACCACGGCCCTGCTGATGGCACTCGGACTCGCTGGTCTCTCGATGCGACGCGTCCAGCACGGTCAGCTCTAAGAGCGCATCGTTCGATCCCAATATCCCCAATGCTGAGCCGCTTGCTCGGCGGGGATCTGGATTCGGCGAAAAAAGGCCTCCGTCACGCTTCCGTGACGGAGGCCTTTTCCGTTCGCCACGGGCGATGGGCGTAGAATCGGCGCTAATCTCGCAGGATGAGAATTCTCAAGACCCTTGGCCTCGTCCTCGCAGTCCTGATCGCCCTGCTCGCCGTCGCGAGCATCTACTATCTGGGCAGCGAAGAAGTCCCCTCAAAAACGGCTTATCGAATCGACCTCCCGGAGCTTCGCCGCCTCGCGCAGAGTCTTCCCGGAAATCTTCCGACTGAGATTCGATTCCAGAACATCGCGGACGGCGGCCTACCTCGCGCCCTCATGATGGCTGGAGAGTCCTTCGACATTCAGCCCATGACTCGACCTGTCTTCCAGGTCATGCATCCCGACGGAAGCTTCGAGCTGATCGATGTGGCCTACGACCGCGCGAGCCATGAAGCCATGTTCGACCCCGAGTCCTATTCCGATGCCGCTTGGAACCGGCTCGTGACGGTCATGGAGAATGCTTCACAGATCGTGATCACCCACGAACATGAGGACCATATCGGTGGCTTGCTGGCTCATCCGCGGCCCGAGAAAATCGCTGCCCAGATCCGACTGAATACCGAACAAGCCGACGCCCCCCGCTCCGCGATTGATGCAACGATTCCCCCGGCGCTCCTGAGCCAGATTGATCCCCTCGACTTCGATGACGCCCTCGCCATCGCCCCTGGCGTCGTCCTCAAACGCGCCGCCGGACATACCCCGGGGAGCCAGATCATTTTCGTGCGGCTGACCGAAGGGCGCGAATTCCTTTTCGTGGGCGATGTGGTCTGGAATCTCGATGCCGTGACGATGCTGAAATATCGCCCGCGCCTGATCACGGACCTCGTCATCGACGAGGATCGCGCGGCGGGGCTCGATCTCGTGCGCGCGCTCCGCGACATCTACGACGAAGCCCGCGTCCGGATCGTCGTTTCTCACGATGCACGCACCTTCGCAAACGGCATCCTGACCGAGGGATTCGCACCCGGAACTTTCTAGGTCCGCGGGGCCAGCGAGACCTCCGACCTAACTCGTGACCTCGACGCCTTTCCAGAAGGCGATGCGCCCCTTGATCTCCGCGGCGGCTTCCTTCGGCGTTCGGTAGAACCACGCGGCGTTGGGATTCTCATCGCCCCCCACCTTCAAGGTGTAGTACGAGGCATCCCCCTTCCAGGGGCAATGGGAGCTGTGCTCGGTCTCAAAAAAGAACTCACAGCGGATCGCGCTCTCCGGAAAATAGTGATTGCCCTCGACCACGACCGTATCGTCGCTCTCTGCCAAAACTTCGCCATTCCAGATCGCTTTCATTGAAACGCCTCCCTCGCTTTCGCTCTATCCGTTGGTCCCGAAAATAACGGCGCGAATCTCGTGTGCCAGCAATCGAGGAACTAGACTTCGGGAACGAGGTTCTAAGAGGTTGTAAAAGGCCCCGAGAGAGGATGTTCACTTGCCGCAGCTGCCCCAGCGCCCCAATGCCAGACGATCCCGCGGCTCCCGGACCCGGCGTCCGAAAGGCGTTCCTACCTCGACCCTGATCGCTTCGGTCTCGCTCGCGGCCGGACTCCTCGGTCTCGTATTTTTCGCGCAGAGCCTGCTTGCCCGGGTCGGCTCCGCCGAAGAAGCGACCGCGTCCCCTGGTAGCGCCCTCGCTCGTCCGAGCCCGGGCCCCTGCGCATCGCTTTGGAGCGAGCGGGCCCCTGCGCTCGAAGACGGACTCGCCCCACCCGCCCCTTCCGAAAAGGCGATCCAGACTTGCCTCGCCGAAGCCAAGGCCGCCGCCTCCCTGGCATCGAAAATTCCGTCCACCTGGCGAGCGATGCGCTCGGCGCATTATCTCAGTGCTTTTACGTCCGCCGCAGATTCCGAAAAGGTCAGCGCTCTCGAAAATGCGGCCACACTCGCGGACCAGTCCCTCGAAGATTTGGCCGCGGCCCTCGGAGAATCCGAACTCTTAAAATGGAAGGGCGCCGAACTCGCGACCCGACTGGAACGGAAAGGCTTTGACCCCGACGACGTGGCGCGTCTTCATTTTTGGACAGCGATCGTTTGGGGCGCGAAGGGGCAAAGCGCGGGACTCCTCGCGATCGTCCGAGACGGCGTCGCCAACCGAATGCACGATAATGCCCGCATCGCCGTCCGCCTCGATCCAAGCATCGACCGCGGCGGCGCCTACCGCCTCCTCTCCCGCTTGAACGCAGACCTGCCTCGGGTCCCCTTCATCTCCGGCTGGGTCGACCGCGAGAAGGCTCTGCCCCAGGCCAAAAAAGCGCTGGCCCAGGGCCCAACCGAACCGGGCAATCAACTCATCCTCGCACTCGCCCTACTCGATCAAGAAGAAAAATCGGGCAGCGAAATCAGAGCGCTCTTGCGCAGCGCGACGAGCGCCGCCCCCCGGCCAAGCCTCCGCGCGGAAGACTGGGCCGTACAGAAGCAGGCCCAAGAAGTCCTCGACGCGCTCTAGCGGGCTGAGCGGATGACCGCGTAAGCCATCTCGCACGAGTGGGGCTCCGCGCGTACCCTCTCCGCATGTCCGAGGCTTCGACCCCGTCAAAGAGCAAATCCCTCCGAGCAGAGGAGCCCACATGGTTTTGGAAGCTCGACTTCGGGCTGCTGAAAGAAGCCGCCGCGATTCGAGCACGCGACCCGAAGGACTTTCGCGGCGCCGTGCTGACCTATTTTGGATTCGGCGGTCGCGACGACGGTCCGGTCATTGAGCGCATGCGCGCCGATCCCGAAGGCCGACGCGTTCTCGACAACCGCACACCACTCCCGCCGGGCATCCTCACCCCCGAAGCCTTCGCCGACTTCCCGACCGATTCGCTCGGCTATCAATATTTTCGCCACTGCCGCGACAACGATCTCGACCCCCAATTCATCGCCGAAGAGAGCGAAAAAGTGGCCCGCGAGTTCCCCGCCACAGATGAACATCGCTTCACCTACAACCGCTACCGCGACAGCCACGATTTCTGGCATGTTCTCACAGGCTACGGCACAGACATGGCAGGAGAAGCCGGCGTCATCGCCTGGACCTACGCCCAGACGCGCAACAGGGGATATCTCCTCATCTTCCTACTGAACGCCATGATGTGTACGCGGCGCGGACGACCCGATGTATTCAAGACCTGCTGGCAAGGCTACCGGCAGGGCCGCCGCGATCGATTCATGCTGGCCATCGACTGGAACGCGCATATGCATCGACCGCTCAAAACCGTCCGTGAGGAGTTAGGCGGATCAGCCGCTGCACCCTACGCGGCCTTCCACATGCCTGACGCACCGGGCGCGCCGGATCTCCCGAACGCCGCAGACGCAAAGCGCTCCAGCTCGAATTAGGCCGACGGATTCCGACTCAGTCCGACTCAGTCCGGCTCAGTCCGGCCTAGCCGCTCGCAACGTCGCGATCATCGCGACCCAAAAATGCAAGCGGGCCGAAGCCGGCCAGCTTCCCGCCGACGACCGGCATCAAGACCGCGAGCCAATTGAGGCCTAGCGGGCCGTCGCCACCCACGCCGCCTGCCGCGAGCAAAGCGAGGCCGCCGCATAATAAAGCCGCGCCGCCCAACAATCGGGCGAGGGCCATCTTTCGCCCGGCCCCTGCCGAGATCCGACGCTCGACCTCGGTAAAAACGAGCAAGAAGGGAAAGGTCGCGAGTGCAAACCCCAAAACCCAAATAGGCCGCCAGGCCCACCATGCTGCGACGCCCGGCACGATGTCGAAAACCGAAGGGACGAGCCAGAACCCAGCGCCCACGACCAGCATCATCACGGTGCTATGCCAGAGAAAGACCGTCATAATCATGCCGTTCACGAGCACAACGCTTGTCCATACCGCCTTGCGCGCCAGCCATTTCCGGATCGGCCCTTCGAGGGAAAGGAAGAGGCCAATCTGCGCAAGTCCGAGCGCGAAAAGGGGAAGCTTCGGCGGGGTCGTATTGCTGATTTCCTGACTCGGCACACCAACCAGGCTCGTGGGATAGGGACCAAACTGGGTGAGAGCGACAAGCGCCGATGCGCCCAGGGCGAACAGGACAAACGTGCGACGTCCTGCAAGCCGCCCTGCCTGCCATGCATAGCCGAGCTGATGAACAGCGCTCCAAATCAGCAGGTAGTTCAGCCAACCCAAGAGGCGCAGATCACTTCCCAGGACCGCTTCGCCTCGGAAGAAGAGAAAGTCATTTCCCGCCGCGAGCAGCGCGGGCAGGAGGACACTCCAGAGTCCTAGGCGTCGCCAGATCGAACGAGTGATGGGCACGAGCATCACGATCAGAAGGTAAATCGCGAGAAACCAAACCGGGACCAGCGCCACCTGCGATCCGATCCGAATCATCCCCTCCGAGATTCCGAGCCAGAACCCAAGGATGCCAAGGCCCCCCCAAAGCACGATCAGGGGCACGACCGGACCGAGGAGTCTCCGCAGCCGCGCCTCAAGCCAAACGGCGTAGGGTTGTTCTTTTTCGAGGGCAGAGTCCCAGGACGTCCCGTTCGAATAGCCGCCGACAAAGAAGAAGATCGGCATGACCTGAAAGCCCCAGGTCAGCCAGCGAGACCAGGGCAACACATCGAGAAGATGATCGAGCCTCGGCCCCCCCACCCCGAGATGCGGCGCGGCCATCACCCAATGCCCAAGCACCACGGCGCCGATCGAAAGCGCCCGCAACAAATCGACGTAGCGATTCCTAGCCTCCGGCGTTTGCTCGGCGAGCCGACTGGCCTGCGCCCACATCCCTGACTTCGCCGTCGCCATCCTGATACGGCCTCCTGAATGAGCGGTCAGAAACTACGGGGCAACCGCGGCCAGCTGATCTGCATTCGACTCCGCTTGATGCTGTGCAGCCTCGGCGGCAGACGCGTTCAGCAGGGAGAGTCGAATATCCGCAAGCGCCGTTTCCATTTTGTCGGCGAACCAGCGTCGAGGAATCGTGGGGCCGGTATAGGCACCCATCGCTCTTGATGCGAAGGGCAAGTTCGCCATATCCACCGCGTATTCGGGCAGCTGTCCCAGCTGCTCTCCGCGATAGGTCGGATCGACCGAAAACATCTCGTCATCCGATTGAAACTGCATTGCCAGGGCGTACCCGGCGACGGCAACCAGAGCGAAGCCGACCAGGTAGAGAACATCGCCACGAAAATTTTTCAAGCTGAACCCCTCGAACGGCGCAGATGGGCGAATCCGCAGCGTGCGTTTTCGAGGGGTGACCCGAGCCTAGCAGATCTCATCGCTGCCCCCGAATAGAGGCAGCAAATGGAGGCAGCGATGAATTCGTGGCTAGAAGAACATCTTGGCGAGGTCGAGCACCTCGTCGAGCGGACTATCGTTCGCCGACGCTCGACCGCGGCCGCCTCCGGCGAGCCCACCGATGAGCGAGCCGAGGAGGTCTGCCCCGCCGCTCGACTGGGCCTGCTGCTGAGGCTGAAAGGCGGAACCACCGCTCGACTGCTTGCTCAGCGCGCCCATCGCGAGGGATGCCACAACCGGAAGCAGCTGCTTCAAGAGGGTGGAATCGAGCCCAGTCGATTTTGCCGCATGACCGGCCACATTTCGGCTGACCTGCTTCGAGCCGAAAATATGTCCGAGAATATTATTCCCATCGGCCTGCGTGCGCGGATCGCCGATCGACGCGGGCTCATCGAGGTAGCGCTGATGGCCCCCTTTACCGAGCGCCTTGGCCAAGGATTCAAGGCCACTCGCGCCTTGGGTATTGCGCTGAAGCCCAGCGGCGACGGCGGGCAAGAGCGCCTCGAGGCCAGTCTGAGCGTCGCCTTCTCCCACACCCGCGGCACGGGCGAGCTGCTGGATGACCTGGGGATTGGAGAGGAGATCTTGAAGATCCATGATGGGGGCCTTTCGGGGGTAGATTGAGCGAGAGAAATGAGCCGATTCGCGAACGAAGCGTGCCTGCCGAGCATGGGGGACGAAGCGCCCGGGCGCCAATGCAAATCTCGCCTCGGGGAGACTCGCATTGTTGGCCAGAGAGCGGCGCCAAACCCCATTTCACCTAAGCCAATCCGATCGGACGATACGAATCAGGCAGGGGCATGAACACCCCAAAAGGCGCTCAAACGCGGCTCGAACCCGCCTGGAGCCCCAGATCAGTGTGCAGGAATCACCCGATCTGGCGGGGGGTCATGTAGACTCCCGCGCACCGCGCCTCCGCGCGGCCAATCGATGATGGGAATGGAGCGGACCGAGGGCCGTCCCCGCTTGCGCTCCTTCACCATCCTAAAACTGAGGAGAGCAGCGTAATGGGTCTGTTCGATTTCGTAAAAGATGCTGGGGAAGGACTTCTCGGCAAGCTGACGGGCTCCGCCGCAGAAGACTCGCAGGCCGTTCAGGGCCGAGTGCAGGATCTGGGCCTTGGCGTCGAAGGACTCCGCGTCCAAGTCGACGGCGACCGAGCCGTGATTCAGGGCCAGGCGGCCAATCAAGCCGAAGCTGAGAAAGCCATCATCGCCGCGGGCAACGTCCCCGGGATCTCCCAAGTGGACGACCAGCTTGAAGTCAAGGCGCCTTCCAAGCCGTCGCAGTACTACAAGGTGCAGAGCGGTGATTCGCTCTCGAAGATCGCCAAGGAATTCTACGGCGACCCGATGAAATACCCGGATATTTTCGAAGCCAACAAGCCCATGCTGAAGGACGTCGACAAGATCTATCCGGGACAGGTCCTGCGCATTCCGCCGCTCGACTAGTTCGGCGAATCTGCCTGAACTGACTTGGGACGACTTAAAAAACAGCCCGCTCGTCGGGAAGCGTCTCAGCCACCACGCTCAAATCGCGACTGTGTGTCGCGACCCAAAAGGGGAAAATAATGAAGAAGATGATGATCCTACTCGCCGCCAGCATGCTCGTATTCAGCGTCGCCTGCAGTGGAGATGATGCCAAGGACGCGGCGAACAGCGCCGCCAACAGCGCAACCGATGCCGCGAACAACGCCGGGAACGCCGCTTCCGACATGATGAACAAGGCCGGGAACGCCGCGGGCGATGCCGCGAAGGCCGCCACGGACAGCGCCCATGGCATGGTTGATTCAGCCAAGGATGCCGCCGCCGGAATGGCAGGCAGCGCCGTTGCGAGCTGTCGCTCGATGGCGGAAGCCGGCAACTACGGTGCCGCCCTTGAGGTTTGCAAGAAGGCCCACGAGATGATGCCCGACGATCTCGCGCTCGAGCATGCCTATCAGCAGGCGCAGGCGGCCGCGGGGAACTAGACCGCCCGGATCGCTATAAAGACCTAAGGAGCCCTCGTCCCGCCCGGGACGGGGGCTCTTTGCTTTGAAGCCGCCTCCGCCTTACAGTCCGCCGCATGCGGGCCAATTTCCCCTTTCGCCCGGCTTCCTTCCCGGTCTACTACGGCTGGGTCGTCCTGGCCGTCTCCACGGTCGGGCTCATCATGAGCGCGCCGGGACAAACCATCGGGGTCTCCGTTTTCACGGAGGATCTCCTCCAAGCAACTGGCTTGTCGAGGGTCGAATTCAGCAACGCATACCTTGTCGGAACTCTCGCGAGCGGCCTATGCCTCCCGTATGCGGGGACCTTGATCGACCGCGCGGGGGTCCGGGCCGGCGTCGTCGCCGCCTCTCTCGGACTCGGGCTCGTCCTCGCTGGCCTCAGCCAGATCGACCGCGCGGCGGCACGTCTTGCGGAAGTGGGCCTGCCGCTACCCCAGACTACCTTTGCGCTTTTTTGCATCGGCTTTCTCGGACTCCGGTTCACGGGTCAGGGCGTCCTCACCCTCGTCTGCCGGACGATGTTAGGTCGCTGGTTCGAACGCCGGCGGGGGCTCGTCTCTTCCATCGCGGCGCCCTTCTCAACCCTGGCCTTCGCGAGCTCGCCGATTTTTCTCGGCGCATGGGTCAACGAATCCGGCTGGCGCGATGCTTGGCTGGAAATGGCGCTGATCGTCGGATTCGGCATGGCGTTTTTCGGCTGGCTCTTTTTCCGCGAAAGCCCCGAGGACTGTGGCCTGATCATGGAGGGCGGCGCGGCGCCCGCGGTTGAAGCCGGGAGCGAGAGCGGCGCTGAAGACGAGGGCGAGGGCGAGGGAAGCGCGCAAGCCGAGACCACAGGCCGCGACTTCACCCGCGGTGAAGCCCTACGGACAGCAGCGTTCTGGATCGTCACGATCGGTATCGCCAACCACGCCATGGTCGGCACAGGCATCGCCCTCCATATCGTCGACCTCGGCGCCGAAATCGGACTCGACGAAGCCGCCGCGCTCCGAGTATTCCTCCCCGTCACGATGATCAGCATGCCCACGGCCATCATCATGGGACTCGCCGTCGACCGCTTCCCCATCCGCTTCCTGATCATGGGCATGATGCTGGGGCAGATGCTCATGTTCGGACTCGCGCCGCACATGAACGACCCCCTTCTCTACAGAATCTGTATTGCGGGCTGGGGCTTATCCGCCGGCTTTTACGGACCACTCACCGTCGCAGCGCTTCCGAACTTCTTCGGGCGGACCCATCTCGGCGCGATCTCGGGGGTCATGATGATGGTCATCGTGATCGCCAGCGCACTCGGCCCCGCCCTCCTCGCCGGATTCAAGGCGCATTTCGGATCCTATGCGCCCGGCCTGCATGCCCTCGCGTTCTTGCCCCTGGTGGTCTTCATCGCGGCGCCCTTTACGCGCAACCCACGGCCCGCGGCCTAGCGCGACGCCCCAGACTCCCCCGACGCCCCCGACGCCCCGACGCCCCGACGCCCGGACGCGAAAGCCGAGCGCCGCAGATCACGACGCGGCCCCGGCCAGCGAAAAAGCTAGGATTTGTCGCGATCGACCTGCGCCTCGATTTTCGTGAAGAGCGCCGGGAAATCGACCCCCGCGACCTCCTGCATCGCTGCACGAAGCGAAGCGATCGTCACCTGCGCATTCGTCCGTTCGAGCGCGCGCACAACACCGTCGAGGTTCTGTTCGCCATTCGTGGCTTCACGAATCGCTTCGTCGATTTCCACAATCGCAAGCACCGCCTTCGACCGCGCCGAGCCGTCCATATCCCCGTTCAATTTCGCCCGACTCCGGGCAGCACGCTGCGCGAGCGACTCCATCGCGGCGTCGAAGCGATCCTGGGAAAGCGTTTTGGAGCGACGCAGAAGTTCGATCGAGTAGTACTCAGCGATGCCTTCTACGATCCATTGCCCGTCCGGACCCGACCGGGCATGCATCAATGAATGCATGAACTCGTGCAGAAGCGGGCTCGAGCTGTCCTGGCTGATCAGGGGGCGATCCACATGCAGATACACCGAATTCGGCCCCGAAAGACCACCCCGCCACATCGGATCACCCGCAACCACGACCTGAAGCCGCTCCGGCAGGCTGCCAAAAAGCGTGCTCAGCTCGGGCATCCCCCAGCGCAGTAGTGCCAACACATCCATGCGTCGAACACCCTGCCCCGATGGTCCTGCGATCGAGATTTTCGTCTCGCCAATGGTTTCTCGCACGACGCCTAACTTGCCGAAAGCGAACCAGCCATTCGGGCGATCGAAACGAGTGCGCTCGTGATTGATTTCATACGTCCCGTTTCGCGAACGCGGGTAGGGCAAAGCTGCGCTCCAGCCTTCCGGTAGCCGAAGGCGCATGCGCGATTTCGAAATCGCTCCGGGCGTCGTTCGGATCCGAATCCGCGGCACGAGATCCTGCCCCCGCAGAATCGCCCAGCTCTTGGCACACCGAGAATCGTAGGCTTTCTCATCCCGCAAATGGTCGATCGAAAAGACGTAGCGAAGCTGACCACCGCCCTTGCGCGGCTTCCAGAGAATTCCGCCCTCCACCTCTTCGAGGGTCCCATCGGACTCAATCGCGCGGTAGCGCATCGGGTCGAAGGCGAGGCGAATCCATTCAACCTCCTCGGCGCCCTTGCCGAGCCGAATCGTCACATGTGCACTCTTCTCGCTCGCCACCAAGAGCATCTCATAGGTCACATCGAATTCGGGCGGAGGCGCTTTCTCCTCCTCTGCGGCTTCGGATGCGCCGGCCTCTTTGCCCGAAGCCTTCGCAGCCTCAGCCTTGTTCGTCTCCGACGCCTTCTCTGATGCGCCCGCTTTCTCATCCCCCGCCGCGCCCGAGGGATCGGCCGGAGAGAGCAGCAGACTCATCGCCAACAAGAGCACAGCGGCAATGCGATCGGCGCGGAGAGCGCGCAGGGCGCGAAGGGAATGCCTCATTGCATCTCCCTCGCGAGTTCCGCAGCGACCCGAAGGCGATCCTCGAGCGGAAGACCGCGTGTTTCCTGTCCCCGGATCGCTTCCAAGCGAGGCAGCAGCCCCGTCCGGTTCGCCAGCTGAATCGCCAGCCCCGGCCGTGCATTCAGCTCCAGGATCATGGGCCCATGCCGCGCATCGATCACCACATCGGCGCCGACATAACCGAGCCCGGTTTCATCCGTGGCCCGCACCGCGACGGACACGGCCTGCTCTAGATTCGGAATTGGAGTTCCCACAACGGGTTCAAGTGTATCGGGATGGACCTCAACAGGTGTGCTCCCGATCACCGCGAATCGGGTTCTCCCCGAAGCCAGGTCCACCCCAGCGCCCACGGCTCCCTGATGCAGGTTCGCTCGCCCGCCGGAACGCTTCGTCGGCAATCGAGTCATCGCGAGCACGGGCACACCCCGAAACACGATGATCCGAATATCCGGCACCCCGTCGTAGGAAATCCGCTCGAAATCCGGATGAACGAGGAGTCGCTCCTCGGCGAAAGCAACGTCGGGCTTCCCACCCAGGGCGTAGAGCCCCGAAACGATGCTCTCCGCGTGATAGGCAAGCCCTTCGGGCGAGAGCGTTCGCCCTCCAGAAAGCACCCAGCCTCGATCCGTCGCCTCCCCCACGACCAAGATCCCGTTCCCCATCGCCCCCATCGCGGGCTTCAGCACGAAATCCGATTTCCCGCGCAGCGCCGCGACGAGCTGCTTCACATCGCCGTGCCGCTCTGCTTTCCCAAACACTTCCGCGACCGGAAGCGAAGCGCCCCGGCAAAGCGCCTTCGTCTTCAGCTTATCGTCGACCAGAGGATAGAGATGCCGCGGGTTCTCTCCCTGCGTAAAGGAGATATTGCGCTCATTGATCCCTAACACGCCGCGCCGGCGCAGGTCTCCCCAGAGCGTCATGAGTTTAATTCCAGCGCATCCTCGCGCACGAGCGACCGAAAGCGCCAAAGCTCGGCGACTCGGTACCCCGTGTAGCCGCCAATCAGAACCAGCAGCCCCATCACGCAGAGAATCAGCTCGGGGAAGCCAAAGAAAATATGCTCTAGCCATGCTGAGCGGAAAATCGGATAAGCGAGGGCCGAGAGCAGAAAGGAACCCGCCATCAGCTTCAGCGAGGACTGCCATCCCTCTTCCAGCGTCGTCACCGAGATCCGTTCGATTAACATCGCGAAAATCACAATGGGAAAAAGCAGCCCGCTCATGAGCCCCCGGCCTCCCACTTCATAGCCAAGCTGCGCGAGTCCCATCACGAAGAGAATCACGACGCATAACAAGAGACAGAGTCGCGGCACAAAGAGAAGCCGCAAGCGGTCAAGTAGCAGCCTGCTCACCACGCCGGCGGAAAGCACCGCCGAAACCAAGAGGAGCCCGGTCGAAAGCGTCGTTTGGCGCAGCGAAAGCGCGATCAAGAGCGGCATGAACGTGCCAAAGGTGCGAATTCCGATCAGGTTCCGGAAAGCCGCGGCGATCAGAACTGCGGCCGGAATCAAGAGCAAGATGCGAAGAATCGACTGCGTCTCGAGCGGCAAGCGATAGAGCGACATCGCGCGCCAGAAGGGGCTTTTGGGCGAAACGAAAGAGGCCAGCTCAGAGGGACGCAGAGATTCACGCATCACCTGCACGTCGAGATGTGAGCTCGTGATGCCATTCGTCGCGACGAGAGGCCGGTCGCCGCGCGCCAGCACAACGAAATCAGAGGGGAATTCGCTGGGCGACTCTGACGAAACCATCAGCGGAATCCACTCGCCTCGCGTCCATGCCTCGACGAAGCGCGTCGTCCCCACGCGCCCTGCGGCCCGGAGCCGAACGCCGGTGGCGATACGCGCATCTACCCCCGCGCCTTCAAGCAGAGCGACCAAGAGCCGGCTCTTGCCGATTTCGCTGCCTTCCCGCGCTCGGAGGACGATCCGCGGATCGTCACTGCCGCCGTTCACCGCTTCGACTTCATGAGCAACGAAGCCGAAGCTGCTGGCGATAATCGCATCCGAATCGTCGCCTTCTTCGATTCCCAGCCGCGCAAGCATCTCCGCGACCGCGGGCGGAACCGCCGGGCGGCGACGTTTTTTCTCATCGGGGGGCGGCGGTCCTAGACTCCCAAGAGACGTGCCCTCGGGCAGCTCGGGGAGATGCACGCGGTAGGTGAAGGCGACGCTCTTCGTCTCCTCGATCCGGCCCGACCAGGTCGCTCGGCGCTCGGGACCAAATCGGTCGCGCCCGGGTTCCGTTCGATCATCGAGCCGGTAGCTGAGACCATCGTCAAAGGTCTGCTCGTCGAGCAGAACCTGCTGATCATCGGCGCTCGGGACCGTCAGCTCAATTCGGCCGCGCCGGTTTTGCCCCAGCGCCGTGACCTCCATCTCAACCCGCCACACCCGCGCGCGGGGGTCCAGACGCAGTTCCATGCCGAGCACGAGATGCTTGTAGACGAAGGTCGAGCCGCCGAGAAGAATCAGGACGGCGGCTGTCCAGATGACGGCTCGATTCATCTGGGAAGGCTACTCGGGGCGCTCCTCGGGGTCCAGCCCTTCGACTGCCTCTTCACGTGGCGCCACGCGGGGCGCCGCGTTTCTCTGCCCCGGAGAAGAGGTCAGAGGACGCGGCTCAAAGCCCAGATGAAAAGCCGCGAATCCGGGCATCACAACCTGGTCGAGTGCCATTCCGATAATGCGGCCCGAGATCGGGGATTTCACCGTTTCCACCTCTTCAGACAGCGGATCGGAAATCGTGCCCAAGGTCTCGCCCGCCCGAACCTCCTGCCCCAGCGAGACGCGAGAAACTAAAATCCCGCCCTGATCGCAGCGCACCCATTTCGTTCGCAAATAGGCCACCGGGGACGATTGGGGCTTCACGGATGTCCCGGCGGCGATCATCCCTTTCGCCTCGAGCAGCCGCAAAATTCCCTGGAGCGCCTCTTCGACATGGGCCTTGTTGAAACGCGCTGACTCACCCGCCTCGACTGTGATGGCGGGGATCCCAGCATCCGTTGCAGCGCGTCGAAGCGTTCCGATCCGCCCGGCGCTGTTCACAACGATCGCGCCGAATGCCGCCGCCAGCTGCGCGGTCTTCACATCTGCGAGATCGGCGCGGAGCTGATGCAGGTTCGCGCGATGAAAGGACCCCGTATGCAAGTCCACTAAAGCGTCGCAGCCGAGGATCGCCGAACTGAAAAGACTCTCAGCGATCCGAGAAGCGGAGCTTCCATCGAGGCTCCCCGGGAAGAAGCGGTTCAAATCGCGCCGATCGGGCAGGTAGCGGGAGCCTCGGCGAAATGCGGAGGGGTTCGCAATCGGTACCGCCAGCACGGTGCCCTTCAGCGTGATCGGAGACAAGACGGTCAGCGCGCGGCGAACCACCTCCACCCCATTGACCTCGTCACCATGAATCCCTGCGACGATGCAGACTCGCGGCCCGGGCGCGCGGCCGTGCACGATCGCCACATGGGTCTCGACTCGGGTCCCGGAGAAAGACTCGGAGCTCCGAAGCATGAGTCGCGCCAGGGTCCCGGGCTGCACCAACTCACCCAGCACGCGAATCGGCACGGGCAGACGAGGATCAATCTCGGGTGGCGCCGCGAGATCTGTCGGCGCGGGCACCTCGGCCGCTGCAGACGCCTCCGCCGATCCAGGCGGTTCAGCTGATTCAGATGCCCCGGGCGATTCGAGCGACTGGGGCGGTTCGAGCAAAGACGCTTCTTCGACCGATCGCACATCCTCATCCGGGTCGGTATCGAACTCAGCTTGTGCTGAAGCCGCCGGCGCGCTCAAAACCACAACGAGCAGCATCAAAAGTGATGCTGCACACGCTGCGATCGCCCCCCGAGAACTTCGGATCATCACTCCTCACCACAGCCAAAGAGCCCGTCACGCTGAATCACTTCAGCGACGGCCGGCTCAACCCACTCTGTCCAGCGGGGATCACCTTCCCGTATCAAAGCCAACACCTCATCCGATCGAAAGCGCAGCTGATCGTCGGGCAATCCCGGCAGCTCGGACAATCGTCCCGTGTCGATGAGGTAGCGAATCAAATGGCGAACAGCATCGGACCAGGCCAGACCATCGAACTCGAGCCGCTGTCCCGTCTCGCGATCAATGGCTGGGTACATCAGGACCGAAACACCCGGGCGGAAGATTCGGTGGCAAATTTCAAGCGCGCTCATTTCGACTGCAGCCGTCGACTCACCCGCGATCATCGATGCGATTTCAAGACCATTGAGCACCAATCCCACCTGCGCGGCATCACATTCCAACACGTAGTTGATCACTTCGTCATGCCGTTCAAGATCCGAGATCAAGACGGGCCGATCGCTGGCACCGAGAGCCGAGATTCGGTCCAAAAAATCGGTCATATCTTTTTGGTTGACCTCGCGCAGCTCGGATAGTTTCATCTCCACGAGAGCGACCACGTCTTCTGCGCGACATTCCACCTTGGCCGCCACTGCGGCGACCGCTTTCTGCTGAATATCCGCATGCACCCGGGTCGGCGGGCGAAAGCGGCCCCGCTGAACCAAGACCGGCTTTTTGTAGAGCGCCTCCGAGGGCTGCAAGACTTCCCCGGACGGATCGAACATCGCGGCCCGTGTTAGGCCTTGCTCAACTAGCTTCACGCTCATCACTCGGTTGTCCGTATTGGCGTAGGCGCTTCCCGAGAATTCGATCATGTCCACTTCGAGTCGGCCCGGCCCAAGATCATCCGCGAGGGCTTCGATCAAAAGCGCCGGGTCTGTCGAAAAGACACTGGCAGCGTGGATCAGGTTCACGCCGAGCACCCCAAGCGCCTCATGCTGCAGGAGTGCATTGGTGTCGAGGAGTCGAGCATGCAGGATGATCTCGCTCCATTCCGAGAGCACGTCGTCCTGGAAACGAATCCCCATCCAACCGTGACAATTCGCGGTGCTTCCGAAACGCTGAGCCGCGACCGTATCCGCGAAGGCAAAGAAGCGTGTTCTTTGCCCCCGCGCTTCGCGAAGGCGCTCGATATTCAGCGTGTACTCATGCTCGAGCATCGCCCGCAGACGGCCACGGGAGACGTAGCGATCCGTCTCCCCGTAGATCGCGTCCGAGACCTGCATATCGTACGCGGACATCGTCTTCGCGATCGTCCCGGCGGCGGCACCGACGCGAAAGAACCAGCGAGCCACCTCCTGCCCCGCGCCGATCTCAGCGAAACTCCCGTACCAGCTCGCATCCAAATTGAGCTCGAGCGCCTTCTCACGCGTGCTGCGCGGGCGTGGACTTCGTACGATCGGCGTAACCAAAACTTCTCCCCCCGGATCTGGTCAATATCGACTGAATCGGGAGGTTACTTGATCAATGCTCTCCGCAATCACACGCAATCGTCGAGAGGGCCATTCCAACGCAGAGCGAGCCCGACGAGCCCAAGCCCGAGGAGCAGTGCCGTGCCCGGCTCAGGAACGACCGTAAAACTGACGCCGTAGCCCGAGGTGCCGAAACCGGAAGCGTTTTCAAAACCTCGGAGATCCGCTGTCGCCGCGATCTCGAGGGAATAGGTATCCGGGGCCAAAACGCCTTCCAGCGCGTATTCGTCGAAGAACGAATCAAGATCATCGACTTCGTCTCGGACCTCTCGTTCGACGATCAGCCCCGAACGAAGACCCGTCAGCTGGAGCGTCGCGACCAGCTCGGCGTCAGCCTGCGGTGTCCCCGAAAACAGGAGCAGATCCTCGAGATCTGCGCTGAGAGAGAGCCCCAAGGCAAATGCGCTCGGCTGCTCCACCTCGAAAATCATGAAAAAGCGGGATTCCGCGAGCCCCTCGGCGCGAGATGGAAACCCCTCATCGGCCACGTCAAATGAAACACCTGCAGCACCGCCCGCGGAGAGCGACAGCCCTCCGCCCCCAAGGACTGCCAGAGTGGACTCTTGCGTCGCCTCCGCGTTAGCGACCGCAAAATCCCCAAACCGCACGCCGCCCACCGCCGCTTCGAGAAAGAACCCCGGCGCAGTGCTCTGAAAGCCGCGCTGATCATTATCCGGCGCAGAGCCGTCCACATTCAAAAACGTCGAGACGAGCACACTGCGAGAGGATTCGAGCAACGTGGCAGCGAACCCGCTCCCGGGCACTAAAACGGAGGCGGCGAGCCCAAGAGCGAGCCCCCAGACGCGGATGCATCGGAGCGGCATAACAAGTAGAGCACTGAATCGAGCTGAGCGCGGCAAAGGGATTCCTTTCAGCAATGAGTAATGAGACACATTGCAGTGGAGCCCAACGCTCATCCATCGCCTAGAAACTCTCGTTCGCGCTCAAAATACGCCTTTCTATCGAAGCCGCGTCCCCGCTAGCCCCGACCCGTCAATGCGTAGATCCCATCATTGCAATGATGCTCCTGCAGATCTGTCGTCGCAGGCACGATCGTTTGCAGCTCGGTGATCATACTGGTCGTGATTTCGCCCAAAGTGTTCCCGAGTCGACTCAAGTTCGCGCCCATATGCCCCGTTGCCGGGCCGGAACCGAGCCCCTGATTCTCCATATATCGCAGCAGGGGCAGATCCGTTGAGGAATCGCGGAACTCGACGACCATCGTGGTCGACCCAAAAGAGGACACGAAGCTCGTACTCGCACCAATATGGTCTGAGGTATGCAGCTTCAGATCCTTGAGCCCAAGATTGATCGTCACCGTGCACGGCCCTGGCGTGGAAGTCGCGTTCACCGGCCCAGACGATGTCAGCTCGGAAAAGACCTCCTCGAGCATCTCTTCAATTCGCTCTTCCTGGGCGTAGTCCAGGGGCTCCTGCCCTCTCGCGTAGAGAAAGCCCTCGACATTCACCATCACATTGTCGTAGCGCCCAAGATGATGATCCGGGCGAACCCAGAGAATGGCCCGTCGCGTATCCTGGGCGACCACCAATCCGTCCGAGGTTTCCTTGGCACGCATTTCCGGCGCCACCTGCGCACAGCCAGAATTCAGCGTTCCGAGCGCAATCAGAAGAGCCAAGACAAGCCCCGCCGAGAACACCCGCCGAATCGGCTCGGGCATCACGCGAGGGCCGCGCCGCGCCCGACGGCTCGGGGAGCCGGGGCAATAGGATGAGGGGGGTCGGGGGTTTTCGGGTCGGGATTCGATGTTCATGGGGTCGCCTCCTGGGGGGGTAGTTGGGTGCGTCCCCTCAAGTTTCGCGACGCGAATTTCCAAAGACCAGCGGCGGTGTCACCCCATTGTGTCGGAGCGTAGTCGAATCCCCGCTCACAAACGCACTTCTGTGTTCCCGAAAAAGGACCCGAACTCCGTTCTGCGTTCGCTCTTGAATCACCGTAGGGGGAAGCATCCCTCGGCAGTTTTCCCCATGCGAATCAGGCCTTGTCCGCAGAATTCAAATAAGGCCAAGCCCCCATAGGCGCTCCAAGCGCCGGAGGCCTGCCCAAAGCGGGGACGCGCTTAGAGCCGAGACACCTGAAACGTGTCGCATTGGTTCGCATCCCCAAGCTCCATGCCGCGGCGCAACCAGCGCATACGCTGCTCCGAGGTCCCATGCGTAAAGCTGTCCGGCTGAACCCGGCGGCCGCTCATCTTCTGGATCCGGTCATCACCGATCGCGGCCGCGGCCTTCAGTCCTTCTTCGACATCCCCCGCTTCAAGAACGCCGCGGCTAGCCGTCGACTCAGCCCAAACACCCGCAAGGCAGTCGGCCTGTAGTTCCATCCTAACCGAGAGTTCATTCGCGTCGGTTTTGCTCGAGCTGCGCTGCTGCTTGCGAACGCCTTCTTCGATTCCCGTTAGGCGCTGAATATGGTGACCGATCTCATGCGCCAAAACATAGGCCTGAGCGAAATCGCCAGGCGCCCCGAAGCGCTCGCGCAATTCGTCATAGAACGAGAGATCAATGTAGACCTTGTTATCTCCCGGGCAGTAGAAGGGGCCCATCGCCGCTTGACCGGTCCCACAAGCCGAGGGCGTCGAGTCCCGGAAGAGGACCAGCGTCGCGTCCCGGTAGCCGGGTAGCTTCTGGGTCCAGGTTTTCTGGACATCGTCGAGAACCCAGGAGATGAAATCGACGAGCTCCTCCTCGCTCGCGCTCGTGCGGGACGGTGGCGCTGCGGCACCGCCCGTCGCGCCGCCAAAGCCGCCCGCATCGGGATTCACACCAATGCTCGAGCCTCCGCCGCCCCCCATCAGCATCTGAAGGGGATTAATGCCGAGCAACCATGCGACGCCCAGCATGAGGACGATGCTCGTCAGTGACAAGCCGCGACCGCCCCGACTCGTCGGCAGCCGAAGCCCCGAGCCGCCGCCGCCTGGGAAGCGCATCCGCCCCCGTGGCGCCTGGCCGCGACGATCCTCGATATTCTGACTTCGCTGACCTCTTTCCCAACGCATCGATCTCAACCTCTTTCTGAACTGTGCAGCTCGGCCAATTGTCTCGTTTGCCTCGTGCTAAGCCGCGCGTGTGCATGAGATCAAATGATCATCAAGGCGCGCTCTGCGGCTATCTTCGCCCGTTGGCCTGCGATAGTCTCGATTCGGAACAATCGCGGCGCATCGTGCGAGACACGAGTCACCGCGCCCAACTCTAGAACGAATGCGGCTCAAGGGGAAAACGTGTGCTGAAAGTGGTGAAAAAGCGAGTTTCTCGATTCGTCGCCCGGAAGTCACGCTTCTTTCAGTCCGTCGACAAGCGAAACGCCGCTGAGATGCAGCTCAGGGGCCGGACCGAGAAGGACCGGCTCGACCAGACCGATACGGTGGTCATCTCCTGTGGAAAAAGCGGCCGGACCTGGGTCCGCGTCATGCTCTCCGCCTTCTATCAGATCCGACAGGGCGAGTCCCCCGAAGGGTTAGCGGATTTCGCCGAGCTTCACGCGGACGACGACGCCGTCCCGAACTTGCTCTTCACCCACGACACGTATCTTCGCCATTTCACGGAGGTGGGAGATTCCAAAGCCGACTATTTCGGCCATAACGTCGTGCTTCTGGTCCGTCATCCCGCCGACGTCGCGGTTTCACGCTTCTTCCAATGGAAGCACCGAATGAAGCCCCGCAAGATCAAATTGCGAGGACTTCCAGACCGTTCAGAGGACCTCTCCATCTTTGACTTCGTGATGGACGGACGAGCTGGACTTCCACAGATTTGTCATTTCATGACATGCTGGGCCGATGCTATGCCTGAAATCAAGCACAGCACGATCGTTCGCTACGAAGACCTCCGCGAAGATCCCCAGGCCGAACTCGCCAAGCTCACCGAGTTTTTCGGAACGCCCGGCAAGCCGGAGGAAATCGAAGCCGCGGTCGACTTTGGCGCTTTTGACAATATGAAGAAGCGCGAAGCCAAAGCAGCGGAGACCGCGGGGAGCGGGATGCGCCTTCGACCGGGCGACGCGGCTAACCAGGATTCGTACAAAGTCCGGCGCGGCAAGGTGGGCGGATACCGCGACTATTTCGAAGACGACGAGATCAAGCAAATCGACGAAATCGTCGCTCGCCAACTCCCGGCTCTTTATGGGTACTGAGCCGCAGGCGCTTGATAGGTACTGAGCCGCGGGCGCTTAGGCGGCTTTTACTTCGAGGATGGTCCAGCGCGCTTCGAGGTCTCGGGTAGCGAGACTGCGGGCTTCTTCCTCTGAATCGGCAGCAAGCGTCAGCACCTTCGTGCGCGGACCTGCGGTTGCCTTCACGCGAATGCGAAAGATCTTGGGCTCGATCAAATCCTCGGGGCGCTCGCCCTGCCCGGCGTCCTCAGACACAGAGCCTTGAGCGGAAGCCGAGGAAGAAGAGGAAGTGGCCGCCGCGGCGGGCGATACACTCGGAGCCGGCGTGGCCGACGGAGGTTCCGGATTCGAAATGGCTTTGGTTTCACTCGCAGTACGGCGCTCGAAGCTGGCGGAATCGGTTGGCGGCGGATTCGGGCGAGGGGAACGGCTTACGGATGGACGGCCGGCTTCAGGCGAAGCGATGGACTCTTGTTCAGGAGCAACACCCGCTGCCGAAAGCAAGCGCTGGTAAGCGTCGTCCGTTTCTTCGAGCATGACGCCGATGGCCCAAACCTTGCGCATTCCGCCATGCATTTTCTGGCGCCGGACGTGCCACACCTGAGCTTCGACGATCGACTCACCGCGGCCGGGCACATCAATCGAGATATGGATCATGCTCTTCGAAGCGACCCAGCTGGGCGAGAGCAAGCAGAGCCCACCCTCTGAAACATCCACGATGCGAGCGCGCGAGCGTTCCTTGCCCGCCAAAACGCGGCAATGCAGTCGGCAGCTCGCCCTTGGCGATCGTCTTCGTTCTTTGCCGCTCTGGTCGCTGTCCACTCGCCGGGCTCCCCTGTCGCTGCGCATTTCACGTGGGCAAAAAGCCACTGCGCGAAGCGATTCGCACTCCAAAATCCCGCCGCAGTCCGCGCCATTCGGGATCAACCGCTTAGCCTGTCGACCAGAACGCACTCCACCTTTACGCCGAGGGAGCCGGCGGCAGCGGAAAAATCTAGTTCCTCAATGAGAAATCGAGGGGGCGCTTTGCGATGCGAAGCGATCAGGGCGCCCGCAGCCCGTCCAGGAGCCCATTGAGCGCATCCACGGTCCGGTGGTCGGCCAGAATCCCGACATGGTCCTGGCTCACGCCAATCAATCGGTCGGCGCGGTCCTGCATCAAAGGCTCGAGCTGGGAGTCCAGCGATACCGCGCCATCGTTGGAGTCAGCAGAGAGTCGGCTGCTTCCGCCATGACTGAATAATAATGTGTAGTCAATCGATTCGGGCAACTCATACTCGGAGAGCGTCTCGATAAAATCGCTCCTCGGCGCCAAATCCTTCCAAACCGGAGCCACCACCGGAGAGTATTCCGCTCCCGCAGCCGCGCCTTTATGACCCGCCCAGGGAACTGAGACAGACACAAATTTCTGAATCCGATGGGCGTGCCCGCCTTCCTCTTGGAGCTGCAAGAAGCGCTTCGAAATCAGACCACCGAGACTATGAGCCAGCAGCACGTACTCCTGATCGGGTGTACGTACGAAGAGCTCGTTCATGATCTGCGAGAGCATATACGCGTTGTCGTCGATGCTCAGACCTGAGGGATAGTGAAAGAGCGCGACACGCATCCCTTCCGTATCGAGCTTCTTCAGAAGCGGGCGGAAGTCCTTGGGTGAGCCATTGATGCCGTGGACAAACAACAGCATTGGCTTCTTTTCCGCCGCCCCCCAAGGCTCAAGCAGATAGAATCCGTAGTTTACGGAGGTCAACCAACGCGACGGCTCCCACATCCCCTGCGCCGTAGCTTCGGGCTTGAATCGACTACTGCGGAAATTAATCGGAACGCCCATCGTCGTCACGGTTCGTTCGAGCTCCGCGAGTCCGCTTGTCGTGAGGTCAACGGGCAGGGGCAGATTCGTCTGCAGCGAAGCGGAATCCATCACCAGACGATTGAAACGCCATTTTCGACTCCGCGTGTCGATCCGATTCGCCGAAGGCGCTTCGTCTTGAATGGCCGCCGGCTCGCTCGGCTGGTAAATAAAATCATTGTTCTGGTCGAGAAACGCCATCAACCGGTAGTCGCCTGGGCGCGTCTGGAAATTGTATCGCTGCTTCCTGTCGGCAAAGCGGTAGTCCACCAGCTCATACGACTCGCCTGCACGACTTCCCTGACCGACGTCGGCCCTCGCTCCGGCCCGAGGTTGGACCGCGCGGGTGAGCAGGACGATGGGCCGTCCCGCCAGCCCCGCATCGATCTCAAGGTCGCCCGAAATAATCGCGACTTCGTCGTAGAGAACTTCGAGGTCTTTCCCCAAACGGAACACGCCGCAGGCGGAGACCCAGGGAATCAGTCCAAGAAAGATCAAAAGGAGGGGGCCGAGACGCCTGCGACGGGTGTTTCTAGCGCTCACGGAAGCGATTCCTCCTGCGAATCGGCGGGGGCAAGCCAAGTTCTTAGGCATTGCACGAGCCCAAGGATCAATACGCTCACCTGAAGAAGCGGCCAAAGACGTTCGATGGTCGTCGCCTGATAGCCCGCAGGCGCCGGGACCTTCGCGCTCGTGATCGAGCAGAGCGACCCGCCCTCAAGAGAAGTGGTGATCAGCGCCGGCGCAATCAAGAACAGGGCGTAAACCGCAAGACCCGCCGCAGGGAGAGCAAACCAGCGAAGTGACGCTCGCCACCGAAACCCTTGGCCTATGCAAAGCAAGCCTAGGAAACCGAGAATTCCGAAGAGAAACGTCCCTCGCCACATCTCGTCGGTGGTGGGGTCGCAGCTCGCCTCGGGCATAACGGACAAGATCAAAGCCAGAGCAATAAAGATCAGCCAACCGCCGACGGAAGCGCCTGCTCGCAAGATGATCTCGGCAAATGACATGAGGGGAACTCCCTTCGCGCCGGTCTCAACGGCATGGCAGACAGGAAAAAAAATCCCCGTTTACATTTTCGATTCAGGACGGCGGAACGACACCGATTGCCGTAGATTCTGCCCAACTCAAGTATTGAATGTACGGCGTCCAGTAAAAAGCACTGGCTGTGTGGCGATCGTATCTCGGAAGGAGAAGTAGAACATGGGCATGATGAGTGAATTCAAAGACTTCGCAATGAAGGGCAATGTCGTCGATATGGCCGTCGGTGTTGTGGTCGGCGGTGCGTTCGGTGCGATCGTCAAATCCTTTACGGCGGACATCCTGATGCCCCCGATCGGCCTGCTGATGGGCGGTGTCGACTTCTCGAACCTCGCACTCCAGATCAAGGAAGCCGTGGGAGAAGCCGAAGCCGTCACGATCAACTACGGCCTGTTCATCAACTCGATCATCGACTTCCTGATCATCGCCTTCGCCATCTTCCTCGTCGTCAAGGCGATGAACTCCGCGATGAAGGAGGAGGAAGAAGAAGAAGCACCCGCAGAACCCTCCAACGAGGAAGTACTGCTCGGCGAAATCCGCGACGCACTTCGCAATCGCTAGTTTCGCGGCAAAGCCTTAGCGAGAGCGGGCAAGAAATACGGGCCCGCCCGAGGCATTCCGATCACGATCGGATCCTGGGCGGGCCTTTCTGTTTTACGCTCATCTCCGCGCGAGCAACCCAAGGAGAAATTCCCCATGCAGATCCGCAGCAGCGTTCGGTCCGCCACTCTGATCACCTTTGTTCTGGCCCTCGCCTCGCTCGGTGGGTGCGCTTCGATGGGGACCCGCCTGGAGCCCCCGGACGTCACGCTCGTCCGCATCACTCCCCTGGCCAGCACCGCACTTGAGCAGCGCTTCGAAGTCGAGGTCCGCATCGTAAACCCGAACGACGTCCCCCTCGCCGGTGACGGACTCGACGTCACGATCGAACTCAACGGCAAGCGCCTCACGCGCGCGCTCAGCCCGGACACGTTTACAATTCCGAGGCTGTCTGATGACACGGTCACGCTCACCGGGACAACGACGCTCTTCGACCTTTTCCGACAGGCCGTCGCTCTGCCGGAAGATGGGCGACTCGACTACCGGCTGGTGGGGCGCGTTTCCCTAGCGGATTCGATCGGCTGGCTTCGCTTCACGCGTGAGGGAAGTCTGCTGCCCGAGGATGCGGGACTCTAAACGAGGCGAACGTTCGCACGTCGGCGGGCCGCAGAGAGCAAGGCGAACGCACCCACGCCTAACATCAACACTGCTCGCGGCTCCGGCACAACAATGGTTTCGGGCGTGATCGTGCGCATGGTGAGATCCGCTCCGATCGCAGAGCCACTCACGACAATCTGCGAGTCGCCGTTCACGCCGGTCGTTTCGAGCACGAGCCGTCCGAGGTATCGATTCCCCGGGCTCGGCTCGCCCAGATCGAAGGCGTTGCCGACGAGATGATCAGAGCTGTTCAGCATGATTCGAAACGGCAACTTCGTGGTGCTGTCGTCGAAATTAGGATTTGCTTGAAAATCGACCATTCGATAGCCGCCCGTAACATCGAGGGTGAAGGCGATTCCGCAGAGCGTACTCCCCGATCCCGCCTCGGTGCAGGGCGGCCCCGAAGACCCGTCCAACCCACTGGCTGCCCAGAGATACACACTCGGGCCTTCGTCACCGGCCGGAATGCCCAGGGCGCCGTTCGGCCCCGTATCGACGTTCGTCGCGGTCGCGTAGACCGTGACCGGCTCTAAGTTTTGCGCAGAAGCCACTGAAACCAAGCCTATCAAGCAGGCCAGAGCCATCGCGGATCCACGGCGCATCATCGCTCGGTCGGCAGTTTGCATCATGGCGTCATCGCATCGGGACACACGGGAAATCCCCCTGGAGTCGCAATCAAAGGCCCGGCCCCTAGCCGCCCCTTAATCAGCGCGAACACATCGTTCAAGTTGCAGTCAATCGGCAGCTGAGTCTCCTGATCGATCACACCCATGACGGGCCCAATCGAATTGCATTTCGCGAGAGCTTCCGGCGGGATCGTCGCCGCAACCGATGGGTCATTCAGCGCATCGCGAAGCAGCTCGATATCCGGCGAAATCACGGTATTCGAATTGATCGCATCGCCGCACTGGCATTCATTCCCAATATAATCGGGCTCTGTTGCCGACAAGACAGGCGAGAAGGGTTGCTCCAGGGTTCCGTTATCGAGGTTGCCCGCGGAAGGGACATAGGGACATCGATCGTCGGCATTTTCAATCCCGTCGAGATCGAGATCCGGATCCTCCCCGCCGCCGTACCCCGTGCTCGAGTAGAGCGAGATCGTCTGAACATCGGCTGAACTCGTATCCGTCCAATCGTTCACGTCGCCGCCCCACGCTTCGTCGAGGCTTTTAATCTGCTCAAAATGCGCGGTGGGCACAAAGGCAAACGCTCCCGGCGGAGGTTCATCAAAGGTGAAATAGCCTAACAAGACCTGCTGATTCGGCAGATTAATCCCCGGTAGCGCCGAAGCCCCGCCCAAATTCCCCTCAACATAGACGTAGAGCGAGTCTGTGCGTAGATCGAATTGCTGAAGGCCCTGCGACGGACCAATGATCCGGACGCCGTCGAAGTCAACCGTTGAACCGAGTTCGAGCCCGTCGGCGCATCCCCGGCGACCGTTCGAGCCGATATTCTCATTGCAGTCGCCAAAGGAAACCGTAGCCGCGTTAGGCGGCAGGGTGATCCCAAAAGAGAATCGCGCGAGGGCGAGTTCAGAGCTCATACTGACCGAGAAGCGCGTGCCCGTCGTATCACCCACAGCCGGACGCACGTAAACCCGAGTGTCGGTGAGAGCGGGCTCCCGAATCAGCCGGATCCCCGATTCGGGAATCGGCAGGCCCGAATCATCGAGGCCAACAACGCCTTCGCGCGCGTGGAAAACAAGGTGCGGCGGAATATCCACTTCGATTTGAAAATCCGCCAAGAACAAGGCGCCATCACCGGGTTCGCAGAGCAGATTATTTGAGCCACCGCCCGCCCCTTCGAGATGGACGTAGACCGTGTCGCCGCGTTTCGCTCCAGCGGGCTCGCCGTCGGGGACCGTGACAAACGAAGACTGCGCCACCGTCGAGCCGATCTGGCTCGCGCCCGTGCAATAGAGGTCACCATCGGAGACGGTATCATCCTGACAATCGCCGAAGTTGAAGAACCCATCATTGGGCATCGACTGGGGCAGGATGATGCCGAAATAGAGTTCCCTGATCGGCGTGTCGCCGCATTCGAGCACGACCTGATAATCGTTGGTCCCGACCGGAATAAGCTGCAGCTCCGCGACATCCTCTTCCGTTAGGTCGACGATCCAAGAATCTTCTTCGCCCTGAGGATTGATGCCGCGCCCTGCAATGATCGTCCCGTCGGCGGAGATATGCGAAGCCTCCACAAGCGTCCACCCAACCAGCTGGAAAAACAGGCCGTGCCGGGTCGAAAGGTATTCTTTCATGTCCATACGACCGACAACGGGCGTCCAGATAAAGGCCCTAGTCGCGCCTCCATCGATATAGGTCCCGACGACGGAATTCGCATCGCTCGATGCGAGCGCCAGGCTCTGCCGGGAAGCCCCACCCACAATCGGATCCAAGGTGTGCATTCCAAGGTCGGGATGCCAGCGGAAAGCCTCCTGTTGCCCAGCCGGGAGATTCCCCGATTCGCTCGCGCCGACCACGATCCGGCCGGCCGCGGAAATGCCGCGCGCGGTCGAAGCCCCAGCCGGGGCCAGCGCCCCGAGCGGCGTCATCCCGCCCGACTCCGTCCAAATGATCGCCTGCTCGACGGGGTTCGCCGGCGTCACGTTCCAGCGCCCAACAACCCGCGCGCCGGTCGCGCTAATCGCTTCCGCCCGGATCCCCGTGAGGTCGGTGTACGTTGAGGTCGACGCATTGAAGAAGAAATTGCCCGAGCCGCCCGCATTCGTATAGCGACCGATCACATTGCCGTTCCCACCGATGCCGAGTGAGATCATGGCGCTCGCGGCCGTCGGGAACTTGGGTAAGCCAAAGGAAGGGCCAGCGCCTTGCGGCGCAACGAAGACGCTCCGCGCCGTCGCGGGTCCTTCCGTGATATGTCCAACCGTCCATCGCACCGCCCCACCCGGCTGCGACTGCTGCCCCGTCGCGATCGCTTCGAGACCGTTGGCCCCCGCCGGCTGGAGAAAAGAAGTGTCCTGAAGAATCTGGGCGTCTTCGCCATAGGAGAACGGACTGGTCTCCCCGCTATTCGTCGAGACAGCGCGCCCCACAGCTTGGTCGCCGCGCGCATTCAAGCCGCGAATCGCGATGGACTCCACGTTGGGATTCACGCTCCGCAGGCCGACAAAATTCGCTGCGGAAGCCGATCCGGCGAAACCCGAGAGGGCAGAACCGGAAATGGCGACACCTAAGGCGATCGCACGCGCAAACTTCAACGCGGAGCCGACAGGCCGTGCCGCTTCTGATCTTTTCGAAACCCTTCCGGGCATCTTCGTTCCAGTCATGATGGGGGTCCCAGCCCTTCGCCGCGCGCTCCTGAGACAGTCTCTTGGGCAGGCATAAGATGGGCTTTCCTTACTGAGTGGCAAGATCGGCTTCAAAATGGCCCTCATCTGTGAACTAGTTCACAGAGCTGCCGGTTTTCTGCGTCCCGCGCTGCCCCCAAGGGCGACGCCAAACTGCGAGCGAACTGCGGGCCGCGGTGGGGTTTCCTTCATGACAGATTCCATTCTTTTCGGAGCTCGCATGATTCAGACAACGAACCGCTTCCTCGGCGCCGCTCTTGGCGCCGCCACCGTCACCGCCGCCCTCTTCTGGATCATGACCGCGCTCATTCGCGTCGAAAACACTGAGATTCCCCCAGAACCCTCCCCCGGATTCGTCCTCACGGTCTTCGTGGAACCCGAAGAACGCCCCGTTGAGAAAATCGACCGTATGCCGAAGCTCGAGGAGATCACCCCACGCGAGGTATTGCCGCCCATCGAGCCCGGGCAGGCCGGCGACGGCATCCAACGCGTGCGCTTTGGGAAGGCGCCCATCGACATCGACCCAAGGCCGGGCCCGCTCACTCAGGGCTCTCCCGATGGCGACGCCGTCCCCCTCGTCCGCGTGCCTCCGCGCTACCCGGCAAGGGCCCTCGCCCGCGGCCTCGAAGGGCGCGTCCTGGTCGAGTTCACCATCAGTCGGGCCGGCACCGTCCAAGACCCAAGGATCGTCGCTTTCGAGCCAAGCGCCGTCTTCAACCAGGCCGCCCTCGAAGCGATCCGCAGCTGGCGCTATGAACCCAAGCGCGTGAACGGCCGCCCCGTCGCCCAGCCGGGACAGCGAATCGTGATTCCTTTCCAAAAAGATCGCCGCAAGGAGTAGTTCTGCGCGATAGCCTTTCGCTCCCGCCCCGCGGCCATTCGCCGGGCGGCTCAACCGAGCAAGAGAGCAATGGAGCCCGCGCCGCATGGCTATGGAAATGCACCCCGACGATTCTTTCCACGCTCCGACCACGGACGACCCCTTCTGGACGGAAACTTGTTGGTTCACTTTTGCCATTCCCGAGCGAAAGCTCTCAGGGCAGCTCTATCCCTTCTTTCGCAAGAACCAGGGCATCACCTCCGGCGGCGCCTTTCTATGGGATCCCAGCGGCTCACAGATCTGGAATTGCCGCTACGCAAAAAACCTCTGGCATCTGCCCATTCCCGAAGATCAGGATCTCACCGATATTCGTCTGGCGAATGGGATTCACTATCGATGTCTTGAGCCCCTTTCCAAATACGAGATCCACTACCTCGATCCTGACGCGGAAGAAGTCGAAATCCACCTCACCTTCGAAGGCATCTGCGAACCGAATCGCCTCGGAGACAGTCATCTCGATCAACCCGGGCGCTACCGCGGCACGATCCGGATCCAGGACGAGGCCTTCGACGTCGACGCCTTCGGGATGCGCGATCGCTCCTGGGGCGTGCGATCGCAAATCGGTGCGACACTTCACCCCCTCGCCCAAAACGTCCGCGGGGGATACACCTACGCAACGATGTCCGACCAAGATGCCTGGCATATGATCACCGCGGATTTCGGAGAGGGCTGCATCTCGATCCACGGCTTCCTTCTACAGGACGGCGTTTGGTCGAAGATGGTCGAGGGCAAGCGAGAAGTCCTCGCCCGCGAAGAGCATTGCCCCACCCACGTCCGAATCACAGGGCGCGACGAACTGGGCCGCACGCTTGAAGCCGAAGGCCATACGCATAACAAGATCGGGGTCCACCTCAATCCGAATCTCTGGACCTGGAACTGCCTGACCGACTGGGAATGGGGCGGAGGCAACGGCGGAGGCGGGGGCAAGCGGGGCTTCGGCGAAGATCACGACAACTGGAGCGCTTCCGGCTTCCGACAATTTGCGCGAGGGGAACGCGGGGAATAACCGACCCCGCATCCCTCATCAGGAACGCCTTGAATGCCTCCTCTATCGCCCTCCGACGCGCGCCCGGGAAAACGCTGTGCATGCTCCGGCGTTCGATCCTGCGCCCGCTGCCAAGACCCCAAGCTTCGAAGCGCGTATAAGATGGATGCGCCTCTCCCTCTCCCGCCGCTCCTACTCGCGCGCCCCCCGGCGACTGAAATCCTGGCACGCGCGCCCCTCAAAACAGATCAGGGGACCCTTCATGCATTCGACCCGGTTTCAGGATCAGCCCCCTCTTGCCCCGATTTCTCGGGCGTCCAGCTCTATCCCGACGCGCTCTCTCGCGAGCAGGCCCGGAAATTCCTAGATCAAATCGAGAAACAGCCTTTCAGCGCCGCACAGAGTGGAAAGCTGAAACAGCATGCGGGAGCAAAAATCAACTTCAACAAGCGCCGAATGAAACTCGCGCGCTTTCGTGGCCTCCCCGAATCCGCGAAGCGGCTCGAAGCGCTCGCTCGTGATCTCATTGGGGCCGATCCCACTTGCCCAAGCGAATGCGTTCAAGCCTTTGCGGATTTCACTACGACGGATTTCTTTGCGCTTCGCTACATCGAGACCGAGGGATCAAATCTCGATTTCCATCGCGATGATCGCTTCGGCTACGGCGAAGCAATTCTCGACATCTCCCTCGATTCGGACTCTGTCCTGACCTTCATTCGTCCCCGCGCGACCCGCGAGCGCACAGAGAAATCTCAAGACTCCGTCGGCCCCGCCGCCCCAACGAACAAGCCTGCTCCACCCGACGGCCCCATCGAATGCGTTCGCGTCCCGCTTCCCGCGCGTTCCATCGCCGTCCTCTACGGAGCCGCACGCTTCGAATGGGAACATGCCATCCTCGCCTACGATATCCGCGGAACGCGCACGAGCATCACCCTTCGCACACTCTCGGACACGCTGCGCCAAACCGAGGACGGCCAGAAAGTTCTCAAAATCGCGGACACGACTCTATAATCGAGCGCATGACGCAACCAAGCCAAGCAGCCGATCCCAAGAACCCCGCTCCGCTCTCCACCCCCATCTCGCCTCGCCTTCGCGACCGCATCGCGATCGTGACCGGAGGCGCCTCGGGCATCGGCCGCGCGAGCGCACTCCGCCTCGCCGCAGAAGGCGCTTCCGTCTGCATCGGTGATCTCAACGAAGCGGGCGCGCAAGAAGTCGCGACCGAAATCGAAGCAGCCGGAGGGCGAGCTATCGCCGTCGCGACCGATGTGTCCGCAGAAGCGGACATGCAGCGGCTGATCGCCCGCACCGTGGAGGCGTTTGGCGCACTCGACGTCCTGCATAACAATGCTGCCGCGTTAGGCAAGGCGACCGTAGGAACCGACTTCATGGTCGACGAACTCGACGTGGCGGTCTGGGACCGGACGATGGCAGTCAACTTGCGCAGCGTCATGCTTGGATGCAAATACGCAGTTCCGGAAATGATCAAACGCGGCGGAGGATCGATCATCAACACCTCCACGGGTTCGTCGGTCCACGGCGATATCGTCGGGCCAGCCTATGCCACGTCAAAGGCGGCCGTGAATACCCTGACGCAATACGTCGCCACGCAGTACGGGAAGCAGGGAATCCGCTGCAACGCGATTCTCCCGGGACTCATCATGACCCCCGCTGTTGAGGTCGGCCTCGACGACTCGACGACCAGCCGGATTCTGGATCATCACCTGACGCGATCCGTAGGGCATCCCGACGATATCGCCGCCATGGTCGCCTACCTCGCCTCGGACGAGTCGCGCTATGTCACCGCACAGCTCCTCCGTGTGGACGGCGGCATTACGAACCACTCTCCGATGGTTGCCGATACGCGCCGAGCGATCGGGCTGCCCGGCAGCGTCTCCGAATAGGCTCTAATGCGTTCTCGTCCTCGCCGGCCGCCGAGGACGCCTAGAACGGCCTAGGGGACGCCTAGCCATCGCAGAACGCCTTAGCGAAGGCCATGCGACGGTCTCTTGACTCTCCTTCGCGGGCAGGCATTATGTTTTGAGAACATCTTGCCCTCGTTCGCTCCGGAGCTCCGTCATCCATGGCCAAAGAACATTATGACCGCCTGACCGCACAGGATAATTCCTTTCTCCTCTGGGAAACCGGCAATATCCGCATGCATGTCGCGTCCTGCAACATCTTCGATATCGGCCCGCTTCGGTCCGAATCCGGGGGCGTTGATATCGACATGGTGAAGCGCGCGACGGCGAGCATCCTCCACCTCGTGCCGCGCTATCGACAGCGACTCCATCAGATCCCGGTCTTCAACCATCACGTCTGGGTGGACGATCCGCGCTTCGACCTCAGCTATCATATCCGGCATACCGCACTGCCTCAGCCGGGCTCGCTCTCTCAACTGAAAGATCTCGTCGCTCGGGTCATGGCTCAGCCTCTCGACCGCAAGCGCCCCATGTGGGAAACATGGATCGTCGAGGGCCTCGGGGGCGGAGATCAGTTCGCCATGATCACAAAGATCCATCACTGTATGATCGATGGTGCATCGGGCGTCGACCTCGCGAATATCCAGTTCTCGATCTCCCCCGAACCCGCCGAGCTCGGGGAACCGGAACGCTTCCGTCCCCGCCCCGCCCCACGAAGGCTCGAACTCTTCCTCGATGAGTCGAAACGCCAAGCGAACGTCCCCAATCAGATCCTGCGCGATTTCCGCGGCTTCATCGATACGACGGAAGATCTCAAAGACGAAGTCGAAACACGGGTGAACGCGGTCGGTCGGCTCCTCGGGATGGGGATGAGTCCCGACGATACGCCGCTCAATGGACGCGTCGGCCCCCATCGCCGATTCGAGTGGATCTCCTGCCACATGGAAGACCTGAAGGCCATGCGGAAGGGACTCGATTGTTCGATCAATGACATCGTTCTGACCATCGTGACCGGCGCCGTCCGAGAGTTTCTGCTCGCCAAAGGCGAAGACGTCAAGGCGGTCGGCTTCAAAGTCTCGACACCGGTTTCTGTGCGCAAAGAATCGGATAAAGGAAAGCTCGGCAACAACGTTTCATCGTGGATCATTCCACTTCCCATCGAAGAAGCTGATCCCCGCAAGCAGTTGAAGGCCATTCACGACCTGACAGAAGAGCTGAAAGAAACAAATCAAGCCATCGGCGTTCAGATGATGAATCAAATCCAAGAGTGGACGCCCTCGACGCTGCTCTCCCTCGGAGCGCAAGCGGGAGCGGGGCCGATCAACTCAATCGTGACGAACGTACCCGGCCCGCAAATGCCGCTGTACTTCCACGGCGCGCGACTCCGTGCGCTCTACCCTGCAGTGCCCTTGATGCAGGGAATGGGCATGGGCATCGCGCTCACGAGCTATGCCGGGACGATGGGCATCGGATTCAACACGGACCCCGACATCATCCCTGATCTCGGCCTCTTCATCGCGCGCTTCCAGCTCTCCATGGAAAAGCTCGGCGAAGTCGCGGGGGTCGAGATCGGCCCGGTTTCGGACGACGTAAATGACCTGCTGCCGGACGCGGCGCCGAAGAAGAAGCCGGCTCGGAAGGCGGCCCGCAAGGCGAGCAAGCCGAAAAAGGCGCGTGCGACGAAGACCGCTGCAAAACGAGGCGCTGCGAAGGACGCTTAATCCCCTAGCCCGGCGGCGCCGCCTAACCTGTCTTCGCGATGCACATGAAATGGGTGTTCGAAGCGGGCAGGTTCGTTTGGTAGGTGACGGGCCGACCGCCCGCACCGCGCCACAGCGCGAGCAGACTGTCTTGCGTATGAAGTCGGTAACGCCCCTCGGCGATGCCGTCGTTAAAGTCTTCGTAGATCGTGCGACAGCGCGGCCATTTCTCGGGCTCCTTTTCTGAGAAAAAGACTTCCAGCGGCTCCAGATCGACACCGGATAGAAAATCCAGCACGAAGACAAGCCCACCCGGCACGAGCACGCGCATCAGATCCGCTGCAAAAGCTTCATGCTCAGGCAGCATATAGAGGCTCCGAGCGAGTACGGCGATTTCGACCGAATCATCCTCAAGCCCCGAAACGAACTCGGCGCCGTCGGCCTCCTCGATCAGCACCCTCTCGCCGAAAGAAGCAAGGCGTCGCTCCGCAACCCGCAGCATCCCGGGCTCAGAGTCGTTCAAAATGAAATCTGTCTGCGGATACCAATTCGCCAGGGTTTCCCCGATCAGACCTGTCCCGCAACCGATCTCGAGCATCCGACTTGGATCCGACTTTTCGCGTTCGTCGAGGCGCTCGACGATCCAAGCGCAGAAGGCCGGCAACACGACATTGTACTGTGTCGAATTGAAATGGTCATAGATCTCCGCCAACTCATTCCAATCGAGACTGCTCATTTCGTTCTCCGTAACCGACCAATGAGCGCCCTAGCCTAGCAGTCGCGGCGCGTTCCACGCTGCCTCAAGTCACCTCTTAAGACTCCGATACAGCCTGACATGCGGAATGATCGGATTCCTGTCAGAGCGGAACGTCTATGAAGGCGCTGGCTCCTATTTTGATCGCGGCGCTTTTTCTGGCGCCCGCCATCCGGCTCTTGCTCTTGGCCCGCCGGACACGCGAAATGCCGGAGCTCCTCGCGGGTCTCTTCTTCCTCGGCACGGGCCTCGGTGTACCGCTTCGAATTCTGGGGCATGCGCTCGCGCTGGAGGGTGACCGCCTCGGCCCCTGGCTCACACTCGCCGGACATCTCTCCTTTGGCGGCGCGACCTGCGCACTTGCCGTTTTCACCTGGCGCGTCTTCCGCCCGAAAGCGACCTGGGCAAAAGGACTCGCGACCGGGCTGCTCGCGATTCAGGCCGGCATTGCCGCCCTGCTTCTGTTCATCCCGAGTGCATCCCAGGAAGCCTCCCCGTCGATGATGCTGATCAACAGCTCACGGGTGATCCCCCTTCTCTGGGCCTTCCTTGAATCCTTCGCGTACTGGCGCACGATGCAAAGACGGCTCGCGATTGGGCTGTCGGATCCCGTCGTCACCAACCGCTTCTTCCTCTGGGCAATCTGGACCGGATGCCTGGCCTCCCTTCCTCTCACCGCCCTGGCTCTTCGAATCGCAAGTCGCCTACTCCGCGACTTCGGCCTGATCCAAGGGCAGGTTTCGGCAGCAGACCAAGCTGCAATCGCCCACAACGCCCAAATCGTGTTCTTGATCACAGGTTTCGCGGGGATGATCGCGATCAGCCTCAGCTTCTTCCCGCCACGGCGCTATCTCACCTGGATTCGGCCCCAGAGCCAGCCTCCGGCGATCCCTGATCCCCCCTCTGTTCAGGTATAGTGCATCCGTCGACTCCCCCCGATGGAAGAGGTTGAGCATGTCGAAGCAGCTCCTAGGAATCCTGATCATCAGCAGCGCCCTGGTCGCGTGCCAGCAGACGCGACTCGCAGAAACTGAGCTCGAGGCGGTCCAAAAGGCCAGTGATGTCTATCTCGCCTATGAACAAGGCGATTGCGCCCGCGTTTACATGCTCACGGGCGAGGAGGCACTCGGCGGCCTGAGCAAGGGGGAACTCCGGGACTCTCTCACGCTCGCGCGCGCGTTCTGCTTTGAGCAAGAAGGCGAAACCGAGAGCGCGCTGGCGATCTATGCTCAATTGGTCCGAGGTGACTCGCGAACCTTCGGCGCCACCGACGCCGGCGAACGTCGCCGCGAAATCAGCGCCCTCGCCTCGGATACGGAATATGCGACCTGGGTCGAAAAAACGGTCGCCGACGCGGGGGCAATGACGGCCGCGCGAACTCCACTGAGCCGAATCCCTGCGCAGTTCCCCCCTGCAGCCCGCGCCGCCGGCATCGAAGGCTACGCCGTTGTCGTCTTTGGCGTCTCTGAAAGCGGAGAAACCGAAACCCCGCTGGTCGTCGCCTCGGAGCCTCCACTTCTCTTCGACGGGGCGAGCCTACGCGCCGTTCGCCAATGGCAATTTGAGCCACAAGAAGACGCAATGGCAAAAAGTCGCCAGGTGATCCGCATTCTCTTCCGCAACGCCTCGGGCATCACGATCGAAGATGCCGAACGCCTAAGCGAGTAGGCCGCTCGACGGCCACACCTCCGCCACGCGCCGTGCGATCAGCGCGACTCGAACTCTGCGAGCAGCGCCTGTCTAAACCGCTCGGCCCGGCGCGGCAAGCCATCGCTTTCGTAGCGCGTTCGTTCTCGCTCCACGGCCTCCGCGAAACGCTCGCTCGGTCCGAAACCGGCATCGAGATTGTCCGCGCTCAGCTGGAATGAGAATGCACATGCGGTCGAGAAGATGGATTCGATCGCCTGAGGCTTGCTTTCCGCTGCCTCAAAGGCGACCTGCTGCTCCGCGTTCCGTCCGTCGGGGGAGTACCAGTAGCCGTAGTCTTCCTGGGTCCTCCGCGACGCGCCAGCGAGACACCAATGCGCGACTTCATGTAAGGCGCTCGCAAAGAAATCCTCGCGGTAGATGATCTCATGCGGCTTGTGATCCGGGTCCGGCGAAGGCACGTAGAGCGGCTCCGCCCCGCCCCCCACCAAGGCGGTCTGATACGTCTCCGCAAAGCACTCAGCGAAGAGTCGCTCTAGTTTCTGGGCCTCGAATTCCATCGCGTCGGCAGATTGCCATAGCCTGGATCCAGCGTCAGCCCTCCTCCTGCGCGGCCCCCGGACGCGAGGCAAATGCGAAAAGCAACAACGCGAGCAGGAGCAAAAACGAAGCTGCAAGGAACGGCGCTCCCGGGAAATAGAGCCGCGCACCTTCGGCGCTAAACCGGTAGAAAAGCTCCGTCATCACAATGGGCGACACGATCATCGTCAAACTCATCACCGACGAGATCGCCCCCTGGAGCTCGCCCTGAGAATCTCCCGGAACCCGGTTCGCCATCATCCCGCGAATAGCAGGCTGAGCCACACCGACGAGCCCAAAGGGCAGAATCCCCAGGAACATCATCCAGCCGGAAGTCGCGAAAGCGAAAATCGCGAATCCGAGCGCCATGCCGAGAAAGCCCACCCAGACTGCGCCCCGCTCGCCCAAACGGTTCAGCGCCGGCTTCACAAGCGCGATATTGACGAACATGATCGCCGCCCCGACCGCGAAAAGGGACCACCCGACGTCGGCGCTCGACCAATCAAAGCGATGCATCGTGTAGTAGCTCCAGACCGCGGGATTCGCATCATGCGCGATGCGAAACGGGATCATCACGAAGAGCAGGCCGAAAACGACGGGATAATTGCGAATCTGCAGAAGGGTCCCGATCGGGTTCGCCCGACGCCATTCGAAAGCGCGTCGAGATTCAGGCGGCAAGGACTCGGGCAAGACGAAGAATCCGTACAAAAAGTTCACGCCAGAGAGGCACGCTGCCGCCCAAAACGGGAAACGAGGCCCCCACTCTCCTGCGACCCCGCCTAACACCGGGCCAAACATAAACCCCAGCCCCCAGGCAGCGCTCAAATATCCAAAATGCTGAGCACGATCTTCTGGAGCGCTCACATCCGTCACCCAGGCATTCGCCGCAGCGAATGTGGCACTCGCAATCGCGGAGATGAATCGCCCCACGAAGATCCAGAACAGCGAAGGCGCTAGCGCCATCAAGACATAGTCCAGACCCAGCGCAGCCAAAGAGAAGAGGAGGACCGGGCGCCTGCCGAAGCGATCCGAGAGGCCGCCCAAAATCGGAGCGGCGAAAAACTGAACCACTGCGAAAAGAAACATCAGGGCGCCGCCGTAGCGGGCCGCCTGGGACAGACCTTCCCCCGTCAGCTCATCGATCAGGTTGGGCATCACCGGCGCGATCATCCCGAACCCGAGGGTATCGATCAAAATCGCGATCAGAATAAAACCGACTCCGAATCGGGTGTCGGCTTTCTCTTGAGTCACGCATCGCCCCTTCGCCTCGAGCGAGAAGACTACCGAATCCCTCAATCGAACCAAGCGCACCCGTCAAGCGATCAAAGACCTAACGCACCTCGGAATGCACCACGCGAACAGGCGCGTCGACCCCGTTCACCGCAACATCCAGCTCCGCCAGAAGCGCACATAAGGATTCGAAGCGCGCTGCCCCAAGCGCTTCCGAGAATCGACCCGTCATTTCTTGGGTGATCTCTTCGATGTCTTTCACGAGCTGAGTGCCGCGCTCAGCGTAGATGACCCGCCGCGCGCGACCATCCAGGGGATCCACCACCCGCTCGAGATAGCCGACCTCCTCAAGCTCGTTCACCAGCTGCCCCGTTCGCTGCAAAGTGAGACGAAGCCGCGCCGCGAGTTCGGAGACCCGAAGCCCTTCCGCGGGCAGGTTAGGGATCACCTGGGCTGTGGATGCGCCGAGATCGTGCCCGCGCTGCAACAGTCCGGCTCGCATTTGAAGGCGCATCGCCGTCGAGAGCCCAATCAAATGACGGCTCATCTGGTCGATCTCGGCGTCCCGGGTGCCGTCTTCAGGGGGCTGCGCTTTCATGCTTGCAGGAATAGCAAAGGCACTTTACTATTTTCAAGTCTCATTCGAGTCAGCAAGGAGCGCCATGTCCGCGCGGACAGAGCGAAAAGAGCCAAGAGAACCAAGAAAACCGGGAGAACCGGCGGAGCCTTCCGAGCCCCGAGCCCCAAAGGCGACGGCCCTCCGACGCACCACCTTCCGGATCGACGTGAGCGAAGCGGTTCCGCTTGAAGGCGCCTTCGAGATTGCGGGTGGACTCGTCGCGCCGGAAAGCACGACACCCCCGAAAGCGATTCTCGTCTGCCTACCCGGCGGCTTTTTGTCTCGCGAATATTTCGATCTCCGCGTGGGCGAGGACCGGACCTACAGCTTTGCCGAAGCGATGGCGAAGCGCGGCTACCTCACCCTCGCCTTCGACCATCTCGGTATTGGTGAAAGTACCCGCCCGAGCCGTATTGAAGACGGCTACGCCCTCGGTGTCGAAACGATCGCGCGCATCAACCAATACGCGCTTGAGCGAACGCTCGGGAAGCTGAGCCAAGGAAAACTCGCCGCGCCCCTCCCCGGGGCCACATCTTGGCCGCCGCCCGCCGAAGCGCTCCCGACCGTCGGCGTCGGCCATTCCATGGGCTCAGCGCTGACCGTCGAACAACAAGCTGCCGCCCGACCCCATTCCGCACTCCTACTCTTCTCCTTCACCACCCGCGGCGTGCCTGCGTTTCTCAGCGAAGACCAGCGCGGCTACGCAGGCCAACCGGAACGCGCGCGGCGAGATCTCGGAGAACTCGTCCGTCGCTCGATGGGATCCCCCTACCCCGCCGCCGCGACCGACAGCGAGTCCGGGCGGCGTGCCGCCTTCGGTGTCGGAACGGCGCCTCCCGAAACCGAAGATGCCCTCCATGAGGCCTCGACAGCGCTCCTCGGACTCGGCGGACTGCTTTCCATGCTTCCGGGCGGCTATGCCCCTGCGGCGGAGAAAATAGACGTCCCCGCGCTCATCGCAGTCGGCGATCACGACCTCCACGACACCGAAGGACTCCGCGAAGAGCTTCCTCTTTGTCCTGATTTTTCCGCATTCACTCTGCCGGATTGCTGGCATTGTCATTTTGTATCCAATCAGCGCGAGATCCTTTGGGATCACGTTGGCGATTGGCTCGACGACCGAATCACTCCCTAACATCACAACCGATTCACCCGCGCCCCCTCCGGGCGCGTAAAACAGGAGTCTCCCATGGCAGGTGTTCTCAGCGGCCTCAAAATCCTCGACCTCTCCACAGGCATCGCCGGCCCCATGACGACGATGCTCCTTGTCGACCACGGTGCCGACGTGACGCGCATCGAAGCTCCCGGCACGAATCCGATTCGTGAACAGCTCGGGTACCACGCATGGAATCGGGGCAAGCGCAGCGCCGTTCTCGACCTCGCCGACGCGGCGGACAAGGCGAGCTTTCTGGCGCTGGCCGCCGAAGCCGATGTGCTAGTCGAGAGCTTCATGCCCGAAACCGCGAAAAAGCTGGGAATCGACTTCGAGACGCTCTCGCAGACGAACCCCCGCCTGATTTACTGTTCCATTTCTGGCTACGGGCGCGACAACCCACACTCCGACCGGCCCGGCTACGACGCTCTCGTCGCCGCAAGATCGGGGCTCCAGTGGGAGCAGAGAGGCCGCGTCGGCGGCTCCGCGCCGCACCTCTCGGGCAAGCCCCCTCTCTTCCCCGATTTCGAGGTGGCCCAGGATCGACAGCAAGGTGCGCCTAGAAATGGGCCCCTCTTCCCCGCATCGCGATTCCCAAGCCTCGGTGCCGCATACGCCGCGACCACCGCGATTAGCGCCGCGCTCCGAGCGCGAGAGCAGACCGGGCGAGGACAATTTGTAGAGACATCGCTGCTTCGCGGTGCACTCGCTGCGGGCGTGCTCTCCTTCGCGATGGTCGAGAATCTCGAAGCCGAAAACCTGATGTCCTGGGTCGGAGACAGCCGCGCTCCGAAAGGTCTCTTCGAGTGCTCCGACGGACGCTGGGTGCATGCATGGCCGCCTAACCCGCGCTTCCTCCTGACCGCCGCCGAGGGGGACACCCTGAACGCGACGCCCGACCTCACGGTCCGCGAGGATCCCGAGCGGATCGGACTCGGTCCGGAAGAGATCTTCGTCCTCGACCATTACTGGGAGCCGATGGCCGCGGCCGTCAAGAAGTTCACAGCAGACGAATGGACGGAAGCCGGTGCTATTGCCGGCGTCTGCATCCAGAAGGTGCGCTCGCCCGAAGAAGCCCTCACGGACCCCCTGCTCCTCGCTGACGGCATCGTCGCCGAACTCGATGATCCCGAGCTCGGAAAAATTCGAACCGCCGGCGTGCTTTATAACCTTGAAACCTCGCCGGGCGAAATTCGCGGCCCCGCGCCGCGCCTTGGGGAGCATACGGACGCCGTAAAGGCAGAAGCCAAAAAGGCCAAGCCTCAGGAAGCGACGGACACGGGAAAGACCCTCTCCAAGGGACCCCTCGACGGGATTCGCGTCCTCGACTTCGGACTCGCTGTAGCAGGCCCTTATGCCGGCCAGCTCCTTTCGGATCTCGGCGCCGAGGTCATCAAGGTCAACGCACTCCACGACTGGTACTGGCATAGCAGTCAGCTCGCAATGGCCTGCAACCGCGGAAAACGCAGCATCGCAATCAACCTCAAGCATGAGAAGGCGCCAGAAGTCATCGAACGCCTCCTCGCCTCGGCGGACGTTGTCCTGCATAACATGCGATACAAAGCTGCGATCAAGCTGGGCATCGACTACGACTCGATCAAAGAGCGCCATCCGCAGATCGTCTATTGCCATACGCGCGGTTTTGAACGCGGCCCCCGGGTCGATCTTCCGGGCAATGACCAAACCGGCGCATGTCTCGCCGGAGTAGAATGGGAGGACGGCGGCTGCGAGCGCGGCGGACGGCCGCTTTGGTCGCTCACGAGCATGGGCGATACGGGAAACGGGTTTCTCGCGGCCATCGCCATAAGCCAGGCACTTTTCGAGCGTGAGAAGACGGGTAAGGGCCAATGGTGCGAAACAGCGATCGTGAATGCGCAGCTCTATAACTCAAGCCATGCCATCGCCCGCCCGGACGGAACGCCGATTGAGCGCCCCCTCCTCGATGCGATGCAGACGGGCTTCTCCGCGGGCGTTCGACTCTACCCCACCGCAGACGAATGGCTCTGCCTCTCTCTCGTCACCGATGAACATTGGCAGGCACTCGGCAACGCGCTCGGACTCGATGAGCTCGCTGCGGGCGGCCGCTTTGCGACCCATTCGGCGCGGCGGGATCACGATGACGATGTAGCCAAACTACTTGAGCATGCCTTCGCGACCGCGGGGGCCGACGCCTGGTTCGCGAAGCTCGACGCTGCGGGTGTGCCCTGCGAAATTTCTGCGGAAGATGCCAGCCGAAAGCTCTGGGCCGAACAACAGATGCTCGATGAGGAGTACATCTCGAAGTATCCCCATCCGATGGCCGGCGAAATGGGACAGCCCGGACTCGCCTTCCAATTCTCGGACACGCGAACGTCGGTACAAGGACCGCCCATGCTGGTCGGAGAGCATACGCGCGACATCCTCTCGGATCTCGGCTTCAGCGAAAACGAAGCGCAGCAGTTCTTCGATGAAGGCGCCGTGGGCGACCAGACGGTCTACCCCGCACTCGCGAAACCCGGCGGCAAGGTCGCTGCTTCTCCCTGGGATCCCAGCTGAGCGAAGGAAGGTCGATGTCGAGCAACGAATCCGGAAAACAAGGGAGCGCCCCCGCGCAGCCGGTTTGGGAACGCCCCCAGCCCATGCCTTCACGCGATAGTGCCTTTTACTGGGAGGGGGCTGAGCGCGGCGAGTTCCTCGGCCAGCGCTGTGCCGAGTGCAAGATCTTTCGCCATCCGCCGCGCCCCATGTGCCCGGATTGCCAATGTCTCGAGTGGGAGGCGACGCCCCTATCTGGCCGCGGCGTCATTCACGCTTGGATGCAGCCGGTCCATCCGAAAATGCCGATGTTCGAAGATCCCCTGATCTGCATCCTCGTCGACCTTGAGGAAGGCATCCGAATTTTCTCGAACCTCTACGAATGCGAGGTTTCGGAAGTGAAGAACGGGATGCCCGTTGAAGTCTTCTTTGCCCCAACCGCGGGTGGAAAAGCCGTCCCCGTCTTCCGGCCAGCGAATCCGACCGAAAAGGAGAACGCCTGATGTCGAGCGCGCGTGCAGGCAGCAAAGCCGTCATCGCCGGAATCGGCCAAACGGATTTCTCTAAAAACTCAGGTCGCAGCGAACTTCATCTCGCCTGCGAAGCCATCAAACTGGCCCTCGACGATGCCGGCCTCACCCCCGCCGATGTCGACGGCATGTCGACTTTCACGATCGACAATAATGAAGACGTCGACATCGTCCGGTCGATGGGAATCAAGAACCTCCGCTTCTCCTCCCGCGCCCCCCATGGCGGCGGCGGCTCGATGGCCACGATCGCGCATGGCATGGCCGCGGTCGAAGCCGGGCTCTCGGATACCTTCGTTTGCTTCCGCGCCATGAATGAACGGTCGGAAGCAAGGTTTGGCACGGCCCACATGGCGCCGAATTCGAATAGCACGGGTTCTGGATCCGGCTTCCTTGAATGGAGCATGCCCTTTGGCGCGATGACCCCCGCGGCGTGGACCGGCGTCCAGGCCCAGCGCTACATGGAACGCTACGGACTGACGAACGCAGATTTCGCGCCCATCTCCGTTCAGCTTCGAAAGAACGCCGCGACGAATCCGCTTGCTTGGTTCTACGAGAAGCCGATCACCCTCGAAGATCATCAGAATTCGCGCTGGATCGTCGACCCGATCTTTCGCCTACTCGACTGCTGCCAAGAAAGTGATGGCGGTGTTGCGCTCGTCATCACCACTGAGGAGCGCGCTCGGGATTTGCGTCAAAAACCTGCGCGGATCAGTCATGCGACCCAGGCCGTCCCCTTCGAAACCGAGACGGTCACGAATTTTTATCATCAAGACCTCACCGTCTTCGATAGCGGCGTGCACTGCGGCCAGGAACTCTTCGGTCGCACGGGTCTCAAGCCCAGCGACATCCAGGTCGGCATGCTCTACGACCATTTCACGATCGCGGTCTTCTGGCATCTCGAGGCCATGGGCTTCTGTAAGCCCGGCGAAGCCGCCGATTTTGTGAAGGATGGGCATCTCGCCCTCGACGGCACGATCCCGCTCAGCCCCAACGGCGGACTGATCGGCGAGGCCTATATCCACGGCATGAATCTCGCGACCGAAGCCGTGCGTCAAATTCGCGGGACGGCGACGAACCAAGTCAAGGACGTCGAAAACGTTCTGCTCTCCGCAGGGATGAGCGGCGCCATCCTGAGCGCCTGTTAGGCGGCCCTTGAAACGCGGAGATCCTCGCGGTAGGTCCGCGCGGAGAGCCAGTAATGAAGGCAGCTCCACAAGAGCACGATATTCATCCCAGCGAGCGCATACCGAAGCGCCCCCTCCCCGCCAAGGATATCACTCAACACCCCGGCCAAGGGCGGGCCAAAGCCGTAGCCAAACAGATTCATCGAAAAGAGCATGATGGCCGCACTCATGGCCCGCATCCGCGGCTTCGCAAGCGATTGCGAAACGGCATGAACGGCCCCGGCATACATGTAGCTCCCGATCACGCCGAGAGAGAGCGCCACCACCGCAAGGGTGGCCGACTCCGTGATGTAGGCGAAGACCGAAAACGGAATCGAGGCGATCGCGCCGAGACCGAGGGACCAGATATACCAGCGCGCATCCCGGGGGCCGAGTCGGTCGCCGATCCATCCGCCCATATACGTCCCGAACGTGCCAAAGACTGCATTCAATAGGCCAATTGCCCAGCCCGCCTGGGCGCCCGTCAGCCCATGCACTCGTGTGAGAAACGCAAAGTTAAAAGTCACCTGCGCCGAAAGCGTCAGAGTATGAAGCGAAGCCGCGATCAAGATATGGCGCATCGCCGGCAGACTCCACAAGAAGCGCAGCACCTGACTAATCGGCTCCACCTCGTCCGAGTCGCTCTGACCATCCCAGCTGCCGCGGGCCGGCTCCTTCAAAACGAAATAGGTCACGAGCGCCAGCAGAAGCCCAGGCGCGCCGAATACGAAGAAGACCTGCCGCCAGGGCAAGACATCGCTGAGCGTGCCGCCCACGACGGAGCCCACAAAAATGCCGATCGGCACGCCGAGCTGATAGGTCGCAAGCGATCGCGCGCGATGACTCGGAGGGAAATAATCCGAGATCAAGGACTGCGCCGCCGGGGCACATCCCGCCTCGCCTACGCCAACCCCCACTCGCGCGAGCAGAAGCTGAACGAAGTTCTGGGCGAAACCGCAGACCGCAGTCATCCCGCTCCACAGCGTGAGCGAAACCACGATCAGCTTTCGCCGATTCCCCCGGTCCGCCAGCCGCGCGATCGGCAAACCCGCGAAGGTGTAAAAGAGCGCGAAGGCCAGCCCGACCAACAAGCCGATCTGAGTATCCGAAAGCCCGAGGTCCTCGCGCACCGGCTCGACCAATACGCTCATGATCTGGCGATCGACCTGATTCATCACGTTCACGCCGACCAGCATGAAAAGCGCGACGGTCGCGAGGCGCTTGCGCTCGCCCGTAAAATCCAGCTCAGGCTCGGGGTCTAGATCCGACATTGATCAGGCATTCAGGAGCTCCTGCGCGATGATCATCTTCCGGACTTCCGTTGTCCCGGCGCCAATCTCGAGCAATTTGATCCCCCGATAAAGCCGGTTGATCTCCGTCTCCCAAATATAAGCCACCCCGCCATGCACTTGCGAGGCATGATCGAGAACCTTGTTCAGCGAATCGGCGCAGTACATGATCGAAGCCGCGGACAGCCTATGCGCCTCACCCCGGCCGCCCTCCCCTGGCGCGAGATCATTCAGCGACGCCAGCACGTGGTAATTGTAGATCTTCATCGTATCCACGAGCACCGACATTTCCGCCAGCCGCGACTGGATCATCTGAAAATTCGCGATGGGCTCACCGAATTGCTTGCGCTCTTTCGCATGCGCAATCGAAAGATCAAGCGCTCGCTCCGCCATCCCCACGCAGATTGGCGCAATGACGGCGCGCTCCAGGTCGAGGCCGCTCATCACGCATTTCACGCCCTCGTTCACCTTGCCCACGACGTTGGCCGCAGGCACCCGGCAATCGTCGAAAGCCAACTCCGCCGTCTGCGATCCCCGAAAGCCCATCTTGATCATCTTCTGGGCCACCGTACAGCCTGGATTATCCATCTCGACGATGAAGGCCGTAATTCCGTGCGCCCCGCGGTCGCGATCCGTCTTCGCGTATAGCAGGCAGATATCCGCAACCGGGCCGTTCGTGATATAGAGCTTGCGCCCGTTAATGATGTAGTCATCGCCGTCGCGGACCGCGGTCGCTGCCATCGAACCCAGCGCATCGGACCCCGCGCCGGGCTCCGTCAGCCCGAGACAACCAATCAGAGAGCCATCGTTCAAACCCGGAACGTATTTCTCCACTTGTTCGGGAGACGCATTCCGCAGGATGTTATTCATGCAGAGATTTTCGTGGGCGACCCAAGAAAGCCCAAGCGCGTAATTCCAGCGCGAAAAGGCCTGCAGCACGAGACCACTCGCAAAGAGATCGAGCCCCGCACCCCCGAGCTCCGGCGGCACCGTAATCCCCAAATAGCCCGCCTCACCCAGCGCGCGAAATTCCGCGTCCGGCCACCACTCCTCGTCGTCCATCCGGCGCGCGAGCGGCGCTAATTGCTCGCGCCCATATTGGTCGGCAGCCTCGAGAATGGCCTGCTGGTCTTCGCTCAAACTAAATGCCGTGGACATCGCGACCTCCTTGGTTTCCTACCTCTTCGACCTTTTCGACACGTGCTCATCGGTCAATCTTGTGCAGACCCAAGACGACCGGATATCCCCACATCGAGAAAGACTCATTACTACCGCCTATTTTTTCACATCCCGCTGTAAATATCTTGACAATAAGCACTTTTTTATTGAGTCTTACTCAATAATTTCATCCAACCTCCTCCAAGAGGGCCCGAAATGCCGGCGGCAAGCCGAAAAGAGACAAAGCCCCGAAGCGTGCCTCCCGGCGAGCCGCGAAGGCGACGGACCCGGCGCCCCCGTGCCGAGCGCGAGGCCGAGATCCTCGCCTCCGCCCGCGCCGTCTTCTCTGAGCGCGGCTACGGCGACGCGGCCGTGGCCGAGATCGCCGAACGCTCGGGTGTGGTCGAAGGCACGGTCTACAGCTATTTCGAGACCAAACGGGCGCTGCTCATCGCGGTCATGAAGAGCTTCTTCGAAGAGCTGATCGCGGATACGGAATCCGGCCTCGCCGCAGTCCGCGGAACCGAGAATCGACTTCGCTTCGTGATCCGCCGCCATCTCGAGACCTTCACCTCCGACCTAGGGCTTTGCCGAGTGATCATTCGCGAAGCCCGCCCCGACGTCGCCCTCTACGACGAAGCCATTCTCGACCTCAATCGCCGATACACGGGGATCGGCCTCCGGGTCCTCGAAGAAGGCGTGGCCGGGGGCGACCTTCGCCCGGGCATCGCCCCCAGCGTGATCCGAGACCTGATCTACGGAGGGATCGAACACGCCGTGTGGCGATTCCTCTTCAGTGACGGCGAGCTCGAAATGGGACTCCTCGCCGACCAGCTTGCCGAAGCCGTTTTGGGTGGCATCCTCATCGAAGAAGAGTCGAGCGCCACCGGCTTCGCAAGCGAGCACGCCGCGACGGTCAGCCGACTTGAACGCGCGGTTGAACGACTTGAAGCGAAGGTCGGGCTTTGATCCGACGCACGCGACTGAATTGATCCGAAAGAGACCCATGACCTCATCCCTCGCTATTCAGAAAGTCCTCATCGCCAACCGAGGCGAGATCGCGGTCCGTGTGGCCCGCACCCTGCGCCGCCTGGGCATCGCCAGCGCCGCGGTCGTCCATGCGGAAGATGCCGAGAGCCCCGCCGCGAAATCCGTGGATGAAGTCTGTCCGATTCACGGAGAAACCCCCGTCGCTGCCTACCTCGATGCCCAGCAGATCATCGACGCGGCCCAGAACATTGGCGCAGACGCGATCCACCCCGGCTACGGCTTCCTTGCCGAAAACGCCGAGTTCGCGGAAGCGGTCGAGTCCGCAGGGATTCGGTTCATCGGCCCCACTGCGGACGCCATCCGCCTCATGGGCGATAAGATCGAGTCGCGCAAATTTGTCCGGGAAGCGGGCTACCCCCTCACGCCCTCGGCGACCGAAGAAGAAGATCCGGCGAGCTTCATCCAGCGCGCGACGGAGATCGGCTTTCCGCTTCTGATCAAGGCCTCCGCCGGCGGCGGCGGGAAAGGCATGCAGATCGTAAACGCAGCGAGCGAACTCACCGGCGCAATCGACCTCGCTCGGTCTGAGGCGGAGCGCTATTTCAACGATGGCCGCATCTACGCCGAACGCTACGTCCTCGAACCCAGACATATCGAGGTTCAGATCTTGGCGGACCATCACGGCGAGGTGCTTCATCTCGGCGAGCGCGATTGTTCCGTCCAGCGCCGCTTCCAGAAAGTGATTGAAGAAACCCCCGCGCCGAATCTTCCGCCTGGCCTGCGCGATGCGATTTGCGAACAGGCCGTCGGCATCGCCCGAGCCGCCGGCTACCGAAACGCGGGGACAGTGGAGTTCGTCCTCGCGCCGGACGGTGAATTCTATTTCCTCGAAATGAATACCCGCCTCCAAGTCGAACATCCCGTGACCGAAATGGTGACGGGCATCGACCTGGTCGAAGCCCAAATCCGCGTCGCCGCCGGCGAACCCCTTGGCTTCAACCAGTCGGCAATCAAGTTCTCGGGCGCATCCATCGAATGTCGGCTCTGCGCCGAAGACGCTGACCAGGAATTTCGTCCCGCCGTCGGCGACCTCCTCCTGGTCCGCCCCCCAGAAGGCGACGGCATCCGGTTTGATGGCGGAATCGAAGAAGGACAGAGCGTAACGAGCGCCTTTGACCCCATGCTCGCGAAGCTCATCGTCCATGCCGACTCCCGGGACGAGGCCATCGACTTGGCAAGGCGTGCCCTCTCCGAAACCGTCATCCTGGGATGCACGACCAATACTGCCTACCTCAGCCGCATTCTCGATGAAGACGATTTCCGAGCCGGCCGCGTTGAAACGGGCTTCATTCCCGCCCATGCCGAGGCGCTCGCCTTGGCACCGCTTTCGGAAACAGAACGACATGCCGTCATCGCAACGGCCGCCCTGGGCGACCGGGATTTCATTGAACGCGTGGATGCGGTCCCTGAGCCCTATGCGTCGATCGGCGCATGGAAGAACTAGCAAGGAAGAACTCTTGGGATACGATTTCGAACTGAACGGTGAACGCAGCCAAGTTCATCCCGTGTACACGCTCGACGCGGTCGACATCACGATCGATGATGCCGTGATCGAAGCGCAGCTCTCCCCGGGCGAAAGCGAGGGCGAGTATCACCTCGAACTGAACGGCGAGACGGAGAAGGTTTTCGTCGCGACCTCGGGCGATACCCATTTCATCCATCTCCGCGGCCGCGTCCACGTCGTGGAATCCATCAACGCCCTCGAACGCGCAAAGCGCGATGCAGCCCCTGATGGTGGTGACGAAATCATGCGCGCGCCTATGCCTGGAACCGTCGTCGACGTCAACGTTCAAGCAGGCGAAGCGGTTCAGCCCGGGCAGGTGCTGCTTACAATTGAAAGCATGAAGCTACAAACCGCGATCACCGCCCTCCACGAAAGCGAAGTCGCCGAGGTCTACGTCGCTGCCGGCGAGACCTTCGATCAGGGCGCCGCGCTGGTCCGGCTCGAATCGGATGCCAGCGATGAAGACTGATTCGCCCACATCGAACCTGAAAGGACCCAAGTCATGATGAGACGCATCGAAAGCCGAATCGATCCGCGCAGCGCTGACTTCAAGCGCTTCCGGGAAGCCAATCTCGAACGCGTCGGCGAGTTCCACGCCCGCCAGAATGATGCGCGCTTCGAACGCCCACAGCGGGACTTCGATCGCCTAGAACATCACGGCAAGACCTTCGTCCGCGACCGCATCGAACAGCTCATCGATCCCGGCACCCCCTTCCTCGAGCTCTCCTCCCTCGCCGCGAACACCGAATACGGAGGCGACGCCAAGAGCGCGAGCGTCGTCGTCGGCATCGGTATCGTGAGCGGTCGCGAAGTCATGATCCGAGCTGACGATCCGAGCATCAAGGGCGGCGCCTGGTACCCGCTCACGGTCAAGAAGAACGTGCGATGCCTCGATATCGCGATCGAAAACCGCCTCCCCGTCGTCCATATCTGCGATAGCGCGGGCGGCTTCCTCCCCATGCAGGCGGACCTCTTCGCAGACCGCGTCTCCGCCGGCCGAATCTTCCGAAACCAGGCCATCCTTTCAAAGATGGGCATCCCTCAGCTCTCCCTCGTCTTCGGGCAATGCACAGCGGGCGGCGCCTATATCCCGTCCCTCAGCGACTATTCCGTCATCCTGCGCGGGAACGGCGGCATCTTCCTCGGCGGCCCGCCCCTCGTGAAAGCCGCAACCGGAGAGATCGTCGACGCCGACACCCTCGGCGGGGCCGATGTCCATACCCAGGTGAGTGGCGTTGCGGACTACGCTGCGAATTCAGAGGAAGAAGCGATCCTGTTAGGTCGTGAAATCGTCTCGCAATGGAGCCGTCCCGAAAAGACGAAGATCGAAATGCGCGAACCCGAGCCGCCCCACTACGATCCGGAAGAGCTCTACGGAATCATCCCCGACGACATCAAAATTCAATTCGATATGCGCGAGGTGATCGCCCGCGTCGTCGACGGCAGCTATTTCCACGAGTACCAGCCCGACTACGGCAAGACGCTGATCTGCGGCTACGCCTATATCTGGGGCCACAAGGTGGGCATCATCGGGAATAACGGCGTGCTCTTTAACGACTCGTCACTCAAGGGCGCGCATTTCGTCGAACTCTGCGACCAGAACCGAACGCCGCTCGTGTTCCTACAGAACATCACGGGCTTCATGGTGGGACAGGAATATGAAGCGCGCGGGATCTGCAAGGACGGGGCGAAGTTCATCATGACCCAGTCCTGCGCAACGGTCCCGAAATTCACGGTCATGGTGAATGGGTCCTTCGGCGCGGGGAATTACGGCATGTGCGGCCGCGCCTACGATGGCCGCTTCATTTTCACCTGGCCGAACCATCAGATCGGCATCATGGGTGCGGAGCAAGCCGCAAACACGCTAGCCGACGTCAAGATTCGCCAGCTCGAACGAAAAGGCGAGACCCCCTCTGACGAGGAGATCCGCGAAATTCGCGAGCCCGTACTGGAATCTTTCGAACGCGAAGGCAGCGCCTACTTCGCCACGTCCCAGATCTGGGACGACGGCATCATCGACCCCGTCGACACGCGCAACGCCCTCGGTATCGCGCTCAGCGCCTCACTCCACGCACCCATCGACCCGCCCAGCTACGGCATCCTCCGCTTCTAAAGCAAAGCGCCCGCGGTCTACTCGCCCTACTGGGCGAGTTTAAAGCGCCCGCGGCTCTAGCGAGCCTATTTGGCGAGCGAAAACAGCCCGGCTTCGTCGAGTGCCTTGCCGCCTTCGAAGGCCTTGAACTCGCGACCGGCGATTTCTTCCTTCGAGTAGCGCAGCGCGGCGCGGTTCGGCGTCCACTTGCCGAGCCAAGTCGGGGGATAGGACGTGAGCATCGACTCCGTCACCTTCTTGAGCACGTCGCGCAGAACGACGCCGCCATCTTCCGTCTTCTCAACGGTGAGCGCACCCAGCTCCGTGTTCTTGAGCGTCTTGAAGGTGACGAGGGGCAGATCGGTGAATTCTTCAGACATTTTCGAAGTCCTTCGGATGGAGGTTTTTGGACGGCTGGACGCTAACGCGCCGATCCGTTCGATGCAAAACCCGAGGGTGCGTACCAAATCGGCGAGGTCCAGGCGCGTTCTTGGATCACCGGCGAGTAGAAGGGCTCCTCCTCTTCGGCCAAGCAGCAGCGCCCGAAAACGTCGCCCTGCGCCCCGCGCTGGACCGCTGCCTCAGTCGCCGCTTCCGCCTCCGCCTCGCAGCTCTCAGAGAAGGGATTCACGCCCGCGGCCTGGCATTGGAGCGTGCTCCATCGGCAAGTCGGGTTCTCAACCACGCGCAGGTAATAGACAGCCGGCTGCGTCGGATCGAAGCTCGGATCCTCCCAGACCGTGCAGAGCGAGGCTGCCCCGCGTCCCGTCGGGGCGCAGGTTCCCGGATCCACCGAAGCCCCGTTTCCGGCATCGCCGACCACGTCGATCACCTGCTCGTGGGTCTGTCCGGTCGGATCAACCCAGCCCTTGATAATCTGGGCGCGCTGCAAATCCGTCCCCGGGTGATCCGGAGAGCCCGGATCCTTCATCACGTTGACGAAAAATCGCGGCGCGTCCTTCCCCGTGAGCTGCCCACCCATGGGCGTGCCCTGAGCGTAGGCTTTAGCGATCGCGTTCTCGGCTTCACAGAGGTCTTCGTCGAGTCCTGCGCCACCGAAGAAGCGGACGACCGGTCGCGTCCCGCTCGTCGAGTAGGTTTCCTTCTTCCGAAGGCCCGTAAAGATCGAGTCGCGGGAATTTTCTTCCGCCCAAACCACCGCATGGCCGCCGGGGTTCGAGAAGAAATGATCCTGCACGTTGCGATAACCCGCGTCTCGGCGACCGAGATGCCCAACGTAGTTGTCTTCTTCGGCAGAGCCCGGCGGCGCGCGATGGCTGTCCGTACTCTCAATGAAGCCCATCTGAAACGGCTTGGCCCCGCTTTCCTGGCCCAGAGCGAGGCCATCTTTCAGCGCGTTTCGCACCATATTCCGCGGTGCGAATTCATCCAGCGGAACCGCCGCCGCCGCCTCGGTCATCACTTCGCCATGCACGGAACCTAACATGCTCAGGTTGTCCGCGACGACCTGCTCAAAGGTGCAGAGCTCATCCTGTGTCTGAGACCCACGCCCCATCAGGCGGTCGAAACGACATTCCGAAGCACCCTTATGCTGCGTGAGTTCGATAACGGGTTCGAAGAAGAGCCGGTCCGTCGCCTCCTGGGGCGTCTCCGGATCACGAAACATCAAGCCCTTCGCGAGATTCGAGTTATGCGGGATGGCGAGCACATCGCAGCCCGTCCCCGCATCGATGCATTGCTTCCGGAGCTCGACCCAAAGCGCCGGAAAATTGTAGGAGCCCGTTTCGTAGGTGGAGATCGCATTGGGCGTGACATTTTCGTTTCGAAAGATCACGTTGCGATGCAGATTCGCGGTCTCAGGCGCGTCTGTGTACTCGTAGCCAACAAAGGTCGTGAACTCGCAGTCGGAAGAGCGGTCGTAATGCTCTTCCGCCGCCTGCTGAATCCGTCCCCAGGTCGATGTGCGGGCTTCATCGCAATCGGAAAGCGTGCAGGCGAAGGAATAGCTCGGGTCGCCTTCAGCCATGCCGCCCAGGGAGGTCCACCACGAAGCGGCGAGGAGCTGCGTCCAGAAATGGGATGAGCGCGTCATTACGCAATGCGGCCACCAATAGCCGAGCTTCGAAGAATCCATCGTGCAAACGCTGATCTGTCCGAAATACTCCGCATGATCCGTAATCGAAGCAAAGTCGAGGGGGCGCTGGATCTGGGCTTTCACTGCTTGCTCGCCGTCC
>JBGCEJ010000017.1:0-100525 GCA_045106235.1 Myxococcota bacterium
GGGCATGCAGGCCTACCGCGGAACCGACTGGATGCCGGAGCCTTGCCAGAGCTGCCCTGAGCGCGAAGTGGATTTCGGCGGCTGCCGCTGCCAGGCCTTCCGCCTCTTGGGCGACTCAAGTGCGACGGATCCGGCTTGTGCGAAGTCTCCCGATCACGGGTTGATCGTTGACGCGCGGGAAGAAGCGGATTCGGAGAAGGACTTTCAGTACCGACGTTAGTTTCGTACTCCTGGCGTTAGGCACGCATTACCGACACTAGTCGCTAAGGTCGCGAATTCCGATCTCGATTCGCTGTTCCGAACTGAGCCCGCCCGCACCCCGGGCGCGCAGGATCCACACGCTGGGGCCCGACGTCGCCGCGGGCAGTACCCCTGCCACGACACCAACACTCACGCCCCGCGCGTCATGCCGAACGGCTTCGATCTGCGCCGAGGACTCCGCAAGCGAGGCGCCTGAGATCGCTTCGAGTTCGAACTCGAGGGAATCGGACATCCCGCGGCGCGCCCAAAAGGGGAGGCGGAAGGGCTTCCCGGGAACGACGCGCAGCGTTCTCTCCGGGATGATTCCGGGGAGTTCAAAGCCCCAGATCCCGACCGGCCCCGTGCGACTGTCTTCCCAAACGATGCGGTCACCGGAAATCGCGGGCTGGGTTGCGAAGGCGGGGGTCCCGCCCAGGCGCTGAGCAGGACAGAGACGACGATCACGGTCGAATTCGCAGAAATGAATCGACGCACTTTCGTCGGCTGCACCCACGGACCAGACGACGCGGCGCGGCGAGATCGCCAGCCCCTGCGCAGCATTCACCAGGACCGGTCCCGAAACAGGGACCGGATCACACAGAAGAGGCGAGGCCCCTCCGGCACCGAAGTCATCCGCCGAATTCACCGCACTCATCGTGCATGCGAGATACTCGACGACTAACTCAGAGCTCGGAAAGCAGGTCGCAGAATAGACACCCGGCGTGCAACCCGGCGGCCAAACGGGCTCGACGCCGACGCGACTAAATGCCAAGAGATCCTCTGCGTGAACCGGCTCGATGGGCAAAGCGACACCCGGCGCAAACTCAATCGGCTCGGGTACGCAGCCCGCCCCGCCGAGAGGCGCATCCAACTCAGCTTCGACGCCCGAGGCCGCCCCCGCCCCTGCATCCACATCCGAAGACGGAAGGCGGCAAAGCGAGACCGCCTGGGGGCTGCGCAGCAAAAGCGTATGCCCGTCGAAGGACTGGAGAAAACCGGAATCCAGAAACGCCGGATCAATCAGCGGGCGAGCACGACAAATCGGATCGACTTCGCCGACGGGGCACCCCTCAATGAAGGTCTCCCCGGCATTCGTTCGCATCCAGACCAACCATCCATTCGCAATAAAGGGATTCCCCATCCGCCCAGGAGCCGAAGTCACTTCCCGCGCGTCGCATTCACCACTTCCGTTCGGACGGCGGCAATGTTCGATCCGATTCACGCCGTCCCGATTCACCACCCAGGCGATCTCACCCTGATCCGCGGCCAGGCTGCGCTGATCCCCCGCGCCGTCGAGGAGCTTTTTCGGCGTGCTCTCAAAACCCCGCGCGCGCCAAGCGTTCGAAGGAAAGCGCATCGAATAGGGATCGTGCGTCTGCGGCGTCGGGCGACCCTCGACGATCTCGTCGCGATGCCAATACACTTGGGCCCCATCAAGCGTCGGGCCACCGGCATCCGCAGTCAGAGCCGACAGCGCAATCGGATGATTCCGTTCGATCCCAACGACTGTGTACTCCTCAAGCGTCCGGCCATCCTCAAGCCGCGCTCGGAGACGAATCACGTACGGTCCGTCTTCGACGGCTTCCGTATCCCAATCCGCTGTGAATACGCCTGTCTCCGGGTCCGCATCAGCGTCGACGCGCGAAGCACCAAAGGACGCCAGCGGCCTCATCGCGAGGGGAGAAAGTCCTCGACCCACGGCAACGTCGACCGAAGCCAGGTCCAAACCCGTCGCCTTGGCCTCGATGCGCAGGCGCCCGTCCCGCGGATCATGCACGGTTCCAGCGCGAGGCGCCGTCAGCTCAAAATCGACGCGGAGTGCAGGCATCGACAGCAGCCCGGGAAGATCGAGTAGGCCCGCACCGAATTCTGGATCTTGCCCGGCTGAACCGAGATCCTCGGCACTCGCGCGCAGAAGATGCCGCACCTCTCGGGGCGAAAGTTCAGGTCGCAGCGCGCGGAGAATCGCGACCGCCCCCGTCACATGAGGCGCCGACATCGAAGTTCCGGAGAGCCTGAGATATTGGTCGTCCACTGCAAAGGACCGCTGATTCTCGCTTGCCCCACTCGAGAGGAGTGACAGGACATTGCGTCGCGATACCCGTACCCCCGGTGTTCCACTTGGGCCTCCTCCCGGCGCCACGAGGTCGAGAAGCCATCCCCGATTGGAGAAGGTCGAGAGCTGATCGAAGGCCCCCATTGACCCCACCGTGATCACGGCGGAAGTGTTTTCGGGACTTCGAAAGAGAACGTCCTCACTGGCATTCCCCGCAGAGGTCACCACCACTGCGCCGAGTCCTTCGACGATTTCGAGCATCTCCTCTGCGAGTGGATTCGTCGGGCAGCGGCGCCCACAGGACCAGCTCGTGTTGATGACGCTGGCCTCGTTTTCCGCGGCATAAAGAACCGCGCGCCAAAGCACCGAGTCGCTTGCGGAGCCTTCCGCAGGAAAACCCTTCAGGGCCATAATTTTCGCGGCGGGTGCGACGCCGACGATGCCCAGTCCGTTCCCAGCGACCGCAGCAATCGTCCCCGCGATATGCGTGCCATGCCCGTTATCGTCGAACGGGTCAGGATCAGACACATCGTCGGGACCGTCGTAGCGACCGTCTTCGTCGGCATCGATGGAGTTCGCGAAATCGAATCCCGTGAGGTCGTCGATGAACCCGTTGCCGTCATCGTCGATTCCGTTCTCGTCCGCGGCCGTTGCCCGACCGTCCCCGTCGAGATCCTCCCCCGGGTTCACCCAAATGTTCGCCGCGATATCGGGGTGGAAGCGGTCGAGTCCCGAGTCGACGACCGCGACGATGGCCCCCGCCCCTTGCGCGATGGACCAAGCCTCGGGGGCGCCCACACGTTCAAGGCCCCAGAGATCGGAGTAGGGTTGCCCCCAGGTCCCCTCACTCGCGAGGAAAGGATCGTTAAAGGTCGGAGCCGCCTGATCGAGTTCATGGGCATAGTCGGGCTGGGCATATTCAACGTGGGGATCAGCGGAGAGGGCTTGGGCGGCCGCTTCCAGGGAGACATCTGGCGCGACCGAAACGCGATAGACATGAGCCAGGGACTCGAATCGCTCGCGCGAAGCTTCTTTGTTGACGGCGTCGGTGGTGGGGCCGCGGCCAGCCGAGCGTCTGCGAGCAGTCGACGGGGTACGCGTTCGGCGTGTAGCCGCGCGCTCTCCTCGCGAGGCCAGGTGTTCGGCGCGTGCGCGCAGGACCTGCACCGGAGAAGTGGACCCGCGGGGTGTCAAATTAGAGGTTCGGGCAGGTGCCGAGGGTAATCTGAATGAGCCAGGTTGGGGCTGAGGCATCCGTGTGGGTGGAAGTGGGTCAGCTTCACCCCCCTCGATCGCCAGAAGGGCCCGGTGCCGCGTCATCCCAAATCGGCGATGAATTCGGTCGAGGCTCGCAGAGTCGTCTTCCGTAGCGTCACGGAAGGACATACCTGATCGGCTCAAGGTTTCGGCGCACCCCCGCAGGGCGGCACTGCCGTCAGCCCGATACTTCACGATCAGAGCGTGCTGGGCATGTGCTTCGGCCGCGCCAGCAGGTCCCGCGGGGGTCAGGGCGACACAGATTGCCGCAACCGCCACCAGATAGATGACGGTTGATGCAAGACTGGATCGCGATGCGATCCCAGAGAGCTTGAACGAAGTCTTCTTAGCCACCCTGGGAGTCTGCGCTTCCGGCGAGCTCGGTTCAAGCTGATTCAGTTCCGCCCCGGCCCCGAATCCGTGACGCCGCAGTAGGTGGATCCTTGACGGAGGATCAATTTTCCCGGCTGAGGTTGCCCCTGGGCGGTCGGCTCGGAATGCCCTCCGATTCAAAAATAGGACGAACGCGAGAAGACATTTCACAAAAGAACCATCTTGGAAGCAGCGGTGCAGTCTTTTCAGAGAAGCTGTATCCTGCCCTCTCAGTACGTGGGGACAGTGCGAAACCTCTAAGGGGAAATGTCATGATCAAGGTTATTGGAAACGTCTTGCTGACTGCAGGCGTGATGCTTTTTGCGGGAAGTGCCGTGGCTCAGTCTTGCCCGGTGACAGATTTGAACGGTGACGGCACGACGGACGTGGCCGACGTGGAAGTTTTTCAGGCTGCGATGGGTTCGGAAGAAGGCGATGAGAATTTTCTTGCCGCTGCCGACCTCGATGGGAACGGCACCGTAACGGCTTCCGATTTCGGAATCCTGCTTTCCTGCAACTAGCATGAAGAATGCGCCCCGTTCGGGCGCGTCTTTTCAGTGCGACGATAGTTCGACGAGTTCGCCAGGAGCCCTTTGGGTTCAGCAGTAGTTCGGGCGGGCAAACGAAGGAGATTAAAATGAAGATTCAAGCGATTCTGGCCGGCGCGGCCGCTTTGCTGATTAGTTCGGTGGCCTCGGCGCAGGTCACGATGAGCGTGACGACCGATGTTGATCCGAGCACGCTCGATATCGGCGATACCATCACACTCGACATTCTTTTGCGGAACCCGACGATGTCGAGCATTCAGGGCATCGGCCTCTCCGTGCACGACTACGATGAAGCCGTTGCGGACTTCGTATCCGGCACGGCCACCGAAGCGATCCTCTACGAGAACATCATCGAGGGCGTCGGCTGCTTCACTGGCCTCGACAACACCCGCGAAGGTGCGCTCGCGGAATCCGAAATTGGCGTCAACGGCAACCGCGTCCTGATCATCGAAGGTGCTGGACTCACGGCCTTCGCTCAGACAGGAGAAGGCGACTGCGGCATCGACGGCATGAGCAACTCGACTCAGTTCGAAGTGACCTTCCAGGCGATTGGCGACGGAACCACGACGCTGATCATCGGTACGGGCTACGAGGGTGACGCCGTCATTCTGACAGGCGGTGTGCAGGCTGATGCTGTCAATGCGACTGTGGCAATCACGGTTCCTGAACCGGGCACGATGGCGGCGGGAGCGGTTGCGCTCTCTTCCGTTCTCGGACTCGCGGGCATCCGCCGACGGCTCTAAGTTAAGAATAAATATCATTCATCCACTGAGATGAATGGCAGATTGACAACGGCCAAGAGCTTCGGTTCTTGGCCGTTTCTTTTTGCGCCTCCCGCAGAGCGCTCCCGACGAACCGGGCAGAATCGCGGGAACCTGAGGGCGGGGTGGGGCGCGGGGCGCGTAGCGAGTAGTGCAAAGGTGTAGGTCCGGCGATTGAGGGCCGGGTCAAGCGAGCAAGCATCAGGAAGAGTGCCAGGGATCAGGCCCCCCGTGCTGGAGCCTCTTCTCTTCTCGGTCCCCGTTTGCCCGTTTCCCTCTGGACCGCCGAGCCGACGGCCAACGGCAAACGGCAAACGGCGGACGATCCGGCGGCGCGTGCCTCCGCCTAAGAAGAGCCAAAGCGGCATGCGAATTCTCTGCGCCAAGTCAGCCGGGCAATGGCGGAGCCGGGTGTCGCCTCACGGCGAAGGGCGAGCAAGAGCTCGGCGGCGCAAGTCTGTCCGCTCCCGGTTGAGATCTGAATCAGAGATGAATGCAGGATGATCCATCGGCACCTCGACCGCGGCATCTGATTGCCGCGCCGGGCCGCCCGCCACTCTGACCAAATGCTGCAGACTGTGGCCCACGTGGCCCACGGGTCGGCCGTCAAGGCGAAGCGCTTTGCGGGCCGGCAGCGACGCTGATGGGGACCGCATTCTTGGGCCTTGATCGTCAGTGGTTCAGCCGGGGAGATCTCCGGCAGTTCGGCGTCATCGGCCGACCATTCGAAAGGACAGACCGTCCTCTCTCTCGGAGCGAGGGCAGAGGGCTGAGCCAGTTTGGCAGCCAGAGCCTGCGCGCGTCCTGCGCCGCTTCGAAATCCAGGTCCAACTTCGCTCGCGTCTGCGGCGCTTCTCAAGCGAGCTTTCGAAACGAAAATCGCCCTGACCTCCGGAGAGATCAGGGCGACTTTTCAGAACTTCGCAGGCCTGAAAGAGGCTTGCTTGTTTCTAATGCTTACTCGCGTCGGCCAGCCGCTGCGAGACCAGCAAGGCCGAGGCCCATGAGCAGGGCGGTGCCCGGCTCCGGAACGACCGTCACCGTCAGGTCAACGCCGGCAGCCTGCGTCTCGATACCACCGGCGAGGATCACAGCGTCACCCTCGTAGCCGGTACCAATGCGGAGCTGCGTCGTGCCGGGAGCAACCGCCGTGAAGGTCACGCGGAACTGAGCGTCGCCGCCACCCACGTTGCCGTCCAGTCCCGGATCGAGGGGCTGAGCAACGACGGGCGTAAGAGCAACACCGTTGAAGATCTGAACTCGGTTGCCATTGGCACCGATGGACGATTCTTCAAGCGGGTTCGGGGCGATGTTGGAGAGGCCCGAGAAGGCGCCAACGCCGGGGATCGCCACGCCGTGGAAGATCGAGGCAACCGCTTCACCCTGAGCGAAGTCGACGATCGCTTCGTCATAGCCGAAGATGGAAGCACCGAGGCCAGCCACGGAGTCCGCATCCGCATCAACGCGGATATCAAGCGTGACCGACTCACCGGGAAGAAGCGCAGCCGCGTCTCCACCCGAGGTTCCGATCACAGAAAACGTTACAGCGCTCGCCGCGGAAGCCGCGAGGAACATCGCCGTCGTGGCGAGTACAGAAATAAACAGCCGCATCTTTATCAATCTCCTTGAGTGAAACGTGTCTTTCTCGATCACGTCTCTGCACATAAGTGCATTTTTCTCTTCAATTGTGTCCGACTTTTTCTCGCGATGGACAAAAAAAATCCGAGGCAGATTTGATTCGTCCGAGAATGGTCGGTCACGGTATTCAAGCGGGTCGACTGGAGTCTCCTGTCGACCCGCTTAAAGCGTTAACCGCCAGCCCTAAATTAGGGCGTGCAGGGGACCGTGCCGGCGCATGCGAGGCCAGACGTTCCGGGAACACCACCGAACTGACTAAGGAAGACACCGAAGTCCGTCGCGGTGATCGTTCCGTTGCCGTCATGGTCCGTCAGGTCGCCAGTGCCACCGAACGACGCCAGGAAGACACCGAAATCACTCGCCGTAACAGCGAAGTTGTTGTCGTAGTCGGCGTCACAGGCATTGCCGTAACCGTCGACGTCCGTGTCAACCTGATTCGAGCCTTCGTTCGGGCCGTTGTCTGCGGCATCGCAGTTATCGAACGAATCCGGGACGAGATCGCCGTCCGCATCCGCAACATTACCGGCGTTCGCCGTCGCGGCGAATCCGAAAGCAACCAGACTGACAAGCATGATGAGCTTGAGCTTCATTTTGTAGGTTCTCCATTTGAGTATCGAGCCAATGACAAGTATTTGGCCATCTCGCTCAGCAAAGGTCAAGAAAAAGTTATGGAAATCTGAGGGGATTTATCCCTGTATCGATCCCGGACCGCCCCGCAGGAAACCCTGCGATTCGACAGACACACCAACTGAGCAGGTCAGAGCATCTTATCCAGTGCGATACACAACGTGAGTCACGCTGCAGATCCCGCCTTGAGTCCTTGCCTTCACGGGTTGACCAAACAACCGCCGCCCCACATGGGACGAACTTTAGAATAAGAAGCAAGCGACATGCCATAACGAAAGCATCTGCAACTCATTGCTTTCAATACCTTTTTTCGAGTCCGTCCTAAACGCGTGGGTAAATATTTACCCTTTATGCGCAAACTAATGCGTCATTCGATGTTTTCAGCCATCTCCGTCGGCGCATAGCCCTCAAGCTCGGGGCCCAGCCGCGACCAAACCGCACGAAGCCGAGCCTCCGCCGCCTCGACGCGAGTCCCCCCGGGCCCCAAAGGCGTTGCGAACCGCAAGGCCAGCATATGCTCGGGCCGAGTCAGGAAGCTGCGATCCAGCGCCGCTGCGTGTCGAATCCATTCCCGAACCAGCCCCTCCCGGCGCGGAAACCACGAGTAGGACAGAACCGATCGAGCCCCCTTCCGAAGAACCATCCGCCGGACCTCCGGCCCCTCCGGAGCGAGCTTCACCCAGGACTCATCCACAACCGCGTATCCCGTATCTGGCCAAGCCAGCCGCTTGGTCAGCATCGAATGCGCGCGCTGCTGTTCGTCACCCACCCCAAGAAAGAGATCCACAGGCGCGCCATCAACCTCAACGCGCCGGCGGGTCCAGGAGAGATATCGAACGCTCCCCATAAACTGATAATCCGGCGGCACCTTCGCAGAGCTCTTCGCTCCAAAAACCCGAGCAATCATCTCGTCCGGAGTCTCCGCCAGCCCCCGCTGATATTCCCATCGCGGCAGAACGAGATCCGTGATCAGCATCAGAGCCAACACGCCCGCAATCACGAGAAATCGGAGCGCCCGCCCACGTGACGAGGCCGACTCTCCACTCGCAATCCCGTAGTCACCCTCTTCCGCATCTGGGTCACGGCTGCCGAGTAGCCGCTCAAGCAGACCGTCGAGCAAGTAAATCAGCGTGAGCCCAACCAAGAGCATCCCGATGCCCTGCAAATTATGGATCGAGTGAATTGAAGAATGCGGGTTCAGAACCAAAGTGACGACGCGCAGCCCATTCGTAAAAAACGCGACCAGGGGCGCCATGATCATCAAGAGCAGCGCATGCGTTCCCCGGCGCTCGAAAAGGTCAATCAGAAGCACCGTCAACATCGTCAGGGTGACAATCGTCCGCACACCACTGCAGGTCTCGATGACAATAAAGGTGTTTTCGGGGCGGAGAATCTGGTCGCCCTGAACGAAGGACTGAACCCCCATCCCGTTCAAGACAATGCCCGCGTAGGCCGAGGTCGCGAGCTGAATGGGGTACATCGCTGCGGAAAGCAGTACCGGCGAAAGCGGCAGAGCAAAGGCGAGAAAAACAACCGGGACCCAGTAAGCGCGAAAAGCTTCACGGCCACCTAACAAGAATAGCGCCGCCGCCCCCATGCTGATCGAGCTTGCAAGGCGCAGATCATCGGCACTCGTGTACGTCCCCCAGGCATAAAGCGCCAGAGTGATCGCAAACAGAAAACCACCCGTCGCCAGGCTGCCGCGCCCGCGTAAAAGGTCAAGATAATGACTTCGACGGTAGAAGAGCCAAGCGGACAGGATGAGTACGGGTGCGCCCGCGGCCTCATTCGCCTCAAAGAAGAACTCTTCGCTCTGAGACGTGAGCGTCGTGTGATCCGGCGGCAGGAACAGGGGGTAATAGATATACGCAGCCAGGGCGGCGGCCAAGAGGCCTGCCCAAACCAAGGGCGACTTCCAGAACGCAGCGCCGCCCAGCCCCTCGCCGGGCGCTTCTCCAGATTCTGAAGCGCCCAAGCTAAGAGCCCACCGACATCATGTTCGGATCTTCGCGGTAGCGCGCGCGCGGCCGAACCAGGAACCCCGCCTCATACTGCTCGAGCGAATGCGCCACCCAACCCACAGTTCGGCCGATCGCAAAGAGCGCCGTCGCACTCCCGCCCGGCAAATCCAAAGCGCGCGAGACCGCAACGAGCCCAACATCGATCGAGGGGCCACCGAAGCCACCCTGCTGCATCGACTCGACTAACGCGAGAACGGATTGCACCTCCGGACTATCACCACGCAGATCACGCGCGAGTTCGAGCAAGCGCGTACCGCGAGGATCGCTATGCGGTGAATAGATCGGATGCGCAAATCCCTCGATGACTTCGCCGCGGCGCTGCCGATCATGCACAACACGCTCGACGCGGTCCGCCGGCCCGGCCTCCATCAAGAGCGCATCCACCCGGTCCGCCGCACCTCCATGTCGCGGCCCAGAAAGCGCCGCCAAGGCGGCCAAGACGCAGCCGTACACATCGGCTCCGGTCGAAGCCGCGACACGCGCAGCGAACGTCGAAGCATTCAACTCGTGATCCGCCGTAAGAACCAGCGCTTGGTTCAGAGCCGCAAGTTCTCGCGTATCCAGATCGCGAGCGAAGGCGGCGCCGATCGCCGCCGCCAGGCTGGGCGCCGCGAGCGAAGCGTCCACTGCAGGCTGCGGGTCGACGTTCTCGCGGCCTAACGCGAGCGCCGCAGCCGATCGACGCAACAAGGACCGAACACGAGGCAGAACGGCTTCGGGATGCCATGAAAATCGGCCGGGATCCCGCGTCGCCAGGAGCGAGGTCACGAGACTCAGAACCGGCAGAGGGCCAACGACCGCCGGCATGACCCGGAGCAGGCCTTCGAGCGGAAAGCCCAGGCCCTCAGGCTGCCAGCCCTGAGGCTCGTCCCGCTCACTCCAGTCCCCGGACCAAAGCCCTTCCGCGACCCACTCAAAACTGCGCCCCTGGCGTGCCAGATCCAGCGCAACTTGCCCGCGATAGACCGGGCCCTGCTCGATCGAGATCAGCGTGATCGAGCTATCCATCACCGGCTCACCCTGGCGAAGCGCCCCGGCGGCCACCGGACCATGACCAGCGCGCGCATCCCTCCGCGCGCATAAGCGCTCGAGATCTCGTCGCCGATAGCGGCGCGACCGACCTCGCCCCCCGGGAACACTCTGAATCAGCCCCCGGCTGGTATAGGCATAGACCGTGGGCAGCTTCACGCCCAGCATCTCAGCCGCCTCCCGAGCGCTCAAGAACTCGCCGGCCGAATCCCCGTCGGCAGCCGCAGCTCCCTCGGACAACGCTTCCGAAGCTGCGAGGCCCCGAGCATCCAACTCCTCACTCTGATAGCGGCGACCCAGGGCACCCCCCTGGGGTTCAACAGCTTCCCCCCGGCGATCAGCACCAGAAAGAGTCGAAAAGCGGGAGGCCGAATCGGCGGCCGTAGGATTTCGTTCAGAAGAGCTCATTTAGGGGGACCACTCATCACGTCAGCATGGAGCTGTATACAAGAACACCCATGTGGACCGAATTAACATTGATTTAATGGTATAGCTTGATCAATGTTTCGATCACTGTCAAGCTGAGTCTCTCGAAAGGAGAGCTTCATTGGTTGATCCCAGCATTTTCGGCCTGCTCTGCGGCGTCAGCCTGATCACGGCCGCGGTCTCCGCCGTCCTGGGCATGGCTGGCGGCATCATGCTGCTCACCGTCATGCTTCTATACCTAGATCCCCTCATCGCGATTCCAGTTCATGCGCTCGTCCAGCTCGCCTCGAACTCGAGCCGCAGCGTGATCCACGCCAAGCAGATTCGCTTCGACCTCTTCTTTCCTTTTATGCTGCTCGTTGTCCCCGCCGGCTTCCTCACCCTGCCCCTCGCGACCCGCGTCCCCGCCGACACGCTTCGACTCGCGATCGGCGTCTTCGTGCTGATCGCAACCTGGCGAAAGAGCTGGCTGCTCCTTGGTATCAATCTCGACCGCGTGCCGCTGAAGCCCCGCTTCGCCCTGGTCGGCGCGGGCTCGGGAGCGCTGGGGCCGCTGATCGGAGCCACGGGCCCCTTCATCGCCCCCTTCTTTCTGGGGATTGGCCTGAGCCGATTCGAACTCATCGGTACAAAAGCCGCCTGCCAAGCAGCGACCCATCTCGCCAAAATCGGGCTCTTCGGATTTGCCGGATTCGCTTTCGCGGAATATGGCTGGCTCACCCTCGCCATGGCGGCGAGCGTCGTTGGCGGGACCTTCCTCGGAACCAAGGTCCTCCACCAAATCACGGACGACCGCTTCACCCAGCTCTACAAGGTGGCGCTCACGCTCGTCGCCCTCCGCCTCATGTACAGCGGACTCGGCGCCTTGGCCTAGCAATCTAGAAGTCTAGATACTGAGACCAAGACGCCGCGAAACCTCCGCGCGCGGAGCTACTCGTCGAAGAGAATTACGCTCCGAATCACTTCGCCGTCGTGCATCAGATCAAAGGCGGTGTTGATCTCCTCGAGAGGCATCGTCTTTGTCACCATCTCGTCGAGCTTCACCCGACCGTTCATATAGCGATCAACGAGCCCCGGAACCTGGGTGCGCCCCTTCGTTCCGCCGAAGGCCGTACCGCGCCAAGAGCGTCCCGTCACAAGCAGAAACGGACGGGCATGAATCTCCTGGCCCGCGCCCGCGACACCGATGATGATCGACTCGCCCCAGCCTTTATGGGTCATCCGAAGCGCGTTGCCCATCGTCTCGACATTGCCGATGCACTCAAAGGAATAGTCCACACCCCCATCCGTCGCGTCGATGATATGCGCTTCGATATCGCCCACATCCTTCGGGTTCACGCATTCCGTCGCTCCGAATTGCATCGCGAGCTCGAACTTCTTCGGGTTCGTATCGATCCCGATAATCCGGTCCGCCCCTGCCATCACGGCACCTTGCACGCAGGCGAGCCCGATACCGCCAAGGCCGATGATCGCGACGCTGGAACCCGGCTCGACCTTCGCCGTATTAAGGACCGCCCCAATCCCCGTCGTCACGCCGCAGCCTAACAAGCAGACCTTATCAAGTGGGGCGTCCTTCCGAACCTTCGCAAGCGCGATCTCAGGCACGACCGTCGCCTTCGCGAAGGTGGACGTGCCCATATAGTGATGAATTTTGTTGCCGCGCCAGGTAATCCGGCTCGACCCATCGGGCATCATCCCCTGCCCCTGAGTCTCCCGAATCGCACCGCAGAGATTCGTCTTCCCCGACAAACAGAATTTGCATTCTCGACACTCCGGCGTGTAAAGCGGGATCACATGATCACCGACCGCAAGGGAGCGCACCCCCGGACCCACCGCCTCCACAACGCCCGCACCTTCATGGCCCAGGACGGCCGGAAAAAGGCCTTCAGGATCGTCACCGCTCAGCGTAAAAGCATCGGTATGGCAAACACCCGTCGCCGCTAGCCGAACCAGGCACTCGCCCTCTTTCGGCCCCTCGAGCTCGATTTCGTCGATTTCAAGCGGCTTCCCCGCCTCCACGGCAATCGCAGCTTCGACCTTCATCTATTACTCCCCCTTTTCATTAAAATGACTGGACCCGGGCAGACCAGGTCGCCTTGAACTAATACGCCGCAAGCGCGGCGCGCTCCTCTTCGAGAATATCGCGCAGCCAGGACGCCTGATTCATCTCGAGTAAGAATCTCGCAAGTCGCGGCCACTCGACGGCGTCCACCTCGACGTCCGCATGCAAGAGGTTCACGAGCGGAGACCACAACGCCAGGGTCCCGACATTCACGAAGTCTTCAATCGACGACGATTCTCCCTGAGCACCTTCCCAAAAAGAGAGCCCGGGCATGAAATACGCTTCGATTTGATCGAATACGGGGGGCAGGACTTCGTCGAGCTGCCGCCTAACAATATCCTCGTCCGAGGCCTTCTTAAAGACCTTCTCATGCACCACCCGCTGAAAAAAAATCGGCGCCGCAGACTCAACCAAACGCGTATCGGCGTATTCCTCAAGGAAGAGCGCCTCGCCGTAGGCTTTCGGATCGACCGGAAAGAGCGCGGGCTGCGGGGCGATTCGCTCAAGGTAAGCCACGATCGCCGAGCTATCCGGGAGCGTCCAGTCGCCCTCCTCCCAAACCGGGATCTTCGAGAGCGGCGACTTCTCGCGAAATCCGGCGTCCATTGCACCCGGCATCACGTTCACCAGTTGATAGTCGATGCCCTTCATCGCCAACACACAGCGCACCTTGCGCACAAAAGGCGAAAGCGCGACGCCGTGAAGAATCCCGCGAACGGAGTTCTCACTCAAAGTTTCATTCCCCACAAGACCGGGCGAGCGAGAATCCGACTAACAAGAGAATCCAGATCACGCTGCCCATCGAACCGAGGATCGACTTCCCCAGAGAAGACGAAGCGTCTGCATCAGCGAGGACGATCTCGTCTTCCCCCGCGGCCGGGCTCCCCGTGTCCCGGCCAAGATCGTAATCCGCCGCGGTCGTTCTCCCGGAGTCTGCGCCCGTGCCGGAATAATCGCCGAGCCCCTTCGTTCCGAAACGCGTGCCTCGGAGCGAAATCGTGGCCCCCTTCCCCGTCGCCCCACCGCAATGAACGCAGCGTTTCGTCTCGATCGGAAACGTGACGTCGCAGCGCGGACAGCGCACCTCGTAAGAACGGGAACTCATCGCCTCTCCCGCCGCCATTAATGCACCCCTGCGGTAGCGATCAGCGTCGCCGGATCGATGTCCATATCGCGCAGTACATGGTCCCACATCCGCTCCGCCGGGATATCGAAGACCACCTCAGGCGAGAGCGGCGCCACCACCCAAGCCCCTTGGGCGAGCTCTTGCTCGAGTTGACCTTCACCCCAGCCCGCGTAGCCCAGAAAGATGCGGAGATCGCTCGGAGGATGCTCAGCGACCTGCCGAAGCACGTCCATCGATCCTGCGAAACACAGTTCGCCTTCGACGCGGGAGACCTGGTCCCCCTCGATCACCGTATCGAGATCGTCCTGGAAGAGCAGCCAGCCGGTATTCGATTCGACCGGGCCACCCCAACCGACTTCGGGCTCGCCACGCCCATTCCACGTAAAGTCCAGGCTTTCGCAGAGTTCGGGGATCGAAAGCTCCACCTCGCGGTTCAGCACGAGGCCGAAGGTCGACTCCGCATCGTGATGCACGACCAGAACGACCGCTCGCCGAAAATTCGGGTCGGCCAGCTGGGGCATCGCCACCAGCAAAGAAGCGCAGAGTTCAGACTTCGACACGCCATAGACGGTAGCACCCGGCCCGAAAGACGAGACCTCCTCACCTCCTGAGGCATACGAGGCGCCCCGGCCCCGCGGCTGAGATCCGAGAGAGCCGACAATCCCGGGTATGCTGGGGTCATGCGCCTGCGCCCACTGAGATTTCCAGAGCGCCTGCCCGCGGCAGGACATCTCGCTGGATTCCTCTCGGCCAGTTTCTTGATCGAAGCCGGCTTCCGGGCATTCGGGGGACTGAGCTCAGGCGGAACATTCGCGTCGAGCGTTCCCGCCGAAATGATCGAGGGACTCGTACCCGAGGGTATTCTGCCGAGCATCGTACTCGCGGCGATCCTGGAAGAGTTGTTCTATCGCGGGCTCTTATTTGAAGGAATCCGCCGATTTAAGGGCGTTCCCTGGGCAATTGGCTTGAGCGCGGCGCTCTTCGCTGTCGCGCATGCGGGCTTTAACCATGCCGTGGCCGCGGGATTGCTCGGTCTTTACCTGGGAATGCTTCGGGCGAGCCGAGGCCTGATGCTCCCCCTGATCGCCCATGCCGCGAATAATGCCCTCGCGTGGACGATGGCTTCCTCGGGGATCGTGCCTTGGGCAGGACTCGAGGGCAGCTTTCGCAGCGTCCTCGCGGCCGTTTTCGCCGGACTCGCGCTCGGCCTGATCGGCATTTCGCTCGCAACACTTCGGCAAGAGATACGCAGCCCCACTTTTCCCGAGAAGGGGCCCCGAGGAGGTCTTCAGCGAATTCCCAGGCAGGACGAAAACCCGGGATGAATCGACGCGCCTCCGCGGCGCACGAAGAGGAAGATCATGCCGACTGCGCCTCCGTTTTCAGAAATTCTATTGCTCGACGACGGAGAGCTCGACGCCGTTGCCGGCGTCCTTGAAGAGATGGGTCTCGCGTTCACGCGGCTCCGCGGCGGGCAGATCGAAGAAGACATCGCACCGCCCCGCGATCTGCTGATCGTGACGCCCCGCCGCCTCGAACGTGTTCGCCCCGGCAGCCCGCCGGAGTCCGATTCCGGCCGACCGCTTCGCATCGTCGCAGTTCAGGAAGACTCCCCGGCGATGCGTCGACGCCTTCGGCGCAGCGGGCTGCATCTCTTGGTCCGCCTCCCCTGCGAAGCGGAAACCTGGCGGCTTCTCATTCGACGCAGCCTCTACCAGGGGGAAGAGCGCCGGACCGATCCCCGGGTGGCCGTTGGATCGAAGATCAACCTGAACTCGGCCAACCCTTCAGCGACGACTCTGCTCGACCTCTCGAACCGAGGCTGTCGCCTTCAGACCGAAGAACCCCTCGCGGTCGGTGATCCCGTCGCCTTCAGCATCACAGAAGCTGATCATGAAGGCGCTTCTCCCCTTCACCTTCGCGGCAAGGTCCGACGTCTCGTGGCCGAATCCGGCTCTGAGCGGATCACCCTCGCAGTCGTCTTCGATGCCGACTTGGATACCGCGTCCCGAACGGGCCTCACGGAGCTGATCAACCGCTGGGCTGGCGGCCCGGCGTCGCTTGGGGCAAAGCCAAGCTCCGCGATGCCGACAATTCCGGCCTGCCAACTGCCTTCGCTGCCCGACTTAATTCTGGACGACGAAACGGACCCGCCGGTCAGCGGCGCAGCGGACGTCCTAATCGAACCGGCCGACGCATCTGCGGCGCCGGGCATCCCTGAAGAAACGGATCGGCGCAGCCAAACGCGGGGCGCCTATGCGGCCCCGCTCCGAGCCGAAGGGGAATCCGGCGCGCTTGTGCTGATCGGCCGGGATCTTTCTGCGGGCGGCATGCGCATCGAGCGCCATGAACGCATCGCTCTGGGCGACACCTTCGAGCTTGCCCTACATGGTCCGACGCCTGGAAAGCCCTTCCGCCTGCACGCCCGGGTTTCGCGAGATGACGGAGACGACGGCTTCGGACTCGTCTTTGAGGGCATCGAGCGGGAAACCGCGGCAGAACTCGAGAAGCTCGTCGCGCATCTGCCCGATGTCGAGTCCCTCGAGGACGGCGAAATCAGCGGCCTCGGCGCGATCCTCTCCGAGGTCTTCTGCGGCGAGCAGGACGTGATTCGAGACTGAGCGAGCGGGACTCAATGCCCCAGGGCGCGTCATGACGCGGCAGGGGCGGGATGAAGCCTCCTAGCCATTTCAAAGCGCCGCGGGTTTTGCGAAGATGGGACTCCATTCGAGGAGAACCCATTGAGCGAAGAAACGAATCCGCTCGGCGATATCGCCGTTGATCTTGAAAACCTGTACCGAGAAGAGACTTTCACCGACCTGAAGGTTGCGTCGATTCGCCGCCTGACCCCGGTCAAGGCCGATGGCAGCGACGATACGAGCCGACCCACCATGTTCGTGGGCGAGACGACGCTGATGTCCGCACGTGGACCGCTGCCGATCAATTGCCCCATCGAAGCGGCGTCCCTCACCGACGCACTCGACGCGTTCCCGCAGGCCGTTCAGCAGGCCGTTGAGCGACTCATGGAAGAAGCCCGCGAGATGCAAAGGCAAGAAGCCAATCGCATCGTCGTGCCCGGCCAGGGCCCCGGCCCCATGGGCGGCGGTGGTGGTGGCGGCGGCGGTGGCCGCATCATCGGCTAGAAAACGAGCGCTTCAAAATGAAAAGGGGCCGGGCAATCATGCCCGGCCCCTTCGCATTTCAGACGCGAGGTCTGTCTTCGCTTAGAAGACCGACTGACCGCTCGTCGTGCCACACGGTCCGACCGTGCGGAGCAGGTTGCCACCCGTGCGGGTGAGACCCGTCGCGGTGCAGCCCTGAGTCGTCAGCGAGGCCGGCGCGATACCCGTCGTGGTACCCGTGGTCGGCTTCACGTAGCCCCATTCCTGGTTGGTGCCGTCGCCATCGATGTCCGCACCCGCGGTGATCGTCATCGCGCTCACCGAAGCCGCAACTTCGTAGGAGAAGAAGACCTGGCCTTCGGGGCTCCATCCGAGCTGATCGAATTCGTCAACACCGTCCGTGCCAGCAACCGGCCATGCGTCCTTCTGGACACCGGGAACCGTATTGGGCGTCAGCGCCACCGCGACGTACTGACCGAATTCGGCGAGGTACGCCTCTTCGGCCGTGCGGATCGCGGCGATGTTCACCTTACCTTCCGAGCTCTTGGACTTGAGCTGGAAGCGGAGGAAGTTCGGGATCGCGATCGCTGCGAGAATACCGATAATGGCAACAACGATCATGAGCTCGATGAGAGTGAAGCCCTTGTTGGACTTTCGGATGAGTTTGCTCATAGTGATGAGGTTCCTTCTGAGTGGTCAAGCACTCGGGTTGTTCAGTCCCTGCCCTATGCAGAGGTTGGCTGCGTTTTCCCCGAGTTCCGTCCAGGAGAGGGGCTCCGTCCGCCGGCTAGGTGTAAGAGCAACACTCGTGCCAGCCTCGCAGAAAACCCCGAATCCACTGGTTTGGAATCGGCAAGTTCGTCAGCCATCTCCACAGTCGGCCGCCCAGAATCGAAGCTGAAGTTTTCTCGGGCCGAATCAACGCGCGGGAATTCGGCAATGCCGAAACACGTCAGTCGGCGCGCAAAGTGACAATGCGCGGCACGTTTCGCGACGCGTTCCGTCACCGAAACACAGCGAGACCGGAATTCCTACGGCAATAACAGAACAGGCCGGCCGCCGCGGTCGATCGCGCTCCACACCCGCTCACTCAACGCGCAAACATCGCGGAGGTCGGCTCTTGCCGATCCGTTACACATGACTTGCTGGTGGAACGGCTGGGCTGGCTGGAGGTAGTCGGCTTATTCAGCCTATTCGGCTTATTCGGCTTATTCGGCTTTAGCCGAAGCAGGCGTGCTGAAATCGCCGGAAGGTCGGCGGGAGAACGCGTCTTCCTTGCTTACGGTCTCCGCAGGCTCGGGCTTGCAAGGGGTGGGATTGCCTTGGTGGACATCCCAAGCAACACCACATTCAGAGCAGGCAAGGTCCGGCCCGAAACGATGCCCTGAAGCGCCGGGACGATCGGCTGGATCCGCCGGCTTGTTCGGCTGCGTTATGCCGCCGTTCGTCGCACCCGACGCCGCGCCTTCTCTTCGCCCGTTATTCGGACCGCCGCTCTGCCCCTGATGACCCACTTGCACTTCCTCTCTTCCGATTCCCAATGCCACTCTGCTTGACGTGATCTGGCGATCCACGCCTTGTGGCCGAACGTCCGACTAACCGAACCGATCGTTTCTGAACCCGTCTTGGAGACGCTGGGTCTCCATGAGGCGGCTGCGAAAGATCGAGTCAAACCCATTTGGGCCGGATCGAAAGCGGGTAAAACATAAGTATAGCGGGTTCGAGCGAATCTCTGGGGATCGATTCGGATCGTTCTCCCCGGACAGACGCGGCCGCTCAAGGAGCGGGTGCAGCCGGAGGCGGCTCTGACTCCAGCGCGTCCAGCGCATCGAGGTCGGAAATCAGCATGGGCCCCTCAAAGCCAGGCAGATCCCCGGTGAAGCGACTCGCAAGTTCAGCGTCGCAGCGCTTCCCTTCACAAAACGTGGCCTTAAAAACGTTGGCGGCCAGCTCGCTCGACTTCGCCCACCAAAGATGTCCCTGCAACTGAAGAACCACGACACCAATCGTCGGGTTTTTCGCGGGCGCGACGCCCATGAACCACTCATAGCGACCTGAGGGGTCTCGCCCGGACAGGTTGCCCGTCTTGCCGGCGATTTCGATGCCCGGGACGAGCGGTCGCCCGCGACGCGTTCGGAAGGCGCTCTTGGCCGTTCCGCGCTTCGTGGTCGAGACCAGCATCGTACGCAGGCGGTCGGCGATCTCCGAAGAAATCACTTCTCGGGAATCCGCACGCTCGGGCAAAGCCAGAGAGCGACCATGCGAATCCACCACCCGGTCCACCCACCAAGGCTCGATCCAGCGCCCGCCCGTCAGCACCGAAGTCAGCGCCGCAACATGCAGCGGCGTCACCCGCACACCGTCGAGCCCACTCCCCAGCCGCCCCAGATCAAGACGCGTCTCCACCGCTTCCGCGCGCCCCGCCTCGTGACCAGGCGCTGGCGGGTTCAGCCATCCAAAGCGACGCAGCGTACTCCGCAGCTTCTCCTCGCCCAGCACATGAACGGCCCATTGCGAGAAGCATTGGTTGTTCGAGGTCGCGAGCGCGGCTTCGAGATCCGACTCTCGCCCACTGCTCGGCCGGTCAAGGCGCCGGCGATTCACGCGGTACTTGTTCCCGCGATAGACGCAGGTCGAATCGCTCTGATCTGGATCGACCTCGAGCATCGCTGCCGCAGTGAGCACTTTGACAATCGACGCGGAGGGATAGGCCCGGTTCGCCGGAAGCCCTTCTTCGTCCGCGGAGACGTAAGCGAGGAGCCGGCCCGTTCGCGGGTCGATCACGATGACCTGACCACGATCGACTCGCCCCTTCCGCATGATCCGCCAGACCTTCTCGGTCAGCGCCTCATCGAGGGTGTATTCAATCCGAAGCGGCCCGCTCGCGCGAAAAGGCGCCCCCGCCTCAATCGCCTCATCCCACCCCGCAACCGCCGCAGGCGCAGCGCCTCCGGGATCCAACCACTCAACGAGGCGAGGCTTCGCCGAAGGGTCAAAGCTCGACGATTCCGTACGCGCCTTTTCGAATCGCGCCTTGGACCGGGGCGGATCTTCAAGCCAGGCCGACTCGACTTCAAGCAGAGGGGGCGGTGCCGAAACGGCGGGCGGCGCGGGTCGCGTCATCCGGGTCACAGCGCTCTCAAGCGAACCCCAGGCCGATGCGCCTCCCCAAAGCAAAAGAGGAATGCCTAAAAGAGCCCCCACGACGAGCAACCGACCAAAGCCGGTCAGACGTCCCGCAGAACGGCCCCGTCGCCTTCGCCGATTCCCGCGTCGATTCCCGACAGCGCGCGTCCAGAAGCCTCGCTTCTGCGGCCACCTTGATCGATCCCGATGCTCGGAATCGAACTCAAATCCTCCACTCCCCATGACCGTAGTCTAGAGGGCGACGACCGATTTGACCTCGGGAATTTCCTCTTTAAGTCGCGCTTCGATACCCATTTTCAGAGTAATCGAAGAACTGGGGCATCCCGCGCAGGCACCCTGCAGAATCACTTCGACGATGCCGTCGTGATATCCCGCGAAACTGATCTCGCCCCCATCAGATTCAACATAGGGCCGCACGTCTCGCTCGAGAATCGTGCGAATTTGGGCAACGACCTCATCATCCTCCGCCGCCTCAGGAACCTCAAAGCCGCTCCCGAGCGCCGGCGCGCCAGAAGCAGCCCAGGCCTTGATCGCCGCCACAATCGGCGCGGCAAGCTCCGTCCACTCCGAGGCCTCCGCTTTTGTGACGGTCACGAAGGTCGGCCCCAGGAAAACGCCCTCCACGCCTTCGACGTCGAGAATCGGCGATGCGAGCGGAGACACCTCCATCGTTGTCGCCCCTTCGAAAGAAGCGGAAGAAACGACGTCTGCAACATCCTGCCCAAGCACCCATTTAATGCTGTTCGGGTTGGGCGTGCGCTCTGCGTGCATTCGAAAACCAAGGTCCATAGGCGGAGAGTAGGGCGGCGATCCCGGCTTGGCTAAGAAAACCGGCGATTCGACGCAACTCGGATCAACTCCGCTGCAAGAAGCCGACGAAACGCGACAGGGAACGGCTATGCTGGCCGCTCGTGTCTCGCCTGAAACACATCGCATACCGCCATGTTCTTCCCTTGGTGATCTCGGGAGCGGCGCTGATCTACGTCTTCGGGTTCGCGATCGACTGGGAAGCGATTCCAGAGGCGACTGAGCGCGCCAATATGCCGCTCTTCATTGGCGTGACGATTCTCGACAAGATCATCTTCTTTTTGGTCTTTTGCCTCGTCCAGGCCTCGATGGTCCGGCGCTTCCTCGCTCCTGTCCCCACACGGCAGATCGTTGCGGTCAAAGGAGGCGCCGAGCTCGCGCGCGCGCTCAACAACTCCATTTCGGATGCGGCCTTCTTTTTGGGGATCTGGCGGCTCTGCAATGCCCCTCTCCAAGCGGTTGTCGCCGTCACGACGCTGCCGTTTGTCGCCCATTTTCTCGTACTGCTTTTCCAAGGCTCGATCGCCCTGGCCTTCGTGGACCGAGAACTTGTGCAGTTTTCGGCCGTCGCGGGAGCCGTGGCCTTCGGATGGACCCTCGTACTCGCCTTCTTCATCGCGAGGGCGCTCGGCGCGACCGACCGTCTCTACAAACTCATGCGGCTCGATTGGTTGGAAGGCCGCGTCTCGGTTCGAGACCTGCTTCCCTACCTCTGGGTCTTCGCGGCATTTGCCTGCGCCGACATCTTCATTCAGGGCATGGCCTCCCGCGCCTTCGGCAACCCGATCGACTGGGTCTCGATGACGTCCGGAATCCCCGTGCTCTACCTGGCGATGCTCCTGCCCTCATTCGCGAATTTCGGCACTCGTGAGATCGTCTGGGCCAACGTTTTCCACGGCTACGGCGACGAGGCGTCCCTCTACGCCTTCGCGCTCTGGACGAACGTGATCTTCCTCGTGATGCATGTGCTGATCGGCGTCCTCTTCCTGAAGCGCGCCATCGCGCTCTTGCTCGACCTCCGGCGCGCCCGCGGCACAACCGAGAGCAATTAGGCCGCAGCAGGCGGGGAGCTCGGCAAGCGATGCCCCCGGGTCTTGGGTGGCCCGCCGTGTCCTGGCAAGAGGGGCTCCCTAGTCGCGACTTGCAAACGGGGCGCCGCGAACAATGACCTCAAGCTCGGGCCCACTCCGCTTGTCGAGACCGCTCAGGACGCGCACGCGCTCAAAGAGGCTGTGGATATCTGCATGAAGCTCTGAAGAGCGCATCGCCCTCGCGATCTCCCCCGCCCGGACTTCAACGCCGAAAGACTCGAAGAGCGCGCCTCCGGCTCCGATCACGCGCTTCGCGTGCATCGCTTCCGCTCCATCCCTCACGCTTTGTCCCGCGTGGTCCTCACGATCCAATAGCGCAGTCCGCCCCGACGCCTCGATGAGCGCTTCCACCCGCCGATCATCGCTGGCTAGACCCAAAACGCGTCGCAGCACATCTGGAACTAACAGATAGCTCTCGATATGACGCAGACTCCAAACGAAGACCTCGAGCCCGACCTCTGAGGCCTGAGCGCGAAATGCATCGTGGTCATCATGACCATGATGATCCCGATCCAAAAGAATGAGTCCCGCCCTTTCCCCGTCCGCAACATCCCGCTTGCGAAAATCCGAAATCGCGCGAGCCGGCTGCTTACCACCCAGGATCACCGTTTTCGCCTCGATACAGCGGGCAAGGGCCGGATCCAGCCGTTTCGCCCAGTGGCCAAGAATCTCGAGATCGCGCGGCCCTTCGACATAGAGAACGAAAGCACTCGCTTCGGCAGCTGTATTCGTGGTCGGGGAACGCGGAACACGGCCCTTCCGCCCCGCAGGCGACCCCCCTGCTCCGCGCGCACCTCGACGAGGCTTACCACCCCTTAAGTCCCCTCGGAACAATGTCCTTGCCTTTCGTCATCAGAGAGCCAATCAGACTCGGCGCTCAGCCTCGAATGTCAGCGTAGTCGCGACCGCAAGGCATGTCATGTCTTCGCTGACCATTCTCACAAGCAAGCGCGTGGGCGCTCCGTTTCCTTAACGATAAGACGAAGAGCGTACTCCGAAGGCCGCGGATTGAACCCGTCTCTCGGGGCAGTTATATTAGGCGTATGACCTCAATTGTAATCGCGGACGACCACGGCATCGTTCGAGAAGGAATTCGTCGATTACTCGAATCGGAATCCAATCTGAACGTGGTCAGCGAGGCTTCCGACGGACGAGAAGTCCTTGAGCAGGTTGAAATCCATCGCCCCGATATCGTTGTGCTCGATATCACCATGCCCACGCTCGGCGGTCTCGAGACTCTTGAGCGGTTGCGAGCCGAGCATAAAGACACCCGCGTCATATTGCTCTCGGTCCATAGCGATCCGCCCTTTATTCAGAGTGCGCTCAAGCTCGGCGCTGACGGCTACGTTCTGAAAAATGGGCGAGCGGAAGAGATCGTCACGGCGGTTCGTGAGGTCATGAACGGCGGCAGTTATTTCAGCCCCGTGGTCGCCCGCGAAATTGTTGCCCAAGTTCAAAACCCCCAGGACGCGGAGAAGAACCCCTTCGAGATCCTGTCAGGCCGCGAGCGTGAAGTCTTGCGCGCCATTGCCGAAGGTCTCTCCGCAAAAGAAGTCGCCGTCCAGCTCTCCATCAGCACAAAGACCGTTGAGGCACATCGAACGAGCCTCATGCGCAAGCTCAACGTCCGCAAGGCCACGGAACTTGTGCGCTACGCACTGAAGCACGGCCTACTCGAGCCCTAGCCGCTTTACCTCAGCGCGCGCCGCGCAGAACACCCGAAAGCGCAAACCTTAGCCGTCGACCACTCTCTACTTGTTAGGCGCGATGCGCTCCAAGCGACTCACGATTTCGACGTGCGGGGTCTGGGGGAAGAGGTCGAACGCCTCGACGCCTGCGAGGCGGTAGGCACTCTTTGCGAGCCGGCCGAGATCTCGCGCCCAGGTTCCCGAATCACAGGAGACGTACACAAGGCGCGCGGGACCCGACTCCACGATCGCGTCGCAGACTGCCCGATCAAGGCCCGTTCGGGGCGGATCCACAAGCAACACATCTCCCCGGGAAAATTGTTGCGCGAGGTCTCCCCTCTTTTCCACCCGGGCCGTCACGACCTGGACCCGATCCTGAAGCTTCGCCTCCTCGAGGTTCCACGCCAGATCCGCGGTCGCCGAGGCATCGCTCTCAATCACAACGCCCGAAAGCCCCGCCCGGACAAGCGGGAGCGTAAAGAAACCAATCCCCGCATAGAGTTCAACGAAACGCTCGGGCGACGAATCCGACAGCACCGCGCGCGTAACAACCTTGGCAAAATCGTCCCAAAGCAGTGCGTTCCCCTGAATAAAACTTGTGCCACTCGCGCGCAGTTTTTCCCCGAGTACTTCGAGCAAGACATGCTCGACCGTATCCCCGTGGTTAGGCCGCGGACGACGCCCCCGGCGCCCGCCCGTCTTATTTCGGCCCGGCTTCACGCTCTGGACGAGCGCCGCGCCAGATGAGCCTGCGGTTAGGACCCACTCCTTCGTCCGCGGACGCCTTTTCGCCGTCGCTTCGGGAGCGGGAACGGACGCGGGCGATTCTTCGGAGGCGACTTGCTTCGCCAGTGTCGAGAGTCCTTCCTGAAGCGTGGGCACGAGAATCGGACATTCCTCGATCGCCAGGGTGCGGCGAGATCCGCGCATCCGGTAACCGACACCGCCTTCCGCTTCGGCCAGTCGCGCTCGGGCCCGGTATCCGTACGGATTGGGCGAGCCTATGATTTCGATCTCGGCGTCGAAATCGATGCCTCCAATTCTCGAGAGGGCATTGCGCACGTTTTCCCGCTTCGCTTCAAGCTGGGCGGGATAGCGAACATGCTGCCAGGTACATCCACCGCAGGTCTCAAAATGAGCGCAGGAAGGATCGACCCGGTCGGCACTGGCCTCGACCAAACGACCGACTTTGCCCCAGGCCATCTTCTTTCGGATCGCGATTTCCGAAGGCGCAACGAGGTCCCCCGGAACCGCACCTTCGATGAAAATCACGCGCCCGTCTGAGAGTCGCCCAACGCCCTCCCCGCCGGAGGCCCAACCCGTGATCCGAACCGGCTCCGAATCCCCCAAATGCGCAGCGGGCTCGAGAAGCTCCGCCCCATCCGACTTCTTCTCATCAATTTCATCCGAAGGCGCCAAGCTGAACTCCTCGCCCCGGAATGGAGCCGGCGGGATCCTATGGCTTTGCTGCTCGCCGATCCAGTCACCCGGCCATTCGAGCTATGCTCAAAAGATGCCCGCGCGCGCCTCCGTCCTCGCCTGCCCTCCTGCCGCCGCCCCCAGCGCACGCCGGATCTCAGCTTGCGCGCGAGCACGGATGTGGATCGCCACCGCGCTAACGCTGCTCAGCCCCTTGGCCTGTAGCGACGCGAATCTCGGCGACGAGCGCGCGCCTTGCGATTCTCGGCCTCTCCGAATGGGCGTCGCCTCCAGCTTGCGCGAGGTTGCCGAGGGAATCGTGACGCGATTGGCAGAAAGTGAGGTTCCCGTCGAGATCGAACCGATCTTCGGCGCCTCCAGCACCCATGCCCGGCAGCTCCGCCTCGGGGCACCTTTTGACCTCCTCGTCTCGGCCGATGCCCAGCTGATGGAATCGCTCGCCGCCGAAAACTGGATCGCCCGCTCCTCCATCAGAGACATCGCCCGCGGCGAACTCATCCTCTTGACCCGCGCCTCCCTCCGGAGCGCCTCCCCGGGCAGCGACCCGCGCAGCGCATTCGCACTTCCAGAAATCAGACGGATCGCCCTGCCCGCAGAGGTCGTCCCCCTCGGACGCTATGCCACCGCTTGGCTGCGCGCCCAAGGGCTCCTCGAAACGCTCCGGGGTAAAATCATTCAAACGGAGCATGCCCGGGCGACCCTCAGCGCCGTCGAAGCCGGCCATGCCGACCTCGCCTTCGCGTACCGAAGCGACCAACACCTCCTCACAAGCGCCGTTCCTCTAAACGCCCTCGACCCAAACGACTACCCAGAGATTCGCTACACCGCAGGACTCACATCCAATTCCGCCCATTGCCCGAACCCCGAGAAAGCACTCCGCGCTTGGTCTGCACCAAAGACGCGTAAGGCACTCGCGGAGGCAGGCTTCGCCCCGGCTCGTTCCTTCCCTGGAGAGGAGCGAGCAAGATGAGCGAAGTCCTCCCCATTCTTGCCCTCACTCTCCGGGTCGGAATTCTCTCGACCTTGCTATGCCTCCCTTTCGCCATCGCCCTGGGATACGGCCTAGCCCGCGGCGCCCTCCCCTTCCCGAGCCTTCTCCGCGCACTCTTCTCCCTCCCCATGGTGATGCCGCCCGTTGCGGTGGGGCTCCTGCTTCTCTGGATGCTCGGCGGAACCAGCCCCTTAGCGCCGTTTTGGGAAAGCCTCGGACTCGAGCTCGTCTTCACCCCGACCGCCGCTGTCATCGCAGCAGCAATCGTCGGCTTCCCGCTCCTCGTCCGCAGCGCGGAGCAAAGCTTCAGCGAAGTCGACCCGCGATTCGAGGAAATGGCTAAGACCTTAGGCGCCTCTCCGGTCGCGACGTTCTTCCGCGTGAGTCTGCCTCTCGCGCGCCGCGGACTCCTTTACGGCGCGCTGCTCTGCTTCACACGAGCGCTTGGCGAATTCGGCGCCACCGCGGTTCTCGCCGGCATTATCCCCGGACGCACCGAGACGCTCTCCCTCGCCATCTGGTCGCGGATCCAACTGGGCGACGATACCAGCGCAGCCCTGCTCGTCGGATGCTCCTTTGGCATCGCGCTGTTCAGCATGATCGCCGCCGAGCGCTTCCTCGGGAGGCCGAGCGCATGAGTTCTCTGATTCAGGTTCATCTGGAACAGCCCGGCCTCTTACTCGACCTCCAGATCGAATGGGATGTCCAAACCCTCGTTCTCTTTGGTGCAAGCGGGGCGGGGAAGACGAGTCTGCTTCGTGTCCTCCTCGGACTCGAACCTTGCGCTACAGCGCGCGTCCAGCTCGGCGGGCATTGGCTCGAGGATGAAAGCCAAGGACTGCATGTGCCAGCCCACCGGCGCAGACTCGGCTGGGTTCCCCAAGCGCCGACTCTTTTTCCGGACCGAGACGTGGAAGCCAATATTCGCTTCGGCGCCATGGGCCCGGCCGCAGAAACCGAATCCGCAATCGAACAAGCCATCGAGGTCCTGGAACTCGACCCACTCCGCAGCCGTTCCATCACACGCCTCTCCGGAGGCGAGCAGAGCCGCGTCGCCCTCGCTCGCGCAATCGCCTGCAGCCCCCGAGCGCTCTTGCTCGATGAACCCTTGGCCGCTCTCGACGTGGCGCTGCGCCGGCGAATCCTTCCCTACTTGATCCGCATTCGCGAAGAACTCGGCCTGCCGATTGTGCACATTACCCACGATCCCGATGAAGCCATCCTTCTCGGCGACGAAATCGTGGTTCTGGATGCAGGTCGAGTTATCGCCCAAGGGCCTCCTCGAGAGACGCTCTGGAGTCAGGCCGTTCATTCCCTGGATGGCGAGCTTGAAGTGGAAAACTTGATCGAAGTTCAGGCGGAGAATGCAGCGGAGTCCGCGACGACTCCGCAAACGACGCGCGCACGCACATCAGGCGGGGTTGAGCTCGCCCTGCCTTGGCCGGTCGAGGCCGGCGAGCAGCTCTCCCTGGCCCTACGCCCAGAAGATGTGCTGATCGCCCTCGCTCGCTTGGACGGAATATCGGCGCGCAATTGCCTTGAAGGGGAGGTCGCAGAGATTGAGACGTACGGCGATCACGTGCTCGTTCACACGCTCGTTCACGCATCAGTTCATTCCAGCGTAAAAGACCTCCGCATCGCCTCAAAGATCACGAAGGGCGCTGCAACAGAGCTCGAATTGCGGCCGGGCCGAACCGTCTACTTAATCATCAAGTCCCAAGCCCTACGCCGCGTTCGCTAGCGCTTCGTCGCGTCCTCTTCTTCGGGCGGCGCGTTCAGTTCTTCCGTGATGGTGACGCGGGTGATCCGGCTACCTGAAACATCCGTGCATTCCAGGGTAAACCCGGCCAGCCGAACGCATTCACCTTGCCGCGGCGCCCGTTCAAGCGTGTTGAAGATCAGCCCGCCAATCGTGTCGCCCTTTTCCGCGGGGACCTGCCAACCGGTTTCACGATTAAAATCGAGCACCTTGATTCGACCGAGCACTTCGTAGCGACTGCTGCTGAGCTTCCGAATCGTGAGCAACTCCTCGGAATCGAATTCATCCCGGATCTCGCCCACGATTTCTTCAAGAATATCTTCCTGAGTCACGAGGCCCTGCGTCACCCCGAACTCATCTTTCACGAGGGCGACATGGCAGAACGCGCGCTGCATCTCCGTCAGCAGGCGAAGAATCGGCTTTCGCTCCGGCACGCGCAGCACAGGCTTCAAGATGGAGAAGATTTCTTTGCCGTCGGCCCGCGCGAGCTTCATGAGATCCTTGAGATGAATCACACCTAACACATGGTCGATCGATTCCTCATAGATCGGAACACGCGTGTAGCGCCCCTCCAGCATCTTCTCGATGAGCTCTGAAACGGGCGTATCCGTCGGATAGGCTTCGATCTCGGTGCGCGGCACCATAATTTCCGAGACGTCCATCTCGGCCGCATTTGAAGTCGCTCCAATGATCGCGAGAGGCGAACCCGCATCATCCGCGTTGTCCAGCGCCTCTCGCGCTAGGCGGAGAACTTCCTCAGAGCCGAGAGATTCATCGCTGTCCACGCCACCCGTCACACGGCGGACCATGGGCTCAATCGCACGATCAAAGAGACCATGAATCGGACGTAGAATTTGATGAAACAGCTAGAGCGGCAAGCCAACCACGCGAGAGACACCGCGAGGATGTCGCGCCGCAACCGCCTTCGGCAGGATTTCGCAGAAGAGCAACACCAACACGGTCATCGTGATGGTCGCGAGCGGAATCCCCATCTCGACGCCAAACCAATGAATCGCGAGCCCCGAAGCAACAGACGCACCGAGAATATTGACGACGTTATTTCCGAGCAGGATCGTCACGAGCAAGCGCGAAGAAGAGGCCGTCAAATCCCGCACGGCAATATCCGCAGGCCCCACCGCTTCATTGTCTGCGTCGAGATCATGCGAGCGCAGACGAAACAACGCGGTTTCGCTACTCGAAAAAAATGCAGAGGCCGCCAAACAAACGACGATGATCAGCAGGGAGCCGACAATCGACATGCGCGCTCCTCCTTTCCCGGAAGATCACAAGGATCTTGGGCATAGGATTCCGATGCACCCAACGCGGATGCTTCCAAATCGTGGCAATGAGATTGAGACTGCGCCCCGAACGAGAACCGAAACCGCGCTTCAAGCGGTCCGTCATCCAATGCTTCGCCTAGCCGCAACAAGTGCGGCTTGTTTGGGTCGGGGTGTTCTGGGGGGCCAGAAGCGAGTGGGGATGATTCCATGGGGTCGCTGGAAATTACCGCGCGCCCTCGGGGCCGGCAACGTGTGCTCAAATCGAACGTAAAATTGTCACATCCAAGCAGCCGCGCCGTTCCGTAGCTGAGCTAGAGGCTTCCCAGGATCCTCAGCGGGGCTTTCCCTCGCGGGCGAGCCGCTTTTTCTCATCCACCGCGGCCCAGCGTTTTTGGTCCTTCGCCAGATAGGGCTCGAATTGATCCGCAGGCAAGGGGCGGCTGAAGAGGTAGCCCTGCAGTTCCTGGCATTCCATTCCGACCAGGAAATGCACTTGATCCTGGGTTTCTACCCCCTCGGCAACAACCGCGAGCCCGAGACGCTTTGCCAAAGCCGAAATTGCAGAGCAGAGCGCCTCATCACTCGCATCCCTTCCCAAACCGGACACAAAAGACCGGTCGATTTTCAGTCGCTCGATCGGAAATCGTTGCAGCGCAGAAAGCGACGAGTAGCCCGTTCCGAAATCGTCGAGAGCGAAGCCGATTCCAAGATTCGCCAACCCCTCAACCGCCGCGACGATATTCGGGTTCGCATCCAGAATCGACGTCTCCGTAATCTCGAGTTCAAGATCCGCAGCGCTCAGCTCCGACTCGCAGAGAATATCGTTCACCGTCGTCATGATGCCCGCGGAGCGCAGTTGGTTCACCGAAATATTCACGGACATACGAATCGGCTCATACCCTGCGGCCTGCCACGCGGAAGCCTGCATACACGCTTCGCGTAAAACCCATGCGCCGATATCGACGATCAAACCCGTTTCTTCTGCAAGCGGCACAAACTCATCGGGACCAATCGACTCTCCGTCGGAATCGGTCCAACGCAGGAGTGCCTCCGCGGCCGAAACCCGACCCGTCCGCCCATCCCGAATCGGCTGATAGACAAGGTGGAACTCGTCGCGCTCAAGCGCCCTTCGAAGCTTGTTTTCGAGGTTCAGCCGACGCGTCGAAGTGTGATTCATAGAAGCGTCGAAAAACTGGTAGGACTGCCCGCCCACGCCCTTCGCGTGATACATCGCAAGATCCGCAGAACGCAGCAGCTCCTCACTATTGTCGCCGTCATCCGGCCAAACAGCGATTCCGATACTGCATCCTGTAAAGATTTCCTGTTCACCGATCGCGATCGGCCGAGACATCGCGTCGAGCACACGCCGCGCCACACGGGCCGCATCCTGAGGATGGTCGAGATCCGTCACAACGATCGTAAACTCGTCTCCGCCGAGGCGAGAAACGCCCCCGGCCTTTCGCTCTTCCGCTTCCGCTTCATTAGCGAGTCGCCCAATCGAATCGCTCCCGCGCACGGCGGAACGAAGACGCTGCGCGACCTGCGTGAGCAGGACATCTCCACTCGTATGCCCGAGCGAATCGTTCACATGCTTGAAGCGATCGATGTCGAGAAAGAGAAGCGCCATCGGCTTATCAATCTCACCCGCACGCTGAATCGCCTTTGCGATTTGGTCGTGAAAGAGGTCACGATTCGGAAGCCCCGTCAGCGAATCGAAATAGGCGAGATGACGAATCCGCTGCTCTGCCTCCATCCGCTTTGTGATGTTTCGAGCCGTCGCGAGAACCATTCCATCGTTCAAACGGCGCGCTGAGAGTTCCGTCCAGATCCAGTTCTCACCGCGGCTTCGACTGAGCCGACGAACCGAACGCGCCGTCATGCCGGCATCCAAATCCACCAGCGCCGATTGGTCCGTCCCCGGCTCATCCTCAAGGAAAAGATCGCTCATCGGCGTTTGATGCAGCGTCTCACGGTCCAACCCGAAGAGTTCGTGCGCCGCGGGATTACTCGTATTGATCCGGCCCTCTGCGTCAAAAACGATAATGCCGTCCGAGGCCTGCTGAATCAAAGCACGGTACTGGCTCTCGCTCTGCCGAAGCGCCTCTTCGGTTTCGCGGCGATCGGTGACATCGCGCATGGTGCTGAAGATGCGAAGCGACTGCCCTGGCTCCGAGGGACGAATGATTCGCAAGGCACTTTCGACCCAGCGCGTACCCGCGTGGCCCAGGTTGATCCGGAACTCTGCCCGGTCCGACCCAAACTCCATTGCCCGGACAAGCTGATCCAGCGCAAGCTGCTGATCTTCCGGGGAGAGAAGCGCGATGATTTCTTCAGGGGACAACGAGACGAGGTCGAGATCCGGGCGGACCGGGATTGAACCCGACACCCACTCCCGAGACCATTCACCCCGCTCTTCAACACTCAGCACGCAGGCCCAGTCCGAGCCCAGCTCGGCAATGACGCGACTTGCATCGTCAAGATGGGGCGCCTTAGCCGCCTCAATGTTCTTGTTTTCTCTCACGCGCCATCACCCGACCGTTTGGGATTCACCTCGAACCTTAGGCGGTATCGGCGCACCCGAGCTGCGGGGCGATCGGGAATTTGACGGGTCAAGGGTAGGGGTTAGGCTCTACGCCTCGCCTAACATGAATCCCTGTTCAGAAAGCGATGCGCGGAGCGACGAGCTCGAATCTTCGAGCAAGCTGCGGAGCAGGCGAAGGGCAGGCTTTTCCCAGCGCGATTCAGGCACCACAAAATCGTATTCTTCAGCGCGCAGGCTCGAGAACCGCAGCCCCGCCTCTCGCGCAACAGATTCAATCGTCACGCCCCAATCCGCGCGACCCTGGGCAATCGCCGCCGCCACGGCGAAATGCGAGCGGGGCTCGTAGGGGTAGCCCGGAGGTCGACGCTCCCCGAGAAGTCGGTCAATCAGGATTCGCGTTCCGGCCCCGCGGTTTCGGTTCACCATCCGAACCGTCGGGTCCTCAAGCAGCGCATCAATCGAGCGCGTCTCATCCTGTCGAGTGACGACACCCTGCATCCGCCGATAGCCCGAGAGCAATCGCAGCCCCGGCGTTAGAAAAGGCGCGTTATACGAATCGCTCGCCTCATCCAAGAGATGAATCGGCGCGAGATCGCATTCCCCGCGCTGTGCCGCCGAGAGGCCTCCCCCGCTCCCCACCGCAAGCAGCTTCACGCGCAATCCGTGGCGCGCGAGCTCACTCGCAATCAGATCGAGACCCGCACAGTGGCTCCCGATCACAACCAAATCTGCCACCGGCACTTCATGCCCGATCAAGGTGACCTCGACGGGCGTATCCGCATCAACCTGTTCGACATTCCGACCCAACCGGACGAAACCATCAGCCCGGCTGAAGCTGGTGACGCTCCCGCTCCCTTTCCCCATCGGATAGGCCGACAATCCCGCACGCTCATCCCCGACGAGCCCAACTAACAGATACTCGAGCCGCCCCCGCTCACTCTGCGTCTTGATCGCGAGCTGCGCTGTCCGCGTCTCACGAGACTCCCGAGCGCGACCCGCGAGATCCCGAATCAGCGGCGCGACGAATTCATGGAAAGTGAAAATCGCGCTGGTCGGAAAACCCGGCAAAATCACGACGGGCTTCGTCCCCTCGGCCGCCAGGCAAATCGGCTTCCCCGGCTTAAGCGCCACCCCATGCACAAGGATTCCTGGCTCGAGTTCGCCGACGACAATCGCGTTGAGATCACCCTCGCCTTTCGAAGTCCCTCCCGAAAGCAGAACCATATCCGCATCGACCAGCGCATTCTGAATCGCCGAGCGCAGCGCCGGTAAATCATCTCGGAAAGCCCCGTAAAAAACAGGCTCGCCACCGAGCTCCGTCACGGCATCCGCCAAAATCCGGCCATTGCTATCGAAGACTAATCCGGGGCGCATCGACTCCCCCGGCTGAACAATCTCATCCCCGGTCGAGATAATCCCGACCCGCGGACGGCGCACCACCGAGACCGACTCACAGCCGATCGCTGCCAAAACGCCCGTCTCGCGCGAAGTCAGCCGCGTCCCCGAAAAGAGCACCGTCTCACCGCGCCCCATATCGGTCCCCGCGAAACTGACCGCAGCCCCCGGCACCCGCGATGCGCGCACAAACACGAAGCGCTCGTCTTCGGGATCCGCATCCGTGACTTCAATCGGAGCCACGGCGTCGGCTCCCCTTGGCAGCATTCCGCCCGTCGCGATCACCGTCGCTGTTCCCGATGCGACTTCAACTTGCGGCTCGATCCCCGTCGCCAAAATTTCATCGTTCAGCGCCAGCCGAACCGGCTCCTCTTCCGAAGCGCCGAAAGTATCCTCCGCCCGCACCGCGAACCCGTCCATATTCGAACGATCAAATCCCGGAACATCGACCGTCGCCCGGATATCCTCCGCGAGCACCCGCGAAAGCGCCTCAGCGAGCGGAACCCTCTCCGCCTCCAAGGCGGCCTCACCCACAACCGCTCGCCAGCGCGCTTCCGCTTCATCGCGGTCCAGGACTTCAAGAAATTGCTTCTGCTTCATGACGATGATTCCGACGGCGATTCCAAAGACGGTGACGACTGGAAAACACCCGGCGCGATGTGCTCCGAGTCGGGCCCCTCGTCATCGTAGAGATAGACCTCGACGAAATCTCCCTCCGGCATGCCCTCAAGCTCGCGGGGGACAACGACCGAACCGGCTGCGCGCACGGTCGAAGAGAGAATCGAAGCACCCGAAGTCGCCAGAGGAACCGCTTTCCCCTCTTCGATTGCGACGCGGACATAATCCGTCCGACCGACCTCAGAGGCGATCTTTCGAGCGAGCGGCACGCTCGCGCGACGATGGGGCCAGCGCCGAGCACGACCACCGAGCGCACGAATCGTTGGCCCCGCAAAGAACTCGTATGCAGAAAGACAGCTCACGGGATTCCCCGGGAGCAAGAATACGAATCGAGGGCCTATGCGACCGATCCCCGTCGGACTCGAAGGCCGCATTGAGATCCCGTGGAAAACAAGCTCACCGAGTTCTGAGAGCAGACGCGGCGCATGATCCTCTTGTCCCACGGACGTGCCCCCGGAAACAAGGACCACATCGGCGGCTTCATCCGCGATCGCTGCGCGGATCTTCTCAGGAATATCGGGCAGGATCTCAAAAGGAAGCGCCTCGCCGCCGTCGCGGCCAATCAGCCCGCGCAAAACAACGGAATTACTATCGACAATTTGCGAGCCCGACGGTTTCGCTCCGGCCGGGAGCAGCTCGTCCCCCGTCACAACAAGCCGAACCCGGGGTCGTCTAACACATTCAATTTCGGCGCGGCCGATCGAGGAGAGGAGTCCTGCATCTTGGGGACGCAGGCGTCGACCTAACGAGAGGACAGGATCGGCACTTCGAATATCTTCGCCGACGGCACCCACATTTTTCTTGGGCGCAACGGACTCGCTGATCGAAACGACGGCATCCGCCTCTTCGCAAACTTCTGCTTTGATCACGGCATCCGCGCCGGCGGGAATCGGCGCGCCCGTCATGATTCGAACGGCCTGCCCACGCCCAACTTCTCCCGCGAAGGGCTTCCCTGGCAGCGAAATCCCGATCACGTCCAAACGGATCGCATCGTATGCCGAAGCGCCAAAGCTCTCTTCGCCGCGGAGCGCGTAGCCGTCCATCGCCGAACGCGCGAAACCCGGAACGTCGACCTCCGCCGTCACATCCTCCGCAAGAACCCGATGCACACACTCAAGCAGAGGCACCGTCTCGGCGGCCAGCGGCTTCGCCGCCTCGCGCAAATAGGCGTCGACCACTTCGACATCCACACGCTCCTTGAATCCGCGCATGCGTACGTCGTGCTTCATGCTGACCTTCGTCCCTTCGGCTTTCGATTTCGATCTCTAAAAAGGAAAGGACGGGCAAGGGAGATCCCTTGCCCGTCCCTTTGAGTGCTCAATCGTCTGAGTGAATCAGCCGCTTGCCTTGATCGCGAAAAGCTCGTCGCGAACCGGGAAGCGAACCTTCGACTGATTGATGATCTCAAGAGAAACATCAAACTTCATGGCGTTGTCCGGGCCGATGCCCTCTTCCACGAGACAGTCGGAAAGACCATTATCTTCGTCTTTCCATCCCGCAGCCTTGTTGAAGTTCCATTCGTCTTCCAGACATTCCCATCCCTGGTCGGCGATCTCCTTGCGGGAAACTTCGATGCCGTAAAGGACACCGTAGTATTCGCGCATATCGTCGAGGGTCGGCGAAATGAACTGACAGAAGCCAGACGAATCACACACCATGTTCACGAGCTGAACTTCCTGAGAAGTCTGCGCGTATTCCTCCGGAGCGAGCCCCGGATTCACGATCAGTCCGGCCGTATGGTCCGCGCCCATCGGGCCCGCCGCATACGTCACGCCCGTTGCCTTCAGAGGCCGCGGATCCCAAGCCGGAATGGCCTGGCCCCGTCCGTGGGGCACGCGCTTATGCTTGAGCTTCTTGCCCGTCGCAACCGCGCCATCACCGATCATCTTGCCACGCTCGGTGCCTTCGGCGATTTCCTTGAGCAGCGCAATCGCGCCCGCGGAGTCGCCCCATTCCATGCCGCCCGAATCCATCAGGATGGCGATCGCTGCGCCGGTCTCAATGGTATCAAGACCAACCTCATCACAAAGACGGTCGAGATCAGCAACTTCGTCAAAAGTCTTGATCGCGCAGGAAGCACCGAGCAGGGTCAGCGTTTCGAACTCAAGCGCCGACGTCTTGTAGTTACCATCCGCGTCATGCACGACGTTCGAGCATTTCACGATGCAGCCCGTCATGCAGTTATGCATGCCGCCACCGCGCGTTTCAAAACTCTCGAGGATGCGCGCACCATCGAGGGCTTCCACGTCGGGGGACTGACCTTCCGTGCGGTTCTTGTACACGAAGGTGTTCAGCATGTTCGCGAGCGGAACCACCGACGACGTGCCGTGCTTCATCATCTGCGGGCCGTCGAGGTAGTCCTTCGAGTAGCGCTTGGTGAGCGCGTTGAAGGCCTTCGAATCGGGCGCCTGTCGCGTCTTCGCCTTGCCGGGATCCACGAGGACCCACTTGAGTCCCTTGGAACCCATGACCGCGCCGAGGCCGCCGCGCGCCGCGTGGCGTGCCGGGCGTCGTTCCTGGTCCTGATCCGTGCAGGCCACCGAAGCGCCCATCAGGCCGAGTTCGCCGGCCGGACCGATCGAGATCACGCTGGCCGTCTTCTTCTCGTTCGCGAGGAGCTTTTCGCACATCGCATAGTTCCACATGCCGTTGTACTCGTCGGCTGCGACGACGGAGACTTCGCCTTCGTCGATGCGCAGGCCGTAGCGCTTGTTGCCATCCGCGGGCTTGCCCTTCACGACGACGGCACGAATGCCGAGCTTCATGAGATGCTGACCGGGATTGCCACCCGCGTTCGCTTCCTTAATGCCACCCGTCAGCGGGCTCTTGCCACCGATCGAGATGCGGCCGGAAGTCGGCGCCGTCGTGCCCGAGAGCACACCGGGTGCCATCACGAGGACGTTATCCGGACCGAGCGCGTCGCAGGTCGGATCACATTCCTTGGTCAGGATCTTCGCGGAGAGTCCGCGGCCGCCGAGCAGCTTCCACTCATCCGGAAAGGGCTCATAGGACGTAGTCTGGTCCGTCATGTTCACGTAAAGAAGGCGATCTCCCTCGGGTCCGGGCATATGCGATTTCCTCGTTTGGGATTTGGGTTCGGGTTTTCAGAATCTTCGATGCCGGCTTTGCCAATGCTTGGGCAAGGCCGAGATGAATGCGTCGCCGCGCCGATCGACCACCTCAAGCAGTCGCAATGCGAGCGAACACGGAAGGTCCATCAATCGGGTCCGTGTCGCAACGCTCAACCGCCCGCGATCGCGGCGATAATTTCGATTTCGTCGCTCGCAGAGACGGCTCTCTCCAAAACCTCAGAGCCGCCATTGAGCAGTTCGCCGTTGAGCGTCACTTTGACGAATTTATGAATCGCGCCGCCCTTGGGATCGACCACGAGTGCCTTCAAACCGGGGAACTCCGCATCGACCGCGTCGAAACAGGCGCCGATCGTGCCGAAATCGACATCAAGCTCGGACTCCCCCCGGGTTGGACCCTGAAAAATCGTCGGAATCACTACTTTGGCCATCGCCGCCTCTCTTTGTCTTAGACTTACCGGTCCCGAACGGAGCCTTCAGCCGCCCGCCGGACCGCCCGCACCCGCGGGGTCATCTTCGCCAGCAGCATAGTAATACCGCCGCTCGGCCGGAATCTGCCAGAGGCGATCATCCGGCGCATCGAAGGAGCGTAGCCCCTCGCGCGATCCGCCCGCCCCGGCCGCCCCCTTCGGCGCCTCGGGCATCCAGCCCGTCAAGAAACCATCCTTGCCTCGGCCGTGATGCACACACCCCGTATCGAGGCCGCGAAGCCCCTTCACGACATGCAGCCCCTGGCGAGCCCAATGGCCGTAGACCAACCCAAAATCATGTCCTCGGTCGAGCCATGCCTTATGCCAGGCGAATTCGGGCCCTTCGGGCTCTTCGCTCGACCAAACACCATCCGAACCGATTCGACGACATCGCGTTAGGCGCGCCAAGGCGTTTCGCGTTTCGTCCTCATCGGGCGACAGCGCGAGAAAGGCACGTGCTTCGTCCAGGTCTCCGCCCAGTCGCGCCTGAACCGCCTCTCCCCAGCGCGAAAGCTCCGACAAATCCCAATCGGGACTGGAGGCGGCATGCACCATGGCGAAGGGCTGCCCATCGATCTCACCCGGAACGACAACGGGGCGGCGCCGCAACCATTCAATCCAATCATCGACATCCGGCGCAGAAAGCACGTCCTGGACCGAATCCGTCGGCCGCAGCTCGCGCAAGCCAAAAGCCACCTCGAGCAAAAAAATCTCATGGTTGCCTAACACGTACTCAGCGCGGCCCGCCTCGACCATTTTGCGCACACGCTTGAGCGGCCCCAGATTCAGCGGACCTCGGTTCACCAGATCGCCCGCAACCCAGAGCGAGAAATCGTCGCCAAAAGCGGCCTCTGCCCTCTCAACCAGCGTTTCCAGCTCGTTCCCACAACCCTGAACGTCTCCGATAAAAATGCGCTGCATCAAACGGGCGCCCGCCTATGACTTCGCGACGCAGAGATTCGAGAGACGACCAATCCCTTCGATCTCAGTTTCGATGAGCTCGCCTTCGACGAGATAGCGACGAGGCTCGCGGACACTTCCGACACCCCCCGGTGTTCCTGTAAAAATCAAATCGCCGGGCATCAAGACACAGAAGGAAGAGATGTACTCGATCAGTTGCGGAACCGAAAAGATCAGATTCGCCGTCGTGGACTCCTGCATCTTCTCGCCCGCGACCCAGCAATGCAGCGCAACCTCATCGGGATTCTCAAACTCGTCGAGGCTCACGAGTGCCGGGCCGAGCGGCCCAAAAGCGGTCGCTGATTTCCCGAGGCTGAACTGCGGCGGCTTGTCCGAAAACTGAAGCGCGCGATCCGAAATATCTTGCCCAACCGTCATGCCCGCGACGTAATCCCAAGCCTGAACAGCGGGCACATCTTTGGCGGCCTTCCCGATAACCACGACCTGCTCAACTTCCCAGTCCACCCGGTTCGAAGTCAGCGGGACTTCGGCCTCCGGGCCAACGATGCAAGACGGAAATTTCGTAAAGACCATCGGCGAAGCGGGCTCGGGGAGATTTGCCTCCTCGGCGTGATCCTTGTAGTTCAGGCCGATGGCGAAGACCTGAGCGGGCCGCGGGACGGGAGCGCCCAACCGTGCGGGGACGATCACCGGCCCTGCGTCACCCATCGTCTGCTCGAGAGCAAACTCCCGAATCTCGTCCCAGGCAGCGAAGGCGCCCATCGGATCCGAAGGCAAGCGCCCGCCGCTCTGCTGCTCGAGATCCACGAACCGCCCGCCGAGATCGAGCCCCAGCCGGCCCTCATAATTCACCAAACGCATGTTCTCTCCTCATTTGAAGATCCGAGCCTAAAAATCGCCTGCATCCTACCCCCTCAGATCGCTCTCTGCGGCCCTTCAGCTGAGCCTCGCCGATTTAGTCCCTCGGACAGCTCTGTCCCCTCGGGAACAGCGGCCACGCCGGGTTCCCGCCCCCAATCACTCGCTGGCAAGCAACCTTGGTGTAATCTCCCGCCTTCGCAGCGACCGGAGTCCAACCCCCGACTCGATTCGCCTGACTCAGGCGAGCCCGAAACCGAGGGACGACACTGACTTGCCGCATCGCCTGTCTTTTTTGGACAAGCGAAACACGTCGCCGGGGGTCGGGTGGGACGTCGAATCATCATCTGTGACGGAGCCGAGAGCGCTCGCCTTTGGGCACGCATCGGCACCGACGAGTCCGAGGAACTGAACTGGGTTCCCCGTGATGACGAAAGCCGCGCGCGCCCGCCGGGCTTCAAGATGCTTCAAGGCGGCCTCGACGAAGAGGCGATCTCCAAGCTCAGCCCTGCCACGGATGATGAATACGCTTTGGTCAGCGACGACGGCCCCTGGACACGGCTCGCCGTGCGCGAAATTCGCAAGGTCGACGAAGAGGCCTCCATCTTGGTGCTCTCCGATAGCCTCACCAAGGACGACCTCCCCGACCATGCGTCCCTCCGCCGAACCGGCTGGAAGACGCTCATCCGCGACGATATCAACGAAGAGTTTGATCACCTCGCCAACCTGCAGCGCGTCGTCAAAATCCGCGAACTCCTCGGCCCGAAAGAGAAGATCGGTATCCTCGTTCAGCCCGACCCCGATCCCGACGGAATCGCGAGCGCCTACGCCCTCCGCGCACTCCTCGGCCGCAAGCGCACGACCGCACCCCTGATCTCCTTCGGCGACGTACAGCGGCCCGAGAACCGCGCGTTATGCCATGCCGTCGGCATCGATGTTCGCGTGATCACGCCCGACGAAATCAACGAATTCGACGCGCTCGTCCTCGTCGATGTCCAGCCTAACGTGTTCGGCGAGAACCCACCGGAACGCTTGCTCACGCCGGACGTCATCATCGACCATCACCCGGAACGCTCCGGCTATTCCGCCACGATCACCGACATCCGGACAAGCTACGGCGCGACCTCTTCGATCTTCACCGAATACCTCCGCGCAGCAAAGACCGAGATCAGCCCAAAGCTCGCAACAGCGCTCCTCTACGGAATCAAAAGTGATACGCAGTACCTCGGCCGGGACTCCAGCCCTCGCGACATGCTGTCCTTCGCCTATCTCCACGAGTCACATAGCCCCGCGCTCTTGCGGCGCATCGAACGCCCCGCGCTGCCGCTTCCCGGCTTGCAAGCCCTCGGGCGCGCGCTCTCGAAATCAGAAGTGCGGGATGGAATTCATATTCTGATTCTCGGGCGCGTCCGCGAAGACGTCATCCCGCAGGTCGCCGACATGGCGCTTCAGGCTGAAGGCGCTGAATGGGCCGTGGCCGTCGGCATCGTCGACCGCAACCTCGTCTTTTCTGTCCGCAACGTCGGCTATGTCCGCGCGGCGGGTGAAGTCGTCCGCGCCGTCGTCGAAGGCCTTGGCGTCGGCGGGGGGCATCGGTCCATGGCCAAGGGCATCATCCCGCTGAAAGCTTTCCGCGAAGTCTACGGTCGCGCCGATCGAGCCCAGGTTCGAAGCGCGCTCTACGACGCCTTCGTGCGCGCGATCAACAAAGAAGACGACTAGCACCTTGCCTCGCCCTAAAGCCCTCGATCCCGCGGAAATCGAATCTCGCATGTCAGCGCTCGACGACTGGTCCATCGAAGCAGGCAAACTGCATCGCGAATTCAAATTCCGCGACTTCGCCTGCGCATTCGCCTTCATGTCGGAAATCGCGATCCGCGCCGAAAAGATCGACCACCATCCCGAATGGTCAAACGTTTACAACCGCGTCGTCGTCGACCTCGTCACCCATGATGCGGGCGGACTCACTGAGCTCGACTTCGAACTCGCCGCCGCCATGAACCAGACCGCGCAGCCGGCTGAACAAGACAGCTGAACTCGCCGGCCCCGCAAAGAGAGCTCCCGACTGCGCTCGCTGCTAAGCGTTCAAAGAAAGCAGCTGATGTGCGCCCTGGGTTTTCTCCGGAATCGGAATACCCAGCGGGCAGCTCCCCAAGCACGGCGCGGAACAACCCGCACAGGCCTCGGCGTTGACCTCGAGCTTCGAGTAGAGCTCCATCGCGTTTCGCTCATCATGGTAGTCCTCGAAATACATGCGATGCCGAAGAACATCATGGATCGGAACCTCTTCAGGGCAGCTCGTGAGGCAGGCACCGCAATGCGGCGCGCAATACGAACCCACAATCGCACGGTCATAATTCTCAAGCGTCGCCACATCTGAACTTGAGAGCTGCCGACCTGAGGCATGCAAATACTCATCGAGGTGCTGCTGTTCAAAGAAGGAGATGACTGCGCAGGAAACCTTCGGATTTGAGTGCACCCACTTAAGCGCCGCCTGAGCGTAGGTATTCGCCTCATGGAATTCCTGGAGGTTGCGATGCTTCGCGCCCTTCAAGGTCTTCATCGCCACGATGCCCATATCCTGCTCGTCATGCGCGCGGTCGATGATCGAGCTGAGTTGAGGCCAGATCCCGTGATGATAGGCGAGCATCATCACGTCGAAGCGACCTGAATCGATCGTTTGATTCGCCACCTCAACGAGCCGCGGCGTATGGGTCGAAACGCCGAGAAAGCGAACCTTGCCTTCCGTCTTGAGCTGATCGAACGCCTCATGCACGTTGGGATCCATCAATCGGTCCACTTCATCGCATGAATGGATATGGACGAGGTCTACGTAATCCGTCCCGAGTCTGCCGAGACTCTCGTGGATCACTTCCTTGTATCGCTCAACAGAGGTGCCCGCCGGGAGATGCCCGATCGGCGTACAAAATTTCGTCGCGAGAAAAATCTCATCGCGCGGAATCTCTTTGAGCGCGCGCCCCACCGCAAGCTCGCTCCCCGAGGTGGAATAGTCTGGCGCCGTATCGACGTAGTTGATGCCGCGCTCAAAGGCCGCCTTAACAAGCGGCCAGGACGCTTCGCCCTTGAGCCGCCCCGCACCCAGGACCGTATCCGACACTTTCCATTCTGTTCGCCCCAGGCGACCATAGGACTGAACCTCGGCACCCTTCCAGGCATCGTCCCAGGTCGGATGCGTCTTGATGACACCGTTATCGGCGCTGATTTGCGTGCTGACATCGAGCCAGCCGTTCCCCTTCTTCCCGACGCCCAAAAGGGAATGACCGAGCATCCCCGCGGCGCCGGCAACCAGCGCACTCGCCCCCGCCGCGCCGTTCGCGAGAAACGCGCGACGCGTGCCACCCGCCGTGGCAGCACCTTGTCCGTCTTGATCACTTTGCCCGGGCCGATCACGCAACGCTCGGAACAACAGCACACCGAGAACCGGAAGCGCGAGCAACGAAACGAGCGCGGCCACAACTCCGCCCACCGCTTTCGAGACATCGGGCGCAAGATTTCGCTGAACCCATTCACCCGCCGGAAAAGCGGAAGCATCAAGACCGATCACCGCGTGATACAGGTAGTGCCCGCTGATCGCGTACCCCGCGACCAAAGCGAGCATAGCCACAATCGCCAAAGCCCGACTTGAACTACCCTTTTCAAATGCCATCGTTCGCCCTCCGCCACTGCGCTTTGTGGGCGATGGCCTGGTGATCGGTAGGTGCACCGCGGAGACCTTGTGTTGCGCGGCCCTCTTTACCTGGGCAAGTATACGACCGAACGCCGAAAACCACAGGCTCGGCGAGCCCAGAGTCGACCTCGCCCCCCCGAATCGAACCAGGACGCGAGACGCGAGAGAGAAGAAGGTAGAACGCTATGCCAAGCCCCTTGGTGATTCCGAATGTCGCGGCCTATCCCGAATTCGAGGGACACGACCTCGGCAAGACCGAATGGCATACGATCGACCAGTCTCAGATCAACGCCTTCGCCGAGGCGACCGGCGACCGGCAATGGATTCACGTCGACCGGGAACGCGCCGAGCGAGAGTCACCCTTTGGCACAACCATCGCCCATGGCTATCTCACTGTGGCGCTGGCCCCAGCGCTGCTGCCGGAGCTGATTCGCGTGGAGCAATGCTCCCAGATCGTGAACTACGGAATCGAGAAACTTCGTCTCAAAGAACCCGTCCCGGCCGGGAGCCGTATCCGCCTCGCGGGAAAGGTAGGGCGCGTCCGAAAAGTGCCCGGCGGCGCGATGCGCGTGGCGCTCGAAATGAAGTTCGAGGTCGAGGGGGCGAAACGGCCGGCTTGCTCAGGCGAACTCGTATTCGTTTATTATGCTTAGAGCCGCGCGGGGGCTAGTCGGCGAGGAAGCGGCGGACTTCAGCCAGAAAGAGGTCGAGCTGGTCATGGTGAACCCAGTGGCCTGCATTTTCGACGGCGAGGATTTCATGCTGAGCGATATGACTCGCTCGACCATCCTCACTCGGGTCGCCATGCCAGCTCTCGGTGCCGTGAACTAACAAAGTCGGGCAAGTAATTCGCTGCCAGAGCTTTTCGTTTGTATCCGCGGGCGGGCGAGCGGGGAAGAAAGTGCGTGCGGCATTGTCGAATTTCCAGGAAAACGTGCCGTCTTCGTTTCGAGCCACCCCATGCACCGTCAAATGCCGTGCCTGCTCTCCGGAAAGATGCGGATTCGCACTCTGCATCCGCGCCGCTGCCTCTTCGATCGAGGGATAGCGCTTGGGCAGCCGCTTGGAACTTGCGCGGACCGTCTCGATCCATTGCTGCGTGAGCTCCCAGTTCTCCTTGCCTTCGAAGCGAGCGGTGACCTGGGGCGGAATGCCCTGGCCTTCAATCGCAACGATTTTGCTGACGTTTTCGGGATAGACCCCGCTGTAATAGAGCGAAATCGCGCCGCCGAGAGAATGGGCGACGATGCGGAGGGGTGCGAGGTCGAGAACCTCAATCAGCTGCGCGATATCCAGCACGAATTCAGGAATCGTATATTGACCACCTTGGGCCCAGGCCGAATCGCCATGACCCCGAAGATCCGGCGCGATCACGTGATAATCCTCGCGTAGCGCCCGCGCGACCCAATCCCAATTACGAGCATGGTCCTGCCCACCGTGAACGAGCAGGAGCGGCGGCTTGCCCTCGTTGCCCCAATCCACAAAATGGAGCTTCAGGCGCTGAGAGACGTAGTAGCTGGAGGCGGGGCCGACGATTTCGTAATCCGACATCCGGAAATCCTTTCAAGGAACACGCACACCCCGAGGTGCACGCAGGCCCGCAGATTATAGGTCGCCGAAGTTCCCCTAGGGCAAAAGAGATGAGACGCGCGGTCCGAGATTCACATCGATGCAATTCCGCTTCGTCCCGCGTTATCTTACCTGCGATGAAGATTGCTCTCGCTCAGATCAACCCGACCGTTGGAGACCTGTCCGGAAATCGGCGCCTCGCCCAGGAGGCGGCAGATCGTGCCGCTGCGGCGGGTGCGGATTGCGTGGTCCTCCCTGAACTCACCCTCACGGGCTACCCCCCGATGGACCTCCTCGAACGGGATCGTTTCGTCGATGATCAGCTCGCCGAGCTCGACGAACTCGCCAAGTCCTCTCGGGACATCACGATCATCGTCGGCGCAGTCACCCGAACGGAGGATGCCCGACCGAAGGCCATCGAAAATTCGGCGGTCGTTCTCTCCGAAGGGCGCCGGGTTGCGCATCGCGCAAAAACGCTGCTCCCCACCTACGATGTCTTCGACGAGCGGCGCTATTTCGCGATGGCGAAAGATCGCTCGCCTCTCACCCTCCCCGGCCTCAAAGCAAGCCTTGGCATCGCCGTGTGCGAAGACACCTGGTCCGGGACGCGCCCGTACAAGATCGATCCTGTTGCGGAGCTGGTCGCTGAAGGCGCCGACGTGATCATCAACCCCTCCGCGTCGCCTTGGCATGTCGGCAAAGCGGCCGAGCGCCGCGCGATGTTCGCCGACGTGGCCAAGCAAAACGGCCGCCCTCTTGTTTTCGTGAATCAGGTCGGCGGCAACGACGAGTTGGTCTTCGACGGGGGCTCCTGCGTCCTGGATGCGAGCGGCCGGGTCCATGCCGCTATGCCACTTTTCGAAACAGGGATCGCCATCTGCGACCTCTCGACGTTAGGCGGCACTTCTGCGTCAGACGATTCAAAGGGCTGCCCCATTGATGAAGTCGACGAACTCAGCCCGATCGAGCAACTCGAACGCGGCCTCGTCATGGGCATCCGTGACTATTACCTCAAGCAGAACCTTCCGCCGGGCGCGGTCATCGGGCTTTCCGGCGGCATCGACTCTGCGGTCACCGCGCATCTCGCGGTCGAGGCATTAGGCGCCGATCGCGTCCTCGGCATCGCAATGCCGGGCCCCTACTCTTCGGAGCACAGCATCGAAGATGCTTTCAAACTCGGAGAGATGCTCGGCATCGAAGTGCGCCGCGCCGACATCGGCCCTATCTACGAGGTCTATCACAACCTCTTTGGATCTCTCTTCGGAGAGCGTGACGATTACGGGCTCACCCAGCAGAACATTCAAAGCCGGATTCGCGGCGCGATCCTGATGGCCTGCTCGAACGAAGAGAACCGATTGGTTCTGGCCACCGGAAACAAGAGCGAACTCTCCGTCGGCTACTGCACCCTGTACGGCGATACCGTGGGCGGGATCGGCGTACTCGGCGATGTCTACAAGGGCGACGTTTACAATCTCGCGCATCATGCCAACCGTGACCGAGAGCGAATTCCCGCGAATACGATCGAGAAGCCGCCTTCGGCTGAACTTGCGGCGGATCAGCTCGACCAGGACGACCTGCCCTCCTACGACATCCTCGACAATGTTCTCGAACAAGCCATCGAAGGCAAACGCAGCTGGGCTTCCATCGAGCCGCCACCGGGATGTCCTCCCGAAGTGGCTGCCGGAATCGTCAAGCGCCTTGATCGGAACGAATACAAGCGCCGCCAAACGCCGCTCGTCTTGCGGACTTCCCAAAAGGCATTCGGAGGAGGTCGCCGCCTCCCGATCGTGCATCGCTATTCGGGCTAGGCATGTTGCGTGGTCTGCTCGCACGATACGGCCTGAGCCTCGGCCGTGCGCGGCCCCAAAGACTGCGCCAAAACCGACGGGCGGCGGGCGGCCGATTTAGCCGAGCAGATCGAGGGCGTTTAGATCGCGAATTTGCGCGCAAGACCGCGACGCCATCGCCATAAACATGTCGTCGCCACGATCGGTTTGCCCCACGGCCAGAGCGCCTAACATCGTGACCGATGGCCCTTGAAAAGTGCCGTAGACGTAGTCGCTCCGAACTTGCTCGGCGGTTCGCTCGACGCCGAGGCCGGCCATCGCCTCCCGGTAAACCTCGAGCATCTGATCCTCATGCGCGCGTCGCTGTTCCGGAGGTGAGCTGTTCCCGAGAAGATAGGCGAGGTCCTGGCCGCCGCAGGCAACCGAGAGCGTTTGCCAGTCGACTGCCGCGACGTAGAGATCGTCCGCTCGTTCGTCGAACATCAAATTATCGAGTCGGTAATCGCCGTGGACGAGGGTTTTCTCATCCGGCCGGATCTCCATCCAGCGCCCCACTCCCGCGGCGAATGCACTGAGCGTGGCCGCATCTTCTGACGACAAGCGGTCGCGATAACGCTCGATGAATGCGGGCGTGCCCATTTCGATATAGGTCTGAAACTGCCCACTAATTCCGGCCGTGACCCAGTCAATTTCCTGCAGAGTGGGATCGTTCCAGCGCGGCGCATGCAGCCCGGCGAGATTTCGGACAGCGGCTTCGATCTCGCGGTCGCTGGCCCCGGCAATCTGATCGCCCTGGGTCGCCGGAGCGAGATCCTCAAGAAGGATCGTAAACGTTTCCTCGTTCTCGGCGATCGCTCCGTAGAAGCACTCCGCGGTCCGAATGGCGAGATCGCTTCCGAGCTCCGCATAGAAACGGGTTTCCGCCTTGTAGCCACCGGCGGCCCCGGCTCCCCGACTCGATTCGTTCGGGGACGGGAACTTTCCAACGACGGTTTTCGGCGCATTGCCCGAGCTGCCGGCGTATTCGAGGTAGATGCGCTCGTTATGGGCCATCTGTCCCGTCCCGACGGCTTCACTCCGCAGAGCAGAAACTTTGACGTCGAGGCCCGCAGACTGCAGAGCTGCAGTCATCCACTCCGGCGTGAGATCGCGAGGATCGGCGAGAATTTCAGGGTTCGGTCGCGTTGGATTCTGCATCCGAAGAAGATGCGACCCGAACCGCTCAGGAGCAAGGGCGCGAGCAGATGCAGGCGCGGGGGCGCGCATACGTGGGCGTGGGCGTGGGCGTAGGCGCAGGCATGGGCGCAGGCACAGACGCGAGCAAAGACGAAAGCGCCCGCAAAGACGAACCGCTAGCTGCTTGTCGCCGCCGCCGGTGCTGCGGCACCCTCTGCATCAGGTGTCGCGTGGCGCACGTGTTCGGCTCGCGCTCCGCGGGGGCCTTCTTGAACGACGTACTCGACGAAATCGCCTTCGGCCAAATTGTCATAGTCGCCCGCGTTCAGGCCCGACCGATGGAAGAAGACTTCCTTGCCATCATCGCCGCGAATGAAGCCGAAGCCCCGGTCGCGAACCATCTTCTTGATCTTACCCTTGGACTTCGGTCCGCTCGGTGGCGCGCTTGGGCCACCACCTGCCTGCGGCGTTCGCTTTCGGCCCCGGCCTCCGCCCCGGCGTCCACCGGGCGCGCGGAAACGGTCCGTCGCAACGAATTCGCTGCGAAAAAGGTCGAGCGGGACCGTGAGGTCCTGAAGCCCATCTTGCTCGGGCGAGAGCAGTACTTCGTCATCTTCGAACTCGACCACGCTGTAGCGCAGGCCCGTGTTCTTATGCGTCACGTAAAGTCCGGATTCAATTTCATCGAGGGTCAGCATGGCGCTTCTCCAAATCACTCTTCGGCCTGCTCGGCGTTGTCCGCGCTTTTCGCGTTCTTCGCCTTCTGGCCATGGCCCGAATCAACTGCTCCATTCGCAGAGGATTCGGCGGCCGCACCCTCGCCTCTTGAAGCGATGCCCAGGCATTAACCTAGACATGAGTACGGCCTGACGCGGTCTCGGAAAAACCGCAGAATTTTCTAGTTCTTTCCCCCGCCATCCACGCGGATTTCGTTGCTTGCGATCACAGGCGAGCATGCGCCCTATGACCACTCCCTCAGCTCGTGAGCGACCGTCCTCGGCAAACCAAACAGAGCGCTCGGTTCAATTCTCGACGGAGTCCCTGCGACAGTCCGTCGCCAAGACTCAGTCTCAGTCCGGACTCTCTCCAGTCGCGGTTTTTCAGGGGGCTCCCCGGAAAGATCTGGAAGTCGTACTCGATCTCAAGTGAATTCCGACACAGATCGCCAAGGCAACGGCGAGCGAGAATAGGAAAGGTTGTCGGCAAGGTCAATATCGGAACACCATCCCGCAACCTCCGGGAGGCTGCTAAGTATTTGCTTCAATGAGTCTTTTTCCTTCGAAGCCCAATCGTTCGAGGCCTGCATCTAGGTATGCGATCACATTCGCATTCCTTTTCTGCGTGGCGCTCGGCTGTTTCACCCCCCAGCCTCCTGCAGAATCAGCCCGCGAGCAGCCCGTACCCGGCTTCCTCAGGATCGGGATCAGCGGAGACTACGCTCCGTTCAGCGTCTGGTCCTGGCCTCTTCCCGAGCCCACCCACGCTCCGAGCGAGGGACAGCCGACAACGGCCTCCCTTCTGCCAAGACCCCCTTACGGATTCTCCGTCGACGTCGCGCGGGCCTACGCCGACGCCCGAGGGGCGCAAATCGAATGGATCAAATTCCGCTGGCCGGAGCTTCAAAGCGATCTCGAGGCGAGGCGATTCGACATCGCCCTATCGGGCGTAACGGTCCGGGCGGACCGGGCCCTTCACGGCCGATTTAGCCTGCCCCTCACCACGAGCAGCGCAGTTCTCCTCCTCCCCGGCGACTCCGAGATCGGTCGCCGAATCGCAGCAGGAGCCAACGCGAGAGTCGCCCTGAACCGGCCTGAAATTCGCATCGCAGTCAATGCCGGAGGCCATCTCGAATCGGTCACCCGGCGACTCTTCCCCGCAGCCAAGATCAGCCCCGTCGCGGCCAACGCAGACGTCCTTGATCACCTCCAGCTTCAGCTTCACGGCAACGACCGAGCCGATGCCGTCATGACCGACAGCCGGGAGGCCCCCCATTGGCAGAAACGCATGCCCAGCCTGGTCGCGTCATCCCCCCTCACTCAGGACCGTAAAGCCGCCTGGTTCGCCCCCAAGAAGAACGATGACCTCGTTGGTGATTTCGACCGCTGGCTGCTCGAATTCGAAGCCGACGGCGGTCTCGCCGCGCTCCGCGCGAAGGCGGGACTCCCAGACGCGACCACAGCTCGGCCGATCGAAGCCCTCTGGGCGACCCTCGACGACCGACTTGGGCTCATGACCCACGTCGCGGAGAGCAAACGCACCCTCGGCAAACCCGTCGAAGACCAGCCCCGCGAGGTCCGAGTGCTGAACGCTGCGGTCGCCGGATTTGAAAAGGAGGCCAAAGCCCGCGGCCTCGAAAATATCTCTCCCGAGGCCGTTCGCCGACTCTTCCGAGCCCAAATCGAGGCTGCCAAAACAATTCAGCGCAATCATCTCGCGCGTCCCATTCCACCCCGCCCCCACGCCTCAGGCGAGGCAGAGCAGGGGGCGAAAAGCGATGCGGAACGCGCCGAAGCCCAAGAGACCCTCGATCGCCAAATCAGGCCGGCGCTCATCTTCCTCGGGGATCGCATCACCCGACTCTTGGTTGCCGCCCGGCTGGACCCCGATCTCCGCCCCGCACCGGATGCGCTGAAAGACGCCCTCGAACGACACGGGCTTCCCGAGCATCAAGTCCGCGAGATGAATGACGCGCTCGAAGACCTCCTCAACCGGGGCGCAGAACAAAGCGAGCGATCAAGCCGATCAGAATCGGAAGAAGCAGGCAAGCCAAGTAGCGCGTGAGCGCGAAAGAAGCGCCCAGGATCGGAATCTCCCACGCAATCAAACGATGCAGCGCGAGGAGGCTCCAAGAAGCCAGAAATACGATCACCGAAGCGGGCGCCGCCCCCGATCGCAGCATCCCCGCCGCCAGGGGCATCGAAACAAAGGGTCCCGCCGGCGTAATCATCCCCGCCGCGGAAGCCAAGAAAAGCCCTTTGATCCCCGCTTCCTCGCCGAGCGCCCCCGCGACCCATTCTCGGGGCATCAGCGTCTCCGCGAGACCCGCCAGGAGAAACGACAGAAAGATCACGGCGCCAAACTTCGCGAAGAGGCGCGCTCCGCCCCCGAGCCCCTCCGCCAGCATCGGCGTGCCGCCTCGGAAAAACGCGACCGCGCTCAGCAGCGCGAGCAACCCGAACACGATCCAGAAATTGCTATCGAGGACCTTCACTCGCTCCGCCTAACAGCCTAACATTCAGGGAACCTAGTAGAACGTGCAGCGAGTCCGATGCCGAGGGCGCGCCTTCACTTCAGGCGACTGCCCCGCGTTCCAGAGCAAACCATCCAGAGCATGCGCTGTCGTCGCGCGACCGCGGTCGCCCAGGGCCGAAACAAGCCGCTCGACGGCTTCGACGGCAACCGCACGAATCTCCACTTCTTCGGGGGTACCCGGCTCAAGCCGCTGCCCCGAATCCACCCGCGCAGCGAGCGGGGCGTCATACACAACAACGCCGTAGCAGCGCAGAACATGCGGCACGAGGTTATCCGCGAAGAGCGTGAGGTCGCTCAAATCATCAAAATGCCCGAAAGGACCGTCACCGAAGGCCGCATGCAAATCCGCCACCGTTATTTGGGCGCGCTTATAGAAAGGCACCTCAAAATCGCCGTACTGCGCGACATCGCGGTAGAGCGGCATTTGCGCGAGAGACTGTACGAGGCTCTCGGCAGACCCTTCCGCGGCCCGCACGACGCCGTCGAATTGATCCTCGTGCATCTCGAGCAGCCAGATCCCCAAGTCACGCCAAGCAAGCGTGTAGAGCGTCATCAGGTCCGCCACATCGGAATCGCTCAGATCTTGCCCAAGCATCTCCGCCACCGAACGCGGCGTCGTCTTGCGCAGCTGCTCGCCCGTCAAAATGCCTTCGGTCTCGTAGTGCTTTTTCACAGCCGAAGCGATCGTCCGGTAGCCGGACATGCCATCGGTCTTGCGTAGTTCGGGAAACCAACCGGAACCAAAATTGATCGCATCCAGCGTGATCGTGAGGCTCAACTTCGCCTGGTCGTCGCCCTCGAAGTCGTGCAGCGGGTCAAGATCGTGAGTCGGCCATTCTGCCGCCGCGAGCTCTCCCGCGAACTTGGCCAAGCCTTCCTCGTCGATTCGCACCGATTTCGCACGCCGTGTCACTTCCGCACAGTTCGATCGAATCTGCTCGAATAATCCGCCGCTCAAAATTGTTCTCCATCCTCAGCGAAGACGCGCAGCGCCTTCGGCAAAATCTCAGCATACATCGGAAGCGTGCCAACGCTCTCCCCATCGAGATCGATCGGCGCTCCGATTTCCTTCGGCATCACCGAAACCGAGCGCGCCGAATGAAACGAGACGCTCGGATGTCCAGCGTGGCGCCCGAGGGCGAGACGCGGGAGGTTCAACAGAAGGCGGGGCAAGCTTAAACCGCGAACCACAACGACTTCAAGTTTTCCGTCATCGACCGAGGCCGAAGGCGCCACTTTCATCCCCGCCCCAAAATAACAGCCATTCGCCGCCACGATCATCGAAAGCGCGCCCTCATGAACCGAGAGACCGTCAATTTCGACCGACGCGTCGAGTGGCCGGTGGGACAGAATCGCGCCCACGGCCCCCAAAATGAAGCCAATCCGTGGTCCGACCCGCTTGCTCAAATCCCCTACGCGCTGAACTGTCACCCCGGAGAGCCCCGCGCTCGCCTCGTTGGCGAAATAGCGACTCCGAGCCGCCCCGCCGGTATCCGTGAAAGTGACGCGCCCCAGATCCACCGCCCGCGTCTTTCCCCGCTGAACGAGACTCAGCGCCCCGGCGAGATCCCGTGGGAGCCCCAGACTCCGCGCAAAATCCCAGCCAGAACCCAGGGGCAGGAGCCCAACCCTCGGCAATTCCAGCCTTTCGCGGTCGGCGGCCTCCATCAAGCCCGTCACGACTTCATTCAGCGTGCCGTCGCCGCCCCCGACCAGAATCCGCTCGACTCCGCGCAGCGCAGCGGCGTGCGCAATCCGCGTCCCGTCTCCAGGCTGCTTCGTGCATTCAACCTCGACGGAGCCCAGACACGCCTCGATCTCGGCGATCAGCGCCCCCTGGCGGCGGCCCGTGGCGCCCGCGGCGCTCGCCGGATTAAGAATCAAGAGCGTGTCGTTTCGCACGGCTCTACGGTACCGAAGTCGCGAACGCGGCCCTGCCCTTTCGCCGCCTCGAACCGATATGCTCTGGCGATGCCCCAGAGCCTCCGCCGACTCCTGATCGCAGGCGCCCTGCTCGCCCTCGTCGGCGGCTTGGGGAGCCTGATCCGAAGCCGACTCGGGATCGAGTTCGACGTCGAGTCCGTGCGGGCCTTCGCAGAAGGGCTCGGGCCGATGGCGCCTCTGCTTTTCATCCTCGTCGTGGCCGGCCGGGCGCTGCTCTGGCTCCCCTCGCAGGTGGTCCTCATCGCGGCAGGCCTTTGTTTTGGAACAGTGACCGGCGGGCTGGTGGGCGGCGCGGGGCTGATGATCTCGGGCGCCTTCCTATTTTCGGTCGCGCGTTACGCAGGCAGAGAAGCCATCGAGAAGCGCATGGGCCGCCGCGGAACACATCTGCTTGAGATCACCTCCCGCCGCACCGGCGCCGTCGCCTTCGGTCTCGCCTGTGGCTACCCCATCAGCCCGCTCTCTCCCCTGCAGGCCGCGGCGGGCCTGACGCCGATGCCCCTGCCGAATTTCCTGCTCTCGGCCTTCGTCGGTGGTGGGATTCGGGCAGCGATCTTCGCCTATTTCGGGAATGCCCTGCTGAACCCAACCCTCAGCACCCTGCTCTCGGCCTCTGCCCTCTTCCTGGCCGCGCTTGCCATCCCCTTCGCGTTTCCGAGCGGACGGGCATGGCTCCGGGAAATCTTCGCCGCGCCGCCTCCGGCTTCAGCTTCGTCGTCGGTTTCGTCGTCGGCATCGGTTTCGACTGCCCCGCCCACCGGCAGGTCCAAAACGAAAGACGCCGCCGCCGAATAATCGGCCGCGGCGTCTCAAGGAATCGGACTCGCCCAAATTGCGAAGGGCAGCCAGCTGAGCGGAGCGAAGCAATGGATTCAAGCGAGCATGATCATGCCTGGTCGCGAAGCAAGTTCAGCGCCGAACCGGCCTTGAACCATTCGATCTGCTCTTCGTTCAGGGTATGCACCACCTCGAAGCGGTCCTCACTGCCATCTTCATGATGGGCAACGACTTCCACATTCTTGTCCGGCGCGAGGGCGTCGAGTCCAAGAATGCTGAGGCGATCCGTTTCCTGAATTTTGTCGTAATCCGCCGGGTTGGCGAAGGTAAAGGGCAAAACGCCCTGCTTCTTCAGGTTCGACTGATGGATTCGCGCGAAGCTGCGCACGATCACCGCCGCCGCACCCAGATGCCGCGGCTCCATCGCCGCATGCTCTCGACTCGAACCTTCGCCGTAGTTCTCATCACCAACGACGACCCAGCGCAAACCGCGCGCCTTGTAGTCCCGCGCGATCGCCGGGAAGCCCTTCCCCGTCTCTCCCGACTCAAGGTTCTTTCCGGTCCCCGCGTCGCCCGTGAAAGCGTTGATGGCACCGATGAACATATTGTCCGAGATATTGTCGAGGTGACCACGGAACTTGAGCCACGGACCCGCCATGGAAATATGGTCCGTGGTGCATTTGCCCTTGGCCTTCAGCAGAAGCGGCAGCTTCTCGTAATCGTTCCCGTCCCACTTGGAGAAGGGTTCGAGTCGCTGGAGGCGCTCGCTGTCCGTCGCAATCGTCACATCAACCGAACCACGCTCCGCCATCGGCGGCGGTCCTTCGTAGCCACCGAAGCTGATCACAAAGCCGTTCGCCGGAATCTCTGGCGCGGGCGCCGGCGGGTTCAACTTGAAGCTCGAACCGTCGGGCAACGGGATCTCGTCGGTCATGGGATTGAAGTCCAGGGTTCCCGTGAGCGCGTAAGCGACACAGATTTCCGGGCTTCCGATAAACGAGAGCGTCGCCGGATTGCCATCGTTGCGCTTCGGGAAGTTCCGATTGAACGAACTCAGAATCGAGTTCGTATCCCCCATCTCGATATCGTCCCGCTTCCACTGACCGATACACGGGCCACACGCATTCGCGAGCACGACCGCGCCAATGGACTCAAGCGCTTCTTTCTGGCCATCGCGTTCGACGGTCTCGTCCACCTGCTCCGAACCCGGCGTGCACCAGAGCGTCGACTTCACCTTCGCGCCCTTGGCCGCCGCCTGACTTGCGATATCCGCCGCGCGGGAGAAATCCTCGTACGAGGAATTCGTGCAGCTGCCGATCAGGCAAGAAGAAAGGTTCAGCGGGTAATCGTTCTTTTTCGCATCCGCCGCCATACCCGAGACCGGGCGAGCGAGATCCGGCGTATGCGGACCGACGATATGCGGCTCGAGCGTCGAGAGATCGATGTCCACGATCTCGTCGAAGTAGCCGTCAGGATTCGCAAGCACGTCCGGATCGGGCGTGAGCAGATCCATGTTGGCCGTCGCGAGATCCGCGAGTTCGCCACGCTCGGTCGCCTTCAGATACGTCGCCATGCGTTCGTCGTAGGGGAAGATCGACGTCGTCGCGCCGAGCTCCGCGCCCATATTCGTGATCGTGCCTTTCCCCGTACAAGAGAGGGAGGCAACGCCGTCACCGAAATACTCCACGACGCGGTTGGTACCGCCCTTCACCGTAAGCAGTTCGCAGACCTTCAGAATCACATCCTTCGGCGAAGTCCAGCCCGAGAGCTTGCCTGTTAGGCGAACACCCACCACCTTCGGATAGAGCACCTCCCACGGAAAGCCTGCCATGACGTCCACGGCGTCTGCGCCACCGACACCACAAGCAAACATGCCGAGGCCGCCCGCATTCGGCGTATGGGAATCCGTCCCGATCATCATGCCGCCCGGGTACGCATACTTCTCAAGCACGACCTGATGGATGATGCCGGCGCCGGGGCCCCAGAAACCGATGCCGTACCGTGCCGAGCAGGACCGAAGAAAATCATAGACTTCCGCGTTCGTCGTTCGGGCAGTGTCCATATCCGCATCGGCGCCCTGATAGGCCTGAATCAGATGATCGCAATGCACCGTCGAGGGAACGGCCGTTTCATCTCGGCCCGCCTGCATGAACTGAAGCAGCGCCATCTGCGCCGTCGCGTCCTGCATTGCAACCCGGTCAGGGCGCAGCAGCAGGTACGAGTCGCCGGGCAAGAGCTCTTGGCCCTTCGGATCATCGAGGTGACCTAACAGAATTTTTTCGGCGTAGGTCATCGGTCGCCCGAGTCGCTCACGCACGATTTCCAGATTCGCTCGGATCTTTGCGTAGGTGTTCTTCACCAGCTCTGGCGTTGTTTCAATAGCGGCCATGGTTCTCTCCAGGTTGCGAGGGTTGCTGCCGGGTCATTCCGCGCCCAAGGTCCGCGCAGCGCTGTCGAAGCCGCACGAGTTGAATCGAACAAGGAGTTCGCTTGATGCGGAGGCGCGCGCAGACGAAGACGAGAAGTCTTTCGGTCTGGCGTTTCAGTCTCTTAATGGTGGGCCCACCTTAGCGCAGGCCCTTCGAAACCGGCGGGGGTGTGCAACGTGGAATCAACCATGCACCTCAGCTCCGCCGGACACGGCACCCCTTAAAACGGCCCCGGCTACGCCAATTCGTCGAGTAAATGCGTCGCAGCACGAAGGGCGCGCGCGAAATCAGCGAGATCAATGCTCTCATTCTCGCCATGAGCGTTGCAAATCGGGTCTTCAAGTCCGAGCAGAAGCGCAGGAACACCCCCTAGCACTTCGGCAAAAGGACCTACGAAGGGAATCCCCCCACCGCATCCGATATAGACCGCCTCGCGCCCATAACCGAGCGCAAGAGCACGCTCCGCCGCCTCGAATGCCGGACCCGAGGGCTCAGTCATCCACCCCGCGGTCAGCGCTTCGGTCCTCAGCTCCACTTCAACGCCCCAGGGCGGGTCTGCGGATAAGAACGCGAGCACCCGGTCTCGCATCGCCGCGGGGTCCTGCCCTGGCGCGATCCGAACACCAACCCGCGCCGCGGCTTCGGCGATCAGTTGATTGCCCGCCTCCGCAAGGGGCATCCCCTCCAGCGCAATGATTGACAGAGCCGGCTGATACCAAAGCCGCGCATAGAGATCAGAGCCGCCCGACCCGAGGAATCGAGCGCCCGACACCATCCCCACATCCGCGCGAAAGGCAGCCTCATCCACAGGAAGTGCACTCAGCCGAGCCTCGGCACCGGTCGAAAGCCCAGGCACATCGCCCGCGAAATCCGGAATCGCGACTTCCCCGTCCTGATCAAAGAGTCGGCCTAACAACTGCGCCAGAGCGCTGGTCGCGTCCGGCACCGGGCCACCCCACATCCCACTATGCACCGGATGATCGAGGGCCTTCACGCGGACATCGACGTTCAAGATGCCGCGCAGGCTCGTCGTAATCGAAGGCAATCCTGTTTCAAGGTTTGCTGTATCCGAGAGCACAATCACATCCGCGGCGAGGCGCTCGTGATGAGCGCGTAGAAATTCCGCCAAATGCTCCGAACCGATCTCTTCTTCCCCCTCCACCACGATTTTGAGATTGACGGGCGGCTTCTGACCGCTCGCGAGCCAAGCCTTTAGCGCGCCCGCAAAAACCACGATGCCCGCCTTATCATCGACGATGCCGCGCCCATAGAGTCGGCCGGCCTCTCCTTCCTCAGGAACCAACGTGGGTTCGAAAGCGGGGCTTCGCCAATGCGATTCTCGGCCAGGCGGCTGAACATCATGATGCGCGTAGAGCAGAATCGTTTTGGCTTCTTCTCCTGCACCCAGCCATTCCCCGACGACATAGGGGTGAGCATCCCCCTGCTCGAGGAGCTCAACGGCTTCGAAGCCGGAGGCCGAGAGCAAATCCGCGACGGCCCTCGCACTTCGCCTGACTTCTTCCGCCGGAAAACCAGCGGCAGAAACGCCTGGGATACGCGCGAGCTCTGAAAGGGCGGCGACATTGCGATCAAATCGCGACTCGAGTTCCTCAATCGTCTTCAGGGAAGCAGGCATAGCTTCAGCTTAGTTTTCTTTGGGCGGATTCGCGCGCAGAGCCCATGCATACCCGGAGTGGAACCGTCCCTGACTGATCGGGTACTCACACAAAACCCTCGGGGATTCACCTCCTCAAGGCGCGCCGCCTGCTACGCTCCTGTCCGAGTGAGTCTCGGTGTCAATTCCCTCCACCTGATGACGATTTTCCCTCGCACCGCATTCAATTCAGTATCCGCTCACGCAAGAGATGCAGGGCCTTGGGTCTGCCTACGCGCGCCACACGCCCGTGACGCGCTCGTCATGCCCGATCGCGACCGAATCTGAAATCGAACTCGAAGCGAACACGAAAAGAGGCGAATCAACCATGCTGCGAAACCCGATTGGACCGAAGATGCTCCAGGCACTGCCCTCGATTCCCCTGCGATCCGTACGGATTGCGGCGTTGGCAATGTGCATCGCGCTCGGCCTAACGACTGCCGCACATGCGGAAGAGCCGAACGGAGCCACCGCAGGCTCGACGGCCGAAACCGCCGGCGAGAGCCAAGCCAACGACCCGGCGCAGCCGATCGAGATGTTCCATACGGGCCTTCTCGAGATCATGAAGCAGGCGGATGCGCTCGGGATTCAAGGACGCATCGACAAGCTCGAACCGCTCATGGCGAAAACCTTCGACATGGATTTCATGGCGAGCAAGACGGTCGGCCGCCACTGGAGCAAGCTCTCCGGTCCAGACAAGGCGCGCTGGATGAAGATGTTCGCACGCTTTACGACCGCGAATTATGCGGGTCGCTTTACCGGGTATACCGGCGAGCGCTTCGAGACCATGGGCGTGGAAGAAGCGGCCCGGAACACCCGAGTCGTCCTCACCAAAATCATTGTGCCGGATGAAGACGATGTCCAGCTGAACTACCGCCTGATGAAGCGAGACGGCGAATGGCGCGTGATTGATGTCTATCTGAACGGCACGGTGAGCGAACTCGCCCTGCGACGCTCTGAGTACTCGTCCGCACTTAAGCGCGAAGGCTTCGAGCAGCTCTTGGCTTCGATTGAGACCAAGATTCAGGATCTCAAGGACAAGGGGCAGGCGGACGGCTAGTCCGCACCCTGAGCGCTCAGCCGCTCAGCCGCTCAGCCGTTCAGCCCGCAGCCGCTCGCTCGCGCTAGGGCTCTTCGCTCGTCCGATGGCCCTCACGCCGAGTCCAGATTTCCGCAACGCGATCCTGGAAATAGCCACTTCGAAGCGTCGCGTAGAAATCTACGCTGCTGTCTTCGAGCGCCTTTAGCTCTAGGAAATGGCGCTCACGCAGGCTCAGTCCCGAGCTTCCGCTGTAGATCAGGATTTCTGCCGGGCCGAAGATCAGGTCCGCCGGGCCGAGAATGTAGTAGGTGGGCTGAAAGAAACCGTCGATCACGGTCCCGATCCCGTCTCGGATATTCGCGGGGCCTAACACGGGCAGGACGATATACGGCCCGCTTGGCGTCCCCGCGAGAGCGAGAGTCTGGCCGAAATCGGATTCATGGCCGGGAAGGCCCATCTTATCCGCGACATCGAAAATTCCGCCGACCCCCGCCGTGGAGTTGATCAAAAGCCGCGCCGTGGTGACGCTCGCGTCCTTCCATTCGAGCTGAAGAAAATCGTTGACGAGCGTTTTCGTGGATCCGACGTTTTGAAAAACTCGGGCAATTCCGTCTCGCGCGGGCTTCGGAACGGCCCATCGATAGGCCTTCGTCACAGGATCGAGAATCCAGCGATCCACCTGGCGATTGAACGCGAACGTTCCCCGATTCGTATTCTCAAGCGGGTCGGGGTAGCCCGTCGGCGCGTCCTCGAATTCCTCGTCGAAAATATCGTCGAAGAGCGGATCGGGTTCATCGGCCCCGGGCGCCTGCGCCCAGGCCACCGAGGCCAAGAGCGTGAAGACGCATGCCAAGAGGAGGACCTGATCGCGTCTCGCCTTGACTCTCCGCGAACACGCTCGTCGGGGAGCCACCTGCTCCCTCGCTTTAAGGCAAATCTTCATCGCGTTCATCGCGCCCAATATTCGCTCACCCGACCGCTCCTGCCCGCCCAGGGAAGGTCCTCAATCGGCTGCGGGTCCAGTCCCCGTCGGTTTGCGGTTCCCAGTCTAGTCGAAGCCGGCCGATCCGACCGAAGCGGGACGCGAGTCTCCCTAATCCGCACCCAGATCGTAGCCAAAAAGACCCGTCCAGAGGTGATTCCTGTGACAAGCGAAGAATCCATGGGTTACCCTCTGTTTCGGTCAGCCGATGCGAGGACCGTCCCCCCTCAGCTTTGAACGAGCTTAAAAACCATCACCCCAAGGTCCGGCGGTCCCTGAAAAGGGCCCCCACGGAAGCGGCGCGTGCCGCAGGCCATCCGGACCGGGAGGATCGACTGTGGACATTTTCCAGAAGTGCAGAGATTTCACCCGCGTGTCAGAAGCGCGCGAAGCGGGCAACTACCTCATGTACCGCGAGATCGGCTCGCCGCAGGACCCCGTTGTGACCATGGACGGCCAGAAGGTCGTGATGCTCGGCTCCAACAACTACTTGGGGCTCACAAGCCACCCCAAGGTCAAAGAAGCCGCGATCAAAGCGACTGAAAAATACGGTACGGGCAGCGCCGGCTCCCGCCTCCTTAACGGCACCCTCGATATCCACGTCCAGCTGGAAGACCGCCTCGCCGCTTTCATGAAGCGCGAATCCGCCATCGTTTTTTCAACGGGCTACGGCGCCAACGTCGGCGCCTTATCCTGCCTGCTTGGGCGCCACGATGTCGCCCTCCTCGACGCGATGGACCATGCCTCCATCCTCGACGGCGTTCGCCTGGGCTTCAGCAAATCCCTCAAATTCCGACACAACGACGCTGCCGATCTCGGCAAGAAGCTCTCTCGGGTCGACCCCGAAAAAGGCAAGATGATCATCGTCGACGGCGTCTTCTCCATGGAAGGTGATGTCACGCCGCTCCCGGAGATTGTCGAGCAAAAGAATAAGTACGGCGCACGACTCTTTGTGGACGAGGCCCATAGCTTGGGCGTCTTCGGCGAAAACGGCCGGGGCGTCTGTGAGCATTTCGGACTCGAAGACGAAGTCGATCTCGTGATGGGCACTTTCTCGAAATCCCTCGCAACCGTAGGCGGCTTCATCGCCGGTGACTCGGTCATCGTCGACTACATCAAGCACAGCGCACGGGCTCAGATCTTTACCGCCGCCCTTCCGCCCGCCGCCGCTGCCGCCGTCTACGCGGCGCTCGACATTCTCGAGGCCGAGCCCGAGCGACGTGAAAAGCTCTGGGAGAACACGAACTATATGCTCCGCGAGATCGAAGGCCTCGGATTCGAAACCTGCGGCTCGAGCTCGCCTGTTATTTCCGTGTTAGTTGGCGAAGACGCGCTCGTCTGGCAGATGGCGAAGCGGCTCCAAGAAGAAGGGGTGTTTGTGAACCCGGTCATGACGCCCGCCGTCCCGGCCGGTCACGGCATGATCCGCACCTCGTACATGGCAACGCATTCCCGGGATCAGCTCGACCTTTCGCTGGGCGCACTCGCGAAAGTCGGCCGAGAGCTGTCGATCATCTAGCCCGCGCTCAGCTCGCTCGCGGCCCCGGCCGATCTGGAGGCAGCTCGCCCAGATGTGCCCGCCCGAGCCATTCGTTGGCGAATTGGCGGGCGATGCGACCTGATCGACCACCCCTTTCGAGGGAGTAGCGGAGAGCAGCTTCCCGCGCCGCGCCGTCCAGCCCTTCTCGGAGCCCGCCGTCCGCAAGCCAATGCGAAACGATCTCGAGATAGGTCGATTGGTCGCAGGCGTAGAAGCCTAACACGAGCCCAAAACGATCCGCGAGGGCAAGCTTCTCTTCGAGCGCCTCTCCGAGATGCAATTGCCCCTTCGAATCAACTCGGGCATCGCGATTCTCCGCCATCGTCTCCGGCAGCAGATGGCGCCGATTGCTCGTCGCAACCACGCAGACCCGCAGCGGCCGCGCCTCAATCCCGCCTTCGAGTGCGGCCTTGAGTTCCCTAAACCCGAGTTCCTCTGAGCCGAAGGAAAGGTCATCGCAGAAAACCAGAAACGAGAAACGCTCGGGCGAAGACGCCGTCCCCTCCCGCAAAACCCGAAGCAGCTCGGGCAGCTCTGCCAAGTCGCTGCGGTCGACTTCAACAATCCGCAGCCCCTGATCGGCATACCGAGCCAGGAGTCCCTTCACCGCGGAAGATTTCCCCGTCCCCCGTTCTCCGTAGAGCAGCACATCGTTGTAGGGCAGGTTCGCGAGGAGCTGCCGCGTGTTTCGATCCAGCGCCTCTACGGAACGGTCGACGCCGATCAAATCCCCGAGGTCAAATTTCGAAACCGCGGCAACGGGCTCAAGACGTCCTACGCCGTTACCCGATCGCCAGCGAAACGCATGTGTCTCTTCGAAAAGCGCAAGATCGGGAACGCGGCCGACGAATCGCGCAAGCAGCCGCTCGACGCCGTCCAGGATCGGTAAAAGACGAAGCGATATTTTCTCAAGAGGGGTCGCAGATGACATAGCCGCTTCAGTGTAGACTCTTCCCGTGCCGAGCGATGCAACCAAAAAAGAAACCGCAGGAAGCGGCGAGAACGAGACGACCGCTGCGGCCGAGGCCGAGGCAAGAGTCACGCTCCGGCGCTCGATTGGCCTCTGCGCCGATTGCCAGTTTCGACGCGAGCAAAGGTCGCAGCGAGGCTCGATCTTCTATCGATGCGCCCGGGCCGACGGGGACGATGCATTCTCGCGCTATCCGCCCCTTCCGGTACTGCGCTGCCGCGGCTTCCTCGAAGAAGAGAGCGCCTAAGACGCGCTCGCGTAACAGCCTGACGGGCGACGCTCGCCCCCCCTCGACCTACGCCCCTCGGCCCTCTGGCTCCTCTAGCTCCTCACGTTGACCCGCCTCCTCTTCCTCGGCCCGCACCTCCGCCCAGTTGTCCTTGCGGGGTGGAAGCGGTCTTTCGAGCAGCGTGAAGAAATCTTCAAGGAAGCCGTAAGTGAGCCCCCAAACGATATGCCGAGTGGGCTCGCCAACGAGAATTCCCGGGAACCGCACTTTGGGCATCTGCGGCACCGCATAGTCGACCAAACGCTCTTCCGCGTGCATCTCGAGCAGGGGGAACCAAAACGCCGACTGGACCTCGCTCTCCTCGAGGACGAAGTCCTGGTCCGCCTGCAGATGAAAGGCATGCGCCGAAATAATCAGTCGAGACTGGATCCGAGGATTCCCCACGCGGTCCGCGACGCGGCCCAAATAATCCGCCTCGGAAAGCGCGACGCCGACCTCCTCGAAGGTTTCCCGGGAAGCCGCACTCCGCGTCGAATCGTCCCCGGGCTCGATGCGGCCGCCTGGAAATGCCATATGGCCCGACCAGGGATCGCCCTCACGCAGCGCGCGCTCAATCAGGAGCACCTCCGTCGTGCCCGCCCGCTCCCGCAGCACCACCGCGACCGCGGCCTGGTTCACGCCCGGCTCCTTTTTCCGCTCGGGTACATGCAGCGCCAGCTTCTGTTTGACGAAGTCAATCTCCATAGCCGCGAGCTTAGCGGCCCGGGAACGCCGGCAAGCAGCGCCCTTTGACCATTCGGGCTAGGGTCGGCTTCGAAATGGACCTCCCCCGCTCCTTTATCCCCGAAGCCCGCCGTCTGCTCACCCTCGCCCGTACCGACCGGCGCGCGGCTGAGCGCGAACTCGCCGCCTTGTCGCCGGAAGAGCAGGCGACGGTCGTTCTCGAAGCATCGATGTCCGTGCGCCGCCAAACCATCGAGCTCCTGCCGGAGCCCGAGGAAGTCATTCCGCTCATCCCGGAAGCCGAGTTTTGTTACACGTGCCGCGCGATCGGGCTCGAAGACGCGAGCTGGCTGCTCCCCCTCGCCACGCGAGAGCAAATCGTGGCGTCTTTCGACCTCGATGCGTGGTCTGGCCTTGCGGTCGATCCCGCTCGCCTCGACGGCTGGATGAGCGCGCTCGCCGAAACCGAAGACGAGACAATTGTCGCCGCCGCCCAAGCACTCGATCCCGAAATGCTCGTGATGTACCTCCGCAATCACGTGACGGTCTCGATGAAGCCCAGCGAGCAGGAAGACCCGGATTGGTCTCCGCCGGATGCTTCCCAGACCCTCGAAGGCCAATTCTATTTCGTTGCGCGCGATCCCAAAGACGACCTAGCACCCATCCTTCGCCTGCTGCACTCGCTTTTCTCCGCGGATTACTGGCTGTATTTCCGGGCCGTCCAAGCCGTGACGGAAGAGATGCAAACGGAGAATGAAGAGTGGGCCCTGCGCTGGCGCACCGCGCGCCTCGAAGACCTCGGCTTTCCGCCCTGGGACGCGTCCATGCGCATCTACGGATTTCTGCGGCCTGACCGAATGGCGGACCTCCCTCCGGAAGCAAACGCCTTGGACCTGGAGAGCTGGTCCGTGCCGGTTTGGATTACCGATCTCCCCGGCTCTCATTCCGATGAACGCGCGCTCTTCCGCGCCACGCGAGAGCTGGCCGGGGACGAACGCGGAGCCGTCTTCTACGCCTTGATTGCGCTGGCAAATAGAGTCGCCGTCGCCGACCGCATGGAACTGGGAGATGCGGAGTCGCTGCCAAAGGCAATCGATAAATCGACGCGATACGCAAGCGATGGCCTCGAACATGTCGCCGCGCAGTCCGGGATGGGGCTCGCAGAGACGCTGCGCCGCGTTCCCATCGAGCGGCTGTTCCGGGTTGGCGTCAACCTCGACCGCGAGAATGCGCTCCCGCCGCCGCTTGAAGATCCGCTCGAAGACGAATGACTCACGTGCGGGGCGCGGCCTTCGATGCGGGGCGCGGCCTTCGATGCGTGGCGCGGCCTTCGATGCGCGCGGCAGCGAGCCTAAAAACAAAGAAGGCCCGCCAGATCGAAATCTGGCGGGCCTTTCTCTTCTTCACTTCCGGCGGCGGAAACCGCGGCCGAAAGCTCTCTAACTCAATCTAGATTTAGATCTAGACGAAGACTTAGAGATCCACGGCCTTCAGCGTCTTGCGCTTGTTGCCCTGGGCGCGGCCTTCGGCGTCCTTGATCAGCTCGCGAACGGCCTGATCGAGTGCACCGTAGAATTCACCGCCGACGTTGCACTTCTTGACTGCGTTCTTGACGCGAGCCTTCGAAATGATCAGCTCTGCAGGCTTGCCACCGCGCTTCTTTGCTGCCTTCTTCTTCTTCTTGGCTGCCATGGTATTGGCTCCCTCTCTTCATGCCTTGCCGCATCTTTTGCGATTCACGACGAATCGCAGTCGGATCAGCATGGCCCCCCATAAAAATCCGATCAGCAGGAAACCCTGCTAAACGGCGCGATCATAAACGTTTCACGCACCTTGTCAAACAAAAAAGTGATCTCATTTTGGCCTCTCGACTGCGAAATCGAAGGTTTCAGAAGGTCGATGCTCTCCATCACCTCTCTGAGGCCCCGGGATTCGGGGCTTTCAGGCCATCTCTTTTCGCCAATCCGCGACTTTCTTGAAACACAGCGAGACATTCCGGCGCGCCGTTCAGAGCGTCCTTCAAAAGCGCGAGTCAAGTCTCGTTTTATTCATGCATCCATTTGGATCTACAGGGAAATTTCGTATTCTCCTCGGATTCGGAAGCAGCGATTCCGGGCCCTACACGGCGCCTCCGCCTCTTTCCCAATCAGCCTTTTCCTACGCTGTGAGGGAGCATCCGTCGGCGCTTCTTCGCGACCCAAGAGATCTCTATGGAACTGGCCCCGCAATCGATTCGTCTAAAAACCAGCGATGGCGTTTCGCTGAATTTTTTCCGCTACCGCGACACGATTTCGCCGCAAGACGAAGCACATGTACCGGTTGTACTCCTCCACGGCGGAGGCGCGAACGCACATTGGTGGGATCACATCGCGGAACCCCTTGCCCACACCTTTTCTGAAGAGGCGACGCTCTACACCCTGGATTTCAGAGGCCACGGAGACTCTGAATTTCCGGACCAACATGAAGTCGGTGCTTTCGGTCTCGATTTGGCATCGCTCGTCGCCTCATTTGGCCGTGAGGATGTCATCTTGATCGGCCACTCAATGGGGGCCGCCGTCGCGCTCGACCATACGAGTCGTTTCCCCGCAACGAGAGGACTCGTGCTCGTCGACTTGGCCAGAGGGCGATCCAAAGGATCAAGAAGAAAAGCACGCCTCGCACTGTCTTTCCGTCGGACATACCCCACCCGCAAAGACGCCATCGCCCGGTATCAATTCCTGCCTGAGTCGAGCCATGCCTCGGAATCCCTTCGCGCGTCGATCGCGAGGCATTCCGTCCAAGAGGAGCCAGATGGACGATTCGGATACAAATTCGATCCCGCTTGGTTCGCGCTTCCACCGAGTCCGCCCGCTGACCTGTCGAAAGTCCGATGTCCGACGCTTTTGATCCGCGGCGCGGAAAGCAATTTGATCTCGGAGGATTCCGCGAGCGAATTCATTTCCCAGATCGAGAAGGGAGAAGACATCGCGCTCGCCCATGCAGGGCACCACGTCATGCTGGATCAACCCGAGGCCTTTATTGCACGGATCATCGAGACGCTGAAACCTCTGCTCCGTTCCACCGACGCGCAGTCGTCATAAACCCCGAGACACTCCTCTCTCCTTTCCCGCATTTCACAGTCGCTTGCTCAAGCGCGGCTCCGGCTGGGCGATGCACAAGAGACGCCGAGTTTTTTCCGGCGGATAGGGACGGACCCACTTCGTGGATATTGGAAGTGCACAGCGACTCGCGGCCTACACCGCGGACCTCGGAATCGAAAGTGCCCGAGCAAAGCGCGCGCCGGAAACGCAGGCCGCGAATTCCCCACGCCGCGCCCAACGAAGCCAGCCGGAGAGCAGCGGCATCAAGCTCTCTCTCTCCGCCCGGGCACAAGCCCAATCGAATCCCGAAGCCGGAAGCGCCGCGACAACCGCCTCCGCTGATTCGCTCGAAACCGCAGCCAGCGACAGCAGCGCGACATTCACTCCGCTGAGCGAAAACCGCGATCGCAATGGCACAGACGCTTCCAATCGATCCAATCGAAGCGTTGCGATTTCTGCCTATCAGAAAATCTCCGCCCCCGAGCCCGGAAGCCGAGTTCAGGTCATTGCCTAGCACGGATCAGGTTTTCACCTGAATAACATCTCCAGAAATTTATCATTCGCACACTCAAGAGCCAAAAAAGTCGCCTCCTGGCTTCTCGAGAGCATCCGATTTTCCGATAGAGAAGGCTCAAGAACGACCTGCCTCGAGACCCCACGCGATGATTGATCAACGCATCTCAAAGTTCATGTGTCACGACGTGCTCTCCGGAGGCGCCGACACGCCGCTCCACGTCGTCGTCTCGCGAATGAAAGAGCTTCGGCATAGCGTCTTTGTCGTTTGCGACCGTGATGAGCCTATTGGCCTGATTACTGAGAGTGATGCTGTCAACATCCTCGCCGACGCGCTCACCGGAACATCATTCCGCGATACATTGGCAAGCGACATCATGACCCACCCCGTCGAGACGCTCTGCGAAGATGCCTTGATGGGCGAGCTGATCTCGGTCATGAAATCTCATGGCTTCCGCCGCGTTCCCATCGTCAACCCTTCGGGCCAACTCTCGGGGATCATCAACCTGCGCGAACTCCAAGCCGCGATGAACTCCACCCTCGAACGCCGCGGCCGCGAACTCGAAGTCGCCGTCATGGCAAGGACCGCCGAGCTCAACGAAGCAAAGAAAAAATTCGAAGCGCTTTCGCTCAGCGATAGCCTGACGAACCTCCCGAATCGTCGCGCTATGGAGCTCAAATTCGAAGAGGTTCACTCCCTCGCCCAGAGACACGGCACTCCCTATGCCGTCATCCTTTGCGATATCGACTATTTCAAGGCCTTTAACGACACGCTCGGACATCTTGCGGGCGATGGTGCGATCAAAATCGTCGCAGACACATTGGCCGATGCGATCAGAATCTCTGATACGCCGTTTCGATACGGTGGTGAAGAATTCCTTGTCCTGCTTCCTCACAGCGACGCGAAAAGCGCGCGCCTTGTGGCCGAGCGCATTCGCGAAATGCTTGCGGAGCATCGCATTTCACATCCTCAGTCCGACGTTTCTCCTTACGTCACAATTTCTCTCGGCTATACCGAAGTCGCCGATGCAGAAACTGCGCTGAGCACGCCCTGGGCTTCGGTCGTTGAACGAGCAGATCGTGCGCTGTATCACGCAAAAGAATCCGGGCGTGACCGTGCCGTCGACTTTGAGGACATCTAGCCGGAAAGGCCTGCAGGCGTTTACCCTAGTTTCGGCATCAATCCTACCTCGGTCCGTTGCGCAGCCCTCGCAGGCCCCGCATTCTACCGTCGAGAGGAGCAGTTCGAACTTTGATTACGCTTGCTCTATCAGCCACGGTCGGAGCGCCCACACCACGCGTGTGGCGTGCCCTCGTCGATCCCGCGGAACGCCTCGTCTGGGATGAGCGCGTACTGGGAGAGGTTTCTCCTGCCGCCGGCAAGCGCCAAGCGCGCGCCAGCAAGCGCTTGCATCTGACTTCCGCGATTCCGAAGGCAGCCGCGCCGCCTCCGCTTCGCACAACGCGCTGGCGCTTCCGCCTAGGCGGCGTGCCCCTCGTGATGGTCGAACGAATTCTGCAGGCCGAACCGGGGCAGCGCATCGTAAGCAAGATCGTGATCGGCTCGATGCAGTTCGAACAAACGCTCACGCTTCACCCGGAGCAAGACGAGACGGGTCGCCGTACTCGGGTCGGGATGAAACTCGTCGCTCAGAACCGGGTCGCCGTGATCGGCGAGGTCGTCCCGCGAAGCGAAGTTCAAAAGATCGTGATCGAGTACATCGACTCTACGCTGCGCCAATTGCAGAAGCATTGCGAAGCGGAAGCCTCAGAGTCGGAACTCAAGCCGCGCGCCGCCGCACGCTAGCGCCCTGTATCGCCCTGTAGCGCCCTGTAGCGCCCAGTATCGCGCGCTATAGAACCGCTTCTGCCAAAACCCGAAGCGCGTTCACGTCGCCGGTCCCCGCAAGCAGCGATCCCACCTGTTTTTTGTCGCCAGCGGCCTTCCAAGCCTGCAGGCGGTCGCGAATCCGGTCCGCGGATCCAACCAGCGCGACTTCGTCGACGAGTTCGTCGGGGACCGCCGCGACGGCTTCGGCCTTTTTTCCGTCGAGATAGAGATCCTGAATCTTGATCGCCGCCTCTTCGTATCCGAGGCGCTTCGTGTAGTCGTTGTAGAAGTTCTTATCACGCGCGCCCATGCCGCCGATGTAGAGCGCCATATTGTTCTTGACCGGGATGCGACACTTCTCGAGATCGTCGCCCATGACCACCGTGCAGAACGGCGCTACGTCGAAGTTATCAAGGGATTTCCCGCCGCCCGCCTTGGCGAAGCCAGATTCGAGGGAGTCCTGCAAAACGTCATAGCGTTCCGGATTCATCCAAATCGGAAACACACCGTCTGAGACTTCCGCCGCACACTCAAGACCATTGGGCGAAATCGACGCGGTGTAGATCTGAAGATTCGGATCGCCGTGCAAGATGCTCTTGAGCGGCTTGCCCAGGCCGCTCGCCCCCTCACCATGGAACGGGATCTGGTAGTGGAAGCCCTCATGCTGAAGCTTCTGCTTTCGCTCAACGATCTGCCGGATGATCGAAACGTATTCCTTCGTTCGCGTGAGCGGGCGGCCATAAGGCACGCCATGCCAGCCCTCGACCACCTGCGGCCCGGACGGGCCAAGCCCCATGATGAAGCGACCCTGCGAAAGCGAATAGAGCGTCATGGCCGTCATCGCCGCCATTGCGGGCGTTCGGCCCGGCATCTGCATAATCGCCGTCCCGACGTTGATCTTCGACGTCTGCGCCAGAATCCAAGCCGCCGGAGAGACCGCGTCGGAACCCCAAGCTTCCGAAGTCCAAACCGAGGAGAAGCCCAGCTTCTCTGCCTCAAGAATCATGTCCATCGGGATGCTCATCGTCGCCGGTGAATAACCCGCAATGATTCCTAGCTTCATCGTGTCTCTCCTTGGTTCGCCGCGATTGAGTGCCGGATACTAATTCGGGCGCAAGTCATCGGCTATGCAGCGCAGCCGACTGCGGGTCCGGCTCTCCACGGGAGCGAGACAGAACGGGCTAAATCCTGCGTGCTCAAGCCGTCGCTTCGGCCGCAGCCTCCGGGGCAATCAACGGCAGGTCAATCTGGAAGGTCGTGCCCTCGCCCACGGCGGATTGAATCTGAATACGCCCGCCATGGCGCTCGATGATCCCATGCGAGAGAGAGAGCCCGAGCCCCGTCCCCTTCCCCACTTCCTTCGTCGTGAAGAAGGGATCGAAGATCCGCAGCTGCACCTGAGGCGGGATCCCAGGCCCGGTATCCGAAAATTCAAGGCGCACTCCGGTTTCGATCACCGAGGTGCGAATCGTAATCTGCCCGCCGTCGGGGAGCACATCACAGGCGTTCATCAAGAGATTCAGGAAGACCTGATTCAGCTGGCCGGGATAACATCGCACCTCGGGCAAGGGTCGATAATCGCGAACAACCTCGATTCCGCCTTTCAATCGGGGCTCCATCAAGGCGAGCGTGCGATCGATTTCTTCCGTGAGCTGAGCGGACTGCAGATCCGCCTGATCCATCCGCGAGAAAGTCCGAAGGTCCTGCACGATTTGCTTAACGCGCTCCGTCCCCTCGCGACTCCGCGAGAGCAGCTTCGTAATCGCTTCCCTAATCTGCGTGGCGTCCTGCCCCGATTCCTGCGCCGCCTCGAGCTTCCCGATGAATTCGTCGAGGAGCTGCAAGTTCGCATGTACAAACCCGATCGGGTTATTCAGCTCATGGGCAACGCCCGCCACAAGCTGACCGAGGCTCTTCAACTTCTCGCTCTGCATCAGCTGCGTCTGAGCCTCCTGAAGTTCGCGCGTCCGTTCATCCACCCGCGCTTCCAGGCTCTCATTCAGCTTCGCAATTTCATCGAAGGCTTTCGCGTTTTCGATCGCGATCGAACTCTGATTCGCCAGCGTTCGCAGCAACTGCCGATCGTCCGCCGCAAGCCGCTCACCCGACATCTTCCGACCGACGGCGATAACACCTAACAGGTCTACGCCAAAAAGAATTGGAACGAGTAGCTCGACTTCGAGGGTGTCGTAGACATCCCAACAGCTCTCGCGCTTTTCCGAGTCAGACTCATCATCAAAATCAGCGCGGGACAATTCTTCGCGCCGCATCCAGAGATGCTTCCAGATCGGATGGTCCGAAGGGATCTCAATATCGATATCGACCTGATCCCAATCCCCCCGCCACGCCGAGGCGCGCAGCACACGATCGTTATCGTCGAAGAGCAGCACCATCGCCCGCGAGACACCCATCGTATCCGTCACGGCGAGCAGGATCCGGTCGCCGATCTCCCCCAAAGAGAGCATCGACACCATCGCTTCTGAAATCTCGCGGACGGCCTGTCGATAGCGCGAACGGTCACGGTCGAAAAAGTTGTCGACGAAGCCCTGCATTCGCTCACGCAGAGGATTGAAGGCCAGGATCGCCAAAAAGAGCAGCACGACCTGCACGCTCCGCACGTTCACCCCGTACCGCGAAACGAGTTCGTCCGCGAAGGTAATCATGAAGGCGAAGATGCCCGTGATCGCGAGGGTTGCGGCACCGTAGGCCGCGGAGGATTTCGCCGCGATGCGGAACTCGAAGAGCTGTCGCCGCACCATGCCGTAGGCCACCGCGACCGGAAAGAAGCCCACCCAAAGCAGACCGATATACCAAGGCAGAGCCGTCGGCACGACCCATTCCGCGATGCCCGCCAAGAGAGCAGGAAGCAGGCTCACGAGCCCGGCGAGGAGCATCAGATCCGCCCGGTCGCCGCTCCCCGCCTCGCGCGCCTCGCGACGCCCAAAAGCCAGCACCACGATCGACAGAAGCGAGAAACCAATCCCCAGCGTAAACGAAGTCCCCGCGATCAAATTCGGCGAGAGGTCCATCGCGGACTGAGAAAGCACCCCGACCAAAAGCCCGAAAGCCAGCACGTAGGGAACGAGCCGAATCCGCCTTCGCTTCGCGATCCAGCGCGGCTCGATCGGATAGGTCGTAAACAAGTGAAACGTCGTTGCGCCGAGAAAAGGCAGCGTCACCAAAACCCGGGTCGCGGCCCAAGGGATCAAATCCACTCGAATCGCCGTCGAGAGAAGAACCGACATCGTCGAGCAGTAGAGCAAAAGCGCCCAAGCCTCAGCGCTGGCTTGCCGCGACCACCAAACCGCCATCGCTACAACGAGATAGAGCGAACTCACAAGTAGAAGCCCGAGGTGAAGTAGGACGTCGCTGGCCTCTTCAACATCCTCGATCGAAACGGGCTCTAGGAGAACGACCCGCTCAGATCCGTCCGGCTTCAAGAAGCGGTAGGCATCCGGAACTCCCGCCTTGAGATCGGGGGACCAAAGCGCCTGAATCGCCGGCCGATCCCCGACACTGACCAGGTGGTCGCCCTTCGCGATCCCGGCCTCAGCCGCACTCGCACTCACAGAATGCACGACCGACACGCCTGAGATAATCGAGGTACGCACGGGCATGAGCGGACCCGGCGGCGGCGCGATCAGAGAGTAGATCGACAAGACAATCGCGAGCAGCGCCCACGTCGCCGCGATCGTGCCCGTAAGTTGCCGCGTGCGCCTGCCGGTCATGGAAATCATTCGCGGTCAGATTCTAGCCCAGACCGCGCTGTCCGCAGAAATCCTGCGGCCACATGAGCGGGGGCTCGGCAAGATGAGGCTTCGGCGCCGGCTACGGCGCATAGTTTGTGGCTTCGGGGCCTAGTTGGTCGCTTCGGGGCCTTCTTCGGCGCGCATCGCCGCGGGGTCGATCCCTGCAGGAGGCGGACCGTAGTTGAAGCCACGAGTATTGAGGACAATCACGCCCGGCTGTACTTCGGCGGCCGGCAGCCCCGCTCCGGGCGTCTCGCCCGCAGCACGGGCATTGCGCCGCGCCCGCTCTACATGCTGCTCAGCCGGCACGCTCGGCTGAGCGGGCAAGACCTGGGGCAGCAGCTTCGCCGCAGCACGCTGACGCTCCGCTTCAACGCGGGCAGGATCGACGCTCATCAGGGGCTCGTCTTCCGCGCGCGACGCGTTTACGCCGAACGACATCAAGAGCAAGCAAGCAATCAAGCAGGCCAGTCCCAGCATGTCGTGCGCTTTGGGCAAAGCAGGATGACGATTGGAATCAATTTCGGGTCGCATAGCCACAGCCTCCGGCAAGAACATCGGCAAGCGCCCGAATATCCTTGAGGTCAGCTGTCACATCCCGAACCGGCAGCCCGGCTCGGGCCCATCAGATCCCAGAGCCGTCCGCTTCCTCTTGGACGTGCAGGCCACATTCCTTGATGCCGTCCTGCTCCCACCACCAGCGTCCCGCGCGGGGATCTTCCCCGGGCTGGATTGCCCGGGTGCACGGTTCACACCCGACGGAGGGGAAGCCCTCTCGGTGGAGTCGATGAATCGGCACCTGGTGCTCGCCGACGTAGGCCAGCACCTGTTCATGGCTCCAATCCGCAAGCGGGCTGATCTTCACCAAGCCACCATGCGTCGGATCGACGGCGACCTTTCGCGTATCCGCGCGGTTCAAGTTCTGATCGCGGCGAAGCCCGGTGATATAGGCATCAAAGCCCGCCAAATGTCGTCGCAGCGGCTCAACCTTCCGCGCCCCACAACACGCCTTCCGGTTCTCGACGGATTCATAGAAGCCGTTCATTCCCTGCTCGCGGACAAGCGTCTCGACGGAAGCCGCGTTCGGAAACACCACTTCCACCTGCTTGTCGTAGCGATCGCGAACGCGGTCGATTAAATCGTAGGTCGCGGAATGCATTCGCCCCGTATCGAGCACGAACACTCGTGTGGCGGGATCGATCTTGTGCAGCATATCGATCAGGATCATGCCTTCCGGCGCCCCGAACGAGGCTGAAAGGGTCAGCTTTGGATGAAATTTCCCTACTGCCCAAGTCAGGATTTCTTCGGCACTCGATGATTCGAAATCATCACGTTGAATAAGCCCTAAGACTTCGTCTTTAAAGGGCTTTCCATCTAGAGCGTCTACGGCGAGCAAGGCCATTGGGCCTCCTGAGGTCCTGCGCAGGCAAGGTTTTCAGGGAATACATGGCGAGGAAACTCGCCCCTAAGCTTCAGTGAAGTAGTACAGAGGGCGAATCGACACAATTTTCCTACTTATCTGATAAGGATTTAGCCCTCTTCGCCTCGACGCGTCGCCAGGTGGGCCTCGACCGCCTCGACTTTATCCTTCATGCGGACATCCGGTCGATCTCGACGCTCATCCGTCTTGATGACAGTGCCGACGCGCTCGGCCCCCGCGGCGAAAACCGCCTCCTGCATCGCTTCGATCAGAGAAAAAACCGCTCCGCGCTCTCCCTCCAAAGTCGTGAACATCGAATCGAGTTCCCAACGGACTTCATCCTGGGCCTCCAGAACCGCGATGGCGGCAGCGACATAAGCAGAGACCGAGATCCCAACACCCAGCGGCGAAATACTCACGGCGGCAATCATAAGCTCTCCTTTTCTGCGGCTGCTTCCGGCCCATCAGGACTCACAGGCCATCCCTCAGGCCGGGCGAATGGCCTCACCCCCGCAAGGTCGGCTGCAGGCAGCCCGGCTAAAATGCGCTCGACCGCAAGCCCGAGCACGGGATGGATGAATTCGGGCGCAAGCGCCGCCATCGGCCGCATCACGAAGGCGCGTAGATGCGCCCGGGGATGAGGCACGATCAAATCAGGCGCATCGACGCGCTCACTCCCAAAAAAGATCAGATCCAAATCGAGCGTTCTCGCCCCCCACCGCACCGCCGCCGCGCTGCGATCCCGCCCCATCGACATCTCAATCGCCTGCAGCCGGTCGAGCAGCGCCCGCGGCGAGAGCGCCACGTCGAGTTCGAGCATCGCATTCAGATAAGCACCCTGCCCCGCTGGCCCAACCGGGTCGGTCTCAAAGACAGGCGAAGCGGCGCGCAGCACGAGATCCGTCTCGGCTTCGATCGCGAGAATCGTTTGCGCAAGCACAGACTCTCGGTCGCCCAAATTGGCGCCAACCGCGACATAGGCAACTTCGCCTCCACTTTGCACTGCGGGCTCCTCTTCCTTCCGGGATCAATCAGCGCCAACCCGGACCGCTGGAGAAAGAATAGACCTTCGTCGCCGTCCACGTCGTGGAACACCGCCGACGATGAGAAAGAGGCCCTACACTGCCGCCATCATGCGTTCTCGACCCAATCTTCCGGCAGCCTCAGCGCCCCTCGCCGTCCCGCCCGAAACGGAGCTTCCGGACCTCCTGACCGAGGTTCCCGGCCAAGAATCGCAGCTGCTCGCGGAGCGACTGGCTGCGGTCGAGAGTCGCAATGTGACCGCGCTCGATCCGCTGCCGATCTTCTGGGAGCGAGCGGCCCACGCAAACCTCTGGGATGTCGACGGCAATCGCTTCGTGGACCTCACCGCGGCCTTCGGCGTTGCGAATGTCGGACACGCGCATCCTGAAGTCGTGAGCGCCATCTCGACCCAAGCGAGTTCCTTGCTCCACGGCATGGGCGACGTCCATCCGCCCCGGGTTAAGGTCGAGCTACTTGAACGCCTCGCCGAAATCTACCCTCGCGGCGAAAAAGAGACGCCGCCTAAAACGCGATGCGTTCTTTCTTCATCGGGCTCCGATGCGGTCGAGACCGCACTCAAGACAGCGCTCCTCGCCACCGGCCGCGCAGGCGTGATCGCCTTCGAAGGCGCCTATCATGGCCTCTCCTTCGGTGCGCTCGATTGCACTTGGCGCGAAGATTTCCGCGCGCCTTTCGCGGCGCGGCTTCCAGGCGCGACCCATTTCGCACGCTTCGGCGATATCGACGATGTCCTTCGCGTCGCGTCGGAAGTCGGCGACGCCGTCGGCGCGATTCTCGTTGAGCCCGTCCAAGGCCGCGGCGGAGAACGCGTTCCCCCGGACGATTTCCTGCCCGCGCTGCGCCGACTCTGCGACGAACGCGGCTGGCTCTTGATCGCGGACGAAATCTACACGGGTCTCGGACGCACCGGCGCACGCTTCGCCTGCGATCATGCGAGTGTGATTCCGGACCTGCTCTGCGTCGGCAAAGGCCTCGCTTCAGGCATGCCCCTTTCGGCCTGCATGGGCCTCGAGCGCGTTTTCGAAGCCTGGCCAACCTCTGTCGGAGAGGCGCTCCATACCCAGACCTTCTTGGGCCATCCCGCAAGCTGCGCTGCAGCCATCGCCTCCCTCGATGTCGCGGAACGCTGGCGCCTCCCCGAGCGCGCAAAAGAAGTCGGCGAGCGCATCATGGCGCGACTGCGCGAGCGCGTGGCGCCCCTCTCTTGCGTGGTGGAAGTCCGCGGGCGGGGACTGATGATCGGCATCGAATGCACGAGCAGCGAGATCTCCCTGGCCGCCACGCAACATTTGCTTGAGCGCGGCTTTGTCCTGCTGCCCTCGGGAGACGGCGGCCGAGTGCTCTCGCTCACGCCGCCGCTTAGCATCGGCGAGTCGGCGCTCGAAGCCGCCTGCGATGCCATCGAAGAGACGCTGATCCGACTAACAACAAAAAACGACAGTGAAAAGCGAACGTCGAAATGAGATCGCGTCGGGACCTAGAAGCCGAATTGATCGACTGGACCATGGAGTCCAGCTGGGAAGTCGACGACGCACGCTTCGAGCGCCTTGCCCTTGAGCTCTTCGAGATTCAGTACGCCGAATGCGCACCCTACGCCGCCTTGTGTAACTCAAAAGGCGCGAGCCCCGGCCGCGTAAGCCGCTTCCAAGAAATCCCCCCCGTCCCGACCGGAGCCTTTAAGGAATTTCCGCTTCGCTGCTTTTCCGAAACAGAGACCATCCACCGGTTCCGCACAAGCGGCACCTCAACGGATCGACGCGGCGTGCTCGAGCTCGACACCCTGGCCCCCTACGAAGCCTCCTTGATCGCCAGCCTACGCCGACTCTGGCTGACGGATCTCGTCGGCAGGCAACCCCCGATGCGCTTTCTCGCCGCCTCCCCGGACGAAGCCCAGGATTCCTCTCTCTCACATATGTTCGGTGCCCTCGCCGCAGCTGAAGGAGGGCCCGGCTCCGGCTTTGACCTCGTTGACGGCGCCCTTCAACAAGGTGCACTCGGAGAGGCCGTCACCCGCGCGCAGGCCGGCAATGCCCCGCTCTGTATCGCAGGGACCTCCTTCGCCTTCGTTCATTTTCTGGACGCGACAGCGGGGGATGATGCCGCGAGGTGGCGCCTCCCTGAAGGCTCTCGGCTCATGGAGACTGGCGGCTTCAAGGGTAAAAGCCGCGAGGTGCCCCGCGAAGTTTTGCGGGCTGATCTCGCAAGCCGCTTTGGCTTACCGGAAAGCCGAGTCGTCAATCAGTACGGCATGACTGAACTCGGCAGCCAATTCTACGATTCAACGCTCATCGACGAGAGCGGCGAACGCCGAAAGATCGCGCCGCCTTGGACAAGGGTGCGATTCGTAGCGCCCTCAACCGGCGAAGACGTCGAACCGGGGGAGGCTGGGTTGATCGTGATTCATGATCTCGCCAACACAGGCAGTGTCGCTGCTCTCCAAACCGCTGATTTGGGCCGCTTGATTCCGGGCGGGCCGCCGGGCTTCGACGTGCTCGGACGATCCGAAGGCGCTGAAGCGCGCGGATGTTCGATTGCCGCTGATGTTATGCTTGAGGCGTCGCGCCTGCAGGCGCCGAGCGGGTCGACCTCATGAGCGGACTCGAGATCCGCTGGCCCGATGAGTCTGGCGAACGCGTCCGGGCAGCAAGAGGCCGCCTCGAGGCAGCCCGACCTGCCCTCGCGAACTGGGCCTTCGAAGACCGACTCGACATGGTGGCGCGCGTGGTCGACGACTGGACACGCGCAGATTCGCCCTGGCGCCGGGAGCTGGCCCTCTCCTTCGCCGAAACGAGCCCTTTCTCGCCGGGCACCGTCGCCGAAGGACTCGACGCAGCCCTCCGCGCTTGGGATCCCGCAACGTTGGTTGAATGCGCGCGGAGAGAACTCGCCCCCGTTCTAGAAGAAGGCACGCGACGGCTCGCACCTTTTGACTGCACAGCGATCCTGGCGGGTGGCGCCCTGCCCATGCCGACACTCCTCTCGGCCCTGCTCCCTCTGATCCTTGGCTCACCGGTCCTCCTGCGCGAAAGCTCAAAAGACAGCGTGACCGCAGCAGCCTTGGCTCGCTCGCTCGCCGCGCGCGACGAAAGGCTCGCGAGCGCGTTTGCTTTCCTCGATTTTCCGGCGAGCGACGAGGTCGCGCTCAGCGCATTCCTAGACGCGCCCTGCGTTGTGGCGACGGGTAGCGATGAGACCCTCAAGGCCGTTGGCTCTCGCCTAAATGAGCGCCAGCGCTTCGTTGGCTACGGCCACCGGTTTTCGATCGGCATCGTCGGGAGCGATCAGTGTGAAAAAACGGACTCACTCGAAAGCATCGCCCGGGGCTTCGCACTCGACACCGCGCGCTGGGACCAGTCCGGATGCTTATCGCCCGTCGTGATCTACCTCGTCGGGCTGCCCCTCCTTGAGCAAGCGCGCTTTGCCGCCGCCTGCAGCGAAGCGCTCGAGGCACTCGCAGCGGAAATGCCGATCGGAAATCGAATTGCTTCGGCTGAGGCGTCCACCGCGACCGAACGGGCCGAGGCCGAAATGCGTGCGGCAAGCGGGCGCGGAGCCATCTATTCAGGTGCGACGAGCACGGTTGTGCTGGAACACGACGCGCAGCCTCGCCCGGCCCCGCTCGGCCGATTCCTGCGGCTCATGCCCGTGACCGATCTCACAGAACTGGACCGAACGCTTCGCCCCTTTGACGGAACCCTCTCGAATGCAGCGGTTGCGGGTCTCAATCCAGAGCACCGCCGGGAGCTCGACTGCCTAATGACGCGCTTTGGTGTCTCTCGGATCACCGAGCCGGGACGGCTCCAAACGCCGCCAATCGATTGGCCCCACGACGGGATGCCCCTGCTGGTTCCATTCAGCCGTTTCGTTCAATACGACTAGTATGCCGATCGGCAATCTCCGAACGAATCAGATGCCGCTTGGGGCCGTAAAACGTTAGGCAGTTGCTAGTCTTCTTCCTACACGTTTTACCCTATCGTCGTCATAAATCAGAGCGCATGCGTGACGATTCGGGGTCGGTCTTCATTGAAATAGATTCTCTGGATTCCCGCCCTGCGCATTTTTAGATTCCCGGAGAATTGGTTCGATGTTCGACACTCGGAAAGCCTTGCAGGACATGGCGATTCAAATCCGTGCCTGTCGCTCCGAGGATGGGCTCACGCTTCAACAGCTCGCAGAACAAAGCGGTGTCGCCGCGAGCACGATCCATAAGGTCGAAGCGCAGCAGATGGTTCCGACCGTTTCCGTCTTCTTGAAGATCGCAAAGGGGCTCGGCCGGCGTCCCGACCAGTTGATCCGGGATCGATCGCTCAATCCAGACAGTTTGCCCGAACCCTCCGAAGGCGAGCTCGAGACCGCCTCTCCTTCGACTTTTCGAACGCTGACAAAAAGCCCCGAAACGGCTGTTTGGCGAATCCAACTTGCTGCCCAGCAGATCCTCCCCGCACTCGAACTAGCACAGGGACAGCGCGCCCTCTTCCTTGTCGAACGAGGCCGAATCAGCCTGCAGTCCGGCGAACGTCGCGTCCACGTGGCTGCGGGGAACTGCATCGAGTTCGAAGGCGGCACGATTCAGTCGCCCTCGGCGCAGCTGGAAGCGGCCAACCTAACGCTCATCGTTACACCGCCCGGGAGCCTGGCTTCGCGCCTCGGTGCGCCTACCGGATCAAATTCGGAGTGGGAGACCCGCACTCAATCGGCCCCAAGCACCCCCATCGCAGGCACCGTCTAAGACAAGCCTTATCCAAGATCCACGCACACGCAGTTCGCCGCGCTCCGACCGCGGCGAGCTGAAGCGGACCTCGTATTCCCTCGGCCGGCTCGTTGCCCCCTTAGAGCCCCCCGGGAAATCCGGCATTCCTTTCCCAACTGAGCCGAAAAGCCACAAACCTTTTATCTTTTGGATACTTAGAGATAGAGGACTTTTTTGGTCCTCTATTTACAGGACCAATTTGGTTCCATATAGTGCGACGGTCTTAAATCGAACGCCAACGCGAGAGACCGCATGTTCAAGCTCAGCAAAGCCACGGATTATGGAATCGCCCTGATGGCCCAGCTTGCCAGCGACCCCAGCGGCGTCCCCCATAACGCCCGGGAGCTGGCCCAAGCCTCGGACCTCCCGGTCCCCATGGTCGGAAAGATCCTCAAAGCCCTCGCGAAAGAAGGCATCCTCGATTCGCAGCGAGGCTCGAAGGGCGGCTACCGCCTTTCCCGCCCGCCGGAAGAGCTGACCGTGGCCGCCATGATCCAGGTCCTCGAAGGCCCCGTCGCTCTCACCGATTGCGCCATCGGCCCCTTCCAATGCGAGCACGAATCTCTCTGCACCGTGCGTAAGCCGTGGCAGCTGATCAGCCGCGTGGTCGAACGTGCGCTCTCTGAAATCACACTCGCAGACCTGGTCAACGACCAATCGACCCATGTCCTGAGTGAAATGCTTCAAATTTCGCGCGAGCCCGAAGCGAACAACGAATCCCCGATTAATTGAATCACTGATCGATCGACATCTTAATCGCGTGTGCCCGAGACGCGCCGCTCAACCTAACAACTCGAAAATCGCCGCCGCGGCAAGGAATTCATCAGATGGCCGGAGCCAATCCCGAACTCGAACGACTCGCGAAGCAGGACTACAAATACGGTTTTGTGACCGAAATCGAAGAGGACCGCGCGCCTCCCGGACTGACGGAAGATGTGGTTCGCCTCATTTCTTCAAAGAAGAATGAGCCGGAATGGCTGCTGGAGTATCGCCTCAAGGCCTTCAAACGCTTCCGCGAAATGCTCGATGAAGGACACGCGGAACCCGAATGGGCCAAGGTCTCTTACCCGAAAATCGACTATGACGAAATCGTCTACTACTCCGCGCCGAAGAACCCGGTCAAGCTGGATAGCCTCGACGATCTCGACCCCGAACTGCGCGAGACCTACGACAAACTCGGCATCTCCCTCCTGGAGCAAAAGCGACTGAACGGAATCGCCGTCGACGCGGTTTTCGACAGTGTCTCTGTCGCCACGACCTTCAAGGCCGAGCTTGAGAAGAAGGGCATCATCTTCTGCTCCTTCTCCGAAGCCGTCGAGAACCATCCCGACCTCGTCCGCGAATACCTCGGCAGCGTCGTTCCCTACTCCGATAACTTCTTCGCCTGCTTGAACGCCGCTGTCTTCAGTGACGGTTCCTTCGCCTACATCCCGAAGGGCGTCCGGTGCCCGATGGAACTCTCCACCTACTTCCGCATCAACGCGGCGGGAACGGGACAATTCGAGCGGACTCTGCTGATCGCAGACGACGATGCCTATGTGAGTTACCTCGAAGGCTGTACTGCACCGCAGCGAGACGAAAACCAGCTGCACGCGGCCGTCGTTGAGCTCGTCGCTCTTGACCGCGCCGAGATCAAATACTCCACCGTCCAGAACTGGTACCCCGGCGACAAGAACGGCGTCGGCGGGATGTACAATTTCGTCACCAAGCGCGGCGCTTGCCGCGGCTTCCGTTCCAAGATCTCATGGACCCAGGTCGAAACCGGCTCTGCCATCACTTGGAAATACCCCTCGTGCCTGCTCATCGGTGAAGAGTCCATCGGCGAGTTCTACTCCGTCGCCATGACGAACCATAAGCAGCAAGCCGATACCGGCACCAAGATGATCCATATCGGAAAGAACACGAAGAGCACCATCATCTCCAAGGGCATCAGCGCCGGACGGGGCGACCAGAGCTACCGAGGTCTCGTCCGAATGGGACCGAAGGCCGAAGGCGCGCGGAACTACAGCCAATGCGACTCGCTCCTGATGGGCGACAAATCCGGTGCGCATACCTTCCCTTACCTGGAAGCCAGCAATCCCAGCGCAACGGTCGAACACGAAGCGACCACTTCCAAGATCAGTGACGATCAGCTTTTCTTCTGCCGCCAACGCGGCATGAGCGAAGAAGATGCAATTTCGATGATCGTGAACGGCTTCTGCAAAGACGTCCTGCGCGAGCTGCCGATGGAATTTGCGGTGGAAGCGCAAGCGCTGCTCTCGGTCAGCCTCGAGGGCTCCGTCGGATAGCAAGCAGCAGTTCAGGACGAACACGCCGCATCTCTCGTGCCTTTCGTGCCTCTCGTTCCTTTCGTTCCGCTAGTGCCTCTCGTGTCACACGTACCACACGTACCACACGTACCACACGCATAACCCGCAAACGGGAAAGTTCAAATTCCCGCTCAACCGAATCAAGGCGCCGGCTCCGGGGCGCAAGGAAAAAGACGATGTCAGAAACGCCACTCATCCAAATTCGAGACCTCCACGCAACGGCAGGCGACACCCCCATCTTGAAGGGCATCAACCTCGACCTTCATGCGGGCGAAGTCCACGCCATCATGGGCCCGAACGGTTCAGGAAAGAGCACGCTCTCGAACGTTCTCGTCGGCAAGCCGGGCTACGAAGTGACGTCGGGCGAGATCTTCTTCCGCGGTAAGAACCTGGCCGAGATGGACCCCGAAATTCGCGCCCGGGAAGGCGTCTTCCTCGCATTCCAGTACCCAGTCGAAATCCCCGGCGTCGCCAACAATTATTTCCTTCGCACCGCGGTCAACGCGATCCGCGAGCATCAAGGCCTCGAAGAACTCGATGCGATCGACTTCCTGACGCTGCTCAAAGAAAAAATGAAGCTCGTCGAAATGCCCGAAGACATGATGGCACGCGCGATCAACGAGGGATTCTCGGGCGGCGAAAAGAAGCGAAACGAAATCCTCCAGATGCTTCTGCTTGAGCCCAGTTTCTGCATTTTGGACGAGACCGACTCGGGCCTCGACATCGATGCACTCCGCATCGTCGCGAACGGCGTGAACCAGATGCGTTCCCCGGACCGCGCCATGCTCGTCATCACGCATTACCAGCGACTCCTCGACTACATCGTCCCCGATCGTGTCCACGTTCTTTCCGGCGGCAAAATCGTCCGCAGCGGCGACAAAGAGCTCGCGCTTGAGCTCGAAGAAAAGGGCTACGGCTGGATCGAAGACGGAGAAGGAGCAAGCGCGTGAGCAATGCAGCCAACAGCCTAAGCGCACTCCGCTCGGCTTCCAAAACCTCCGAGACCCGCGCAGCGGCGCAGCCCGAATGGCTTTCCACTCTCCGAAACGAAGCCATGGCTCAGTTCGAGGAGCAAGGCATTCCGACGCGGCGCCTCGAGGATTGGAAGGGGACGAACCTTTCCCCCCTCGAGAACATGTCTTTCGTGGAATCAGACGTCGTGGAATCAGACGTCGTGGAATCAGACGTCGCCGGATCGGGCGCTGATCAGAAGAGTCTCGAATTGCCCGCGAGCGAGAACCCCGGGGCCACACTGGTCTTCGTGGACGGACGCTTCGCTCCAGATCTGAGCGGCGACTTTGAGAGCGGCCTGCCGAAGGGCGTCTCCGTGAAGACGATTGCGCGCCTGCTCGGCGAAGAACCGGACCGTTTGAAGGGCCTCTTGGCTCAGCTGACAGACACCAAACGCGAGTCCCTCGCGGCGCTGCAGACTGCCTTCCTTGAAGACGGCGTTGCTCTGTTTATTGAGGCGGGCGCTCGGCTTGAAGAGCCGCTGCGCATTCAGTTCGTTGCGACTGAAAACGCCGAAGGCCCGACCGCCTCGTTCCCGCGACTCCTTGTGGTCGCCGGCGAGAACAGTCAGGCGACGCTGCTCACGGAACATCTTTGCGCCGGAAACGCGCAGGGCTTCACGAATTTTGTTTCTGAGTTCTTGGTCGCCCAGGGCGCACGGATTGAATCCGTCGAGATCCAATCCGAGAGTGCCGAACGGGTACATTTCACCGGCGCGTACGCGCGCGTCGAGCGCGATGGCCATTTCGATTCTCATGTCTTCACCCTCGGCACGGGCCTCGTACGCAGCGAGCTCCAAGTCACGCTCGCGGAGCCAGGCGCGGAAACGCGCATGCGCGGCTTCTATCTCGGGCAGGATCTCGAGCAGGCCGCGAACAGCGGAGCGAAGGCGATTGGTTCGCATATCGACCATTTTACGACGGTGGATCATGCGGCGCCCCATTGCACGAGCGATGAGGAATACCGAGGCGTCATGGGCGGCTCATCAAAGGGCGTTTTCCGCGGCCGGGTCATTGTCCGGCCCGATGCGCAGAAGACCGAAGCGCGTCAGCAGAACCCGAATCTGCTGATCTCGGACAAAGCCTCCGTCGACACGAAGCCCCAGCTTGAAATTTATGCGGATGATGTGCGCGCGAGCCATGGTTCAACGATCGGCCAGCTCGACGAAGAAGCGCTCTTCTTCTTGCGCGCCCGGGGCCTTGATCCCGAGGAAGCCCGACTGCTTTTGACGCGCGCTTTCGCGCATAGCGTGGTCGGCGGAATCGAAAACGAAACGCTGCGCGCGACAGCAGCACGCCGAGTGGACGCGGCGCTTGCGAATGTGGGCGCTCTCAGCGGATCGAATGCGGCATCCACCGTGCTCAACCCGGAGACGAGCGGATGAGTTTTGACGTCGAAGCGATCCGAAAGGATTTCCCGATTCTGGCGACGGAGATGCGCGGCAAGCCGCTGACCTACGTGGACAGTGCGGCCAGCGCGCAAAAACCGCAGGCCGTCATCGACGCGATGTCCGATTTCTACGGCAAGCAATACGCCAATATTCATCGCGGCGTCTATCAGCTTTCTGCGGACGCAACGACGCGATACGAAGAAGCGCGCGTCCGCGTCGCCGGATTCATCGGCGCTCCGGATCCCCGCGAAGTCATCTTCGTCCGAAACGCGACCGAGGCGATCAACCTCGTCGCCCGAACCTGGGGTGAGACCGAAATCGGCGAAGGCGACGAAATCGTCCTCACGATGATGGAGCATCACGCCAATATCGTGCCCTGGCAGATGCTCGCCCAGCGCCGCGGCGCCACGATCCGCGTCGCCGAGATCAGCGACGATGGCGTCCTCGATATCGCGCATCTAAAAAGCCTACTCGGCCCGCGTACGAAACTGCTCGCCTTCACCCATGTCTCGAATGCGCTGGGGACGATCAACCCCGTTCGCGAGCTGACGGCTCTCGCCCGCGAACGCGGCATCACCACCCTCGTCGATGGCGCCCAGGCGACGCCCCATCAACCCGTTTGCGTCGCCGACCTGGGCTGCGATTTCTACGCCTTCTCGGGTCATAAGGTCTTCGGGCCCAGCGGGGCGGGTGTGCTCTGGGGACGACTTCCCCTGCTTGAAGCGATGCCCCCGTTTCTCGGCGGCGGGGACATGATCGAGAGTGTTTCCTTCGAAGGCACCACCTTCGCTCCGGTCCCACAGAAATTTGAAGCGGGCACTCCGGATATTGCTTCGGTCATCGGACTCGGCGCGGCCGTCGAATACCTCGAAGGCATCGGCATGGACAAGATCGCGGCTTATGAGCATTCTCTGCTCGAATACGCGACAGAGAAACTCGCGGAAGTCCCCGGGCTCCGCATCATCGGCACGGCGAAGGAAAAGGCCGCGGTTATTTCCTTTGCCCTCGAAGATGCCCACCCGCACGATATCGGCACCATCCTCGACAATGAGGGCGTCGCGATCCGCGCCGGCCATCATTGCGCCCAGCCCCTGATGAACCGCCTCGGAGTCCCGGCCACCGCGCGGGCTTCGCTCGCGTTCTACAATACACATGACGAGATCGATACCCTCGTCGCCGCACTCAAGAAAACAGAGGAGCTCTTTCGCTAAATGGAAGATCTACGCGAGCTCTACCAGGCAACGATCCTGGGACATAACAAGAAGCCCCGAAATTTTCGCGTGATGGACGATGCCACTCATGAGGCGGACGGACATAACCCTCTTTGCGGCGACCAGCTGACGCTTTACGCGCGGGTAGACGCATCGGGCAACGTCGAAGAGGTCACCTTTCAGGGCTCAGGCTGCGCGATCTCAAAGGCGTCCGCCTCCCTTATGACCGATTTCGTCAAAGGTAAATCGACGGAGCAGGTCCACTCCGACTTCGAGCATTTCCACGAACTCGTGACCTCTGCCCCGAGCGAGGAGCCGAAGCTCGAAGGCCTCGGTAAGCTCGCGGTTTTCGCGGGTGTACGTGAGTATCCGATGCGCGTTAAATGCGCGACGCTGGCCTGGCACGCGCTCCGCGAAGCGCTTGCTGGTGATGGCCAGACGGCACAGACGGAATAGGCCGCCCCATGCTCAATTGGATTCGAGACCGACTCGGTCTTGGCAAAACGAAAGACGACGGAGCCGAGAGCCCGCTCCTGCAGACTCAAAGCCCCACGAACCAGCAAGGCAGTTCAGCAATGCACGACGATCAACCGACTTCTCCCGAGCCCTCAACTGAATCCGCTTCGCCGAGCCAAACGAGCCCGCAGGCTGTCTCGGGCGCGCCGGATGCCCCTGACGCGCCGGGCGTTTCGGACCTCAGCCCTGCCATGCAGATCCGGGACCGCATCATCGCCGTGCTGAAGACGGTTTATGATCCGGAAATTCCCGTGGACATCTATGAGCTCGGCCTTGTATACGGCGTTGACGTGAACGATGACGCGGAAGTGAATGTCACAATGACCCTCACCACGCCCATGTGCCCGGTCGCCGAGACGCTCCCCGTCGAGGTCGAAGACAAGGTGCGGAACGTGCTGGGTGTAAAAGACGTGAACCTTGATCTCGTCTGGGATCCGCCGTGGAGCGTGGACATGATGTCCGACGCCGCGCGCCTCGAACTGAACATGATGTAAAACGTGGTCCTTTCTTGACCGCGCTCGCGCTCTCGTCATTTTTGGCGTTTGGTGCTCTACTCGTGCTCTACGGCGCGAATAGCACCGAACTCATCGCGACCCTTGGACTCGACTACGCCGATCTCGGCTTGCTCGGTTCGATGCTCTCTCTCGGGCTCGGTGTGGGCATCGTGATCGCCGGTCCTGTCATCGACCGCTTTCCTCGCCGACCGCTCTTTATTGCCGCCTGCGCTCTGGTCGCGGCCGCAACCCTCAGCCTCGGACCCGAGACGCAATTTTCGGGACTGTTAGTCCGAACGATCGCCATCGGCTTCGGCGCTGGCTTCTACGAAACCGTCCTGAACGCCCTCACCATTGAAGAATACGAAGAGAACGCGACCCGGCGCCTGTTATTCATTCACTCGGGCGCGAGTTTCGCGGCGATGGTCTCGCCACTCCTCTTCGAAGCCATGCGCTCGAGCTGGGGCACACCCTGGTACGACACCTTCCGAATCGCCGGCGTGTTGCATGTCCTGCTGATCTTCGGCGCCCTCTTCGCTCCGATTCCCAAGCATCGAAGCGCGGTCGCCCGCCCGGCTCCGAGCGAAGCGGAAACGGCTCTTGGAACGCCCGGCTCTGTTTCTGACCCTGCCCCCGCGGCCGGGCGCGTCGCCCTTGGCACGATTTGCCTTGCCACATTCGCCTACGTCGGCGTTGAGTCCGCGCTGACCATCTTTGTCGCGGACCACGCCACGAGCGACCTGGGCCTCAGCGCATCTCGCGCAGCCCAGACGATCAGCGCCTTTTGGGGAGGCCTCCTCGCAGGACGCCTCAGCGTCGGCCTCGCCCCTCGGCGCCCCGGCGCAGGCACGATCTCGGCCCTCGCAAGCGTAGCCGCGCTGCTGGTTTTCGCGTTCGGCCAAGGACTCCTACCCACCCCCGAGCTCGCCATGGCGGCGGCGGGCTTCTTCCTGGGCGGCGTCTTTCCCGTCATGATCGGCCTCGCGGGGCTCGCACTCCCCCAGGCAGCGGGGACAGCCGCCGGACTTGCCGGCGGACTCGGATCCTTGGGCGGATTCGTGATTCCCTGGCTGACCGGCAAAATGGCCAGCGCGGGTGGGTTGCCCTTCGCCCTCTCCACCTTGAGCGGCTGGCTCCTCCTCCTCGTCGGAGCCGCCTTCTTCGCACGACGCTTGCTGGGAAGACTCGAAAGCATGCCGTCGGCACCCATCCGAGCGGACTAAACCTCCGCTCAAAGAAGAGGTTATGATTGGTCCGTGGAAAGCTCCCCTCCCTTCGAAGATGGACTTGTTGTCACAGGAGCGAACGGCCAACTCGGACGCGCGCTCCTCTCCCAGATCGCAAGCGATCAAGACTCGCCCTTTCATGGACGTGTCCGTGCGCTTGTCCGCTCCGAACGAGCGCGCAGTACGATTGAAGCGCTGGGCCTAGACCCAGCCCCCGAAATTCAGATCGTCGATTATATGAGCCCCAGCGAAATGGAGGCCGCACTCGGTGGTGCCCGAGCCGTCGTCCATCTGGTGGGCATCATCAAAGAGATGCCGGGGACGCGCTACGTCGAAGCCCATGAGCAGACCTGCCACGCCCTCGCACTCTCCGCCAACCGCGCCGGCCTTTCGCGCATCGTCTACCTCTCGATCCTCGGATCGCGTGCCGACTCCGAAAACGATTGCCTCGCCTCCAAGGGACGCGCCGAATCGATCCTCCTCGACGACCGCGTGCCCGCTACGATTTTGCGCGTGCCGATGGTGTTAGGCGGGGACGATCCGGCATCCGCATCGCTGCGCAAGCAAGCCCAGGCGCATTCCCTCCGATTGATCGATGGCGGAAAAACGCTGCAGCAGCCCATCGATGCGAGAGACGTCGTGCGCGCCGTCCTCGCCGCCTGCGAAGCCGCTCCGGGACGCGACCTTTCTCTCGACGCGGGAGGGCCCGATTGCCTCTCTCATCGGAACCTCGTCCTCCGCGCCGCCGCGCTCTACGACAATACGCCCGAGATCAAGTCTCTGCCCGGCGCGCTCGCGCGGTTCGGCGTCGGGATCATCGACAAGCTGCTTCCGAACCCGCCTGTCTCAAGCGCGATGTTCGGCATCCTTCAACACGACGACCGAGTCGACCCCGCGATCTTCTGCGAAAAACTCGGCATCGAACTCACGCCCCTCGACCAGACCTTGAAAGATCTGATCGGACCCGAAAGTGAATACGCCTCATGAGCGCTGATAACGCCGCCCCCTCGCCAACACCGCCCTCTCCTCCAACCACCGAGATCAAGAAGCCCGCGATCTGGCAGCAGCTTCTGCCTTGGGCGATCACCTTGATCTGCTTTGGCTACCTCTACACGCGTCTCTCGGGCGCGGCGGCACGGGAAGAGCTCAGCCTTTTCGAATATCTCGGCGGGATTTTCGCGCGGGTCTCCTGGACAAAATGGCTCGCGCTGATGATTCCCTATTCGGCGTTCTTCTTTCTTGTCGACTCGGCCGTTGTTTGGCGCGTCGTCTCCTGGTTCAACACACCGCTGCGCTACACGGATATCCTCCCCATCCGCGGCAGCAGTTATATCCTCTCGATCCTGAACGAACAGGTCGGCAAGGGCGCCATGGGCCTCTACCTTAACCGACGCTACGGCGTGCCGGGTTGGGAAGTCGGGTCGAGCATGATCTTCATCATGTTCTGCGAGTTCTTCTACTTGCTCGGCTGGGCCACCGTGGGCTGGATGCTGACTCGGGATTCGCTGCCCGAAGTCTTCGGTCTGATTCCGTGGATCGCCGGTGGCGCCTTGGTTTTCCTTGCGCTCTGGATTCTTTTCTTTCGCGGCCCGCTCGGCGAAGGCCGCGAACTCCGCGAGCGACCGCTCTTCAAATCCTTCCGCGAGTCGGGCGTAGCGCGCTACCTCACGATCATCGCGATGCGCTCGCCGGCGCTCCTCGCCGCGGTCTTCGTCTACAAGAACACGCTCGGCCTCTTCGGCGTCGAAGCCACCTACACCCAGATGCTCGGCTATCTCCCCGTGATTTTCTTCGGCGCCGCGACGCCTGGGCCGATGCGCACGGTCGCCATCACCCTCTGGGTGATTCTCTTCCCGGGAAACGAAGGTGAGATGACGACCTTCGGATTCGTCCAGCACAACTTCTTCATCTTCTTCAATGCGGCGATCGGGCTGCTCTTCTTGCGCCGCGCGAACCGAGAACTTTTCGACGGCAACGAAAACGAAGAAGCCGCGACGAGCTAGCCCGCGTCCGAGCGAGTCGACAGAAGCGTCCAGGCCCGGTCGACGATCGAAAGCAGCGTCGTGATCACAAGAAGCCAGCCCATGCCGAGCACGAAACCATCGCCGGGCCAGCTCAGCCCGAGCGCTTCCCGCGTCACAATCGTCCCGACTGGAACGAAATAGAGAACCCCGTTCCAACGACCCAAAAAGCTTGCCCGGAGAGTGCGCCCCTCGAGCGAGCGCGAGTCGAGCACGTATTGAAGAAACGCTGCTACAACCAGCGCGGGCAGAGCGAAAGAAACCTGTCCCGCCATCGCGAGACCGATCAACCCGAGCGAGACAAACGTCGCGTCGCTCGCATGATCCAGCAGCCCGCCGAACGCAGAGACCTCGCCGCGCGCGCGGGCGACCCGCCCGTCCAACACGTCCGTCACGACGGCCAGCCAAAAAAGCGCAAAGGCCGGCAGCCACGCCTCGGACACAATCGCGCAGTAGAAAAACGGAACAGCGAGCAGGCGCGTCGCGGTAATGGCGTTCGAGAGTGTGAGGCGGGCCGTCCGCATCATCACGCGCGCCCTACTCGCTCTGCCATTTCGGGATGCGGTCGAAGATCCGGTTCCAACCCAGGCGCTCAAAAAGCTCTTCCGTGCGTTCGCGATCCGCGCCGCGGTACGCGAGGTCCGAGAGACCCGGCGAGACGCCCGGCACCTTCCGGAGGACCGTCGCGAGACCTTTCGTCTTCAGCGCCCGCTCTCGATGTTCTGCGATCTTGCCCGCAAGCCGTTTCGCCCCGCGCACCTCAACATCGGCCCAAGCCTCGACATCCGAAGGCACTTCCTCGATCGAAGGGAAATGCTGAAGCACCGCAGCCGCCGACTTCGCACCCACGCCGGGCACCCCGGGAAGGTTGTCCACGACATCCCCGACCAAACCCAAATAGTCCGGGATCTGATGCGGCGAGACGCCAAACTTTTCCCGAACACGATCCGCGTCGTACGTTAAGTCCTTCGCGAGATCGTAAATTTCAACCCGCCCGTCTTCACGCACCAGCTGACACAAGTCCTTGTCAGTCGTAATCACGCGAGAGCGACCGCGACGACGAATCACTTCATCCGAAATCGTTCCCAAGAGATCGTCCGCTTCGTAATCGTCTTTTTCGTAGGTGGCAAAGCCAAGCGCGACCGAGATTTCATGACAGAGATCGAATTGAGGCTCGAGTTCCTCCGGCGGCTCACCGCGCTGCGCCTTGTACTCAGGCTCGATCTCATTTCGAAAACTCGTCATCGCCGCATCGAAGCAAACACCCACATGAGAGGGATCCACTTCCGTCGCATATCGGATCAGCGTATTCGCAAACCCGTAGGCCGCATTACACGGCGTACCGTCCGCGGCCGTCATGGAGGGCATCGAAAAGTAAGCCCGGAAGATATAAACGTGCCCGTCAAAGAGGTGCACGAGTGGGCCGGGCTTCGACGCTCCGCCTGCCTTAGTCCCCGCCATGAATCCGCCCTCGCCTCTTATTCTCGTGGCCGCGCCGGCTCGCAGCCCGCGGCGAGCGACTCGCGCCGTCCGCCTCTCAACCGGTCGTTTCCCGCGCTAGGAGCGTTCGTCCAGTACTTCCTCGACAATCACTTCCGCCGCATGCTCGATCGGCAGCTCGCGCTTGTCGCCGTCTCGTCGGCGAATAAACTCGAAGACGCCGTCCTGCAGGCCCTTCGGCCCGATATTCACGCGATAGGGAAATCCGATCAGCTCGGCATCCTTGAACTTCACACCGGGCCGCTCATCGCGGTCGTCAATAATGACCTCGATGCCCATCTCCGTGAGCTTTTCGTAGAGCCGCTCGCCTGCTTCGTGGCAATCAACATCCTTCGGCTTCACGACGGTCACAACGACTTCGTAGGGCGCCGTGTTCACGGGCCAGCAGATCCCCTTATCATCATGATTCGACTCGACGACGGCTGCGAGATTTCGTTCGAGCCCAATGCCGTAGGAGCCCATCATCAGGTCGACGGACTTCCCAGCCTCGTTCTGAACTGAAGCACCAAAGGCTTCGCTGTACTTCGTACCGAGCTTGAAGATATGTCCGATCTCAATCGTCTTGATGACAGAGAAGGGCTTCTTACACATGGGACAGCCTTCGCCGTCCTTCACCTCGCGAAGATCGAGCCAGGCCTTCACATCCAGGTCGCGATCGATGTCCACGCCCCGAAAATGAAAGCCGTCTTCGTTCGCGCCCGTCACCATATCGCGGCGCCCCTGAAGAGCCTCGTCCGCAATGACAAAGAAGCCCTCAGCAACCGACGTCACAGCGCCGAGACTCCCCGGCAAAGCGCCTAACGCATTCTTGATCTCGCCCGGTGTGGCAGGGCGCATCTCTTCTGCCTCAACCTGGTCAATCAGCTTCTGTTCCGCCAGCTGATGATCCCCGCGCAGCAGAATCAACACGAGCTTCCCGTCGATCTGATACACGAGGGTCTTGATCTGGCGTTCACCCGCCGCCCCACCATCCATCGCCTCAAGATCGGCAATCGTCTTCACGCCGGGCGTCGCGAACTTTTCGGGCGCCCCGAGACCGTCCGCGTCTTCGATGGCCGGCAGCTCGCTCTGCGCCTTTTCCACGTTCGCTGCGTAACCACAGCCTTCGCAATGCGCGATCCAGTCCTCGCCCGCATCGCTGCGCAGCATGAACTCAACGGACGTATTGCCGCCCATCACGCCGGAGCTGGCCTCCACCGCGATGGCCTCAAAACCGAAGCGCTTGAAAATTCGGCGGTAGGCTTCGAAATGCCGATCGAAAGCCGCGTCGAGCCCCCCTTGGTCCACGTCGAAAGAATACGAATCCTTCATCGTAAACTCGCGCACGCGCAGAAGCCCACTCTTAGGTCGCGCCTCGTCGCGGAACTTCGTCTGAAACTGGTACCAGATCTGGGGCAGCGACTTATACGAGCGCATCTCCGTCGAATGAAACGCGAAGATCTCCTCGTGAGTCATGCCTAACGCAAGGTCCGCACCCTTCCGGTCCTGGAAGCGGAACATCTCTTCGCCCACAGAATCCCAGCGCCCCGCCTTCTCCCAAATTTCCCGGGGATGCATCGTCGGCAGCCGAAACTCCTGCGCGCCGATCTTCTCCATCTCATCGCGCACGATCGCTTCGACCTTGCGCAGGGAACGAAAGCCAAGAGGCGTGAGCGAATAATGCCCTGCCATCAACTGACGCATGAAGCCCGCGCGAACGAGCAGCTTATGCGAGACCGCTTCGGCGTCCGCAGGATCATCTCTCAGAGTAGGAATAAAGGCGCTCGACCAGCGCAAGGGACTCTCCTCAGGCTCAAAAACTCAGATGGGGTGCGGCGCGGAGCATAGCGCGGAGCGCCTTTTCCGCGCCGGAGGGCGCTAGTGCACCGGTACAGAGAGTTCGATCGCCCGATCCTGAAACGCAGCAGAGATGGCGTCGACCTGCTCGCGACCGCTTTGCGCAATCGGAGATCCGTCGAGCCGACCCACAGGAACCAACCCCGCCCGCGTGCCCGTCAGGAAAACGGCGTCCGCGGCATAGAGATCAAAGCGACTGAGACTCTTCTCCTGCACGTCGAGCCCGAGCTCGCCCCCGATTTCGATCACCGTCCGGCGCGTGAGCCCTTCGAGAGCGCCATCCGTCACAGGCGGCGTCGCGAGGGTCCCGCCGGAAAGCGCGAATACATTGGTGGCCGAAGCCTCCGCAATTAGACCCTGAGCATTCAAAACCAGGGCATCGTCCGCGCCGCGAAGGTTCGCCTCCCGCTTCGCGAGCACATTGTTCAGATAGTTCAGGCTCTTGACTCGCGGATCGAGCACATCAGAGGCGGGCCGCCGCAGGCTCGAAGTGATCATCTCGATGCCGCTCTTGTGCTTCTCGGGATCGACTGAAGCCGCACCCGCGGCGATGCAAATGATCTGCGGAGAGGGACAACCGGAAGGGTCTATGCCCAGGCGGCCCACGCCGCGGGTCACGATCAAACGCAGATAACCCTCGCGCGGCCCCCACGCGCGCGTGGTCGCGATCGCCACTTCGCGAACTCTGTCGAAGCCCCCTTCGACCTCGATTCCGATGGCAAGAGCCGCTGTACCGAGTCGTTTCATATGGCCATCCAAACGGAAGATCCCTCGCGGCGTGACGCGGATCCCCTCGAAAACGCCGTCTCCGAAGAGAAAGCCGTGGTCGAGAATCGGAATTCGTGCCTCGCTTGCGGGCATGATTTCCCCATCAACCCAGGCAATCGGCTCATCAGATTGCGTCATCACGAAGCACCTCCCTGTTCTATCTGCGCCGCCGGCGCCGCACTCCCGCGTGAGCTCCCTCGCGACCGAGGGCTTTCCGCGAGGCCTAGTCTCTGGCCCACGATTTCCGCCGCCGCCAGCAAGCGCTCCGCCACTGCGCCTTCTCCGAGCGCATCGAAGCGAGGCGAGGAAGCCGCCAAGGCCATGACCGCAACTAGATCCTGCCCGCCACCGGGGCCGGCCTGCCAAATCGGCACGCCCAAAACGGAAAGACCAGAAATCCAGGCGTCCTGATTCAGCGCATACCCGCGCGCCCTCACAGCCGCCCTTCGCTCATCGGCCTCAGCGGCCTCATCGGCCTCGCCGGCAGACTCCCATTCCGGCCCCCGACCGAAGGCACGAAACAATTGACCGGCCGCGGTCACATCGACCGGAATCTCATCGCCCACCGCGGGCGCCGCACGAAGAAAGCCGCTGCCCTCGGACTTATCCAGCACCCGAAGCGTCCCCCGCCGCGCGCCCACAAGAAAGACAGTCTCGCCAAGATGACGGGCCTCAGACTCAAGCGTCGAACGGGCCGCGCGAATCACGGGCTCTCGGTTCTGCGCCCCGATTCCCAGCGCCAGCAGAGCCAAGCCCGGGCGGTAGCGGCCCGCGAAATCCTGCTCGACAACGTCCCGCGCGACCAGGGAACTCAGCAGTCGATGGCAACTCGATTTCGGCAGATCCAGGGCTCGGCCGATCTCGGTCAGCCCGAGGGCATCCCCCGCCTCGTGCAGGTGGAACAGCACATCGAGAGCCTTTTCGACGGTCGCAGCACCTGCCATCTCGAATCTCCTCGGTCAGATTTAAATGCGAATACATTCGCATTTTTATCCAAGAGCGCTCTAAGCCGCCCTCGGAATGTCTGATCCTAGTGAGTCCATTTATCGATGTCAAATTCCACTATTCGGAACAGCCTCAGGAGTCTTCTTCATCGCCCAGCGCGGCAAGGACAGTCGAGTGAACCAGCGTTCGCGTCTCTCCCGCCGTATCGGGCCCGACCTGAAAAGGAGCCAGGGTGCCGAGCGTTGCCCGAGCTCCAGCATGATGAGCAACAAGTGCACTCTCCACATCGCGATCTCCATGGAGATTCTCGTCGCGCGCGCGGCAAGCGAATTGAAGGATCAGCGGCGACTCCGCGAGCGCATCCACGGAGGCTCGCAGAGCTTTGCGGGCGAGGTCGGCGTCGGGCAAAGCAAAGGCCAGCTCGTCCCCGCGCTCGAATACCCCGGGCAGCGAGATTGCGCCCCGGCGCGCATCGAGCCCAATCAAAAACTGCTCCTCATAGCCTCGGTCAGCGTCGCCTTCCTCGGCGTCGGCCTCGGGCGCATGCGCGTCTCCATTCAGATCCGAGAGCGGGATCCGCCGGCGAACCCGGGCCATCAAGCGGTCCAGGTAGGGCTCGATCCGGGCCCTCCCGTCGAGTCCAAGTTGGCGGCGTACCCAATCAAGCGGCGGCTCCTCCTCCAGCTCGTCGACCCAGCGACTGCGACAGCCCGTAATCTCGAGCCACGGACTCGCCTCGCGGGTCGCACTCGCAGCCGCGACCCGGAGTCCTCCTCCCGTGCACTGCTGGTCTCGGGATGCGCGGTCCCCTCCCAAGATCAATAATCCCGTCAGGGCGCCGGGGCAGGCCTCCTCCCCAGACCAACCCAGGGCCGGCCCTTCGGAAAAGCCCGATGCCGCTGCCCCTGCAATCTGCGCGTTTCCCAGCGCGGCACGAAGCTCGTCCAGAAAAACGGGCCAGCCGGGCGATCCCGTGGCGTCCGGGAAGAGCAGAACCAAATCCTCAGGACCCAGCTCGGGCAAATCGACCGAAGCCAGGAGCTCTTCAGCAACCCGGGAAGGCGCAAGCTCGTCCTGCCCGAAGACGAAAGACAAAGGCGGGTCCGCCCCCTCTTCCCAAACAAATAGCCCCAGCGCCGGCTCGTCTCGCCAGACCTGCCCCTCTCCGAGAATGCCCTCAAAGCTGGTCCCTAAGAGATCCGCCTCGGGCCAGCACTCGGCCAGATACTGCCCCACGGCCTGGCCCTGCTCCCCAGCCGCGGAGGTCGCCAGCAGAAATCCGCCCCCAATCGAGGACGAACCACCGAGCTCTCTTTCGGCCTTCTCAGCCAAATCTGCGGCGGCGGCCGCCACGTCTAGCCGCCGCGTCGTTGCCGCTCGGAATCGGGTCATGGCCCACAAGTACAGCGCCCAGGCGGCTTCGTGCCAGCCCTCCGCCCCGCCTGAAGCACTCCGTAAATATGGCAATCGCTCAGAATCGGCGTGAAACCCGAGGATTCATGGGTTTCGGCAGCGGAGGGACTCGGCTAGATTGCCTCCGTGCCGCCCGTCACGGGTGGCGACGAGTCCCCCCGTCGATGAGGACGTGCCGCCAAGTGAAACTGGGGCCCCAAGCAGCCCGAGTAAGGGTCCAAGAGGGCTAGGCGCGCGAGACCAAGAAAGTAGAACCGACCTATCCCGGTCGTGATCTGCAGGGGACGCTGGACGAAGAGTCCGCTCGTCCGGCGAGATGGAATTGGCTGATTTCGAAATCATCACAGAAAAACCCGTCCTCGAAAAACTCGCGAAGGCGTTGATGAAAGAGGATGTGGTCGCCTTCGATACCGAGGCGGACAGCTTCTACCATTATTACGACAAGGTCTGTCTGATTCAGATCGCGACGCGCAAGGATTGCTGGCTCGTTGATCCCCTCGCCCTCGGCGGCCCCGAGCATCTGGCACCCCTGGCTCCGCTCTTCTCCTCTCCGAAAGTCCGCGTGCTCTTCCACGCCGCGGAATACGATATCTACGTTCTCAGCCGCGACTGCGGTTTCGAGTTCACGAACCTCTTCGACACCATGGTCAGCGCGCAACTCCTCGGATACCCCGCGATCGGACTCGCCGCCCTCGTCGAAAAGCATTTCGGCGTAAAGCTCCCGAAAGAGGAACAGCGATCGGATTGGTCGCGCCGCCCGCTCTCCGACAAGCAGCTCAGCTATGCCGCGTCGGATGTTTTGTACCTGATCAAGCTCGCCGAAAAACTCGAGAAAGAGTTGAAGAAAGCCAAACGCCTCGACTGGGCAATGGATGATTTCGAGACGTTATGCGGCCGACGCTGGCCCGAACGCGAGTTCGACAAGCTTGGCTATTTGCGAATCAAGGGCGCTCGCTCACTCGACCCGGTTTCGATGGCGGTGCTACGCGAGATCTTCTTGCTGCGCGACAAGCGCGCCAGAGAGATCGATCGACCGCCTTTTAAAGTCCTCGGGAACCGGACGCTGCTTGAGATCAGTAGCGCCCAGGCGGACGATCTCGACACTCTCAGCGAGATTAAGGGCGTCAGCGATCTCATCATGAAGCGCCTCGGCAAGGATATCGTCGCCGCAGTCAAGAAGGGTCTTCGAAAGCCCCATGGCCCAGTCCCGAAAGTCGAAACGACACCGCGGCGGCGCATGGACCGCAAGACGGACAAGCGCCTCGCTTCGCTCAAAGATTGGCGTGGCCCGAAGGCGGATAAGCTGAAGCTCGACCCCGGCGTGCTCTGCCCCAATGCCGCCCTTGAAGCCATTGCCTGGGCCGACCCCAAGAATGAAAAGGACATGAAGGAGATCTCGGAACTCAAGAACTGGTTCGTTCGCGAATTCTCGGACGAGATTGTGGATGTCCTCGAGGCGCATAACAGTGCCGCAGCAAAGAGTGCCGACGACGACGAAGCGAACCCGAAAGAGCCCTCCCGCCGATCGGGCCGCCGGGGAGGACGCGGACGCTCGAAATCATCCGCATCGCGCTCGGCGGACAAGTCCGAAGACAAGACCGCGGAAAAAACCTCGAGCAACTAGACCGGCTGCCGGTTCTCTTCGTCCGGCCATCTTCGCCGTCCGCCGCGAACGCCCTTCTGCGCAACAGTTATTCGCCCCTTCCAAGACTGCAGGGTCCTAGGACCGCATGGCTTAGCCCTATGGATCCCGCTTCTCGTGCTCAAGCGGAATCGTCTCGATTCCGACTCACGGCGAAAAGCGACCTTCGCCGGCGCTCGATCATCAGCCGAAAAAAGAAGACCCCCTTCGGCGGCTAGATCCGAAGGGGGTCTGTCTTGTCGTGCGATCGCCACGCGATCGTCGTGCCATCCTTGGCGGGCCAGAAGGGATGTTTTCTGGCGAGCTCGATCTAAGGGGTGATCGACTCAGGATGTCTTGTCTGATGCCATGATCGGCATCGGCTGCTCTACTCGTCTTGCGTACTACAAGCGGTCCAAGGAGATTAGAACCGCAGAGTCTGTATTCGACCTGGAAACCCCGGGGAGAAAAACAGAAGGGTGCAGTCTGGGGAAAGCGCCTAAAAGGTCTTTTTCCCCGGGAAGGCTGGCTAGCCTGAGCGAACGCGCCCGTGTTTTAACCGCCCAGGCCAGCCAGTTTCCAGATCGTTCAGTCTTGTTGTAAAGCACGTTGCGTGCCAACTCGAACCGCGCCTCAGCAGGGCTACAACTCCTTGTATTTAAAAGACTTTTTCAACCTCGGGCATTCCAACCCAAAACTGACCGCCCATGCATCCTCAGTTGGCAGCCGAGAGCGCTAGGCGCCTCTAGATCGAGACAACCTGAAATTGACCTTCTATTTCGGACCTTTACGCAATATGCCGCATTCGGTTCCTGCAAACTTAAGAGGCACCTCGGTCGAAGGAAACTCAACACATCACAGCCAAATCCTCGCCGGTATCAGTTTCGACCCCATTCGCCGGTATATAGGCGGCTGATTGCAGGTGATTCGGTAACCTCCGGCCGTGTTCGCGGAACGGCGTCAGCAATTGCTCGAATCGATGGGACCGGATGCCGTCGCGATCTTCGTCGGTAGCGGCCTCGCTACGCGTTCGGCCGACACTGAGTTCCCTTTCCGACAGGACAGCGACTTCTGGTACCTCACGGGCTTTGATCATCCCGATGCCATCGCCGTCCTCAGCACCCGCAAAGGCCCGGATTTCACGCTCTTCGTGCAACCGCGCGACCGCGATGCGGAGACCTGGACGGGCTATCGGCCGGGAATCGAGGGCGCAAAGGATGACTACGAAGCGGACGACGCGCATCCGCGCGAGAGCTTCATGGAGAAGCTCCCCGATCTGATTCGGGGTGCGGACCGGATCTATCACACGCTTGGCCGCGATCAAGAACTCGATGCGCGCATCGTGTCGCTTCAGGACGAGATTAGGCGCGCGTCCCGGCTCGGCATTCTTCCCGCGGATGCCTTAGTCGACCCCCGCCTCATCGTGCATGAGATGCGGCTCTTCAAATCGAGCGCCGAGATCGAGTTGATGCAGAAGGCGGCGGATATCTCCTTCGAAGCCCATCACGGCGCCGCGCGGCTCTCCCAACCCGGCCGTATGGAATACGAACTCGAAGCCGAGTTAGGTCGCGTCTTCCGTGCTCGCGGCGGCTCAGGCCCCGCATACACCTCGATTGTCGGCGGAGGCAAGAACGCCACAATCCTCCACTATATCCGGAACGATCAACCACTCGTCGAAGGCGAAGTCGTTCTCATCGATGCGGGCGTCGAGTACCAGGGCTATGCCTCGGACGTCACCCGAACTTATCCGGTCGGGGGGCGCTTCAGTCCCGCTGCCCGAGACCTGTACGAAGTCGTCCTGGAAGCACAGCTTGCTTCGATCGAAGCCTCCGGCCCCGGATCAATCCTCCCTGATATCCATGCAGCCTCCGTCCGAAAACTGACCGAGGGCATGATCGAGCTGGGCATCCTTAAGGGCGATCTCGACGAGCTGATTCAGACCGAAAAGTACCGCGCGTATTACATGCATGGCACGAGCCACTGGCTCGGTCTCGACGTCCATGATGTCGGCGCGTATATCCAGAAGAGCAGCTCCGAAGGCGGCGCCCCGCCCCGCCCGCTTGAGCCCGGCATGGCGTTTACCATTGAGCCCGGCCTTTATATTGCGGCTGACGATCCTGACGCGCCCGACGCGTTCAAGGGGATCGGCATTCGAATCGAAGATGATGTTGTCATTACGGAAGACGGCATCTTGAACCTAACACGCGAAATTCCCAAGACGGTCGACGATATCGAAGCCTGGGTTCGCGGAGACTGACCGAAAGGCTTTGCCCGGCCTGCCCGACGTTGACTCGCTCCTCAAGGAAAAGCGATCCTTCAAGCCCGCGCCGGAATTCAACAAGCAGGCGCACTGGAATAAGAAAACCACCAACGAGTATCGCAAGCTCGCCGAGAAGAACCCGACGAAGTTCTGGGCCAAGATGGCCAAGGAGAACGTCTCCTGGTTCTCCCCTTGGAAGAAGGTCATCGACTGGAAGCCGCCCTTCGCCAAATGGTTCGTCGGCGGCAAAACCAACGTCTCCTATAACTGCCTCGATCGGCATCTCGACGCGAAGACCGCTCCCGGCGGCATCGCCCGCGGCAACACGGCCGCCATCATCTCGGAAGGCGAGCCAGGCGATACCCGCGTCATCCCCTACGCTGAGCTCCACCGCGACGTATCGCGCTTCGCCAA
>JBGCEJ010000018.1:0-65446 GCA_045106235.1 Myxococcota bacterium
ACCGAGACGGCTCTCAGCAGGCTTTATCGGCAAAACGGTGCAGGGGCTGAGGCCCTGTGGCCTTCGATTGGCGCTCGAGCGTGGAAGTCTCTGTCAGATCTCGATGCGCTGCCACGCGCCTGAATGGAAGCGCCAGAGCAGCGCCCCTGCAATGACGGCCATGGAGACGAGCCCCCCAGACCAGGCCCCCGTCAGGCCGAAGCCCATCGGGAAGGCGAGGAAATACGCCAGGGGAATAAAGATCAGCCAGGTCGCCAAACAGCGCATGGCGAAGGGCCAGCGGGTATCCCCCGCCCCGCGTAGGGCGCCGTCGATGACAATCGAGATTGCATCGAAGAGCTGGTAGGCCGCGCCGACACGGAGCAGCGGCGCGCCGAGCGCCAAAACTTGCGGGTCGTCGGTGAAGATCTTCAGCAGTGTTTCGGGAACGAATACGAACAGCAGCGCGATTACGCCTGCGAGCATGCCACCCAGGGAAAGTGAAGCGTGGTAGCTCCGCCTCACTTTCTCCAGCTGACCCGCACCGACATATCGCCCGACGAGGGTCGCGGCGGCGGTGGAGATGCCGCTGGCCTGCATAAAGGAGAGGCTGAGTAGCTGGATGAAGGCATGGCTCGCAGCGAGTTCGGCATCGCCCATGCGGGCGACGAGGGTGGTGAAGACGGCGAAGGCGATCATTTCGATGACCCATTGGCCCCCGATCGGGATGCCGGTTCGGAGGAGCCGTCGGATTTCGGAGAGGCGGGGCGCGGTCCATTCTGTGTTGAACTCGCGTCGGATGGCGGGACGCATGAAGGCGAAGGCCACGACGCCGAAGTAGATCCATTCCGAAATTGCGGTTGCCAGCCCGGCGCCGACGACGCCGTATTTCGGAAATCCGAACCAGCCGTAGACGAGTCCGAAATCGAGGAAGAGATTCGCGGCATTGGCGATCAGGGTGGCGATGAGCGGCGTGCGGGCGTCGCCGATTCCACGAAAAAACGAAGAAAGGGAGACCGCGGCGGTAATGCCGAGGATGCCGAGGGAGCGCGCGCGCATATAGCCCGTGGCGAGAGGGGCGATCTTCTCGCTCGGGGCCAGGATTTCGATGAAGGCATCCGCCGAGAAAAAAATGATGAGCGAAGCGAGAGCAGCCAGGGGCAGAGCCGCCGCGAGTCCTTGCCAAGACCAGGGGCCGCAGGCCCGGGCGTCGCCGGCGCCATGATGTTGCGCGACGAAGGTTTGGACGGCGGTGGAGGCACCGACAAAGAACGAGGCCATCGTCCAAACCCACATACCGCCGAGGCCAACGGCGCCGAGGGGAGCCGCTCCTAAGCGGCCGACGATGGCAGAGTCCACCACGCCCATGGTGGTGATCAGCATTTGAGTGAGGACGAGCGGGGCTGCGAGGGTGGCGACTTCGGCGAGGCCGCCGGCGGAGCGAGGCTCCGCGGACGAAGCGTTTTCAAGGGTCATAGGGATCCACCCCGGGCAATCACGTCCGGATGAGACAGGATGATGAATGCCGAGCACGGAGAGTGCTGGGCTCGCTGGTGGGTGCGACGGGCGCTAAGCGCGGTTAGCGCCGCTTTGTTCGATCATCCATGTTCGGTCTCCCTCTGGATCTTGGTACCATGAGCGGCCTATGAAGGCAATTCGGAAAAACCTTGAGGGCGGCGTGTGGAGCGGAAGCTTCGCGGCGGGCGCCTGCGCGGCTCTGCTTTTGATGAGCGGCTGCGCGGGTTTGACGGAGGCGCAGCGTGCCTGGCAGGGCTCTCGACTCTATTCCGAGGGAACGCAATCGCTTGAAGCGGGGGACGCGGCCGGCGCGGTGGATTCGCTGTCCCGTGCTGCAGCTCTGGTCCCCCATGCGAGCGAGATTCAAAATCATCTGGGTTTGGCGTATTGGGCGCTGGGCGAAAGGGCGGAAGCAGAGTCCGCGTTCGATCAGGCGCTCGAGCTTGATTGCGAGAATGAGGCAGCGCGGCAGAACCGCTCCGGCCTCCTCGCAGAGCGATCAGAGGGACGTTCAGAGTCGGATTTCGACGCGGTTGCGCGCGGCGGTGCAATAAGAGGAGCGAGCGCATCTGCTCCAGGAGGAGCTCTACAAGATGGGAGATGACGGTCGCAAACTCAGCTACAGCGAACGGGATAAGCTGAATCGTGAGCGCGGGAGTCACGGCGGTGGGCCGCGGAGTGGGAAGGCCCGAGCAGCGGATGAAGAGCGGGCGCGGCAGGCTTTGGTCTCAGCGGAGTCTCTGTTCGCGGGTGACGAGGGCAGTGATCTCGGGAAGGAACTCGCGAAGGCAGTGCGTGCAGCGCACGGCACGCCCGACCTTGCTGCGGCCTGCCAGGCCTACGTGGATGAGTTGGGTGCGCCTTCGACTCCGGAGCTTGCGTCGATCTTTCTCGATGCGGGGCAAAAGGAACTCGGGGTGCTGGCGTTGGATGCGCTGCTCGAGAAGCAGGCGAAAGGTGGGCTTGCGATCGAGGGCAGCCTCAAACGTCAATTGCGGATCCTCGCAGAAGATTTCGATGATGACTTGGCGTCGCGTGCAGAAGAGCTTCTGGAGTAGGCCCGGCGTGAAATGCCCTGAGGGAGTCGATCTCGGCTTCTATTCAAGGTTCCGGGACGCCCCGGCCGAGGAATGGTACGCTCCCCCCATGGCACATGAACTCGAGATGAAGGCGCTCGGCGAATATCTTGAGCAGAACAAGCTCAAGCATACGAAGCAGCGCGAAATGATCCTCTCGATTTTCCTCGAGGCGAAAGAGCACGTCACGAGTGACGATCTCTATCAAACGGTTCGCGAGGCCCATCCCAATATCGGCTACACGACGGTGTACCGAACGATGAAGCTGTTAGTCGATGCCGGACTCGCCACCGAGCGCCATTTCGACGATGGCATCACGCGATACGAGATCGAGCACGAACATCACGATCATCTCGTTTGTGTGAAATGCGGCCGCATTCAAGAGTTTGAATGCGAGATGATCGAGAGCACGCAAAACGATATTGCCAAGCAATACGATTTTCAGGTCTTGCGCCATCGCCACGAGCTCTACGGCCACTGCGCCAATTGTCAGGGCAACGGCTAAATCCCCGGAGCTCCCCGGCTTCTCACGGAGGCCGCGAGGCCGGGCGGAGGCGAGGAGCCGCTAGCGCGGGAAGCGAGGAAGTTCGTCCACTCCATGCGCGGCGAGGGTGCGCGCTTCGCCATCTTTCTTTGAGAGCAGGGGCTCCTCGACGGGCCACTCGATGCCCAAAGCCGGGTCGTTCCACACGACCGTGATTTCGCTCGTGGGATCGTAGAGATCCGTGCATTTGTACTGGAGCTCGGCGAGTTCGCTGATGACGCAAAAGCCGTGAGCAAACCCTTCCGGGATGTAGAGCTGCTTGAAATTATCCGCCGAGAGGACGACGGCGACGTGTTTTCCGAAGCGGGGGGACTCGGGCCGGATATCGACTGCGACGTCGAGAATCTCGCCCTGTGAAGCGCGCACGAGTTTGCCCTGGGGCTTAGCGAGCTGGGCGTGGAGGCCGCGGAGCGTGCCGCGAGCGGACTTGCTGTGGTTGTCCTGCACGAATTGGGCGTCGAGCCCGGCTTCGGCGTATCGCTCGGCATGCCATGTTTCGACGAAGAAGCCGCGATCGTCGCGGTGCACTGTGGGCTCGATCAGCAGAACTTCGGGAAGCTCGGTGGGCGAAATTTTCAAAATAGGATCTCCTCCGCAGCAATCATGCCACGGAAGTCAAAAAGAGGTGAGTGAGCGAGGGAACTTGCGAGCGGGAAGCGGGCGCTCGCCCAACGACGGCTCAGCCGCAGAGTTGAGCGATGGGCTCGTCTCGGAAATTGCCGGAGAGTCGAACGCGGCCGGAACTCAGCATGTGCTGGACGGTGGCGATCACTTCTTGTTCGTTTTCGCTCACTTCGCTGACTGCATCGATCAGTTCGAGGAGCGTCAGAGAGGACGGCTCTGGGGCCGCGACCTCGGTATCGATGGCGTGAACCGCAAGATGATGGTCGACGGGAACGCGCGTACTCGGCTGGGCCATGATCGATGTTCTCCTTGCCTTCAGTCCGGGAGCCACCGGGATCGGTGACGCAGGACATACTTCCTTATCGGCTAGAACCGCCGACGTACTGAAGCTCTGTTGCAAACCGCTGTGATGTGACTCGATTCAGTCGTGAAATGCGCTGATTCTGCAACTCGATCACATCCTCAGCACATTTGTGATGCATGCTGCGTGCCCAAAGTTCTGACGGGCTGCGGCAAGGAATGGCACGTCTGGTTTCCCCAACGAAATCTCTGAAATCGACCTCAACGCACGAGAGAGCGGATTTTTTCCGGCGCGAGCACGGAATGATCACTCGAGCAGGGTTGCGACGTCACAAATGAGGCAGCGCTGTTCGGTTTCCGCGCACGAACAATGCGGGGTGAGTTCGAAGGGGAACAGTGCGCGCCGCACTTCGAGGGCCCGCACGCCGCCTATCAATGCTCCAAGCGAAGCTGTAAAGCCTCGGCGATCGCAGAGCGTCCTGTCCGGTTCTCCTCTGCGAGATCCGCAATCGTCCGTGCGACCCGCAAGACGCGGCGGCTCGCCCGAGCGGAGAGCCGATATTTCTCGACAGCGCGGCCCAGCAAGGCGAGCCCTTCGGGTTCCGCGTCCACGATCTCGTTGAGTGCGGCGTCAGGAATTGCGCTGTTGGTCGCGACGCCCCGCGCATGTTGTCGCGCTCGCGCGGCTGCGACCCGCTCTCGCACTTCGGCGCTGGTCGGGCCGGATGCGGGGGCATTAAGCGTGGCCCAGGGCACTTCACCGACTTGCACGACGAGGTCGACGCGATCGATCAAGGGACCCGAGAGGCGCCGTCGATAGCGCGCGAGCGCGGCATCATCGCAGCGGCAGTCCTTGCCGAGAGATCCGAAATCGCCGCAGGGGCAGGGGTTCGCGGCTGCGAGGAGTTGGCAGCGCGCGGGGAGTGTGCACGAAACGTTTGCGCGCGCGATGCGAACGATGCCTTGTTCCAGGACTTCGCGCAGAGATTCAAGGCAGCGCCGATCAAATTCCGGGAGCTCGTCGAGAAAGAGCACGCCGTGATGCGCGAGGGATACCTCTCCCGGTCGAATGGGGTTCCCTCCGCCCAGCAGGCCTGCAGCGCTTGCGCTGTGGTGCGGCGCTCGAAAGGGAGGCGCCTCCGGAATCGGGGCTTCTGGCGCGATGACGCCCGCCGCATCCAAAACAGAGAATGCCTCGAGTCGTTCCTCTTCACGCAGCGCCGGCAAAAGGCCGCCCAGTCTTTGAGCGAGAAGCGTCTTACCCGTTCCGGGAGGTCCCACCATCAGCAGCGCATGCCCCCCCGCGGCAGCGATTTCTAGAGCGCGTTTCGGGAAGTCTTGCCCCCGCACATCAGAGAGGCAGAGGAGCGGTTGCGTCTCTTCTTTTGCGGTGAGAGGCGCGGCCTGTTCCGCCAGTGGGAGCCGCTCTTCGCCAATGAGGTGGCGGACGACCGAGGTGAGATCCTGCGCAACGAAGATGCGAATACCCGGCGCGTGTTTCGCACGGTCCGCGCTCGCCTGGGGAACGATGGCCTCCTTCACGCCGGCATCGCGCAGGGCGAGAACGGCTGCGAGGGTTCCGCGAGTCGCACGCAGCCGACCATCGAGGGCAAGCTCGCCAAGCAAACCCTTTCCGACGAGTCGCTCGGGCGGAATGGCTCCGGTCGCGCCTAACACCCCAATCGACATCGGCAGGTCGAGGCCGGCGCCGCTCTTGCGCAGCTCTGCCGGGGCCAGGTTGATCGTGACGCGGCGGTCCGGAAAGGAGATGCCCGCGGCACCGATCGCGCCCCGAATTCGCGAGACGCTTTCGCGAACGGCGGCTTCCGGCAGGCCGACGACGTCGACACGAGGGAGCTGGGAAGAAAGCCGGACCTCAACTTCAACCGGCACACCGACGACGCCCGCAAGCGCCGCACTCCAAACACAGATCATCCAAGTCTCACACCGGGACCGGCAGAGCAAAAAATCCGAGGTGAAGAAGAGCCCGGGCGCGTCCGCGCCCAAACCAAGAGCCCTCAGCCCTTGGGCGCGTCCGCGCCCAAACGAAATGAAGGCAGATCCCTCAGGGTAGGGATCTGCCTCCGACTTTCGAAAAGCCCCGCGAGGAGCGGGTCTATGTATTCAAAGTGTCCCTCAGTGCCCGAATGTGTCAGATAAACTGCGTACTATTCGCCGATTCCTGGTGGGGGCCCACTGGGGCCGACGAGAAACTTGTCGAGAAAGAGACGGGATTTGATGGGGCTGAGAGGATCGCTGCCGTGGGGCGAGCGCCGCGAGATCAACGAGTGGGTCCTGGCCGCGCTCGGTGTGGGGGGATTGATCGGGATGTTCTTGTTGGGTTGTGCGGGGAATGCGCCGGCGCCTGAGATCATTCCCCTCGGGCCAGAATTCTCCGGGCGAGCCGCGGCTGCGCATGTCCGTGCGGTCGATGAAGGGCCGGACCGGTCAGCCAAGTCGGAGGGAGGTTACGCCGCTCACGTCTATTTGAGCGACGCCTTTCGTGCCGTAGGGGCGGAGGTCGAGACCTTGGCTGACGGTACGCGGCGTCATTTGGTGGCAAAGCTTCCCGGGAAGTCTGAGGATGCGGTGCTGCTGGTCGCGGCCGATCCGGCTCTTGCGGAAGCGGCTTGGACCGACGGGACCGGGGCGGGCGTGTTGGTCGAGCTCGCACGGATCCTTGCGCTCGAGCCCCTTCCCTACACAGTGTATTTCGGTCTCGCGGACCTGAGGGCAGGGCTGACCGAATCTTCGAGTCCGACCGAAAGGCCCCTGGAGAACGCGGATGCGATGGTGGGTCAGTCTCTGGCCGCCCCGCCGTCCGTGTCGGCGCCCGTGATGCCAGGAAGTCTGCGAGCGTCAAGAAAGCGGCTCTACGACGCTGGCGAGAGCCTTGCGAACGCGTTCGCAATGAGTTCGACCGTGGGGAATCTCCGCGCTGTCATCGCGCTCGACGCGGCTGCGCGGCCTGGTTTGCGTCTCGCGCGCGATTTGCGCTCCCATCCGCTCTACCGAGGACTCTTCTGGGCGAGTGCCGCCAATCTGGGGCACTCATCGATTTTCCCAGAGGATGGGGGCTGGGCGTCTCCTCGGAGTCTGCATTCGTCGTTCCATGAGATCGCGCAGGGGCGGGTCCTGGGACTGGTCGATGAGCAAGTTGCGCGCGCCGACCTCTACTCTGCGCCGATTTCGGCCCCGCCGGCTGAAGAGACGCTCCTTGGGCTCGGCCTGGTGACCGCTGATGCTCTGGGCGGGCTGATGGAGCGCCTCGCCAAGATCGATGCCTTCACGCCGTGAGTTTTTGGTCTTGCTAAGTCCGAGGTGCCTGCCCCTCAGCAAAGGCCTCGCACCGAGTCGGCAGGCAACCTGAAACGCTGCTGTAGGCTTCAATCGAAGTCCCCGAAAACGGCGCATCTATCTGATTTTTCTTATGTTTTCGTTGCGCAAGACTCAAGGCCCCGCTATATTCGGGCGTCCGGAACTGCGGGGTATGCGATGTGTACATTGATCGTCTTGCACCGCTGCTTACCCGGAAAGCCTTTGGTCGTCGCTGCGAATCGAGACGAATTTTTTGCTCGGCCCGCTGAAGACCTGGCGCTCCGAACTTCGAAAACAGGGCCGATTCTTGCGCCCCTGGATCTTGAGGCCGGAGGGACTTGGCTTGGGTTGAGTCAGCGCGGTGTATTTGCAGGGCTGACGAATCTTCGGCCTCTGGTCGCGACAGAGGTTGCGAAAGAGGCCGTCGGGACAGGAAATGGAGCGCCGAAGGATCTGCTCTCGCGAGGCGAGGTGGTGATGGCGGCGCTTGAAGCAGAGAGCGCTGATTCAGCAATGCATGCGCTCATGCAGTTAGAGGAGAAAGCCTACAACCCGTTTCAGCTCGTCGTCGCGGATGGTCGCGATGGTTGGTTGATCGTCTACCGCGACACGCCTCGCGCGATTGAGTTGACCCAAGGCGTCCACATTGTGGGCAACGTGGAAGACGAAGCGGTCGCGAGCGTGATCAATGCGATTCCGGAAGAAGCAGTTCCAGAAGAGGCGGATCGAAAAGGAAACGAAAACCGAAACCAAGGCGGCAGCCCACCCGAAGCGGTCGACTTTCCAGGATTCGAAGGCATAGAAGGTCTTGAAAATTTAGCGGGGCTCGATGATTCGGAAGAGCCCCGAGCCGTCAAATTAGTGCGCATTCGGGAGCGCGTAGAAAAGTTGATGACAGATTCGAGCGGAGACCTCTTGGAGGGACTCGCTGGGGTATGTCGAGAGCATGTTGACCAGACGGGGGGAAAGAGCAGCCCCTTTGAATCGACATGTGTCCATGTGGCGGATCGCTACGGGACTCGGAGCTCCCTCCTGTTGGAGCTCGCGAGTGAGACCGAGGCGAGCCGACTCTGGACAACTGATGGGCCGCCATGTGAGCAGTCCTTTGAAAATCGATCGTCCCTTCTCTCTTCACTCAGCGTGAGGCTGAGGGAATGAGACGGGACCGAAACGATGCGAGGAGAAACCGTTGAGAAGAATCGGCAGCAATATCCGAAAGAAGAGTTCCGAAGAGCGTTCCCATCGTCTGACGAAGAACATCATCGAGTATTCCGACTCGGAATCCCCCAAGAATGAGTACCCCCGCCGCATCGTCTCGCCGACCCGCGCTTCGAGCTGCTGCAACGACGACAGCCGAATTAACGTCGGCTCCGTCCGCGAAGTCGAGGGTTTCATGTTCTGCTACCGCGTCTGTCAGGACTGCGGCCATGCGGTGAAGTATTTCTACCCCTCGACCGAGTCGACGAGCCCCGCGCTCAAGGCTTACCGCGAGCGACAGAAGTACATGCTCCAGTAGGTGCTCGCTCGGCCGAGCGCAGCGCGCCTGCGCGTGTGCCTTGGCTGGACGGCTGAGAATGGCTGACCGACTGATCGGAAGCCTGCGACTGGAAAAAGATGCATCGAGAAGGCGACCCTCTGACCGGGTCGCCTTTTCTATTTCGAGGAACTGAGAGATCTTTCCCGCCACATGACGGATTCAGAAAAAAACACAGGCGCTGGATTTCGAACGCTCACGGAAGCGACGCGCTACCTCGAAGGCTTGATCAATCGCGAACGCAGCACGGACTATGAATACGTTCGTCTCGATCTGCGGCCGGTCGAAGCGCTCCTCGACGCGCTCGGCAACCCGGAGCGCGCACTCTCCGTCATTCATGTGGCGGGTTCGAAGGGGAAGGGCTCGACCTGCTTGATGGCGGAGTCGATTCTCCTCGCGCTGGGCGAACGCGTCGGAACCTTTACGTCACCCCATCTCGTCACATGGCTCGAGCGTTTCCGGATCGACGGCGCATGGGTTTCTGAAGCTGATCTCGTCTCAGCGGTGAACCGGATTCGCCCCACGGTGGACGCACTTCGTGAGGGCCCTCTTGAGACAAAGCCCAGCTTCTTCGACGTAACGACGGCCATCGCCTTTCTTTTGTTTGCGGAAGCCGGGGTGGATCGCGCCGTGATTGAGGTCGGGCTCGGCGGACGCCTCGACTCGACGAATAGCGTCCTGCCGGCGATGACCTGCATCACGAGTATCGAGCTCGAACATACGGATAAGCTTGGCGAAACCGAAGCCGAGATCGCCGCTGAGAAAGCCGGCATCATTAAGGACTCAACGCCTCTTATCGTTGGGCGACTTCGCCGAGACGCGGACCGGGTTGTCCGTGCACGGGCTGCGGAGAGGGCCGCCCCAATCCAGGTCGCGGGGGAGCAGTTCTGGGTCGAGGCGGATGCGGAGTCCCAAGACCCCATGGCCTTCACGTATTCCACGATCGAGGGCCTCAGGTGGTCCGGGAAACTGGCCGTGCCCGGGGAGATCGCACGCTGGAATGCAGCCCTCGCAATCACCTGCATTCGGGCTCTTGAGGTCTACCCCGATGCTGAGCTTGAGTCCGCCGTGCAGAACGGGCTCTCCGAATGCATTTTGCCCGGCCGCATGGAAGTCCTTGCACATGATCCCGCTGTCTTGATCGACGCAGCGCATACGGGCGAATCTGCGAAAGCCCTGGCGCGTGCTCTTCCCTTGCTTGCTTCGGACGGCGTTGAGTTCCTGCTTTCTGTGTCTGCAGACAAGGAACTCGATCTTCTTCTTGAGGCGCTGCTGCCTTTGGCGCGGCGTGTTTGGATCACGCGCGCCGAGCCGACGCGCTCTCTGGACCCAAAACGGCTTGCGGCGCGCATTCGAGAACTCGACGCAGAGCTTCCACTCGATGTGATCGAGGATCCGGTTGAGGCTTCGCGCAAAGCCCGCGCTGGCCTCGCGCCGGGCCGGTTGTTATGTGCGACAGGTTCTGTCTATCTCGCTGGCAAAGTCCGAAGCGCGTTGGCGGCAGAAGAGTTCGGAGAAGCCAAGCGCGTTTCGGGACCTCAAGGCGATGGAAGCGGAGCTTCGGCGGAACGGGAATCGTGAACGCGGATACACCCGCTTCTCCGGAGTGGATAATTGAATTCGCGAATACCGAAGACGTGCAAGCTCTCCCCGCGATTGAACGAAGCGCCGCTTCTCTTTTCCCCGCTGGTTTTCTGCCGTCCGGAGCGGAGCAGGAAACGCTCCCTGCCGCAGTCCTCCACGAAGCCCAAGCGGAAGGCCGGCTCTTCGTTGCGCGCGAGCGGGCGGATGGAGGCGTTGTGGGATTCGCACTCGTCGAGGCGATCGATGGCGTTGGGCATCTCGAAGAGATCGATGTCGATCCCGCATGGGGTCGCCGCGGGATCGGGCGGGCGCTCGTTCTGCGCGCGTGCGAATGGGCGCGCGCGAAGGGCTACGCCGACATCACGCTCATCACGTTTCGGGAGATTCCCTGGAACGCACCGTTCTACGCTCGGCTCGGATTCCTACTGCTGGAGGAGGCTGCGATCGGTAATGCGATGCTGCCAAAGCTGTCCCGGGAGGCGGCGGCCGGGTTCGACCCGACGCAGCGCTGCGTGATGCGCCTAAGACTCGTCGACTCGTCTAGGATTAGCGCGGCGCCATCCCGAACTGGAGCCGCATCTCGTTGAAAACGTCGAGGAGCGCGAGTGTCTTTTCGCGAGGCGGCTTGGGCGCTTTTCCAGCACGCAGCTTCTTCGCGGCGCCACGGAGATCGGCAATCGACTTCCGCGCGCGCTTGCGCGTCTTTTCGAACTCCGAAGTTTCGCTTCGTGCGAGCCAGAGCCGTGTGAGTTCCGAGAGCTGCTCGGCCTGCCTGTTGGCGACCGCGTCGAGCTGCTTGGCGAGGCGACCTCGTTCGCGCGATGAAAGGCTCGCCTCCTTCGCGCGCCACGCATTGTAATCGAGCGCCAAGAGCGACTTTTCGATCGCAAGCTGCGTCGCCTCCGCAGACCAGGCGATCTCCTGTCCGGCAAGCCCCGCGAAATCTCCGGGCGCTTCGGCGAGTTCAAGAAGCCGAATTTTTTCGAGAACGCGGTCGATCTTCTTTTTGCTGCGCAGGAGCGCTTTGCGGTCCGCATGCCGGAGGAAGAAGCTTCTGGATAGCCCGTCGAAGTAGAGGTACTGGAGCGGCGAGCCGTTGGCGACAGGGAAGCCTGCGTCGTGAATATCGCCTAACATTCGGTAGAGCTGGCCGATCGCGGGACGATCGTCGCCAAAGACCTCGCGACCTAAGAGTCGGTCGAATTCTTTTTCGGGTAGCTCTCCCGACCACGATTGCTGAGCGCCCCATGCATAGCTTTGTATTGATGCGCCAAGGGAATTGTAATGACCGAAGTCGCCCCAATCCGTATTCAGCAACCCGGATGCGCCATGGGCTCGGCCTGCATCAGCCCATCGCGTCACGTTTTTGACGGCGTTGTCGACGCGCGGGAAGAGGCAGTTCCAAGCTGAGGTGCCCGGGCATGTCCAAACCTCGAGTCCTTTGCGACGGAGCTTCCGAATTCGGTCGGCGTCGAATTTCGCCTCGTACCACCAGTCGAGCAGGATCACGTCTTTGCCCAGTCGGTCCATTTCTGCGGGATGCTGATGCGCGAAATCGGCCCAGATCATCAGCTGCTTGCCGTGGGCACGGCTCAGCTTTTCGAGGCGTTGGATATGGTCGAAGAAGAGTCGTCCGGGCGTTTTGCTCGGATTGCGTTTGGTGGATTGCCCGCGTCCGAGATCGAAAGGCTCATCGCAGTTCACATTGAAGCGCTTGGAACGAAAGAGCGGGAGGAACTCTGCGTAGAGGTCTTCGAGCAGGGCATAGCTTTCGGGACGGCTCGGCGAAATCGACCAGCGGCGTTCGCTTTCCGCAAGATGCGTGTACTCTGGAAGACCCAGTACATGCTCCATATGCCCGAGTGATTGCAAGCAAGGGATGAGCTCGACGCCGCGCTCCGCGGCGTAGGCGTCGAGGGAAAGGATCGCTTCCGCAGAAAGGGGGCTCGCGCCTTCGCCGATTTTGGGATGACGTCGGAACGCGAATGTATGCTCGATGTAGAGCATCAAGACGTTCAACCGAAGCTGTGCGCAATGATCGACTAAGGCTTCGAGTGTGGCCTGCGTCGGAACGCGACCGCGTGAAACGTCGAGCATGATCCCGCGATCTCGAAAGTCGGGTTGGTCCAAAATTTCGACGGAATCGACTTGCGCTCGGCCCTTGGGCTTCGGCTGTGCCCGAACGAGTTGGGCGAGCGTTTTCAGCCCGTAGCCGATCCCGTCTTGGGAAGGCGCCGCAATTTCAATGCGGCGCGGCGTGATTGTTAGGCGGTAGGCGTCACGAGCGGTTTTTGCGCGCGGCGAGAGGGCGGCTTTCGGGTCGATGCGACAGTAAATGCCCGGAAGGTTGGCGCTCGTTTCTCGGCTGCGTTCGAGGACGAGTTCGACGCCACTCTTCTGGGCGATTTGGTCCCGGACTTGCTGAGCCGCCAGGAGCAGCGGCCGCGACAGCGTCTCCCCGTCATCAGGCAGCTGAATTGCTTGCCCCGTCTCGAGTTGAAAGGCGCCGCGGCGCGCGCGAATCCGCTTTGGGCGGGGCAGTACGCCCGGCCGGTTGGCGCCCGCAGTTTTCGAGCCTGTCACCTGTCTCACCCCCATGCGTCCGCAGTGTACGATGCCGGAGAATGTGCGCAGGTTGCAGCGGGATCTTTCCCGGGGCCCAAAAAAAGAGCGCCCGAACTGGCTCCTCGCACAATGTGTGCGAAGGGAGGGGTAGCCAGCCCGGGCGCGGGAATGAGGGCGCGCTCCTCGTGAGCGCCTCATGTACAACACCCACCTATAAAGCAAGGCGTGTGCCAAGTAGGGGGAAAACACTCCAGCTCGATTGAGGGGGCTCGGGAGCCAGGGCGACTGCGGCGGACGTGAGGCGCAGGGGAATCGTTCTCGCATTCTTCCGGCAGCGGCTTAAGAGGGGTGACACAATTTGTGTCCCGATGGCGACGGTCTGCGCGCCCAAAGCCGTTTCGTTCGCAAAGACGCCCCGAGGGGCTCGCATTCATCCCTGCCTCGCGTGCCTGAGGGGGCCTAGAGCGCAATCCTCGGGCGGGGCGCATTCCCGCCGCCGCGCGAATGCGCTACTCACCCAGCCGTCCCGCAAACCGGAGAACCCCGTGAAAGAACAGGCAAATTTGACGATTCCGAGCGACCGAGCGCTTGCGGTTTTCTGTGATTTTGACGGCACCTTCTCCGTTCAGGATGTGGGTTCGACGCTGGCGCAGACCCGACTGCCCGAGAAGCGAAAGCAGCTCTGGAAGCGCTTCGAGCAGGGTGAGTTCACGGCGTGGACCTACGCGGTCGCGCTGCTCGACCGGTTTGAGATTCCCGAGAAGGAGCTGGAGAAGTTCCTCGAGACCATCGATCTGGACCCCGGAGCCGAAGCCATGCTCGCTTGGTGCGACGAACAGGACGTGCCGTTTCGGATTCTCTCGGATGGATTCGATTGGAATCTCGACCGGCTTCAGGCGATCCACTCTGTCCGATTCGAGTACAACGCCAACCATCTCGAATACGAAGGAACGCAGTGGCGCGTTTCTGCAGGTGCTCCGAACGATGCCTGTGGGTGCGGAACGGGGAGCTGCAAGCGCACCCTGATCTCGAACTACCGGGATGCCCATCCCGGAACGTTCTGCGTCCATATCGGAAACGGTCGCGTCTCCGATTATTGCGGCGCGGTCGAAGCTGACCTGGCTTTCGCTAAGGACACGCTCGCACCTGCGCTCGAAGAAGCCGGCGAGCCCTATGTCGCCTTCGACACGCTGCACGATGTGCTGGCTGTGTTCGGGGACCGAAAGGGACAGAGCGCATGACCGCCGTTGCGCCGAATCAGCATCGCGTCGCCGTTCTCGGCGCGGGCCTTTCGGGCTTGCGTGCGGCGACGGAACTCGCTCGCCGCGGCTTTGAGGTCGTGGTCTACGAAGCGCGTTCCAGCGTTGGCGGGCGCGTGGGGGGCGAATGGTGCGCCGGGCACTGGATGGATTCTTCCTGGCCTGTGTTAGGCGGCGGCGACGGAGCCCTCGCGAGCTGGGTGCGTGAACTTGAGCTGGGGGACGCGCTTCTTCCACTGCGTCCGGTGCAGACGACCCTGCTCCAGGGCGGAGAGAAAAAACCCGTTGAGGGGCTCACGCTTTCCGGGGCCGCGCGGATTCCCGGTCCGCGAATCTGGGAGCGAGCGAAGCTCCTGCGTTTTGCCCGGCTGATGGCGCGCTACGACGATTCCCTGAATCCGATGTTTCCGGAGCGTGCTTCAGCGCTCGATTTTCGAAGCGTGCGCGACCACGTCTCGCTCTATTTCGGCCCGGGCGCGCTCGAGTTTTGGCTGACCCCGGAATTGCAATCGGCCTACGGCGATCATGTCGAAGAGTTGTCTCGAGTCGCGTTGCTTCAGCGGATCAAGACCCTGGGCATCGGCGCTGAGCGGCCGGGACTCCCTGGGCTGCCGCGCCGCCCCTTGTTGGAACTTGCGCAGACGGCGGCCGAGAATCTCGATATTCGCCGCTCGACGGCGGTGTCTCACGTTTCGGAGCAGGCCTCGGGCGGATTCGAAGTTGAAACCGAGAGCACTTCCGGCGAGCGCGCGACGGACACGTTTGAAGCTGTCGTCGTGACGCTCGGGGCCCGAGAAGCCGCGCGGGTGACGGGCTCTATACTCACGCCGGCCGAGCGCGATTTCTTCGCCGAGCGGACCGAACGCACGATTCTGAGCCTCTCCGTCGCGCTGGACGGAGTGGAAGGTGGCCTTCCGCAGGAAATCCGAATTCCTCGCCGCGAAGGGTCCGCAATTTCGTCCATCGTGATCGAGCCGGGGCAGCTTGGCGGCCGTGTGCCCGAAGGGCGCAGCCAGATCGTCGCCTTGGCGCGCGATGCTTTTGCGGCCCAGTGGCGTGATATGAGTGGCGACGTCGTGACGAAGAACCTGCTGAGCTCTTTGGAATTGGCGCTCCCGGGCATTGGCGAGCGCGTGCGTACGACGCATCTTGGTCGCGCGCGCGTCCCCTTCTTCTCCGTCGGTAGTTACCGCCGCCTCGCCAACTTTCAGAAGGTGCAGCGCGATCGCCGTGGCCTCGGCCGTCGCCTCTATTGGGCGGGCGACTATCTCTCCGGTCCGACCTTTGAAGCCTCAACCCTCTCTGGCCTACGCGCCGCAGAGGCCCTCGTGACCGACGCCGACTTCGAATAGCGCGTCGACATCGCACCCGAGCCCCGCGTCTACCTCAAGCGCCCGCGGCCCCCCACATCAAAAGGCGAGGCCCGTCCAAACCGCGAGCCCCGCGAAGCAGGCCGCAACGAACCAAACGAGGCCGACGAGGCGAGCGAGGTTGCGTAGCCCTTGGTTTTTGCGGGAGCGGATCAGGAGATCCGTCGTCATGCCGAGCAAGAGGACGAGGGCCGCTGCCGCGAAGGGGTTTCGGTCGACACCCACGAGGACGAGCATCGCTCCGCCGAACGCACCCGCTGTTCCCAGCAGGACGATGAGAACAGGCCAGAGCGAGGACTCTTTCATGAAGGTGCCGATGATCTGGTCGACGTTCGGGAACTCGTCGCCGTCCCCGTCACTCTGCTCCGGTGAGAGTACGCGCTCGTCGCTGTCTTGATCTTCTGGGTTGACCAAGGCCTAATCCTTCTGGAGCACCGCATGGGTGGCCCCTGCCCCGCCTTCTTCCCGCGCGGAGTCGCGAAAGTCGATGACCAGAGGCGAATGGGGGAGAAGGTCGCGAACGGCTCGCTTCACGGCGCCGGTTCCAATCCCATGAATGATACGGATCTCATCGCGGCCCTGGGCCGCCGCGACATCCAGATCAGACTCTAACTTCTGAATCGCCTCGTCAACTCGGAGCCCGCGAAGATCGGTTTCGACGAGTCCGCCTATACGCGCGGGAGGCAGAGTTGAAGCGTCTTGGCGACGCCGCTCGGCGCGGGAGCCGCCCTTTTGGGCGTTGCCCCCGGCGTCGCCCTTGCCTGGCGAAGCGAGTTGGCTCTTGGAGACGGTGAGCTTTGCGCCGGAGACCTGGACCCGGACGCGCCCTTTTGGATCGGGGAGCGACAGTAAGGTTCCGGTCCCTCCTCCGGGGGCTCGCACGGCGTCGCCGATTGCGGCCCTTGTCCAGTCGATCGGCTCTACTTCGGGTTCAGTGGGCACGGGGTCGGGGGTCAGTCCGCTTTCGGCTTGCTTCTCGTTGGTCTCTTTGCGGAGTGATTTTAGCTGCTCTCTTGCGGCGGCGGCTCGGCGCGATGAGGGGCTGCGCTGGAGCTCTGCGATGATGCGCGCGACTTCGCTATGCGCGCCCTTGAACGAGTCTTCGAGTTCGCCTCGCAATTCGCCGAAGAGCTTGTCTCGGCGTTCGTTGAGTCGCGCGAGCTTGGCGGCGTATTCATCTCTCGTGCGCTCGCTTTCGACGCGCAGCGAGATGGCCTCGGCTTTTTCGCTCTCGAGGCTGGCGCGGGTGGCGCCGAGTTCCGAGAGCATTTGGTCGAGGCGGCGATCTTCTCGGTCAAGCAACGCGGCTGCGCGTTCGAGGACGGATTCGGGAACGCCCATTCTTGCTGCGACGGTTGTTGCAGAGGAGGATCCTGGGGCGCCGATGCGGACGCGATAGGTCGGCGCGAAGGTGATCGGGTCGATCTCGACGCTCGCGTTTTTGAACCGCGCGTCCACTTCGGCCATCTCTTTGAGCAGATTGTAATGCGTCGTGGTGACGACGCGGGCGCCGGATTCAGCCAATGCTTCGAGCGTCGACTGAGCGATCGCGGCGCCTTCCGAGGGATCTGTCCCCACGCCGATTTCGTCGAGGCAGACGAGCGTGTTAGGCCCAGACGTGCGCAGGATCGCAGCGAGGTTCGCCATCGCGGCGGAGAACGTGGAGAGGCTCTCCTGGATGTCCTGATGGTCGCCGATATCGGCGAGGACACCGTCGAGAAGATCGACACGGGCGCCGGGATTCGCCGGGACGTGGAGGCCGGCGCGGACCATGAGCGCGGCGAGCGCGACGGATTTGAGCGCCACTGTTTTTCCGCCGGCGTTCGGTCCGGAGAGGATGAGGACGGCATAATCGGCGCCGACGCGGAGATCATTCGCGACGCATTCCGCTGGCGGGAGTAGGGGATGGCGGAGTCCGGGCAGCTCAAGCACGCCCGCTTCGCCGATCTCGGGTTCGACCCCTTCGGTCTGGCGAGAGAGCTGGCCGCGGGCGACTGCGAGATCGATGCTTGCGAGCCATTCGAGGCTGGCGCGGATGCTTGCGGATTCCCGAGCGACCTCGGCGGAGAGGTCGCGAAGGATGCGCAGGATTTCGCGGTCCACGGTGAGTTCGGCTTGGCGATGCTTGTTATTCAGCTCGACCATGCCGTCGGGTTCGATATAAAGCGTTGTGCCCGAACGCGAAGCGTCGTGGACGATGCCGCGGACCTGTCCCTTGGCATCGGATTTGACGGGCAGGACGAAGCGGCCGTTTCGGACGGTGTAGAACTGGTCGGAAAGATGGGGCGTGATGTCCGCGTTACGAAGGGAACGTTCGATTCGGCTTTGGAGGTCTCCCGCGAGGCGGCCGAGATCGCGACGTGCCTGGGCGAGGGCTGAGGAAGCGCTGTCCTTGATTTCGCCTCCGCCATCGATGCAGCGAGCAATATTGGATTCGAGCGCCGGATATTCGCCGAGGGGGCGCGCGAGATTGCAGAGCGCGGGAGTGTCTTCTTCGCGTCGCTCGAAAAAATGACGCGTGGCGTGGAGGGCTTCGAGTGTCGCTCGGATGTCGAGGAGGGAGGCCGCTTCGAGCACGCCGCCTTTTTCGGCATGGGAAAGATCGGCTTCGATCGAAGCGCACCCCCCGAGCGGCGGCATCGCATCGTGATCCAGGAGTCCTCGGGCCTCGGTCGTTTCCTTCATGCGCGTGCGTGCGGCGGCGGCGCTCGCTTCAAAGAGGGAACGGTCTCCCTGAGCCGGTCTTTCGCCGGCCTTGTCTCCCCCGCTGCGGTCGCCGCTCTGCGCTTCGGCGAGCGAGGCTCGGCCCTGCGGCGTGCGGCAGCAAGCGCGCAAGAGTTCGACCAAGCGGTCCCACTCGAGGCTCTCGAGGGTCGAGTCGGCAACTTCAAAGGGCATCGGCGCAGTTTAGTCGGCGCGCCCGGGAGATGCTGCGTGGGGGGAGAAACGCCTAGTTTTCTTTAGTTCAGCGCATGACCGCCGAAACGGAAAACGATGGCCCAACGCAAACCGACCGAAGCATCCCTCTCGCATTCAACGGGGCTCGATGAAATGAGCTCCGAGGAAGTGCTGCGCCTGATCCACGCCGAAGACGGGGTGGCGCACGCGGCTGTTGCGCAAGTGATTCCGCAGATGTCTGAGGCGGTTGAGATTCTCGCCTGCGCTCTCAGCGGCGGCGGACGCTGGTTTAACGTCGGTGCAGGGACGAGTGGGCGTCTTGGCGTGCTGGATGCGTCTGAGATTCCGCCGACCTACGGGATGTCGCCGCGGATCGTGCAAGGTGTGATCGCGGGGGGCGACCGCGCGCTGCGGAGTGCGATCGAGAACGCAGAAGATGACGCTGAGGCGGGATCGCTCGAGCTCGAGGAGCGCGGGCTGACGCTGGGCGACGTGGTTCTCGGGATCTCGGCGAGTGGAACGACGCCTTTTGTCATGGGGGCGCTGGACGCTGCGCATAAAGTTGGGGCGCGGACGATCGGAATTACCTGTGACCCGGGCTCACCCCTCGCAGAGTCCGTCGAGATCGCCATCGCGCCCGTCGTGGGGCCCGAGGTCGTGACGGGTTCGACGCGCATGAAGGGTGGCCTCGCGCAGAAGATGATTCTCTCCGCGCTTTCGACTTCGGTGATGGTCCGGATGGGACGCGTTCGTGGGCATCATATGACCCATGTATCGCCGGTTTCGAGCAAGCTGCGTGGGCGTGCCGTGCGCATCGTGATGGAGGTCGGGGGCATCGAGCGCGAGCCCGCCCGCGAACTCCTCCGCCGAACCGAGGGATCAGTCGAAGCAGCGCTCCAGATCCTCGACTCCGAGCGCCTTTCCCACTCGGGATAGCTTTTTCGCGCCGGACGATCTCGCTGGGCTTTTGTTGCCCCTTGGAGCTGAGCAATCCCCTCGAGCTCCGCAGTCCGCTCGCGTGCGACGGATTTTTTCGGGCTATCGTTTTGAGAGAGACGTTCCGGACGAAGGAGATGGCCTTGCCCACGCGACAAGATGAAATCGAAAAACTGGCAGCGCTGGCGCTTGCACCCTTGGTTGAGGTGGCTTGGGCCGATGGCCAGGTGACGCCTGCGGAGCGGCAAGGTGTACTCGAAGCGGCCAAGCGCATTGGCGTGGACCAGCACACCGAGTTCTGCCGCTCGACCCTACGGCGTTGGCTCCATGAGTCGCCCCCGACCGAGGCGCTCGAGCGCTGGCGCGCGATGCTCGCTGCGACGCTCGAGGAGAGCACAAGCCGGGCGGCAAAGAAAAGCGAGACCCGTCTGCTGGAAGAGGCGCGTCGCATCGCCAAGATGGATGAGCGTCCCTTCGAGCCGGGGTCGTCTGTTGACGCGAGCGCGGGGATTACAGAGGCCGAGCAGCGGATTCTTGACGATCTGGCTGCGGCGCTTGGGGAGCTGCGCTCGAGCGACTAGGGCGGCGGTTCAGTGCTTTTCGCGTCGCCGAGGCCCCGGCCTTTCTTTCGGCGCTGCAAAAAAAAGAGGCCCGAGCGGGATGCTCGGGCCTCTTTGCGTCTCACGGTCTCGGAGATAGGGCATGGCCCACTGCGACGAGTCCGGAGGGGTCGAGAAGGTCGGCCTGGCCTGGCATAGCGGAGGGGTGCTTCCCGCTATGCCGGCAGATCTGCCTAATCCAGTTGCGGGGATTTAGGCGGCTTTCTTCTCGAGGGCGCGAAGCTTGCTGTTGAGGCGCGAGATCTTTCGCTCGAGGGCCTTCACCTCGTCGAGGCGAGCAAGCTTGAGGCGGGTGTAGACAGCGTCGACGCCCGTCTCAATGTTCTTTTCAACGCGGTCTTCCAGCTCGCCGCGGAGTTCTTCGGCGCGCTTGATCGCGGGGATCTTGCGGAGCTCGGCCTGGACCTGCTCGATGCTCTCTTCGATGCGCTTCTGGCTTTCGTCTCGGAACTGGGAGCTGCGGGACTGAAGTTCGTCATTCCATTTTTCGAGCTCGCTCGTGATGCGCTCGAGGCCTTCATTGGCCCATTCCGGTCGGAAGTCTTCCCAGTTCCAGTCCATCTGGCCCTTCGCCGTCGACTTGGCTGAGGATTTCGAGGCCGTGCGCTTGGTGCTCGTGCTCTTCTTGGTCTTCTTCGTCGCTGCCATTTGCGGTTGTCTCCTTGCGCTCTGGCCCCTGCGAAGGGCGTCATGACGCGTTGTGTCTATGGTCGGGCGATTCTGTGAAGCGAGATCACCCTGGCTTGAAACGCAACTTAGACACGCTGCGTCATAGAGTCAAGCTGATCGACATAATATTTTTTTACATGAGAAATATCAGTAGGTTAAGGCTGATGCGGCGCAGCATCGATGACGCCCTAGGCGGCCCCTGGGGCGTAATGCGCTGCGTTATCGCGCCTTTGCGAGCGACCGCAGTCCAAGGACGAGGCTGTACAGATACCCGGGGGGCGACTGGGAGCCTAGTGGTTGGGTTCGAGGGATTGTGGAGCCGGCCGCGGGCCGCCGGGCGCGCTCAGCCCCAGCGGATCAGCGCTGAGCCCCAGGTGAAGCCTGAGCCGAATGCCGTGAGTGAGACGAGCTGGCCGGCTTGGAGCTGGCCGCTTCGGGTGGCTTCCGCGAGGAGGATCGGGAGAGCTGCGGCAGAGCAGTTCCCGAGGCGCTGGATATTGTTCAGCATTTTGTCGTCGGGGATCTCGAGTTTCTGGCCGACGAATTCGTTGATGCGAAGGTTGGCTTGATGAAAGAGGAAGAGGTCGATGTCTTCGAGGGATTTGCCGGTCGCGTCGAGGGTCTCATGGAGGACCTCGGGCATGCGCGTGACGGCATGCTTGAAGACGTAGCGGCCATCCATCTGCGGGAACTGCTTTCCCTCGTCCAGCATCTCGTGGGTGATGCGGCCGGGGACCGCACAGGCCGGGGCTTCGAGCCAAAGACGCTTCGCGTTCTTGCCTTCGGCATGGAGAGTAACGCCTAACACGCCCGGCGCGTTCTCGTCGTCGCCGGCCTCGATTCCTTCCAGGATGATTGCGCCCGAACCATCCCCGAAGATGACCGTGACGTCTCGCCCGGCCGTTGTCTTGTTGAGGCCCGTGGAGTGGACCTCGCAGCCGACGACAAGTACGCGGTGATGATGCTTTGACACGATCAGGGCGTCCGCCATTTGGAGGGCGTAGAGAAAGCCACTGCACTGCGCGCGGAGGTCGATGCAGGGGGTGTTGCCTGCGTCGAGTGCTTCATGCAGGAAGAAGGACGTCCCAGGGAAATCGTACTCTCCGGAAAGCGTCGCGAGAAGAATGCAGTCGATATCGCTGATGTCGAGACCTGCTTGCTCGAGCGCGGCTTCGGTGGCTTCGCGAGCGAGGTCCGAAGGCTTTTGGCCGTCTTCGACCCAGCGCCGTTCTTTGATCCCGGTTCGCTGCTCGATCCATTCCTCGCTGGTGTCCATCATTTCCGTGAGGTCTTTATTCGTGACCACTCGGTCGGGGACGGCCATGCCGGTTCCCGCGATGCGTGCGCGCAATGCCATCGTATTCTCCTTGAGGGCGATTCAGGTCACATGAGGTGCCTGGTGATTCGCCTCAAAAGCTGGGGTGTTCGCTTCTTTAGTCGCGTGAGACCAGTGTTAGTTGCTTTGTGCCGCGAGGTCGAGGAAGCGTTCCTCTTCACCCGGCTGAAGGTCTTCATCGTCCCAGAGGATTTCTTCAGCGCGAATGAGCAATTCGCGAAGACCATCACCCTTGAGTGCTGAGACCGGAATTGCGTCGTAGCGCTTGGCGAGCGCATCGGCCTCATCCGTAGGCATTCGGTCGATTTGGTTGAAAACGAGGAGCTCGGGCTTCTTGTCGAAACCGAGCTCGCCGAGCACGCCGCGGACGGCTTCGATGCGACGATCGATATCCGGGGTTGCCGCGTCAACGACATGCATGAGCAGCGAGGCGTCCCGCAATTCCTCAAGCGTCGCGTGGAAGGCGGCAACGAGGTCTTCAGGGAGGTCGCGGATAAAGCCCACCGTATCCGTAATGATCACTTCGCGCTCGCGCGGGAAGCGGAGGCGCCGCGAGACCGGGTCGAGGGTCGCGAACATCTTGTCTTCGATATGCACCTTGCTCTGGGTGAGCGCGTTGAGCAGTGTGCTCTTTCCCGCGTTCGTGTAGCCCACGATTGAGAGCACCGGCACGCGACGTCGATCGCGCTTGCGTCGTCGTCCCTCGCGTTGCTTTGTTAGGCGCTTGGCCTCGCGCTCGAGCCGTGTGATTCGGTCGCGCACGCGTCGACGATCGTTTTCGAGCTTCGTTTCGCCGGGACCGCGTCCGCCGATGCCGCCGGCGAGGCGCGAGAGGGAGAGGTCTGCACGTTGTGCGAGTCGGGGCATGCGGTATCGCAGCTGGGCGAGCTCGACTTGAAGCTTGCCGTCGCCGGTTGTTGCGCGCTGGGCGAAGATGTCGAGGATGAGCTGAGTGCGGTCGATGACCCGGAGCTCCATGCGCTCAGAGAGGTTGCGGGCCTGTGCCGGAGTCATGTCCTGGTCGAAGATGACGAGATCGATATCGCTTTGGAAGCATCGGATCACGAGGTCGGAGAGCTTGCCCTGACCGATGACGGTGCGGGGATCCACTTTGGGGCGCGACTGAGTCACGACATCGACGACATTCACGCCAGCGGCCCGGGAGAGTTCCCGGAGTTCGTCGACGTGCATCTCGAGGGTCTCGCGGTCGCGACCCGCTGTAACTGAGACGAGGATTGCGCGCTCGCCGTCGCCGACGTCCTGGGTGGCGGCGCTGCGGGCAAGATCGTTTTCGAGGTCGCGGATCCAAACGCTGAAATCGAAGTCGAATTCGGCGGGATGGCGCGGCGGGAGCTTCTCGGTGGAGCGGCCGTCTTCGTTGGCGGGGCAGAGCGAGGCGGCGTGGGCGAGGCCCGGCAGGCCGTCTTCCTTCGTCTCGACGGAAATGACGGCGTCGAGGCGGAGGATCGCGAGGTCTGTGAGGTCGTCGCGGCTGAGCCCTTCGCCGTTCAGGTGGGTATGTACGAGGCGGAGGCCGCGGAGGCGCCCGCGGCCGGCGCGGAGGCGACCCCAATCCGGCAGCTCGGTGCCCGACCGCGTGCCGATCATGATGTGCTGGACTGCTCCGGAGCGGTCGAGGAGGACGCCCACCTGGCGGCGTGTATCGGCGGAAATTTCGGTCAGCGCGCGAGCGAGGTCGTTGTCGACGATCCGGTCCGATTGGACGCGGCGGCGATGGAGGCGTTCGAGGGCTTTGACTTGGCTGGCTTTGAGGCCGGTGGTGTTGCCGTGGACTTGAATGGGGTGCTCCTCGGTCGGATCTGAAGGGGTCCGAATACGCCCGGTTCCTTGCGGAGGCGGGAAGGTAGGGAAGGGGGGCTGCCGCCAAAAGGCAGCGCGGATTGAATCAGGGCCATGGCCCCGCGGGAAGTAGGCGCATCCGCCGTGGGGAGTCGGCTCCGGAGGCCCGCCGGGAGGATTCGCCATACCCTTCCGGCCGCAAAGGGTCACTTCTAGAGAGCGGGGCATCTTCGAGATGAATCTGCGCGCGTTTTGCGGGTCTTTTGCAGTCGAGTGCGGATGCAAGCGAAACCCCGGATCGACCGAATAGGAAAAGCCCGATTGGGTCTTGTGTCGGAGCATTGTCGGCGCCGGAACCCCCGGGCCAAGAAAGGATTTTCGAGTTGAGCGATACCGCTGTTGTCGTGTTGGCTGCCGGCCAAGGCACGCGAATGAAGTCACGTCGGGCCAAGGTTCTTCATGAGATCTGTGGTGTGCCTTTGCTAGGTCACGTCCTGCGGAACGCTCAGGCTCTTTCGCCGTCGCGCCTCATCGTCGTGATTGGTCGTGATGCCGACGAGGTTGAGCGCCAGTTCGCAGGGGAAGCGGAGTTTGTTCTTCAGGCGGAGCAGCGGGGGACGGGACATGCGGTTCTCGTTGCTGAGCCGACCCTTGGTGACGTACAGGGCGATGTCCTTGTGCTCTACGGGGACACGCCGCTCCTGCGACCCGAGACGATTCAGCAGATGAGCGACGTGAAGCGAGAAAAAAACGCGGATCTCCTCATTCTGTCGGCGCACGAAATGAGTATTCCCGGGATCATCGTTCGCGACGAAACAGGCAAGGTCGCACGCATCGTCGAAAAGCAAGATGCGACGCCTGCGGAACTCGAGATTCCAGAACGCAATACAGGCGTCTATCTCTTTAGCGCGGATCTTCTCCGGGAAGGCCTCGCGGCGCTCGAGCCCAATAATGCGCAGGGAGAGCTCTACCTTACGGATATCGTCGGTTTCGCGGTCGCGAAGGGACTGAACGTCGAAGGCCTGGTCATCGAGGATACGGATGAATGCCTCGGGATTAACACGCGGAAGGAACTCGCCGAAGCGGGCCGCGTGATGCGGGGCCGGGTCGTCGATCGTTTGATGGCGGAAGGCGTGAGCTTTATTGATCCGACGACTGTTTATATCGATGCGGATGTGAAGATCGGTCAGGATTCTCTCATCGAACCGGGCGTCGTGATTACGGGTGAATCTGTGTTAGGCGAAGGTGTTCACGTGAAGGCCGGCTGTGTGATCGAGGAGAGTGAACTCGGTCAGGACGTCGTGATCGGTCCTTCGGCTCATCTTCGGCCGGGGAGTAAGCTCGGCGATGGCGTCAAAATCGGGAATTTCGTTGAGATCAAGAACTCGACGCTTGGGCCGGGCGCAAAGGCGGCGCATCTTGGATATATCGGCGACGCCGATGTGGGCGCGGATGTGAATTTCAGCTGCGGCGCGATCGTGGTGAACTACGACGGGTATTCGAAGTCGCGAAGCACGATCGGGGAGGGCGCGTTCGTGGGCTGCAACGTGAATCTCGTTTCTCCCGTCGAGATCGAGCCGCATGGCTTCGTGGCTGCGGGTTCGACGATTACCAAGGATGTGCCTGAAGACGCGCTTGCCGTCGGTCGCGGGCGACAGCGCAATATCGAGGGCTGGGTGGCGCGCCGCGAAGGCCGGGCTCCGGCAAGACCGTCGTCTTCCGCTTCTGATGGAACTTCAGAGCGCGGCTCAGTGTCCGTTTCCGCTCCAAAGAAGCGCAAGCCGGCGGCGGCTAAGAAGGCGAAGAAGCGCCCGGCTAAGAAGAAGGCCAAGAAGAAAGCGCCGAAAAAGAAGGCGGTGAAGAAGAAGGCCGCGAAGAAGGCGCCGAAGAAAGCTGCGAAGAAGAAAGCGGCCAAGAAGGCTGTGAAGAAAAAGGCGGCGAAAAAGTCGGCCAAGAAAACGACGAAGAAAGCCGCGAAAAAGAAGAGCACACCCCGAAAGAAAAGCGCGAAGCGCGCCCGCCGCTAACGCGGATCAGGCGACCTTCGCGAGGAGAAGCAGAATATGTGTGGAATTGTTGGCTATATCGGGCGTGAACAGCGCGCTGCGGACGTCCTGATCGACGGCCTGCGCCGCCTCGAATACCGAGGCTATGACTCGGCGGGCGTTGCGATCCTCGAGGGCGATGTTCTCGAAGTGCGCCGCTCGAAGGGCAAGCTGATCAATCTCGAGGGCAATCTCCGGGAGCGACCGCTCCAGGGACGCATGGGCATTGGCCACACTCGCTGGGCCACCCACGGCAAACCCTCCGAGCGCAATGCCCATCCCCATCGCGCAGGCTCCGTCGTCATCGTCCATAACGGCATTATTGAGAACTACCGCGAACTGCGCGCAGAACTCGAAGGCCGGGGTGCCGAGATTTCCTCCGACACGGATACGGAGCTGATCGCGCATCTCATCGACGAGCGTGTCCGCGACGGGCGCGACCTTCTGACGGCCGTGCGCGAAGCCTGCGGCGACCTGACGGGTTCCTACGCGCTTGCGGCGATTTGCGAGCAGGAGCCAGAGCTCCTCGTGACCGCCAAAAACGGCGGTAGCCCGATCATCATCGGCCAAGGCGACAAGCAGGCCTTCCTAGCCAGCGATATTCCCGCGGTGCTTCCCTATACGCGGGACATCATCTCGCTCCATGATGGGGATTTCGCGATTCTCGCCGAGGATTCGATCCAGGTCGTCGATATCGACGGACGACCGATCGAGCGCGATTTCCAGAAGGTGCAGTGGGATCCGGTCTCCGCCGAAAAGGGCGGTTTTGATCATTTCATGCAGAAGGAAATCTTCGAACAGCCCCGCGCGATCACCGACACGATCGGGACCCGCGTGAACGAGGCGGATCTCGACGTCGATCTTGATGGCATTGAGTTTACGAAGGAAGCGCTCGACGATTGTCAGGGCGTGACCCTCGTCGCCTGCGGTACGTCTTATTACGCCTCGCTTCTCGGCAAGTACATGATCGAGCAGCTTGCAGGGATCCCCTGCGAAGTCGATCTCGCCAGCGAGTTCCGATACCGAAAGCCGATCGTCGGCTCTCGGCGCATCGTGATCCCGGTTTCCCAGTCCGGTGAGACCGCGGACACCCTGGCGGCGCTCGAAGAAGCCAAGCGCCAAGGCGCCCGCGTCCTGGCCATCTGTAACGTCCGGGAATCAACGATCGCTCGCGCCAGCGACGACGTGCTCTACACCCAGGCCGGCCCGGAAATCGGCGTTGCCTCGACCAAGGCTTTCGTGACTCAGGCCGTGGCCCTCTATCTGATCGCCCTCAAGCTGGGCATCGTTCGCCAGCTCCTCTCGAAGGACGAGATCCGCGCCCGCCTGCATGACGTGATGCGACTGCCGCGCATGGTCGAAGGCGTCCTCGGCCTCGATCAGGACATCGCGAAGATCGCGCGTCAGTATTTCAAGGCCCAGGATTTCCTCTTCCTCGGTCGCGGAATTATGTTCCCGATCGCGATGGAGGGCGCGCTGAAGCTCAAGGAGATCTCCTATATCCATGCCGAGGGCTACGCCGCGGGCGAGATGAAGCATGGGCCGATCGCGCTGATCGATGAGAATATGCCCGTTGTCGTGATCGCGACGAAGGGGGAACTCCATTCGAAGTTGATCTCAAATCTCGAGCAGGTTCGTGCCCGGGATGGTCAAGTGATTGCGATTGGTTCCGTCGGGGACGACGAGATCGAAGAGAAGGCCAATGACGTCATGCTGGTTGAGGATCTGGGTGAATTCCTGACCTCGATCCTGGTGGTGGTGCCGCTCCAGCTGCTCGCGTATCACATCGCGACCCTCAAGGGGACGGATGTAGATCAGCCTCGGAACCTCGCCAAGAGCGTGACCGTCGAGTAGATTCGCGGGGTCCCTCCCCCTGCGAACTGGGCGTTCTTTGAACGTCCGCTTGCGTGCGCGCCTTCGCGTTTCGGGCGCCCGAGACAACCGTCTCGGGTCCGATCGCTCTGGGCGCAAACGCGTCTGGACGACCCTTGGACATTTTCGAGAACGATTCCCTCCATCCCGAAGACGCGGCGCCCGCGAATCCGACTGAAAACAGTGCGCTCGTCGAAGCCATCTTCGGCGGACTGAATCCGCAGCAGCGTCAAGCCGTCGAGACGACGGAAGGCCCCGTCCTCGTCCTGGCGGGCGCAGGCTCAGGGAAAACGCGTGTGCTGACCGCACGGATCGCCTACCTAATTGGCGTCTGCGGCATTCCGGCGGACCAGATTCTCGCCGTCACGTTTACGAATAAAGCCGCAGGCGAAATGAAGGAGCGCGTTGAGAAGCTCCTCGGTCCCGTCGCTGCGGACGTCGCGATCGGAACCTTCCATTCCATCGGCGTGCGAATTCTCCGCCGGGACATCGGCCACCTCGCCCGTAATCGGGGCTTCGTGATCTACGATGACTCCGATTCGATGGGTGTGATCAAGGACGTGCTGAAAGCCGAGGGCATGGATCCCAAGGTGCATGATCCCCGGCGCATCCGCTGGCAGATCGATCAGTGGAAAAACGCGGGCCTACTTCCCCCGGCCGCCGCCGACCGCGCGAACGATCTCGATGAAGAATTGATGGCGCGTCTTTACGGCCTATATCAGCGCAAGCTCGCGGATGCCGAAGCGCTGGATTTCGGTGACCTGCTTCTCTTGACCGCCGAACTCTTTCGCTCGCATCCGCGCGTCCTTGAGTATTACCAGAATAAGTACGCCTATATCCTGGTCGACGAATATCAGGATACGAATGGTGTTCAGTACGGCATGGTCGCTCAGCTGGCGCAGAAGCATAACAATCTCTGCGTTGTCGGAGATCCGGACCAGTCGATCTATGCCTGGCGTGGTGCAGATATCCGCAACATCCTGGATTTCGAGCAGGACTACGCGAACGCGAAGGTGATTAAGCTCGAGAAGAATTACCGCTCGACGCAGCCGATTCTCTCAGGTGCTTCGGCCGTGATCTCGAACAACCTCGACCGCAAGGACAAGGACCTGTTCACCGACCGCGAAGGCGGCACGCCAATTCGTTTCTTTGAGGGGGAGAACGACCGGGAAGAAGGTCGCTTCGTTGTCGATAAGCTGCTTCAGGCGAATCGCGGTGAGGGTGTCGCCTACGGTCATATCGCGATTCTCTACCGCACCAACGCGCAATCGCGAGTCTTCGAAGAAGAGCTTCTTAAATACGATATCCCCTACACCATCGTCGGCGGACAGCGCTTCTACGATCGCGCCGAGATCAAAGACGTGATGTCGTATTTGCGCCTGCTTGTGAATCCCAAGGATGACCAGGCGCTGCGTCGGATCGTGAATAAGCCAACCCGAGGGATCGGGAAGGCCAGCTTCGAGAAAGTCGAAAGTCTCGCCGCGGGCCGCGGGATTCCGCTCTTTGAGGGCATGCGGGAGGCGGTCGAGACCAAGGCCGTCGGTCGCACGACGGGAAAGATGGCCGCGTTCATCGACATGATGGACGGCTTCGCGAATTTGCTCGCGGGGTTCTCTCTTGATGACCTCATTGCTCATATCCTCGACGGTACGGGCTATATCCGTGCGCTCGAAAAAGAAGACACGCCCGAATCTGAAGCGCGCATCGATAACCTCCGCGAACTGCTTTCGAGCGCACGGGATTTTCAGGCGCTCAACGAAGACGAACTCGAAGGCGAGGAACGCACAGAGCTCGAGCTCTATCTCGATCAGGTCGCTTTGATCTCAGATCTCGATTCCTATGAAGACCGCGAGGATCGCGTCTCGCTCATGACCGTGCACTCGGCGAAGGGCCTCGAGTTTCCGATCGTCTTTCTGGTCGGGCTCGAGGAGCGAATTTTCCCCCATGCGTCGTCGAGTCGTGATGAGGCGGGCCTCGAGGAAGAACGCCGGCTTTGTTATGTCGCCATGACCCGAGCGATGGAGCATCTCTTCATCACGTGTGCTGCGGAGCGATATCGGTACGGCGACCGCTCGTATCAGACCCCGAGCCGCTTCTTGCAGGAAATCCCCGACGAGTTGATTGAGACGCTGGGCACGGCCACCCGGGGCGCGCGATCTCGCGCCGGGGCATCCTCGTATGGCGGCGGCGGCTCGAGCGATGGCGGACGTTTCGATTACTCCTATTCGCAGGATGCGGGAGACGGAGAAGGCGTCGCAGTGGGGACTCGGGTCCGGCATCCGGTCTTCGGACGTGGCGAAGTTCTCTCCATCGAGGGCAGCGATCTGAATCAGAAGCTGGTCATCAAGTTTGAACGCGCCGGCGTGAAGAAGGTGATGGTTCGCTACGCGAATCTCGAGCTGGCTTAGCTCTGGCCACGCGAAGTGCGGCCTAACGCAGCAACTGCCCTGCGTTCACGAGGAGCGTCTCGCCGGTCACCATGCGCGAGTAATCCGAGCAGAAGAAGATGCAGGCATTCGCGACATCGTCGTCTTTCGGGATCTCGCCGAGCGGCATGTCTTTCGTGATGCCGGCGATGACTTCTGACTCGGGGACGCCGAGACGCTTGGCTTCCATCTGGACGAAGCCCTCGACGGGCGGGCCCCACATCCAGGTCGGGATGACCATATTGACCCTGATTTTTGCGGGCCCGAGCTCGTGGACCATGTGATACATGGCGGAGAGCAGGCCGCCCTTTGAAGACGCGTAGGCGATCTGGGGCGCCGGCGGGGGCTGCCACATGGACTGGGAGCCGATGAAGACGATGGATCCGCCGCCCGCTTTTTTCATGTGGGGAAGTGCCGCGCGGGCGATCTGGGCGGCTCCGGTGACGTTGACGGCAAGGGTCTTGCTCCAGTCTTCGGCAGGCGTGCTTTCAAGGGTGCCGAAGACGGTGTCGAGCGCGGCGACCTGGACGACCGCATCGACCGTGCCAAAGCGTGCGGCGGCCGCGTTCATCAAGGCAATGCAGGCCTCGTTGTCGACCACGTCGGTCGCTACGGCGAGGACGCGCTCGCCCGACGGATCGAGGGACTGCGCGGTTTCTTGAAGCGGGCCTTCGCGGCGAGCAGCGATCACGACATTGGCGCCATCGCGCAGCGCGGCTTCGGCGACTTCGCGGCCGAGACCCGGGCCGACGCCGAGCACAACAACAGTTTTTCCCTGGACGATCACGGAGAACTCCTTCGCAGCGAGGTGTTGAGGAACGAATGCGTCCCTTACGAAAACGCGCGGGGGTCCCGATGTCAACTCAGGGCGGCGTCGCCTAGACAGGTCGGGGCGGCATTCCTAAGCTCTCGGCATCGAGAGGCGGGTGAATGACGAAAACAAAAGACGGCGCGGTCCTTCTGAGTGGTGCGACGGGTCTCGTCGGGAGCGCGCTGATGCCGAAGCTACTCGAGCGCTTCGAATCCGTGCGGGCGCTCTCCCGTTCCGGGCGGAGCTTTGGTGAGGGCATCGAGGGGATTCAGTGGGATGGTCTGGATCCCGGCCGGGAAGCCGTTGAAGAGACGAAGGCGGTGATTCACCTCTCGGGCGAACCGCTTTTCGGTGGCCTCCCGACCGCCGCCCGCATGGAGAGCGCGCGCAAGAGTCGGGTGGAGTCGACCCGGAATATTGTGGATCACATGGCCTCGCTCCCTTTGGCGCTGCGTCCCCGGATTTTCGTTTGCGCCTCAGCGGTGGGGTATTACGGAAATCGCGGCGAGGAGCGACTCGATGAAGAGGCTTCTCCCGGCGAGGGGCTGCTCGCAGATCTTTGTCAGGAGTGGGAGGCGGAGGCGCAGAAAGCCGAGGCGCTCGACGTGCGGGTGGTCCGGGTTCGGATCGGCGTGGTCCTCGCGGAGTCTGGCGGCGCGCTGGGAATGATGAAGATCCCTTTCAAGCTCGGCGTCGGCGGGCGGCTGGGAAGCGGCCGGCAGTTCTTCCCCTGGATCCATCTCGAAGACCTGGTGGAGACGATCCTCTGGTCGCTTACGCATGAGATCTCAGGACCTGTGAATGGCGTTGCGCCGGAAGCGGTGCGCAATATTGATTTGACGAAAGCGTTAGGCGAGGTGTTAGGGCGTCCGACTGTTCTTCCTGTGCCGTCTTTTGCGCTCAAGCTCGCGCTGGGTCCACTTGCGGATGAGTTGTTGGGGAGCCGGCGTGTCGTGCCGGAGCGTCTCGTCGAAGCGGGTTATCCCTTTCGGTATCCGACGCTGGTCTCCGCGCTCGAAGACGTACTCCGTTAGGTCAATCGAATCTCGGGTTCAGCCGCCGCCGGAGGATGGGATTTTTAAGCTGCGTTTTCGGCACCGCCGATACCAGACGTTCTGACAACTAGCCACCGCCGGGGCTGGTTGGCCTCTTCGGGGGCGACGTTTGGCTCGAGCGGCCTCGCGCTGGGCTTCGCCGACGAGTCGAATCCCGGGGATGCGTTCTTCGAGTTCGCTGATCGTGACGCGTTCGGCAGTGGGGTACTGCGCTTCACCGAGCGACCCCCGGACGCCGTCCCAGCGGATCATGATCATCCCACGGCGCATTTGGCCTGCGTCCAACCAGTTTGCGTGGCCGGGGTCCTGGTTGGCGACGAGGTGCCAGGACGAGGTACCAGTCGGCGCCGTCGTCTGAGAGAACCGACTGCACGATTGTGAGGCTCGATACCTGGTTGCCGTACTCGAGGGACGCCATCCATATATCGGCCAACTGGATCGCCTGATACTGGGCGTTCGTCGAGGGCATGCGAATCAAGAGCGCCTCTCCGTCATCGAGATCCAAATACCCGCCACTCAATACAGGGTTGACAGAATATTCCAGGGACATCGTGAACACGTTGTCCGCCAGGAACAGATTCGGGGGAAGTCCACCCTGTGTGAACAGCTTCACACATAGAAGTAACTGCTCGGTGTATAGTCCTCTCGTCGTCCTGATCTGCGTTGGGCGGCCCCCATTTGAAAGGCCCTCTGACTTGAAGACTCACTTGATATTCCTGATTGCGATCGCGCTTTGCGTAAGCGGCGCCGCATCAGCCCAGATCGGCGGGGGCAGCTTGCCGACGCTGCTCCAGCTGAACGTCGAGAGCGCCGAGATTGACGGCGTGTTCACGCGAAACGAGGTTCCGTTCCCGAGCGACTTCTTGGACAGCGGTCAGGTTCATCTCGAGTCTTCGAGCGGCGATCCCTTTGTTCTAGGCAACACGGGCTTTGGCGCGTACGGACCGCGTCGCGTTGTCGATGGCAGCTACGAGTCGCAGTTCAGCTCTTTCGCTCAGCCCGCGACGGCTCCACGCGGTGATCGTACGCCCTTTGGTGCAACGGTTTCGATCGAGAACGATCAGATCCTCGATTTCGATGTTCCGGCGGTCGAAGTCACTCTCACCTACCTCATGAACGGCCAGGGGTTTCCCGGCGGCAGCGAGAACGTGGCTTTGTTTCTTCTCAGGAATGTGGCGACGGGACGCGAAGTCCAAGTCGGGACGACGCAGGATCTCGGAAGTACGTTCTCCGTTGTGCCTGGTGTCTACGATGTGATCTACGCTTACCAAAGCGGTGCCCTGATTCCTGCGAATACACGAGCGGTGATTCTTCGCGCCGTACTCATCGATCAGTCGACCTCGCTTGATGTCGACGTGCCGATGATTTTCCGGACGTTCAGCTATTCCCTGAACGGCGCGCCGTTTCCGGCAAGTGGTCTCGACTACGGCTTCGTCTATCTCGAAGAAGAAGCCGAGGGAGCCGAGGCCTTTCGTGTGGGGAGAACGTCAGGACCGGATTTTCTGCGGCTGATCCCGGGCACCTATCGTGTGATCTATTCCTATCAAGAGAGCCAGACGTTTTCTCCGCGAAACCCGTGGGCCATCGTCGACGAAGGCGTCGTGGTTGAGCCGGGTGGCTTGACAGGAATCGAGGTCTCGGTCACTGCCCATAGCGTGACGCCCGAATTTCTCTTGGATGGCCTGAATTTTCCAGCAAGCGGGCTCGCCAACGGGAGAATCGAGCTTCGCGGCGGAGATGGGAGCTTCGTATCCCTCGGAAGTACGGATGATGTTCCGGATTCCGTCGTCTTGATCGAGGGTACCTACGATTTCTACTACAGCGTTCTGCAGGATAATGCCCCGGTGCCCGTGAGTCCGAAGACACGCTTTGCGAGCGATGTCTTTGTGAACAGCAGCGGGCCGCTCGCCCTGAACGTTCAGACTGGCAGATTGGGTCTGGGCTTGCTCTTGGATGGAGAGGACTTTCCGTTTTCCGGCCTGAACTATGGAAGGATCCTGCTCGTCGATACAGAGACGGGCGAAGAGCGAGACCTGGGCCGCTCCTACGAAAGTCCTTTCGTTCCGATTCTCGTCCAGGGGGAATACGACATCGTTTATGAATACCGCGAGAACGCGGCAGATCTCGTTCCGCAGAACCGCAGACATGTGATCGAGCCGGGGATTCAAGTCGGAGCGGATTTGCTTACGACGACGGTCGATGTTCAGACGCGCCTCATGGCGCCGCGCTTCAGTCTGGATGGTGCGAACTTCCCAACGACCCCGAGTGAGTCGGGACGCTTCGCTCTGCGCAACGAAGAGGGTGACGAAGTGATTCTCGGCGATAGCTTCGAGGCGGCGCAGGATGTGCGGGTAATTGAAGGGGTCTATCGCGCGGACTATGAATGGCAGGATGGCAGTGACGTGCCTGTGAATCCGCGGGAGCAGGTCAGGACAGTCTATGTGCCTGAGCCGAACTTCGGGTGGACCCTTTGCGTGGGGCTGTTCTTTCTCCAGGGCGCATACGCGTCTCGGCTGCGCAGCGGCGCATCACTCTGAAGTCATCTGCGACAGCCTACTGCGGGCAATCCTCGACGCTGCAGTTGGGACACCAGAGCGCGTCGACCTCGAAGGAGCGTCGCAGGAGATCGGCCCAGGCCGTTCGACGCGTCCGCCCGGCGAGTTCAGAGGCTGAAGCGGTTGAGGACGAACGCCCACCTTCGAACGCGCAGACCGTCTCCGCCGACGACTCGACCGTGTCGCGCATCCACGGAACAGAGCTGGCTCCGACGATTTGTTCACCGCAAGCGTGAAAGGGAAATCCCACCTGGACGCTTCGTCAGCTATGGGGCCGCGTTCCGCCGTCTTTTGAGGTAGGCGGCGGAGAATTCCTCCCGGATCATGGCGGGGAGGGGATGCGGCGTGCCCATCAGCCTCGCACCATGAATGATCTGCGCCGCGCGTTCGACGAGCTGCGTCAATTCGAGCGCTTCGCCGGGGTCTCCCGCAACGACGACGAGTCCGTGGTTGGCCATCAGCGCCGCTGCACGATCGGAAAGCAGTTCGGCAACGCCCTCTCCAAGGTCCGCCGTGCCGGTTCGGTGATAGGCGGCGACGGGGACATCGCCGCCGACGTAGAACTCGAATTCTTCGATCACGCAGGGGATGGGCGTCTGGTTCACGGCGAACATCGTGGCGAAGATCGGATGGGTATGAACGACGGCGCCGATGTCGGGATGACGTCGCAGACAAGCGAGATGTAGGTCGAGTTCAGTCGTCGGGGGAGCGGCGCCAGATTCCGGCAGGGCGTTTCCGTCGAGGTCGACGACGGCAAGATCCGAAAGCTTCATCTCGGCATAGGCCATCGCCGTGGGCGTGAGAACGACTTCCCCTGCGCGGGTGCGCGCGGATACGTTTCCGGCTGTGCCCGTGGTGAGGCCGATCCGGTCCATGCGTTGCACGGTGTCCAGGACCGCTCGTTTGACACCCTCGAGCTCCTCCGCGGGCGACAAAGAGGCGGCGCTCATTCGGGCGGTCCCTTGAGTTCGACGGTATTGCCATCGAGATCCTTGAGGTAGACCGAAGGTCCGTAGCCGTCTGCGCCGTAACGATTGCCGGTCGGGCCCGCCTCTACGCCATGCGCTGCGAGATGGTCTCGAATCGCGTCTTCGTCGAAGCTCACCAGCGCCAGCGCGAAATGATCCATGTTCGGCCCGTTCTCGGCAGGGGCCTCGCCGCCGGATCGGCCGAGTGGGCCCTGAATACTGACCAGGTCCAGCAGGCTATTGCCCGCTCGAAGTTGGACGAGCCCGAGATCTTCCAGCCGACGTTCCACCTCGAGACCGAGAACGGCTTCGTAGAATGCGATCGCGCGTTCGAGGTTGCGAACGCGAAGCACGACATGGTCGAGCCCTTTGCAAACGATGGCGTTCATGACGGGTCAGCCCGCTACGAATCAAGCGCCGACGGGGCGAGGTCGGGGGCAAGCGTCTCGAGTTTTGAACGGCGATCATGGCGCTCGAGCGCGAGTTCGATGAGTCGGTCGAGGAGCTCGGGGTAGGGGAGTCCGGTCGCTTCCCAGAGCTTGGGGTACATAGAAACGCTCGTGAAGCCGGGGAGACTATTCAGTTCATTGATATAGAGGCGGCTCGTGCTGCGTTCGACCAGGAAGTCGACTCGGGCCATCCCTTCCGCATCGAGTGCCTGATAGGCGGCGATCGCCATCTCCCGGACGATCTCGGTTTGATCCGCGTCGAGTTCTGCGGGAATGATCAGCTCCGTCGCGTCGTCCCGGTATTTTGCGTCGTAATCGTAGAAGGTTCCTGCCGATCGGATCTCGCCGGGGATGGAGGCTTCCGGGGAATCGTTTCCGAGGACCGCGACTTCGACTTCCCTCGCGTCGACGGCGGCTTCCACAATGACCTTTCGGTCGTAGCGCTGAGCGTCCGCGATGGCCGAAATCAGTTCGGGGAGAGTCTCCGCACGGGCGATCCCCACGGAGGAGCCCGAGTTGGCGGGTTTCACGAAGAGGGGGAAGCCGATTTCGGTCTCGGCATGTTCGGCGGCGGCGCGGAGTCCGTCCCGGGCGAGGGTGCCGCCGCTGAAGGTGACCCAGGGCGTGACGGGGAGGCCCGCGTCCGCGAGGATCCGCTTGGCGAAGTCCTTGTCCATCTGGAGTGCAGAGCTGAGTACGCCGGAGCCGACGTAGGGGATCTCCGCGAGTTCGAGGAGGCCCTGAAGCGCGCCATCTTCGCCGCCGCGGCCGTGGATAATGGGAAAGATCACGTCGAGTCGGCCGAGTTCGCCCAGCGAGGCGCCGGATTCCGCCGGGGCGAGCGCCGTTTCGCCGGGTGCGGCGGGGAGAAAGACCTGATCTTCGCCCAGGACTGCCGCCAGCTTCGAAATTCCGCCGTGTGCAGGGGCGAGATGCCAGCGCCCGCCCGCATCAACGCCGATCAGCGCCACGTCGTATCGACTCTGGTCGAGGGCTCCGAGAATCGACGTAGCTGAAACGATCGAGACGTCATGCTCGACCGATCGCCCGCCAAAAAGCAGTCCGACGCGCAGTTTTTCCATCTTCCTCAGTCCCCCCGGACGCTGCCTGAGTCACCGCGAGGGCGCCTCGTGTTCGATTCTCGGATGATACTTCGCGCATCGGCAAGTTGCCCGAAACTGTTCGGCCGGGGCTCGGCGAGGCGCATCCAGCGCCTCCTGCCCGCTTCCTCCCGGGTCGCGTGCCGCCCGAGAGAGTTGCTGCGTTCCCCGCGGACCTCCCGGTCGCTTGACCCTGCCGAGCCCGCTCCGTAACCTCGGCGCGTGCCAACGAACCCCACATCTTCGACTGCATCCCCGAACGCGTCGCCGTCTCCATCTGCGACTTCGCCCTCGCCTGCGCCCTCGCCCTCAGCCGGAGCTTCGCTGTCCCCGGCTTTGGCGGCGAAGCAGGATGCCCTGCTTGAGCGCCTGTCGAGTGCGGGGCGGGTGATGGTGGCGTTCTCAGGGGGCGTTGATTCCAGCTATCTGGCCTGGGCAGCGAAAGAAGCGCTCGGGGAGGACAGTCTCTGCGTCACAGCGGTTTCGCCCTCGTATCCGGAAAGCCATAGGTTGATGGCGGAAGAGATCGTTGCGCAATTCGGCCTTCCCCATCGCTTCGTCGAGACCCATGAGATGGAGAGCGAGGCCTACCGGGCCAACGCTTCGGACCGCTGTTACCACTGCAAGAGCGAGCTCTTTGAGACGATGGACAAGCTGGGCGACGAACTCGGCTTCCCCGTCGCGTCTTACGGCGTGAATACCGATGACACCTCAGATTTTCGGCCGGGCCATCGTGCGGCGGATGAGCATGGCGTGCTTGCGCCCTTCCTCGAAGTTTCGCTTTCGAAGCAGGAGATTCGCGATTTATCCCGGGTGGTCGGGCTACCGACGGCGGATCTGCCCGCTTCGGCGTGTCTTTCTTCACGCCTCCCGTATGGGACCGAAGTGACCGTCGAGCGGCTCGGTCAGGTGGAGAAAGGCGAAGAACTCCTGCGTGGTCTCGGCTTCCGGCAGCTTCGATTGCGACATCACGGAGAGCTGGCGAGGATTGAAATCGATCCCGCGGAACTGCCGCGCGCGCTCGATCCTGCGATGGCGAAGCGAATCGTGGATACGATCAAGCCACTCGGCTTCAGGTACGTCTCCCTCGACCTCGAGGGCTACCGAACGGGTTCGCTGAACGAAGTGCTCCAGATTCAAACGTCGCCGATTCGCTGACCCTCGCCGGCGCAGTTCGCGTGGATCTTCTTCGCGCTCTTATTCTCCGACCTCCGACTGATCGCGCTGAGTCGCGCAACTGAGACCCCGAACGATGTGGACCAAAACTGAGTGTGCGGGGCATCCTCGCGATATGGGCCTCGCGCAAGGCGAGGCATTGCGCGCCTCGATCGTTCAGGAATTGGCGCGGCATGGACTCGCGACGGAGCGCTCCCGCATGCCGAGTCTCACGGCGCTCGCGGTCGGGTCGATTCGTGGGCAAGGCGCAGGGCGTGAAATGTTTCGGCATTTCGCTCATCTCGCAGAACGGCTCGAAGGGTTGGCGAAGCGCGCGAGCGTGCCGCTGGATTCTCTGCTGGAGCTGCATCTTCGGATCCGTGAAGGCGGGGAAGCGGGCGGACTGCTTTCGCGCCGGGCCTCGCTTAGGGCCAAGGCTGTGCCGGGGGGAGAGGGCCCGGAGGGCTCGAAATCCGCGCTTTTGGAACGCAGTCTGCCGGCGGCTCTGCGCGGGGAAGCGGGCTGGATCGTGCGTCAGAGTGAGCCTGCGGTCGGCTTTCGGTCCGTGGAGATTACGTTGCCTTGGCTGGTCTCTTCGGTTGCGGGTGTGAACGAGGGCGGTCTGGCCGTGATGGCAGGCCCGATGCTTTGGGGCACGCCGGGCTTTGCGGGGGCCTCGCCCTCTCATCTGCTCGTTCAAGAATGTTTGCAGCGCTTTGAGGACCTCGAAGGCGCGTTAGGTTGGTGCCAGAAACGCCCGGTCGAGGGGGATCAATCCTTCGTTTTGGCGGATGCGTCCGGCGCCGTTGCGACCGTGATCTCGAAGGGCCGCCGCCGCCGCGTGCAGCCAGGGGAAGGCGAACTCTTTATAGAGAGCGGCGAAGGCGCAGCCGACGGGGATGCGTCTGAAGCCGAGGCCAGCTCGACCTCATCCTCAAGCTCGACCGAGGCCGAAGAGGTCACCGACCGCGTTCTTTTGGATCCCAGTGCCCGAAGGCTGCAGCTGGATGCGGCGGGCAGCACGCTTGAGCTGACTCTCTAGTCCGGAGCCGCCTCGGTCCCCGCCCCCGCCCCCGGACTCGAGATTTTCATCGTGTTAGGCGGTTCGCCGAATGACTTAGGCGCGGCGCGCGAAGAGGAGCGCGCCCTCTTTTTGAATCCGCCAGTCGGCTAAGCTCTTCGCAGGGCTGAGGACCTCTTGACCCTGCTCGAAGGGCGCAAGGAATTCAGCGAGCGCTCCCTGGTCCGGGCTGTTCGCGGCTTGAAGGCGCTGCAGCATCCATGCTTGGTAGGGCACGACCATGCGCCGCGATTCGATGCCGCCGATGGAGAAGGGGTGCGTAAGGCCGCCTTTACCTGTTTGATGCTCGATGAATCCGGGTGTGGCTATGAACGTTTTCCCCGGGACCTCGCCGCTTTCGGCATGGTCATCGCTTTCAAGGAAGCGCGCGAGGGTCTCCACCGAAGTGCGCAGGGTGGGCCACATCTCATCGAAGAAGATCGCAAGGATGGGCAGCAGCGTTTCGGGGATCGCATCGCCCGGTAGCCAATCTCCGCCATCGCTCGTAGCCACCCGAGGAACGAGTTCGCCGGCTTCACCCAGTCCGTAGAGTTTCTGTCCGTACTGTCGGGCGTTGAGCGCGCTTTCGCCGTTGGTGCGTTCGACCCATTCCGTAACGAGGGGGAAATGGGTGCGGAGATAGAAACCGGGAACGGCGTCGCGGTAGAGATGCGCGTAGAGCGGGCCGAGTAGTCCGTAATCGCCCAGGCTCGGTCGTCCGCCGAGCAGGTAGTCGTGCTCTGCGAAATGGGTTTCGAGGCATTCGAGGAGATGATGCTGGCTCGCTTGCCAGGCGCGCTCGGTCCGGTCGTCGCAGCCGAGGTGGACGAGTCCGGCGTAGACGCCTTTCGGGTTTTCGCGTGTATCCGAGATGCCGAAGGCAGCTTCGAAGAAGCCTGCGCCTGCGGCTTGGCGTTCAGGGCCCCGGCCGTCGGGATTCATGACGGCGCCCCATTGTTGTTCGTTGAAGGTGCGGTGGCTGGGTTCGCGGCCGTTTTCGCTGAAGAACCAGCGCTGCCAAAACGCCGGGACAACGGTCCACTCGTCCGCAAGGAGTTCGATCAGATATGAGGCGAGTCGTTGCCGCGGGCGCATCTCGAGATCGGGAATGAGCGCGAGGCCGGGATGTGCCGCTTCGCAATGGTCAATGATCGAGCTCGAGTCCTGGATCCAGTCGCCGCTTGGCGTTTCGAGTTGAGGAACGGCGCCGCTCCCCGAGCGTGGGGTTAAGCGGCCGGCGATCAGCTCCGGGGTGGCGAGGATATCTTCGAAGCCCTGACCGAGATCGCCTTGGCTCTGCTTGAAGCGGAGATAGGCGCGAACCTTGCCTGAGAAGTAGCTGTGTTCCCAAGAGTAGAGCTTGTACATTCTGGCAAGATAGCGAAGGAGAGATCGATGGATCGACGTGCGTTTCTGCAGAAGAGTTCGGTCGTGCTGGGCGCGGCGGTTTCGGGGCTGGCCTCAGCGGGCTGCGCTTCTCTTTCGGCCGGTTCAGGTCCAGGTCTAGGGAGCGCGAGCGCTGCTGGATCGGCGTCTGCCCTTCGTGCCGCAAGCGACGGCGATTTCTTGGGCATCGATGCAATCGATCTTGCCGGGCTTGTGCGCAGCGGCGCCGTTTCGCCGAGTGAGCTGCTGGAATGGTCAATCGCGCGATGCGAGGCGCTGAATCCTTCGCTGAATGCGCTCGTCATTGAACATTTCGCAAGGGCTCGAGACCGGGTCGCGAGCGGGGCGCTTCCGGACGGACCTTTCCGGGGCGTGCCTTTCTTGTTGAAGGACCTTGGGGTCAAACTCGAAGGGACGATTACTTCCGAGGGGTCCCGTTTTTTTAAGACCGCGGTGGCGAAGCAGTCGACGACCTTGGTGGAACGCTACGAAGCGGCGGGGCTGGTGATTTTCGGCAAGACGGCGAGTCCGGAATTCGGTTCGAGCTCATCGACTGAATCCATGGCCTGGGGCGAGACGCATAACCCTTGGGATCTTGAATACAGCTCGGGGGGCTCTTCCGGCGGCTCCGCGGTCGCGGTGGCAACGGGCATCGTCCCTGCGGCCCATGCGAGCGATGGCGGCGGCTCGATTCGAATCCCGGCTTCTTGCTGCGGGCTTTTCGGCTTGAAACCGACGCGGGGACTCACGTCGGTCGGTCCCGATTTTTTCGATGTGAACGGGGGGCTCTCGGTGAACCACGTCGTGTCGCGGACCGTTCGCGATAGTGCGGCACTCCTCGACGCGACCGCGGGCCCAGCCACTTATGATCCCTATCTCCCGCCGGCGAAAGAGCGTCCCTATCTCGAGGAGGTGCAACGCGAACCGGGTCGGTTGCGGATCGGGATTCAGGCGAAGGCGACCCTGCCCGTGGAGACGCATCCCGACTGTGCGCGCGCTTTAGATGAGACGGCGCGTCTCTGTGAATCCCTTGGGCATGAACTTGAGGAGATTGCTCCACCGCCGCTGCCGGGAGAGGAGCTTTGGCGCACGTTCAACGTGATGCGGGGGACAACGATCGCGATGAAGGTGCAGGCGCGGGAGCGCGAACTCGGCCGCAAGGTCACGGCGGATGATTTGGAGCCGCAAAATTTCAGCCAATATGAAGCCGCGCTCCGCTACACGGCGATCGACCATGAAACGCAACGTCAGAATATTTACCGATGGGCACGGGACGTCGTCGCCCATCATGCGCGCTTCGATGTAGTTCTCTCTCCGACGCTGGCGGGGCCGCCGCCGAAGCTTGGCGTCCTCGACCCGCGCCGTCCTGACGAAGCCTTTGCGAACGCGGCCATGTCGATGGCGGGGTTCACGCTCGCCTACAACCTCTCGGGTCAGCCGGCCATGAGCGTGCCGCTTCACGTGAATGAGGGCGGCCTTCCGATCGGCTCGATGTTTGTCGGCCCGCTCGGCGGAGAGGGGACGCTTTTGCGCCTCGCAGCGCAGCTCGAGCAAGCGAAGCCCTGGCGGGATCGCTGGCCTTCGCTCTAAGTCCCGTAGGCGCCCCGCGAAGTTCCTTTGGAGCTCCGCGGGCCTCGCCTAACGTGAGGGATGGCCTGCACTGACTTGGCTGGAAGCCAAAGGCTAGAGCCTCGAGCCCAAAAACTAGAGGCTGGAGACGCCTAGTTTCCGCCGGTGCGACTGCGTCGGCGTCCGGGGGCTGAAGCGTTTCCGCCACCGCCACCGCCGCCACCGCCGCCGCTGCTACCCCCTGAAGGCCGGTCGCTGCCCCCGCGTCGTCCGCTGCTTCCGCCCCGCTTGGGGCGATCGTCGCGACTGCGTGCGGGTCGAGCCGGCTTGTCCTCGCTGGCGCGGCTTTCGCTACGGGCTTCGGGCTTGCTCTCGCTCTCGCTTTTGGTCTTAGTCTTAGTCTCGCTGCGTGAGCGGCTTTCTCGCTTTTCTTCGCTGGGGCTTTCGTCGCGATCACCGCCGCGGGTGCGTCGTCGGCGGCGAGGGCGAGGCGCGTCGGCTTCCGCTTCCGCGGCTTCTGCCTTGGGCTCTTCTGCAGTTTCGGCTTCCGCGGCGGGCTTTGTTCGCGATCGGCGCGCGCGCTTGGGGCGAGATTCGGACGCTTCCTCGGCGTCGGTTGATCGCGCTTCCGATTTTGCGGGGGCGTCGTCGACGTCGGACTCGCTCAGCGTTTCGTATTTAGGCGCAGCCTTTTCCGGCTTCTTTTCAGCGGTCGGCGCCGGCTTGTTGCCACCGCGTCGCGAGCGTCGTCGCGTGGCGGGTTCACCGGCGGATTCGCTCTCAGTTCGAGCCTCTGGAACCACTTCGGCGGCGGCGGGCTTCTCCGCGCGCGCGCTGCTTCCCGACTCTTCTTCCCCTTCGGCGATTTCGCCGAACAAGAGGGCGGTGCTGATGCGCGCGAGTTCGTTGAGGCCCTTTTCGCTTTTGGCCGCTTCCTTAATAAAGGGCAGAAGGCGTGCGGCCTGGGCGTCGATGTCAGCAGCTTCGGATCCCTGAAGCGTATCCGTGGCCTTGGCCTGCAGTGCTTTCCAGTCCGCATCCGGCTCCGCGGCGGCGACGTCAGCGAGCTTCGGCTTCGGGTCTTTGCCCTTCTTGCGTCGGTCGATGTCGCGTTCGCTCGGCACCTTCTTCTCGGTGACCTTGATCTTGGCGACGGTCTGCATGTACTTGAAATTGCCGATGTCGAGGCCGGAGACGAGTGAGATCGCGACCCCGGACTTGCCGGCGCGTCCCGTTCGTCCCGTGCGGTGGACATAGACTTCGGGCGAATCTGAAGTCGTATAGTTCACGACGTAGGCGAGATCGCTGATATCGATGCCGCGGGCGGCCACATCGGTCGCGACGAGGAAGCGCAGCTTGCCGTTCTTGATCTTGGCGATGGCTTTTTCGCGGGCCGCTTGGGCGAGGTCGCCGGAAATCTGGTCCGCGTTATGTCCGCGCTTCTTGAGGAAGCCCGTGACGTAGCGGACGTCTGCCTTCGTATTGCAGAAGATGATCGCGCTCTCGGGGTCTTCGTAGTCAAGGATCCGCGCGAGGGAAGCTTCCTTTTGCGCAGCGGTCACCATATAAAAATAGTGTGAGATCTTCTGGGGCGAGCCGTGCTCGTTTTCGATCGTAACGTCTTCGGCGTCGGTCAAGAAGAAGCGAGACAGCGAGCGCACCTTCTCGGGCATCGTCGCCGAGAAGAGATGGGACTGGCGCTTGCGCGGCAGGAAGCTCGCGACTTCTTTCATGTCCGGCCAGAAGCCGAGGGAAAGCATCTCGTCGGCTTCGTCGAGGACGAGGACCTTTGTATGCGAGAGATCCATCCGACCGTTCTTCAGATGGTCGAGGATCCGGCCCGGTGTGCCGACGACGATATGTGCGCCGCGCTCAAGGCCTTCAAGCTGCGGGCCGTAGGCCACGCCGCCGTAAATCGGAAGCGTATTCACGCCGCGGTACTGGCCAAGTTGGTCGAGTTCGATCGCGACCTGGTTGGCGAGCTCTCGCGTGGGAAGCAGGACGATGGCCTGCGTCTCTTTAAGCTCCGTATCGATCTGTTCGACCAGCGGGATGCCGAAGGCACCGGTTTTTCCGCTGCCGGTCATGGCCTGGACGATCAGGTCGTTGCCCACGCGCATTTTCGGGATGGCTGCGGCCTGGACAGGGGTAGGGGTATGCCAGCCGAGATCGAGGATTGCGCGCTGGATATCGGAGGCGACGTCGGCAAAAAGTTCATTGAGTTCAGTCATATAAGGCGCGCACGCTACCCCTCACCCTGCCTGCGCGCAACGCTGGGTCAGGCTCAGGCTTTGGCCTGAGGCCCCGGCAAGGCGATCGGCTCAGCGAGGCGGGGGCTCGGAATTGAATGGCCAACGGGACGTGAACTGGGGGGCAACGCCATCGGTCTTACCCGCGGGCCGTGCTATTGTGCCTTTGATGTCACGCATTAACCCCGAAGATGTGGCCCGCACAGCGGCCTTGGCCCGTTTGGCCCTTTCCGAAGACGAAATTTCGGCGATGACCGACGATCTTGAGCAGATTCTCGTCCACGTCGCAGCGCTGGATCAGCTGGATACGGAGGGTGTCGAGCCCACCGTTCACGGCTTCGACCTGGCGACGCCCCTGCGCCCGGATGTGCCCGCAGAGCCGCTGGACCCCGAACTTGCAGTGTCTAATGCCCCTGAGCGCGAGGGCACGGCTTTTCTTGTCCCGAAAGTGCTTGAGGAGGAGGGCTAGTCGATGTCGAAGACAGACTCGGTTCTGGCAGGCACCCTCAAGGATCAGCGAGGTGGCCTGGACGCGGGGGATCTCACAGCGTCTGAACTGCTCGAGGCCAGCCTCGCGCAAATGACGGCGGGGGAGAGCCTTGGGGCGGTCATTTCACGGCGCGATGACGCAGCGCGGGCTGAAGCCGAGGCCGCGTCGAAGCGGATCTCCGCGGGCAAGGCGCGGTCGCCCCTCGACGGCATCCCGATCCTATTAAAAGACAATATTGTGCAGGCGGGCGAGTCCGCGACCTGCAGCTCGAAAATTCTCGACGGCTTCGTGTCGCCCTACGATGCGGCGGTCACGGAGCGGCTCCAGGCGGCGGGCGCGATTCTGGTCGGTCGGACGAATATGGACGAGTTCGCGATGGGCTCTTCGACCGAGAACTCGATTCATGGTCCGAGCCATAACCCCTGGGACCCGACACGGGCCTGTGGCGGGAGTTCGGGGGGAAGTGCTGCGGCGGTTTCCGCGGGCATGGTTCCGCTTGCGCTGGGCAGCGATACCGGCGGGTCGATTCGGCAGCCCGCGAGCTTCTGCGGCGTCGTCGGGCTCAAGCCGACCTATGGTCGCGTGTCGCGCTGGGGTCTGATTGCCTACGCCTCGAGTCTCGATCAAATCGGTCCCTTTGGTCGCTCGGTCGCGGATTGCGCGACGATGCTCGAAGTGATCGCAGGGCATGATCCGCGGGACTCAACTTCGGTTCCTGAATCGGTTCCGGCGTTAGGCGATGCCTTGACCGGGGACGTTTCGGGCACGGTGATCGGGCTGCCTGAGGAATACTTTGTCGAAGAGGGTGTTGATCCGGGTGTGCTGGGTCGCGTGAAAGAAGCGATCGGGGTGCTTGAAGAAGCGGGCGCGAAGGTTGTCCCGGTGAGCCTGCCGCATACGCAGTACACGATCGCGGCCTACTACTTGATCGCGACTGCCGAGGCGTCGAGTAATCTCGCTCGTTTTGACGGTGTTCGGTACGGACATCGCGCCGACCAGCCGAAGGATCTTGCCGATCTTTATCACCGGTCTCGTTCTGAAGGCTTTGGCAGCGAGGTGCAGCGCCGCATTATTCTCGGCACCTACGTTCTTTCTGCAGGCTACTACGACGCCTACTATGGTAAGGCGCAGCAGGTGCGGACGCTCATTCGTCGCGATTTCGAACAGGCGTTTGGTCAATGCGATGTGATCCTGACGCCGACGTGTCCGGAGACGGCTTTCACGTTAGGCGCGAAGAGCTCGGATCCGCTTTCGATGTACCTTTCGGATGTCTATACGGTTTCGGCGAACCTTGCGGGGCTACCCGGTTTGTCTATGCCTTGTGGGCTGAGCGACGGGATGCCTGTCGGGCTTCAGCTCCTGGGGAAGCCTTTGGATGAGGTGACTCTCCTGCGTGTCGCCGAGGCGTTTGAGCGGAGAACGGAACATCATCAGGCGCGACCGGTTAGCGCAGGGGGAGCGGCCTGATGTCGGACTGGAAAGAACGCTACGAAACGGTCATCGGGCTCGAGGTGCATACGCATCTGAAGACGCAGTCGAAACTGTTTAGTCCAGCCCCCGTGATCTACGGTGCGGAGCCGAACCATTCGGTGCATCCGATTGATCTTGCTCTGCCGGGTGTGCTTCCTGTGCTCAATGAGCGGGTGGTTGAGCTTGCGATTCGACTCGGTCTTGCGATCCATGCGACGGTGAATCCGCATTCGATTTTTGCGCGGAAAAATTATTTTTATCCCGACCTGCCGAAGGGCTATCAAATTTCGCAGTTTGAGGAGCCCGTTGTTTCCGATGGCTGGCTCGACATTGAAGTCGAGGCGCCGGGCGAGCCGGGCGCGAAGAAGGCCCCGAAGAAGAAAAAAGGGCAAGCACCTGAGATGGTGCGGCGCCGAATTGGCATCACGCGGGCGCATCTCGAAGAAGATGCGGGCAAGTCGATTCATGATGCGGCGGTCGCGGGGAGCGACGATACCTGCATCGATCTGAATCGCGCGGGCGTGCCGCTTCTGGAAATTGTTTCTGAGCCTGATATTCGAACGGCCCAGGAAGCCAGCGCCTACCTCCGCGCTCTGCGCGGAATTCTGCGGTACATCGGCGTATCCGATGCCGATATGGAGAAGGGGCAGTTTCGCTGCGACGCCAACGTTTCGGTTCGCGAACGCGGTAGCGACGCGATGAACACGAGGACGGAGCTCAAGAATCTGAACTCCTTCACTTTCGTAGAAGACGCCATTGAGGCGGAGGCCTGGCGACAAATCGAACTGATCGAGAGCGGCGGCGAAGTTGTGCAGGCGACGATGGGGTACGACCCGGAGCGTCGGCGAACGCGGGTGCTGCGCCTGAAAGAGAATTCCGACGATTACCGCTATTTCCCCGATCCCGACCTGATTCCCTTGCGGATCGATCCTGCGCGGATTGAAGCCGTCCGGTCGGAGCTCCCGGAACTCCCGGACGAAAAGCGCGCTCGATTCGAGTCGGATTACAGCCTTTCTGCGTACGACGCGGGACTCTTGACCGGAAGCCGTGTGTTAGGTCAGTTCTTCGAAGAGACGGTCAAGCTCTGCGATGCTCCGAAGGCGGCAGCGAACTGGATCACCCGTGATCTGATGCGGGAGCTGAAAGACCGTGATCTTGAACTCGAAGATACGGCGCTTACGCCCGCGATTTTGGCGGGCTTGATCGGACTCACCGAAGAAGGCCGGCTGACTGCGCGTAGCGCGGCGTCGCTCTTTCCTGAACTTGTGGCCGACGGGGGAGACCCCGAGGCGATGATGGTGGATCGGGGGCTTGAGGCGGTTTCCGATTCGGGGGCCATCGACGGATTCGTTGATGAGGTGATTGCTGCGAACGCTGAGGTGGTGCAGCAGGTTCGCGATGGCGACGATAAACCGCTGAATTTCTTGATGGGGCAGGTCATGAAGGCCAGCCAAGGCAAGGCCGATCCCGGTCAAGTGCGGAAAACGCTCGCGGAGAAGATCCGCGGCTGAGGGCATCGATGCTCCGAAGGATCATTCAGGTCGCTGCGGTCTTTCTTTTGCTGGTTTTCCTGGTTTTGGGAGCGCTGGCCACTGTTCTTCCTCGCTATGTCGAGACGGATGAGTTTCAGGCGGGGCTTCGCGCTCGGGCCACCGCCGCCCTCGGCACCGAAGTGTCCTGGGATCACGTCGAAGTCGGGGTTCTGCCTCCGCGCGTGATTCTAGATTCGCTTGTAGTGGGAAGCGTGGCCGGCGGCGGGGCGGATGCGCGGGTGAGCGCGTCGGCGGTCGATCTCCGATTCAGCCTTTGGCCGCTTCTCTCGCGGCGGCTTGAGATGGGGTCCCTGATGATTCGGGGTTTGGACCTTGTGGTCACGCGAACCGATGCCGGTTGGGTCTTGCCCTTTGGTGTCGCGGGTGAAGAGGGTGCGGTTGGAGAGACCGGATCGGACCCGGCTGCGGAAGGCGACGCATCCGGGGGGGCACTTGATTCGGGGGCGACGGCGGGCGGCGCGCTGGCTCTAACGCTGGGGCGTATTCAGCTCTCGGATGCCGTGATTCGGTTGCGGGACAGGGCGCTTGATCGTGAGGCGGATTGGGAACTTTCGTCGTTCGGCTTCGATGCAGTTGAGGCCGCGGAATCTGGACGTTATGCGCTGACGTATGACGGTGATCTGGTTGCGGGACCCACCTCGATGGGACCGGTCGACGGAGAGGGCGAGCTCCGTCTGGGCGGCTTGGGGGCAGGGGCGATCGACCTCGGGTTTGACCTGGAGGTCGAGCTGGACGGCGCTCAGATTGAACCTCTGGTCTCTTATCTCCCGGTTCGCTCGGGTTCCGGGAGTTTGTCGGGGCGACTGGAGCTTGAAGGGGAAGCGGGCGAGGTGCGGGAGATTCGGGCGGACCTGCGCGCTGCAAATCTCTCGACGCAGCTCGCGGGGATCGACGTGAACGGCGAGATGGCGCTTCAAGCTGTGCAGCGCCCTGGCGCGGCATCTGATTTCGACGTGGCCATCGATTTCGAGTCAGGCGGCCGGGCTGAGCTCGCTGGGACACGCGGGGTAGATTCCTCGATCTCGGGCAAGGGGCGGCTTGACGCGGTGGACTCGGCCGCGTTTGCTTCTCTGTTCGGGGAAGGTCGGGCTGTGTCCGGGGCGATTTCGGGGGACGTCGCTTTCGCGACGGGAGGAGATGGCGGTATAGCGGCGTTCGACACGGATCTGGTCGTTTCTCCCTTCGCGTATTCGGACGGGACGCATCAGCTTTCGGAGGGCGATCTGAAAGTCGATTTAGCTTTCGCGCAAGATGGAACGGGTGCCGGGAGTTTTTCGCTGGACGGCGGATTCGACGGGACCGCGCGTTTGCCCCAAACAGGCGCGCGCACCCTCGGAGGTGTAGTTAAGGCGAAGCTTGAGCTGGACAAGGCCGATGTTGCGGCGCTGCCTTTCGATCTTTCTTTTGAGGCTCTGCCGGCAGGGAGCCTGACGGGGGCGATCGATGTGCGCGGCGCGCTCTCGAGTCGGTTTTCGGGCGCGGCAGGTTCGGGCGCCGGGGCGGGCGGGGGCGCAAAAGGTGAGTCGCCGATCGTGCTGGCGGGAAAGCTCTCGCTCGCGGCGCGCACGGGGAGTGCGGGGCCCTTTGATGTGGACGCTGCGGCGACGCTAACTGAGGGCGGAGGAATGTCCGCGAAGGGGACGGTCACGCGGGCCGGGGCTTTGAATCTGGTAACGCAGATGAAGGCGCTCGATCTCGCGCTTTTGGCGCCGTTCTTGTCGACCGACGAACTCCGGGTTGCGGGGCAGATGAGTGGCCCGGGTCGAGTTGCGGGGCCGATGAGCGATCCCACTCGATTCGACCTGGACGCAGAGGTCGCGAACGGTGAGCTTGCGATGGGCGAGTATGAGGTGTTAGGTCCCTTCGGCGTGAAGCTGGGCGTAGATCAGCCCTTGTCTCCGCGCCGGGCCGGCGCAGCCGATCTGAGCCTCACGAATGCTCGGGTTCGCTACGAAGGGCGCTTCGAGAAGAAGGCGGGGATTCCTGCTCAGCTCGACACGAAGTTCAAGCCGAATGCTGCGGGCGAAACGGAATTTGAGAGCCGGCTCAAACTCAAAAACCTCGACCGGATTCAGATTCAGGGAGCGCTTGGCGAAGCGTCGCGCATGACGCTCAGCGCTTCGGAAATCGATCTCGGCGAGGCTGCGGAATTCGTCCCACTGTTGGCGGCATACGGCGCGGCGGGGAAAGCAGCGCTGTCCGACTTGGCGGTCGAGCAGAGCGGCGCCGGGCGGTCCCTGATTCGTGGGAAAATCGCGCTCCGTGAGGTGGGACTTTCGATTCCGGATGCCGGCAGGGTGCAGCTTTCGGGGGCGGTCCTCGGTGAAGGCGATCGGCTGCGGACGGAGGCGCTTCAGGTGGTTGCGGGCGATGTCACGATCGAACTCGAGGGCTATCTCGAAGACCCTTTGGGCGCGAGTCGATACGCCTTCTCGGGGCGAACGGTGGGGAAGCCCGAGGTGAACAGCCTGCTTTCGGCGCTCACTTCGAAAACAGATACGGTTTTTGGCCCGCTTCAATTTGAGGGTGATCTTTCGGGGACAATTCCAGAGGTCGGCAGCTTTCGGGATTCGATGATCGGGACGCTGCGTTTTTCGGTGGGAGAGGATGTCGGTGGACGGATCAAGGGCGTTTCTCTGCTGAAGGCAGTGCTTGATCAGGTTCCGGTTCTCGGCGGGGCGCTCCTTTCGAAGCCTTTCCGGGGAGGCCGCTCGGTCGAGGATTTTTTTTCCGATGAGTTTGAGCTGATGAGCGGGGAGTTCGCTGTCCAGGACGGCGCGCTGACGGCGAAGACTCTGCGACTCGCTTACCAAGGGTATGAAGCGAGCCTGACGGGTTCGATGCAGCTTGCTGATTTGAGTCTCGACATGACCGGAGACCTGCTTCTGAACAGCGATCTCGTCGCGGTTCTGGTGGGCGCGATGGGTGGGGACGGAACCGATCGGCAGCCGATTGAAATTCCCTTGGCGCGGGTTTCGAACACGCTGTCGGATCCGAAGGTCGCGATGACATCCCGGACTCTGGTCGCTTTGCCGAGGCTTCTTCTTCAGGCGACGGGCCTCGACCGTATTCGGGAAGGTTTGCAGGAAGGTCTGGGCAAGATCCTGAACCCAAGCCTGCCCGGAATCGGCGGTAGCGAGTAGGCAAGTCACGTGCATGGGCGGGACGCCGCAGCCGGCGCCCAGGGTGTTTGCCGCCGGGCAAGTGATGCCGGTCACGACCCCCGACTGGTTCGCACGCAGGCCGGGCGTAAGGCGCTGAGAATTCGGCGCGAGCTCTCAAACTATCGCGCTCCGAGCCGATACGGGGACTGGGAGTTTGCCAGATGTCCGCCACAATTCTTTGCGTCCAGGGAGACCGAGAGGTTTCCCGCCACTACCAAAATGCCCTCGAAGCCGAGGGCTTCGAAGTGCTCTGTGCTCAGGACGGGCGCAGCGGCCTTGAGGTCATGGGGCGTCATACCCCGGACTTCGTGGTGATGGACGTGCTCCTGCCGCGGCAGGACGGGTTCGAGACCTTGGCGGAGATGCGGATGCTGCCGACGTATCAGGAGCTGCCGGTCTTACTTTTGGCCGAGGGGGACGTGACCTCCGACCTGAAGGCCCAGGCATCGGCGCTCGGAGCCGTTGGGATCGAATCCGCACCCATGGCGCCGAGTGATCTGGTCGCGCGAGTCGGGCAGCGCGCCTCCGCGTTCAAGTCCTCCGCGCGTTCGGGCACTTTCCGTGAGCTGCCCGTTCCGGAACTGCTTCGTGCGCTGCATACCGAAGCGGCGGACGGCGTGTTGCTGCTCGATCATGGTCGCAAGAAGAAGGCGATCGAGTTTCGAGCGGGGTGGCCCGTTTCGGTTAAATCGAATCTGCTCTCCGAATGCTTCAGCAACTATCTCGTCGACGAAGGGCTCGTTTCGAGAGCGCAGCACGATGAATGCGTGAAGCGGATGCGGACGGGGGAAGGTCTTCAGGGCGAAATCCTGGTCGCCATGCATGTTCTGGATGAGGATGCTGTGGTTTCGGCCCTCAAGGCGCATGCGGTGGGGAAGTTCATCGAGATCTTTTCCTGGCGCGATGGACATTTCGAATTTCGTCCCGGTGCCCATGTTCAGCGCGGATCGACGCTGGGCATTGAAGGGCATCCCTCGCGGCTGATTCTTGAGGGGGTCCGGTCGCAATACGCGCTCAAGCAGATTGATCGCTACTTCGAATCCCATCGCGAATCGATTTTGTATTGCCGAGCGAAGCGGCGTGATGACCTCATTGAGGTGGGGCTCTCGGAGCCGGAGCTGGCTTGGTTTCAGAATCTGGGGACGGAGACTCGGCTGGGCGATCTTGAAAATACGCCCGAAGAACTGCGACGCCTCGCATTCGGATTGATCTCGGTCGAAGCCTTGGCTGTGGTGGCGAACGAAGCGGACCATCGCGAGGCGATGGCGCGGGATGCTGGGTCGGGCCGCGAGATGGGATACTCGGCCGGGGCCGGCGGGATGTCCGACGAGCAGCTGCGGGTCGAGCTCGCGGATCTCGCCAATGATATGCAGGGCAAGGATCACTACGGGGTTCTTCTCGCGACGCCGACGTCGACGGATGAGGAGATTCGGGCGTCCTACGCGCATCTTGCGAAGCGGGCGCATCCCGACCGTTTCCATTCAGCCAGTAGCTCGGTTCGCCAGCTGGCGGCTCAGGTCTTCGCGCGCGTGAGCGAGGCCCACGCCGCCATCGGGACAGCGACGGCCCGGGCTGCCTACGCTCAGTCGCTCTCCCATGACCGCCGTGAGGCGGCTGCAGAGCAAGAAGGGCGCCGGGCGCTTCAAGCGGAGATGGAGTTCCAGCGGGGAGAAGCGCTGATCGCCTCGCGGGACTACGAGGGCGCGCTGGTCTGTTTCGGCCGGGCGATGGAGAATTTTCCGAGCGAGGGCGAATACCGCGCGCATTACGGCTGGTGTCTTTACCTCTGCCATCCGGATAATGAGGTTATGCTCGGTGAGGCTCTTGAGCATTGCCGTGAGGGCCTCAAACTGGCGAAGGACCGAGAGAAGCCCTACCTCTTGCTTGGCCGACTCTACAAGGCCATGGGCAAGCCAGGCGCCGCGAAGAAGATGTTCTTGCGTGCCGTCGAAATTCAGCCGCAGTGTGTCGAAGCGATGCGCGAACTGCGGATCATGAACATGCGTCGCGAAAAAGATAAGGGTGTGCTGAAGCGGATCTTCCGGCGCTAGCGCGAATGCGCGCGGCGGCCTGGACTTGCCCCGCCGGCCCCCGGATGAGAGGCCCGACCCCCCAATGGGACAGAACGCAGCGAAAGGCGTCACCGGCGAAGCGATTTGGCTCGACGGCGAATTTGTAAAATGGGACGACGCCAACGTCCATATCCTCACGCATACGCTTCACTACGGTCTGGGCGTCTTCGAAGGCATTCGCTGTTATGCGGGAGCCGACGGTCGATCCTCTGTGTTCCGACTGTCCGAGCATATTCGGCGCCTCTTCGATTCGGCGAAGATCAATCTCATGGAGATTCCGTACACGCCGGAAGAGCTTGAAGAGGCGACCCTAGAATCCCTCCGCCGGAATAACCTGAAAGAGGGATATATCCGCCCGCTCGTCTTTATTGGCGATGGCGCGATGGGCCTGCACCCGGGCGACAACCCGGTGCGCGTTTCTGTGATTGCTTGGGAATGGGGCAAGTACCTGGGCGACGAAGGCGTTGCGAAGGGGATTCGAGCGAAGGTCTCGACCTTTGCGCGCCATCATGTGAACGCCAAGATGACAAACGGGAAGACCTGCGGCGACTACGTGAACTCGATTCTTGCGAAGCGCGAGGCTTTGCTCGACGGGTATGACGAAGCGATCATGCTCGACACCCAAGGTCTTGTCTCGGAATGTACGGGGGAGAATATCTTCGTCGTGCGGGACCGGATCATTAAGACGCCGCCGCTCTACAGTGTGCTCGACGGAATTACGCGCGCGTCCATGATCGAAATGGCGCGGGACCGAGGCTACACCGTCGAGGAGTCGCAAATTACGCGCGACGATCTCTACGTGGCCGACGAAATTTTCCTGACGGGTACCGCGGCGGAAGTCACGCCGATTCGCGAGGTGGACCACCGGACGATTGGTGCCGGCAAGCGTGGTCCGGTCGCAGAAGAGCTCCAGACGGCCTTCTTCGACGCGGTGACGGGAGCGGACGCCCGCTACGACCGCTGGCGCACGTTTCTCTAAACCTCTTCTCGTTTCTTTTAGCCTCTGCTCGGGCGAAGGCTCCCCGCCAAGGTTGCTGGAGCTGGCGCGTGTGCTGGAACTAGAGCCGGTTGAGCCCGTCGAGCGCAGCGACGCGGTAGGTCTCGGACATCGTCGGGTAGTTGAAGACGGCGCCGAGAATATCGTCGAGGGTGCCGTTCATCTGGACGAGCATCATGCCGACATGAATGAGCTCCGCGGCGGCGATGCCGATGATATGAACGCCCAGAATTTTGCGGTCATCGCGTCGAAAGATGATCTTCACGAGTCCTTCGTCGTCGACGATCTGTCCGCGCGGAGTCTCGCCGGTTCGCGCGATGCCCACTTCGTAGGGGAGTCCTTGCTCGCGACATTCTTCTTCGGTTAGGCCGACAGCCGAGATCTCGGGAATGGTGTAGATCGCGATGGGAAGAATAGAGGGCGGCGGAAGCTCTTTGCCTGCGGCGCCCAGGACTGCCATCCGGCCTTGATGCATGCTGGTTGAGGCGAGGGCGGGGAAGCCGATGACATCGCCAATCGCGTAGACACCTTCCACTTCCGTCCGGTAATTCTCATCGACTTTGATTAGCCCTGTATCGGTCGTGGGGACGCCGATTTTTTCGAGGTCCAAGGCTTCCACGTTGGAGACGCGTCCCGCGGCGACAAGGATTCGCTCGGCGCGGACCGTTCGGCCGCTTTCGAGCTCGATGATGCCTTCCTTTTGTCGGACCTTTACTTCCGTTCGGACCGATTTGGGCGTCTCGGAGGGCATGACGCGAATGCCTTCGTTGCGCATCGCATTGGTCAGCCAATCGAGAATATCGCTGTCGAGGAAGCGGAGGAGGCTCTCGCGGCGGTCGATGACCGTGACCTTTGTGCCGAGTCGCGCGAAGATGGTGGCGTATTCACAGCCGATCACGCCGCTTCCGAGAATCGCGAGGCTGCGGGGAATCGTGTCGATCTCGAGTAGGGAATCACTGTCGACGATGACTTGGTCATCAATCGGAATTTCGCTGGGTCGTCGAGGACGGCTTCCTGTTGCGATCATCACGTGATCGCCCTCGACGATTTCTTCGCCGCGTCGATTCGCGACGCGGACTTTCTTCGGCGAGATAAAGGAAGCCGAGCCGGAGAGGACGTCGATCTTGTTGCGATCAAAGAAGGCGCGAATGGTTTGTTGATGGTTCGCGATGAGCTGCTCTCGGGGACCATGCAGATCGCCGATGGTGAGTGGCTTCTGCTGCGTCGAATGAACGCCGATTTGGGCGGTGCGACGACTCTTCATGAGGTTGACGGCGGTATGCCGCATGGTCTTGCTCGGAAGTGTCCCCGTTCGAACGCAAGCGCCGCCCAACATGGAGCCTTTTTCGATCACGGCGACTTCCATGCCGAGTTTTGCGCCCTGGAGCGCGGCGGACCATCCAGCCGGGCCGGCTCCAATCACAATCAAGTCATAATGCATCGAGGTGTCTCGCTTTCCGAGTCGAATCGGCAGACCTTGCTGCATAGGCGCAGCGCAGGGGGACTGATTCGATGCATCGGAATGGTCGAGCTCGGGCTTGATCTTGGACGAGAAAACCGGGCGGAGACCTTAGCCGGGTCTCGGGTGTTCGGCGGAGGGCTAGCCTAACACGAATCCGCAGACCGCTTCTGCGAAGCCTTCCGGATTGTCCGTCGCCACCGAATGGGCCGCTTGCGGGACGACAGCGAGGGTGGCGTTCGGGATGACGTCGTCCACCATCTTATCCGCGATATCCGGAGACAGGATGTCAGAGGCGGCGCCGCGGACCACTAAGGCCGGGCAGGGCAGCTTGGCGAGGGCGTCCCATTGGAGCTGGGTGAAGGCTTCCTCTTTTGCGACGGATTCAGCGTCTTCGGGTCGGTCGGCGCGAAGCTTCGGGTCCATCTTCATCTCGAAGCGTCCGTCGTCGCGTTGGCGAAGTCCGAAGCGCGCCATCCGCATGAGCGCCTCGGGCTGACCCGCCGGATAGTTGCGTGAAAGCAGTCGCGCATACTCTTCGACGCTCGCGAAGGTGGGGTTTTGCTGTTCGGCCATCTCGCTCCCGATCCGCATGATGCCTCGGCGGTCGAGCTCCGGGCCGATGTCGACGAGGACAAGACCCGCAAGGCGCTCTGGATGGCGAGATGCGAAGGCCATCGAAACGCGCCCGCCCATCGAAAAGCCGACGAGGACGAAGCGGTCGATCTCAAAAGCGGCCAGGACGGCTTCGAGATCATCGGCCATGTTCTCGGCTTCGTAGCGGCCTTCGGGGTCCCAGCCTGAATCACCATGCCCGCGCTGGTCGACGGCGAGGACGCGGTAATGATCCGCGATCTTCGGAACGAAATCGTCCCAGAGATGCGCTTCGTTTCCGTGGCCATGGAGGAGGACGAGAGGCACGCCCTCTTGGCTCCATTCGAGTACATGAAGCTCAAGTCCGTCGGCGCCGGCGATGCGATGTGATGTGCTTTCCATCGCTAGACGGTATCACGACACGGCCTAAGAGCGAGGACCCGGATCTAGGATCCAGGCCCTCGCGTTTTAGGGGCGCTGCGTGCGAGGGCTAGAAGCGAGCTCGAACGCCGAATCGGACGTTGCGTCCAGGGAGGAGCACCTCGTCCTTGTTGAACGCGATGTGATTCCGACCGCGAACGTCCGTCAGGTTCGTCGCCGTGATCGAGAAATCGATCGGCAGCTCGGCTACGGGCTCCAGGCTGTAGCGGATCGAGGCGTTCAGATGGGTGTAGCTGGCCGTCGAGCTCTCGAATGCGCCGGTACGGTTCTGCGCTTCCGTTCGGACGAAGCCGACCCGTGCGTCGAGGCTTTCGCTGTCGAAGAAGACGCCGCCGCCGATGCGGATCGGGACGATTCGGGGGAGGTTCGCATTGGAGCCGTTGTCGAAGCGCGCGCGAACGATATCGAAGCGACCGTCCAGGCCGAAGGTGCCCCAGTCCGTGTTGAAAAGGTCGAGTTCGCCGACCAGTTCTGAGCCGTAGAAGAGTGCGTCCCGTGCGAGGTATTCGAGTTCCGCGAGCTCGCCTGGCGCATTCCCCTCTTCATCAACGAAATTGCCGGTGCGCGAGGCGAAGATGAAGTCATCGTATTGCGTGACGAACCCCGACCATTCGATGCGCCCGCGGCTGCCCTTGTATTCCGCGCGAAACTCGCCCGTGTAGGACGTTTCTTCATCGAGCTGGGAGTCGCCGAGTTCGAAAGTTTCCGTCGCCTCATGGGCGCCGCGAGCGAAGAGCTCGGCCTGGGCGGGGGCGCGCTGGCTGACATTCGCGGTGAAGCCGAGGGTCAGGCCTTCCATCGGCTTGCCGACGATTCCGGCAGAACCACTGAGAGGGAAGAAGTGTCGGTCGCGGTTGATCTCGTCGATGCCTCGGCCGTCGACTTCGGTGGACTCGAAGCGGAATCCGAATTCGGCGGTCCAGTTCTCAGCGAGCGCGGTTTCTTCGAAGAAGTAGAGCGCGGCCGTGGTGGTTTCGGTCGGCGAGAGGAATTCGGCGGCTTCACCTTCGCCAACGAAATCACGTGTTCGCGCCTGGACACCGATGGCGCCCGTGAAGCCCAGGACGGGCTCATGCAGGAACTCAAGGCGACTCTCGAATTCTTCGTTGCGATAGGTCTGCCCGACTTCGCCGCCTGCGACTTCGTCATGCTCATAGTCGGAGTAGACGCCGCGAAGTCGGATGCTGCGCAGTCCCGGGATCGGATCCTCGAGATCCGCTTCGAAGCGGAAGCGGTCCGTGAGCATTTCGATCTCGACGCCTTCGCCCTCTTCGGGGATGCCGTAGTTGTTCTCGGCCCGGGTGTAGGAGAAGCCGAGGCGAGCATCCTCAAAGAAGTAGGCGCCGCCCACGGATCCCGTGAAGGAGTCGACCTGGGTGCCGGACTGGACGCGAGGCGAGCTGTTATTCGGGATCTTGTAGTCGTTCGCGGTTCGAATCACGCCGTCTGCATGCCAAGCGAAATCACCCGCGGCACCGTCGAGGCTGAGGGCCACGTCGCGTTCGTCCGCAACGAGGCCGATTCCGCCGAAGACTTCGCCGCTGATCTTTTCTTCGGGCAGTTGGTCGGGCACGCGATTGGTGATCACGTTCACAACGCCTGCGGAAGCGCCACCGCCGTAGCGGAGCGTTGCCGGGCCGCGGATGACTTCGACACGCTCGGCCGCGAGCGGATTCACGGGGACGGCATGGTCCGGACTTTCTTGCGAGACGTCCTGTGTGCGGAGGCCGTCTTCGAGGACCTCCGTGCGGTAGGCATCCTGGCCGCGAACGACGGGGCGGCTCGCTCCCGCGGCGAATCCCGTTGTCGAAATGCCGGGAATCTTGTTGAGGGTCTCGCCCAAGGTGGAGCCGAGATTCAGCAGCAGATCCTCTCGTTCGACGCGGTCGACGGGGAGCGCGAGTTCATCGCGTTCGTGGGCAAGGGGAGAGGCCGTGACGACGATCGTTTCGACGTCGCTGTGTTCCTCGTGCTCATGTTCGTGGGCATGCCCGGATTCGTCCTCGTCGGCAGCGACTGCCCTGGTCGCCGTCATGGCGAGGCTCAGAAAGAGGGTTGCGCTCAGACAAAGGAGTGAGGAAATGGATCGAGAAGCAATAGAGCTTCTCGAAGAGGGATCGGGGTCGGAAATGAAATGCATAATTTCGCCTTAGGCTGCGGGCGTCTAGAGACAGCGCTACGCAGACAATCGGGGTTCGCTTGGGGGCGGCGCGATCGCGCGCAAGCCCACCCAAGTGCGGCTCCACCGGATGAGGGAGCCGTCACGCTTCAGGTCAGGTGTGAACTAGGAAGCGAAGGCGAAGGGCGGCGCGCGACCAAAATGATGGTGCGCGTGGGGAGCGGCTTTTCGAGCGGGCTCCGGGCGGCGTGAATGGGGCGCCGTACTCAGGACCGCAGCGAGCGCTGGCGTTTTCGCAACAAGGAAATCGTCGCGTTCGTTGTCGCTTCGGCAGAGCGTGCAAAGGAGGTCGTCGAGCTCGGGGCTCGATGAATGGGTGTGGTGTGCATCATCGGCCGAGAGACTGAGGCCGGAGTCGAATTCTGCGGCGCTGCTCGGATCCGACGCGACCGACCCAGCATGGTGGTCGTGGGGGAGCCAGCTGGCAAAGAGCGCGAGTAGGGCCAGGCTCGCGAAGAGCCCGCACCCAAATTTTCGCCCGTCCAGGCGGGGCTCTGAGTGTGCGGGATTCGGCGACATCGCCAGACCCTTAGCAGCCCCGGAGCGGGGGCTCAATCACGGGTCGGGAGAACGATCTTGGGCTCTTCAGGATGGGGCCGGTAGAGGACGACGGTGTGACCGACGACGCCGCAGAGCGCTGCCCCGGTGGCTTCCGAGAGGCTTTGGGCTGCTGATTTCTTGTCGTTGGGCTGGCGAAGGCGCACTTTGACGAGTTCGTGAGCCGTCAGCGCATCGTCCAGCGCGCCCGCGACGGAGGCGCTGATCCCGCCCTCGCCCACGAAGACGATGGGGCGAATTTTATGGGCTAAACCCCTCAGGTGGCGCTTCTGGGCGCCGGTCACGTCCACAACAGGCCGGCTCGGGAGTGCCTCGGCGGGTGCGGGCTCGGCCGCGGGGGTGGGATCGGATTCGGGGGTGCTCGACACGGGTGGATTCTCCAAGAGGCTGGGACGGCCGGCATCCTAGCTCAGCCCGGGAATATTCCCTTGTTCTCGCTGCTGAGGCAGGCCGACGCGGCTGAATTGGCTCCTTGGTCAATACAAGAGAAATGCCGAGTTCCAACGCTCCAGCGACCCTGTGGATCTGCCGATAGCGACGTTCATGGCCCAAAATAAGCCGATACCGTTGGTGGGACGCCTCGCGATCCAGCTCAAGATGTTGACCTCTGCCGAGGTCGACCGAGCGGTCGAAGAAAGCGCGACTTCTGGAAACCCAAGGCTCGCGCAGGTCTTTCTGCAGCTGGGGCTTCTTGACCGAGAGCAGGTCGGGAAACTTCAGAAGGTGCAGAAGGATCTCGTCGAGAAGCATCGCGCGAAGCAGGGCGCCGGAGGCGCGGAGCCGAAAGCAGCTGCCGCCAAGAACGCCAAGCCGGCCGCGCCCGCCGAGAGCGCTCCCCCCGCTGCGAAGCAGCCCCCGCTCAAAGAAGCCACGCCGGCTTCTTCGCCGGCCGCGCCTTCAGAAGAAGTCCATGCCGCGGCTGCGCATGCGGCTGAAGCGGCGAGTCCGATGACGAGTCGCGACGTGGATGCACTGCACGAGTCGCCTGCGTCTCCCGCGCCCGAAGCCTCCTCGCTGAATTTCGAGATTGAAGTGGGGACGTCGGAATCGGCCAGCGAAGCGTCCGGATCTGCGCCCGCCGCGGCGCCGGAGCCGATCGCCGAGCCGTCTCCCGCGCCGCCACCGGTTGCATCGCCCGCTCCGCCGGCTTCTGCCGCTGGGGAAGCAAGCGCGCCCGCCGCTGCCGCTGTGAGCCGGCCCGAAGGATATGTCTCGCTTGAATTGCCCGTCCCGAGCTGCGACGCCGCGGATCGCGAGCGACTTGAATCGATTCTCTCAGCGGGTGTGAGTCAGTCCGCCTCCGATATTCATTTGCATGCGGGTGGGCAGCTCAAGTACCGGCTGAACGGTGAGCTGACGGTTGCGGAACAGAGCTTCGATGCGGAAACCATCGAACGGCTCGTCAGCGCATCGCTGACGCCAGAGCAGCGCCAGGTACTCGGCGATGACGGTGAACTCGACTTCTGTCTCTCCGTTCCGAGTATTGGTCGGTTCCGCGCGAACGCCTATCGGCAACAACGCGGCCTTGATGTTGTTTTCCGATCGATTCCCGCAGAACCGCCGACCATCGAGAGCTTGGGGCTCCCTGAGGACCTGAAAAAGTACACCGACTATCACCAGGGCATGGTGTTGATTACGGGCCCTGCCGGCTGCGGCAAATCCTCAACCCTCGCAGCGCTCGTCAATCATATTAACGAGACGCGGAACGAGCATATCCTCACCGTGGAGGATCCGATCGAGATCGTCCATCCCTCGAAGAAATGCCTCGTGAACCAGCGCCATGCAGGGCATCACTCGGCGAGCTTTTCGCGCGCTCTGCGCGGTGCGCTGCGTGAAGATCCGGACATCATCGTGATCGGCGAGCTGCGCGATCTCGAGACGATCAGTCTGGCGATGACCGCGGCGGAAACCGGCCATTTCGTGCTGGCGACGCTGCATACGGCGAATGCGGTGCGGACGGTGAACCGAATGATTGGTGCCTTCCCCTCGAATGAACAGGACCAGGTTCGGGCGATGCTTTCCGAGTCGTTGCGAGCGGTTATTTCGCAGCGCCTCGTTCCGACCTCGAACGGTCAGGGCCGAATTCCGGCGCTGGAGATGCTGGTGATTAATCGTGCGATCGGCAATCTCGTCCGCGACGAGAAGACGGTTCAGATTCGTTCCGCGATGCAGACCGGTAAGGCGCACGGAATGTTCCTGCTTGAGCAGTCGCTCAACGAGTTGGTCGAGCAGGGGAAGATCACCCGCGATGTTGCGCTCGAGATCGCTGAAGAGAAGAAGCTGATCACAGCAGGCGCATAACATAATCGCTTGATTGCCGATCGCGTTCGGGCGTATGCCCGCGTGGATTCATAAAACAGAGGATATCCGTGGCCCAAATCGACCCGCTCCTTGTTCATCTTAAAGAGAATGACGGCTCCGACCTCCATCTTGTCGCGGGTCAGAAACCGCGTTTTCGCGGTAAGGGCGCCATCCAGTTCATCGAGGATCAGCCCGTTCTGAGTGATGAGGCTTTGCGTGCGATGATGCATGAAGTGGCGTCGCCCCGGGGCTGGGATGAATACAGTCAAACCGGCGATCTGGACTTCGCGTTCAGTCTGGACGGTGTGGCCCGCTTTCGTGCGAACTATTTCGAGCAGAACTCCGGCGCAGCCTGCGTATTCCGCATCATTCCGGAAGAAATCATCTCGCTCGAGGATCTCAACCTTTCGAAGGCGATCTGCGATCTCGCGGATCTGAAGGAAGGTCTTGTCTTGGTGACGGGGCCGACGGGTTCAGGTAAGTCGACGACGCTCGCGGCGATCATCAATAAAATCAACAAGACCTACTCACGTCATATTGTGACGATTGAAGACCCGGTCGAGTTCGTCCACCAAAATCAGACGGCGCTCTTCTCTCATCGCGAAGTGGGGTTGCATACACAGGGCTTCGGTCCCGCCCTGCGTTCGGCGATTCGGCAGGACGCCGATGTCATTCTCGTGGGTGAAATGCGGGAAATGGAGACAATTAGTCTCGCAATCACGGCAGCCGAGATGGGCATGCTTGTTTTTGGAACGCTGCATACGAATAACGCGGCGAAGACGATTGACCGGATCATCGATGCCTTCCCCGCGGAAGAACAGAATATGGTGCGGCTTTCCCTTTCGGAGTCGCTCGCGGGCATCGTTTCGCAGCTGCTGCTGCCCCGGGCAGATAAGGGTGGCCGGATCGCGGCGAATGAGATTCTGCTCAAAGCCGGTGGACTTCCCAACGTCATTCGCGATGGGAATACGCCGATGCTTTCTTCAATCATTCAGGCGGGCAAGAGTCAAGGGATGCAGGCGATGGATGACGTTCTTTTTGCCTTTGCGAAAGAGGGCAAGATCAGCGGTCAGGACGCCTACATGAAGGCGACGGATAAGGCGCGCTTCGAGTCGCTCGTTTAAGTCCGGTCACGCCGAAAAGGTGTCCCTCCGCCGGGCGCAAAGGGGCTTGCTAGTTGCTACCAATTAGGGGCTCTAGCTCGTGAGGCCTCCTGCGTGGCGGATGTTCGGCGAAAGATTGACGAGGGATTCAGGCGCTGGGCGCGTGAAGTGGTTCGTCGCCGCTGGCTCTATGCCGGATTGATGATCCTCCTCGCGGTGGGGCTTTCGACGCGGATCCCGCTGATTCCGATCGAAACCTCGACCGAGGACTATCTCTTTGACTCGGACCCCGCGAAGATTGCCTACGACGAGTTTCGCGATCAGTTCGGACGGGATCAGCAGCTCCTGATTCTGCTCGAACCCAAAGAAGTCTTCGATTCTGACTTCCTCGGCTATCTCCAAACTTTTCATCGTGACCTCGAAGATTCGGTCGTTCATCTCGACGAGGTGAATAGTCTGATCAATGTCCGCAACGTGCGCGGCGAGGATGACGAGCTGATCGTGGGCGATCTGCTCGAAGAACTTCCGTCGTCGGCGGCGGAGATGAAGGCGCTTCGGGCAGAAGTCTTCGCGACGCCGTCGTATCTTGAAACCGTCGTTTCAAAAGACGGGCGAATTGCGGCGATCCATGTGCGCTCTTTCGCCTATGCGCGCCAGGATCTCGAGGGCGGCGAGCTTTCGGGCTTCGATCCGGAGGAGGCTTCCCGGTCGGAAGGGCTGGGGCAGACCGCGGAGCCACGTCGCTATCTGAGTGCGGCCGAAAGTGACGCCTTCTGTCAGTCGGCGCTGGATGTGATCGAGCGACATCGTCGCGAAGACGTTGAAATCCACTTTACCGGTCAGCCTCTGGTGTCTTTCGCTCTCGCTTCCGCGATGAAACAAGATGTCCCCAAGATTTTTGGAGCTGCGCTTGGCCTGATTGGACTGCTTCTCTTACTGCTGTTTAAGCGGTTCTCGCCCGTGGTGTTATGCGCTTCTGTTGTCGTGCTTTCTCTGCTGACGACCCTCGGACTCTCGGAGTTGATCGGGCTTCCGATCGGCCTGCCGACCCAGATTATGCCCTCGTTCATGCTCGCTGTGGGGGTGGGCTACGGCGTCCATTTGCTCACGATTTTCTTTGGCTCCCTGGCGGGCTCGGGGGATCGAGAATCAGCGATTGCGTTTGCACTCTCGAAGGTCGGCCTGCCGATTCTGATGACCGCACTCACGACCGCGGCGGGGCTGGTCGCTTTCGTTGCGGCGGAAATGGAGCAAGTTCTCGATCTCGGCGTGCTCGGGGCGGTGGGTGTATTCGTGACTTTCGCCTACACGATGATTTTCCTCCCGGCGGTCTTGGCCATCTTGCCCTTCCGGTCGCGCCGAAGCCAGGCGGGGCTCGAAGGAGGAACGCTTTTTCTCTCGGCCTGCGCGCGGCTCTCTGTCCGACATCCAAAGAAGTTGGTCGCCTTCGCCTTGCTTCTCGCGATCGGATCGATCGCATTGATTCCCAAGCTCGATTATTCCGTCGACCCGATGCGCTATTTCGAGGAAGGCCATTGGCTCCGGGAGTCGACGGAATATGCGGATCAGCGCATGTCTGGCATGCAGAGTCTCGAGGTGGTGATCGATACGGGACGTGAAAACGGCCTTCATGATGTTGCCGTGCTCGATGGCGTAGAAGGCCTTCGGAATCTATTCGCGGAGCTGAAGGCGGAGGGCGAGTTGATTGGCCGGACGATGTCGCTCCTCGAAATCGCGAAAGAGACACATCAGGCGCTGAATGAGAATCGTCCAGAGTTTTACAGTGTGCCCCGGGACGCGAGGCTGATTGCGCAGGAGTTCCTGCTCTTTGAAAACACGGGCTCCGACGATCTGGAAGACCGCGTCGATGCGCAGTTCAGTAAGGCACGCTTCAACGTCACCGCGGGTTGGGAAGACGGCGTCGAGAAGCAGCGCTTTCTCGAACGCGCAGAGCCGCGCATCATCGCGGCGATGGAGGGGCTTGCTGAGGTTCAGCTGACAGGGGCCGTCTCTTTGATCGCGCGGACTTCGAAGGCGACCTCCGAGAGCCTGATTCAGAGCTATACCCTCGCGCTGGTTCTGATTACGCCCTTGATGATTCTGCTCATCGGTAGCCTGCGCGCAGGCCTGGTCAGTATGGTGCCGAATCTGATTCCGATCTTGGCGAGCCTGGGGCTCATGGTTGTACTCGGGATCGAGCTCGATTTGTTCACGATGTTAGGCGCCTGCATTGCGATTGGGCTCGCGGTGGATGACAGCATTCATTTTATTCACAGCTTCCGCCGCAACCTCGAAGAAACCGGGGACGTCGAGAAGGCCGTGGATGCGACGATGGCCTCGACGGGCAGGGCACTGCTATTTACGTCGGTGGTTTTGGCGGCGGGTTTTGTTGTGCTCGCACTCTCGTCGATGTCGAACCTGGGATACCTCGGCGG
>JBGCEJ010000019.1:0-86213 GCA_045106235.1 Myxococcota bacterium
CGCTGTCTTCATTGACGAAGGCCAAATCGAGCAGGCCATCGTCAACGTGCTCACCAACTCCGTCCAGGCCATCGGCCCCGAAGAAGGCAGCATCCACATCAGCGTCCGGCAAACGGAGTTAGTCGACGTCACGCAGTCCGATGGTGGCGTTGCGGACTCGGGAAGCTTCTGGTGCATCGTGATTCGTGATGACGGCCCAGGAATCGACGCCGATGTCCTGTCGCATATCTTTGAGCCCTTCTATACGACCCGAGAGAGCAGCGGTGGCTGCGGCATGGGGCTCGCGACCTGCCAATCTGTCGTCGAGCTCCACGGCGGAATTTTGGAGGTCTCGAGCGAACAGAACCTGGGAGCGGAGTTCCGCATGTTCCTACCCGCGCATAGGCAGGACAGCAGATCTGCCCTCCTGCCGCCGCCTGTCCCGGAGCGCTTCGAGGGATCGATCCTTCTTGTCGATGACGAAGAACTCGTGCTCCGCGCGAGCCAACGACTGCTGATAGGCCTCGGCGCTCGCGTCGAGGCCTGTTCAAGCCCGGCAGATGCGCTCGAGAGAGTCCAGGCTGCCCCGGGCCAATATGACGTGGTCATAACGGACCTAACCATGCCCGAGCTCCTCGGCACGCAGCTCGCCGAGAAAATCAACCGAGTCGCCCCCAACCTCCCCATCCTGCTGCTGACAGGCAATCGGGGACGCATCGATCCGGAGTCTCTAGAGCGCGTCAAACTGGTGGGGATTATCGAAAAACCGCTTTCGCTCCGCGAAACTTCCGAGGCGCTGGGCCGGCTCATCCCTGTCAATCAGGATTCGCCAGCGACCTCTGACTGAGGGCAGATTTCACTGAGCGGCGAATTGATCAAAGGCAGCTTGTGCCCGACTCGCAATTTCGGTCGCCAGATCCCGAAGCGCCTGCAGATCGTATGGTTTTCCGCGAAGCGCCCATCGCTTGTCGGCGTTCGGCCAACCTTCCGGGTCGCCGGTCCAAAGAATGATCGCTTTGTCGCCCTCCGAAATATATCGAGCCAAGCGACCGGCGACTTTGAAACCGTCCTCACTCCCAAGCCTCACATCGACCAAGCCGAAATCCGCGCGATTGCCTTGCTGTAGCCATTCCTCGGCTTCCTTCCCCGAAGAGCACACCTGGCATGCGACATCTTGGTTGACATCGTCCAGCGCGGAAACGAAGAGCGAAGCATCTTGATCCGAGTCGTCGACCAAAAGCACGACCGGCTTGAAATCATTCTTCGTCACGGCTGACCACCCTATGCTCACGCGGCAACGTAAACCGAATATGGTTGCGCTCGCCTACGTTCTCCGCCCAGATCCGGCCGCCATGCGCCGCAACGATCTTCCGTGCGACCGGCACGGCCAGCCCCCGGCCCGAGGACTTCGTCGAAGCATCCAAATGCAGCACGGGCTCGAAGAGCGTCGCGATCAGAGCCTCATCCATAGGTGGCCCGTTATCCGAGAGATCGAAGATCCACCCATCCGCGTCTTCTTCCGCAGAAACTTGGATCTCAAGTTCTCGTCCGAGGCCTCGGTCCAAGGCATTCTCGAAAAGTGCGTCAAAGAGAACCTTCAGTTGAGAGGGGTCCGCTTCGACAGCGGGCATCGGCGTTTTCTTCGAGATTGTTGCGCCGAGCGCTTCCAGCCGACTGGCCACTCCCGCAATCGCAAGCCCGACCGCGTCACGACTCTCGGTATGCAGGAAGGCGTATTCGTAGTTAGAGAGGCGGTAATACCGCGCAAGCTCCTTCGTCAAGCGATAGGCGTAGTCCGTTTCCGCCCGCATCAGCTCAAAGATTCGCTCGCCCTCTTGCTCAAGGGAACCGGAGAGGTGCTGCTTCAAACGATCCTGCAGAATCGACAACGAACGCACAGGGGCGCTCACCTCGTGAGACACGCTGCTCGCGAATTCCATCAAATCCGTTGCCCGGCTTTCCAGGGTTTCCCGGATCTCGACATGCGAGGTCTCGTCGATGCTGACGCCGACGATCCGATGTCCCAGGTTGCCGTCCGAAAAGGACCGCGCGCGACTGGATATGTGATGTTCGCCCGTCCCGTCCCGCACGACGCGGTAGCGCTCTGAGAAACCAATCGACGGGTTCTTGCTCGACGCCTCGAGCGCAAAACGAATACGGTTCACATCGTCGGGATGAATCGCGGCCATGAAATCAGCAACGCCGCCGGCGGATTCCTCCGTCGTAATCCCGTGCAGCCCTGCGCGCTGGCCATCCCATTCGAACCGATCCTCGTCCGGGACCCAGACCCAAGTCGAAATCCCGCCTGCCTCAAGCGCCAGACTGAGGCGCCGCTCACTCTCTTCTACCGCCCGAGCTGCTTCCTGCAAATCAGAAACGTCGGTCAGCGTCACAACCGCGCCGTCCACCAGATTATCCGCAGTCACGAACGGAAGGACATTCACGAGCACGTCGCTCCCGACATCCGTGACGGTCGTCATCGACACAGGAACGCGCGTGCTCATCACTTCTTGTGCCGTATGATCGAGATCCAATCCGGGCACGCTGCGCCGGAAGGCGGCGATTTCGCGTCCGATATCATGCTCAACGAGTCGGAGGAAATCCGCGGCCGTCGGGGTGTAGCGGCGAATCCGTAGCTCCGTATCGAGGAAGAGAATGCCGATCTCGGTATTTCGCAGAAGATTGTCGAAATCGTTCGTCATCGCGACGAGCGCCGAGATCTTCCCCTGATATTCCTCGTTCACGGTAAAGAGCTCTTCGTTCACCGAATGCAGCTCTTCATTCGTGCTCTGAAGTTCTTCGTTCGCTGCGAGAAGCTCTTCGTTCGAACTCTGAAGTTCCTCGTTGGAGGTCTCCAACTCCTCGATCGTGGCCTGCAGATTCTCTCGGGTCTGATGAAGCTGACTCGCCAAGTCCGCCATTTGCTGTTCGCGCGCCGAGTTCGCATCGATATCCGTTTCGAAATCGAGCGGCGCCCCCGAGCCTTCTGACCTAAAGAGGGCGATGAGGTACTCGATCGCGCGCTCCTTATCCTCGACCAGATGGACTTCAAGCGTTGTGAATTTCGGATTCTCTTTGTCGCCGCACTGGATATTGCGATAGATAATCGGCGTATTGCCCCGACTGGCTCGGTAGAGCGCGGTCGAAAGCGGGACACGAAGCGGTTCGATCGCAAGCTTTGCCACCTGCGACGAAAATACGCCACCACCAATGCGAAGATACTCGCTCACATCGCCGATTACGTGGACCAGCTCCATTTGCTTCGTCAGCACCATGCCCGTCGGATTGAGCCGCTCCATCACGAACTCTGTGGCAAGCTGCGCGGTCGCCGAACCGTCCACGCCCCCTTGGCGCCCCCCCATTACGGATCTCGCGGCCGGCGCCGAGAGCCGCGAATCCATATCGGCTTCGGCGCCTTGACGCAGTACTGGAATCTGCGCTGTTGAGGACTTGCGGAAGTAGTGGTGGGTGCCGCTGATGGTTTCGTAGGCATTCTCAAGCGCCCCCGTCGTCTCGCTCGTCCCGAGCAACAGACGTCCGTCCGCCCGGAGCCCAAAATGAAAGAGAGACAAGAGTTTTCGCTGCGCCAAAGTCTGAAAATAGATCATCGCGTTTCGGCAACTGATCATGTCGAGTCGCGTAAAGGGCGGATCCTTCAACAGGTTATGCGGTGCGAAAACGACCTTCTCGCGGATCGGCCGGATGATTTCCAGGTAGTCGCCTTGGCGAGAGAAGTACCGCGTGAGGTATTCCCTAGGAAGATCAGCCGCCGCACTCTGCGGGTACAAGCCCTGTCCCGCGAAATCGATCGCGTTCTTATCAATATCCGTCGCAAAAATTTTGTAGCGGCGTTCGCTCCCGAGCTGCTCTGTAAGATCATGCAGCAGCATGGCCAGGCTATATGCTTCTTCGCCCGTCGAGGTGGCCGCGATCCAGAAGCGAAGCTCGTGATCGGATTCTTCCGTGCTGAGCATATCAGGCAAGACGCGTTCGCGAAGATAGGTCCAGGTGTCCTTGTCCCGGAAGAAGCGGGTCACACCGATCAACACTTCCCTGGCGAGGATCGAATGCTCGGTCGGCGACTCTTCTAGAAAATCGATGTAATCATCGAGATCTTCGATTTGATGAATCACCATCCGGCGCTCGACGCGACGACCAATCGTCGTCGGCTTGTAGAGCGAATAGTCGGCGCCGCTGCGCCGGATCAGGATCGAAAGCACTCGGTCAAGCTTCGTCGCAGCCACGCGAGAAGTGTTCCCGGGCTGCGGCCTAACATATGGATGCCCTAGAAATGTCATCAGCTTCTGCGGCATTTCCGAAGGTGTCGTCACAAAGTCAACGCCCACGGCAATCGCACTTCTCGGCATCCCATCGAACTGAGCCGACTCTGGATCCTGGACGATCAGCAGTCCGCCCTCTTCCTTAATCGATCTCGCACCGCGCGTTCCATCGGAACCCGTCCCAGATAAGACGATCCCGATTGCGCTCTCCCCCTGGTCTTCAGCAAGGGATTGAAAGAATGAATCGATGGGAAGGTTCAGCTCCGGGCTGTTCGTATAGTCTTCCAAGTGGAGGACATAGTCCGAAACCGTCAGCGTCGACCGCGGCGGGATCAGGTAGATGCTGTCCCGCTCGATCGGCATGCCGTCTTCGATGACCTGAATGGCGAGGTCGGTATGCCGCCCGATCAACTCGTCCATCACACTTCGGAAATCCGGAGCGAGGTGCTGAATCACAACAAAGGAGAGTCCAGAGTCGGTGGGCACGCGCGCGAAGAACTTGACGATCGCATCAAGTCCGCCAGCGGAGGCGCCAATCGCCACGATTCTCTCAGGATGGGCCATTGGGACCTCTCGATATTTTCAGCATGAGTCAGTGCAACGCCGTCTCAAGCCTAGCGAATTGGTTCCTCCGTTCGAAAGCTTCAACGAGCCCCAACACGTTCATCCCCGAAGGCGCTCGAAAAAAAGCCTAAGAACTGGGCCAAATGCCTCGCGAGCGAGCAAGGCAATAACGCATCCTTGATTCTCGCAATGTAACTAAGTCAACATCGTCGCTTAACGAGCTTCTTGAACGAGAACGGCTAGTTTGCGAGACGAATCAGCCCGAGAGAATGCCGCACAAGAGGAGAAGAATGCCGGACTGGGAGAAACGCCACGCGGATCTTCTGCGCGTGCTTTCGCACGACCTGGGAGCGCCGCTTCGGCATGTTGTTTCGTTCGCCGAGCTGCTCGCGGATCAAGATGCAGGCCTCGACGAGAAGAGCCGCGAATGGGTGAACTACGTCCGTGACTCCGGCCAGCTCGCACAAGCGATGCTGGCCGGCATGCTCGAGCTATCGCGCACTCAGCAGCGTGAAGCCTCAACCGAATCGATCCGGATTCGGGACTGGGCCCAAGAATTTTCGGCAAGACGTGAGTTGCCAATCGCAATCGAGGGTCGTGCCGACGACTCCACTCCCGGCTCATCGATCGAGGCTGATCCGGAACGCCTCACGCGAGCACTCGATGCACTCCTCGATAACGCGCAAGAATGGGGCGACGGCGGCCAGCTCTGTCTCCAGATTTCGCAGGAGCGGGTGGAGCTTCAGGTCAAGCAGGCCGCGGATGCGCTTTCCGCCGACGACTTCGTCCGGGCCTGCGTGCCCTTTGATCGACTCAGAAGACGGCCGACCCTCGATCATGTCGGCATGGGGCTGACAATCGCCCTCGCGCTCACGGAGTCCTTTGGCGGCACGCTCGAGCTGATCGATGACGGCATCGCGCTGACGCTTCGCCAGACCCCCTGAATGCGACCTGGGTGCGCCCGGAAGCCTCGAGACGCCTGTAGAAACGCTCCCCTCAGGCGTTTTTCACAAATCCCAGACCTCCGGGATCCGAGAATTCCCTACACTGCCATCCAGATCGAAAAATCTCTTTCCGGAGGGCATTTCAGCCGGCGCCTTCACCGCGCCGCCTGTTCCCCCCTCATCCTCACCGCGCCCGGACAAGAATGGACGACTCCGCCAAGATGGAAAAAACGCAGCCTCGGCCTCAGGAAACCGCCCCGACCGACTCCGTCACCGACCGCCTAAGGCAGGATATCCTCAGCGGAACCTTTCCACCGGGTGAGCGCCTCGTCGAACTCCAACTCACGAAGCAATACGAGGTCGGCCGAGCCGCAATCCGCTCCGCCATCGTAGAGTTGGATAAGGAAGGCCTTGTGACCCGCGAAGCAAACCGCGGGGCCACCGTTCGCAAGGTCTCTGCGGAGGAAGCGGTCCAGATCTACGAAGCGCGCTCCGCCCTCGAGGGACTCCTCGCTCGCCACGCGGCGATCAATGCGACCGACCAAGATATCGACCTTCTTCGCTCCATCATCATCCGAATGAAGGAAGCAGCCGACCACAACGATCCACGCGCCTACTCAGAGCTGAACCGAGAGTTCCACCGCGAAATCCGTCGCGCGAGCCGGCATGATTTCACGAGCAACCTCGTGCTCAGCCTCCGGAATCAGGCCGCCCACCATCCCTTCCGACTTGCCGTGGTGCAGGGCAAACCCGAGGACTCACTCACCGAGCATGAAGCCATCGTCGAGGCGATCGTCGAGAAGAACGCGGACGCGGCCGAGAAAGCCATGATTCGCCACGCCAGCACGACAATCGATCTGCTCCGTCAGTGGACCGAACAGACCAGGTAGCGCTCTAGCGGTACGTTCTACCGATTCGCCTTACCGATTTGCCATCAACGCAAGGAATTCGCGGCGCAGGCTCGCGTCTTCTAAAAACGAACCCCGCATCATGCTGTTCGTCATCTTGGTGTCCATGTCTTTGACACCGCGCCACTGCATGCAGGAATGATCCGCTTCCATCACGATGGCCAAGCCGTCGGGCTGGATCTTGTTCTGGAGCAGTTCGGCCAACTGGGCGATCGCTTCCTCTTGAATCTGAGGGCGTGCCATCACCCATTCGACGAGCCGCGCGTACTTGGACAGGCCGATCAGCTCGGAGTTCTCATTCGGCATAATCCCGACCCAGATCTTCCCCACGATCGGGCAAAGATGATGTGAACACGCACTTCGCACGGTCACAGGGCCAACGATCATCAGCTCGTCGAGTCGCGCAACGTTCGGGAAAGCCGTCGTCCGAGGCTCCGCCGAATAGCGGCCATGGAAGACTTCACGCAGATACATCTTCGCGACGCGTCGCGCAGTGTCCTGAGTGTTGTGGTCACTCTCCGTATCGATGACCAACGCCTCGAGCACGTCCTGCATCTTGAGGGCCACTTCGGCCTGTAGTTCGTCGAGTTCACCCGGCTCGATAAACGCTTCGATGCTGTCGTTCGCGTGAAATCGCTGCCCCGACTTCTGAACCCGATCTCGAATCCGGTCGGCGACGGGCGTTCGCCCATCTACGATCTGAGTACCCCGTGCTGTGTTTTGGGATGACCCATCCCGATCCGTCGACATAAAAATCTCCTTGAGCGCGACCGAACACTAGGGTTCCTAGAGCAGCGCGCCACCCGCAGATCGGCTGAGGATCGCTCTCCCCCGCCCTTTTTTAGTCCACGCGGACCAGGCGCCGCTCACCGCGCTCATGTCCAAGACGCGCCTCATGCGCAACATAGGCCTTGATCTGGTCGACTTCGTTCCGTGAAAGAAATTCTTTCCATGCAGGCATGCCGTTCGCGGCCAGAGCCCCTTCGTAGACAATCGTCTGCCACGCTGCGTCAACCGCAGCGATCCGGTAGCGGAGATCGGGCACGATGCCCCCGCTGATCGCATTCCCCCCGTGGCAAACGGCGCAGTAAATGTTAAAGAGCGAGCGCCCTGCCTCGGCCTCTTCCGCCGGCGCCGCCGGAAGCGAATGCGCCGCCAAGACCTGTTCCGCCGTTTCGATCAGCGGAAGTGTCCCCTCGGCTCCCCGCTTAAACACGAGGACGCGGCTGATATTCACCATGTTCAGCGGCCCACTCACGGCCCCAAAAGGTAGACTGCTCTCGCCTCCCCAGCCCTGCACGACGGCGACGTACTGCTCACCATCGACCGAGTAGGAAATGGGCGAGCCCATGATCCCGCCCTGAACCGGGTAGTTCCAAAGGGGCTCGCCCTGCTCCGCATCGAAGGCACTGAAATACCCGGAGAGGTCGCCCTGGAAGACAAGATTTCCCGCCGTCGAGAGCAGGCCGCTGCCCGAATAGAAGCCGCGATTCACCTTCCAGACGGGCTTCTTCGCGACGGGATCCCATGCGATCAGGATCCCTCCGGCAATCGCGTTCCCGATCCCAGCGCGCTGCTCCGTCGTCATCCCGTCGGGCAAGCCGATCATCTTCTCCACCGCGAAATTCGTCGTCCAGATCGTCTCGCGCCGCTGCGTGATCATATCGTCGTTGTAGATGCCGCTTGAAACCTTCGCCGGGATATAAACGAGTCCGGTCCGCGGGTTGAAGCTCATCGGATGCCAGTTATGCGCACCGCTTGGGCCGGGCGAAATATTCTGATCGGATTCGGTATTGCGCACGCCCGCCGCTTCAATCGGCCGCCCCGTCTCGAGATCGACACCCTCGGCCCAAGTGACGGGCATGTATTTATCGGCCGCGAGGAGTTCACCCGTCTTGCGATCGATCACGTAAAAGAAGCCGTTCTTAGGCGCCTGCATGATGACGTCCCGGAGAACGCCCTCGAGCTTCAGTTCCGCGAGGATCATGTGTTGCGTCGCGGTGTAGTCCCAATGGTCACCCGGCGTAGTCTGGTAATGCCAAGCGTAAGCGCCCGTATCGGCATCCACGGCCACGATCGAGGAGACGAAGAGATTGTCGCCACCCCCGGGACTGCGCACCTTTTGGTTCCAGCTCGCCGCGTTGCCGACGCCGATATAAAGCAGGTTCAGCTCGGGGTCGAAGGCGAAGGAATCCCAAGCGGTGCCCCCACCCTTTCCGTTCTTCCACCACTCGCCGTTCCAGGTCTTCGCGATCATTTCCTGCGTCGCGTCTTCGAAGCCCTCCGCGGGGTTGCCCGGGACCGTGAAGAAGCGCCAAACCTGCTTCCCCGTCGCCGCGTCGTAGGCCGTCACGTAGCCGCGCACCGACATCTCGGCGCCGCCATTCCCGATGATCACCTTGCCATTCACGATCCGCGGCGCACCCGTCACGGTATAGGAATCCGTGTCGTTCAGGCGCGTGTCCACCTCCCAAACGACCCGACCCGTATCGCGATCCAGCGCACGAAGCCGACCATCAATGCTCGCTGCGTAGACGTTCGTTCCCCAGAGTGCTGCACCCCGGTTCACCACATCACAGCAGGCATGCCGGCTGTAGTCTTTCTGAACCTCAGGATCGAAATGCCACAGCGGCGCACCGGTCTTCGCGTCATATGCGAGCACATGCCCCCATGACGCCGTCACGATCAATTTGCCATCCACCATCACCGGGGTGGTCTCGATCCCGCGACGCGTCGGCAGGTCCGCATGCCACGCCAAACCCAGATCGGAGATATTGCTCTGATCGATCTCCGCCAGGGGGCTAAAGCGCTGCTCGTCGTAGGTCCGACCGTGACTCAGCCATTCGCCGGGCGTGGCGTCCGCGTCAATAATCCGGGCAGCGTCCACCGCAGTCGCCGCGGAGGTCCCCAAGGAGGTCCCCGCAACAGTCGTCGCCGCTTCCTTCGCTCCCGAGTCTTCCAACATCCCTTCGGGCGTAGATGCATCGTTGCATCCTGCCAATAAAATGGTCAGCAACCCGCCGGCAAGAACTGCCTGAAAATCCCATCCACGGAAACGCATTTCTCTTCTCCAGTATGTCGTGGGAGGCCCTCGAGGCGGGCCCCTGTCGCGGGCCCATCAGGCCGGAACTCCGGGATTATGACCCCAAACGAGCACCTCCGCCGCAATTCGGAACTCGCAGTCCGGAATCTGTCCGTCCGCGCTAAGGAAAATGCTAAATAATATATTCCGGAAACGCTCTGCATCCGGAGCCGAGGTCCAATGTCTCTGTATCCCCTCTCATCAACGCCTGACGATACGCGTCACTCGCCAAGAGCATCCGGGCCCACCCGGCAGCCCAAGACTCAGCTCAGCGCATTGCCCCTGCGCGAGATTGCCCGAAACCGCCTGAATCGCCGCGGCCCCTCCCTCCGAAGCTGCGCCGCGACCCACTGGGAAATCGCACCCGCCGAAAAACGCATCACGCCGCCCGCCGTCTATCTCGAAGGACAGCTCGAGCGCATAGAAGCCTGGGCGCTCAGCCCCAACGACTCCGTCGACCAAATGATCGGCGGAATCGAAACCGCGCATTCGGCCACGCGCGCCTACCTCGTCAAAGATGTCTTCCTCATCGACGGCGTGCTCTATCACCAGCGCTCGGCCGAGCACCTCCAGCCGCGAAGCCGGCTCGTCCCTCGCCTCAGGGTCGAAAACGAAATCGAGCGCGGCGCGATCTACTCTTCCGCTCCGGGCAATCGCTGGTTCGGGCAATGGTTAATGGACGATGTCCTCACCTACCCGCTGGCCGCCGACGAGGGAACGCCGGTCTGTACAGACCAGCCTCTTTCAGAGCACGCCCGCGAATATGAACGCCGGCTCGGCATGAAGCCGATGCGCGCCGGTGCGACCTTCTTTAAAGAAGCCGTTCTCTTCGATGATGTCGGCCAGAATCAGAACAAGAGCGCGCGCTTTAGATCCGCTTGCCAGCGGATTCGGACTCAGCTGGACGCGAAACGCCATCCGGGCGTTTTCCTGCTGCGGGGAACGGATGGCGATCGACGCTTCCTCCGCAACGAAGAAGAATTGGCGAAGACCGCCCAAGATCGATTCGGCCTCCGCGTCATAGACCCCTTGCAATGCAGCCTCGAGGGCATCCTCGAAGCCTGTGTCGGTAGCGAGATTGTCGTCGGCGTGGAAGGGAGCCAATTGCTTCACGGCATCTTCGGACTGGAGCCAGGGGGCGGGCTCCTGGCGATCCAGCCTCCAGACCGCTTCTGCCCCAACTTAAAGCACGTGATGGACCGGGAAGAAGGTCATTTCGGCTTCGTCGTCTGCGAACATGACGAAGGCGACTACCGATGCGATGCGTCCGAACTTGCGCACACGATCGAAGCCATGCTCGCCCGCACGACGGAAGACTAGACCTCGGTCTCTTCCTTGGCTGCAGAGACCGCTTCGGTCATGGCGTCGACCAGCTCGCCCACGTGAGGCGGGCGGAGCGTGTGGAGATGGTCGGAGTCGATATCCCGAACGATCACGTTGCGAGCAAAATCGCGCCAGCCTAAATCAGGATCCACATCGACCCAGGTCACACGGTATTCCTCTTCCGCGCGCGCCACGAGAAGGTTGCACGAGAGCCAATTCGACCGGGTCGCAAAACCAGCGACTTCGGCTTGAACTTCCGGACCATCCATCGGCAAATCGATGAGCGCAGGTTCGTCGCCTTCGGTCGTGGGAAGCTTAGGCAGGTCCCGCGCATTCCCCACGAATCGCTTCATGAGGCCGGCACCGCTTGCTCCAATGCGCCTAACAGCAGCGATCGGATCTTTTCCGGCGCGTTCGAAGTAGCCCCGCAAGCGCCCCACAGAATCGACCCGCACGGCCGTCGGAAGCATCGCATCGACCACCGTGACCAGCTCGATCTCTTCACCCGCGGCTTCGAGTTGCGCTGCCGCTTCGAACGCAACAATCCCGCCAAAGCAAAGGCCCATTAGCTGATACGGACCATGAGGCTGATGACTTCGAATTGCTTTGACGTAGCCCGCAGCGACTTCCGCCGTCGATGGCTGCCGGTCGCTGCCCGGCGCGTAGCGAAACGGGACGTGCACACCGTAAACCGAGCGGTTTTCGTGAAGAGATGCCGCGAGATGCCGGTAGATCGTAATCCCGAACAAACACCAGAGTGGAGGCCGTTCGTCGTCTCCCTCTCGAAGTTGAACGATTGCGGGCGCGTCCGGACTGAATTCCGCCTCGAGATTTTCGGCGATGCCTTCAATCGTCGGCGCCACGAAGAATGCCTGCAGGGGCATTTCAAGACCCGTTTCCGTATGCAGCAGAGCAACCACTTCAGCCGCCCGGGCAGAGGTGCCTCCGATCGTAAAGAAATCCTCACCGAGCTCAACACTGTCGAGATCCAGCACATCGCACCAGATCGCAGCGACGCGTTCTTCGAGGGCAGAGAAGTCCCGAAGCCGCTCCAGAGCTCGCATCAGATGCTTCGCCTCAAGCGGTGGAAGCTGCTTTCGATCCACCTTCGCATTCGCGGTCAGCGGAAAAGCATCGAGACGGATATACGCCGACGGCACGATATTCGCGGGCAACATTCGCCGCGCTTCATCGATCAAGGACTGACGGCTTGCGCGACCGACCCAGTAGGCGACAAGGCGTGGATCATTTTGATTGCTGGCATCCGCAACGACCACAACGCCGTCTACACCCGGTAGCTCCCCCAAGACCGATTCGATTTCGCCGAGCTCAATGCGCACGCCTCGAATCTTGACTTGATGATCGAGGCGGCCCAGACATTCGAATCGGCCATCCCTTCGCTTCCGCACCAGGTCCCCGGTGCGGTATAGAATTTCCCCCGGCGCGCCCAGCGGGTTCTGGACGAAACGGTCCGCCGTGAGCTCGGGACGCGCGTGATACCCCCGCGCGACGCCGCGTCCGCCGATGCAAAGCTCGCCCTCTTCGCCATCGGGCACGGGCTGCATCGCCTCATCAAATACATACATCTGCGTATGGCCAATCGGATGCCCGATCGTGATCTCGTCAGCAGAGAGAACCCGATCCACCGACGAACAGATCGTCGTCTCGGTGGGGCCATACAAATTCCAGAGTTCGCAGCCCGGCCCTAACAGCCGCTGGGCCAGATCCATCGTGAGCGGCTCGCCCCCGGATGTCATCCGCAGCGAGGCACCCGGCTCCCACCCCGCTCCAAGCAGCAGACGCCACGTCGCAGGCGTCGCTTGCATGAGCGTGATGCGTTCTTCGACAAGGCAGCGCTTCAAGCGAATCGGATCCTGGGCGGTCGCTCGGTCCGCGATCACAACGGTCCCGCCCACCCAAAGCGGCGCGAAGAGCTCGTACCCGGAAATATCAAAGGCCGTCGTCGCGATCGCCAGAAGGCGGTCTTGCTCCGTCACGCCGGGCTCGGTGCAGAGCGATTCGAGCAGGTTCGCAAAGCCCCCGCGCTTCACCTCAACGCCCTTCGGTCGCCCGGTCGAGCCGGAAGTGAACATGAGATACGCCAGATCTTCAGGCGAATACGAGAGCGCCAAGGGCGCAGCGGAAGCGTCGGCGGAGATCTGATCGAGGCGATCGAATCGCATCAACTGAACGCCGGTCTCTTCGGAACCTCCGCTTGCCAGCGGCGAATCGGATTCGACGATCAAAACCTCGGGCGACGCATCCTGCATGAGACTTCGCAGGCGGTCTGGGGGCTGCGCTGGATCGAGGGGGATATATACGCCCCCTGCCTTCGACGTCGCGAGCATAGCGAGGAGTTCCCGCGCCCCGCGGTTCAGCGAGATCCCCACCCGCGTTCCCGGCGCGACGCCCAAACCGCTGAGCTGATGTGCCAGCTGATTCGAAAGGCGCTCGAGTTCGGAGTACCGGAGCTCTCCCTCAGGAGCACGCACGGCAATCTCGTCGGCTCGTCGAGCGGATTGCGCTCGCAAACGATCGACCAGATCCGGAGCCCAGTCCCCCGAGCAGTCTCGGTTAACAGGCTCGGACCGCGTCTTTGCGTGTGCGAGATCCTCGGTCAAATCGTTCAGTCCGATGCGAACTTGCGGCCGAGAAAATGCGTCGGCCGCCCGTGTAGAGGGTTCATTTGGAAGACCACCGAAACGTGGTGATTTTTCGCCCCAGAAAGAGCTTCCTATCGGGATTTTTCGGAGCTTCAGGGAGGAAGCTTGAGCAGAATCCCGGCAGGGACCTCGCCCCGCAACGGCGCCCTCCACCGCTGGAAGCTGCCGATTTCCAAGGTTTTGGCCTCTGATTCCGTCTTCCTTTGAGCTGACTCCCGGCTCATTTTGTTTGCGCATTTATTCCCCTGAGGCCTCCAGGATGCCGCGTTTGCGTCCCCTCTTATGTTGACTGAGTCACCCTTTACGAAAAAAAAGGACTCTTCCGCCTGCATTTGAATCGCCGCTGCGTGAAGCCTTTCACACCAAGAACACCCCGAAAATCCGAAACTGCGAACACGCGCTGAGGCAATCCTCTCCGCATGCCGGAAAAACAGAAGCAAATCAGTGGCTTGAGCCACTCTGCATAGACCGATTTCACTCGATCTGGGTAGAATGACCCAAGCCGACTTGAGGAACCCCGATTGCAGATCGTTCTGCGCGAATCACTACGAGCACTCAGCCGCGACCTCGCCGAGATGCCGCTGGCCCTAATCACCGCACCCGGGGGTAGCGGGAAGACCAGCCTCGTCCGCGCCTGGCAGGAGGATCTCGAGGCCAGCGGCGGCCGCCTCGCCTGGATGTCCCTTGGCGAAATTCATAGAGATCCGATTTTCTTCATCGAAGATCTCGTTGAAGCGATCCGCGGCGCGATCGCGGCGCCCCTCGACGGGGCTGAACCCTTCGGCATGGCACTCACAAGATCCCTGCCTCGCAGCGGCGAAATCCGGACCGCCCAGATCGTGCGCCTGCTTGGCCGAGAGCTCAAAAGCCTCGCCAGCCCCGTCGTCGTTTGCCTCGACGCTCTTGAACATCTGGAGGCGGGAGACCTAACGCTTGAGATCGTCGACCAGATTCTCCGCAGCGACTCGCATACGCTTCGCCTCATCATCACGACCCGGGGACTGCGTCCGGAAGCCGCCTCGCGTCTGCTCGCGGAAGCCAGAGCCTTTGAACTGAACGCGAACGATCTCGCCCTCACGGAGCCACAGGTCGAACAAATCCTGAAAGAAACTGGCCTCGCGCTCGAAGCTAAACAGATCGAGCAGCTCATCACGCGCAGTTCGGGATGGGCCATCGCCGTTCGCTTCGCCGCCCGCGCCCTCTCCGCCGTTCCCGAAGGCGATCGAGGACGCTTCATTGATGAGCTCGCGCGGGAGCGCGACCTGTTCCGCTACATCGCGAGCGAACTGATCGAGGGCGTCTCTCCGGCGATCCGCCGCACCCTTGAGATCGCGAGCCTTCTTGGCTCTGTCGATCGCGAGACGCTGGCGATTGGGCTCTCCCAGCCCGACGCCTCTGAACAGATCGATCAAGCCACCAAACTCGGGCTCCTCATCGAAGAAAGCGATCGCATAGGCGTCCACGAACTCCTGGCGAACTGGCTTAGGAATCAACTGAGGGAGCGCAAAAGCGAAGCGGAACTCCGCGCAGAGCAGGCCCGCCTCGGGGCCATCGCAGAAGAACGCGATCTCGGGCTCACCGCGCTTCGCATCTACACCGAAGCCCGACTTGAAGAGCCTCTCGCCGCGCTGCTTTCCAGAGAGGGACATGGCTGGGTCAACCGCGGCCAATACGAAATCGCATCCAACGCGCTTGAATCGCTCCCCACAGCATTTCGCGAAAAGACGCCCGAGCTAATCGCCCTCGCGGGCATCATCGAAGGCGGGCGAGACCCCGACACCGCGATCGAAAACCTGAAGCGCGCGACCGAGATCTACCGCAAAGCCGGCAATCGGAGCGCCGAATTTGAAGTCCTCCATGAGCTTGCCATCATCGCGATCAATGAGAACCGCATGTCGGAGATCATCGAGCTCTTCCGCTACACCCTTACCTTGCGACGCGTCCTCCTTGAGCCGCGGCTGCGCGGCATGGTCGCCATGGCCATGGCCGATGGGGGCTTTATCACCGGCCGCTACGGCTTCGCCCTCCGCATGCTCCGCGTCGCGGACGGATATGATCACGAACCGCGCGAACGGGCGGGCATTGGCCTAGCACGTTCATCTATTCTGTTTCACCGCGGCGAATGGGATAAATTGATCGAGGATGTGGATGCGCGCTGCGCCGACGAGAGTCAGCGTCGGCACGGACCGGGCTTCTTCGCGATGCAGACGCGCCGCTGCGCCGCGCTCGGCTTCCGCGGGGTTGATGTGGCCGGCGCTCGCGCGACGCTGACCGATGCCTCTCAGATGTTCGAAACGGCCCGGCACAGTCTGAACCGCTATCAAAGCGAACTCGTCCACGGGCAGCTCTGCGCCCGAATCGGAGAACAAGAATCCGCGATCGAGCATTTCATCGTCGCGTTAGGCCTCGCAGAGCGCACTGAAAATCTCGAAAACCAAGCCGCGGCGCTGGGCAATCTGGCGCGCGCCTATCAAAAAAATAATGACTCAAAACGGGCCCTCGAGAGCGCCGACGCCTCCCTCGCCCTCTTGAAGCGGGCGGATACCTGGTCGGCGCGATTCTCCACGGCGCCTTTCGCATCGGCCGGAGCGGGACTCGCTGCCTGTGTTTTCGCGGAGCTAGACGATCCCAAAACCGCCCTTCGGGCATTCGATGCCAAACGGCGCCGCCTATTCCATCGAGAGCTGCCCCAGGCCGCCTTCTCGCTCGGCGTGATGCACGCCCGGATCGCCGAACTCGCCGGCGACTCCCCTCTCGCACGACGCGCCCTCCGACGAGCTTGGCGAACACATACGGATGCGGGCCTCATCGACCTCGGCCCCGAGATGGACCACACGCTCCACAACTGGGCGCTCGAGTCGGCGCAGCGCGAAGAAATTGAAACAGGCGAAGAGCGTGCTGAGTTCTCCTCCCAGGCGATGGAGCGCGAACCCGCACTACGAATCAAAACCCTCGGCGGGCTCGCCGTTCAACTCGGTGGTAAGGAAGTCTCGACCCGTACATGGCGCGGCGCGACTTCGCAGCGACTCTTTTGCCGGCTCCTCGTCGCGCAGGGACAGCCTATGCCGCGGGAACGCATCGAATCAGAGCTTTGGCCTGAAGCCACCCGTGCCCGGGCCGGCAATAACCTTCGCGTCGCGCTCAGTAAACTGCGTGATGTCCTTGAGCCGCGCCGACTCCGCGGCGCACGCAGTGATTTCATCGACGTGCAGGGGGAGCGGCTCGCGCTCAGCAAAGAAGCCCTCGCCTACTGGGACGTCACACATTGGGAAAGAGCCACCCTCGCGCTCCGCGAGGCCGCCGAGAATCAAGATGCAGAGCGCGCCAAGGATGCGTTGCGCGTACTCAAGCAACTCGGCCCCTCGCCTTTCCTTCCTGACCTCTTCGACGATTGGGCGATCGATTTTCGGCGCGCGCTCGACGAGAAGGGACTGAAGGTAGGCCGCTTTGCGATCGAATCATTTCTACGAGGTAACGCGTCGGAAGAGAACCTCGCTGTTGCGATCGCAGAGCATCTCGTCGAGCGCCACCGCGACGATGAGTTGGCCTGGGAACTCCTGACCCGCGCGCGCCTCAAAGCCGGCGACCGTGCCGGGGCACTCCGCGCAATCGCCGACGCCAAAGCAGCGCTCCAGGCCCAGCTGGGCATCGACATAGGACCTGGCCTGCGCGACCTTGAAGCGGAGATTCGCTAACGGAGAAGTCGATTGCACGCTTTCATTACGCATATGCGCGCCAAGCCAGGCAAGCGCGACGAAGTCATGACCCTCACGAAGGGCATGCTTGAGAAGACTCAGTCCGAGCCCGGAATTCCCGTCTACCTTTTTCACACGGCCGTGGACAAGCCCGACGATTTCTGGTTCTACGATCTCTACGAATCGCCCGAAGCCCGAAAGGCCCATGAGTCTTCCGAAGAATTCGGAAAAACCATGGGCGCTCTCATGAAGGTCGCGGAGCTTGTTTCTGTGAACCAGCTCGAGCCCTACGGCCCCATGAAGGTCGAGCCGCTTTCCTCCTGAGCACGCTCGCTAAGCACACCCGCGGAGTCCCCGCTGATTAGGCGTCCGCGCCGATCGACTGAACCCGTGTCCGCAGGCGAGCCAAGCCCGATGAGAGCCTGCCGTGATCACGCTCGATCACGCCCGCCAGCAGGATCACGAAGATCCCGAGAACGGAGAGGCTCCCCCAATGCAGATGGGCATAAATCTCGATCGCATGATGGACGTGGTGAAGTAGCGCAAGCGCACTCGTGACCGTCCCGACGATGAGGAGCCCCTTTCTGTCGAAGAAAAATCCGTAAGCAACCGCCAGGATCCCCGTCACCAGCGCAAGGAATGCCGCCAGGATCCCGCCCTCGATCAGCAGGTAACCCGTCATCGAAATCAACCCAATGGCCACCGATGCATGCTGATAATCCCGAGGCCTGCCGTCGCGGACCCAAAGCGAAAGCAGCGCCAGGCTGAGCGCGAAAGGGAGCGCAGCCAGCGGCAGCGCCGAACTGAGCTCAAGCCCAAAGCTTTCCCGCGTTGCGACGCCAAAACAGAACCAGCCCAGTCCAGCAGGTACGATCGTGACGCCTTCGAGCGAAAGCCCTGCCCCGCCGCGGCGCGAACTCCGGCTGAGCATGAGCAGAAACGCGGCCACTGCAAAGCTGACCACACTCGCCATATACAGCGAGAGCTCGTAGTGCACAAAGCTGCGCAGCACGATCAAGAGCAGCGGCATCAACACCATCGCTCGAACGACCCAGCCCTCCCGCGTCTGCATCGCGGGCTCGGATCGCCAGCGTCGGAGCTCGAGCCAGCCGAGCCCGCCCAAACCCGCCGCCACAAGCCCGGCCATCGCTTCCGGCGAGCGAGACGGAATCAGCATCGCCGCGTTCGTCAGCAGAAAGATCGAGGTCAGCCATTTCGCCTCGGCGCGCGCCAGAGACAGAAACGAAAAGAGTGCAACAGGAGCCACCGCGACGAGGGTCGCAAGGGCAGTCAGAACGGCCGACATCTCGCTCGGCGCTCGCCAGGTCGCATACGATGCGACGCGGGAAAGCGAGCCGTCCATCGAGAACTGGGAATACACAAGGCCGCCCAAAATACAGAACAGCGCCGGAATCATCCCCGCCGCAAGGGCCATAAACGTTCGCGCACTCTTACTCTCTCGGATCCGCACGGCACAGAAAAAGCCGATCGCGGCCAACACGCCGGACTGAGCGAGTAGAGCGAAATAGCGCGTCAGATCATCCCCTGAATCCCATTTCTGAAATAGGAACGTGGTTGCCGAGGCCGCCACGACGCCGGCGCCTAACGCACGCAAGATCCGGGTGAGCGCCCGGACTCGAGTGTCCGACGCGGGCGGGGGCGGGGGGGCGGGAGCCTCTTCGGCCGCCTCGGGCATCCCTCGAGATTCCGGCGATTCGCCGTCGATCATTTCTGTTCGATCCATCACTCATCCTCCGGGCGCAGCTGCGCCACAAAGCGCCCCCACGCAGGTCATCGACTGAGCATCCCGCTCCCTCCAAGCGAACGGCCCCTCCAAGATCGTTCTGTTCAGCGTTAGGTCGCCGGCGAAGTCCCAATCTCTTCAGCAACCAGTCTCGAGAGCTCGTCGCGGAGCGCATCCTCCGCTTCCTCCTCTGCGAGTTCCCACTCAAGGGCATCGCTCTCCTCGCCGCATCCCGCCACGATTTCCCGTTCTGTAATGCGCGTATCCCACCGCTCAAAAACATCATCGAGCTCGGGCATCTCCTGACATTCCCCGACCGCCGAGAGCGCAACGGCTCTCGATTCGCGGGTCCGCATCAGATTGCGCTGCGACTTCATTGCCGAGAGCTTCTCTTCCACCCGGCCCAGATCCTGAGCCAGCTGATGCTCGATCCGGTCGTGCTCGGCGAGTCGACTTTCGAACTCGCGAATACGCCGCTCCGAAGCCTTTGAACGGCGAACGCATTCAAGGGCCCGCGCCTCCTCGGTCGTCGCGAGGCGCCGGGCCCGCTCTCGCCACGCAACGAGCGCATCTCGCTCGTCGCCTAGGCGTGCCCGCAACCGCTTCCCATCCGCGCGAACGCGCCCCATCTGCACACGCGCCCGCGCCGCATGCCGTCCCAAATCCCGGATCGCGCTGTCGGCCAGCGCTTCATGGTTCTCCACCATGCCGACCATCCAATCCACTCGCGAGATCAAGCTCGCGCTCCAATGTCGCAATCGATTCATCACCCGACTCCTTCAGCACTCGGGAGAATTCCCGGCGTACAGGAATACAGAGCAATGGCCGTGCCAGTCGGCGGCTTCGAAACGAAACTCAATAAATTCAATTACTTGGGAACGGAGTTGCTTCTAAGCCTGGAGATCAAAGCCAAGGTTCAGCAGACATGGGATGCCGGGAATCCAGCATTGGATGCTCAGCGCAACATTCAGCGGTCCGTCGCCACTGAGCCGCGCTCGACGGCCTGGAGCGTCTCCAGCAGCTCAGGCGCGGCCTGCCGCACCAGGAGCCGGCCGAGATCGAATAGATGCTGAGACGTCTCGTCGCTAAAGGTGTCGGTCAACGTCGTCGCCGCCGCAAAGGCCTCAAATTCGGGGGAAGACGAATCTGCGTCCGCCGGCTGCAAGAGAAGCATCGGCGGCCGTTCCGTCGGCGAGGCTGATTCAATCGGATGCCAGCCTGCGGTTTCGTAGATGATGTCGACTGCACGACGCACCTGGTTCGGCCCCGGCACATCTTCATCATCTTGAAACACTCGCCCCCCTGCCGAAACGAGCATCACGTCCACCCGCCAAGGGTCCCCGGGCGGCGCGCCGCGGTAGCGATCGAGCATCAACCCCACGCCCCAATTATCGACGATCCCACCGTCCGCAAGAAGCAGGCGGCGCTCGGGCGCTTCCGCCGAATCCGGCTCTGACTCAGACTCTAAACCCGCCCCTGACTCCGACGCAGGCAGGCGAAGCTTCACCGCGTTGAATGCCCCCGGAAAGGCGCCCGACGCCGCCACCATTCGCGCGACACGCGTCTGCCCGTCCATGCCGGGCCGAAACACGCTGTCGAAAGCGTAAGGAATGCGCCCACCGGCTCTCTCCTCCGCGGGATACGGAGGCGAACGAAGTTGAACACCGTCCGCCGCGAGCCCCACTCCCGCCCCGCTCCTCAGGTCGGTCGCGCAAATTTGCAGGCGAGGCCGGTCAGCCGGTTGAAGATCGGCCATCCGTGTCCCACCTAACAAGACTCGGTCAACCAGGTTCGCCTGAACATCCACACGTCCGAAGGCGAACCACGGAAAGAGCGAGACCTCCAGATATGGAATCTCGAGAGGAAAGGGCAGCCGAAGCGCATTATGCACATCCGCCATATCGCGCTTTAGATTCATTCGCCCATCGGCGATCGCCCGCCGAAAATCATCCGGAGCCCCGCCCGCCGCGTAGAACGCCCCAATAATCGAACCGCCCGAAACCGTACTCAGCGCCGTCACAGGGATCTGCATCGCGTCCAGCTCCGCGAGCACACCCGCATGCATGATCGCCGCCCGGTAGCCCCCTCCCGAAAGGGCAACGCCAACCCGCGCCTTCGGCCAGGGCGCGCCTGGGCCCCGCGCGTCCGCAAGCGGTGCATGAAGGCGCGTCTCCGCCCCCGACTCAAAGGCGAGATCAAGTCCCGAATTCACAACCCAGATCAGGACGAAACCCACAAGGACATACCGCCGCAAGAAGCGCCGGCGCGGCCGATCAGCCACCCCTTCAGCCCCCGCAGCGCGCGGATCGCCCCCCACCTCGGCTCCCGACTTCGACTTCCACGGGTCTCCGGCCTCCGGATGACGCCAGATCGTGATGGCCCGTGTTAGGGGCCAAGCCAGCGCCAGTGCGAGCGCCCCACCTAACACGTCTCGCGGAAAGCTGTAGCTCCCCCAGACCGCAACCCAAAGGCCGAGCGGGATGATGCCGGCCACGAGCACCGTTCCGACGCGAAACCTCCGCGACCCCAAGGCGACCGCGGCCAGAAAGCAAACCCCGCTGATCACCATCGCCGTCAGCGCAAGGGCCCTCAGCCCCGCCTGGGCGGCCACCTGCACGGCCAGATAACTGAGCCCCAAGACGCAGAACAGCTTGAGCTGCGTGCGATCGGGCGGGAGAGAACGAATGGGACCACTCGGCTGGTGCCCGCGCTTTCCGGTCTGCTTCATTGCCCTCCTCCCGAAACCGAACCCTGAAACGGCGCTTTCATCTGGCCCCACCAGCCCTGCGGATAGGCGGCCCCCTCTTCGATCCCGACCTCCTGGGGTGCGGGTTCGCCCTGCGGGAGATGGCGAGTGCCGAAAACGATGTCCCAGATGATGAAGGTGTCTCCGAAATTGTGATCCGCCACGGAGCGATCGGCAGAGTGATGCCAGCGATGGAGTTCGCCAATACTAAAGAGCCAAGCGAAGGGACCGAGTGCGAAATCAATGTTGGCATGCTGAAAAAGGCCGCCGACACGCCCGAGCACCATCCAGTACGCGAGGGCTTCGGGCGGAGCGCCTAACACGGCAAGGGGCGCACCACTAATGAAACCCCGAAAGAGATGCTCCCCCGGATGCGCTCGGAGTGCATTCAGCCAGTAGACACGAGCGGGAGAATGATGGACCGCGTGAAAACGCCAGAGGAAAGGCCATGCGTGCATCCAGCGATGCGCCCAGTAGGCGAAGAATTCTGCGGCGATGCAGGCCAGGATGACTTGCACGGGGAGACTCTGCTCCGAGGGCCAGAGGGTCTGACCGAGCCATGCCTGCAGGGCGGTCGCGCAGGCCAGATACGCCCCGGCGAAAAGCGCCGAGAATCCGCCGGCGACGATCAGATTCGTTGGGAAATAGATCAGGTCTGCTCGCAGATCCCCCTGGTTCTTGTTCCATTCGGGATACCGGGGCATCACGCGTTCCAGCAGCATGATGACCGGCATCAAGCCGAACCAGATCACAATCACCGTCTCCGGCGGCGAGCCCTGCTCGAGCATCTGATGCGTCACGAGCAGTGCGAGTACGAGCGTCGCGGGAAAGATGCCCTGCCGAATCATCTGCCCTCATTGCCTCCCAAATCCATCCGACCGCTTGATATTACTCGCATTCCTCGTCCCTGCCTTAGCGCGCGTCGGCCATGGCGCGTCAGGCAGGGCTTTGCAGGCACCAAGAATCGAGGCCGCCCGCAAAAGAGCGACCCATTCGGGACAGAATTGTCTACGCTAGGGGAAACTTGGGGGTCCTCGTGAAGTCAATCCATTCTGTGCTTCTGGTCACGCTGCTCGTCGGCATGATGATGGGTCATGCTGCTCCCGCGCAGGCTTATCTCGATCCCGGAACAGGCTCGATGGTGCTCCAAGTGATCCTGGGCGGGGTTGCCGGCGCCATGGTCATAGGGAAGCTCTACTGGGCCCGGTTCAAGAGTCTGCTCGGCCTCTCATCGGATGAGACCTCGACCGAGGACTCCGAAACCGAATAAGACCAAGATGCCCGATCGATTCAGACACCTCTGCCTGCGCTTCGCCGCGGTGTTCCTGATTCTTTGGACACCCTTCTTCTCGTTTTCCGCGTACCGCGGACATCCTGTCCCCATCGGCTCTCTGGTCTACTCGGCCAGCCTTTTCGCGATCCCGGCTTTCCTGCTGGCTTTGCTCGCGGGGCATGAGCGGCGATACCGCTATGTCGGGGTCTTCTCGGCGCTCGTCCTGATTTTCCTCGACGTTCAGTTCAGCTGGATGCAGGGACTTCCTGCAGTCGTGGCTCTCCTCGCCGTCGTCGCCGCTTTCTGGGCCCTTCGCGGCAACCTCGCCCTGATCCTGACCACGATTTTCGCCACGATGCTCGCCTCCACGATGCTCACGCCGAGCCGCGGATACGAAGACAACACCCTCGTCGTTAATCAAGAAGTGCAGGCTCGGCCGCTCGCCGCCCCGGACTCGCGGGCCCCTGCAAATGAAACCTTCATCCATATCATTCTCGATGAATTCATCGGCGTAGAGGGGATTCCCGAAGAAGTCGAAGGCGCTCGCACGCTAAAACGACAGATCAGCCGGTTCTTCGAAAAACACGGCTTCACGCTCTACCCCAACGCCTATTCCGAATACGCGCTCTCTAAGCATTCCATCTCGAGCATCCTGAATTTCGAAGCGACGACCGAGCCGCATACGAATTTCAAGAGCAAGCGCCCCTATATCCTGCTTGGGAATCGCAGCTTCGAAGCGCTCGCCAAGCGCTACTCGGCGCTCCACGTCACCCAGTCGACGTATATGGATTTCTGCCAGGAATCGCCGATTCCGATCGCTTCCTGCTTCACCTACCGCTTCGATGGAAGTGAATGGCTTCGCACCGCCGCCCTCGACGACACGGACAAGCTCAACATTCTCTTCGGGATGTATTTCAACCTGCCCGGCTTTTTCGAACTCGTCCGCAAAGGCTATGTCCGCGTTCGCGATGCGGCCGAAGGGGTTGGGATCGCGCTCCCCGCCGGCATCATCTGGGACGGTCGCGTGACGCCGATTGCTTCGATCAACGCCTTCGACCATTTCCGAAAGACGGTCCTCGACTCGGATCCCGGCACCGCCCATTTCGGTCATATCGATTTGCCCCACGGCCCCTACGTCTTTGATGCCAGCTGCAACCTCACAGGAAATCCTTTTGGCTGGCTGAGCCATCGCCCACTTCACGGCCGCGAAAACACAACGGAAGGCCGACGCATCCGGTACGAGCAGTATTTCGATCAGATCCGCTGCACGATGACCCGACTCGATCGTTTCTTCGGAGAGCTCAAGGCAAACGGGAAATGGCGCCATGCCACGATTCTGATTCATGGCGACCATGGCTCGCGCCTCTACAAAACGAGGGTTCTCGGTCGCAATCAAGAACGCCTCACCCGCGCTGATCTCATGGACGGCTTCAGCGCCCTCTTCGCAGTCCGCCGGAGTACCGGAGCGGCCCGTGACCCGTTCCGGCGCTCGGGTCGACCCCGCCCCGAGCGAAGGCCTATTTCCCAGCTTCTCGCGGAGGCCATGGGCGAGAACCTGCCCGAAGCCGAAACCAATCGGCCTCCCCGGGTTTTTCTGGAAGACGAGAAGACCTGGTTCGCGCTCCCCTGGAATCCGGAGACCATGCGGACCACGCCTTCAGAAGCGGCCCCGGCAAGTCTGAGCGGCGAAGAGACGCCCTAGCGAGGGCGTCGAACAAATTCCCCAGAGACAAATCCTCACTGACACCTATCCTTGGGGCCTATGAACCCACCGGATCAAGTTGTCATCTTTGGCGCCAGCGGAGACCTCGCTCGGCGAAAGCTCATTCCCGCCCTCGCCAAGCTCGATGCGGATCCCGAACCGCCTCGGGATTTCAGCATTCTTGGCGTGGCTCGGACGCCAATGAACGATGAGGAGTTCCGCGCCCATCTCGCGCAGGATATTCCCGAAGAACTGCGCTCCGCCTTCGACCGGCTCGCTCCCCGGATCTTCTACACCACCGCGGATACGAACGACGATGCCGCGATGCAATCCCTCATCGAACGCCTCGACGCACTCCCCGGCGGCGCGGCGTCTGGGCGCCTGTTCTACCTCTCCCTCAAGCCCGAACTCTTCCCCAGCGTCACGGCCAAACTCGGGGAACTCGGCCTCCTCAGGGAAGACGGACACGGCGCGGCCTTCCGTCGCGTCGTGGTCGAAAAGCCCTTCGGCCATGATCTGGCCTCGGCCAATGAACTGAATGAGCAGCTCCATCGCTCGCTCCGGGAACATCAGATCTACCGAATCGATCACTACCTTGGCAAGGAAACGGTGCAGAACCTGCTCGGTTTCCGCTTTCACAACTCGATTTTCGAACCGCTTTGGAATCGCCATCACGTCGAGTTCGTCCAGATCACCGTGGCGGAGACCCTCGGCGTCGAGAACGGACGCGGTGGCTATTACGACGGGACGGGTGCACTCCGGGATATGGTTCAAAACCATATGCTCCAGATTCTCGCGCTCATCGCGATGGAGCCTCCCTCAACGCTCGCCGCCGATGCCGTCCGCGGTCAAAAAGTGGATGTCCTCCGAGGCCTGCGGCATCCCCTGGGCGGTCCCGGGCATCCTCCCTCCATTCGCGCCCGGTACGGGCCTGGAAAGATCGACTCGAAGAATGTCGGCGGCTACCTCGACGAAGAGGGCGTCGGGGCAGACTCGCTCACCGAAACCTATGTCGCCCTCCGCGCGTATATCGAAACCTGGCGCTGGAGCGGCGTTCCCTTCTTCCTCAGGCACGGCAAGCGCATGAATGAGCGCTTCACCGAGGTCAAGGTGCAGTTCAACACGCCGCCCCTCCAGCTCTTCAACCGCCCCGCCGACCTCGGACCACGCGAGTTTCAACAAAAAATTCGCGCCGGCGAAGTCCATCTCAACCGACCTAACGTACTCACGCTACGCATCCAGCCCGAAGAGTCGATCGGCCTGTCTTTTGGTGTGAAGCGCCCTGGAAACACGATGGAGATGACGCCCGCGAGCCTGCATTTCGATTACGGGAGTCATTTCGACGAGAACTCAGCCGGGGCCTACGAACGCCTCCTCGCGGATGCCTTGCTCGGCGATCAGACGCTCTTTCTCCGCGGGGATGAAATCGAGGCTTCCTGGGAATACGCGGATGCGGTCCGCGCCGAGTGGGAGGGGGAAAACGCGCCGGAGGTACTCGAATATGCCGCTGGCGGAGAAGGCCCCGAGGAAGCGGAATGTCTCTTCGGCGACTGCCACGGCGGCTGGTCCGAAACCTAACGTGCCCACCCGCCCTTCTGATCCCACGCAGCCTACGCAGCCCGCGCCTTCAGGCAATGAGGCTTCTCCGCCCGTCACGCAAGCGCTTGACGCAGCTCACGGATATTCGCTGCATGCGGAGCAGTCGGAACCACTGGAGCATGCCGCCCGGCTCCTCCACGAAGCCGCCGAGACGCTCTTCGGCGAACGTGAGCAGATCCGGCTCGCCATTCCCGGCGGGTCGGCCATGGCGGCAGCGATTCGCCTCGCAGACCTCCTCGGTCCGCAATGGTCGCGGATGGCTTTGACCTGGGTCGACGAACGCTGCGTTGCTCCAACCGACTCAGACTCGAACCAAGGCGCCGCCTTCGCCGCCGGATTGAAACCCACCGAGACGCTCCTCCCTCTTTTTATGCAAGACGAGTCTCCCGAAGACGCCGTCCGCCGCGTCGACGAAGTTCTCCGTCGCGATTTCGCGGGCGGGCTCGATCTCGTCCTGCTCGGGATGGGCGAAGATGGTCATATTGCTTCGCTCTTCCCCTCACCAAACCAAGGTATGTCCGCCGCCGCCCCTTCATCCTGGGTCGCACATATCAAAAACAGTCCCAAACCTCCTTCGAACCGGATCACGCTCACTCGACCTCTCCTCAAGACTGCCCGACACATAGTTCTCGTCGCGGTGGGAGAATCAAAGCGCAATGCCCTCGAACGACTCTTGGCGGGGGACCCATCACTCCCCGCCTCAGACCTCCCCGACCTCCAAATCGTGACGGACCTGCGCATCCAGAAGCCGGAAGCCTCTGGAATCGACCCCGTTTGAAGTTTCAGGACGGGGCATACCGCTCCGTCTCAAGAAGGAATATTCGTGATGCCTAGCAACTCCTGCGATGTCGCCGTCATCGGACTCGGTGTTATGGGCGCCAATCTCGCTCGCAATTTTGCAAGCCGGGGCCTCCGCGTCGCGCTCTTCGACCGCTCTCCGGAAGCCACCCAAAAGCTCGCCGCGGCGGAACCGGAGGCGGCCTTTGTCCCCTGCGAGACGCTGCCCCAACTCGTCGAGGCCCTCGAGCGACCGCGAAGGATCATCCTCCTCGTGCCGGCGGGACAGCCCGTCGACGATTCCCTCGACGCGCTCGACCCTTTACTCGATGCCGATGATGTCATCATCGATTCAGGGAACTCCCTCTTTACGGATACCGACCGGCGCAGTGCCCGCGCCGATGCTTCGCCCTGGCGATTCGTTGGGATGGGCATTTCCGGTGGAAGCGAAGGCGCACTCCGCGGTCCAGCCATGATGCCCGGAGGCACGCCCGAGGCCTGGGAACGCCTTCGCCCTGTACTTGAATCCATCGCCGCCGTCTCCGATTCCGGTCCCTGCGTGACCTATTGCGGGCGGGGCAGCGCCGGCCATTTCGTCAAGATGGTGCATAACGGCATCGAGTACGGCGACATGCAGCTCATTGCGGAGTCGGCGATCTTGTTAAGGCAGGGACTCGGCCTCGCTCCGGAGCAAATCGCCGACACCTTCTCGACCTGGAACGAGGCGGAACTCGAGAGCTACCTGATCGACATCACCGCGAACATTTTTCGCAAACGGGATCCTGAAGATCCCAGCGCGCTTCTCCTCGACGCCGTCCTTGACCGGGCCGGGCAGAAGGGAACTGGGCGATGGACAATCAAGGTCGCCCTCGACCTGGGCGTTGCCGTCCCCACACTCGCTGCCGCAGTCGATGCACGGGTTCTCAGTGCCCAGCGCGAACGCCGAGTCGAAGCCGCAAAGCTCTTCGCGTCCTCGCCTCCCGACGCGAACGCGGCGCCCCGCGGCGCGATGGCGGCTCTCACAGCCGAAGACGTTCGGGCCGCGCTCTACGCATCAAAAATCGCGAGCTACTCCCAGGGCTTCGACCTTCTGGCGAGCGCGAGTGAGACCTTTGAATACGGAACGAACCTCGCCGAGGTAGCACGGATCTGGAAGGCGGGATGCATCATTCGGGCGGGCTTCCTCGACGGCGTCCGCGAAGCGTTCTCTGGCTCTGTCTTAGGCTCTGGCGGCGACTCCGGCGACGGCGACGGCAGCGAGGCGAGCATTCTTGCCCTGGCCCCCGGGTTTCGCAATGAACTCGCAAGCAGAGTCCAGAGCTGGCGACGCGTCGTCATCGCGGCCAGCGAAGCGGGGATCCCCGTGCCGGGCCTCGCAACTTCGCTCGCCTGGTTCGACACGCTTCGAACGGAGCATGGCAGCGCCAGCCTGATCCAGGCTCAGCGCGACTATTTCGGCAGCCACACCTACGAACGCCGGGATACCCCGGGCAAACCCGTCCACAGCGACTGGGCGAAAACCGAAAACTAACAGCTCTTTCCAGCAGCTAGTTCTTCTCTTTTTGCTCCGCGATAAATTTTCGCATCGACTGATCGCGCCAGCTTGACGCCTGAAAGACCGAATGAAAGGGCTCCCACTCTGAGGAAGCCGCGGCTTCAGGCTGGTCACCCATCACGGTCACGCGCTGAATCACGCGCTCGCCTTCGAAATCATTCAGCACATGATGCTGCGTGCAGCGGTTATCCCAGATCGCAACCGTCCCCTGGCTCCAGCGGTACCGCACGGTGAAGCGCGTGCTGGCGGCCCATCGCGTGAGATGCTGAAGCAGGGCTTCACTTTCATCGTGGCTCAGCTCGACGATCCGCCGCGTAAAATGCTCGTTCACGAAGAGTGATTTCCGGCCCGTGACGGGATGAACCCGAACCACCGGATGAATCGCCTTGCGCTCCGGGGCTCCATGCGGGCTCGCGTCATGGAGCGCCGTCAGTCCCTCAAGAAAAGACTTCATCGGCGGCGAAAGCTCTTCGTAGGCTTTGTACTGATTGGACCAAAGTGTATCCCCGCCAACCTCCGGACATTTCGTCATATGCAGGATCGCCATCACCGAAGGCGACGCCTGGCAGGTGAGATCGCTATGCCACTCGTCCGCGATGCCGCCTGAGCCGCCGAACGCGCGCAGCTCAAAGAATTCAGGTCGCTCCGCATCGAGCGACAGGTTTGGATGGGAATCGAGCTCCCCGAAAAGGCGCCCAAAGGCGATATGCTGATCCGGCCCCATTGTCTGGTTCGGGAAGAAGAGAACCTGATGTTCCATGAGCAGCGCTTCGATGCGCGCCGCCTCGGCCTCGCCGGCCTCGGTCAAGTCCATCCCGTGCACCTCGGCGCCGAGCGATCCGGAAATCCGAATCACTTCGAGTTCTGGGGTGTTGAGTGCGGTCGCCATGGTGATTTCCTCTCTCGTTTGCAGATTGGGCCCAACCGCTTGAAGCTACCACAACCGGGTCGGGGTCGTACGCCGGTCCTCTCCGAGGTACTTTCAGCCGGCATTCTCAGCCGAGACAAGGATCCTGGATGAACTCGACAGAATCGCCGACCTCCCCTCACACATCTAAACCGCAACGAACGCTGCTGCGGACTTGTGTGCGGGCTGCGGGCTTCGTGAGCCTAAGCCTGAGCCTCGCGTTCAGCGTCGGCTGCGGCGTCCAGGTCTACAATTTCGGCGGCGCCGGACGTGGTTCTCAATTTCACATCCCCGCAACCGCCGCGATGAATAAAAACCCTGTGACCCAGAGCTGGATTGCGTACAGCCTGGCCAAGAGTACCTGCCAACTCGAAATTGGCGGCGAGCTCCCCTCCGCCAACCATTCCTTCCGATGCGAGCTCCAACCGCGGGAAGTTCTTGTTAAGCGCTGGGCAACCCGGAACCCGGTCGACTCCAACGGCTCAGTCACGACCAACAACACCCACAACACCGACAATACCGACGACAACACCGACGCCAGCAGCGACCACGTCGCGAACGAGCACGATGAATACCTCGACTTACTCCTCCGGGTTCAGCAAGCCGGCTTCCTCGAGGAGTACGTCTGGTTCTATTTCCACAAGCGTGCTTGGCCCATGCCCGACTGGCTCGAAATGCAGGCCTTCGAAAACTGGCGCACCCAAAACCTCGCGTGGCATCGCCCTGAAACGAGAATCATCGGCTACTGGATCGAAGCCTCATCTGCAGAAGCGACCGACTCCGGTCGCCCCGCAAGCCTGACTCGACCCACATCGAAAACGCAACCGCCGCCCCTCTCCCGAGAGCGGTAGCGGGCACGCCGCTACTCGTCGTCGCCTGAGAACGGCGCCCAATGAGCAGGGCGCTTTTCGAAAAAGGCCGTAGGCCCTTCCACCTGATCAGGATGATCCGCGTGGAGTTCAAGCTGTCGGTAGGCCGCATCCAGACCGGGCTCGAGCCCATGATCCAGGCTCTCCCAAATTGCCCGCTTCGAACGCGCGAGGGCGGTCGGCGACCATCGGCACACGATCTCGGCGATCTCGCGCGCCCGTTCCATCAGTTTCTCGGGCGGCACAATCTCGCCGATCAGGCCGATCCTCAGCGCCTCGTCCGCCGACATCCGCTCGACTGAACCGAGATAAGTCAGTCGAAAGACCGCATCCAGGGGAATGCGCTTCGCCAGGCCGACCATCTCAATCACAGCGGCGAGGCCGTTCTGGCAATGCGTGTCGAAGAAAGTCGACGTCGAAGAAGCAATCGCGATATCCGTATCCGCGAGGAAATGCAGACCACCGCCATTGCAGATTCCATTGACCGCCGTGATCACAGGCGTCCAGCAGCGATTCTGCACCGCCGTAATTTGACTATAGGGAGCGTCCCGGCGCTTGATCTTCGCAAATTTCTGACTGTCACCGGAGGCGGTCGAGGAGATATCCCACCCGGTGCAGAATGCCTTCTCACCTTCTCCAGTCACGATCGCACAGCGCACCTCGGGGTCGGCCTGAATCTGCCCCCAAAGTCGACGCAGCTCTTGGCTCATTTCAAAGTCAAATGCATTGCGCGCCTTCGGATTATCGAGGGTGATGGTGGCAACATGATCAGACAACTCGTAGTGGACACTACCCGGCATGGGAACGATTCCTTTCTTCAACGGCTCTGTTTTCGATTGATTCTATTCGGGCAGGCTCTTTGCGAAAACCAGCGGACCCGCCGATCTCCGCGATGGGCCTAACGCCCCTTCCACTCCGGCGAACGCTTCTCGGCAAATGCCTTGGCGCCCTCCATCGCGTCTTCGCTCTTAAAAATTTTACCAACGAGCGCGGCCTGTGCTTTCCATCCATCTTCGTCTGAACCGCCGACGGATTGCTGAATCACCTGCTTACTCCCGGCCACCGAAAGCGGCGCGTTGACCGCGATCTCTTCAGCGAGCTGAATCGCAGCATCAAGGGCCTTGCCTTTCTCAGCGAGTCGGTTCACCAAACCGAGTTCATGTGCCTGCTCTGCGGAAATCGGATCTCCCGTCAGAGCAAGCTCCATCGCCTTGCCGTAGGGGATCCGGTTCGTGAGTCGAAAAAGCCCACCGCCTGCAGCAAGCAATCCGCGCTTTACTTCGGGAATCCCGAGCTTCACACCCGCAGCCGAAACCAAGAGATCGCAGGTCAAGGCGATCTCAAGCCCCCCCGCCAACGCGAATCCTTCGATCGCCGCGATGAGCGGTTTGCGACATCCCCTCTGCAGGAAAATTCCGAAACTCTCGGGAGAGCCCTCCTTCGCAAAGGCCTTGAGATCCATGCCGGCGCTAAAGCCACCGCCGGCGCCGGTGAGAACAGCGACGGTCAAATCATCATCCGCCTCAAAGGACTCAATCGTGGCCACGAGCGCATCCGCCAGAGCCGCATTCACCGCATTTTTCGCCTCCGGGCGATTGAGCGTGATAAGGAGAATACGTCCTCGCTTTTCAGTCAGGATCTCATCGGCCATCGTTGTGCGTCTCCCTGTTCATCCACAGTTGAGGTTCTCAAGCGCCCGGAATCTAGACCTTCGCGCGCTGAATTCAAAATCGGCGGCAGCGAAGTCGCCGCGACCAACACCACTACCCCCTCCGCCGCTATCCAAAGACGGAAAAGAGCTCTTCGAAGGCCTTAAATTGTCCGCCCGAAGTCGAGGAAGGCACCAATATCGGCGTCGAAACCCCAGCCTCCCTCCAAGCCTCAACTCCGTCTCGGACCTCATCCGCGGAACCAAAGAGCGTTACATCGGCGAGCCATCGATCGGACATCCGCGACGGAACCGCTTCCAAGTCTCCCGCCGCGACAACCTCTTCGATCGCCTCCATCTCTTCGACGTAGCCTGCTTCCTTCCAGTAATTTCGATAGTTCGGAAGCGTGCAGTAGAAGACCAAGGTCTTCCTGTTCACCGCTTTCGCCGCCTCGATATCATCACTGATGCAAGTGGGAATCATGTCGCCCACAAAAAACTCCGCGGGGGCCGAAGCCGCTGCGGCCGCGAGCGTCGTCGGGACGTGAGATCGCGCCACGTTCGCGAAGACGACGCCCTCTGCAATCCCGGCCGCAAGTGAAACCATCTTCTGACGAAGGCCCGCCATAATGATCGGCGGCAAATCACCCACCCGTTTCGCACCCCGCCAATCCGAAACAAACTGCTTCGCATCAGCCAGGGGGCGACCAACGCCCAAGCCAAGCGGCTTCAACATTGGACCATGACTCACCCCCACCCCAAAACGAAAACGACCGCCTGAAATCTCATGTAGAAAAGAAGCCGACTGCGCATAGTCCACCGCATGCCGCGTATGCATGTTGACGATGCTTGTGCCGAAGGGAATCTGCTCGGTTTCATGCGCGATGGAATGACATAACCCCATCGCGTCCCCCAGACTCGGACAATAAATTCCCGCGTAACCGCGCCGCTCGATTTCCTTCGCGAAGGCGATTGTTTTCACACGGCGACCGGGAACAGCGACCAAACTCACAGCGGGCATAGAATTTTCCATAGCCGTCCACTCTAGCGAAAGGCAAACGCGATTAGACGCCCCACGCCGCCAAAAGGCATGCCATGATCTATCCGCCGCCCCTTCCCTCATTTAGAATGCAGCCTCTGTTGAGGCCTGAGGAGTAGTCCAAATGTTCGATCTCAAAGATCGCGTCGCTCTCGTCACCGGCGCCGGTAAGGGCATCGGTGCCGAAATTGCGCGCACATTTGCAAGACAGGGCGCCAAAGTGCTCATCGCGGACATCGACGCGAGCAACGCGAACGAAGTCGCGAAGGAAATCGGCTCTGCGGACGGAATCGCGCAGGCCTGCCCCTTCGATGTCACAGACTACGCCGCCGCCGAAGAAGCCATTCACGACGGAGAATCCAGACTCGGCGCGGTCGATATCCTCGTGAACAACGCAGGCGGCGTTCCCAACCAAATGTTTCCGACCCCCTTCCTCAAAACGCCCCGGGAAGTTTGGGATCCCATCGTCGACATGAACCTCAAGGGAACCTTCAACTGCACTCATCTCGTGACTCAAAGCATGAGCGAGCGGGGCTACGGCCGTATCATCTCGGTGTCCTCTGATGCCGGGCGCGTCGGTAATTTCGGTTCCTCGATCTATGGTGCATCCAAAGCCGGAATCGAAGGCTTCATGCGCACCATCGCCCGGGAACTCGGGTCGAAAGGGGTCACCGCGAATTCAGTTGTCCTCGGACTGATCGACACTGTCCCTGCGGAGTTCCTCGAGGGCCGAAACGCCGGGGCCGCCTATTGGGCGAACCGAATCGGCACCGCAAAAGATGTCGCTGCAGGGGTTCTCTACCTTGCATCAGAGGAGGCGGGCTGGGTCACAGGCCACTCCCTCGTCATTAACGGAGGCGGCACTACTCCTTAGGTGGTCAGGCCGCCGCCGTTCACGTGAATGGTCTGCCCTGTCACCCATTCAGCTTCATCCGAAGCCAGCCAAACGATCGCCGGACCGATGTCCTTCCCCGTTCCGAGTCGCCCCTTCGGCACCGTCTTGGCAAGCGTCGCAACAAGCCCTTCGTCCGTAATCTCCGTCATTTCCATCAGACCGAGCGCCACGGAATTGGCTGTGACTCCGAGCCGAGCGTTTTCGATCGCCATATGCCGCATGAACGACATGCCCGCGGCTTTCGCCGCACCGTAAGGCGAAACGCCAATCGGTAGGCCAATCGAGCCGGCTCCCGAAGAGATGGTGATGAGGCGACCGAAACCGCGCTCGCACATGCCGGGAAGCGTCGCGTGCGTGGTGTTCATCACGCCGTGCAGGTTCACATCGATCGGACCTGCCCACTGCGCGGGATCCATCTCGCGAAAGGGTGATGTCCCCATCGCACTCGCGCCGGCGTTGCCCGCGTTATTCACGACGATATCGAGCGCCTCGCCATCCAGCGCAGCTTTTACGGCGTCTAAATCTGTCACATCGAAGGCACGCGCCTCCACGGACAAGCCCTCCCCACCAAGCTGTCCCGCGGCCGACTCCGCCCGGTCTGGGTAGAAGTCATTCACCAGAACGTGCGCGCCCTGTACAGCAAGATGGCGCGCGATCCCGAGGCCGATGCCCTGACCAGATCCCGTCACAAGGGCTCGCTTGCCCGTCAAATCAAACATGCGCTTAACCTCTCCGCTTAGATTTTGTCTTGCGGCAAGGTACACAAATCAAGCGGCGCGGGAGGCGGCCCTGAAACGCACGGGCATCGTTTTCGGCCCCGAGATAAAGGTCGACGGGAGCCATTCGGTGTCGCCGGCAGGTTCAATCTCATGCACCCGCGTCAGGATTTCCCGAAACATCGCATCGATCTCGACCCTTGCGAGCTGCGCCCCGAGGCAAAAATGAGCGCCCGTCGCGCCGAACGCGACGTGATGATTCGGCGTGCGCGATAAATCGAGGCGATCGGGATCTGCAAAGACGCGCTCGTCGCGATTCGCCGAACCGTAGTAGAGCGCAAGCTTGTCGCCCTCGCGAATCTGCTGCCCGGAAATTTCCGTGTCTTCTTTCGCCGTTCGACGCATGTACACAACGGGACTTGTGAAGCGCAGAAACTCTTCGCGCGCCGTGGGCAGCAGGCCCTCGACGTCTTCGCGCAACGCGGCGAGAAGCGGCGGCCGCTCAAGCAAGGCATGCATCCCCGCGGAAACGAGATTCCGCGTCGTATCCCCGCCCGCGTCGACCAGCAGCATGAAGAAGAGATGGAATTCCATATCCGTCAAGCGGCGCCCATCGATCTCGGCCGCGAGGAGCCGGCTCGCCAGGTCGTCTCCCGGACGCGCACGCTTCTCCGCGAGGACCCCCGCCGAATAACCAAACATGCCCGCCCCCGCGGCCTCGTGTGCGCCTTCGGGCACAGCGTCCTTAGACGAGTGAATCGTCTCCGTGTAGCCGTAGAGCATTCGTCCATCTTCGAGCGGGATTCCGAGCAGTTCAGCAATCACGTAGGAAGGCAGCTCCCCCGCCACGTCCGCAACCAGATCGCATTCTCCCCGCTCAATGATTTCATCCACGATCTGCCGCGCCAAGAGGGCCACCCGAGGCGCCATCGCTCGCGCGGCCTTCGGTGTAAATGAGCCGCTCACGAGGCGGCGGAGAAGAGTCTGATGCGGCGGATCCGACATCAGCATCATCTTATCGTCACCGAGCGCCGCCACCGCTTCGACGTCCGCGATCATGATCGAGGGCTCATTCGAAAAGACCGCATGATTCCGGCTCACGGAACGAACATCGTCGTAGCGCGTGAGGGCCCAGTACCCGGGGCCTCCGTCGAACTCGGCATGACGGTGAACCGGATCATGCTCCCTGAGCCAGCGAAACTGGTCATGGGGTTGCCCACCAATGAAACTTTTTGGATCAAGGAGGTTGATCTTCATCTCCGCCCTCTGCTCTCTGTCTGCCGTGCTCTAGCTCGCATCCGCAGGGTCAAGTCGATCCCGAAGTGCTCGCTTCAAAAATTTCCCACTCGCATTGCGCGGAATCGACTCATCCAAGAACCAGACGTAACGAGGCAATTTGTGCTTCGCGAGATGAGTCTGGCAGAAGGCGCGAAGCGCATCCGCGGTGACGCCCTCCTTCTCGGACAAGAAGACCGCAGCTCCCACTTCCTCTCCCAACCGATCATCAGGGACGGAAAAAACTGCACATTCCCGAACCAGGGGATGTTCAAAGATCGCCGACTCAACTTCAGCGCAGTACACATTCTCCCCGCCGCGAAGAACCATGTCTTTCGCCCGGTCGACAATGAAGACGAAACCATCCTCATCGATTCGAGCGACATCACCGGTATGGAGCCAGCCGTCGGTGATTTCCTCCGCCGTCGCCTCAGGACGATTCAAGTAGCCGCGAATCACCTGCGCGCCCTTCACCCAGAGCTCTCCCACTTCGCCCGGCGCGACGGTCTCGCCTCGATCGTTCACACATTTCGCTTCGAAGCTCGGCATCACCGGCCCGGCGCTCGCGGCCTTATCCACGAAGAAATCGCCGCCATTCGCCGTAATGATTCCGCAGGTCTCGGTCATCCCGTACCCCGTACTCGGCGCGGCGCCGCTCTTCCCGTCGATCTCCTTGACCAGGTCCGGCTGCAACTGCGCCCCGCCACCGCCTAACGCCTTCAAGCTTGAGGTGTCGTGCTTTTCGAAGTCAGGATGAGCGAGTAACTCGCGAGACATCACAGGCACACCGGAAAGGTTCGTGATCTTCTCCGCCTCGATAATGCGGAGCGCATCCCCCGCGTCCCACTTGTACATCAAAACCAGCTTCGAGCCTGAAAGCGTCGCCGGCTGCGCGAGACAGTTATTCGCGGTGACGTGAAAGAGTGGCGTCGTGGAAAGAAACGCGAGCTGAGCGGGCGGCTCCCCTCCCCCCGCAGCGGCCGCGGACGCATTTCCGGTAACGGCATCGATGCGCGATTTTGCGAGAGCTTGGGTCGCGTTCCAGAAACCGATGCTCATCAGATTATTCGTGCAGCCGCGATGGGTCAATTGCGCGCCCTTCGGTCGTCCAGTCGTCCCCGACGTATAGAAAATGCAGGCATCGGAGTCCGGATCAACTTCCACCGCAGGCAATGCGCCGCCTTCTGCGATGAGATCCGACCAAGGCGTCACGCCCGCGGGCAGTTCGTTCGAAACGCGAGCTCCAACGAGCTTCATGCCCGGAGCCTTCTCCCGGCTCGGCAGCCAGTTCGCAAGGCGCTCCTGATCGCAGATCAAGATCTTCGGCTCGGAATCCTCGATGGCGAACTCCATTTCCGGGCCAGTCCACCACGCGTTCATGCCGACAACGGCAATCCCGGAACATTGCGCCGCCCAGTACGCGAGCATCCATTCCGGATAGTTCCGCATGGCGATCGCAATTCGGTCACCCGAGACAAGCCCTTGCTCTCGGTACCAGTTCGCGATCGAGGCCACCGAAGCATGCGCCTCTGCGTAGGTCCAGCGCTCATCTTGAAATACGATCGCATCGCTCTCGGCATGCGCCCCGCTCGCGAGCCAGACATCTCGGAGTGATCCCGGCGCGTTCTTGAACGCGCGCAAACGCTGTCCCCGCACCTCAATGGTCTCGATTTCAAACGGCGCGCCCTCCGCCGTCACTTCGCTCCAAGCTTCGCGTAGCGCGTCGTACATCCCGCTCTCCCCCTCGGCTTAGGCTACAAGCCGGTTCTCAGCCTCGAATCCTACCAGATCAAGGGGGCCGAATCCGGACGCGGGGTCGCCGCTTCAAGGTCGAGCACCTCATGCCCTTCGCCGAGCCATGCCGTGAGCTGGCCCTCCAAAGGCTCCTGCTCCCACATCGAGCGCGTGATGCGCTCGTAATACTGAACAAACTCCGCCACCTGCGCTTCGCCCATGCGCCGCTTCTCCGGCCGGGCTCGCTCCTGATCGAGCCGCCACCTTCGCACCGCCGACAAATCCGGAACCCGTAGGAACAGCGTTCTTTCGAAGCGCGACCAAAGCGGCACGTAACTCTCCTCCAAATATTGCGCGCCCGCTCTGCGCCAAACGCCGAGCGGATCGAGCTCCTCCTCCAGCGTGTTCAGCGGCCTAGCAAGAAGCGAAGGGTTGAGTGCCCTCGCCCCGACACACCAGCCCTCCAGGACTACCCAGTCCGCGGATCCGGCGAAGACTCGCTCCCCGCTTCGGTCATCGAGCGACTTATCAAAAACCGGCAACACCACCTCTGCGTCGTTTGTTCTCCCTGCACAGATCTGATCAAGGACCGTATTCAGCAAAGCGACATCATGCGTTCCCGGCGGCCCCCTCGTCTCGAAAAGCGGATGGACCGACCGGGCAAGCTCGACCCGCTCCACCCGCGTCGAATAGAAATCATCGAGCGAGAGCAGACACACCCGCTTCCCCATAAACCCCATCGCCTCAGCGATCAATTCACTCAGAGTCGTCTTCCCTGCCCCCTGCCCGCCGCCGATTGCCAACATGCGCGGTGAGGCCTCAGCCAGCGATCGCGCGCTCAACACCTCGCACACGAGAAACGTGGCAAGCCTGCGGTAGCTCTCAGGCGCGGTCGCGGAGAGAGACGCATAGCATTCGCGGACTTCGCCAGACTCCCATGCGCGCTGCCAAAGAGCTTCGAACGGCTTCATCATGCTTCCCCTAGACTCCCGACCGCTAGAATAAAACACCCGCGACATACCAAAGGAAGAAAGCCGCCAGGAAAAGCGTGATCCCAAAAAGCGCAACCAACCAAAGGCGACCCATCATCCCGCTGGGGCGATCCGCGCCAAGGTAGGCGGCGCTTTTTTGCAGCAAGCAGAATCCGAGATAGGCCGCAGGCAGAAAGAGACCGCAGATAATATTCGTCGGGATCGCCACCCAAACCGCGAGATCACTCCAGTAGACGGACCCAAGGACACCCGGAATCGGGAGCCAGGTCGCGAATCGATGTGCCCGACTCCCCACCCGAAGGTCAAAGAGCTCCACTCCCACGAACCCACAGGTCAGCATTTGCAGCGTAATCGAGGAAAGCGCCATCCCTAACACACCGAGACCGAAGACAAGACGGCCGGCGAACGGTCCCACCCCCCGCGCCAGCACCCTTGCGGCCTCAACCGGCGAAAGCCGTAAACCATCGTAGGCAGGGTCTACGTGAAGCGTATTCGCCGTCGCGATAACGACGAGGCTCATCGCAATGACGTAGGGCACGAACATGCCGAGCACGAGGTCTACCTGAGAGAGTTCGCGATGCGCCCGGCCCCAGCCCCGAGCGAGAAGCGTGTACGGGAAAAGGAAAACCATGTTGATTCCGACTGCAGCGGAGAGCCCAGACAAGATCAACGTCACCGCCGCAACGCCCGCACGAGAGTCCGGAACTTCGAAGGTCAAAAATCCGCGGGCCAGCGCGCCCCAATCTGAAATACCTGTCCGCAGGACGACCCAGCCGAAACAGAGCACGATGCCCCAGACCATCACGAGAAGCGCGCGTTCATAGGCGCGCACGGCCCCCGGCGAGCGGCCGTATAACCCCGAGATCAGGACCGCCCAGACCAAGACGCAACCGCCCGCAACGATCGGAGGAAAGTCCGCCCAACCCAGTAGGTCCGCCATATCCACAAGAACCGCCGAGGCGAGCGCGTACTGAGGAAACTGCCAGATGATGGAAGAGAGGAGAGCGCCAATCGCCCAGGCCCACGCGAAGAACGGACCCGCATGCTCCCGCATCGCGGGCCAGGGACGCTGCCCCGTAGAAAGCGTCTGCCAAGAGATCGCGGCGAGCATGCAGAGCCCCATCAGCATTGAAACGGGCGCCACCCAGAGCAGCGCGTAACCAAAAAGCGCCCCCGCATAGAGCGCCGCCGAAACGGATCCGCCGCCGAGCGTCATCGCGCTCTGAAGCACCCCCGGTCCCAAGAGTTTCAGATAGCCGCGAAGCCGCTCGCCCGCAGGGGCCTCGGCCAATCGCTCAAGCAGCGCGCGCTCGGCGGCCAGCGCTTCCGGGTTTGGAGGACTCGCCATCCGCAAGCCCTCAAAGCGCTCGCGCCCTCCCTCTTCTTCCTGCATGTGCATTGCGAACTCGCCCCCGGAGACACGATACGCCATCCCAGTTCGAAGCGGGCGCCACATCCCGGCTGTGGGCTCGGCCCCGCTACACGCAGAACCGGTTCAAGTCGGGACCGTTCAACCAAGTCGCCCCGCACCTTGTATACTCCGGCAACAAGACCGCAACGCACAGGCAGATGCGCAGGGATGCTAGGCCCAGGGTTTCAACTCAAGGCCCGCTGCGCGGACGTCGATCCAAGACCTCTATCCGCGGCAAGCCAAGCCGCCCAAGGAGCGATCCGAATGATCCTGTCGAATACCGATGAAGTCCCAGGCCAGAAAATCGACGCCTTCTACGGCGTGGTTTCCGGAAGCACCGTCCGCACCAAGCATGTCGGCCGTGACATCATGGCCAGCATCAAGAACATTTTCGGAGGCGAGCTCAAGGGCTACACCGAACTTCTCCATGATGCGCGCGAGGAAGCGATCGAACGCATGGTGCAGCAAGCGGAGTCTCTCGGTGCCAACGCCGTGATCAATGTCCGCTTCTCAACAAGCTCGGTCGCCCAAGGCGCCGCCGAACTCTTCGCCTACGGCACCGCTGTCACGGTCACTCAGTAATGGATCCGGGCCTCATCAATATCGTCTTCCTGCTCGTCAGCCTTCTTGTGGCTTTCGCGATTGGGGAGTGGATCGAACGCCGTCATTACAAGAGCATCCGGGCACGCGAGCTCGAATGCAAAGATCTTCCGACCGTCACGCTTGAACGACTGCCCGTTCCAGAGGGCTGGGCCTATCAGTCCGCCGGCATGATGACTGGCCATGTCGTCATCTCTGTGGACTATTTCAAGCGCTTCGTCGCAGGACTGCGACAGCTCTTCGGCGGACGAATGCGCACGTATGAGACGCTGATGGATCGCGCACGACGCGAAGCGATCCTGCGGCTCAAGAAAAAAGCGCAGGATCAGGGCTACCATGCGATCGTCAATCTGCGCATCGAATCGAGCCGCCTCGCCAGCTCGACGCGAAAGGGAAAAGGCACGGCGGGCGTCGAGGTCTTGGCCTTCGGTACCGGCGTTCGGATGGAGAAAGTCCAAGCCTAATGCGGTATGAATCGGGCCTCCCCGACGATCAGGTCAATGTAAGTGAGGGCTCGGCAATCCGGGAAGCAGGCCTCCTCGTCGTCGGCTTCGTGGTCACCGCGTTCGTCATCACCGCGATTCTGGCGCTCTCCATCGAAGCCATCGTCCCGCTCGTCCCCCCGAGCCTTGAGGTGCGCGTCTTCGGCAAGATCGCGGATCTCGCTTCCGAAGAAGAGAGCGAAGAAGACGGTGTCCTCGAGGAAATCGAAGACGACCGAACTCAGCGGGTTCAGGCCCTGGTCGACCGGATGGCCGTCCACTGGACCGACTCACCCTACCCCGGCTTCCACGTGTTCATCATGGATGACCCAATGCCGAACGCCTTCGCCCTTCCCGGCGGAATGATCGGCGTGACCAGCGGATTGCTCGACCGCATCGAGACCGAAAACGAGCTCGCTTTCATTTTGGGTCATGAGCTCGGACACTTCGCGGGCCGTGACCACCTGCGCGGTCTCGGCAGAGGCCTTGCCCTCTCCATCTTCTGGATGGCCACAGGAATCAGTGGCGACCAAATCGAAAGCCTGGCTTCCTCGGCGAGCGCCTTCTCGTCTCGCCACTTCGATCGAAATCAAGAAAGCGATGCTGACTTCTTCGGCGTCCGCCTCCTCGCTGCGGAATACGGCCATGCGACCGGGCCAACCGCCGTGTTCGAACGTGTCCTCGTCGACCCGGAAGCGGCCGAAGCCGAAGAACAAGAAGACGGGGATCGCGACGCACGCGAGCAGACACCCGGGAGTCTTGAGCGCCTCGCCGGATACCTCTCAACACATCCGCTTGGGCCCGATCGAATCCGCGCCCTCGACGCCTTGATCAAGGATGAAGGCTGGGCCAGCGACGGCCCACAGACCGCCTGGGTAGCAACAGACGACGGCATCGATCCGACGGCGCAGCCTTAGGCGACGCCGGGGGGGGGACGACGGGGCCGCTGCGCCTTAGACCTTGGACCGTCGACCTTGGGACCGTCTACCGCGGACTGCCTAGTCCCGGGCACTTTCGAGGTCAGCGCGAAACGTGCGCGACGCGAAGGCGCTTGCGATGGCTCCGAGAACGATCGCGGAGCTGATCCAGACCAGGGCCCAGCGAATCGCTTCGTTCCCATAAATCGGCTCGAGCCGGACGTTGAGATCCCCGATCAGCAGCGGGCCAAGCGCGGACCCAACGCCAGAACCTGCAAGGGAGAAGAGTGCGGCCGCCGAAGCCCGCATCCGCAGGCGGGAGAGCCCCTGCACCGCCGCCAGAAAAGGCGCGCTGTACATCGCCCCTAAAACGGAAGCGCCCACGCTAAACAGAAACGCGACGGGTAAGGCGGGAAGCCCTCCAGGAAGGGCAATCCGATGCTCGGGGGGCCAAAGCAGAAAGGCCATTAAAAAGGGGATCGAACTCATCATCCCAAGGATCGGAACAAAGAGATGCGCCCGCGCATCGCTCTTAGTCCAGCGATCACACAACCATGCGCCGAGGAAGAGGCCGAGCGCAGAGGGAAAAGGCGTCGTGAGGAAGTACCAGGTCCCGGCCTCTCCAGAACCCATTTCAAAAACCCGGCGAATAAAGGTGGGCTCCCACATATTCTTCCCGGTCGAGTACAACGACGCAAAGACATGCGCCACAAGCAGCCAGCGCATCGAAGGCAGAGAGACGAGATAGCGGCAATCCTCGAGCAGCGTCCCCCGCGCCTCCCCCGAGACATCTCGCCCTTCCATCGCCCCCCGCGCTGGCTCTCGGATCGTGAAACGAAAGACGAGGGCAACGATCAAACCGGGAACGCCCGCGATCAGGAAGGCAGCCCGCCAGCCCCAGATTTCATTCACCCAGCCCCCACCCGCCATCCCGACCGCAAGACCGAGTACTGCGCCAATCGAAATCAGCGAAAGGCCGCGGCTCCTCTGCTCAGGGGGCACTGAATCCGAAATCAGAGATTGAAGGGCGGGACTCGCACTCGCTTCTCCCAGCCCGACGCCCATGCGCATCGCGAAGAGCTGAACGAAAGACTGTGTCCACGCCGTCGCCAGCGTAAAGCAGCTCCAAGCGAAGAGCCCCAGCGCGATCACGTTGCGCCGAATTCCTCCGTCGGCCCACCGCGCCAGCGGCAGAACCGAGAGCGAGTACACGACCGTAAACGAGGGGCCCATGATCCACCCCAGCTGCAGATCCGTCAGCCCGAGATCCGCCTTGATGTCTTCCAGCAGAATCGAAACGATAAAGCGGTCGACCGTACTCAACAGCATCACACCCACGACGAGCGTGAGCATGTACCGCGTATAGCGGGCGCTCGGCCGTGGCGGAGCCGGAGCCGGAGCCGGAGAAGTAGAAGACTGCCCGGAAGTCGATTCGGGCGCCAGCGCAGAAGCGTCGGAAGTGGAGGAGCTCTCGATTGGGACATCGGGCATTGGCAGGAAGCCTAGACCAACGCGCCCGCGAATGGGAAAGAGATTCCCAGAGCCCTTTGCCTACGATTTTCGCGAATGCTGAGGCTGAACCCCGGAAATGCGCCGAAGATGAAGTGCGGGAAAACTGGGGAGAACGGGAGACAGCCGGAGAGCAAGACCCGAAGGCGAAAAGGCCGACTAACGAAGGACGCCGCCGCCGTCCACCATGACACCCTGCCCATTCACGCGGCTCGCCATATCGGAGCAGAGCCAGACCGCCGTTTCCCCGACCTCCTCGGGGCGACCCAGAACGCCGCCCGGAACGGTCTTTTCCAACATCTTGCGGTAGCCCGGCCCGTTCACCTCGAAGGAGGCCTTCAGCATCTCCGTCTCCGTAATTCCAGGCAGCACCGAATTGCAGCGAATTCCATGCGAGATGTATTCCTGGGCCACGTTTTTCATGAGACCGACGACGCCATGCTTCGCCGCGGTGTAGTGCGGCTGCCCCGGCGCCGGAACGACTGCTGCTCCGGAGGAGACGTTTACGATCGCTCCCCGACCGGCGCCCAGCGGCTCCTGCGTCACCATCTGCGCAAGCTCTTGCTTCATACAGAGAAAGACACTCGTTAGGTTCACTCGAATCATGCGATGCCATTCTTCGAGCGGCATCTCGTGAAACGTATGATGCGCGCTCGAAATCCCCGCGTTGTTCATCGCCGCGTCGAGACGACCGAACCGCGAGACCGTTTCGGCAACCATCGCCTTAACCGAATCCTCATCCGCAACATCGGCCTCGATCGCAAAGGCTTCGCCGCCGGCAGACTCGATCAGCTGGACGGTCTCCCGCGCGCCCTCCCCGTTCAAGTCGACCACGGCAACCTTCGCCCCTTCGCGCGCAAAAATCTCGGCGCTCGCGCGGCCTATCCCGCTTCCCGCACCGGTGACCAGCGCTACGCGGCCTTCATGCATGCCCATTCGAACCTCCAAACCTCATTGAGACGGCGCCGCAGCTACCCCTTGAGCGCCTTATCCACGGCTCGGAGCACTTCCTTCGGAAGATCGCCCCGCGTCGCCTTCGCATTCATTTCGACCTGCTCCGGACGGGTCGCGCCCGCAATCACCGAGGACACCACGGGCTGACTCGCAAGCCAAGAAAGCGCCAGCTCAACGATCCCAATCCCCGCCTGGGCAGCGACCTTCTCAAGCATTTCCACTCGGGCCAGCGTGTCGTCCGCAACGAAATGCCCGTACATCCCTTCAAACATCGCCTTGCCCGCGCCGCCGTACCGGCTGTCCTGGGAAGGCGCTTCGCCGCGCTTGTACTTCCCCGTCAACGCCCCCGACGCCAGTGGAAAATAGGGCAGCAGTCCGAGACCATGATGTTCACAGGCAGGAACGACCTCGGCCTCGACGTCTCGGTTGATCAGGCTCCATTCGTTTTGCGCCGTAACGAACGGCCGAAGTCCGCGGTCCTTCGCCGTCCAAGCCGCGTCAGAGATCTGCCATCCCGCAAGATTCGAGCAGCCGATGTACCGCACCTTCCCCTGGTCGACGAGAGTGTTCATCGCGTCCAGCGTCTCCGCGATCGGCGTACTCGCATCGGGGATATGCAAAATCAGCACATCGATATAATCCGTGCCCAGCCGTGTTAGGCTCGCCTCGGCCGCCTGCAGGCAGTAGCGACGCGAACCACCCTGCATGAACGGGCCCTCCCCCATCGGGACGCCGAATTTGGTCGAAACGATCGCTTCTCCCCGGCGCGACCCAAGCGCTCGGCCCAAGAAGGTCTCGGAATTCCCCGCGCCGTAGCAATCCGCCGTATCGAAGAAGTTGATGCCGGCATCCAGGGCCGTGCCCACGACGCGTTCGGAAGCGGCTTCGTCGATCGTCATTCCGAAATTGTTGCAACCCAGTCCCGCAAGCGAGGTTTTGAGTCCTGATTGGCCAAGGGTCCTGAGTTCCATGTCGTTTGCTCCTAAGGAAAGAGTGAAGACAGGCCGCCGAAGATCTCCCACCCCGGCCTGCGCGATTCGCCTATGGTGTATAGCAAGTTCAAAGAGCCCCTCGCGACGCCCTGCGACATCCCTTTGCAGCAGGTCAGTCGAGCGAGGGCCAACCCGAGCACCGGAGCCATTCATGCACGAGCCCAACGCGACTTCTCTCCATGGCCAAACTGCCGTCGTCACAGGCGGAGGCGGAGGCATTGGGCGATCCATCGCGGAGACCTTCGCTGCTCACGGCGCCCAGGTCGTGATCGCTGATAAGCAGGGCGACCGCGCCACCGAGGTCGCCGCCGGCATCGAGTCCCGGGGCGGCAAGGCGCTGGCCTGCGCGGTCGATATCGTCACCGCCGACGGCGTCGACGCGATGAGTGCAGCCGCGCTCGACCGTTTCGGCCAGGTCGACATCCTCGTCAACAATGTCGGCAATTTCATGCCCGGTGCTGGACCGTTCCTCAGCTCGACCGAAGCCGATTGGGAATCACTGTACGAAGTGAATTTGAAACATATCTTGCGCTGCACCAAGGCCCTCGCACCACAAATGGTCGAGCGCGGCCAAGGCTCCATCATCAACATCTCGACCATCGAGACCTTTCGCGGGATCCCAAACAACGCGATTTACTCGGCCTTCAAAACCGGCATCACCGCCTTTACGCGCAGCTTCGCGCTCGAGGTCGCGCCCCATGGCGTCCGCGTGAACGCCATCGCCCCAGAAACCACCGACACCGACCAGGTCCCCGTTCAAAAATGGATCCCGGAAGAAAACAAGGATCAGATTCCCTACATGATTCCCCTTGGCCGCTTCGGGAAGCCAGACGATCATGCCGGGGCCGCACTCTTTCTCGCCTCAGAACTTTCGTCCTGGGTGACAGGCATAACACTTCCCGTGGATGGCGGCGCCATCGCTGCCAGTGGGTTCTACCGCGTCGCGAAGGGCGGCTGGACGAACGCGCCCGTCATTTCGGAACCGGGGATCCAAGCACGATGAAATGCAAAAGACGGGTTCTCGTCGCCGCAATCCACGCCGTCACCTTCCTCGTGTTCACACTCTCACCGGCGATTTCGCTTGCAAACGAAGACGCTCAGCCCGACGCGCCCTTTGATCTCGTCCTCTCCGGCGGTCGGGTCATCGACCCCGCATCCGGCTTCGACGCCGTCCGCCATGTCGGTCTGCGCGGCGGCCAGATCGCCGCCATCAGCACCACCCCGCTCGGCAAAGCCACGCGTACGATCGATGCCTCGGGGCTCGTCGTCGCCCCGGGGTTCATCGACCTCCATACCCATTCCGCAACGCCCCTCGGCCAGCGCTACCAGCTCCTCGACGGCGTCACGACCGCCCTCGAACTCGAGGCCGGCGCCTATCCCATCGACCGCTTCGGCGACGCCCTCAGCGAGGGCGCGCGCATTCACTACGGCGCCTCGGCGGGCTTCGGCTCCATCCGACTCGAAGCCATGCTGGGCATCCGCCAGCCTCATCTCCTCGGCTCGAAACCAAAGCCCGTTTCTTTGCGAGGATACTGGACCGCCCTCCAAGCTCTTTTTACCGGCGCGCCCACCTCCTTCTTCTCTGATCCCACATCAAAGCGCCAGCAAGCCAAAATGAAAGCCATGTTCGAAGCAGCGCTCGATGAGGGCGCGCTGGGTGTCGGTGTGCCCCTCGATTATTTCAGCGAAGGCGTCCGCGAGGACGAACTGCGGATGATCTTTGAAGTCGCCGCGGCACGCGATGTCCTTCTCTTCATCCACGTTCGGCGCGGGATCAACGGAGATCCCGCTGGCCTCCGAGAAGCCATCGCGCTTGCGGAGTCGACTGGGGCCGCGGTGCATATCTGCCATATCCAACATAACGCCATGCGCAATATTGCCCTCTTCCTTCGTGAGATCAGGGAGGCGCGTGCGCGAGGTGTCGACATTTCAACGGAGAGCCTGCCCTACAACGCAGGTTCCGCGGCGATCATGTCCGCAGTCTTCGGACGCGACTGGCGCACGATTTTCGCGATTGACTACGGCGATGTGGAGCTTGCCGCGACGGGAGAGCGCTTCACGAAAGAGAGCTTCGAGCGGACTCGCCGCGAGAACCCGACGGCTCAGGTGGTCCATCACTACGTGAAGGACGAATGGACCCGAGAAGCGCTCCTCGAACCGGGTGTCATGGTGGTCAGCGACCTTCTGCCCATGACCGACCGGTCTAAGATGGTGGCACCCCATAACGGAGCCTTCTCTCGCGTGTTAGGTCGGTACGCACGCGATGCGGGCCTCATGACGCTCCCCGAGGCGCTCGCCAAGATGACTTCAATGCCAGCGGATCGCCTCGCCGCATTTCATCCGCGCTTCGCTCGTAAGGGACGGGTTCAGGTCGGGGCGGATGCCGACCTCACCCTCTTCGACGCGGCGACGATTCTCGACCGCGCGGACTACGGAGACCCCTTCCAGGGCTCTGCCGGCATCCATACCGTGATCGTCGGCGGCCAAATCGCCCTAGACGCCTTTCAGCTCGTCGAAGACACCTTCGCGGGCCAGAACCTGAACCAAGCCGAGTAGGCCGCGCTGCATAGAGAAGCGTATCGCCCACCCGGGTGAGCGGGCTCTCCTTCCGGTCTACACTCTGGGCATGTCGACACCTTACGCGCTTCCCTTCGGAACCTCCGCACTCTGCGGGCCTTGCATCACCCCGGTCCACGCTCGCTTGCTTGCCCCGTTTCTCGCCCTCGCACTCCTCGGCGTTTTCACTTTCTCGTCGAATCCCGCGGCCGCCGAAGTGAGGTCGCTTGAGATCGAGCGGCGGGAACCTCTTCTCGGCGGTCAAGCCTTCGGCGAACGCGGGGCGTACGAGATGATCCAGGGCCGGGTCCAATACGCCTTCGATCCGGCTTCGGAAGCCAATGCTCGCGTCTCTGATCTCGCCTTGGCCCCTCGAGATGCCCAAGGGAAGGTCGTGGCCGAAGGCGACTTCCTCGTCCTCCAGGCGATCGATCCCGCCAAGCGCAGCGGCACAGCGCTCATCGATGTCCCGAACCGAGGCCGCCGCCTTGCCCTCGCCAGCCTGAACCTCGTCCGAAAGTCTTTCATGGCGCCCGCAACACTCGATCCAGGGGCGGCGGCAGACTGGGGCGACGGCTTTCTGATGAAGCAGGGGCTCACCGTGATCTGGGTTGGCTGGCAAGCGGACGCCCCGGCGTTCCCCGGTTCGATGTCTCTTGACGTGCCCCGTGCCACGGCTTCGGCCGGCTCCGGAATTCGGGGCCCTGCCCGCTCGGACTGGGTCGTCGACCAGCCTCAAGCATCTCTTCCCCTCGCGGTTCTTGGCCATACACCGAACCGCGTCGCCGATCGCAACGCCAAGATCACCCATCTCACCCGGCGCGCCCATCGTGAAGCGGCCCGCGAACCCGTCCCGCGCAGGTCGTGGCGCTTTAACGAATCGGGCGATGCCATCGAGACGACCGACGCGGCCGAGGCATTCGAAGCGGGCTGGATCTACGAGCTCGTCTATGAATCAGCCGACCCGCCCTTGGTCGGCCTCGGCTTTGCCGCCTACCGCGACTTCGCCGCCTACGTGCGGAACGAAAATAAAAACCCTTTCCCCGTGCAACGCACGGTGGCCATCGGCACTTCGCAATCCGGACGCTTCCTCCGTCACCTTCTCTACGAAGGCTTCACCCAGGACGAAGCCGGCCGCCCCGTGCTGGACGGTGTGATCGTGCAAATTGGCGGCGCTGGCCGCGGTGGATTCAACCACCGCTTTTCTCATCCCGGACGCGTCGGAAACCCCTACGCCAACTTCTTCTACCCGGGCGATGAAGCGCCCTTCACCAGCAGGCCAAGCAAGAAGAAACCCGGACTGAGCTTCCGCAAGGCGGGCCTCCTCGATCGCATCGCTGAGCGCGCTGAGCAAACGCCCCCGCCCCGAATCTTCCAGATCAATACGGGCTACGAGTATTGGGGCCGCGCCGCCTCTCTGGTCCACATGACCCTCGACGGCAAACGCGACGTCGCCCCCCTCGAGTATGAACGCCTCTACCACGTCGCATCGGCGCCTCATTATGCTTTGCCCTTTCCTCCCGACCCAAAATCAGAAGTCGCCCCGGGCCTCTACCGAGGCAGCAGCATCGACACGAGTCCCGCGCATCGCGCGCTGGTCCTCCGCATGCTCGACTGGGTCGAACGGGACATCGCCCCTCCCGCGTCTAACCACCCCACCCTCAAGGCCGGTACCCTGCTCGCGCCCGAAGCGCTCCGCTACCCCCTCGCTGACCTGCGGGTCCCCCGCTCTCCCCACGTCGCATACCCGCTTGATTTCGGCCCGAAATGGAAGCGCGGCATTATCACCCAACAACCGCCACGAGTCGGACCTGCCTACGCGATTCGAGTCCCGGCCATCGATGCCCTGGGCAATGAAGCCAGCGGTGTGCGCGGCCTTGAACTCCGCGTTCCAATCGGCACCTATACGCCCTGGGCGCTCCGGACGGGTTTCCCCGGCGCAACCGACGAAATGGTGGGCTATCTCGGCAGCTTCGTCCCCTTGGCTCGAAACGAAGCCGCCAAGCCGTCTTCCGACCTACGACCCAGTCTCGCTTCGCTCTATCCCACGCAATCTGAATATGATCGCCGGGTCGAAGCCGAAGCCGATGCGATGATCGCGGAGGGATGGATGCTTCCCGAAGATCGAGAGCGGGCCGTCCAAGCCGCAGACGCACGCTGGGACTGGATCACGCGCAATGCCCCGTAGTCCGAGGCGGTGGACCGCGGCGCTTCGATTCATCCGTCTCGCCTGCGTCACTCCTCCCAGCTTCATCGGCTTTGCGCTCCTCCCGATCATCGCATTCGTCGGATCTATGGCATTCGTCGCTCCCGACGCTGCTTGCGCTGAATCGGACAGCGACAAAGTCGCCTCCGATCAAGAGTGGGCGCTCCACGGCCTAACGTCCGACGAAGCGCGCTTCAGCCCCCTCGACGAGATCAATCGGCAGACCGTCAAAGACCTCAGCCTCGCCTGGTCCTACGCCACGGGCACGCACCGCGGCCTGGAAGCCACCCCACTCATGGTCGACGGCGTCCTCTACGCGACCGCCTCCTGGAGCATCGTCTTCGCTCTCGATGCGCGCACAGGCAAAGAACTCTGGCGTTTTGATCCTGAGGTGCCTCGCTGGAAGGGGCGACATGCCTGTTGCGATGTCGTAAACCGAGGCGTCGCTGAAAAAGACGGCCGCATCTACGTCGGGACGATCGATGGGCGTTTGATTGCCCTTGATGGGAAGACGGGTAAACCGATGTGGTCGGTTAAGACCGCCGACCCTGGCAAGCCTTACACCATTACCGGCGCACCCCGCATCGTCAAAGACCTGGTCCTCATCGGCAATGGCGGAGCCGACCTCGGGGTGCGGGGCTATTTCAGCGCCTACTCCGCCACGACGGGAGAACTCGCGTGGCGCTTTTATACCGTCCCGGCCAGCAAAGCCGGCCCGCATGAGCATCCGGAACTGGAGCAGGCCGCCGCGACCTGGTCCGCGGACTCACTCTGGGAAACGGGCCTCGGCGGCACCGCCTGGGACTCGATGGTCTACGACCCCGAGCTTGACCTGCTTTACGTGGGGACAGGAAACGCCAGCATCTACGACCGCGAGAAGCGCAGCCCGGGCGGCGGCGACAATCTCTATCTTGCCTCGATCCTCGCGCTCCGGCCCGACAGTGGTGAGCTTGTGTGGCACTACCAGACGACGCCTGGCGAGCATTGGGACTACACAGCGACGCAGCACATGATTCTCGCGGAGCTCTCCTGGCAGGGCCGCATGCGCAAGGTACTCATGCAGGCGCCCAAGAACGGCTTCTTTTACGTGCTCGACCGAACGAGCGGAGAGCTGCTTTCGGCGGAAAAATTCGTACACGCGAGCTGGGCGAGCCACGTCGATCTCGAAACCGGGCGGCCCGTCGAACGAAAGGAAGCGCAGTGGTCTCAGAAAGACGCGATGGTTTCGCCTGCGCCCATGGGCGGCCATAGCTGGCATCCCATGAGCTTCCATCCCGAAACGGGACTCGTCTATATCCCCGCGATGGAGAACGTCCATGCCTACCTCCCCTCGGAGCGCTTTCGCTACCGCGCGGGGGCTTGGAATACCGGGGAAGATTTCAAGCGATTAACCGAGGGCATCGAAGACTATCCCGCGATTCGAGAAATCCCCTGTGGCCTAACACGGTTGATTGCGTGGGATCCAAAGCTCGGCCAAAAAGCCTGGGAGGTGCAGCATGATAGCGGCGTCCTCGGCGGCACTCTCGCCACCGCGGGCGGTCTGGTCTTCCAAGGCGCGGGGCAAGGTCGCTTCGCCGCGTTTGATGCGGCGAGTGGCGAACGGCACTGGCAAATCGATGTCGGAATTGATGTGATGGCGCCGCCGATCACGTACCGCCTGGACGGCGAGCAGTTCGTTGCGGTCCTCGCCGGCGTCGGCGGGAGCGCAGGGAACCACCTCGGAAGCTTCGAGCATGACAATGCGGGACGTGTCCTCGCGTTCAAACTGGATGGTCAGGCCGCGATGCCTATGGTGCGGAAACGGCAGAAGAAGGCGGGGCCTCCGCCGCCCCTCGACGTGCCAGAGGAAACGATCGCGACGGGCCGCGCCGTCTATGCGGACAACTGCTCCTTTTGCCACGGGTTCGGACTGAAGGCGAGCGGGCTCTATCCCGATCTCAGGGCGGCGGGCCCCGCAGTCCATGAGAACTGGAATGCGATCGTTATAGGCGGGCTGCGCTCGGCGAGCGGCATGCCCAGCTTCGCCGACCTGCTCTCGAGCGAAGAAGCCGAGGCCGTCCGCGCCTACGTCCTACACCGCGCCGCCCGAAAACCGGGGCTCCTCGAAAAGGCGGTCAACGCGGTCGCGGAGCAGGTCTGCGTGCCGGTTTCCTGGATCACGAATTAGCCCGCACGCGGGTCCGCAGGTGATGCGCAGGCCACCACGATCGCCCTCCGAGATGCTATAAAACGGCTTCCGTCCGATTCCATCGTCGACCCAACGACCACCCGATCAGGAGATGAAAAATGGCTTCTTCGAGCCCCCGCCCCACCCTCGCGGGCCTCTCTCAAATTACCCAGCGCGTTGATGATCCCGGAGAAGCCGCCTCCCCGATCGATTTGATGGAGCGCGCCATTCGCGAGGCGGCCGAGGACGCCGGCGCTCCGAAGATGGTCGAAGCCCTGGACGAGATCTACGTGCCCCAAGGCACCTGGCGCTACGGCGATCCGGGCAAGATCCTGGCCGAGAAGCTCGGCTCCCCCGGCGCGCGCACCATGGTCGGCGCGATCAGCGGGCATATCGTGCAGATCCTCGTGAACCGCGCGGCCCAGCGCATCGCCGAAGGCAAGGCCGAGATCATCGCCATCGTCGGCGGCGAGAGCGAGAACAGCAAGCGCCGCCTGAACCGCGAAGGCCGCGAACTGCATTGGAACGACGAAGTCCCAGGCGAGCCGGACGAGCGCGTCGGCGGCGTGAACTTCGTAACGAATGATGATGAGAAAGATTGCGGTGTCATTTTCAAGGCAACGACGACCTTCGCCATCTGCGATGTCGCCCGCCGCAAAGAACTCGGCGAGACCCCCGCTCAGCATCGCGACCGCATTTCCAAAATGTACGAAGACATGAGCGCGATCAGCGCGGCCAACCCCTACGCCTGGATCCGTGAGCAGAAGAGCCAGGACGAGATCCGCAATCCGACTCCCGCTAATCGGATGGTCGCCTATCCGTACACGAAGCTGATGACGTCGAATATCTCCGTCGACCAGGCAGCGGCACTCATCATCTGCTCGGAAGCGGCCGCGGAGCGCCTCGGCGTTCCCCAGGAAAAGAAAGTCTATCTCCGCGCTTCAACAGAGATGAGCAAGACGATCCTCCTCTCGGAGCGCCTCGAACTCGCGCGCCATCCGGGACAAAAGCTCGCAGCGCAGCGCGCTCTCGAAATGGGCAAGATCGCAGCCAACGATATCGACCACGTGGACCTCTACTCCTGCTTCCCCTTCGCTGTCCAGACGGGATCCGAAGCGCTCGGTCGAGATCTCGACCCCCTGCCGAGCCTCACGGGCGGCATGACTTTCTTTGGCGGCCCGTTCGGCAATTACGTGCTGCATAGCAAGGCCACCATGATGGAACGCCTGCGCGCCAATCCCGGATCGATCGGCGCGATCGGCTCCGTCGGCGGCAGCTTCGCGCATTTCTCCTACGGCCTGTACTCGACGGACCCGGGCGAATCCGCGGCGCCGCAAATCGAAGACGTGAGCGATGAGTTCGCCGCCATGCCCCGGCATCCCTACGCCGAGAAATTCGAAGGGCCGGTTACGGTCGAGTCGTATACGGTCGACGTGCTTCAGGGCGGTCCGGAGCGCGTGATTTTCTCAACGCTGAACGATGATGGCGCACGGGTTTGGGGTCGATCCCATGACGCGGATCTCATGCAGGCTCTTCTGAACGATGAAGATCCGATCGGCCGCCGCGGCCAGATCCAGGGTGGCCTCGTCCAGCTCGACTAGCGATCGCCTTCCCGAAAGGTGCGCGGATCTCGCGCTTCAAAGCGCGGGTCCGAAGGATCGCGAAGCGCCGCCAGGAGAGGCTCAAGCCCGTTCGACTTGATCTCGTAGAGTGTCGCCATAAGCATCCCCAGGCGTCCCTTAGGAAAGCCCTGCTTCTTGAACCAAACAACGTAGGGCTCGGGCAGATCAATCAGCCGCGTCCCGGCATAGCGGCCGAAGGGCATCTTCATGCGCGCGATCTGCATCAGCGCCTCGGAATCGGGTGTCCCCGGCCCTTCGTCGGATTCGAAATCAGCCATCCGGAAAGCATGTCTCAATTCGAACGGGGGCGCCCGCGGCGAGACAGATTTGTCTATGCTCCCGGCCCACGGAGAATAGAATCCCATGAGCAAGATCAGCCCGACGAAGCCCCGCCGCCCGGAAGAAGTTACGGAGTGGCATATCGAGACGGATGTCGCCGTCGTTGGATTCGGGGGAGCGGGCGCCTGCGCCGCCCTCGAAGCCGCCGATGCCGGCGCGAAGGTCACGATTTTCGAAGTGGCGGCGGCGAGCGGCGGCTCGACTGCGCTTTCGAGCGCTGAGATCTATATGGGCGGCAATGGCGGAACCCGGGTGCAGAAGGCCTGCGGATACGACGACTCCACCGAGAACATGCTCAACTATATGACGCTGACCCAGGGCGACCTTGGCGACCCGGAGAAGATTCGCCAGTACTGCGAAGGCAGCGCCGACCATTTCCAGTGGATGGTCGATCACGGCGTGCCTTACAAGGACAGCGAGTTCGAAAAGCGCGCGATCGTCGCCCTCACCGACGACGGCCTGCTCTACACGGGCAACGAAAAGGCATGGCCCTTCACCGACGTCGCCTCCCCTGTTCCTCGCGGCCATAATCTCGAAATCGAAGGAGATAACGGCGGCCCGCTCTTCATGGACATCATGACGAAGGCCGTCGAGAACGCCGGCGTCAAGATCGAGTACAACGCCCGAGCGCTCACTCTGATCGCGAACGATGCCGAGGGCGTGGTCGGTCTCGTCGTGCGCATCGACGGCAAGGAACTGAACGTCCGCGCGCGCAAGGGCGTCGTTCTCTGTTCAGGTGGCTTCGCCATGAACAAGGAAATGTTCAGCCACTACGCGCCGAAGACAAGCTCGTTCTGCTCCCCCATCGGCAACCCCTTCGATGACGGGACGGGGATCCGCATGGGACAGGGCGTCGGCGGCGCCTTGATCCACATGAATCAGTGCTTCACCACGATTCCGTTCTATCCACCCGCCTCCATGACCTACGGCATTCTCGTGAATGCCCAGGGACAGCGCTTCATCAACGAAGACGTCTATCACGCACGCATCGCGGCCCACGCCGCGCAGCAGGTCGGCGACCGCATCTGCTTGATTATCGGCGAGAAGCATTGGAAGCAACCCAATATGCTCGGCGGTGAGATCGTCTCCGCTGCGGATAATCTCGAAGACCTGGCCAGCGAAACGGGATTGCCCCTCGACAATTTGCGCCACACCGTCGAGCACTACAACGCCCATGCGGCGAAGGGCGAAGACCCTCTCTTCCACAAGCAAACGGCCTGGCTCGAACCGATCGAGGCGACCTATGCGGCCGTCGACATCACGCCGGGCAAGAATGGAATCTACGTCGCCTTTACGTTAGGCGGACTCGACACGCTGCCGACGGGGGAAGTCCAGACCATGGACAAAGCGATCGTCCCCGGCCTCTACGCGGCAGGCCGCGTGACCTGCGGCGTCCCGCGAACCGCCGAAGGCTACGCCAGCGGCATGTCCGTCGGCGATGTCACCTTCTTCGGCCGCAAGGCAGGACGCCAGGCGGCGACCCGCGACTAAGCCGCGGACCGCCTAGGCGACTGATCAACCGCCGGAGCGCCTGATCAACCGCCGGGGCGCCTGATCAACTGCCGGGGCGCCTTCTCAAAAAGCGTTCGTATGATCCAGTGAGGGCACCATCAGTCGCGACTCGACCGGGAATGCAGCACACGCTCCGTCGAGCGCACCGTCGTAGTCTTCCATCGTGAGCGAATCGCTCCACTGCAGGAAATTCTTGAAGACGCGACATCGTTCCTCGTCATTGAAGAGGCGCGGATCCTTCTCCGCCCGCCGCATGACGTAGCCCTGATCGACCTGGTCGCGGCCCACCTCGAGGCCACCGTCTCGCTCTGAATCAAAGATGATGTACTTCGGATCCTCGGCTTCGAGTCCCCAAGGCTCCCAGAGCGGAAGTTCGCCCTCCTGCCCCTGTCCCGGCGCGTGCGTATGCGCGAAGTTCGACCAGTAAGAGCGCATCTGCTTCGAGAGCAGCGCTGCCGAGTCGACGTCATCATAGACGAAGCGATTAAAGAAGCCGAGATCCTGCAGTCCGAAGACGAAGAACATCTCCATCGCATGGGCTGCGCCCAGCAACTTCGAAAGATCGGCCCCCATCACAGTCGGTTGCTCGTCCCAATCGAATCGGTAGCCCCAGACACTCGGCCCCTGTGCCTTTCGCATCGCCGAAAGCGGTTCGTCCGCGCCGATCGCGCGCCACATCAGCCCGCCGTACTCACCCTCCACGTCATAGAGCCGCTCATTCGAGAGCCCCGACGGAATTCCCAGCGTCGTCGATACATGCGGCGAATCGCCGAGAAGCAGGAAGAGCTTGCTCTCCTCTCGATTCGTCCCCGCCATGAACGGCACTTCGTTGTAAGCGCCCTTCGTGCCGAGCGTTTCGAGGAGCGGCGCGTCGACGATCACCGTCCCGTCGCGAAAGACGTTAGGCGACATGTACATGGGCATCGTTTCGCCCGCCATCACGTCGATAAACGGCTGCAAGAGCTCCTGATAGGAGAAGCTTCTCAGGAAGGCCTCGACTGCCGCGTCATCCATACTCGCGATGATCTCTTTGGCTGCCTCGCGACTCGCGGCCTTCCCTTCCCCGCGCAGGAGCGCAATCAGAAGTTCAGAAGAGGAGCCCGGGAGCCCGATGGCCTCCGCGTCGTCCGTAAAGTTCTCCGACTGAGCCCGCGTCATCGCGCTTGGCACGCCACTCTCGGCGATTCCCGCGTGAAAGAGCCCCTTCGCCTTCGGCGAGGCCAGCAGCGAATACACATTCACGCCGCCCGCGGACTCGCCGAAGATCGTGACGCTCCCCGGATCGCCGCCGAATTCAGAGATATTGTCGCGCACCCACTCGAGCGCCCGAACCATATCCAGCGTTCCGAAATTCCCAGAGGCGTCTTCGGGCGTCTCGGCACTCGCCCGCAGCGCCGGATGCGAAAGCCATCCGAAAACGCCGAGGCGATAATTGATCGTCACGACGATGACGTCGTTGTCCCGAGCGAGCGCATCGACAGGCAGCTGATTGCCCGCCCCCATGCTATTTCCGCCGCCGTGAATCCAAAACATCACCGGCTTCCGCGCCGTCCCCGTCGGCACTTCGCCTGCACCGAAGGCCGGCGCAAAAATGTCGAGATAGAGGCAGTCCTCGCTGCCGAAGAAGGGCCCGTCGCCCTGCCCCGCGCTCAGCTGTGCGCATTCGGAGCCCGAAGTCAGGGCCTCACGGCGCCCCTCCCAAGCCAGGGGAGGCTGTGGCGCTCGCCAGCGCAGCGCCCCCACCGGCGGTTCGGCAAACGGAATCCCTCGCCAGACATGAACCTGCCCTTCCTCGCTTGCGGCGCCGATCAGTTCGCCCTGGGCAAGCGTCCGTGTCGTGGCGGGATCGGACATCGGCTTGCTCGCGCTACAGCCGAGAACGCCGAGCCCAAGCGCGATGCATCCAAGCAGACCTGCCAGCATGGGGCGGCCGAGGCGAGAAGGCTGTACGGCATGGGTGCGCGGGGCATGGGCGCGTGTAGAGACGCACGCAGAGACAGAGGCCGAAGCGGAAAAACGAGGGAAGCGGATCGAAGCTGACACGCGTAGATCTCCTGGTCTGAGGGGCCAGCAGTCTACCAAATGGGCGGCCGACGAGAAATCCGCAGCGTCTCGTCAGGCCATTTCTCAGGCCGAGCGCTGGGTTAATGTCCGGAGGCAGGAAGAAGCTCCGCCACGACGCACAAGGGAGAAAGCATGGCCTGGGATTTTCAAACGGAACCCGAATTCGAAGAGACCCTCGACTGGATTCGAGATTTCGTCGACAACACGATTATCCCCCTCGACCTCCTCTGCGAAGGGCTCAACCAGGCCCAGCTCGATGCCCTATGGGCGCCGCTCAAGGAACAAGTCAAAGCGAAGGGCCTCTGGGCACCCCATCTCGGTCCCGAACACGGCGGCCAGGGCATGGGCCAAGTCAAGCTCGCCCTGATCCATGAGATTCTCGGACGCCATCCCCTCGCATCCGAAATGTTCGGCTGCCAGGGTCCGGACTCGGGCAATACCGAGCTCCTCGCCGTCGGCGCGAACGCCGAACAGCGCGAACGCTGGCTCGATCCCCTCATGCGCGGCGAAGTGCGCAGCTCTTTCTCGATGACCGAACCTCATGTCGCCAGCTCGGATCCGACCGCGATGCAAACGCGCGCCGTCCGGGACGGAGATCAGTGGGTCATCAACGGTCATAAATGGTTCGCCTCGAACGCCTCGGTCGCGGACTTCACCCTCCTCTTCGCGATCACGGATCCCGACGCGGCGCCGCATCAGCGCGCTTCGATGCTCGTCGTTCCCAAGGGCACGCCGGGCATGACGGTCGTCCGCGATGTCGGCTCCATGTCTCATCCCCACGCCTCGGAGCCGGGCCATCTCTACGACCGAATCGGCGGACATAGCGAGGTCATCTACGAAAACTGCCGCGTCCCCCTCGACCATATGATTGGCGAACCCGGCGAAGGTTTCCTGCTTTCCCAGAAGCGTCTCGGCGGAGGACGGATTCATCATGCGATGCGATGCATAGGGCAGGCCCAGCGTGCCTTCGAAATGATGTGCGAGCGCGCGGCTTCCCGCGAAACCAAGGGAAAGCCCCTCGGCAAGATGCAGATGGTGCAAGACATGATCGCCGAGTCGTACACCCAGCTCGAAACCGCACGGCTGATCGTCTTGCGCGCCGCGTGGACTATGGATCAGCGCGGTGATCACGGCTCCAAGTCGCGCACGGAAATTTCGATGATCAAATACTATGTCCCGAAGTTGACCCTCGAGATCATCGATCGCGCGATCCAAATCCACGGCGCCCTCGGCTACACCACGGATATGCCTCTCGAAGAAATGTACCGCGGCGGACGCGCCCTTCGGATCGCCGACGGCGCGGACGAAGTGCATAAGCAAGCAATGGCGCGGCAGATCCTAAAAGACGTCGAGCCCGTCACCCCCTACCCGAGCGAGCATGTGCCGACGCGCCGCGCCGAGGCGAAAAAACGCTTTGGAGCCCAGATCGAAGCCGTCCGCGCGATGCGTTCGTAGCCTGCCGCCCGGGAGTCGTCTCGCCTCTAGGAGGCGCCGAGCTTCCTTGCATACTCGCGGGATAGATCCGCCAGGGGCAGCGCCAGCTTCCCAAGCTCCGCGGCCTGCGCTCCGGCGGCGGTGCCTGCCTTGGCGCGGCCCGCTATGCCGAACATAATGCCCGCCGTGCGGAAGAGATGGAAAGCGAGATAGAAGTCGAGGTCGTCGATCCCGTCGCGACCGACGAGTTCGCAGTACCGCGACACGTATTCATCCCGGCTCGGAATCCCCATTGCCGGAAGCTGCTCTTCCGTCACGCCCTCGAAGACGCCCTTCGGAGAGAGCCGCTGGGAAAGGTGATAGGTCAAATCCGCAAGCGGATGCCCCAGGGTCGAGAGTTCCCAATCGAGCACCGCCACGAGCCGAGGCTCCGTGGGGTGGATCATCAGGTTATTCAGCCCGAAATCGCCATGCACGATCGTGGTCGTATCGTCCGCGGGCACGTTCGAGGGCAGCCACTCCATGAGGTACTCCATGGATTCACTCCGCGGCACGTCGGCACTCGAATACTGCTTCGACCAGACGTGGATCTGGCGCGCAAAATAGTTGCCCTGCTTTCCGTAGTCCGAGAGACCGATGGCGGCGTAGTCAATCTGATGAAGCTGAGCCAGGATTTCGACCTGAGAAGCGTAGAGACTGCGACGATCTTCGGGGCTCCAGCCCGGCAGGGTCTGATCCGTGATGATCCGCCCATGCACCCGGTCCATTAGATAGAACTCGGTCCCGATCACCGACTCATCTTCGCAGTACACGCGGACACGCGGGACGGGAAAATCCGTCTGACCTAACGCCGAAAGCGCCTTGTACTCACGATCGATCGCATGCGCCGAGCTGACGAGCTTTCCGGGCGGCTTGCGGCGAAGAACCCACTCACCTTGCCCTTCACCTCCCCCGTCAGAAAGGTGGTACGTCGGATTCGACTGCCCACCCACGAATTGCCGGACGCGTAAGCCGCCTTCGAATTCATCGAGATGCGCACGCACGAAGGCTTCGAGCTTGGGAACATCGAGCTGATGTCTGGGGTCGACTTCTTGGATACCGGTTTCGATCGTCGTCATGACGGGAAGCGTGCCCACCCACGGCGCTGATCGCAAGGGGGCCCGCGCAGGGACCGCGAGCGAGCGCAGAAAGAGGCCTGCTTCAGCCTCTAGGAGACGAGCCAGTCAGGATGTCGCTCCTGCACCATCCGGCGCAGGCCTTCTTTCCAATCCACTTTCGCTGGCCCAACGAGCGCCTGCATGCGCGCATTGTCCGTCTTGACCGACTCGATCGTTTCCGACGTGATATCGAATTTCGGCTCGACGCCGATCAGTTCACCCAGGTATGCACACCAAGTCTCTATGCTGACATGATCCTGGCCGCTCCAATTGACGATCTCCGCCGGAACCCCCGCAGCCTGAACAAGCCCCGTAACGGTCCGGTTGATGTCGTCCTGATGGAGCAGAGTGTATTCCGAAGGCGTATTCGTATGGACGGGAATCGGCACGCCGTTCTTAATCATCATCAGGTGATAGTAGGGCCAGCCCCCGTTCGAGCCGTAAGGCGTGTTCAGCCGCGTGATGATCGTCGGCAGCTTGAATTCCCGCGCCGCGAAACGAACGACCGCTTCGGCGCCGATTTTCGAAACGCTGTAGGTCGGGGCCATCACGCGATGGTTATCGCCTAAGGGGCTGGTCTCGGTAAAGGCAGTATGCCCATCCGCTTCGTAGACGCCGGTCGTCGAGCAATGCAGAAAGCCCTTGGCGCGGCGACAATGGCTCATCAAGAGCCCGACCCCTTCGCCGTTCGCGCGGATATCCGTTTCAAAATCCGGCGTGCGGGAGCAAGCGAAATGCAAGACATAGTCGAAATCGTCGGGCAGCTCGGAAAAGTCCCCCGCCCCGAAATCGCTTCTGGCACATTGAACACCGGCGGCTTCGAGCGAAGTCTGCTTTTCCGGATCAGAAAAACGCGCCGTTCCCCAGACTTCGTTCTCCCCCGCCAGACTCATCGCCACGGGTCCTGCGACCTGTCCCGTCGGGCCGGTCACCAAAATCTTCTGTCCCTGCATGACCAATTCCTCTTTTCCTATTTCTTACTTCGCGGCGTTTGCAGTCGCCGCGGGCGGTGCGGGCTGGCTGCCGCGAATCACATTGCCATTCAGAGCCCCTGTCGGCTCCCCTTCTTCGAACGCCACCTGCCCCGAAACGATCGTCTTCCGGTAGCCCGTCGCTTTCTGGATCAGACGCCGCCCTCCGGCCGGCAGGTCGTAGGTCACGGTCGGTTCATGCAGACTCAGATTATCGAAATCAATCACGTTGAGATCGGCCTTGTAGCCCTCGCCCACGATGCCGCGATCATAAAGTCCCACCAGCTCGGCAGTCTCCTTCGTTTGCATCCGAACCAGCCGCTCAAGCGGAAGTTTCTTGCCCCGTGTGCGGTCGCGTCCCCAATGCTGAATCAGCGTCGTCGGAAAACTCGCATCGCAGAGCACGCCGCAATGCGCGCCGCCGTCACTCAGGCCGAACACAGTATGCGGATGCTCGAGCATCTCTTCGACATAGTCGAGATTGCCGGGCAGGTAGTTGAAAAGCGGATGATAGATCAGTGCCTTGCCCTCCTTTTCGAGCAGCATGTCATAGACAATTTCGGCCGAGGTCTTCCCCGCGCGCTTTGCAATCGATTCGACGGAGTCCTCGGGCGAAGGCTCGTAGTTTGCCGGCTCGCCGAGACGGAACATCTTGTGGAAGCTGGAGATGATCTCGTTGACGAGCGCCCCGGCGTTGCCCGCATCTTCCGAAAGGATCTGGGCGCGCACTTCAGGCTTGCGCAGGTTCGCAACCCGCTCCGCAAGCGGCAGAGACTCCAACGTCGCGAGATTCACGGTCGCCTTCGCGAAAGAGGGATGGAAGCTGAACGGGTTCAGCGTCGCAGTCAGCCCCAAGAGAACACCCGTAGCTCGCGGCGGAACCTGCCCGCGCATCGTCAGGCCGTCCGCCTGCGCTTCCGTCACGGCATCGAGGAGCTGCTTCCACCAATCCGGTCGCGCGTCTTGCTGTTCGACGGTGATCGAAACCGGTCGCCCCGACACCTCCGCCATGCGGCGGAACATCTTGAACTCTTCTCCAAAATGGTTGAAGTCGCTGATGCCTTGCAGCACGCCCTTCCCCGCGTCCGACAAGGACTGCGCAATCCCAACGAGTTCATCCTCATGGGCCGTAATCGTCGGCGTCACCACGCCATTCACGTCCTTATGCTTCACCGTCCGCGAAGTACTGAAACCGAGCGCCCCCGCATCCAGTGCCTCACGCACCAATTTCGCCATGCCGTCAATCTCTTCCGGCGTCGCGACTTCATGCGCCGGGCCACGATCGCCCATCACATAAGCGCGCACGGCGCCGTGCGGCACCTGCGTCCCGACATCGATCGCAAGGGGCGAGGCCCCGAGCGCGTCGATGTATTCCGGGAAGGTTTCCCAATTCCACTTGATCCCTTCATGCAAAGCCGTGCCGGGAATATCTTCAACGCCTTCCATCAGGCCGATCAACCAATCGCGCTGCTCCGGATGGCAGGGCGCAAAACCGACGCCGCAATTCCCCGTGACGATGGTCGTCACCCCGTGATAAGTCGAAGGCGAGACAAAGGGGTCCCAAGTGACCTGACCGTCGTAGTGGGTATGGGCATCGATGAATCCCGGGGTCACGATGCAGCCCTGCGCGTCGATCTGATCGGTTTGCGTCGCGTCGATTTGCGCTTCGTCGAGCTGGCCGACCGCCACGATCCGGTCGCCACGAACAGCGACGTCCCCCGCAAAGGGCGCGTCGCCCGTGCCGTCGTAGATGGTTCCGTTTCGAATAATCAGGTCGTACATATTTCCTACCACTCGGTTGAGATCGCTGAAAAGAAATCGCATCGGCGACGCTAAGGCGTCTCGCAGAATGGTGAACATCCTGCGAGGGAGATCGCCCAGAATCACCCTCCCAAGAGCGTATCCGCTTGAAGCCACGAAAGCCCGCACGCCCCCGAGGACCCTCACGGGGCGCAAGCTGCGCCGAAAACTCGCTACCCTCACGCCATGTCCACTTCACGCCACAATCCGCGTTCAGAATCGTCGCCCACTCTACACTCCGCAGCCGGCTTCCCCGGCCCTGCCTCCGGCTCCGCTCCCGCTCCCGCCCGCGACCGCTCCAGCGAGACGCCGCGCGGCGCCCGCAAGCGCATAGCCGGCTTTACGGGGCTCCAGGTCCTCGGCGCCGTCGCGGTCGCCATGCTGCTGACCGCGGGCGTGACCTACTGGGTCGTCCGCACCTATATCTGGCCCGCCGACTTCGAACCTGTCGCGCTCTCGCAAGTCGAACAGGTCGAGCTCGACGGCAAACTGCGGGCCTTGGGAATCGATCCGCCCGCACCCGCCCAGAAAGAAAGCACCGGCGCCGTATCCTCTCGCGGCCCCTCAACTCCTTCCGATGCCTCTAATGCGTCCGGCCCCAGGCCGTCCGCCGAAGCTCAGGAAACGGCGGAAGAATGGCTACGCGCCGAACGGTATAGCGAGGACCCGTCCAAGCGTGAAATTGGGCTGAATGAGCGCGAGCTGAACGCACTGCTTGCGCATAACACGGACCTTGCGAAGAAACTCGCGGTCGACCTGTCCGATGATCTCGCCAGCGCGCGGCTTTTAATTCCCGTCGATCCGGACTTCCCCGTGCTCGGCGGCCGGACCCTGCGTGTCGCTGCGGGACTCGAACTCAAATACGGCGATGGCCGCCCCGTCGTGATCGTCCGCGGCGTGAGCCTCATGGGCGTCCCGATCCCCAACGCCTGGCTCGGAAACCTGAAAAACGTCGACCTCGTCGAACAATTCGGAGGCGGACCGGGAATCTGGAAAGCGTTTTCCGACGGCGTCGAGTTCGTCGAGATCCGAGAGGGTGAACTCAAGATCAAGCTGAAGCCCTGACCCTGGACCTAGCTCTCGTTCGGCACCCGAAAATAGTCCTGATAGGCCTGAAAGCGCCGCCGCTCCTCAGTCATCTGCTCTGGGGCAACGGATTCGTAGACATAGCGGCCGTGCTTACCTTTCGGCTTCGCATCGAGGTACGCGCGCACCCGCGCCGCGGAAGTCTCGTCAAAGGGCAGCCTCAGATCGCTTGAGAGCTGACCCAACGTCTTTACGGGGTCGTCCATGAAGTCCTGATACAGGACGTTCGAAACGTATCCCGGCCGCAAGGTGCCGTCTTCCATCCAGCGCATGAGATTCGCGTGGGTTGTCGCCCGACCATCCGCCATCACCAACTCATCGAGCATCCCGCCGCCCCAGGGATCATCCGTGCGCCACCAGAAGATCGTCCCCATTACGTTCACGAATGAATCCGAGACGGTGATCGGATCGCGATGGGTCAAGACGATCTTCGCATCGGGGTAGTACTCGAGCACTTCGGGAATATGATCGATCCAAAGCGGATTCTTGAGCAGCCAATGCTCCTTCTTGTATTTCCACTGGAGCAGCTTGAGGAAGCGCTGATGCCAGCGAATCGTCTCTCCCACCTCCTGCTCAGCAAGATATGCGGCATAGCTCGGGATCTGGAAAGAGAAGGCAAACACGTTGGAAAGGAACGAAGCGTAGAGATACTCTGCGCATTCCACGGGAAGGTCGCCGCCGAATTTATGCATCGCTTTCCATTCCGGCGTGACCCGGTCAAAGATCGTAATCCGCTGGTCCGCGAGGGCGATGCGCGGATCCGTCTCGTAGCTTGCCTCTTCCGGCGGGGGACAGGGGAACATCGCCTCCCAACGTTTCACGATCCGGTATTGCGGGTCGGTCGACATCACTTCGTGAAGGATCGTCGTTCCGGTCCGACCATGACCAAGAATCATGACAGGCTCGTGGATCACCTCTTCTTCGATTTCGGGATGCCGCGTGTAGGCGTCTTGAATCCGCAGACGCGCCTCGAGGTAGCCAACGAAATCGGACCGGGTCAGGATCCGGCCCATCATATTGAGCTTCGCTTCTTCCTCGATCGCCTGAATCAGAACGCGAAAATGCTCGATCCAGCCATCGTCGCCAAAATCACTCAGGCCCGTATTCTCCCGCGCCGAGCTGAGGAGCGAGTTTTCATCGAGCGGAACGATGCTCCGGGCATCCAGCATTTCGCCTTCTTCATTGAGTCGTGCAACCCAGTCCGGACGTGGGGCCGGCTGCCAACGGTCCCGTCGATCGTATCCTTGTTTGGCTTCGCTCATGCGGACTCCTCTTCGGAACTGCGGTTCGGTGATACACTCTCGGCCTAAGCATCGCGCACTCGCAGCGAGAATGGGAACCGAATGACGACGCAGCGCCCCGACACATCTCTCCCAACATCCCCGTCTCGGAGCAAGCTCCTCCGGCTCCTGGTCGGACTGCTCCTCAGCCCCCTTTTCATGAGCCTTACTGGTTGTGGAACAAGCACGGGCCCAGGAAGCTTGGCTCTTCCTGCGGCGCTGACGGGCCAAAATGTCGGCGGCTCGGTCCTCGGCGGGCTTCTCGGAGGAGCGGGCAACACAAGCGGGGCAGCGTTGGGCGAGCTGAACCTGACAAACGATCCCCGCCTCGTTTTGCGCGACCGGCTCGATCTCGCCGGGCCGAGTCGAAGCGACGGGCTCCAAGGCACCTCCTTCTCGCATCGCAGTCAGCGCTACCACGTCTACCCGTTCACGACCTACGGCACCTCCCGCATCGAAGTCGGACTGAACGTCCATGATGCGGAATGGGCCGATCAGGTCGGTATCTGGATCCTTGGCCCCAAGCAACACGATGGCAGCTGGGCCGGGATCCGCGGCGCCTCGGGTGAGACGGGAAGCGTCGCTATCGATGCAACCGGGCTCGATGAATACCTCGTGTTAGTCGGCCCAAAAAGCGCAGGCGACTTTTTGCCCCGCTACCCCGGATCCGAGGCTCTGCTTGAGGTCGATACCGAGGACGGATTCGAAGAAGAAATCGCTCGCCTCGAAACCCGTCCGAATCAGGACGGCGAAGCCCCCACACGCGTCCTCGCTTTTGAGGGCGATTTCGACCCCGAGTTCTCGCTGCTCGGCGGACGACGCTTTCGGATCGAGGACCCGCTCGCACAGATCAAACGTGCGGCGGATCTCCCGGCGGACGCTTTCGAAATCCTCTTCGCTGCGGAATGCGCGAACGTCGAATGCGACGAAACCACAGGGGAGCTGCTCGCCTTCGCGCCCCGTACCTGGTCCCGCTATCAGCTCTTCTCGCCCGAGGATGCGCAGAGCCTCGACGACACGCGCCTCGGATCCCTCAACGATCCGCAAGAGGGTTTCTTTTCGATCTACAGCGCAAGCGAGCCCCACCGCGTAGAAGAGACCTACCAAATCCTCGAAGGCATCGGCGCCGATGGCCGAACGAACCTCGTCGACCCGCTCTTGCTCCGCGTCGTACCAACGCTCCATGACGGGGCCGCCGGACAATGCGAAGTGGATATCATCGAAAAATCGCCTTGCCGCGGCGGAGCCGAGTCCTGCCGCGTCCCGACTTGCTTAGGGAGCGATGCCCCTGCCCCGAGCGACTTACCGATCCTGACCTTCCGCTCGACCTCCCTCGATTTCGATGAGACTTCGCTCTACGACCTCTCCGCAAGATGTGAAGGCAATTGTTCCCCGACCGCATCCCCCACCCGCTATCCGGTCTATTTCGCCCATGGCTTCAACTCGTCCAAGGATGCTTGGGACGGTATTTCGGCCGCGCTGATCGAAGGGGATCCGCGCTGGAAAGGTTGGCTCCAGGCTCAGAGCGTGCCGGCTTTCGAGCCCGTCTGGCAGCGCACGGAGCATCTTCGGCGCAATCTCTCCAACTTCCTGGTGGACCTGGAGAATCAAGGCGTGACGCCCCTGGAAGGCGAACCCTTCCAGCGGATCAATGTCGTGGCTCACTCCATGGGCGGCCTCGACAGTCGATATCTGCTCGGGCATCCGAAATACAATCAACCGAGTTGTCATCTCGAGCGCCAATGCACAGACGCGCAAGGGAATGCCGTGCCCTGCTGTAGTGCGGATGCCGAGGGGAACGCAATTCCCTGGCGCAAGCGAATCGCCTCCGTCACAACTTTGAGTACACCCCACCGCGGTTCATCCTTTGCCGACCTCAGCATGAAGCTGCTCGAGAATCGGTCCGTCGACTGGATGTTCCGAAAGGCCGCGCGCTATGTCGTTGGCCTCGATACGGAAGAGGAGCAAACGGATCTTCGCGAGACGCTCTTCACCCTATCGAATCAGTTTTCGCGCGAGACCATGACACCCGATTTCCCGCCGCCGATTCCCGAACGGGTCTACACCTTTGCTTGCGCGAGCGGTGACGAAGACTGCGCCGTGCCCGATGGCGCCGACCTGCCTGAGGAACCCGGCAGACTTCCGGCCCCCGCCGAAGTCGCGACGATTTTCGGCTGGGCTTCAGAAGCCTGTGTCACCGGCGCCTGCGGCAGCATCCTCGATCCCGGACTCGCCCTCTCCCATGCTGTCGTCAAAAAGAATGAAGGCCCGGGCGACGGGGTCGTTGCGATCAAGAGCGCTGAGTTCGGGATTTATATGGGCGTTCGCGCGAACGATCATTTCCAATGGAATCGACTCACTGTCGCCCAGATCGTCGACATGGCGGCACGCGCATTCGGAATCAAGCGAGAGCCCGTTGACCGCTTCCACGCCCATTGGCTCGGCACGCTCGCTAAGTCCGGCTACTAAGCAGCAGTCCATCAACCCTTTCCACCCTTTCCCCCAGACTACCCAGAGGTTCACAATGAGCATCGACTACGATCCCTTTTCGGCTGAAGTCATCCACGGCGACCGTCACGCGATCTACAAGCAGCTGCGGGACGATGAGCCTGCCTACTTCATGGAGAAATGGAATGCCTGGGCGCTGTCCCGCTTCGATGATGTGTGGTGGGCTTGCGAAGGGAAATTCGTCTCGAACGCGCAGGGGGCGACCTCCGCGCATCTCTTGACGAAGGTCCAGCCGGTGCTGCCCTTGATCAACAATATGGATCCGCCGGAGCACACCAAGCTCCGCGGCGGCCTCCGCAAGCATTTCATGCCCGCCCGCGTCCGCGCCCTTGAACCCATGATCCGCGACCTTGTCCAAGGCCTCATCGAACCCTTCGCCGACGGCGGACAGCATGAGTTCGTCGAGGGTTTTGCGCAGCCCCTCGCGATGCATGTGGGCTGCGCCGTAATCGGCTTGCCCGTCGAAGACGGCACCTATCTCCGCGACCTCGTCGCCCGCTTCTTTCACCGCGAACCGGGACATGCCGGCATGACCGAAGACGGGCTCGCCGCCATGCTGGAGATGAACGATTACCTTCGTCAGGTCTCGGCCGATCAGCGCGCGAAGCCGCCCGCCGAGGCCAACGCGATCACGGTGCTCCGAGAGTATCGAGACGCCGAGGGGAACGCCCTGTCCGATGACGATATCGGCTCCCACCTCTCGCTTCTTCTGATCGGGGGAACCGACACCCTACCCAAGGTGCTCGCGAACCTCATCCTTCGCCTTCAGCAAAATCCGGACCAGCGAGCAGAGCTCGCGGCGAATCCAGAACTCGCGGTCCCTGCCTTCAATGAAACTGTGCGCATCGATATGCCTACGAATAACATGTGTCGCCTGATTACGGAGGACGTCGAACGGCACGGCCATACGCTTCGGGCGGGCCAAGCCATCGTCCTCCTTTACACCGCGGCGAACCGAGACGAACGTGAGTTCGACGCCCCAGAGCGCTTCGACATGCATCGAAATCCGCCCCGATCCCTCGGCTTCAGCCATGGCACCCATGCCTGCATCGGCCTTCATGTCGCTCGCAAGGAAGGCGAAGTCGCGATCCAGGAACTCCTGAAACGATTCCCAGCCTATGAAGTGGATGAATCGAGCCTCGAGACCTACGCCACCGAATTCGTGAAGGGCTATTCCGGGATGCAGGTGCGCTGGTCTTAGGCTCAATTTAGGGAGAACACCTCTTTGACATTCGGCGCGCGTTCGTGAGAGAATGACGGCCTATCAGATCTCTCACAAGCGAGGACTCCGAATGAACGATCGAAGATTGAACCGACTTCTCCTGCTCCTGCTGGCCCTCACGACGATCGCCCTACTGGGAAACAATGATCGTGGCCTTCAACCCTCCGCCTACATGGAACTCGAGGAATCCGGCGTCACCAAATACATGGGTAAATTCGTCCCGAAATCCTCGGAGGATGTCGGCGACGGCTGGACCAAACACACCTTCGATACCGAGGACGGCGAAGGCCCGATCTGTATCTCGGGCACTGAATTCTCCGTCTTCACTCGACCGGGCCTCATCAAGAGCCTGCTGATCTTCGAGCAAGGCGGCGGAGCTTGCTGGCAGGACTTTTACAATTGCAACATTTTGTCGGAAGATCAGGAACCGCCGGGACCGCGCTCAGGCATCTTTGATTTCGACTCCCGGGACAATCCCTTCCGCTTCTATTCCGTTGTCTACATGCCTTACTGCGACGGCTCCGTCTTCACCGGAGACAATGAAGTTGAGGACGCGAATTTCCCCTTCGGCCCCGTGCGCTATCACCGTGGCCTTCGTAACCAAACCGCGGCCCTGGACCTCGCCCACGAGGTGTTTCCCGACAGCAAGCGAGTCACGATCTCCGGCTCGAGCGCAGGCGGCGTCGGCGCAACGGCCTTCACGCCGTTCCTCGCCCGCTTCGCCTGGGGCAACCGCGTCAAGCTCACAGTGTTGAACGATGCGGGCCCCGTCACGACGAATCTCTCCGACACGGTTTCGGTCGCGGCCCGAGCCGCCGATTGGGATTTCGGAAAATTCTATCCGGAAAGCTGCACCGAGTGTGACGATATGGGTCAGTCCACCGCCGTCATCAAATGGCGCCTCGACAACGACACCACGGTCCGCGAAGCGTTCTACGAAACCGATCTCGACCAGACGAATCGCTTCTTTCTCAACTTGCTCTTTGATCCAGTTGGTTTTCGGAACTTGATCGTGACGGAGCATGGGCTGATTAATGAAGCACACCCAGAGCGCTACAAGCGCTTCATCGTCGCAGGCGATACATCCCATACCGCGCTGCAATCCGATCTTTTCTACACCCAGGATGCCAATGGCGTCCTGCTCAACGATTGGACCTACGATTTCTTAAAGGGAAACCAAAGTTGGGTGGACATCGTTGAAGATGCCCAATTCGACTTCTAGGGGTCGATCTAAGGACACTTCGATAGACACGTCGATAAACACGTCGACAGACACGTCGATCTAGCGATCGATAACAGATCACACGCAGGCCCACTAAAGGGGCATTCGATTCGGTTCACACCGCGTCGGATGCCCCTTTTTCGCGTCGTACCCAATGCGAAATGAGATGCGCGCTCCCGGACTAAGGCTGCGCTTTGACACTCCCCCGCCGCGACCAGACCGTCAGCGTGATTGCCCACGCGACACAGAGCCCAAGGCCAACCGCCTCTCTCGGCTCTTCATGCCCCTCTGCCTTCATCCTGAACGAAGTAAAGGCCTCCTCGGACGCGCCGACTAAACTCGAAGCCAGCGTCGCAAACCAGAGCGTGAAGATGATTGCTGCAGCCAGATTCGGCACGAAGAGTCTACGCTCGAGGAAAGCCGCCACGGACAGAGCGGACATCGCGAGATAGCCCAGAATCCAAAGCGCCGGATCCGGGTCATTCCACTGCACCGCCGCCGCCAAGGCGAAAACGGCCGCGAAGAAAGCAGCCCATCCCTTCATGTCCATCCCCCTTAGCGCCGCGTGCGCTTCTCTTCATAGTATCGGCCGGCCCGGATTCACGCGAATGGACCTCTATCCCGGCGTGCCGTATCGTTTCGGCTGGAGGAGCCCTGATGACCGCTGAAACCAACCTGAAAGAAATCGAAATGGTCGTCCGGCGCCCCGAGTTCGCCTTCGCCGACTCGCCCCATAACTGGATGCCTGCGAACCCCGCCTTCGGCTACGAGCTCAATGGCGGCTCGCTGATCCTGCCCTACCTCGAGCCCTACCTGATCCGCGTCATGAAGCAGGCCAAGGACAAGCTCGCCGGAAGCAATCCGCGACTGGCTCGTGAGATCGACCTTTTTAACGGCCAAGAAGCCAACCACTACCGCCTCCACGCCGGCTATAACGCGATGCTCAGGGAGCGCTACGAAGGCTTGGAAGAGATCGAGGCCGAGATCGAAGCCGATTTCGCACGCATGCTGCGCGAAGAATCCCTCGAGTGGAATCTCGGGTATTCCGCAGGATTCGAAACGACGGGGATGGTCACCGCGGAGCTCTTTTTCAGAGCGGCGCCGGAATCACTCGAAGGCGCAGACCCCGCGGTGGCGGGACTTTGGGGTTGGCATCTCGCTGAAGAATTTGAGCATCGATGCGTAGCCTTCGACGTCTACCAAGCGCTGGTCGGCCATTGGCGCGAGCGCGTCCGAATGTTTCTCTACCAGAGCCGGCACCTCCGCGGCTTCGGGACCCGCGCCGCTCAGCTGATGCGTGAACAGGATGCCGCTAGAGGCCTTACCCCCACGACACCCACGACCTCAGTCAGCCGCGCTCAAAAGCGTATCGAACGCAAGCAAGCCCTCTTCGCGATCCGCCGGATCGGCGTCAGCCTACTGCCGGGGCATGAACCGAGAAACGCCCCGGACCTACATGAGGCCGAGGCGTTTCTCTCAGATCTTGCTTGGACCTAGTATTGTTAGGTCCGACGAGACCCAGCAAGACTCAGCGAGACCCAACGAGACCCAACGAGACCCAACAACAGGGCATAGCCCGCGGCCGGACCTCAGGGGTCGCGCCTGCTATTTCGGAGGCATCCGAATCCCGCCGTCCACGCGAATCACTTCCGCGTTCATGTAAGGGTTAGTCAGCAGCTCCACGATCATGGAAGCCAGTTCGTCGCCCACTCCCAGGCGCTTCGGGAAGAGCACGCTCTGGCCAAGATGAGCCTTGAACTTCTCTGAGCCCTCACCCGTGCCGTAAATCGGCGTATCCACCAGACCCGGTGCGACCGTGTTCACGCGAACGCCAATCGATGCGAGATCTCGCGCAATCGGCAGCGTCATGCCCACAACGCCCCCCTTCGAAGCGGAATACGCGGCCTGACCAATCTGCCCGTCGAAAGCAGCGACCGAAGCGAGGTTCACAACGGCGCCCCGCTGACCGTCTTCATCAAGGGGCTCCGTCTGCGCCATCGCTGCCGCTGCCAACCGGATGCAGTTGAAAGAACCGATCAGGTTTACGCGTAGGACGAACTCGAAGGTCTTTAGATCGAAGGGCTTCCCTTCGCGATCCACGGTCCGAGCCGCACTCCCGATCCCCGCGCCGTTCACGAGCGAGCGGAGCGGACCGAGCTTGGTCGCCGCATCCACCGCAGCCTGCACCTCTTCCTCGTTCGAAACGTCAGCCTTCGCAAAGACTCCGCCGAGTTCTTTCGCAGCGGCCTCCCCGCCTTCTTCGTTCATATCAACGACCACGACCCGCGCGCCCAGCGCAGCAAGTCGGCGGGCGGAAGCGAGTCCAATTCCAGAGGCACCGCCAGTCACAATCGCGGACGTGGCATTCAGATCGATCACGTATTTTCTCCTTTAGAGCGGGATGAGCGCGTTTAAGGCGCCGAGCATAGGCGTTCGCGCGCACCTTGTGTAGCGCCACTACACCGAAGGCCCTTTCCCTGACTCACCCAACGCCCCCATCGCCCCACCAAAGACCCACCAGAGACCCACCGGAGAAAACGATCCAAACCACCGCGGGGCGGACGCATCCGTCCACCCCACGGCGCTTCCCTCGGTCAATGCGGCTTGGATCAGTACGTGGAGCCGAACGCCGCCGTAAAGATCGCAAAGTCCGCCGGCCCCGCTACGCCGTCTCCATTCAGATCTGCGCGCAGCGATCCGGTACCGAGCAAGAACTGAAAGAAGAGCAAATCGACATTATCGATCACGCGATTGTATTGGTAATCCGCCTTCCAGGGACAAGGCGCGAAGCCGTAGTAGGCGACGAAGGTGTTCACATCGAAGTTATCGACTGCACCGTCCCCATTCAGATCCGCCGCGCTACTTGGCGCGCCAAAAGCCACGATAAATTGGGCCACATCCGCCGGCGTTCTCGCACCGTCGCCATCGTAGTCGACCGCACACGTCGAAGCCTGGGCGAAGCTCACGCTCGGCATAGCAAAGATCAGCACAAGGGCCGAAAATAGAAAAAACGAAATCAGGTGTCGCTTGGTCTTCATCATTGAGACTCTCTCCTTCTCACTCAGGTCGCTCCCAACTGCGCGAGCAGAATCGGTCACCTCGCGCCGCGGAGCGGAGCGGAAGCCGCCATGGCTCCCTGCCTCCATAGGAACATTGTTAGTTCCGAAGTCAAACCAAAAACGAAAGAAGCCTCGAATCCGCAAGTCGATGTCGAATCGGAAATATGAGGCCGACCAGAATGCATCGCTGACGGCCCGTCGCCTAACGGGGAATCAGTTCCGTCACCAAACCCCCGCACCCATCACCCTGCGCCTAACATCAAATAACGCCGCATCAGACAGGCGAACCCACCACACGCACGCCCACCCGAAGACAAGGCCCCACAAAAGAAAACGCCCCGATCCTTCCGGACCGGGGCGTCATTCTCAATCTGACGATCTTTTAAATCACCGCCGCTCAAAGCGCCTGCGGCTTTTGGGGGCGCCTATCGGCGCCCCAAACTTAGCGAGTAGCGCCTGCGGCGTTTTGGGCGCCTATCGGCGCCCAAGAACTAGTAAGTCGCGATCAGGGGCGCGATGAGCAGACTCACAACGCTCATGACCTTGATCAAAATCGCCACGCCGGGGCCCGACGTATCTTTGAAGGGATCACCCACAGTGTCGCCCACAACGGCGGCCTTATGCGCTTCAGAACCCTTCGGATGACCTTCAAGGCCGCCCGCTTCGATGTACTTCTTGGCGTTATCCCAAGCACCACCGGCATTCGCCATGAAGAGCGAAAGCGAGGCACCCACGGCGACTGCGCCTGCGAGCATGCCCGCAAGAGCGGCCGGGCCCATCAGGAAGCCAATCCCAACCGGCGCGAGGATCGCGACACAGCCAGGCAGAACCATCTGCGAGAGAGCCGCCTTCGTTGCGATATCAACGATGGCGTTTCCGTCCGGTTCGGCGTTTCCTTCGCGGAGACCGGGGATCTCGTTGAACTGGCGGATGATCTCTTGAATGATCGCCTGAGCGGCCTTACCAACCGCGATCATCGTCGAAGCACCGACCGCGTAGGGAAGACATGCACCGAGGAGAATACCGATCAAGATCGGCGCCTCGTCGAGCTTCAGCACGAGCGGAGCCATGCCTTCGCCGATGCGCACGTGGTTCACTTCAAGAATGAAGGCCGAGAAGAGCGCCAACACCGTGAGCGTTGCCGAACCGATGGCGAAGCCCTTACCGATGGCTGCGGTCGTATTACCAACCGAGTCGAGTTCGTCCGTGATGTCCCGAACTTCCTTGCCGAGGCCACTCATTTCTGAGATGCCACCCGCGTTGTCTGAGATCGGACCGTAGGCGTCCACCGTCATCACGATGGCCGTACCGGCGAGCATGCCGACCGCGCCCATCGCAATCCCGAAGAGACCGAGGCCTTCCGGCATCACCGCGTTGGCGATGAAGCCGACAACAGCGACGATGAAGAGCGAAACAACCGTGCTCTCCATGCCGACCGCGAGGCCGGAGATGATGCCGGTACCGGCACCCGTCTTGGTCGATTCCGCGATGCGCTCAACGGGGCCCCATGCGGTGTAGTACTCGGTGATCAGACCGATCAGAGCACCACCGATTGCGCCAGCCGCCAGGGCGTAGGTCACGGCCTGAGAGACACCGAGCATCGGCATGATGAAGTAGGCCGCGATGCAGATGATGACCGAGGGCACGATGAGTGCGGCGCGGAGCACCATCGCCGGAGAGTTCTGGCGAAGCATGCGAGCGATGAAGATACAAACGATCGAGACGAGAAGTCCCACACCCGAGAGGAAGAGCGGAAGCGCCACCGCGAGGGCGACCCCTTCGGACTCCGTCGGATTATTCGTGAAGAGGGCCATCACGTGCGAGGTCTTGGCCGTCAAAGCGATGGCCATGGCCGCCACGATGGCTGCCACGAGGGATTCGTAGATGTCGGCGCCCATACCGGCGACGTCGCCCACGTTATCACCCACGTTGTCGGCGATGCCGCCCGGGTTGCGCGGATCGTCTTCCGGGATGCCTTCCACGACCTTACCCGCGATGTCGGAACCGACATCGGCGGCCTTGGTGTAGATGCCGCCGCCGATGCGCGAGAAGAGCGCGATCGAGGATGCGCCGACTGCGAAGCTATGCAGCACGGTCGGCAGATGGGGATCTGCGGCGTAGACGTAGTAGAGGCCGCCGAGCCCGAGAATCGCCGTCGATGCGACCGCGAGGCCCATGACCGCGCCGCCGTCGAGGGCGGTCAGCAGCGCGTTCGGCTTGGAGCCTTCGCGGGCCGCCTGACACGTTCGCACGTTGGCGTAGGTCGCTGCCTTCATGCCGAGGAAGCCGGCGAGGAGCGAGAGGAACGCGCCAAACAGGAAGCACATACCGGCAAGAAGGCCGGTGCCCTGTCCCTGGAACGCAAAGAAGAGGAACACAAAGACGGCGATGGCGTAAACGGCCAGCACCTTGTACTCGCGCACCAGGAAGGCCATCGAGCCTTCGCGGATATACCGCGCGATCATGTTCATGGTGTCGGTGCCTTCCGGCAGGCCCTTCACCCGAAAGTAAAAGAAGGTCGCGACGATCAGACCCAGAACACTCGCACCAAGCGATATCTGGGTGAGTTGGGCAATCTGCTCATTCATTTTTCGAATCCATCCTCATCAAGCGGAGAGCGAGGAGTCCGCCCGGTTCATCGCGCTTTGGGACGAGGCTCTGGTCGAGGGCAGCTCGCAAGCGGTCCGTCGATCAGGCTTTCGTTTTCCAGCGGCAGATGACGAGCGTAACCGGGGCCTTCTCGGCGCCCGCTCTCGACACACCCTCGAGCCATCCGCTCGATCCCGAACCTCGCGCGTGTCGCGGGTGGGCGCCCTCTCCCGGGGCGGGTGTCTATCCATCATTCTCTGATGGCTAATTATCTATCCAGTTGTGTTTCCAGCGTACTGTGGAATCCGAGCGTAAAACGCCTGAGAGGCGCTCACAAAACGGCACAGAAAGGGAACGATCCCGGCCCAGGTATTAGCGACTCCCGCGGGCCCGAGCAAGCAAATCGGCCGAGTTTTCAACATGTTGCGATGCTTGCCGACGAATCGCACGAGAGAAGCGGGCCCGACTTCACCCAGCTCAGGCGCAGCTTCGCTCGGGCCTTCTCTGGACTCCTCCCCCGAGGGTGGGCGGCCCGTTCAATGCGTCGAGAACGCCCCAGCGATGGCGCTTCGATTCAGGCATTTCGCTCCGTCGCGAGGCCGGACCGCCGGCATCACGCCGGCCTCAGCCGCGCGCGAGGGCATACTCCGCGCTGTTGGCCTGGCCATCGGGAAACTGCGCAAATTCAATCGTTCGCCCGTCCGGATCCTGAACGAAGACCATCATCAGCCCCGGCGCCATCTCTCGAGGTCCCATCAGCGGCTTCACCCCTGCATCCAAGATCGCCTGATGGGTCGCTTCGATATCTGCCACGCCGAAGGCCAAGATCGGGGACGAGGAGCCGTCCACAGGCTTCGGATCTGTGAGGGAGGCGCCAAACTCGATCACCACGCTGCCTCCCACGAGGCATCCGACCATCCGCCGGGTCGCTCCGGGCTGCCCGGGCTCGGGGAATTCCTGTTGGAAAATCTCCTCGAGCCCCAAGAGTCCCTGGTAGAAGGCGATCGAATCCTCGAGATTCGACACCTGCATCACGACATGGGAGAAGTTCTGGATTTCAAGCGGCATTTCGCTCCCTCCATCGCCCTGCGCTTTCCCATCCAGGAAGGGCGGGATTCGCGACGATCTGGAGAGCAAACGATCATAGATCTGCCCGCTTCTGACAAGCAAGGCGATCCGGCGCGCCGCCCCCTATTCTGACCGCTATGCGCATCCAAAACCATTACGTCTCCAATGCCGAGGCCCTCGCCGGCGCCGCCCGCTTCGCCCGCACCCTCGACGCCGCGGGCGTCCCGGCTCGCGGCTCCGTGGCTTGCCTGCTCGCCAACACCCCTGAGTTCCTCTCGGTCTACCGCGGCGCGACTTGGTCGGGGCGACGCTTCACCCCGCTCTCAGGGCGCTGGACGGCGGATGATGCCGCCTACGTCATCGAAAATTGTGAAGCCGACGCTCTCGTCGTCGACGCACGCTACGCCGAAATCGTGGAGACCGGCGCGGCGAGGATCGCCCCGGAACGTCGTTTCGCCGTCGGCGCGGAAATCCCGGGGTTCCGTCCCTGGGCAGAAGTCGAAGCGGAATCCGGTGCTGAATACGAAAAGCCCCTCTGCGGAGACACCATGCTCTACACCTCGGGGACAACGGGCCGACCGAAGGGGGTCTTGCGCGCAGCTCCACCCGAGGGCCCACCCCCGACCCTCGTCGCGTCATCAGGCATGGCCATGATGCAGGCCTTCATGCCCGAAGGCGCACGAGACGGAATCCATCTCGTCTCGGCACCACTCTACCATGCCGGACCTAACACCTACTGCGACGGGGCGCTCCTGCTCGGTGCCGATATCGTCATGATGGAAAAATTCGATGCGGAGGCGTTTCTCGCTGCCATCGAAAAGTACAAAGCAACCTCCACCTTTCTCGTCCCGACCCATTTCGTCCGGCTGCTTCGCCTCCCTGCGGAAGTTCGGAATCGCTACGACCTTTCGTCTCTCGCTCTTGTCTGCCACGGCTCGGCGCCGGTCTCCGTGCCCGTCAAGCAAGCCATGATCGAATGGTGGGGTCCGATTCTCTTCGAGTTCTACGGCGGAACCGAAGGCGGCGGCGTCATGATCAGCTCGGAAGAATGGCTGAATAAACCCGGCTCCGTCGGCCGCCCGCGACCCGGTGTCGAGCTGCGCATCCTCGATGAAGCGGGCGCGCCCGTTGCCCCCGGCGTCGAGGGAACGGTCTGTTTCGATCTCGAATCCTCGCCCTTCGAGTACAAGGACGACCCCGAGAAAACCGCCGAAAGCCGCCACGGCGCGGGCTATTTCACGATGGGGGACATCGGATACGTCGATGAAGACGGCTATCTCTTCCTCTGCGATCGCCGTGCGGATGTGATCATCTCGGGGGGCGTCAACATCTACCCCGCACAAATCGAATCCGCGATCCTTGAGCTCGACTGCGTCGCCGATTGCTGTGTCGTCGGCGTTCCGAACGAGGAATGGGGCGAGGAGGTGCGGGCCATCATTCAGGTCGTTGAGGGCGAAGCGGAGTCGGCAGAGACGAAGGACGCGATCCTCAAGCATTGTCGCGAGAAGCTCTCGGGGTATCAGGTGCCGCGGGACGTCGACTTTCACGAGGCGCTCCCGCGGACGGAAACCGGGAAACTCGCGCGGCGATCGATTCGGGAGCGGTACTGGAAGGACGCGGGGCGGCGGCTCTAAACCTAACGCGCCAGCGCCAGAAGCACGCCCGCCGCAACCGCCGACCCGAGCACACCCGCCACATTCGGCCCCATCGCATGCATGAGCAAGAAATTCTGCGGATTCGATTCGAGCCCCACCTTGTTCACAACTCGGGCTGCCATCGGAACCGCGCTGACGCCCGCTGCACCGATCAAAGGATTCACAGGATCCGTACTCAGCCGATTCATCAGCTTCGCAAGCAGCACACCCGAAGCCGTCCCGATTGAAAATGCGATCAGCCCCAGAACCAAAATCCCGAGCGTCTCGGGAGACAAGAACTTGTCCGCAGCGAGCTTCGACCCGACCGCGAGCCCCAAGAGAATCGTGACGATATTGATCAGCTCGTTCTGCGCCGCGTCGGCCAACCGGTCGACGACCCCGGACTCGCTCAGCAGATTCCCAAACATCAGCGCCCCAACGAGGGGGGTTGCGTCCGGAATCAGCAGCGCGCAGAGCAGGAGCACGACGATGGGGAAGATGATCTTCTCCACCCGCTTCACGGGGCGCAGCTGATCCATCTTGATCGCACGCTCCTCTTCCGTCGTGAGCAGGCGCATGATCGGCGGCTGAATGATCGGAACGAGGGCCATATATGAATAGGCAGCGACCGCGATGGCCCCAAGTAGATCCGGCGCCAAACGGCCGGCCAGAAAAATCGCAGTCGGGCCGTCCGCCCCGCCGATGATTCCAATGGCGGCGGCATCCCCGAGGCTAAAATCGATGGCGTCGACGTGCTCCGACAAGAAGAGCGCGCCGAGTAGGGTCGTGAATATGCCAAACTGCGCCGCCGCCCCCAGCAGGGCCGTTTTGGGATGGGCCAGCAGAGGACCGAAATCCGTCATCGCCCCGACGCCCATGAAAATCAAAAGAGGAAAGAGGCCATTCGCGATTCCGGCGTCGTAGATGATGCCGAGAAAGCCCGCGTGATCTGCGATTCCGGCGACGGGAATATTCGCAAGCAGTCCGCCAAAGCCGATCGGGACAAGAAGCAGGGGCTCGAAGCCGCGCTTGATTCCCAGGTACAGAAGCCCCAAGCAGACCGGGAACATCAGCACCTGTCCGAGGGACTCGAAATTGGCGATGCCCGTCGCTTGCCAGAGTTCGAGTGCGGCGTTCAAGGTGTAATCTCCGCAAGCGCATCACCCACCGCAACGCTCTGGTCTGGACTCACAAGCAGCGCGCTCACGACCCCCGCACAAGGCGCTTTCACTTCGATCTCCATCTTCAGCGCCTCAAGCATCAGCAGCACATCGCCCTCTTCGACACGCTCCCCCTCCTTCGCATCGACGCGGAGGACCTGCCCGGCGAGTTCCGCCGCCACGATTTCTCCCGACCCGGTCGCCTGTCCGGCCGCGCCTCCGGCGGGCGGGCCTGCCGCATTCAGTTCGCCGATCGAGTAGTCGTAGGCTTTGCCATTCACCGTGGCCTTGCCCGCCCCATCGAAGGCGACATCGTAGCTTCGCCCTCCAAGCGAAACGCTGAAGCCCTCGGCCGCCCCCGCGGCGTCCGCTGCCGCCTCAACCTTCCGGATGCCGTCGGGCCGGTCGCCCTTCAGAAACGCGATGCCCTTCTCTTTCAAAGCCGACGCGATGAAAATCGTTTCGTCTGTGATTTCGAGACCGCTCTCCGTGAGTAATTCCTTCGCGGGGCCGATGCCCTTTTTAGGATCCTCATCGTTGATCTCGCGAGGATCCCGCGTGGTCGGCTCGAGCCCGAGCTGCTCCCCGGCGAGCGCAACGATCTCGGGATCGGCGGGCACAGGCGTCTTCCCGAAATAACCGAGCACCATTTTCCCGTAGCCCTCGGCAATCCGCTTCCAGGGACCGAGCACGACATTGTTATACGCCTGCTGAAAATAGAACTGGCTGACCGGCGTGACCGACGAGCCAAAGCCGCCCTTGCGCACCACGTCACTCATGGCCGCAATCACGTCCGGAAACTGATGCAGCGTCCCGGCGTCCCGCATCATTTGCGTGTTAGCCGTCAGCGCGCCGCCCGGCATGGGCGAATAGGGAATCAGCGGCTCCACCATCGTCGCTTCCGGGGGCAGGAAATAGTCCTTCATGCAGTCCTTGAAGACGGCCTCCGCCTCAACCACCCGGTCCACATCGATCGCATCTTCTTCGTTGCCGAGCACGTAGTCCGTGCCGCGCAGCGCATGCCACATCACGATAAAATCGGGCTGGCTTGTCCCCCCCGAAGCGGGCGCCATGGCCAGATCAATTCCATCCGCCCCGGCATCGAGCGCCGCTTTATACGCTGCCACGCTCACGCCTGCGGTCTCATGGGTATGCAGCCGCAGGTGAATATCGTCCCCAAGCCGTCGCCGCGCGAGCTTGATCGTGTCGTAGACCTTCGACGGCACGGCGGTTCCCGAAGCGTCTTTGAAGCAAACGCTATGGAAGGGCACGCCGTCGTCGAGAATATCCTCGAGGGTTTTCATGTAAAACTCAGGCGTATGCGCACCTTCGCAGCCCGGCGGAAGCTCCATCAACGTCACAACAACTTCGTGATTGAGTCCCGCCTCCGCGATACAGCGCCCCGAATAGGAAAGATTCCGCACATCGTTCAGCGCGTCGAAATTTCGGATCGTCGTCATGCCATGCTTCTTAAACATCTTGGCATGCAGGTCGATGATGTCGGAACTCTGAGAATCGAGCCCAACGACGTTCACCCCCCGAGACAGCGTCTGCAGGTTCGCCGCCGGCCCCGCGGTCGCCCGAAATGCGTCCATCATGTCGAACGCATCCTCTTGGCAATAGAGGTAAAGCGACTGGTAGCGCGCACCGCCCCCGGCCTCGAAATGGGTAAAGCCTGCGGCCTTCGAGGCCTCAAGGGCCGGCAGAAAATCGGCCGTTTTCACACGGGCGCCGTAGACCGACTGAAAACCGTCGCGGAACGACGTGTTCATGACCTGAACCAACTTCTTCGGCATACCTAGATCCTCTGCCCCTTTCGCGCGGCCTCAGCCAGCGCCAACACCAATGCGATCTCGCCTTCGTCGCCGGCCCCCGCGTGGCCCGCCCCCGCTGCCGGAAGCCGCACGGCGGGCTCTTCGGGGAAATGCGCCGCAAAGGCCTCGAAGAAAGCGGCGGAGGCCTTCATCACGACAACGAGAAATGCGAGAAAGGAAAAAACGGTCAGCATGCCCACGACCATCAGTCGAACGCCTTCGGCCAGCATCTCGGCTCTCCTCTCAGACTCGTTCGGGCGACACCGCCACACGTCGCAAGGCGGCGATTCAAAATCGCGATCAATCCCTTCGAGGGGTCACATCGCGAAGAACCAAGGGGGGACACCCGAAAGTTAGAGCGAATCGAAAAACTTGCCCCCCTCCCTTCCCGATTATCGCGAGCCCATGCCGAAAAAAAACCGGCTCGAACGAATCCGGGCTCGCCTCCGCCGTTAGGGAGGTACCCTATCCATGAACTTGCCAGGTGAGGAACACGCGATGCCCAAGAATACGACCGGAAGCCGACGATCCTTCTTGAAAATGGCCGCGGTAGCCGGGATCGGTGGACGTGCCCTCCTCCGAACGCGCGATGCGGGTGCTGCGGTCTATGCGGCAAAGGCCGCATCGGGTAGTCCTGCGGAATGGCCTCAGTTGGGCCGACGCGTGCTCGGTCGAACGGGCTTTGCGGGCAGTCGACTGGTCTTTGGCTGCGGGGCCGCGCTGTCGCGGGGACGGAAGGACGATCTTCTGGACGCTGCCTTCGATGCCGGCATCAACGTTTTTGATGTCGGGACCCGCCGGTACTACCGCGACGCCGAAATGAACCTGGCCCCCTTTCTGAAAAAGCGACGCGATCAGATTTTCCTGATCTCGAAGGCCATGACCTATGTCGAGGTCGAGCCCAATCAGACGATTTCCTCAGCCCAGGGCAAACAAGCCGCTGCCACCTGGACCGAACTGCTTGACCAGAGCCTTCGGGAGCTCGAGGTTGAGTCCGTCGATGCCTATTACGTGATGGGAGCGAATAATCCCTCCATTCTCGAAAGCCAAGAGATGCAAGGCGCCTTCGCCAACGCCAAGCAGGCGGGCAAGACCCGGCACATCGGCCTCAGCACCCATCAAAATGCCCAGCGCGTCCTCGAAGCGGCCATGAAGACGGGGGCGTACGACCTCGCGCAGATCGCGATCACCCCCGGCGGCTGGTACGACTGGGCGGACAAGAACATCCTCCCCGGCTCCCAAACCATGGCGGAAATTCAGCCTTTCCTGGATCAGGTCCGGGCCTCGGGAATCGGCCTGATCGGCATGAAGGCAGGCCGCTATCTGGCGGGTCGCAAATTTCTCGGCTGGGGCAAGCCCGACGCCTTCGATTCGCATTACAGCGCAGACGTGATGAAGTCAGGTCTCTCGGCTTTCCAGCGGAGCTATGCGTACGTGCTCGGCCATGGTCTGGATGCCGTCAACGCGGACATGCAGGTCTTCGCCCATCTCGAAGAGAACGTGGCTGCGGCGGCCAAGTCGGACACGCTCTTCGCCTAATATCCGCAGCGGTCGAGGGCTTGTATGCCCGCTATCTTCGCCCCATGAGCATACGCGATCAGTCCGGGCGTGGCGGTGCGGCGAACAATGCAGACGCGAAAGCAGACGCGTCGGCCGACCCGCTCCATGACCTTTACGCCCTCCCCGTCGGCACACTCCCGACTCGGGGCGCGCGACGCGCATCGCCCTGCCCCGTATGCCACGGCACCTTAGTCACCGACCGTTTCACGGTGGCAACGGAAGAAGCCCGCGCCGACGGCCTCTACAGCCTCATCGAATGCTCCGCCTGCGGACATGGGCGACTCGACCCGACGCCCACGCCGGATGCGATCCGCGCCTTCTACCCGGACCACTACTACGGCAGGCCGGGCACGAAATTCAGACCCGCGATCGAAGGACTGGTTCGCTTTGTCGGTCGGCGACACGTCCGCTTCCTCACTCGAGGCCTCGCTCCCGGCGCGAAGGTGCTCGATGTGGGCTGTGGTCGCGGGGTCCTCCTCGGCCCGCTCGCAGACGAAGGCCTTCAGGCGCACGGTTTCGAGCTCAGCGAAGAAGCCGCTCGAGGAGCCGATGCGCGGGCTGAAATTCGCATCGGCGAGGATCTCAGATCCGCTGGCTACGCCGAGGCCTCCTTTGATCTGGTCGTGATCTGGCATGTGCTCGAACATCTGACCGAGCCTCGCGCAACGCTTGAAGAAATTCGTCGCGTCCTTCGCCCGGGCGGCCGCCTCGTGGTCGCGGTGCCGAACTACGCGAGCTGGCAGGCGCGCTGGTCGGGCGCCGCGTGGTTCCACCTCGACCTACCGCGCCATCTTCATCATTTCACTGCCGCCGGCCTCGAACGGCTCATCAAAGAGGTCGGCTTTCGCCCGCGCAGTGCCCACCATTTTTCGCTCCGTCAAAACCCCTTCGGCTGGATCCAGAGCGCGCTCAATCGCCTCGAATCCCTTCCCCGAAATCAGCTCTACGCCGTTCTCCACAACCGCGCAGACGCCTCAGCCACAGACGCACCCGCAGCAACACCGTCTCGATCCGCACGGCTACTCCAGCTCACCCTCTTCGCCCTCCTCGCGCCGATCTCCTTGTTCCTCACAATTTTCGCAACGGCGGCGCGTCAGGGCGGCACCGTCCACTTCGTTGCCGAGCGAGTCGATGCAGAATCGAATCAGGACGCGCCCCTGAAACGTTAGGCTCCGTGCTCCACCGCGTGGCGTCCTGCCCGGCGACCAAAAAAGCTGCCGTCGCCCAGAGACATCCCACTGCTATAGCCATGCTTTGCGACACCGGAGGTCGTCCGCCCCGCCGCGTAGAGACCGGGAATCGCCTCTCCCCCCGCGGCGAGCGCGCGACCCTGCGCGTCGATCCGCAACCCGCCCAGCGTAAATCCGGAGTAGATCAGATTCTCGGCCCGGAGATCGATCGCGGCATAGGGCGGGCTCGAGAGCGGCTTCACGTATCCGTTGCCTTTGCGAAAGAGCGGATCCTCTCCTTTTTCCGCATACCGGTTGTAGTAGGCGAGCGTGCTGGAAAGAGCGCCCTTCGGAAATCCGACCTCCGCTTCGAGCTCCTCGATCGTTTCACCAACCCCGGCGAGCTCAACGGGAAAGAGCGCTGGCCTCACAAAGCAGGAATCGTCCACGATCAAATAGGCGTGCGCATCCTGGTGATAGAGAACGATCTCACCTGCGCGACCAAAATACACATCCTCGTTCAGGAAGCGCTGCCCCGACTGGTTCACGAAGATGCCCCTTCGCAAATCGTTGGGCGGAAAAATCGCCATGCTGACATCTCCGGCCTCCATCCGAATCGCCTCAGCGCCTGCCGCCAGGCCCAGCCGAATCCCAAGCCCGTCATCCGTCTCCGTTCCCACCTTCGCCTGGCATTTTTGCAAGATCGGCGCATAGCGTTCGAGCATCGCATCGTTGTAGATGAAACCGCCCGAGGTCAGAATCACGCCCTTCCGCGCACGTACAAAGCGCTCGCCTTCCAGGGTCGACAAAACCGCGCCCACGACCCGCCCATCGCTCGCCGTCACAAGCGCGTCGCAGCGACTCTGATACTGCGTCTTCACCCCGGCCCTTTCCGCGGACGCAATCAAGGTGTTCATGAAGAGCGCGCCCTTGTCCTTGATCGCCATCGGCGCGTGGCCTCGCGGCGCTGGCGTCGCGATTTCATTGAAGGGATGAACATGTTCGCTGCCCGAATAGACCAGGCCGCAATCGCTCGCGAAAGGCTCGTGGGCCCCCGCAAAGAAGCGCTCGCGATAAGGCACACCCTGGGCGACGACCGAGTCAAAATGGCTCGCGCTCTCCTCGCAATAAGGCTGAATCAAAGCCGCATCGGGCTCCGGGCCGCAGGCCGCCATCATATAATTGAACATGTTCTCCGCAGAATCCGCGTACCCAAGCGCCTTCTGAAGCGCCGTGCCGC
>JBGCEJ010000020.1:0-9613 GCA_045106235.1 Myxococcota bacterium
CGAGTCGTTTATCCATGCAGAAGGTGAAATCGGCGTCGATGCGAGCGCCCTGGGCGCACTCTCCGGCGTGCCCCTCGGCCAGCTCTATTCGCAGCAGGCGATCCTCGACATCAACGCCACGGGGCTCACGCTCCAGGGTAAGACTTCAGTCGGCATCCATCCGAGCGTCCAGCTCGAAGGCGAGTCCGGGTTCGAAGTCTTCATCTCGACTAACGGCGAATCAAGCCTGAAGATCTTCGGCAGTTTCATCGTGGGCAACGAACGACTTGAGAACGCGGAGATGATCGTCGACCGACTCGGCGTGCGAGTGAACGGGCGGTTCCTGACCGGCGAGACGGTCTTCGAAATGGAAGGCGCCCTGCGCGGCGACGGCTACTTACTGAGCGGCTCAGCCCAGCTGGCAGATCCCGTCGAAGGCAATGCCCTTGAGCGTGTCGAGATGCTGAACCGTGTCTTGGCGAACCGTGAAGCCGTTGCGTTCCTGGAAGGCTCCCTTGCTTCCGCTAACACCACCCTCACCCCCTTGGTGGCGGCCGCCACGACCGCAGGTCGTGCCGTCGATACGGCTCAGGCCTCGGTCAACTCGATCAACAGCAGCATCTCCTATCAGTCGAGTCGGGTCACCAGCAACTACAACGCCTATCGATCTTGGAAGCGGAAGTACTGCAGTCGCTGGGCCTTCTCTTGCAAGGCCACCCGCGCCGCGAAGACCTCGTACTACTACTCGCGGTACAACTACCATCGAGGTCTGCGCTCCACCCTCTACGGTACGCGCAACGCCGCAACGGCAGTCCTCACTACCGCACGAAACGCCCTCAGCGCCGCCGAGAGCAATCTCAGCAGTGCCCGGGCGCTCGTCAATCTCGCCCAAGCGGAGCTCAACAACGGCATCGCCGCACTCCAGGAAGCCGAAGCCCAGCTCGCGGCGCTCCCGGAGATCGAGGGCACCCTCGAGATGATCGCCACCATCGGGATCGAAAACGGCTCCGTCTTTACGGGGGTCGAGGGGCGATGGAATGGAATGCTGCTCACGGAAGGCACCGTCAGCCTAAACAACCCGAGCGAAGCCTGCCTTGTCGTCCCGACGATCGGCGAGCTCTGCTCACCACTCTAAAAATCGACACAGGGAATCACTCCCTCACACCAGAAAGGCGGCGAGCATCTTCATGCTCGTCGCCTTTTGCTTGTTGGACCTCGCGCATTCATCCAGCGATCGCGACGCAACACGCTCAGGGTTGAAGTCGCGTCGCGCGCCAATCATTCCCGTTGGCCCCGGCATGATTCGACCGCGCCCACACAGCGCGATCATGCAAACGGCCATCGCGCCCCACCCATAATTCGATCCGGTCGGCGATGATTCGGTAGCCGCCCCAATGCGGCGGCCGGGGAATCTCCGGCCCACCGCGTTCCCCCGAGCCGAAACGTTCCGTCGTCGCTTCGAGCTGTGCAATCAGCTCAGCGCGCGATGCGACAGGACGACTCTGGGCGCTGCTCCAAGCCGCCAGCCGAGAAAGGGGATGCCTGCTTGCAAAGTAGGCATCAGAATCCGCGTCGCTGGCGCGAATGACCTTCCCCGAAATCCGCGCCTGCCGGGACAAAGCGTCCCAGTAGAAAACACCGCTCGCACGCCCCCGCAGATCCAGGTCTTGTCCCTTCGGACTGTCTCGATTCGTGTAGAACGAAAAGCAGGCCTCCTTAGGATCAAATCCGCGACAGAGCACCATCCGGACCTGCGGATCCCCCAACGCATCCACCGTCGCGAGCGCCATCGCATCGTGATTGCGAATGGAAGCATGCGTTCGCGCCTCCTCGAACCACGCTCCGAGCAGAGGCAGAGGCGACGCGGGGAGAGGTTCGGGAAATGCGGAGTCGGCGTTCGTTAATCCGGATGGCTGTTCCATGCCTGCGAGCATGCGAAACCGGCAACGCAGACGCAACGAGGGGTGCGCCAAGACGAACTCAGGTATGGTCGGCGCCGCAAGTTCTTCACCTTCGACCCGCTCGGTCGCCGCGTCGACCAAGCCTGATGCACTCGCTCCAAGGACCCCGCTCCATGCCGACCCTGCCCCGCGCTCTCGCCCTCTCTCTTCCTCTTCCGGCGATTCTGATCGCGCTCAGCGGATGCGCGCGACAGCCTGTGGTCGCGCCCGCCGTCTCTTCCGCTCCGCCTCAACCCCAACTCGAATCCCTCACGCTCGCGCCGAGCACGATTCACGATCCCCACATCCCGCATCCCGAGCTCCGGCAGCAATCTCCGATCGACCTCCCCGCCTACACCCCCGCGAAAACATCAGATGGTCGCGTCGCACTTCACTACCACGCGACCGCGGAGCACCTCACCCACAAGGATCATACGATCGAGCTCGAGGTCGATCCCGGCAACGATATCGAGTTCGACGGTCACACCTATTCCCTCGACCAACTCCATTTTCATACCCCCTCAGAACATCTCGTTGCGCATCAGCGTTTCCCGGTGGAAGCCCATTTTGTTCACCGCGATCAGAACGGAAAACTCCTCGTGCTCGGGGTCCTCTTCGACGTCGGCGCAACCAACTCCTTCATCGAGCGCATCCTCTCCGATGCCCCTCGCGATATCGGACACATCGACCTCGACCGCTCCATCAACCTCGACGAAATCCTCCCCAGTAAAAAGCACGTCTATACCTACAAGGGATCACTCACGACCCCTCCGTATTCAGAAGACGTCCAGTGGCTCGTACTCAGCGAGCATCCTTCTGTCTCCCCTGAACAGGTCGTCCGACTCCTCGTCCTCGAAGGCGGAAATGCCCGCGCCGTCCAACCACGCAACGAACGTGTCGTTGAGAGTGCGACGGTCGGAGATGATTCGGTGAGCGCAAATCGCTGAACTGAACTCCCGCACGAAGGCCACCGGCGGCCGAGACGAGATCGGCTCCGTTTGTTAGGATTTTGCTTAACAAGTTGGAGATATCGTGCCCGGAATCAGAACTCTCAGAACTGCCCCCGTCCAGTCAAGCGCCGCTTCCGCCCGTTTTCCGGCGCACGCACACTTGACCGTGTTCGCCTTTCCCCTGTTGATCGCGCCCCTGTTGATCGCGATGACTGCGCTCCTCTCGGGCTGCGCATCCTCGGGTCCGGTTCATGAACATACGCTCACGCCAGGGCGCGGGTTCAGCCCTGCGATCAAGACGGCCGCGATCGTCCCCTTGAACCTCACCGTCGAAGTCCCTCAGGGCGCCGACGTCGCGAATAGCACGCTCTATGAATACCTTTCCGAATACGTCGACTCGAAAGGGCTGCGACCCGAGTCGGTCAACGCGACTTCCTTCAGGGCGGCCATCGACATCGCGACCAATAAGGCCCGGGCGGAAATGATGAACACAACTTCGGGCAAGACATCCGCGACGCTCGACTTTTCCATGCTCGTGCCGCATATCCTAAGGGAGCTCGAGAGCGAAGCCGACGTTCTGATTGTTCCCAATACAGTCATTCGAACTGGAGAATACAACGGCGGAAAGATGCTCCGCTGGGACGGCGTGAAGCGTCGGGAAAGATCGGCTCTCGACTCGATTAGGGGCAGCAGCCCCGCAGCGTCGATCCACACCATGATCTTTGATCGTCAGGGTGAAATGCTGTTCTCAGGATTCGGAGGACTGGACCTCCTCTTCAGAACGGACTTACAGAAGAGGAAGAACGTCTTGATCGAGGACCGGCTTCAGGACGAGGGCAATCTACGACAAGGCATCTGCATCGCGCTCTATCCCTTCTTCGGCCCTGAAGAACGCTGCTACTACTAGGCCGACCACGATGTCGAGATCTAGCGGTCCATGTAGTAGCGAGGCTGAAACTCCGCCTCGTTCTCCGTCGTGGTCTCGGGATCCGCGACAAATGCCTCCCCCGGATTCAAATAGCGCGTGAGGAATCGGCGCATCGACCGCGCCACGATCACGAATTCCGTCCGGCTCGGTGAATGCGCCATCTGGTCAACCTCGAGCACCTCGAAGGGCTTCCCGAGCGTTTCCATCATGAGCAGAACCCGATGGGAATGGTCGGGATCGACACGCCGATCCTCCGTCCCGTAAAGCACGAAAACCGGGGTCTCAATTTTGTCGACATGGTAGACGGGGGAAGCCTCCACCATCTTCGCTCGCTCTTCCTCGACGTCCCCGGCGATTTCCGAAAAGAGTTCCGCAACCTTCTCCGAGTCGGCGATATCGCTTGAATCCAGAACCAAGGGGATATCCGAAACGCCGTTCCAACTCACCGCGCAGCGGTACCGATCTCGATGCCGCACAACACTCGCAAGGGCTGAGAATCCGCCGTAGCTCCCGCCCGCGATGCAAATTCTCTCCGGATCCACAGACTGACGAGCGAGCACCGCTTCGACCGCTGCATCGATGTCATCTTCGATCCCGCGCGCCCATTGCTTCCGCCCCGCGCGCTCGAACTCTCGGCCGTACCCGCCTGAACCCCGGTAATTCGGCTGAAGCACAGCAAAGCCCCAGCTCGCAAAATACTGCACGAGCGGATCATAGGACCGATTGTCCCGAACCCCGATGGGACCGCCATGCGGCATCACGATGAGGGGATGCCGTGCTGCCGGATCTCCCTCGCTCGGCATGGTGAGGTACGCCTCGATCTCCGTCCCATCCTCAGACTCGACCACAAGGCTCTCGGTTGGAGCCAGCCTCCCACGATCGATCAAAGACCCGGACTGCGCGATCAGCACATCTTTGCGCTCCCCTCGGTCGCGAAGATAGAAATCACCTGGATTCGTTGGCCCAGCCACCCGGTACACAAAAAGACGTCGGTCAAGCGTTCCGGAGATCACACGGATCTCGTCCTGCGCATAGCGACTCTTGAAATCTTTTAGAAATTTCTGCTGGAACCCCTCAAGGTATTGATGCGATTCCTGACCGTCCAGCTCGAAGACGCCTGCGATCACTTCGCCCGAGAGTTGATCGATCAGCGCACTCTTAATATCCGCATCCGGGCGAATCAACAAAGCAGGGCCGAAGCGTCGGCTCTGTACATCAAACTCGTGCAGGCCGATCGTATCGTGCCCAGCATAAGCGAAGACCAGAAGACTCTCGCCGTCCGCCGCCACCGCAACGGGCTTGATTTGGCGCTCCGATTCCCAGTCTTCGAACTCTAGAATCTTCCGAAAAGGCGATTTAGCGTTCTTCTTCGCGAAGAAAATAATCCGGTCCTTTCGATGGAGTAGATAGGCTCGGGCATTCCCTTCTCGGTCCAAGACCCATTCGCGACCATGAACGAGGGAACTCGCCACTTTCTCCCCCGGAATCGAAGTCGCGAAACGCCCGGTCTTATCGGCGTCGACGAACGCGACCAGGTCCTGGACCTGAACACGACGCAACCACGTATTCTGACGACCCTCGAAAGCCCAGACCACCGTATCCTTAACAAGAGGCAACGCACCGACGAGCCAACCCGGAGCCGAGATCACCTCCTGCTCTTGAATGACCTTGCCGCCCGCGAATTCGAATCGCTGGATCACCCTTCTTCGGCCAGTGTCCGTGTCGAGGGTCGCGATCAAGGCATTCGGCCCGATCCACTGGACGCTTCGAATCCCCCCTCGCGTCGTAAGAACGTTGTGCACTTCCGCCTGCCCAACGCGCTGAATCAGCAGACCCGCCAATTGACCCCGCGTCGCCGAAGCGGCGACCCAGGAACCCGTTGGGCTGAGTAAAACCCCCTCGATCCCACTGGCCGGAATCAGCGTCTCCATGGACTCGCCCGCCTGTGCGGAAAAAGCCGGCAGAAAACTCATCACCGCGGCCGCAACCAGAGTAAGAGTGCTCGCTCGCAAAGGTACGAAACAGGACGTCATTCACTCGCCCCCTCGACCGTGCCAGCCGCCACCTGGTCGCGGACTCTCGTGTAGTACGAAAGAAAGCCGTCCTGGCTGCGGCCGCCGTATCGGAGCGGAAGGCGGTCAAGTTCTGCCCCGTGCCGCTCCCTCAGCCTCCGCACCGCCATCGCGGAATGGTTTCGGTTCCGAACGACGACATCGGGACTGCTGCCCGACCAGCCATCTGATCGAATAATCAGTTCGCCGGGGTAATTCACGGCACCCGCTTCCACGTCGAATTCGAATTCGTCGTCGAATCGAACGTTGACCTCCGACATCGAGACGGAATGCGTTGCTCCCCCGCCCACCGAAACGACGAACCGGGCCCATTCGTCGCGCCCTGCCTTCGCAGGGATCATCCAAAGATGCTGGCCCGCAGGAAGATTCGTCGCGACTCGGCCGGAGCCCAGATCCACGCTCGCAAGAGGCAGGTCCGTATCGATCTGGACGATCAAGATGCCTTCTTCTGCGGCCATACCGAGCGGAGCGCCAGCATTGAAGGGTGCTCTCGGGGCCGGTGAACCGGCACAGCCCAGAATCAAGAGCGACGCGCAAGCAGCCGCCTGGACAAGCCTTCGCTTGATGAACGGACGCAAATTCAATAAGGGAGTCGAAAAGCTCGTCGTCATGACAAAAGCTTAACGCCGCCAAATTGAGCTGCTAGGCCGCGAATCCACGGCCACGCGCCTCGGCTTCGAGATCGGAGAGTGTCAGGCGAGAGAGCGCCGACGGGCGAGACTAGATCTCAGGCCCTTCGTACGGCGGGCTCGCAAGGGAGCGTACGAAAGCGACCAAGCCCCACATCTCGTCGTCCGACAAGGACGTGCCCCAAGGCGCCATCATCGCGGACTTGCCAACGGCCGCGCCGCCTTCGTTGATGACCTGGAAGATGTAGTCATTCGAAAGCGCGTTCATGTAGCCGCCATCGTTGTGCTGAGAGGGCTTCGGGACGAGCGTCGCGGCGATCGGACCGTCGCTGCCCCCGGCCACGCCGTGACAGCTGGAGCAATTGGCGGCGTAGAGCTTCTCGCCGATCTCAAGCGGCGTCGCGTCCGACATGGCGTCGGCGGCTTCCGCGGCGTTCTCGGCACCATCAACCGCGGCGACTTCCGTGATCAGGGCAGCCGTTGCGGAGGAAGCAGCGCTCTCCGTGGCATGCGCGATGCGTGGAGCGAGGCGCTTCAGCCGATCCGCTTCCAGATCAGCCCGAACCTTGTCCCGAATCTCGCGGGTCCGCGCGGACTCGTTGGGATCAATTTCACTGTCCGAGCCACAGCCTGCGACGCCCAGCGCCAAAACAAACAGAAGACCCATTCTCAAAACGATCCGCGAATCCATACCTGATTTTCCTTTTTGGCCGAACGAAGCAGTCGAGCGGCGATTTTCTATTCGAGACCGGGAACGTAAGAAGTTTTCCGCCTGAGCGCATCTCTCGACGCAAAATCCCTGCGCGAGAGGCCAAATTTGCCCTATTCGGCGGGAAAGAGAGGCTGGTCGCCCAAGGCCCCGAGCTCGACACGCACTTCTTCGCGGATCTGGTCGAGAATCAGCGGGAAATCCGAATTGCTGACCTGGCCGCCCAGCGCGTCGAATACGGGGACGGCTTTGAAATCCGGGGAGATCTCGATTTCCAGCGCAAGCACCTTGGCATAGTCCAGGCCGGGAACTCGGGTCGGCTGGCGCAACGTATGCGGCTCAGCAGACTCGCCGCAGGCCTCCCGGACTCGGGCCGAGGCTTTGCTCGAGATCCGCTCCACGGGAACGAGCCAGGGTTGGATTTTCAGACCGTTCTGGATATTCCGGCGGAGCACGAGCTGGGGGTCAGGAAGCCTCGCCTCTGAATCCCACCAGACCTGGTCCACCGCCGACATCGCTGCTTCACCCAAATCCGCCGGCAGCCCCCCAAGAAATTCGAGAGAGCGCGCAAACCACGCATCCACCGCAGCGTTGAACACATCCTCCGAAAGGTCGTTCCCTGCCGTAATGATGGGGCCCGCCAGCTTCGCTCCAAGGAGGTTGGAGTACAGGTCCTCTGGGGAAAACGCAGAAGCCCGTTCCGAAAACACCTCGAAAGACGACCATCCATACCAGGTTGCGATCTCATGCCAGATCGAAAGCTGAAACCCCATCCACACGGCGAGGGAGGCCGTCACCTGTCGGCGGCCAAGCGCCTGGATCAGCGCCGGGTCAACCGGCTCGATCCGAATCCTACGCATCCCTGCCTCGGCACCGGGAATCTCGATCAGCCCCCCCGTTTCGAGGTGTCGACCAATCTCAGTCGCGAGGTAGAGCGTCCAGTCTGCATAGTCGCGCACATGCGCGGTATCGATGAAGCCGCCTCGACAGGTATAAATCAGTCCGTTGCGCTCTGTCCCTGCCGAAAAATTCTGACCGAAACGCCCCGCGTCATAGCGATGTCGGCCGAGTTCCTCGGGCGAGCGGATATTTCCGATCGAGACCCCGGGCAAAGCGACGCTTCCAACCCGGACGCCAAGACCAGAGCCAAACGCGCAACAGGGCCGAAGCTTTGTCCGCACGGGCACCCGAGGCACCTCTTCGGCACGCTCGTCGCGAACGAGGCCAAGCTGACTCGCCCCTAGAATCTCCGCCGCGTCGAGAACATCAGGCTGTCGCGTCATCTCCCAGCGCGGCCGGGCTGCACATCCACCTAACAAAAGGACAAAGAGAGCGAAGCATATCGCTGCCCTGCGATCGCGATGCTCCGCGCGTTTCATCGACCGTCGCCGCCTGCCGAATCCCAATCGGGCAGATTGCCGGTACGAAGCGCATTCTCAAAGGCGAGCGCGCCCTCGGCAATCAAGAGCTGCGCTGCCGCCCGACTCCCTAACCCTTGGACTTCGATCGCGCTGCCGGGTCGGGCAATCTCGTACCACTCGGCCAGCTGCTCCCCGAGCCCCGGGAATGCCTGATCCAGCTCTTCCATGCTCTCAGACTCAGCATACGGCGTCCCCGGCAGCACAGCGATAATCTTGTCATCCCGCTCAAGGCGATCCACAACGCGAAGAAGCGCAATCGGCACGGCCCGAACAAGCTCTCCCCGCTCCAGCGGATCCCCTAACACGAGCACATCCAAGGGCTCACGGTCGCCGCCCAGCTCCTCCGACAAAAGCGTGCGCGGAATCATCCCCGCATTCGCTGGCCATGGAAGTTCAGGAATCCGAACCGGCTGACCGTCCCTGAACTCCTGAACGAGTCGACCGGAAGACTGCACCTCCCATTTCTCAAAGCTGCCCGCAGGATTCTCAATCACCACGTGGATCGAACGGTCAGCCAAACTGGGTGCGGCGATCAACAAGAAGTTCTCTCGCGAAGCGCAGCCCGCGAGCGCGAGAAGACTCAGGCCAAACCAGAGGAAGGCGGCCTTGCTGCTGCACCGGTCTCTCCAGCTGAACCACACGCCTCGTTGGCCCGTCAAAAGACCATCACCAGCTGCGCGCCCATCCGCCCATCGGAAACGCTGGGCAGGATCATGCCCTTCGAGGAGATTCGGCCGCGAGAATTCCGCGTCTCGAAACGGAGCAGGTCGAGCGGCCCCCAGGTATCAAAGTACCCGACCGCCCCGCCGACGAGGAGCCCCACCAGAACGTCGCTCCCCCAATGCCGATCCGCAGCGACGCGCAGCAGTCCTGTCGCGACCGCCGTCGTCACTCCGAGTGCGCAGGGTGCATAGCGCGCACTCGCGCTCGATCCCCACGCCTCGCGCTTCAGCGAAAAGGCGCAGGTGAGTCCCGCCCCGGCTGC
>JBGCEJ010000021.1:0-106118 GCA_045106235.1 Myxococcota bacterium
CGTTAGTTGTTCTGGCCTCGGCCGCGTTCGCGCACGGCTTCGAAGGCGGCGCTGGCGCCCTTTTGCGGTTGCATTGATTTGATCTGCTCCGAAGAGGTTCGGCTTTCATGCTTCATGCCTTCGCCGAAGGTGGTCGCGAAGCCTTCGTCGATGAGCTTCTTGTAGGGCTCGAGCATATGGGGCATGACGGAGAGCATGTCCCGGGCGACCCGGGTCGCGGTCTCATTGAGGGCTTCGGGAGCAACGACGTGGCTGACCAGGCCCCATTCCTCGGCTTTTTTTGCGGAGAGGAAATCGCCGGTGAGGGAGAGGTATTTGGCGCGGTAGACGCCCAGCGCGCGGGGGAGTCGCTGGGAGAGGCCCGCGCCCGGGATCACGCCGACCCTTGCGTGGGTATCCGCGAAGCGTGCCTGTGTCGAAGCGATCAGGACATCGCAGGCCAGCGCGAGTTCAAAGCCGCCGGTAATGGCGGGGCCGTTGATCGCCCCGACGATCGGACAGGCACAGTCCTCCATCGCCTTCCATGCGTTGGGTCTTTCTCCGGGCTCGGGGGGTTGCTCGGAGAGCGTTCCGAATTCCTTGAGGTCGACTCCGGCGCAGAAAGCGTCGCCCGCTCCGGTGAGTAAGACGACGCGGACGTCGGAATCCGCTTGGGCCTGTTCAAAAGCGGCGGCGAGTTCGCGCATGAGCGCTGAGGAGAGGGCGTTCTTCGCTTCCGGACGGTTCAAGGTAATCCGCGCGAGACCGTCTTCGACGGTGTAGGTGACGAGTGCGTCGCTCATGGTGTTTCTCCGCTCTGGGCTATAACCGAAAGGCCGAACTCACCATAGCTCGGAACGCAAAAGGAGAAGGGCGATGACCTCGAAAGACGGAGAAGTGCCGGGTCTGCTGCAAATTACGCTGATCGTTTCAGATCTGGACGAAACGGCTCGGGTATTGGGGGAGGCCTTCGGTCTTCAAGTCGCGTTTCGCGACCCGAGTGTGGAGCTTTGGGGGCTGAATAATATCGTGCTGCCGATGGGCACGACCTTTATCGAGGTCCTCGCTCCGCAGCCTGGTCCGAAAGGAGAGGCCTCGCCGGGAGCGCGGCATCTCGCGCGTCAGGGCGGGGATGCGGGTTATATGGTGATCCTGCAGACGCGCGGGCTTCCGGACTGGAAACAGCATGTTGAGGCCTGCGGCGTGCGGATCGCCTTCGAGGCGGAAAGCCGCGACACGAAAGATGGGCAGGACTGGGCGGGGCTTCATCTGAATCCTGCGGATAGCGGCGGGATGATGATCTCCCTCGACGAACCCGATCCACCCGATTCCTGGGCGGGCGCAGGGCCGGATTGGAGAGACTTCATCGTTCGCGACGTCACGACGGGGTTGGCCGGGATCGTGCTCCGGAGCGCTGATCCTGAAAAGCTGGCCGCGCGCTGGGGCGAAATTCTTCGCCGTCCGATCGCCTCTGGGCGGAGGATCGACTTGGATCCGGGATGGGTTGCGTTCGAGACCTCGGAGCCGGGGCAGGCGGAGGGCCTCTCTCGCGTCTGCCTCGATGCGACCGATCTGAGTCGGCGCGGCGAGAAGGTCACGTTAGGCAACGTGGTTTTCGAATTGGTCTAGCGCCCGCGCCCGGTATTAACTCGAAAGGTTGATTTCCCAAAGGACTTCGTCGAGGCGGTCCGCCGCGGAAATTGCGCCGAAACGCTGAGGGGTTTCCGCGCTGACGCAGCTCGGCATCGGCGCGAGAATGGTGCTCGGGGTGGGATGGCAAAATTGAACGACCGAGAGCCGCGGGCCTTTCTGGTCGGGGCGGGCGATGACGCGGTGGATCCCGGTGGGCAAGCGTCCATTCGAGAGATGCTCGAGCATAATTCCGGTATTGATGACCGCGGCGCCCGGAGGAGGCGCAGCGTCAATCCAACCTTCTTTGGTCTTGACCTGAAGGCCCGGCGCGGTTGCGCGGGGGAGCGCCGTAACGAGGTTGATGTCGCCGTGTTCAGCCGCCCAGATCGGTGGGGTCGAATCGTCGTTCGGCGCCGCCTGCATAGCGGGGTAGTGGACGGCGCGTGTGAGTGTGGCGCCGTGGCGAACGAGCGGGTCGAAGAAGTCGGCATGGGCACTAAGGCCTTCGGCGACGATGCGCAGGAAGCGAGTCTGGAGCGCCAGGGTCTGCCGATGGAAGTTCATGAGCAGGGATGTTATGCCGGGTAGGTCTCCTTCTGGCAGCAGCGGGGCTGCGTAGCGATCGGGATAGCGCATGCCGAGTGGGTGGCCTGCTGGTGCTGTGTCTCCCCAGTTCAGCATCTCCTTCCAGTCGGCGACGGAAGCACTCGCAGCGGTTTCAACCATGAGTCCCGTATAGCCCCGCTGACCTCGACTCCCTTCCGCAATCCAGCGATTCTTGTCCGCGAGCGGGAGTGCGAAGAAGTCCCCAAGCGCCGAATAGCAGGCATCGAGATCGCTCTCGGGGAGATCGTGCTCAAGATAGACGAAGCCCGTCGCGAGGCTCTCCATCACGCCCGCAATCACCGCGCGGCGTTGCCGGCGATCCCCGCGTTCGAAGGCCAGCAGATCGACGTCTAGAATTTTCACGGGGCGTCTCCTCGGCAGGAGAAGAAGCCGGCACCGAGCAAGCGTCTAGCCCTTCCGGAGCAGCGTGCCTGTGCCGAGGCCGCCTCCGCAGCACATCGTCACCAGGCCATGCTCTTTGCCGCTTCGTTCCATTTCATGGACGGCCTTCGTGAGCAGGACGGCACCGGTTCCGCCGAGAGGATGGCCGAGGGCAATCGCGCCGCCGTTCGGGTTCACCGTATCCATGTCGGGCTTGAGCTCCCGCTCCCAGGCGAGGACGACGGAAGCGAAGGCTTCGTTGATTTCTGTCACGCCGATATCGGCGATCGAGAGCTTGTTCTCCGCGAGGAGCTTCTGGGTCGCTCCGATTGGGCCGGTCAACATCAGAACCGGGTCAGAGCCGACGAGGCAGGTGTCGACGACCGTGGCCTTCACGGTCAGTCCGAGTTCATTCGCTTTCTCTCGGCTCATCATCAGTACGGCGGCCGCGCCATCGGAGATCTGCGAGGAGGAACCCGCGGAATGCACGCCGTCGGGCATATTCGTGCGCAGCCCGGAGAGGGCTTCGAGCGTCGTCGCGCGGAGGCCTCCGTCTCGGGTGACGTTATGCGTCTCCTTGGAGGGCTTTCCGTCTTCGAAACCGATCGGGGCATCGATGGGCACGATCTGCCCGTCAAAGCGGTTGTCGGCCCAAGCCGCGGCGGCGAGGTCCTGGGAGCGTTTGCCGAAGGCGTCGGTTTCGTCTCGGGTAATACCCCACTGCTTCGCGATGCGCTCAGCGCCGTCGAACTGGGAAGTGAACTCATAGTGGTTCCAGTAGTTCTTGTTGACGGGCTTTCCGACCGAGGGTTCTTTCGGGATGGTCGAGCCCATCGGGATCTGGCTCATGGCTTCGACGCCGCAGCCGATCGCAGAGTCCACAACGCCCGACGCGATGAGCGCGTAGGCGAGATTCGTCGCCTGTTGAGACGATCCGCATTGCGTATCGACCGTTGTTGAGGCGACCTCGAGGGGAAGTCCCTGTGCGAGCCAGGCGTTTCGGGTCACGTTCATCGTCTGCATGCCGACCTGACCCACGCAGCCGCCGATCACCTGGCCGACGACGCTGGGGTCTATGCCCGCACGAGAGATGACCTCGGATTGGACGGCGCCGAGGAGGTCGATGGAATGGGCCGCAGCGAGTTCGCCGTTTCGCTTGCCAAGAGGGGTTCGGGCGGCTTCAACGATGACAACTTCGGGCATGGTTTGAGGAACCTTTCGTTCGTTCGTTCGTGCGTGGTCGCATATTGGGCCTTCTATTATACCGACTGGCCGGGGCTTAGACCCTTCGGCATCCGCCTCAAAACTCTCGGTCCGGTTCTCTCCGACTCGGCGCGCGGCGCTAGGCGATCTCGCGTCCTTCGCTCTCCGTGGTTCCGTCGTATTCGTTAAAGAAGAGTTTCGAGTCCACGGGATGGCGCGGAGGCACGCCGTGCTTTCCGAGGGGCCAGCCAATCGGAATCATCACGGCGCTCGGAATATGTTCCGGCAGGCCGATCAGTTCATCGCATTCGTCCCCGAAGGCGCGGTGGAGTGTCGTGAAGGAGGCGCCCAGGCCGACGGCGCGACAGGCCAGCAGGATATTCTGGGCGCAGGGGAAGAGCGCCTGAAGCTGGGGCTCGTCCCTTCGCTTCCAGCCCGCAACAAAGAGCAGAACCGGGGCTTCGTGCAGATGCTCGGCAAGGTGGAGCGCGGCGATCATATTGCGCCGCAAATGGTCGGGGAAGCCTTCCTTCTCGGCGCGCTCGATCGCCGGGCCAATATAGTTCTGGAAGATCGGGGCATAGCGCTTTGCCACCCAGGCGCGCTTGACGGGATCATCGACCGCGACGAAGACCCACGGCTGTCGATTGCCGCCGCTCGGCGCAAAGGTGCCGGCCTCGCAGACCTTGCGGATGAGCGCGCGCGGGACGGGATCGGTCTTGAGCCGCCGGATCGCTCTCGCGGTTCGGATGCCTTCGAGCAGCGGCAGGTCCTCGCCAATGCCGTCGATGTCGATTTCTTCACTCTCGCTCATGGGTGGGCTCCTTTGCGGAGAGATTAGCGGGCCTCGGCGCGCGGGATCGCTATTCTCCGGCGCCCGGGCGGGCGGAGGTGCTTTCGCCCCGGTTGAGAGGGATGCCTGCGATGACCAAGAATGAGAATTCCGTTTCTGAAACTTTCGATGCGAGTCGCTGGGCGCCGGTCCCTGGATTCGAACTGAAGGATCTGACCTATCACCGCGCGGTGGATCAGGGGACGGTGCGCATTGCCTTCAATCGGCCTGAGGTCCGGAACGCGTTTCGCCCGCAGACGGTGGACGAGCTCGACCGTACGCTGAATCACGCGCGCATGACGACCGACGTCGGCTGTATCTTGCTCACCGGGAATGGTCCTTCGCCTAAGGATGGGGGCTGGGCCTTTTGCAGCGGCGGCGATCAGCGCATCCGTGGCAAGGATGGCTACAAATACGCCGAGGGGGAAGAGGCGGGCTCGATCGATCCGGGTCGCACGGGCCGCTTGCACATTCTCGAAGTCCAACGGCTGATTCGGTTCATGCCTAAGATCGTGATCGCGGTGGTGCCCGGTTTCGCGGTGGGCGGCGGGCATAGTCTGCATGTCACCTGCGATCTGACTCTCGCGAGCGAAGAACACGCCGTCTTTAAACAGACCGATACCGATGTCGCGAGTTTCGACGGCGGGTTCGGCTCGGCGTATCTTGCGAAGCAGGTCGGTCAGAAATTCGCGCGCGAGATCTTTTTTCTCGGCAAAAGCTATTCCGCGGAGCAGGCCCATCACATGGGCATGGTGAACGCGGTCGTTCCCCATGCGGAGCTTGAGGCGACGGCCCTCGAATGGGCCGCCGAAATCAATACCAAGAGCCCGACGGCCCAGCGCATGGCCAAATTCGCGATGAACTTGATCGATGACGGTATGGTGGGGCAGCAGGTCTTCGCGGGCGAGGCGACGCGGCTCGCCTATATGACCGATGAGGCAGAAGAGGGGCGGGATGCGTTTCTTGAGAAGCGCGACCGCGACTTCTCGGGCTTCCCCTGGCATTTCTAGCTGAAAGCGGGGATCCCCGTTTGAGCACGACCGAGAATCAGCGCATGAATATCGTGGGTGCCTTCGTAGGTATTCACTGATTCAAGATTCATGCAGTGTCGGATTACGTGGTACTCGTCGGAAATGCCGTTGCCGCCGTGCATGTCCCGAGACACGCGGGCGATGGCCAAAGCCTTCCCGCAGTTATTTCGTTTCAGCATCGAAATGTTCTCGGGCGCGAGGCGGCCTTCGTCCATCAAGCGGCCTGCGCGCAGGGCGGAATGCAGGCCGAGGGTGATCTCCGTCTGCATGTCCGCGAGCTTCAGTTGAATGAGCTGGTTTGCCGCCAAGGGGCGACCGAATTGTTCGCGGTCGAGCGTGTAGCGCCGTGCCGCGTGCCAGCAGAATTCCGCCGCGCCCATGGAGCCCCAGGCGATGCCGTAGCGGGCTTTATTGAGGCAGCCGAAGGGGCCGCCGAGGCCTTTGATTTTGGGGAAGAGGTTTTCTTCCGGGACGAAGACGCGGTCCATCACGATTTCACCCGTGATCGAAGCGCGCAGAGACATCTTGCCTTCGATCTTGGGGAAGCTGAGTCCCTCCATTCCCGCTTCGAGGATGAAGCCGCGAATCTCGCCGTCGAGTTTCGCCCAGACGACGGCGACATCGGCGATGGGACTATTCGTGATCCAGGTTTTGCTGCCGGTCAGGAGGTAGCCGCCATCGGTTTTCTCGGCACGACTGCGCATGCTGCCGGGGTCGGAGCCATGGTCGGGTTCAGTCAGGCCGAAGCAGCCCACGAGTTCGCCCTTTGCGAGGCCGGGGAGCCATTTTTCACGCTGCTCCTCGGTTCCGTAGGCGTGAATCGGATGCATTACGAGGGAAGACTGAACGCTCATCGCCGAGCGGTAACCGGAGTCGACGCGCTCGACCTCCCGGGCAATCAGTCCGTAGGCCACGTGAGAAACCTCAGCGCAGCCGTACTTGGCGGGCAGGGTGGCGCCGAGAAGTCCAAGCTCTCCCATCTCGCGGAGGATTTCCCGGTCGAAACTTTCATGGCGGTTGGCCATGAGAACGCGGGTCATCAGCTTGTCTTGCGCGTAGTCATGTGCGGTATCCCGAATCAGCCGCTCCTCGTCGGTCAGCTCTTCCACGAGAAGGAGCGGGTCAGACCAATCGAATCCAGGTTTTCCAGCCATGGGAGTCTCCGGGCCTCGCGCGGGCGCCTCAGGGCAGCGAACGGCGTAGGCTTTTGAGGGCGGCGTCTTCATGACGCTCAAGGGGCCAAGCATCGCCCGAGGGGAAGGGCGCTCTCGTACGCGTTCAGGCGTAGCACGCCGGTCGACTTGCCGCTGCGCGTTCGGAAAGCGAAGGTCTCAGTATGAATAGAAACCAAAGTCATTTCCGGTCCCGAGGCCAAGCCTCGGGTCTCGTCTTTTCCCTGCTCCTTCTTTTGGCGATCGGATCGCTCAGCGCATCCTCCGCCTTCGCCGCGCCCCCGAAAGTGGGATCGCCCGCGCCGGCCTTCGAGTTCCAGGGGGTCGACGGCGCGCTGCATCCCTCGTCTGCGCTCTACGGGGAGACGGGCGTCGTTGTGGCTTGGTTCCCCAAAGCTTTCACACCGGGTTGAACGGCTGAACTGGCTGCGCTGCGTGACAGCGCCGAAAAAATTGCTGAGTTCGATGTGAAGGTGCTCTACGTCAGCCTGGATACAGCGGAGAAAAACGCTGAATTTGCGGCCTCCTTGAAAACGGACTTGCCGGTCGTGAGTGATCCAGACGGGCGGGCAGCGAAGTCCTTCGGGGTCCTGGGAATGGGTGGACTCTATTCGCGTCGCTGGACCTTTTACATCGATGCCGAGGGAATTCTCCGGGACATCGATAAGTCGGTCTCCCCCGGAACCGCCGGCGTTGATATGGTGGGCAAGCTCGAAGCGCTCGGTTTCGCAAAGCGCAAAACGGACGAATCGCCTTAGTTGTGAGAGGCGGGGTTGTTAGAAGCGGGGTTGTGAGGGGCGAGGTTGTGAGAGGCGAGTCGCGAGGGCGCGAGGGCACTCGAGGAGCGACGAATGCCTGGGGCCGCTGGGCTTCGTGAAGGAGCAACAGGATGCGATTGCGGATTGATGCAGAGCGTCCAGCGCCTCGGAAGCTCGAAGCGGCCATTGATGCGCTGCGTCGGGATCGTGTGATTCTCTATCCGACGGATACGGGTTATGCGTTCGGTTGCGCACTCTCGAGTCGTAAGGGTATCGCGGGCGTACGGGGGCTTAAGGGCTTTGACGAGCGCTCGAAAAAGCCGCTGTCCATGATCGTGAATGACCTGAGTGATTTTGGGAAATACGCGATCATGGGGACGAGTGTTTTCCGGACGGTGCGACGGATCTTGCCGGGGGCCTACACAATCGTGCTCGAAGCGAGCGCGGAAGTGCCGCGTGATATGCGAAACCGGCATGGTGAAATCGGTCTGAGGATGCCAGATTCGGCACTCTGCCGGCTCCTAGTGGATCTTCTGGGAGAGCCCCTTGTGACGGGGTCGGTTACGGCGGGCGAGGACGAGCCTGAGCTGGAAGATCCCGACGAGTTCGAGCGGATCTACCGAGGCCGCGTCGAGGTGCTCGTCGATGGCGGTCATCTCTGGCCTGAACCCTCCACGATCCTGCAGGCGGTGGGGGCTGAGCTCGAGGTGACGCGGGTTGGGAAGGGTTCAATTCCCGAAAACTGAGCTAGACCTGATATGCTGGGGCATATCTCTCGACGCCTAAAGGATCGACCTCATGGAACAATTGTCAGGACTCGACGCGACCTTTCTGAATGTGGAAACCGCGCATGCGCCGACGCATATCAGTGGTCTTGCGGTGTACGACCAGTCGACGGCGCCCGGCGGGAAGGTCACGTTCAAGGGGATTTTGGCGAACATCGAATCGCGCTTGCACATGGCCCGATGTTTCAGGCAGAAAATCGTACGCGTTCCTTTCGGCTTCGATCATCCCTACTGGATCGAAGACGCAGAATTTGATCTTGAGTTTCATGTTAGGCATATCGCTTTGCCGAGTCCCGGGGACTGGCGCCAGCTCTGCATCCAGGTGGCGCGATTGCATGCGCGGCCACTCGATTTGAATAAGCCGCTTTGGGAGATGTACGTCATCGAGGGCCTCGACGAGGTCGAGGGGATGCCGCCCGGAAGTTTCGCGATCCTGACGAAGATTCATCACGCCGCGATCGATGGTGTGTCCGGCGTCGAGATTACGGCGGCGCTGCATGATCTTGAAGTTGAGGGTGCTGCGCCTGAACCCGAGGATGAGTGGGTTGCCGAGTCAGACCCCACGATTTTGGAACTCGCCCTCCGCAGCACGGTGAATAATATCCGGCAGCCTTTTCGGTTCGCGCGGATCCTGAGCGAAGCGGCCCCGCCCGCAATCCGGGCGATGATGGCGCCGCCGGAAGACGATTTCGGCGATGACGCACCGCTTGAGGTGCCGCGCACCCGCTTCAACGGGAAGGTGACGCCGCATCGCGTATTTCACGCGAAGACTTTTTCGCTGTCCGATGTGAAGCAGATTCGAAAGCGCGTCGAAGGCACGACGGTCAACGACGTGATGCTCGCGGTTTGCTCGGGTGCGCTGCGGAAATATCTCGAAGCTCATCATGAGTTGCCGCTTGATCCGCTCTCTGCGTTCGCGCCGATTTCGACGCGAACGGAGGGGCAAAAAGGTTCGGCGGGCAATCAGGTCTCCGGCATGTTTGTTCGCTTGCATACGGATGAAGGCGATCCGATCCGGCGGCTTGAAAAGGTCTATAAGACGACCACCGATTCGAAAGAGCTGACGGCCGCGGTCGGCGCGCGGAGCATGACGGATGTGACGCAGACGATGCCCGGTGCTCTGGCGGGTTTGTCGGGTCGCTTGATCGCGCGGACGGGCTTGATGAGCCGAATGCGCCCCGTTGCGAATACCGTGATCTCCAATATCCCCGGCCCTCAGGTGCCGCTCTACTTTACCGGCGCGAAGATGGTCGGCTCGTACGGCCTTGGGCTTCCGATGGAGGGTATCGGACTCTTTCACGCCGTAACGAGCTACAACGGCGTGATCTCGGTTTGCGTGACCGGATGTCGGAATCAGATGCCTGATCCGGATTTCTACGCGCAGTGCATCGAGGACTCGTTCCGCGAGCTGCGAGAGGCAGCAGTTTCCTGATTCCTCAGGCAGCTCGTCGGGTCGCTCCGTCAGCAACCTCGCTGAGGGGGCTCGGGTGGTCTGTTAGGTCAGGGCGCCGATCCTGCGAAGGCGCTCGCGTTCCTCGGCGCTGAGCTCGATTTCGTCGAGGATGGCGTCGCTATGCTCGGCGTAGAGCGCAGCGGGGATAGTCTGCTCGGGTGTCGTTTCTGAAAAGCGAACGGCAGGGCGTACGCGGCGGTAGCGGCCGTAAACGGGATGGGTCGCTTCGATGACCGTGCCGTTATGTTTGATCTGGGGGTCCTCGAGGACGTCGCGCTGGGAGAGGATAGGGGCCACCGGGACTTCGCATTCGAGCATGCGTCGGTACACCTCTTCGGTTGTCATTTGGGCGACGCCTTCGGCAACCACGCGCGCCCGGATCTCCTGATTCTCCGGCCGAATCATTTCTCGACCTCGCTGCTCGGGACTATCGGCGAGATCGTCCCGCCCAACAGCGCGGAGCGTTCCGCGCATCTGCTCCGCCGTGCCCGCCCAGACGACGACTTGCCCATCGAGGGTTTGCGTCAGGTGATAGCGTTCGCCGGGGACCATGTAGTTTTCGACATCATCTCCCACGAGCGTTTCCCGCAGCATTCCGTCAGGCCAGAAGAACGCGAGACCCGCGTCGAGCATGGAGACGCGCACGTGTTGTCCCGGTGCGCCGCGTTCCCGGGCGAAGAGCGCGGCCGTAATGCCCTGAGCGAGGGTGTAGGAGGTGGCTTTGTCGACGAGCGCATTGCGAACGAGATCAGGCAGCGGGACCTCGGGGTTCAGCTGAGCCCCCACATACCCCGTCAGCGCCTGGAAGATCGGGTCATAGCCCCGCCGGCCGGCATAGGGCCCATCGTCTCCGTAGCCGGTGACGGAGGCGTAAATCAGCTTGGAGTTAATCTTGCGCAGGTCGTCTTCCGCCACGCGCAGGCGTTCTGCTGCGCCGGGCCGCCAGTTCTGGACAAAGACGTCGGCTTCCCGGACGAGGTCGTACATCAGGGCGAGCCCTTCCTCGGTTTTCAGATTGATGCCGATCGAGCGCTTGCCGTGATTGCAGTTCACGTACAGCGCGGCCATCCCGTCCCGGTAGTTGGAGAGCTGCCGACTCTCTTCGCCGTGCTTGGGTGGTTCGACCTTGATCACGTCCGCGCCCTGCTCGGCAAGCATCATGACACCGAGGGGCCCCGAGATGACTTCGCTGACATCGATGATGCGGACTCCATCGAGGGGGCCGGGCATGCGGTTTTCTCCGGGAGGCGTTGGGGGGGAGCGGATTGTCTCAGTCTAAGCCAGTTGGATCCGCCCGGCTCGGCGGACGAGAAGTCGACGGGAAGGGTCTATGCTTGGGCGATGCCGACTCAATACCCCGTGATCTCGATTCCGTCATTTTCGCTCAGCCCGTTTTCGCGCCGGCCATTCGCGTCGGCCCCGCGCGCCGCGCTTCGAAGCGAAGGCCTGCTTGGATGCATCGCGCTGCTCTTGATGCTCCTCGCCGCGGGCTGTCAGAACGCGGGGCCCCGCGGCGGCGGCATCGGCGGCATCGACGGAGCGGAAGCCTTGGGTGACGAGTCGCTGTTCGTCTCCGAGGCCGCGACGATGGATCCTCCGGTTTTTGATACAGCGCATCCGCCGCTGATCTTCGACACCACGTTTCGTGTCGAAGGGGCGGGCTTGAACGCTGTGCTCTACGAAGCGCAGGGGGTAGGGCCTCATCCGACCGCGGTTCTTCTCCACGGCTTTCCGGGAAATGAGAAGAATCAGGATCTCGCTCAAGCCATGCGCCGGGCTGGCTGGAACGCATTGATCTTTCACTACCGGGGTTCTTGGGGTAGCGGCGGCCGTTTCTCTTTCGTCCATATTCTCGAAGATGTCCGTGAGGTTCTCGCGGCCCTGCGCGCACCTGATTTCGCCGCGGCGCATCGCGTCGATCCCGAGCGGATCGCGTTAGTTGGGCATAGCATGGGGGGCTTCGCGGCCCTGGTCTCCGGCGCCGAGCGGCCCGAGGTCGACTGCGTCGTGTCGATGGCAGGTGCGAATCTCGGGGGCATGGTCTTGGCCTCCACGCCTGAGCAGGTGGGTGCCTTCTCTGCACAAATCGATGCCTGGTCGGGGCCGATTCGAGGGCCGGGTGGGGCCGCGCTCGTCAGTGAACTCGCGGAGAATGCGACGCGCTTCAACACACTCGGGCATGCGGGGGCGCTCGCGAAAAAGCGCGTGCTGCTCGTTGCGGGGTTGCGCGACCAGGTGACTCCCGCTGCGCTTCATCACGCGCCGCTCGTTTCTGCCTTGAAGAGCGCGGGGGCCGAGGCGCTCTCGGAACAGGTCTACGCGAACGGAGACCATTCCTTCTCAGGACAGCGCATCGCGCTCGCGCAGCGCGTAACGGGATGGCTGACCGAGGTCTGCGCCCCGTAAGCCTCGGTCTCAGCTGCGACCGCGACTGGGCTGCGCTGGGCTTAGGTCGCGCGCGCATCGCGCTCGGGCCTGCGGCAAGGCGCCGGCAGTTGATCTGCAGAGCGTAGTGAGGTCATGCGCAGCGAACTCGTAGCTTCATAGACATAGGGCTTTTTCACTACAGGTGTAATCCCTAGAGGCCGAACAGAAACCCAGCCTAACGCAAGTCTGGAGTTTTCTGATGCGTCGAAAAAGCTGTCTCAAGTCTGCCGTATTGATCGCGTTCGCTGCGATCTTGCCCAGTTCCGCTTCCGCGATTGGTTTCATCATCGATGATGATGTGACCTTTGAATACACGAATAATTTCGCTTCGAGCGGGGGCGATACCGTCGACGTCGCCTTCACGGGCGCGGGCACGGGAGATATGGCCTACGAGTCCTGGTGGTTCTTCCGTGTCGCGGGAGATTCGGCCGAAACGGCATTCGGAAACCCGGACGTCGAGGACTACAGCGGATCCATCGCGACGCTCGAATTCAATGATCCGGGTGGGGCAGGACTCTTCTCTGCGGTGCTCAGCGCAGAGGTCATCGATACCGGCGAAAATACCGGGAACCTGTTTCAAAACCTGCGTCTGTTTAATGACAGCGCCTCAGCGCTCACCATCGATGTCTTCCACTATTCTGATTTCGATCTTGCCGGGACTTTCGGGAACGACTCGGCGGTGCTGACGAGTGGCGCGGGGGATATCCAGATCGATGTCACCGACGGCACGCTCGCCGAAACGGCGTCCTTCATAGGCTATGGCGCCGACGCATTTCAGGTCGCCTCGTATTCGAGCGTCTTGCAAGATCTCACCGACGGCAATGTCGACGACCTCGATAACTCGGGCCTTCCCTTTGCCTCTGCCGATTTCACGGGCGCATTCCAGTGGAGTTCGGTGGTCATCGGCGCGGGGGAGACGGCGGATTTTCTGACTCAGTTCGGGAGCAATGCGCCTCTGCTCGATCCGGTGGTTACGGTCGTTCCTGAGCCCGGTTCCGCTCTGCTGCTCGGCCTGGGGCTCGCTGGCTTGGCGGCGCGTTCACGCCGCACCTGAGGGGACTCGCGTTCTCCTTGCTCTGATCCCCGCCATCTCCCCGTCCGCCTGCTAACGTGCGCGCGGAAAGGGTGGGACCAGAGTATGAACATGCAAATTCAGGGAAAGATTCACGCCGCTTTTGAGGCCGCACAGGTGACTCAGCGCTTTCGGAAGCGCGAGTTCGTGCTCGAGCTCGACGGCGCCTCGCGCTATCCCCAATACGTCCAATTTCAGCTGACCGGCGACCGCTGCGAAGCCCTCGACGGCTTCGAGAAGGGCCAAGAGGTCAAGGTCGAATTCAGTCTGCGCGGCCGCGAGTGGACCAGCCCCAAGGGCGAGATCCGCTACTTCAATAGCCTCGAGGTTTGGTCGGTCGAAAACGCCGGTGCCGGTGGCGGTCAGGACGGCGGATCCGACGACGGATGGGGTGGACCTTCGGGTGGCTCTTCCGGGTCAGGGGGTTCGGGTGGATCGGGTGGACTGGGCGACGAGCCGCCGCCGCCCTCGGACTCGGACGATATTCCGTTCTAGCCGCTCGGGCAGATCAACTTCGGAGGGTTGCGTGGGCGAGCAAGACGTAGGCGATCTCGAGAAAATTCGACTCGGCATCGAGGGCTGGCTGCAGACGCGGTTTGTAGACCGGCCGGGATTGTCCGTTGCTGATCTCAATTTTCCTCAGGCGAGCGGCGAGAGCAGTGTCACGCTGATCCTCGAAGTGCGCTGGCCCGGGAGCGCGAATAGGTCCGCGGGCGAAGAGCGGTTCGTGTTTCGGATGGCGCCGCGCGAGAGCCAGGTTTTCGAGAACCACGACCTGCAGATGCAATACGACATGATGTTAGTCATGGCGAAGGAAGGCGTTCCGGCGCCCGAGCTGGTCGGCTACGAGCCCGACAAGTCCATCGTCGGGAGCGACTTCTATGTGATGGCCTTCTGCGAGGGGCGGATCCCGTCGGATAATCCGCCGATGATGCTCGGCGGCTGGTTGAAAGACGAGGCCACGCCCGACGAGCGCGCTTCGATGTGGGCGGGTGGGATCGAAGCCATCGCCCAGATCCATCAGATCGATCTCGGGGCCCATGATTTTTCGCGCCTGCCCCAGCCCGCGCCGGGCGAAGGGCTCCTCGCCCAGGAGCTGCGCACCTTCGATTCGATGTTCAAGCCCGAACTTCGCGCCGCCGCGGACCCGGCCATTGTCGAAGGTTGGAATTACCTCATGAAGAGCGCCCCCCAGGACGGCGAAAAAGCGCTTTGCTGGGGCGACTCCCGCGTGGGGAATCTCATCTTTCGCGACGCGAAGCTTGTCGCGGTGATCGACTGGGAAATGGCCAACCTGGGCGATCCGCGAACGGATCTCGCATGGTGGATCTGGATCGATCGCTGCAATAGCGAAGGGCTCGGCGCGGAACGACTCGCGGGCCTTCCTGATCCGCAAGACGTCTACGCTCGCTGGAGCGAGCTCACCGGGCGCAGCATCCAGGGCATCGAATGGTTCGAACTCTTCGCCGTCGTGCGCTTTGCGATCATCCTTGAGCGCAAGTTCACCGCGATGCGCGAAGCGCATCCCGATCTGAACGTGCCGAATTTTCCGGCGCAGTTCATTCCCGGGCTACTCGAACGCGCTCAGGCGTCGGGGACGTAGATCTCGCACGCGCCCTGATGAGCGCCTGTGATCACGAGCATTCGGCCCATCGCGAGGTACTGCCCGATCATCAGTCCGAGCTCGACGATTTCAGCGTCGCTGAAATGTTCGCGGAGCTCGGCTTTGAATCCGGCGTCTATCGTTCGGAAATCCTCTGCCATCTTTTCCGCATAACGTACGGCCAGAGCGTCTCGCGGCTCGAGCTTGCGCTCGCCGACGGGCTTATGGATTTCCGCCACTGTCTCTTCGTCGAGTCCTTGACGCGTCGCCGACGCGTACCGAGCGAAGAGTCAAGTATCGCATTCGTTGATCGAAGCAATCTTGAGCCGTGCGAGTTCCTTGATGCGCGACGGGCAGATGCCTTCCTGATGTCCGGGCCGGAAGAACGCAAAGAAGCGCTCAAAGAACTCCGGAGCCAGCTCCATCATATTCATCGGTTCGTCCGAAGACTTCACGCTTTGTTCAGCGCTCATCGCGATCTCCTCTAAGGCTCCATGGCTTCTTTATGGTTTCGTCGTTGCGTCGCCGTCCGTCGGTTCGGGTGATTCCCGTCGGGGTTCCGCTTCGGTTAAACGCTAGCGAATTTGGGCTGCTCCGAAATCGGAACGTTTTTGCCTCCGAATCGTCCGGCGACGCAGCTCCCCGCCTGCTCTAGAGTGCGGAGGCGGGGAATCGGTCTCCTGCGGAGCGTGGAGCGTGGTGAATGAGTGGAGAGGCCCAAGCCTTGTCGAGTCCTACTGACGGGGGGGCCGCGGAAGCCGCAAAATTCTCCGGCTGGTCCATCGTTGGGATCGCCTTTGTCGCGCAGTTCCTCGCGAATGCCGTCACGCTTTCCGCTTTCGGCAATTTCGTACGCCCACTCTCCGAGGCCTTCAACGTCGAACGTTCAACGATCGGCTTTGGTCTATCGATTGCCGTCCTGACGCTCGGTGTCGCAGGGCCTTTTGTTGGACGTTGGCTCGATCGCGGTTTGGCGCGGCGCATGATGTCCATCGGAGCGCTGGTCTCAGGGCTCGGACTCCTGCTGCTTTCCCGAACACAGACTCTCGCGCAGTTCGGCCTCGTTTTTATCGGCCTCGTTTGTATGGGGGCCGCGTTTTTCGGTGTTATGCCGTCGATGGTTCTGGTTGCCAACTGGTTCGTTCGCCGCCGCGGGCTCGCTCTCGGTCTGACCGTCGCGGGCGCAACCCTTTCAAGCTACGTCGCGCCGGCCTCCGCCCAGTATCTCATTGATGGCTATGGCTGGCGGACCGCGGTGGCGGCATTCGGCGTGTTCACGATCGTTGTTGCGGTCCCGCTCTTTGGCTTTATGGCGGTCGGACGTCCCGAAGACATCGGGCAGCTCCCAGACGGGGACGCGGCGGTGCAGCCGGAGCCGGAGGAAGGAGAGCAGGCTGAGGCGACGAGCGGGGACGAGGTGATCGAGACCGGGGCGCTCTTTCGGGATCAACGCCTCTGGCTCTTGGCCGTGGGGTTCGGACTCGTGATGACTTCGCCGATCGTTTTGATCGGCGCGCTTGTGCCCTTTGGGACCGACCTCGGCTTCACGGAGCAGCAGGCGAACGTTTTTTTTCTCGCGATGATGCCTTGCTCGATCCTGGGGAAGGTCGTCGTGGGCGGGCTTGCGGATATGGCGCCGATCAAGCCCTCGATCCTGATGGTCGTACTCGTGAACATCCTCGTTTGGATGATTTTCTATACCGAGCCGAGCTACAGCCTCTTCATCGTGACCGGAGCGATCTACGGCATCGGAATCGGCGGCGCATCGCCGCTCCAGGGCGTCGCGATGGGGCTCTGCTTTGGTCGCGCGAATTTCGGCCGCGCCAGCGGAATCGGAGGGATCGCTATGGTCCCGCTGCTTGCCTTGGCTTCGGCGGCGAGCCAAGTACTACTGCGCGAGACGGGCAGCTACCACGCTGGCTTCCTCTTACAGATCGGCCTGCTTTGTCTGGGCGGCGTTCTGCTGATGATCGTCAAGCTCCCGAACAGTCCGGCTGCGGCGAACGCGGCGGCTGCCTAAGTCCCTTTTGGGTTCTGAAGCCGAAGGCTGAGGCTTAAGGTCGGTACCAGATGGGCGAGCTCCAAGCGCGCTCCTGGATCGTCGCGGGGACTTCGCCCGAGCAGCAGGCTTCGAAACCTTCGGTGATCGTGGACGGCTCATCGCAGCGGACGCCGGCTTCATTGCAGGCGTACTGTGTCCAGCGGCAGCTTTCGTTTTCGCGCAGTCGTGCGTAGTAGAAAGCGGGTTGGTCGGCGTCGAAGTCGGGGTCTTCCCAGACGGTGCAGAGCTGGGTCTGTCCCGCACCCTTGCGTTCGCAGGTGTTGAGGTCGACGCTCGATCCGTTCGGTCCGCCGGCGACCGTGATGACGGCTTCTTTTTGTTCGCCGTCCTCGACCCAGCCCTTCACGATTTCAAGGCGTTCGAGGTCGGCGCCGTTGGGATGGGGATCTCGCGCCGCCTGGACAAGGAAGCGCGGCGAGCCCGCGGCCTTTTCTGAATCGCCCGCGGCCCGCGCCGCGAGGTCGGCGCCCATTGGGACGCCTTGGGCGTATCCGGTGAGGGCGGGGTTGCTGCCCTCGCAGGCCGATGTCGAAAGGTCCCAGCCGCCAAAGAAACGCAGCTCGGGGCGGGTTCCACTCGTTGCGTAGGCTTCACGACGTTCCATGGATGCATAGAGCGCGTCGCGGGAGTTTTCTTCGGCCCAAAGGACCGCAAGGCCGCCCGGGTTAAGCGTGGCGACATCGGGGAGGCCCGGTTCGAGGGCTTCGGTGCCGGGCTTGCCGGCGCCGCCGTGTCCGGGGAAGCCTTCCTCTTTAACGAGGCCGGGCGTTCCGAGATGCGTGTCGGTGCTGCCGATCAGCCCGAAATGAAAGGGGTTGGTTCCCAGATCTTGCTCAAGAGCGAGGCCGCGCTTGAGCGCATCCCGAGCAAAGTCGACGGCGACGATTCCGCTATCCGCGCCCGTGGGCAGGAGCGGGTCGGGTGCCTTTTCGAAGCTGCAGCCTTCGTCGGTCACGCCGGGCATGATCGCGCATTCGGACTCGCCCTTATGTTGCATGACTTCAACGAGGCGGTCGTAGCGGCCTCGAATCTCCACTTCCTCTTTTGTGATTTCGGCAGCGGGTTCGACGGCAGAAGTAAAGGTTGAGCCGAGTCCCCAATTGCTGTTATGCGGGATCGTAAGCGAAGAGCAGCCCGGCGTACCGTCCCGGCAGTCTCGGTCGAGGCCGCGCCAAAGGTGGATGGCCATAGCGCTTGTTTCCATCACGCTGATCGGGAGTTTCGGGACGAGATGGTTGCGGAAGATGACGTTTCTATGCAGGTGCCCGCCGCGATGGCCGCTCGCGGTCCATTCGTAGGCGACGAAGCTCGTGAATTCACAGCTCTCGGAGCGATCGTACGCTTCTTCCGCGGCAGTCTGATGTTCTTTCCAAACGACACCCGCGGCATCGAGGCAGACTTCTGCATCGTCGCCGCAAAACCCCCAGCGTGATTCGAAGAGCGAGTATCGGCCGTTCATGACGAAGAAGGCGATGCGCGGGAAGGTTCGGTAGAGGCGGCAGACCATCGCGCCGTATTCCGGATGCTCTGGGGTATTGCAGATATGCACTTCGCCGATTTGTTCCGCATGATCGGTCACCGCGGCAAAGTCGAGGGGGCGATCGAGATGGACGTAGCGAAGGGCTTTGTCGTTCTCATCGTAGGGTTGGATCGGAAGGGGTTCTCCCTTCGCGAATTGATAGGCCTCTCGTGGGCTCGTGCGGGTGTCCTGTGTGGAGGCATCCTGAGAGCGCGCCGTGTGCACATGAAGATCGCCGAAGAAGGGGCGCTTTTCGGGGGCGTAGTCGGCGCAGGGCTCGCGCTCTTCGGTGCGTTCGAAGCTGGGGCCGGGCCCCGTGGTCTTCGCTTCAGCTGCGGCTTCTGTGGAAGTCGAGGCGGAGGTTGAAGATTCCGCGGCACCCGCGCCATTTATGGCTGCCGAGCGGGTTGCGGAGTTTTGGTCGAGGCTCTCCCCGACCTTTGGGCTGAGCGCGATAAAAAGAAGGGCAGCGCAGAGGCTCGGGATGAGGAGGGCGCTGAGGCGTTGGCGGGCGGGCTGGAATTTCACGAGAGTGCTCTTTTCGTATTCTGCCGCGTGAATGGATTGCGGCGGGGTGATGAGCCGGATTGGGAGCGGGGCACGCTCAGTCTTCCGGGGTGGAATCGCTTTTAGGACCGATGGGCGGATTGCTCGGTTATTCCGATGCAGAATAGGCGAAAATCCGCGCCCAAGAGGCCGCCCGGCTGATCTAGTCTAGACGGAAGTTGGACAGCGGGAACCCCGCGCGAGGAGATCAGAATGCTCGAAGATGAGATGCGTGTCTTGCTCGATAAGCAGGCGATCCGGGATGTGCTCTCCCGGTATGCCCGCGGCCTGGACCGGATGGACAAGGAAATGGCCTACGCCGTTTGGCATGAAGATGGGACGGCCTTCTATGACGGAATATTCGAGGGGACGGGGCATGGCTTCATCGATTGGGTCTGGGAAGCGCATGCGGCCATGGAGCGCCATTCGCATCAGATTACGAACGTGCTCTGCGAAATCGATGGCGACGTGGCAACAAGTGAGTCTTACGTAACGGTCGTGCTTTGGACCCGTCCCGACGCCCAGGGCGCGCAGTATGAACTCGTCGGCCGGGGCCGCTATCTCGACCGCTGGTCTCGGCGTGCGGGTGTTTGGGCGATCGACCACCGGATTCATCTGCTCGACCTCTCGAGCTCCTTCCCGCTTGATCGAGCGGATGTTTCGGTCGGGGCCACCCGGGACTCGACGGATCTCTCCTTCGAGTTTATTCCGAAGGCCTAGCGCTGAATACCTAACCCCGGCGTGGGGGGGCGGTGGCTCCGCAGGAGACCGAGGGCTATTTCACTTCGGTGCGGATGTCGAAACGATCGAAGTAGAAGTCGAAGGCCTTGCGTAGAGAATCCGGCTCGGCTCCGAAATCCTTGCGGATATCGTAGACGACCTGGCCGTCTTTCCCGCGCGGATGCGCTGCGATGTAGGCGTCGATCTGGGCCCGCGCTTCGTTCGTCATGGGGAGCCCTGCGGTTTCGTAGATGCGTTCGACCGTCGCGACATCGTTCGCCATGAACTCGTGGAAGAGCACGTCGACTGTTCGGTCTGAGGGCAGCAGGTGCCGGTCGCGCACGGAAGCTTCAAGCAATCGTCGTACTCGGTCATGCCAGTATTCGAGATACCACTCGGGGTTAGGCGTTCGGTAGCTCGTGCGTGATCCGTAGGCGAGCATGGTTGATGCAGACTGAATTACGGAGACGGGGTCGCGGTGGGTGACGACGATCGTTGCGTCCGGAAACGTCGACATGAGCGGCCCGATTTGCTCGAGATGCTGCGGGCATTTTAGAACCCAGCGCTCTCGGGGGTTGTACCACTGCAAGATTTTGAGGCCCGTGAGCAGCGCTCCCTGGTAATGGGGCGTTTGATCATGCTCCAGGTAGTAGTCGCGCCATTTCGGAGCCCGGACGACCCATTCGAGGTTGTAGCTCGTGAAGTCCGGGTTCAGGAGTTCAAGCTCTTCATGGATATGGTCGGGCTCCATCGGATGCATCGAAGCGAGAAGAGGCGAGTTGGCTTTCATGCTAAGCCAGATCTGATTGCATCGATGCCAGCGTGGGTCGATTCCGTCCTCGCCCGCTTGTTCATTCGGGTCGGGAACGGGCTCTTGTCCTTCCCAAAGTGGCATGGAACGGAGGCGTTGGTCGGCGGCGATCAGGTTGACGAGATGCGTCGTGCCTGAGCGCGGGAGTCCCATCACGATGATGGGTTGCTTGATTTCCTGATCGTGAATCTCGGGGTGCTTTTTGAGGAGCGCGTTGATTCGAAGGCGTGCGGTGGCGTATCGGACGCAGTCGTTCCAGATGACCATATTGCCGAGGGCCGTCCGGTCGGGATCCTCGAGGCATTCCATCCAAAGGTCGAGGCGTTCTTTGAAATCCTCCTCGCCGAAATCTTCGAGTCCGGTTTTCTCGACGGCTGCGTTCAGCACGCCTTGGGTCGAGAGATCGAGGTTGAGCGTCTCGCCGTAGGCAATCGCAGCCTTTTGGGCGTCGCTCAAGATGGGTTGATGGAGGTCTTCAATTCGGATCTTTTCACCGGCCACCGGGGTCTCCTGAAAGAGGGCGTTCCCGTGCGTTCGCGCACAGCTCCGACGCTAGCTCGTCCCTAGAATCGAAAACGTCCTGCGCGACCAACTGTTGCAAAAAAGCAACGGTGAGTCTTTTTGCCCGCCGGGTGTGGGCCGCAGGAGGCATAGAAATCAGCGAAAGAAGCAATCGCGATGTTCGAAACAGGCTCCCGGAAGAGGAAAAAGCGGGAACCCAGGAAGCGATGGATTTTTTCGCAGTAGATCTGGCCCCGGGTGGACGAATCAAGGGGAAGACTGCCAGCGAGCAATGGACGAGGATGAACAACGTGTCGACGGACCCCGAACGAAAACTGACTGACGCTGACTTAGCGCGATTTTCGGATCGCATGCGCGAGGAAGGGCTGCCCGATATCGCGGTCCGCGCGTTTGTGCGTGCAGTTGAATTTGTCGCCGAGGGTGGGGAGACGACGATTCCAGAGTCCGCGATCGAGCCGGTGGAATCGCTGCGTGATCTCGAGAGCATGGCCGAGTTTGAATCGGCGGGTCGGGACGCGGTTTCGAAGGTGGCGGTCTTGAAGCTGAACGGTGGCCTCGGGACGAGCATGGGACTATCGAGCGCGAAGAGCCTACTGCCGGTGCGCCCGGGGATCACGTTTCTTGATTTGATCGCGCGCCAGGTTTTGTGGCAGCGCAAGAACTGGAAGGTCGAGCTTCCTCTCGTGATGATGAATAGCTACCGAACGCGAGATGACTCCCTCGAAGCCTTGTTAAGCTATCCCGATTTGATGAAGAAAATTCCGTTGGACTTCGTGCAGCACAAGGTGCCGCGGATCGACGCAGAGACCTGGCGGCCTGTGGAGTGGGCGGCTGACCCTTCGCTTGAGTGGTGTCCGCCCGGGCATGGCGACCTCTATATCGCACTCGCGAGTTCGGGCATGCTCGATATGCTGCGCGAAGACGGCGTGAAGTATGTCTTTGTGTCGAATGCGGACAATCTCGGTGCCGTTCTGAATCTGCGCATTCTGGGCTGGTTCGCTGAAAACGAGCTGCCGTTCGCGATGGAAGTGGCGGAGCGGACGGCCTCGGACCGAAAGGGCGGGCATCTCGCCCGGCGAGATGGTCGTTTGATCCTGCGCGAAATCGCTCAGTGTCCGGAGTGGGATCTCGAAGCCTTTCAAGACATTTCGAAGCATCACTACTTCAACACGAATAATCTCTGGCTTGATCTCGATGTGTTGGCGGAGATGATGGAGCGCTCGGAGGACGGAATCGATCTGCCCGTGATGTGCAATAAGAAGCAGGTCTCGCCGACGGACGCGACCAGCCCGACTTGCTATCAGCTGGAGACGGCGATGGGGTCCGCGATCGCGAGCTTCCCGGGTGCCGAGGCGGTGGTGGTTCCGAGGACGCGGTTTGCACCGGTCAAGACGACGAGTGATTTGCTTGCGCTTTGGTCGGACGCCTATCACCTGACCGAGGATAGCCGGATCGTGCCCTGTGATGCGGAAGCGGCGCGCAAGCGCGTGATCGAGCTCGACCCGCGCTATTTTGGAGCCGTGGCCGATCTCGAAGATCGCTTCGCGGCGGGAGCGCCGTCGCTTGCTGCTTGCGAGCGGCTCTCGATTGAGGGCGATCATCGATTCGGCGCCGATGTTGTAGTGGAAGGCGACGTGCGCCTTGTGAACGAGTCGGAATCCGCCGTGGAAATCGCCGAGGGCAGTGTCCTGCGCCCAAGCTGATCTCATGGCCCAGGAGTGCTGTGAAATCATGAATGCGCAGGAGCGGGTAACCCGGTTTTTCGATCTCGTCGAGGCGCGAGATTTCGCGGCTTTTCGTGCGGCCTTCGCGCCGAACGCCCGAATTCATCAAAACGGAACGCCGCTGGGGCTCGATCAGCTTGTTCAGTCCACCGAAGCGGGCTCTAAGTCGGTTCGCTATTTGCGCCGCCGCTCCTTCGCAGGGGAGGCCGCGGGCGTCGAGCAGCACGATGTTGAAATCGAACTGGTCAGCGGTGAGACGGTGCTCGTCCGCGATGTTTGTGTTGTGTTTCGCTTTGATTCGAAGGGGCGGATCGCGGAGATCGATGAGTACGTGACACCTCAGAAACCGGGCTGAGACGAAGGAGAAGCCTGTAGTCCTGCGATCAGTAGGTCCGCAATTGCGTTGGCGGGGGACTCGTCTTCGTCTTCGCTGAGGCCTTGGAGCAATGGCGCCGAGAATTGATGGCCGAGTCGCCCGAGGACGCGAGCCACCGCTGCGGTCTGGTGCGTTTGGATATCACCTGCGGCACGGGCTTCGTCGAGAAGGGCGTGGGTGATCGCTACGACATAGTCCGCGTGGGCGGCGTTCAATTCTCGTGCGCCGGTAAAGCGGGCGAAATCTCGGGAGAAGGCTGCGGTGGCGGGCTGGACCGCGAGATTGGTCGCGCGGAGGTAGGCGCGGAGTCGGACCAGGGCCGACTCGTCGCTTTCGAGCGCCTGGATCGCTTCTCGGCCGATCCGGTGGAGTCTGCGGTCGAGAATGGTGAGGACGAGTTCGTCTTTGCTCGGCGCAATGCCGTAGAGCGTGCGAAGGGAGCAGCCCATGCGCTTCGCAATTTCCGCCATTGTGACGTCCGCGATGCCGCCGCGGAGCACCCAGTCCTCGAGGGCATCCAAGACTTCGCGTTGGCGGGGCGTGAGCGCTGTCTCGGCCCGCCGTGAAAGTCTGCGTTTAGGGGCGCGGACGGCGGGAACTCGGGCGGAAGAGGCCCGGTCTCGCACGACCGAGGCTGGATGCATCGCGCTCAAGGGAGGAGAGCCGCCGGGATATCGGCATGGCGTGCTCTCAACCATTCACCGAGGCTCTTAGCTTGACCGTCCTGGCGGGTGGCCGCGGCGACGCCTTCTTCGAGAATCCCGTGAATGACAAAGTTCAGGCTCCGGAGAGCCGGAAAGCGGTAGCGATCAATCTTGAAGGCATCGACTTCCGGAAGCAGTCCGCGGAGTCGCTCCTCGGTGAGGAATGCGTCGAGCCAGGTCCATGCCGCATCGTCCCGCGTAAAGACGCCGAGGTTGGCGTTGCCGCCTTTATCTCCGGAACGCGCGCCTAATACCATGCCGAGAGGGACACGCAGGGTCTTGCCCTCGGGCGCCGGCGCATTAGGCCCTGCTGCGGGCTCTACGGAAGCCGGCGCATCGGGAATCACGGAATCAACCTGGTGGGTCTCGCCGCCGAGTTGGATGACTTCCTGAGGGACGAGGCGGGCGGCGATTTTTGCGGGTTCGTAGACGCCGAAGGGGCGTCCAGGGAAGGGCCCTCCGCCCACGGAGAAGAAGCCCGGGACGGAAGAAAGGGCGAGCTCCGTGACCGCATTCGAGAACGCGCGGCCGACCTTCTTTTCATCTGCGTCTTTGACTGAAATATGCCAGATGGCGAGGGCTTCTTCGTTTGAAGCGGGGTCTTCCTTTCCTGTGCGCAGGACCCGGGTGGTGACCTGGTCGTAGTCTTCTGGGCTGTAAGGGCAGGCGCGCCAGAAGGCCTTCTCCATCACTTCGGCTTTGGCATCGACATTCAGGCCCGCGAGGGCGACGCGCATATCGTTCCGGAAGCCGCCGTCGCGGTTCATGCAGACCTTGAGTGTGCTGGGCGGCGGTTCGCCTTGGACGCCGAAGACGCGGACGCGCCCGGGCGCCTGCTCTTCGATCTGGATCGTGTCAAAACGCGTCGTCACGTCGGGGCCGAGATAGGCGGGACCGCCGATTTCGTAGAGGAGTTGGGACGTTACGGTTCCGATCGAGACCTGCCCGCCGGTATGGTCGTCATGCTTGCCGATGACGGAAGAGCCGTCCGACGCAATTTCGGCCCAAGGGAAGCCTAGATGCTCCGTCCCCGGAACCTCGTTGAAAAAGGCGTAGTTCCCGCCTGTGACCTGACTGCTGCATTCGATGAGATGGCCCGCGGTGACGCCGCCGGCGAGGGCATTCCAATCGGTCCGCTGCCAGCCGTGATGCCACGCTGCGGGGCCGCAGACAATTGCCGCGTCTGTTGCCCGGCCCGTAATCACGATATCCGCACCGGCGTTCAAGGCGTCGACGATGCCCCAGCAGCCAAGATAGGCGTTGGCGGTCATGAAACGCGCTGCATCTTTGATGGGCGAGTCATTCTCGAAGTTGAGCAGGGCATCCTGAGCGATGAACTCATCGATGTTAGGCATGAGGTCGTCGCCGCGAACGAAAGCGATCTTCGGATGGAGCCCTAATTTCTGGGCAAGGGCCTGTACGGCTTCGGCGCAGCCTTCGGGATCGAGGCCGCCCGCGTTGGAGACGACTTTGATCCCGCGGTCGAGGCAGGTCCCCATCACATCTTCCATTTGCGTGACGAAGGTATGCGCGTAGCCGCCACCGGGTCGTTTGGCTTGGGTCTTGGCGAGGATCAACATGGTGAGTTCAGCGAGCCAGTCGCCTGTGAGGACGTCGATCGGTCCCCCTTCGACCATTTCTTTCGCGCCGGTCATGCGGTCGCCGAAAAATCCTGAGCAGTTCGCGATCCGAATCGGCTCGGTCATTCTGGGTCTCCTCTTTCTCTTCTCTATCTAGATGCTTGCTTGACACCTTCGTAACAGCTCTGGTAACAAGATTCAATCAATATTACCGACCGGCATTGTCGGAGAGGAGCAGCATGGGGCAGGACAGCGTGGTCAAGATCGACATCGAGCGAGGCGTTCTAACCGCCACGCTCGCGGATCACGAAAACCGGAACGCCTTGGGCGCTCAGCTGGTCGGAGAGTTGCGCGCCGCCATTGTACAGGGGAACAACGACGATTCGGTTCGTGCCATCGTTGTGACGAATGAAGGCTCGACGTTTTGTGCCGGTGCCAACCTAAAAGAACGCTCGAGTGGGGCGGGTCCTAAGAAAGACTCGGGAGGGATTGTCGAACTCTTCCAAGAAATTCAGGCTTCGCCGACGCCTGTGCTCGGCCGAGTGGACGGTCACGTCGTCGGCGGGGGCAACGGGCTGGTTGCGGTCTTCGATGTTTCGATTGCTTCGGAAAAGGCCAAGTTCGGATTCACGGAAGTGCGTCTTGGGGTCGCTCCGGCGATGATCTCGGTGGTCTGTCTGCCGAAGATGCGCCACGGGGATGCGATGGAGGCTTTCTTGCGGGGGAATCGATTCAGCGCCGAGCGCGCGGCGGAGCTGGGATTGATTAACCGGGCCGTTGCGCACGAAGATTTGAGCGCAGCGATGGAAGAGGTCCTCGACGACCTTCGTCTTGCGGGACCGAAAGCGCTCGGCGAGGCGAAGCGACTGATCTACGAAGTGAATCGACTGGATCAAGACGAAGCCTTCAAGTGGACAACGCAGGTTTCCAATGAACTCTTCGCGAGCGAGGAGGCCTCGGAAGGCATGAAGGCGTTTCTCGAGAAGCGCGCTCCGGCTTGGGCCGAGATCGAAGGAGAATCCGAATGAAGATTGATTCTGGACTGATGGGGACTTCGGACCTCAGCTTGATCCCACAGCAGGTGCGTGACCTTGAAGCGCAGGGATACGACGGGATGGTCACGGCCGAGATCAGCTCGGATCCCTTCCTGCCTCTCGTTCTCGCGGCCGAGCACAGCGAGCGGATGGAGCTGATGACCTCGATCGCGGTGGCCTTTGCGCGGAATCCGATGATCCTGGCGAATTTGGGCAACGACCTTCAGGCCTACTCGAAGGGGCGTTTCATCATGGGGCTGGGATCTCAGATCAAGCCGCATATCACGAAGCGATTCAGTCAGCCCTGGTCGAAGCCGGCTTCGAGGATGCGTGAGTTCATTCTCGCGATGCGAGCCATCTGGTCATGTTGGTACGAAGGGGAGCCGCTGAATTTTCGAGGCGAGTTCTATTCGCATACGCTGATGACGCCGATGTTTACCCCGACGAATAACAGCTACGGCCCTCCGCGGGTTGTGCTTGCGGCGGTCGGGCCGAAGATGACGGAAGTGGCAGGGGAGGTTGCTGACGGGATGCTCGTGCATGCCTTTACGACTTCTAAATATCTTCGTGAAGTGACACTGCCTTCTCTCGAGGTCGGGCTCGAAAAATCGGGTCGCGATCGCAGTGCGCTCGAGGTGTGTTATCCGGCGTTCATCGTGACGGGGAATGACGAGCGTGAATGGGCTGCGGTTCGGAGTGCGACGGCTAAGCAGATTGCCTTTTACGGTTCGACGCCGGCCTATAAGCCCGTTTTGGATGTGCATGGTTGGGGTGATCTGCAGGGTGAGCTGAATGCGCTTTCGAAGCGCGGTGAATGGGATGCGATGGCCGAACTGATTTCGGACGATGTTCTGGAAGAGTTTGCGGTGGTTGCGGAGCCTGCGAAAGTTGCGGGTGCTTTGAAGGCACGGTTCGGTGGGCTTGTGGACCGAATGCTGGTGACGTTCTCGTATGCGAGCGACGCCGACCGTGCGGCGTATATGGAAGAGTTGCGCAGCGTCTAATTCAGTGCCGCGCTCGGAGCTGTGAGAGGAGGGGATGATGCTGCAGGTGAGTCTCGATTTGATTGCCGAAATGGAGGCCTTCGCCGGGCTGCTTGAGACGCTGAGTGAGAAGGACTGGGAAACGCCGACGCTTTTCATGGACTGGACGCCCTGGGACGTCGTCGCCCACCTGCATTATTTCGACAAAGTTTCGATTCGCGCCCTTGATGGGCATGAGAGCTTTGCCCCCTTCGCGAAGGATCTCGTGAAGCGAATGGGGCAGGGCGAGAGCGCCGCGGTTCAGACCCGTGTCGAACTGGACGGCGTTTCTCCTTCCGATTTGCTCTCGCGCTGGAAGGCGACCTGTATCGATATGGCGAAGCAGTTGGGCGAGTCTGACCCGAAGCGGCGCCTGCCTTGGTTCGGACCCGATATGGGCGTTCAGATGTTTACGACCGCTCGTTTCATGGAGACGTGGGCCCATGCGCAGGCCGTCTATGATTTGAAGAACGCGTCGCGGACGCATTCTGATCGGATCAAGAATATCGTGGCCATCGGCGTGCGGACTTTCGGTTGGACCTTTGTGAATCGGAAGTTGGAAGCGCCAGGCCCCCCGCCCTACGTACGGCTCACCGCGCCGTCGGGAGCGGTCTGGGAATACGGTGAGCCGAGCGAGACCGAGCGCGTCGAAGGGGAAGCCGTCGATTTCTGCATGGCCGTGACCCAGGTGCGCAACTGGAAGGATACGGGCCTTGCGGTTTCGGGTGAGGTTGCGCTCGCCTGGATGAATATTGCGCAGTGCTTCGCGGGGCCGCCGGTGGATCCGCCGGCGCCGGGCTACCGCAAGGCGGCTCAGTAGACTGCGAGTGGCTCTTCAGTCCAGCTCCGCTCAAGATTGTTGACCTTCATGCGAACGCGATTGAGTTCACGCAGCGATGGGCGAAAAATGCAAAGCGCCGCCCAGTTGCAGAGTTTCGATGTAGCCTCCTAGACTCTCCGTCTCCCCAGAGAGGTTGGTGCCCCGCCTTCGGAGTCGGTGCGGGATGTCTACCTTTAGATGTGTAGGTTCTATCGATGTCGCTGAAGTTCTCTTTGCAGTTGCCAACGGATCGCGTCGAAGATCTAGAAGAGTTCGGAACCGCGGCGGCGATTATGGAAATCGCTCAGGCGACGGAAGCGGCGGGTTTTGACGCGAGCTTCGTGACCGAACATCCTTTCCCGACGGACAAATGGCTCGGCAGCGGCGGTCATCACGCCCTCGACCCTTTTGTATCGCTGTCTCTTGCCGCGTCGACGACGACGAGTTTGAAGCTCCATACCAATATCCTTGTCCTCGCCTATCGGAATCCGTTCTTGACCGCGAAGGCGATCTCGAGTCTCGATGTGGTTTCCGGGGGCCGCGTCATCATGGGCGTCGGCGCGGGTTACCTCGAAGGCGAATTCGCTGCGCTGGGTGCACCTTTCTCGGATCGCAACGATCGGTCCGATGACGCCCTTGACGCGATGAAGGCGGCTTGGACCGGGGAGTCGGTGAAGCTTTCGCGGATCGGCTTCGACGCCGCGGGCAATACGATGCGTCCGCCGCCGGTCCAAAAACCGCATCCGCCGATCTGGGTCGGTGGGAATAGTCCGCGGGCGATTCGCCGCGCGGTGGATTTCGCAGATGGCTGGAGCCCCTTTCCCCTGCCGGCGGGGGGCGCTGGGCGAACTCGAACCGCGGCGATCGAATCCGTGGCCGATCTGGCGGCCGGGATTGATCGGATGCGCGAGTATGCGGCCAAACAAGGCCGGACAGCGCCCCTGGACGTCAACTTCGTGCCCTTCGGTCTGCATATGAATACGAATGCGGTGCCGGACGACGACGCGCTGCACGAACAATTCGCTGCGTTGGAAGAGGCGGGTGTGACTTGGGTGACGCTGGGCTTGCCCACACCCAGCCGGGCCGCCTATCTCGAATCCCTCGCGCGCTTCGCTGAAACCTTCCTGCCCTGATCTCCGGGTTGCCGCCTCAACGGGAGTCTGGACGCCGGCCGGGATTATTCCGCGTCGCGTCGAGTAAATCCCTGAGCTCGCGTCAACGGTTCTCTGGAAAATACGAGCCGACCCGCTTCCTTTGCGGAGCAGGCATTCAGTGCCCCTGGGCGCTCACCGAATAGCTATCCACAGCGTTCGAGTCGTGATAACTTTCACGAAGTTCGAATTTTGCTGATCTATGCCAGTCGAAACCAAGGCCGGCCAGGTCGATCTCGCGCAATGGCGTGGGATGGCCCGGGATGTGGAACCGGCGAGACCAGATGAAAGAGAAGAGCTAGGGCCGAATGAAGCGCGCGCTGATCCTGTTTTTTCATCTAATGATTGTTTGGTTGCTTTTTTCGGGGCATTACACCGCGACGTTGATCACGTACGGCGCGCTCAGCTGCGCCACCGTAGTGGCGTTGGTCTGGCATCTCGGGATCTTGGATCAGGAGGCGCTTCCTACGCATTTCGGAATTAGGCCCTTCCTTTACATTCCCTGGTTGTTGAAGGAAGTCGTCGTTTCGAATCTTTCTGTTGCGAAGGTCATCTTGGATCCGAAGCTGCCGATTCATCCGCGCATGTTGAGAATCGAGGCGAGTCAGAAAACGGACGTCGGACGCGTGATCTACGCGAACTCGATCACTCTGACGCCCGGTACTGTGACGCTGGATGTGCGCGGGGAGAAGATGCTTGTGCATGCGCTGACCCGGGATTCTGCGGAGGGCCTACTGAGCGGTGAGATGGACCGACGCGTGACGCAGCTCGAGGAAAAGGCGGTGGTTCGCGAGGCGGCTATGACGGGGACGGGGACGAGGACGGAGACGGGCGCGAGCGGGGAGGCGACTTCTTGAACGATCTCATCGTCGAAGGTGCTTCGAATAACGTAACGGTCTTTGCGGTGGCAACGCTTGGGCTGCTCGTCAGCATGTTCCTTGCGCTGGTTCGCGGATTTCTCGGGCCCACTGTTTTTGATCGCGTGCTCGCGGCGAATATGTTCGGGACGAAGACTGTGCTGCTGATCGCCGTAACGGGATTCCTAACCGGGCGCCCGGAATGGTTGGACCTCGCACTGCTCTACGGCTTGATGAATTTCACGGGCATGATCGCGCTTCTGCGCTTCAGTAAATTCGCAAATCTCGCGAGCGATGAGCAGCTTAAGTAATGGAATTGATTCGCGAAATCGCCGTTTGGGCCTTCCTTGTGGCCGGGAGCGTGTTCTGCGTGATCGGGGCGTTTGGTGTGATCCGGATGCCTGATTTCTATACGCGCACGCATGCGGCGAGTATCACGGATACGTTAGGCGCGACGCTGATCCTTCTGGGCCTTGCGATCTACTCGGGGCCGAACCTTGTGACGGTGAAGCTTCTTGTGGTGCTTCTTTGTATCTACATCACGAGTCCGACGGCGGGGCATGCGCTGGTGAAGGCGGCGTATTCGCGGGGGCTCGACGCTCCGGATGTCGAAGAGGCGACGGGCGCTGCGCGCGCTCATCGAAACGCTTCGGCTGAGGAGGCGAACTAATGGGCGAGCAGGTGATGGGGAGCATGATCGAGGCGCTCCTCTTCCTCTTTATGATCATCTTGGCGCTTTACATCGCGCGGCTGCGGAGTCTCTTTGCTGCGGCGATGCTCTTCGGAATTTTCAGCTTGATCTCCGCGGGCATGCTGACTCTGATGGACGCTGTGGATGTCGCGTTTACGGAAGCGGCGGTCGGCGCTGGGATCTCGACGGTCCTTTTCTTGGGCGCGCTCGGGCTCACGACTTCCGAAGAAACTCGGCCCTTGCATCATGCTTGGTCCGCGAAACTCGTCGTGATCGCGACGGGGTTGATGCTCGCCTACGGCACGCTCGATATGCCCGCCTACGGCGATCCGAACGCGCCCATTCATACCCACGTGGCGCCGCATTACCTGGTCGATTCGGTGGACGAGATCGGAATTCCGAACGTGGTGACCTCGGTCCTGGCGAGCTACCGCGGCTACGACACCTTTGGTGAGACGACGGTGGTCTTGACCGCAGCGGTCGGGGCGATTCTTCTGCTCGGCGGCGCGGTCGGCCGCGATGATGAGGACGAAGAGGACGAAACGGGCAGAGGGCAGGACCGGGGGGCTTCCTCATGAGCGACGCTTCTCAGCGAATGGAGCCGAGTGCGACGCCGATCAAGATGCGCGTCCGCGAGACGATTATTCTGCGCATCGTCGGCAAGGCCATGCTGCCTTTCATTCTCCTCTTCGCGCTTTACGTGCAGTTCCACGGCGATTACGGACCGGGGGGCGGTTTTCAGGCCGGGGTGATTTTCGCGGCGGGTTTGATTTTGCATGCGCTGATCTACGGGCTCGACGAGCTTCGCCGCGCGGTGCCTCAGTTTGTCGTTGAGATTGGGATTGCGCTCGGCACGCTGATTTACGGGGGCGTTGGGATTTGGTCGATGCTCTCTGGTGGCACCTTTCTCGACTACGGCGTGTTGGATCATCACGATCCCTCGCATGGTCAGCATCTCGGCATTCTGCTCGTTGAGCTGGGCGTGGGCATCACAGTGACCTTTGTGATGGTCGGTATCTTTTATGCCTTCGCGGGGCGGTCGCGGCAATGAATGATCTGACGACGCAGCTGCTTGCCCATTGGAATTATCTCGCGGTGATCACGCTGATGATGATTGGTCTCTACATCGCGATTTCGCGGGGGAACCTCGTCAAGAAGGTCATGGGGATGAATGTCTTCCAGGCCTCGGTCATCCTGCTCTATGTCTCGATGGGGAAGGTGCGCGGCGGGACGGCGCCGATCCTGATCGATGGGGCCGAGGGGGTGGCGTACTCAAACCCGGTCCCTCATGTACTCATGCTGACGGCGATCGTTGTTGGCGTGGCGAGTACTGCTTTGGGGCTCGCCCTCGTTGTGCGCACGAAAGAGGCGTACGGCACGGTTGAAGAAGATGAGATCGTGGCCCTCGACCGTGAAGAGGATCTGAAAGAACTCTCGATCGAACGGGCGCAAGCGGGGCAGGGCGCAAAGCCGGCGGGAGGCGCTTCATGAGCGCTGGCGCCGAGCACGCTCTCCATCTTCAAGATCATATGCCTGCGCTCCAGGTACTCGTGCCGCTCTTCGCGGCGCCGCTCTGCTTCCTTTTACGCAAGGAATCTCTGGTCAGCGCGCTGACCATTGCCGTCAGCGTGGCCTGCGTGGGCATCTCGATGAACCTGCTCGGGCAGGTCATGGGCGGCGAGGTCCTCGTTTACGAATTCGGCGGCTGGCCAAGGCCTTATGGCATCGAATACCGCGTCGACATCACGAACGCCTTTGTGATGCTCGTGGTCTCTTCGCTCGCGGCTGTGGTCTTCGCTGCGGGGCCGGGACAGGCGCGCCGAGCGATTCCTGAAGGGCGTGAGTATCTCTTTTATGCCGCGGCTCTGCTTTGTCTGACGGGTCTGTTAGGCGTAACGATCACGGGGGATGTGTTCAACGTCTTCGTCTTCATGGAGATCTCGTCGCTGTCCTCGTATATCCTGATCGCTCTGGGGCGAGAGCGCCGCGCGATCATGGCGGCTTTTTCCTACCTGATCATGGGCACGATCGGCGCGACCTTCCTGCTGATCGGCATCGGTCTGATGTACCAGATGACCGGCACGCTGAATATGGTCGATATGGCCGAGCGCCTGCAGGCGGTGAATCAGACGCGGACGATCCTTGTGGCCCTCGCGTTCGTGGTCGTCGGCATCAGCATGAAGCTTGCGGTCTTCCCCCTGCATCAATGGCTGCCGAATGCCTACAGCTTCGCGCCGCCCCTCGTCTCGGCCTTCCTCGCTTCGACCGCGACCAAGGTGGCCTACTACCTGCTAATCCGGTTCACGATCAGCATCTTCGGGCTGGCCTTCGTTTACGAAACCGTGGGCATCGACCAGATCCTGATGCCGCTCTCGGTCCTCGCCATGTTCGTGGGATCGGTCGCGGCGATCTACCAGACTGATTTCAAGCGCGTCCTCGCCTATTCGAGTATCGCGCAGATCGGCTACATGACCCTCGGCCTCTCGCTGGCGACCGAAGCGGGCGTCGCCGCGGGCCTCATGCATCTCTTCAATCATGCGCTGATGAAGGGCGCGCTCTTCCTCGTCGCGGCCTGCGTGACCTGGCGCATGGGTGGCACGAAGATCGCGGCGATGCGCGGCCTCGGACAAGTGATGCCCTTCACGATGGCGGCCTTCATCGTTGGCGGCCTCGCCTTGATCGGTGTTCCCGGAACCGTCGGCTTCGTCAGTAAATGGGCGCTGGTGAGCGCGGCGCTCGACCAGGGTGCGCTTTGGTTGGCGTTCTTGATCATGGCGAGTTCGGTTCTTGCGGTCGTGTATATCTGGCGCCTCGTTGAAGTCATTTACTTCGCTGAACCAGAGCAGGTCCTCGAGAAGAAAGACGCGCCTTTACGGCTGCTGATTCCGACTTGGATTCTCGCCGGGGCCTCGATCTATTTCGGCGTGTTCTCGGATTTCGCGGTCATCGTCTCCGAGCTGGCTTCCGCCCAGCTCTTCCAGGCAGGGATGTAGGGCATCGGCATGATGGAGCTCGACGCACAGACGACCCCCATGCTTTGGGCGATGCTCCTGCCGCTGATCGGCGCGATCGGCGTTCAGCTCCTCGGGCGCATCCCGAACGCTCGGGATACCTGGACGATCGTGATCGGTCTGCTGACGTTTGGATCGGTCACGCGGCTGATCGGCCCCGTGATGGACGGCGCGCGACCGGCGCTCCGCTTGCCCGAAATGATGCCCGGGTTAGGCCTCGGCTTCGAACTCGAGCCCTTAGGCCTGCTCTTCGCCCTCGTCGCCTCGGGTCTTTGGATCCTCACCTCGCTCTACGCCTTTGGCTACATGCGCGGGCATGACGAGCCGAACCAGACGCGCTTCTTTACGTGTTTCGCCCTCGCGATCGCAGCCGCCCTCGGCATCGCCTTCGCAGGCGATCTCGTCACGCTCTTCCTCTTCTACGAGATCCTGACCTTCTCGACCTTCCCCCTCGTGACCCACGCGGGAACGGAAGCGGCCGTGAAAGCCGGGCGCCTCTATCTCGGCATCCTCGTCACGACCTCGGTGTTATTCCTTCTACTTGCGATTCTCTGGACCGCGAGCCTTTCGGATTCGCTGCGCTTCACACCGGGCGGGATTCTCGACGGCAAGATCGACGGCCATGCCGCGATCCTGCTGCTCATGCTCTTCTCCTACGGTGTCGGCAAGGCCGCCCTGATGCCTTTCCATCGCTGGCTCCCCGCTGCGATGGTCGCGCCCACGCCGGTCTCGGCGCTCCTCCACGCCGTCGCCGTCGTGAAGGCCGGCGTCTTCACCGTCCTGAAAATCGCGATCTACGTCTTCGGCATCGATTTTCTCGCCCGAGACGGCATGTCCGAAATCTTGATGTGGGTCGCCGCGATCACGATCATCGCCGCCTCCATCCGCGCGCTGACCCTCGATAACCTGAAAGCGCGACTCGCCTACTCAACGATCAGTCAGCTCTCCTATATCGTGCTCGGCGCAGCGCTCGCGACTTCGGCCTCAGTCATGGGCGGCGGCATGCATATCCTGATGCATGCCCTCGGCAAGATCACACTCTTCTTCGTCGCCGGCGCGGTGTACGTAGTCGCCCACAAAACCGAAATCAGCCAGCTGAACGGCATGGGCCGCCGCATGCCGCTCACCTTCGGCGCCTTCTGCATCGCCTCTTTCAGCATTATCGGCCTTCCGCCCCTCGGCGGCGCCTGGAGTAAATGGTTCCTCGTGACGGGCGCCTTTGATGCGGGACAGTTCTGGATGGGCGCTGTGTTCATGGCGAGCTCCCTCTTTTCGATCGGCTACCTCATGCCCGTCGTGATTCGCGCATTCTTCCGGCCTTTGCCGCCGGGCGAGGAAGAGGGCATCCGCGAGATCCCCCTTCTTATGTTGATTCCGATCTGCGCCACGGCGCTCGGATGTTTCGTGGTCTTCTTCTACGCCGATGCGGTCTACCGATTGCTCGCGCCCGCGATGGGACTATGAAGCCCTTGAGGTCAATATCATGAGCGCGCATAACACAGAGAACGAGAGCTCGGAGAGCGAGTACTGGCTCGACCAGCCTGAGAACGTGAATAAGCTGATCTACGCGCTGATTGCCGCGGCGGCCGCCGCCGTGTTCGCGGATCTCTTCTATCACAAGCACGCCTATTTTCACTTCATGGAGTACTTCGCCTTCGACGCCGCATTCGGCTTCGCGGCTTACGTCGGCCTTGTGACGACAGCGAAGGGCCTCCGCAAGCTCATCATGCGCGACGAAGATTATTACGGCGACCTCACGGCCCAGGCCGAAGCGGACGCTGCCGCTGCGGCCGCACCTTCGGGTGGCCACGGAGACGAGGAGGGGCATCATGCCTGAGTCCTTCCTGGATCTCCTGATCATGGGCGCGCCGCCCGGGCTTCTGCTCATGGTCGCGGTCGTCCCGATCGTCTTCCTGCCCCATCGCATCTCTCAGGGCCTGATGCTTTCGCTGCCCGTGATCGGGCTCTATCAGCTCCTCCAGATGCCGATCGATTTCAGCTACTCCGTCGAGATCTTCGATTTCAGCCTCGAAATCGTGCGCATCGACCGCCTCGCTCGGGTCTGGGGCGTCGTCTTTCATATCGCTGCCTTCTTAGGCGTTCTCTACGCTGCGCATCAAAAGGACCGACTCCAAGCGGCTTCGTCCTTGATTTACGCAGGCGCCGCGATCGCCGCTGTTTTTGCGGGTGACCTCATCACGCTCTTTATTTGGTGGGAGCTGACCGCGGTCTCCTCGGTCTTCCTCATCTGGGCAAGTCGAACGGAATCCGCCCTCCGCGCGGGTCAGCGCTACCTCATCATCCAGGTGCTCTCGGGCCTGCTTCTTCTCGCCGGCACGATCATGCTCTACCGCGAGTCGGGCTCGCTCACCTTCGAGCATATCGGCCTCGAATCCGTAGGCGGCTATTTCGTCTTCATCGCCTTCGGCATCAAAGCGTGTTTCCCCCTTCTTCATGGCTGGATGAAGGACGCCTATCCCGAAGCCACTGTGACCGGCACGGTTTTCCTCTCCGGCTTCACCACCAAGCTCGCCATCTACGCCCTCGCGCGCGGCTACGCCGGAACCGATATCCTGATCCCGATCGGCGCGACCATGACCGCGTTCCCGATCTTCTTCGCCGTGATCGAAAACGATCTCCGACGCGTTCTGTCCTACAGCCTGAACAACCAGCTCGGCTTCATGGTCGTGGGCATCGGCATCGGCACGGAAATGGCCCTCAACGGCGCGGCCGCCCATGTCTTCGCCCACGTGATCTACAAGGCGCTCCTCTTCATGGCCATGGGCGCCGTCCTCTTCCGCGCCGGCACGATCAAGGCCTCGGAACTCGGCGGCCTCTACAAGTCCATGCCCTGGACCGCCGCCTTCTGCATCATCGGCTCCCTCTCGATCTCGGGCTTCCCCCTCACCAGCGGCTTCATCAGCAAGTCCATGGTGATCTCCGCCGCGGGCCACGAGCATCTGCTCCTCATCTCCATGGTCCTGCTCTTCGCCTCCGCCGGCGTCCTCGACCATTCGGGCATCAAGATTCCCTTCTTCTCCTTCTTCGCCCACGACTCGGGCAAGCGCGTCGAAGAAGCGCCGATCAATATGCGGATCGCGATGGGACTCGCTGCCGCCCTTTGTATCGGCCTCGGCGTCTTTCCGGAATATCTCTATGCGATCCTGCCCTACCCGGTGGACTACGCGCCCTACACAACCGCGCATGTCGTGACGATGCTCCAGCTGCTCCTCTTCGCAGCGCTTGGCTTCGTCTTCATGTGGAAGATGGGCTGGTACCCGCCGGAACTGCGCAGCGTCGTGCTCGACGTGGACTGGGTCTGGCGGCGGATGCTCCCGAAGACGGTCGGCGCGGTCGCCGCGGTTTGGATGACGGGACAGCGCGCCTTTCTCGGGGCCTGCGATGGCGCACGCGTTGCCGGCCTGGGCTTCGTCCGCTCGCATCTGAGCCCCTGGAGCCGGCTCGGCGAGCCGTGGCCGACCGGAGCGACGACGATTTGGGCGGCGGTCTTGCTGATGGCTTATTTGCTGATTGCGTACTGAGCCTCGCCGGGGAACGGCCCGCGCGCACTAGCGCTTCGCCCCGCAATTCGGTCTCATACCAGCGGCGGCCGCGATCCACGCGCTCGCGCTGGAGAAGCCGAAGACCATGCCCGATCTGCTCTATGAAAAACGCGATGGCGTCGCCATCCTGACCCTGAACCGACCCGAACGCCGAAACGCATTCAGTCCCGAACTTATGTGTCGGCTTGCGGAAGCCTGGGTGGATTTTCGCGACGATGATTCGCTCCGCGTGGCGATTCTGACCGGGACGGGGGATGTCTCGTTCTGCGCCGGGGGGGACCTCGGGCGTTTGCTTCCGCTCTTTACCGGCGCGCGCAAAGCCGAAGACGAGTGGGACCATAAGCTGATGGGCGATGTCGCGAATATTATGTCGACGGCGCTGCTCCGTCCCTTCGAGCTCTACAAGCCGATCGTCGCCGCGGTGAACGGCTACGCGCTTGCGGGTGGTTCGGAGATCCTGCAGTCGACGGATATCCGGGTCGCTTCGACGAACGCGAGCTTCGGTTTGTCCGAGGCGCAGCGTGGGCTCGTGCCCGGCGGCGGCTCTATGGTCCGGCTGCCTCGGCAGATTCCGTACTGCAAGGCGATGGAGATCCTGATGTTAGGGGACCGCATCTCCGCGGATGAGGCGCACCGGATTGGGTTCGTGAACGAAGTGGTCGAGCCTGATCAGCTTTTGCCGCGGGCGCTTGAGATTGCGGACCGACTTGTGAAGAACGCACCGCTTGCTTTGCAGGCGATCAAGGAGGCGGTGATCCGGACGAGTGGGGTCGAGCTCGACGAGGCGTACCGGATCGAGCATGAACTCTCGGCGCGTGTCACGAGTTCCGCCGACGCCCGGGAGGGGCCGCGCGCGTTTATGGAAAAGCGCGAGCCGGTTTGGACGGGGAAGTAGGGGCGCCTCTGGCGGGAGGGAGATGACGGGGCAGAGAGCGAGAGCGCTGGGCGCTACTCGGCCTGGCGACGGGTCGCGGAGAGCCCCGCGAGGCCGAGCCCGAGAAGGAGGGCCGTGCCAGGCTCGGGCATCGGGATCGGGGAAATGAAATACTCTAGGCCGATAGCCTGGGTTTCGACTCCGCCTTCGAGGATGACTGCGTCGCCCTCGTAGCTCGTTCCGATTTTCAGATGAATGCCCTCGCGGCTGATTCTTCTGTACGTGACTCGGAACTGGGCATCGTGACCGCCGACGACCCCGTCGAGGCCTGGGTCGAGGGCCTGAGCGGTGGAAGGGAGGAGCCCGAAACCCGCAAGGATTTGGACGCGGGGGACGTTCGTTCCGATCGAACTCTCGACGAGCGTCCCGCCGACGATGTTGGTTAAGCCACTAAAGGCGCCAACACCAGGGATGGCGACCCCGTGAAAAAGAGACGAAACGGCCTCACCCGATACGAATTCCAGAACCCCCTCATTCTGTGCGAAGACGGAAGCTCCGATTCCCCAAACCTCCTCGTCGTCCGCGGAGACGCGGATATCGATTGTGATCTCGTCGCCGAGACCGAAGGTTCCCAGCCTTGAGCCGTTGGTTGTGATTATGGACGCGCTGAAACTGACCGCGCTGGCAGCAGGGGCCAGGAATAGGATTGCCGTCGCGAAGAGAAAGAGAATCTGGAAGCGCATGGAGTTAATCCTTCCGGCCCGTCGCGGAGAGCCCCGCGAGGCCTAAGCCGATCAGGATTGCCGAGTTGGGTTCTGGAATGGGGTCGTAGAAGAGGTCGTCGAAAAAGACGCCCGACATCGTGCCTTCGGTTTCGAGAACGGCGTAGCTGATGCCGGGCGCGAGTCCGGTTTCGATGATCAGGAAGCTTCCCGGATTATTGAAGGAATAGGGGCCAATCGAGCGCGTCGCGAGAAGCTGACCGCTCGCGTCAAAACCACGCAGCGTCACGGTTTCCTCGTCACCGCCGCCGTCGAAGGCGCGAATTCCGACCCGCTGTGCGGGGGCGAGGAAGTCGATCCGAATATCTGAGGTGTCACCGTAGCCGTTCGTGAAGCCGGCTCCGATCACGTAGGGGTAGTTGATCGTGTGGCCTTGTCCGTTCCAGACGACGCCGTTCGGCGAGTCGGATGAGAACGTCACCCCGTAGGAAATCAGTTGATCTGTCAGGACGGTGGTTCTCGCTGGGGCCCCGAACGAAGGGCCAAAATCGATCGAGAGCGCCGCGGCGGAAGTTGCGCATAGCAGGGCGGAGAGAAGAGCGGTGGTGAGGGCTAGGGCAAGAGACTCGGCGCTTCGCATGGACTGTCCTTAGGCTCAGGGGACGTGGCTGCCCTTACTAAGGAAGTGACGATTTGTCGCTCGGCGTGTCAGTCTTTGAGGGGGATTAGGCCTGATTAAACCGCAGGAGCCCTGGAATTTCCGATCAGCACGATTCCCGGACGATAGAGGGCGGAATCGGGATTGCAGCCGGTCTTGCTTTGGATGAGTGCGCTCGCGCTGCTGGGCGCGCGGGGAGGCTCTAAGCGGGACCTTGCAGGGGACGGGGTCGGGAGCGAGCCGGTCGGCTCGCCTAACTCAGCGCCCCGGCCGCGGCGATCTCCGAGATTTCATCGTCGCTGTAGCCGAGAATTTCCTTCATGACTTCGAAGGTATGCTCGCCAATCAGCGGTCCAGCTCGTCGAGGTTTCGAAGGTGTCGCGGAGAACGTTGTGACAGGGCCATCGAACGTCGACTTGCCAAAGCCGCCATGTTCGAGTTCGATGAAGAAGCCGCGATCCTTGAGCTGCGGATTGTCGTGGTAATCCGTCGCGCGAAGCGGCGGGTAGGCGGGCACGCCGGCCCGGCAGAGCCGGTCCGCGCCGTCGAAACAATCCTGGTCAGCAACCCAGGCCTTGATCACGGCGTCGATCTCGTCTCGCCGCGAGAGGCGAACGTCCACCGACTCCATCTCGTCGCCCCCGAGTTTGCCGAGCTCAGGAATCACGCCGCAGAGCGCCCGCCATTGTTCGGCGGTACGCGCCTCGATGGCGATATACCGCTCCTTGCCGTTCGCGGGATAGACGCCGTGGGGGCAGCCCCATTCGGAATCATGCCCCGGCTGTTGAAGTACGCGGCCGTTCAGCTGGTAGTCGAGGATCGCGGGCGCGAGGTAGTGAATCCCGGTCTCAATTTGGGAGACATCGATCAGCTGACCTTCCCCGGTTTTGTCGCGATGATGCAGGGCGGCGCAGAGTGCGGCCTGGGCATAGCGCGGGGAGATGAAGTCCGTGTAGGCGCCCCAAGGTGAGGTCGGCTTGCGGTCGGGCCAGCCCGTGATGCCGGTAAAGCCGCCGAGAGCGGAGCCATGGATGCCGAAGCCCGTATGCTTTCGTTCGGGCCCCGTTTGGCCGCGCATGCAGCTGTAGAGCATGACGATCTTCGGATTGATCGCGCGCAGCTGTTCGTAGCCGAGTCCGAGGCGCTCGGCGGTGCCGGGCGTAAAATTCTCGATCACGACATCAGCCCATTCGACCATCTTGTGGGCGACCGCGAGACCTTCAGGCTTCGTGAAGTCGATGGCGATGCCGAGCTTTGACTGATTCATGTTGGCAGCGGAATGGCCCGTCGTCGTGCCCGGGTCGCCGATCCACGGCGGGATGAAGCGAAGGGTATCGACGCGGCTTTCGGTCTCGACGCGGAGGACGGTGGCGCCGAGGTTCGCAAGGTCCTTGCTAATCAGCGGGCCGGCGGCGATCCAGGAGAAGTCGGCGACTTTCAGGCCTTCGAAGATCTCCTTGCGTGGGGCGGGTTGGGCGACCGTCGGCGGGGAAGGGCGTTTCGCGAGAGATTCCGCAGAGTCGATGAGGGCCTGATCCTCGCCGAGCCTGGGTGCGCCGCCTTCGTAGACGATGGGCGTCTCGGAAAGGCCAGCGAAGGGGCCGGGGAGTTTCTGCCCGTCGATATCGACCCAGAAATCACGCGCTTTCAGCTGAACGTCTTCGAGGAGGTCAGAGGCGAGATAGACCGGCGAGATCAGCCATTTCTGGCGGACGGCCTCGGCCTGGACTTCCGCTTTGGTCATGGTCTTGAGATGCGCTTTGAACTGCTCGACGCCGCGGAGTGCGGTCTCGAGTTCCATCTTGCCTTCTTGGAGTTGCTGGATCCAGGTCATCCAGTCGACTTCCATCAGGTCTGCATCGAGCCCACCTTGTTCGCCGATCCAGTTCATCGCGGCGTTAAAGCCGAAGGCGCCCTGGGCACCTAACACGAGAACGATGGCGAGGTAGCCGTCTTTGCATTCTTCGATGACCGGGAGATCGAGGCCCGGGAATACGGGCATGCTGCCCGTTCGATTCGCGCGGTCTTCGCCGGATTGCGGCGCGTTCTGGCCTATGGCGGCAAAGCCCGTGACGTACATCAGGCTCCAGAGCACAGCGGCCTGAATGGATGAGTCGAGATGCTGTCCCTCGCCAGACCGGTTGCGCGAGTAGAGCGCCATCAGCACATCCGCCGCAGCCTGGGTTCCGCCGAGATGTGCGGTTTCCGGGAGGCCGACGGGGAGAGGCGGTCGATTGCCGTCGCCGTTCATGTTCAGGAAGCCACCGGCGGCGCAGACCGTGAGATCCGTCGCGGGGTACTGCGCGTGGGGGCCCGTCTGGCCATAAGCGGAGACGGAGACGTAGAGGAGCATCGGATTCAGCGCTCGAAGCGCATCGGCACCGAGTCCGCGTGCTTCCATTTCCCCGGGCATCGCGGACTCGATCAAGATGTCCGCGGTCTCGACCAAGGCTAGGAAACGGGCGCGATCCGTCTCGTCTTCGAGATCGAGGACGACGCTCTTCTTGCCCCGCCCCCAGGATCGCCAGAACAAGGACTGTTCGGGATCTCCGTCGGGCGCTTCGGGCCTGGGCTTCACCGCCGTCGGCGGCGAAGCAAAAGGCGGGGCGAAGCGCGCATCACAGCCGCCCGGAGGCTCGATCTTAATCACTTCGGCGCCTAGGTCCGCGAGGACGCGACCTGTGGCTTCACCGAGAGCGGTGGAAAGATCAAGAACCCGGATGTCTTCGAGCGCGCTCACCCTCTCGCTCATGCCGGCTTCAGCTCGTTCAGCTCGCGGGTATTATCGCGAAGGATTCGGAGCTTTTTGGCATCATCGAATTTATGCAGCTCGTCGACGTAGTCGAGCGGGGTCGGCATGCCTTCGATATGCGGCCAATCGGATCCGAAGATCACGCGGTCGGCGCCCATGAAATGCTCCACTTCATAGACATCGTCTTCCCAGAAGGGGTTGATCCAGACATGCTCCTTGAAGAGCAGGCCCGGGTCTTCCTTGTAGTAGTTGGTGATGGCGAGGCGATCCCGCGACTGCTTCAGCTTGCGGAAGAGGTCCGCGAGGAACTCCGCGCCGTTTTCAACCGAGGCGATACGCACGCCTGGGTGTCGCTCGAAAAGCCGTTCGAACGCGCATGTGATCAGGAAGTCGTAGGCGGCGCGCTCGATATTGAAATGCTTCACGTTGGGGGAAATCGCGGCTTCGGCGGCGTCTGCCGTAAAGCCGTCCTGGACGTAGCCGTGCGTGGTGTAGCCCGAGTCCGACGCATGAATCACGACGGTGATGCCCGCTTCGCTGACGCGTGCCCAGAAAGGGTCAAACTTGGGATGTGCAGGGGAGAAAACGCCGTCCGCTGTATGGATCGCCGAGGGGCGCATGCAAACGACGCGGGCCCCTTCCGCGAGAGCCCATTCGAGTTCGGAACATGCGAAGTCGACGTCGGTGAGGGTGATATAGGGCGCGCCAAAAATACGGTTCTTGTATGCGACGCCCCAGTCTTCATTCAGCCAGCGGTTGAAGGCATGGAACTGAACCTTGACCGCTTCGATATCGTTCTTCAGCAGCTCTTCGTAGAGCACGCCTAACGTCGGGAAGAGCCACATCGCCTCGATGCCCTGCTGGTCCATCTTCTGGATCCGGGCTTCGTTATGCATGTAGTAGTCGGGCAGAGGTTCGCGCTCCTTGAGCGCGTTCATCATGTTCGTGCCGTTCGGGTTGCCGCGGAGGAAATCCGAGATGGCACCGGGCATCGCGATCGGATCCCAGGTCGGGTTCTTGACTGCGTGTGCGAGTTTGCCGCCGACGACGTGATGCTGTCGCCCGTTGATCTCGGCCCACTGGACGCAGCGCGCCTGCATGTTCTTCGGGACGTGGCGAGTAAAGGCGTCGAGCGCCTCGTAGTAGTGGTTGTCGGCGTCAAAAGGTGCGTAGCCCAGGTCGTGACTCATGGTGGTTCTCCTCTGAATTTCGAACCGGGAGTTTAGCGAGTTTTGGGGGTCGGTGGTGCGTCGCTTTGGCGTCGTCCGTTGGGGAGATCAGCCCGCAGGCGAGGAGAGGTTCGTGGGCAGGGCAGGCGCAATTTCGGAGAAGGCGCGGCCGACGAGTTCCTGGGCTGAATCCAGGCTCAGCTGCCGGAGGATTTCCCCGATCGCGGGGCCGTCCAGGGGGAGTTGGGATTCCGCGCCGTTCGGAAATCGCAGGCCGAGGACGACGAGGCCGTCGGAATCGTGGGCCACGTCGAGGCGGACACTCTCAACCCAGGTTTCGGGGCGGCCTTGCGATTTCATCGGGCTTAGCTGGCGAGGTCCGGCATGGGCGGATCGACGAAGACAATATCCGTCGGCGTGAGCGTGATCGACGGCGGCCGCATGGCGAGGTGGAGATTCCAACTCTGCAGAGTGGGGATATCGATGGCCTGAGTCGTTTGCTCGCTCGCTCGCTGGGCAAGGGATTCCCAGCTTTCGTTGGCGTCGGGCATGAAGTAGCGGCGAATCGGCGGGGGTGCGTCTGGCTGGCTCATGCTTTTCCTCCTTCGGCGATCTGTCCGCGTCGCGCGTTGCTATATCCGTCCGCTTCGGAGTAGGCCGACGCGCCGCCGACAAAGACGTGTTGAATGCCCTGGGCGCGTCGAATGAACCGAAAACTCTCGCCGTTATCGGGGAGGTCGAACGCGAGTTCCTCAGGGCCTCGATCAATCGTATCGGGATCGAAGACGACGAGGTCTGCGTCGTAGCCCGAGGCGATCTGCCCCTTGTCTCGAAGGCCCCATGCATTCGCGATATCCGAGGTGAGGCGCTGGACGGCGCGTTCCAAGGGCAGCGCGCCGTGTTCCCGAACGAAGCGAGAGAAGAGGTGGCCTGTGTCGCCATAAGTCGCAAACCGCGCAACATGGGCGCCGCCGTCTCCTGAACCGATTTGGATCTGGGGGTGGTCGAGGGTGGGGCCGATCTTCTTCTCGTCCGCATGACCGAGGTTCGTTGCGGTAAATCGGGCGCTGAGATTCTCCTGTAGAGAAATGTCCATCAGGACTTCAGCGGGATGCTGGCCACGCTCCGCGGCGATTTCGCGCAAGGTTCGTCCGACATCGTCTCGGGATTCCCCTGTGGCTGCGGATAGCCGGGTGTCCGCGAGATGAAAAGAAAGGGCGAGGGGCATCTGGTCGGTTTCGGTTTCCGCCGCCAGGACCGCTCGGGTCGCGCTGTCTGAAAATGCCTTTCGGATCGCGTCCGGGCCCTGCATCAGGGTTCCCACCCAGGTGGGCATCGCCGTGAACACCGCACTTGGGATGCTCAAGTCGAAGGTCATATCGACGGGACGCGTTTGCATCTGCGCGGTCAGCCGTGCACCGCGGGCGGCATGGAGCTCCAGCCGCTCGATCACACGTTCGACGAGATGCGGGGTTGAGGCGCTTTCGAAGAGCGGCGAGAAGGTGACGGGAATTTGATGCCGGAGTGAGAGGTCCGCGAGCAGATCGATCCGAGTGCAAAGCAGGTCGGCATCCCAGAATTCGGGCAGCACCTGAAGGGGGCGATCGCGTTCGCCGAGGACCGCCGCGAGCGCGTGCAGCTCTTCGAGTGTGCCGAGGCGGCAAGGCACGGGGCGGAACTCGTGATCGATATCCGAGAAGCTCGTGCTCATCCCAAGCGCGCCGCCATCGAGGGACTCGCGAAGCAGGTCGCATAGGCTCCGAACTTCTTCGGCCGTGGAAGGCCGTTCGCGACTCTCGTAGCCCAGGACCCAAAGGCGGAGCAGGCTATGCCCCACAAGCGGCGCGACGTTCAGCCCGAGCTCAGGCTGAATCGTTTCAACGTACTCGCCGAAGCTCTCCCAGGTCCAGCGCAGGCCAGCGTCAAAGGCACTCTTGGGCATCTCTTCGATCTGCCGGAAGACCGCGCCGAGGAACTCGCGATGCTCACGCTTGAGGGGCGCGAGGGAGAGCGAGCAGTTTCCCGGGATGATCGTCGTGACGCCGTGTTCGAGAGAGGGTTTGGCCATGCCGTCCCAGGTGAGCTGGGCGTCGAAATGGGTGTGGGGGTCGATGAATCCGGGGGCGATCGCTGCGCCGCCGACGTCAATCGTTTCTCGGGCTTCGCCGAGGGGCGTCGACTGCACCGCATCGGTTTGAGGCGCGACGGCCTTGATCTTTCCCTTATCGATCGCGACGGACCCATGCATGGGGGGCGATCCGGTTCCATCGCAGATCAGGCCGTTCGTCAGAATAAGATCGTGCATCGCAAGCGTCCTCCGTTTCGAAAGTATGCCCCATCTAGAAGGGGGCGGTATGGGGGGAACGGGAGCCAAGAGGCGGGCTCAGTGCCCACTCTCCGCGCCGCGTCCCGGAGAGATCGCGTTTTGCGCGGTGGGAGAGGGCGCGCGATCATCTGGCCCGGCCCGGCCCGGCTCGGCTCGGGATGGGCCTAAAGCTAAGGAGACCTCTTTGCAAAAGCTGATCATCGATGCGCGACTGAACGAGTACACGATGCGGGATCCGAACCCGAATGTGCCTTTTTCAGCCGGGGAGATTGCCCAGGATGCGGCGGCCTGTCGCGAAGCGGGTGCTTCGATCGTTCACTATCACGCGCGGGAGCCAGAGTCTGGTGTGCCTTCGACCTCCGCGGAGGATTATGCGGCGGTGGCCAAAGCGATTCGTGCCGCGTGCGATGCGATCATCATGCCGACCCTCGGCGCGAATACCGTGCCGGATTTGGATGAGCGCTTCTCGCATATCGAATCGATGGCGAAGGATGAAGCGACCCGCGCGGATATGGTGCCGCTGGATATGGCGAGCCTTTCGCTGGCCATTTGGCGCCCTGGGCAGGGCGCGGTGGCGGGCGATGACCTCGTTTACCACAACTCGGTCGGCGCTCTAAAGACGTTGGCGGCTCGGGCTCGGGCAGTGGATGCGCTCGTCATGGCGGCGATTTGGAATGTGGGGTCGCTCCGTCTGCTCGAAGCGTTTGTGGAGACGGGGGTTTTTCCGAAAACCGTTTTCGCAGAGCTCTTCACAACGGAAGGGGGTCTGATTGCAGGGCATCCGGGCACGCTTGCGGGATTGCAGGCGCTGATCGATTTCGTGCCGAAGGGAATGAACTGCGTTTGGGCCGCGGCTTGCTACGGCGATAATGCGCTGCCGCTGGCCGAGTCCGCGATCGTGCAGGGTGGTCATGTCGCCATCGGTCTCGGGGATTATGCCTATCCAGAGCTTCGCTCAGGTGCCGCGTCGGATTGGCCGACGAATGCCGAGGTGATCGCCGCCGTGGTCGAGATAGCCCGGAAACATGGCCGTGAGATCGCGACGCCCGATGAAGCGCGTGCGATGCTCATGCAGGACTGAGGACCAGGATTCTGAATGCCGATTGCGAAGCTCGACGGAATTGATCTCTACTATGAACAGGGCGGGGCCGGGGCGCGGCTGCTTTTCCTGAATGGGACGGGCGGGGATCTCCGCCAGAAGCCGAGCCTAATCGAGGGGCCTTTGGCCGCGGAATTCGAGATTCTGGCCCATGATCAGCGAGGCCTTGGTCAAAGTGGGAAGCCGGATCGGCCCTACTCGATGGCCAACTATGCCGACGATGCCGCGGCGCTATTGGATCACGTGGGTTGGGATCGCTGCCATGTCTTCGGCGTTTCCTTCGGCGGGATGGTGGGACAGGAGCTCGCTCTCCGTCATCCGGACCGAATCGAGCGGTTGGTTCTTTGCTGCACTTCAAGCGGCGGCGCGGGAGGCGCTTCCTATCCGCTGCATGAACTGCAGGGGCTCCCGCCAAAGGAACATGCGCGGCGTGTACTGGAGCTTGGGGATCAGCGCTGGGCGGAGGGGGCCGCGGGGCGAACGCCCGCGCGCTTCGAGAAGATGGTCGAGTTCATGATGAGTCGGTTTACGGAAGAGGCGCCGGCGGAAGAGCGCGCGGCGACTGAGGTTGGCGCCCGGCGGCAGCTCGAGGCAAGGCTCGGTCATGATACTTGGGACCGACTCGCTGAGATCGGTACGCCGACGCTGTTATGCGGCGGTCGATATGACGGAATCTCGCCGCCCGCCAATATGGAGAACCTTCATAGTCGCCTGCCTCAGTCGGAACTCGAGTTCTTCGACGGTGGGCATATGTTCTTGCTGGAAGATCGCGCGGCGTTTCGGCGGGTGATTGCGTTTTTAAACGGCGATTCGGGCGGCCGCGATTGAGCCACGGGTATTAGGCTTGCTTCGGCGCGCGGTTGGTTGGATTTCGCTCTGAGGCGTATGCGGTTTCGGCGAGTTCGTCCACGCCGAGCACGCTCGCCGGGCTCTGCCCGTCTACATGGCCTGAGATGCCCTTGTAGAGGGTGTAGCCGCAGAGCTCGAGCAGGCGCTCGGAGAAGCCTCGCTTGATTTCGTCGGGTACGCCGACGTATTGATTCTGCTGGGTTCGGATGAATCCCGCGCAGTACTGCACGTTGACGCCGACACGCCAGCTGTCTTGGCTGCGGTTTTCGCCAGAGCCATGCCAGAGGCCGCCGTGAAAGACGAGCACGCTGCCACGCGGCATCACGGCGGGGATGGAATCGTAGCTTCGGCTGTAGTCGGGGATATGGTCAAGCTTATGCGATCCGGGAACGAGTCGAGTGCCGCCGTTTTCTTCCGTGAAGTCCGTCAGCGCCCAGATGGTCGTGCAGACGAGGGGTGGATGAGGGCGCGGGATATTAATGACGAAATCGTCCGGATGAAGCGGCTGAGGAACTTCGCCGGGCCCAAGGTCCATAGACGTCATCCCCGAGAGCAGGCAGTCGGGCTCGAGGACGCGCTCGACGAGAGGGAGGACCGCGTCGTGGACGGGCATCTTCTGAAATGCCGCACCCTTCGCGAGGAGATTGTAGGTGCGCAGCGTCTTGTAGCCTTCGAGGGTATTGCCCTTGGGCTTGGTGTCGACGCTGCCCTCGACGCGCTTGATCTCGCTGAGGAGCTCGTCCACGAGGTCGAGGTCGATCACGTTTTCGAGGATGGTGTATCCCTCAAGATCGATTCGCTTGAGGTGGGCTTCGATTTCGGCTTCCAGCATGGCGATCTCCCGGCGAAGAGAAAGCATAGGGAATTGGGGCGCCGCGGCGAGCGTCCGGAGTAAGCCCCTTTCTAGGCCGTTTGGATCGCAGATTCCGGACGGATGTATTCGTAGCCATGCGCCTCGGCGACGGAGGGCTCTGTGACTTGCCCGCGCGCGATATTGAGCCCAGCCAGCAGGTGGGGATTCTTGGCCATCGCCGTCGGCGCCCCGTTTTCCGCGATTTCGAGAACGAAGGGGAGGGTTGCGTGGTTCAGCGCGTAGGTCGAAGTCTTCGGGACGGCGCCGGGCATATTGGCGACGCAGTAGTGGACGATGCCTTCGACTTGATAGGTCGGGTCTTCGTGGGTGGTGGCTCGCGAGGTCTCGAAGCAGCCGCCCTGATCGATGGCGACGTCGACGAGGACGGAACCTCGGCGCATCGCGTTGACATGGCCACGCGTGACCAACTTCGGCGCCGCAGCGCCGGGGACCAGAACCGCTCCGATCACGAGGTCGGCCCGAATGACCGCTTCATTCAAAGCGGAAGCGGTGGAATAGAGCGTTCGCAGTCCCGTTCCAAAGCGCTGGGAGAGGGCTTCGAGCACTTTCGGATTTCGGTCGAGGACGCTGACGTCCGCGCCCAGTCCAAGCGCCATCTGAACCGCATTGGCGCCGACAACGCCACCCCCTAACACGACGACCTTGGCCGGGGCGACACCCGGGACGCCGCCGAGGAGAAGGCCCGCTCCGCCTCTTGAGGACTCAAGACTCGCGGCGCCGGCCTGGATGGACATGCGTCCTGCGACTTGAGACATTGGAGCGAGGAGGGGGAGGGCGCCTGCGGCATCGGTGACGCTCTCATAGGCGATGCAGGTCGCGCCGCTCGCGACGAGGTCCTTGGTCTGCTCGGCGTCAGGCGCCAGATGGAGATAGGTGAAGAGGGTGTGGTCGGGGCGGAGTCGCGCGCGCTCAACGGCCTGAGGCTCTTTGACCTTAACGATCAGTTCGCTGGCTTCGAAGACATCTTCCGCGCGGGGCGCAATATGGGCGCCGGCCTGGCGATAATCGTCGTCACTTGCGCCGACGCCTATGCCGGCCTGCTTCTCGACGAGAATCTCATGTCCGGCCCGGCTTAGCTCATTCACGCTGTCGGGCGTGAGGCCGACGCGGAATTCCGCGTTCTTGATCTCTTTCGGAACTCCGATGCGCATGGCTCTCTCCTCGTCGTCGGCTGCGGTCGACTCACGGCGTTATCGACGCCGCAGGGAGAGGGCTGTACCGATTGTCACGGGAGATTTCGAAACAGCTCCGCATTCAGAGTCTGCGCCGAGGCCGGAAGGCAGAAGATGCGCATTCCATGTGCAGCACGTGTCATAGTCGACACAGGGAGTGCCGTCCGGATCGATGTTATTCGACGACGCTTACGTCAGGGATATGCCGCCGCAGGAGCGAGTTGAAATAGTGCCGCGCGCTGCCGGTCTTTGTGAGGTCGGCCTTCGCGTAGCGCGCGGCTTCGTCTGAGATCGGTTTGGCTTCCCGCGCTTTCATGTGGGCTTCGCAGACCCGCTCCAACAAGAAGAAGGAAGCCACGGTTTCGCTGACCTCAGCGCCGACGGTGAGGATGCCGTGGTTGCGCAGGATTGCCGCTCGGTTCTGGCCGAGCGCGTCTGCGATCCGCTGTCCCCCGGCGCAGTCTTGAATCTGCACTTCTTCGTCGTCAAAGACCGCGTGGTCCTCGAAAAAAATGCAGGACTCCTGGGTGATGGCTTTGAGCGGGCGAACTTCCGTGGCGAAAGGGGTGCCCCATCCGGTGTGGACATGAGCAGCGCTGTTGATATCGGGTCGAGCCGCGAGGACCGGCTGATGAATATAGTAGGCGGCGACGTTGATATGACCGTCGCCCTCGACGAGGCTGCCGTCGGGGCCGACCAGGACGAGGTCTTTGATGGTCGCGGCGTGGTAGGACACACCCCAGCGCAGCACCCAGAAACAATCCCGGCGTTCGGGGTCGCGGCCGCTGATATGTCCGTCGCCGAGATCGCCCCAGCGGGCTGCGGCAAAAAGGCGATAGCCGAGGGCGACATCGCGCTTGATTCGGTGACGCTGCTCACGGGGGCTGAGGTCGCTGAGTTTCGGCATCGTTTTTCCCCTTTTTCTTGTGACGAATATGCTTTTCGCGAACTTCAGCAGGGCATATCCCGGCGTGAGAAGAAGCGCGAGAACAAGCCCAAAATAAGCGTGGACTGAGCGACTTGTCGCGCAGGGAGTGGGACAACAGCCACGGTAATGCGCCGGGGTTGGCGTCCAGAGAGCCCCTGAGTTCGCCCGCCCTCTAATAAAGAGGGACGGAATGCAAAAGCGTAGCTAGTCTTTCGGCCGCTGACCGGGGGGTCAGCGAGCCAAGACCCTGAGGAGAGTGAGAATTATGAAGTTTGAGCATCTATTGCTGACCGTCGCAGTTGCGGCGAGCGGCGCATGTGCGACCCACACCCCGATTCCGTACCAGGCGCCCGTGAGCGCGACGCCGCCGACCGGGAACGTCGCCATCAGCCAGGCCGTCAACCTGTTCGACGCCTCTGGCTCGCAGGAGCTGACCTTTGCTACAGGCAAAGCGGCACTGGAATCGATCGTCGGCGTCATGCCGAACGGCAGCTACCAGGCCGGCAACATCAATTTTGGTGGCTTCGACCGCGAAGCGACCGGTATCTCGACCTTCAACCGCTCCTCTTTGGCAGCGGCCGCGAAGGGTGCGACCCACCTCGGTGGTTCGACCCCGCTCTTCGCCGTACTGGAACGCGATCTCGCTTCGGCGCTCGGTTCGGGCAAGGCCGCCGTCGTTCTGATCTCGGACGGTCTGGCGACGAACTTCGCAGGCAGCGGTGGCATGGACGCGCGCACGGTGGCCGCGGCTTCGGCCGTCGCCGCGGGACGCTCCGGCGCAACCTGCTTCCACACGGTTCAGACGGGCAACGACGCGTCGGGTGCGGCTCTGCTTCAGAGCATCGCCAACGTTTCGAGCTGCGGTTCTTTCCGCAACGCTTCGGCGCTGAGCTCGGCTTCGGCCCTGCAGCAGTTCTCCCGCGACGTCTACCTCGGTGGTGCCGCTCCGGCTCCGCCGCCGCGCCCGGCACCGGCTCCGACGCGAGCGCCGATCTCTCGGCCCGTCGACGGCGACTCGGATAGCGATGGCGTCCGCGACAGCGCAGACCGCTGCCCGAACACGCTCCGCAACGCAAACGTCGACAACCGCGGTTGCTGGCGACTGCGCGACCTTCGCTTCTCGGTGAACGGTGCTGCGATTGAGTCGGGTTACACGAACGGCCTCCAAGAGGCGATCGAGGTCCTGCAGGCCAACCCGGGTGTTCGTATCCGCGTCGATGGCCATACGGATTCCGATGGTTCTGAGAACTACAACCAGGGCCTCTCGGTGCGCCGCGCCGCCAGCGTTCGCGATTATCTCGTGAGCAACGGTGGACTCTCGGCGGGTCGCTTCGAGGTCCGCGGCTTCGGTGAAAGTCGCCCGGCAGTGCCGAATGATTCGCGCGAGAACAAGCGAATCAACCGACGCGTCGAGCTCACGATCATCGACTAGCTCGGACGAATCCGACCCGTGTGGGCATAGCCCGCGCGAGACCGATTCGGCATGATCAAGGGCCCGGAGACATAGTCTCCGGGCCTTTCTCTTTCTTGCGATCCTTTTTTTAACAGGGGGCCGAATGCGGCTCGCTTCGAACAGACGAGCCGCCGCTTTCCGAGTCGTGGCGCGCGCGGCCTTCCTGGCCCTCCTTCTCGGTGCGGTTGCGTCCTCGCCTTTGCCGGCCGGGGCTGAGGGGCAGGTTCCCGCCAGCGCTTCCGTGGACGAAGGGGCATTGGCGAAGATGGAGCGGCCGGAGGTTCAGATTGGCTGGACCGAGACACCTCCGGAACTGAACGGGCGGATCGATCCGGCAGAATGGGCAGACGCGGCGTACGTCGACGAGTTTGGCCAGGCGCGCCCGGATGAGGGCAAGGCCCCGACCCAGCGCACCGAAGTCTGGATCATGACCGACGAGGAGCATCTCTATATCGCCGCGCGGCTCTGGGATACGCACCCCGAGGAGATTGTGGCGTCGCAGATGGCGCGGGACGCGAACACCGCACAAGACGACCGCTTCGGCTTTACGATCGATCCCTTCCTTGATCGACAGAACGGCTATTTCTTTCAGGTCAACGCCAATGGGGTGCGACGCGACTTCTTGATTGAAGGCAGTAAGGCTGAGTCGAGTTGGGATGGGCGCTGGTATGCGAAGGCCCGTGTCGATGCGGAGGGGTGGAGCGTCGAGATCGCTTTGCCTTACGCCACGATCAATTTCGACGCTGAAGCGGATGTCTGGGGCTTCAATATGGCGCGTGGAATTCGGCGACGCGACGAGATTGATCGCTGGTCGGATCCTGTCCGCGATCGTTTTCTGATCGCGATGGGACGAGCGGGAAACCTCGTGGGGATGCGCGGGGTCAAGCAGGGACTTGGGCTTCAGATCGTGCCTGCGCTCACCGCGCGGCGGGTCGACGATTTTGATGATCTTCCGAGTGAGGACCAGCGTCGCAATTACACCCGCTTCGACCCGAGTCTGGATGCCTTTTATAAAATCACCCCTTCGGTGACGACCTCGCTCACGGTCAATACGGATTTCGGAGAGACCGAGGCCGACGATCGGCAGGTCAATCTGGATCGCTTTGCGCTCTTTTTCCCAGAGAAGCGCGATTTCTTTTTGCAGGATGCGCTGATCTTCGATTTCGGGGAAGTCGAAGAAAACGGTCGTCCCTTCTTTTCGCGGCGAATCGGGTTGAGCTCGTCGGGCGAACCGGAAGGGATTCTCGCGGGTGCGAAAGTCACGGGCCGAATCGGACCCGTGAAGCTCGGCATTCTGGACGTCGTACTCGACGAGCACGATCAGGTCGATCAACAGAACCTGTTAGTCGCGCGCGGGGCACTCAATCTGGGGGAATCGACGCTCGGGCTGATCATGACGCACGGCGACCCGAGCGGGACCAGCGAGAATGGTGTCGTCGGCGCGGATTTCATCTACCGCAACTCGAATTTCGGGGAGAGCCGGACGCTGCGCGGGAGTGCGTGGTTCCAGTCGAGCTTCAGCAACCCGGATACCGGTCCGAACGCCGAAAGCGATCCGGTGAACGGGACCGGCTTCGCCTATGGCGGGTCGCTCACCTACCCGAACGATAAGCATGACGCGGAAGCGCAGATCCAGATTCTGGACGAGGATTTCAATCCGGCCCTTGGCTTCGCGAATCGGACGGGGATCCGCCGCTACTCCGCGCGCTATCGCCGAAGATGGCGCCCCGATTCGGACACGGTTCAGCTTGTCGATAGCGAGCTTGATGCCCGACTCATTACGGGGTTCTCGCCGGATGTTCAGACCGCAGAGCTGACCTGGTCTGCCCTCGAACTCACGAGTCCGATCGGCGACGCGATTCGCTTTCAGTACAACCATCGCTACGAGTTCGTCGAATCCGAGTTCTCGAATTTCGTTGTACCGCGCGGGCGATACCATTTTGATGAGGGGCGGATCCGGTTGCAGGCGAGCCTGAATCGCCCGGTCGGAGGAGAGGTCACGTTCACCTACGGTGATTTCTTCGATGGGACGCGTGCGCGCGTGGAGGCGGACGCGACGATCCGCTTTTCGAAACATATCCAGACCGGGTTGATCTATGAGCTGAACGATATTCGTCTGCCCGGCGGCAATGAACGCATTCAACTTCTTCGCGGTCGCCTGAGCCTGTTCTTCACTCCGGACATCTCCTGGGTCACTCTGGTTCAATTCGATACGATCAGCGATTCGATCTCGATTAACAGCCGCTTCCGCTGGATCATCGAAGACGGGCGAGAGCTTTTCCTCGTGCTCAATCAAGGTTTTGATGCCCGGGACGACGTGCGGGCGACACGAACGGCGCCGCTTGCGAAACTACAATGGACCGTGCGCTTCTAGGCCTCGGTCCGAGGAGAGGGCGAAGGATGAGAAAGCAATTGGGGTTTGGATGGGCCGTGCTTGGGCTCTGCCTCTGCCTGTTTGGGGTGACTCCTTCCTTTGCCGAGCCGGACGCTGTGGCAGCGGTCTCCGGCACCTCCTCCACCGCTCCGCCCTCGGCCGCCTCGCGCGAAATTGCGGAAAGGCTGGCTGGAGCGATTCGCTTCGAGAGCGTGAGCTACGAGGCGGCGGAAGATTTCGATGCAGCGCCCTTCGAGGCTTTGGCGGCTTTCCTGGCTGAGCATTACCCGCGGACCCATGCGGAGCTTGCGCTTACGAAAGTGAACGCGCATTCGATGCTCTTTGAATGGAAGGGGTCGGCCCCCGATCTCGCGCCGGGTCTCTTTATGTCCCATCTCGATGTCGTGCCCGTTTCGGAGACAGCACTCGAGGGCTGGGATCAGCCCCCTTTCGAAGGCGTGATCGATGACGGCTTTGTGTGGGGGCGTGGGGCGATCGATGTGAAGTCCGGGGTGATCCTTTGGCTGGAGGCGGCGGAGGCACTTCTTGCGGAGGGGTTTCAGCCGAAGCGGACGCTGTACCTCGCCTTTGGTCATGATGAGGAAATCGGAGGGCATAACGGCGCGGGCGCGATCGCGGCGCGGCTTGAGTCCGAGGGCGTTCGGCTGGCCTTCTTGTTCGATGAAGGGGGTTTTCTTTTCGATGGACATCCGCTCGTGCCTGATCGGACCGTGGCGCAGATCGTCACGGCGGAGAAGGCCTACTACACGGTTGTGCTGACGGCGCGAGGGGTGAGTGGGCATTCGTCTTTGCCTCCGCGGACAACGGCGATCGGGAAGTTATCGCGTGCGATCGCGGCGGTGGAAGCGAATCCCATGCCCACGCGTTTGATTGAGCCGGTCCGGGAGATGCTTGCGGCGGCGCAGCCGCATGTGTCGGGCCTCGACGGTTTTGCGCTTGGTAACCTTTGGTTGACCAAGGGGATGGTGATCAAGAACTTGCTGAAAGATGATGTGAGCGCGGCGATGGTGCGTACGACCTTTGCGGCGACGCTGGTTTCCGGGGGCGTCAAAGAGAACGTCATCCCGGAAAGCGCGCAGGCGACGATCAACGTGCGGATCCTGCCCGGGGATACGCCCGAGGATGTCTTGGCGCATCTCCGAAAAGTGATTGATGATCCCGAGATTGAGATCGAAGGGACGCCCTGGGGACCGATCTCGAAACCCGGTTCCTCGAGTGGCCCGGCTTTCCAAATGGCGGCGGATGCAGTTCGCGGGGTTCTGCCGGAGGCGGTTGTGATGCCCGGCTTGGTTCCCGGCGCGACGGATACCGTGCACTATATGGGGATCACGGACGAAGTTCTCCGCTTCGTTCCGCTTCGTGTCGGGATCGCGCAGGTGGGGGGCGCTCACGGTCGAAATGAGCGGATTGCGGTGGCGCCCCTTGAACAGTCGCGCCGCATTGCGACGGATTTGATGCGCCGCGCGGGAGCAGGGCTCGAGGGTGCGGCTGGGACGGCGTCGGAATAGGGGCTCAGCGTCTTCTTGGCCTGAGCGTTAGGCGGATAGGTCGCCCTCGATCGACTTTCTGAGGACGCGTTCGAGTTCGGCGTGGCTGCAGGGCTTGGGATTCGTTGCGAGGGAGGGATCCGCCGCGGCCATCGGGACGAGGGCGGCGATTTGGTCCTCGCTGACGATGCCTTCAAGTGTATTGGGGAGTCCGAGCCGGCTTCGGAGTCCGAGAACCCATTCAAGAACGTCTTCAAAGCGCTCGCCTTCGAGGCCGATGGCCTGGGCGAGGCGGGGCATCCTTGCCTCGATCACTTCACGATTATGCACCATGACGTAGGGATGGAATATCGCGTTGGCTGTGCCGTGGTGGAGGCCGGTCATGCCGCCGACGGGATGGGACAGGGCGTGAATGAGGCCGAGGCCTTTCTGGAAGGCCGTCGCGCCCATGGCCGCCGCCATGATCAGGTGTGTTCGGGCTTCGAGATCTGCGCCGTCGTCAAAGGCGCGGACGAGGTTTTCGCGGATCAGCCGCATGCCTTCGAGGGCGATGCCGTCCGCCATGGGGTGGTATCCCGGGGCGCACCAAGCCTCGAAGCAGTGGGCGAGGGCGTCCATGCCGGTGGCGGCGGTGAGCCCGGGCGGAAGTCCCAAGGTGAGTTCAGGGTCGGCAAGGACCGCATCGGGCTGCATGGCGGGATGGAAGATGATCTTCTTGTTCTGTTCCGCAGGGTCGAGGATGACCGCCGCCCGGCCGACCTCTGAGCCGGTGCCGGCGGTTGTCGGGATCGCGATGGTGGGCAGGATCAGGTCCGCGTCGGCGCGCCTCCAGTTGTCGCCGACGTCTTCGTAGTCGAGGACGGATCCCGGATTCTTCGCGAGCAGCGCGATGCATTTCCCCGCATCCATCGCCGAGCCTCCGCCGATCAGGATGCAGCCATCTGCACGATGGGCGTTTGCGGCCGAGCGGCCCGCGTCGATCTGCGGGGCAGCGGGGTTCGCCTCGATTTCAGAAAAGACCGCGGGTTCGAGGCCGGCTGCGCTGAGCGCGGCTTCGATTGGAGCAAACCACGGGAGGCCGAGGATGCCCGGGTCGGTCACGATCAAGGGCCGTCTCATGTTCAGCTCCTCGCATAGGCTTGCGAGCTCCGTGATCCGGCCCGCGCCGATCCGGTAGCTGTTCGGGTAGTTCGAGTTGCCGAAGGGCGGGGCATGGGGGGAGCCGGAATCTCGGCTGCTGTTCGGATCGCTCAAGGGATTCTCCCCGCTCAGATGATTTCGAAATAGCGCGCAAGGTCGATGTCGCTGACCTGGCGTCTGAATTCGCGGACTTCCCAGTCCCGCGTACTGCTGTAGTGATCGACGAAGGCGTCGCCAAAGGCGCTTCGCGCGAAGGCTGAGTCGCGGAGCTTTTGGCTGGCCTCTTCGAGGGTCGCGGGGAGCATCGCCGCCAGGGCTTGGGGATCTTCGTAGGCGTTGCCTGCGATGGGGTCGCCGAGTTCCAGCCCTTCCTCAATCCCGCGGAGACCCGAGGCGAGCGCGGCCGAAGCCGCGAGGTAGGGATTCGCGTCGGCGGGAGCGACGCGGTACTCGCTGCGCTGTGCCTTGGGGCCGCCGGGAATGACGCGGATCGATGTGCTTCGGTTTTCGATGCCCCAATTGGCGGCGGTCGGAGCCCACATGCCCGGGACGAGTCGGCGGTAGGCATTCACCGTCGAGCACACCATCGCGAGCACTTCGGGCATGTACCGAACCTGTCCCGCGACGAATTGCCGCATCAGCGCGCTCATTCCGTGCGTCTCTCCCTCGGCGTAAAAAACGTTCGTCTCCGTTTTGAGGTCCGCGAGCGAGAGGTGGAGATGGCCGCTCTGTCCGGGGTATTCGCTGCTCCATTTTGCCATGAAGGTGGCCATGAGACCGTTTTGCTGCGCGAAGACCTTCGTGAAGGTTTTGAAGAGCGCGGCTTTGTCTGCGGCATCGAGCCCGCGCGCATAACGGATCGCGGCTTCGATCACGCCCGGTCCTGTTTCGGTATGCAGTCCTTCGATCGCGCAGCCGAAATCCTCCATCGTCTCCAGCAGGTCATGGTAGAAATCCGCATGGACTGAGTTGCGCAGGACCGAGTAGCCGAACATGCCCGGGGTGACGGGCTTGAGGTCGCGGTAGCCTTTTTCGCGGATGCTATGGGGCGTCTCGTCGAAGAGGAAGAACTCATATTCGAACGCGGCGTCGACGCCAAAGCCCATGGCTGCCGCCTTTTCGAGGCTACGCGTGAAGAGCGTTCTCGGGCAGAACCTTGAGTAGTCTGCGGAAGCGCCTGCTGCGGAGTCTGCGCCAGAGTCCTCGGCGAAACTTCCGATCAAGAGAAGGGTGTCCTCTTCGAAGGGAATTCGGCGGAGGGAAGCCAGGTCAAGACGGACCGAAGCGTCGCGGTAACCCGTATGCCATCCCGAGGCGGCTTCCGAGCCTACGCCTTCGTAGAGTTCGTCATGCATGTCCCAACCCAGGACGACATCGCAGAAGCCAAAGCCTTTGTCGACGGCGGAGCTGAGTTTTTCGCGGTTCACGTATTTACCGCGCATCACGCCGTCGATATCAAAAATCCCGATCTTGAAAAAGCGAATGCCCTCTCGGTCGATCCAGGCGTCCAGTTCCGCGCCGTTCGTGACGCCTTCCGTTCCTTCGGGTTTCATATTCGCCTCTTCTTACGCTTAAGCTGTTTTTGGGCGGCGCGTCGACCCCTAGGCCTAACGCGGTTGCTGCCGGAGATGATAGCTCTTGGGCCGCGTGACCGAGCCGAACCCGAGCTTCGAGAGCGAGCATCCGAACCCCGAATCCTTCACGCCGGTCCAGGCGAGGGCGGGGTCGAGATAGTCGCAGCGATTCATGAAGACCGTGCCCGCTTCGACGTCTTCGGCGAGCGCTGCGCCGCGTTCATCGTCCGCGGTCCAGATCGAAGCGGTCAGCCCGAACTCGGAATCGTTCATGAGCGCGAGTCCTTCCGCGTCGTTGGCGACCGGCATGATGCCGATTGCGGGGCCGAAGGTCTCTTCATGCATGAGGGGCATGGAATGGTCGACATTGACCAGAACCTGCGGCGCCAAATAACAACCCGACGCGTCGGGGACCGCGAAGTCGCCGTCGCCGAGGAGCTGCTTCGCTCCGTTTGCGACCGCGGCGGCGACTTGATCGCGCACAAAATTGGCTGATTTCGCATCGACCAGCGGCCCGAGCGTGGTCGCGGCCTCGAGAGGATTGCCCACAACGTAGTTGCGCGTCTGTGCGACGTAGGCTTCCACGAAATCGTCGTACACGGCTTCAGCGACGTAGATCCGCTCGATCCCGCAGCAGCTCTGTCCCGCGTTGTAGAACGCACCGTCGACGAGATTCTCCGCCGCGAAAGCGAGATCCGCGTCCTCGAGGACGAGCGCAGGATCCTTTCCGCCGAGTTCCATCCCGGCTTGAATGAAATTGTCCTGGGCAAGGGCGCGGTAGATTTCATGCCCGCCGCGGACGGAACCTGTAAAAGAGACGTAGCCAAGGGCGCGCGAGCCGATCAGCTTGGCTGTCGTGGCGTGATCCATGGGCATGGCTTGAACGAGGCCTTCCGGGGCGCCCGCTTCCGAGAAGGCACGCGCGAATTGATCGGCCACGAGCGCCGTTTGCGACGCGTGCTTCACGAGCACCGAATTGCCTGCGAGGACGGCGGGGACGATCACGTTGACCGCGATCGCGAGGGGATAGTTCCAGGCCGCGATGTCGAGCACCACGCCGACCGGGTCATGCCGAATGAAACGTTGGAAGCCTTCTTTCGCAGGCAGTGTCTCGTCGGCGAGTGCTTCAGGAGCAATCTCGCAGAGATGCTCAACGCGCTCGACCATGGTGCCTTCAAATTCGCCGCGGGCCTGAGCGAGCGGCTTCCCCATCATGCGCGTGATTTCTTCCGCATTCTGGTCCAGGCGAGCTCCGTAAGCGGCGAGCATTCCTCGACAGAGCGCGATGCGGTCCTCGACCGAAACGTCGCGCCATGCCCGGCTGGTTGCGGAGGCAAGTTCAAGACGCTGGCCGACGGTGGCGTCATCAAGAAGGTCGAAGCGGTAGGCAGGTTTCCCGTCGATGGGGCTGATGATTTCAGGCATTCCGAGAGAGTATGCGGCCCTGCGCCAAAGGAAAGACCCCGAGCTGCGGAAGCGGCGCGGCGAGGGGCCGCTTACAGGGCATTGGCCCGGAGTCCCGGCACCTCTGATTCGGGAACCGGAGCTCCGGTTCGGTAGTTTTCTGCAAGGCAGCACGCCGTGTCGATCACGTTGCGCGCGAAAATCCGGGACAGGAAGGCTTTGTCGAGCGCTCGTCCGAGCAGGCCGAAGGGCAGGGTGTAATGAAGCGCGGTGTGGATCTCCGTTTCTCCCTCACTCACGCGACGAAAGGAATATTCGAAGGAGGCTTCCTTGAACGGCTTGGGCGGCGCATCGCCTTTATGAAGGCGGATGATCATGCCGACCCCTTCGTTCCAGGTTGTCACGGTTTCATGCATGTCGCCGAACTGGCGATGGCTGACGATGCGGCTCGCGCCGACGCCCTCTTTGATGTCCGAGACGATGACGCAGTCCGTCAGCCCAGGGACGTAGTCCTTGGCCCGGGTGAGGTCCCGGAAATAGGTCCAGCAGGTTTCGATCGGGAGCGGGATCGGGGCAGCGGCGCGGACGGTGGTCATGACGGTGAGTCCTCTTTTCGGGGATAGGCGGCGTGAGTATGCCGCCCTTTGGCCCGCGCGTCTCGCGTCCGAATCGCTACTGTCTCAAGCGTTGTGAAGTAGAGAGGCCAGGCCGTCTACGCCACAACGCGATCTTGATCCGCAAGCCGAAGCCAAGGAGTCAGCGCTGTGAAAGCCGTCGTCTGTAAAGAATTTGGACCGCCCGAGAACCTCGTGATCGAAGAGGTTCCGGATCCCAGCGCTGGCCCGGGGGAGATCGTGATCGAGTCTCGCGCCTCGACGGTGACTTTTCCCGATGCGCTGATGATCGAGGATAAATATCAGTTCAAGGCGCCGCTTCCCTTTATCCCGGGCGGCGAGGCTGCGGGCGTTGTGGCGGAAGTGGGCGAGGGCGTCGAAGGGTTCAAGGTGGGCGACCGTGTGGTGGGGAGCACGATGCTCGTCGGCGGCTTCTGCGAGCGCGTTCTCGTGAAAGCGAATGCGGCTCGGAAGCTGCCCGATAACCTTGGCTTCGCGGAGTCGACGGGAATTCTGTACGCCTACGGGACGGGCTACTACGGTCTTAAATACCGCGGTGGGCTGAAGGCGGGGGAGACGCTGCTTGTGTTAGGCGCAGCGGGAAACGTCGGGCTGGCGGCAGTAGAACTCGGCAAGCTGATGGGCGCGAAAGTGATCGCAGCGGCCTCGAGCGCCGAGAAGCTCTCGGTCTGCCGCGACCGCGGCGCCGATGAGGTCATCGACTACTCGAAGGAGGATCTCAAGACCCGCGCGAAGGAATTGACGGACGGCAAGGGTGTCGACGTGATCTACGACTGTATTGGCGGCGACTATGCCGAATCGGCTCTGCGCGCTATCGCCTGGGAAGGTCGCTTCCTGGTGATCGGATTTACGGCGGGGATTCCGCAGCTGCCGCTGAACCTTACGCTGCTTAAGAGTTGTCAGGTCGTGGGTGTTTTCTACGGCGCGATGGTTCAGCGTCAGCCCGATCTTCGCGACGAAATCGCGGCGGATCTGGACCGGATGGCGTCCGAGGGCCAGCTGCATCCCTATGTGTCCGCGCGCTATTCCCTCGAGGAGGGGCCGCAGGCGCTGCGGGCGCTGCTCGACCGGAAGGTGACGGGGAAGGTCGTCGTCGAGGCCAACCGCTAGGTGCGAGCCTAACGTCCTTGCTCGCGCAGGACGGGCTCGAGGGTGGTCCAGAGTCGTTCGGCGATGAGCTGGTGGCCTTCCGCGGTCGGGTGAATTCCGTCGGCTTGATTGAGATTTCGGCGAGCGGCGACGTCTTCGAGGAGGAAGGGGACGAGTGCCGCTTTGTAGCGCTCTGCCAGGGCGGGGTAGACCCCATCGAAGGCATCGCCGTATTCGCGACCGAGGTTAGGCGCAGCGCGCATGCCGGCGATCACGAACTTGACGCCGGGATGTCGGGCGGCGGTTTGGTCGAGGATGGCTTCGAGGTTGGTCTTGAGCTGATCTGCACGCTGTCCCCGCAGCATATCGTTTGCTCCGAGTTCGAGGACCAGGACGGCGACGGGCATGCGGAGGAGCCAGTCGATTCGTCGGAGCCCGCCCGCGGAGGTGTCTCCACTCACGCCCGCGTTCACTGCGCGGAAATCGAGGCCGGCTTCCACCATGCGCTCCTGGATTAGCGCGGGGAAAGCCTCATCCTCGGGCAACCCGTATCCAGCGGTGATGCTCGTACCCAGAAAAAGAACGACGGGCGCATCTTCTCGCGGTTCGGCGGTTTTGCCGGCCGAGGACGCCTGCTGGGGCGCAGGTGCTTCTCGGGGGTCGGCACCACCGGCCGCAGGGGAATCTGGGGATTCGGCGCTGCAATGAAGCAGGGCGATCGCAGCGATCGATGCACAAGCAAGTCTCAGACAGTAAGGTACGGAGCGCAGCGCCTTTATCTCCCACTTTCCTGATGGAATGGATGGCCTTTTCGCGCATGATCCTCGCTCGCAATCTGACTCAGCGCTACTCCCGTGGCGGGGCCCGGGAGGGCGAATCCCTCACGGTTCTCGACGGGGTCGACCTTGAAATCCAGCAGGGCGAGGTCGTCGTGATTCTCGGCCCGTCTGGGAGCGGCAAGACGACGCTTCTTGGGCTGCTCGCGGGTCTCGACCGGCCGAGTGAGGGCGATGTGGAGCTGGCGGGGGCTTTGCTTTCGAGTCTCGACGAGGACGCGCGGGCGGCGCTTCGGGCGGAGCGGATTGGCTTCATCTTTCAGAGCTTCCATCTGATTCCGACGCTCTCCGCACTCGAGAACGTGTTGGTCCCCCTGGAGCTGCTTCCCGCTTCGCGTGCGCCGCGTCCTGCGGAGGCGGAAAAGGCGGCGCGGGCGCTGCTCGAGCGCGTCGGGCTCTCCGGGCGCCTCGATCATTACCCGGCTCAACTTTCCGGCGGTGAGCAGCAGCGGGTCGGGATCGCGCGCGCGTTTGCGAATCAACCTGCGGTGCTTTTCGCGGATGAGCCGACGGGAAATCTCGACCGGGAGACCGGAGACGAGATCACGCGGCTGCTCTTCGAGCTGAACCGCCAGCACGATACGACCCTCGTGATCGTGACTCATGATCTCGAACTCAGCCGAAAGGCCGACCGCATCATCCATATCGCCGGGGGACGCGTCGACCGGATCGAAGTGGGCGAGGGGCAGCGCGCAGCGAGCCCCACCGAGACTTCGTCGCCGTCCGCGCGCGCGGAAAAAGGCGCATGAAGTCGCGGTTTGTCTTGGGGATGGTCCGCCGGGAGATGCGTGCGGCGGCGCGGCGCTTCGGCTTCTACGGTGGCTGTATGGCGATCGGCATTGCGGTGGTGGTTTGCCTGTATTCGCTGCGTTCGGCGGTGAACGAGGCGGTGGACCTGCGTTCGAAGGAACTCTTGGGGGCGGATCTTCGGCTGGAGAGTCGAGATGCCTTTAGCGCGTTGGGCGCCCCCGACCTCGGTGGTCCGGAGCTTGCGAAAGCGATCGAGGCCCTCGAAGAGCGCGCCGGGGTGGCGCCTTCACGCGTCACTCGGCTCGGCTCGATGGCGCTGGCGGAGAAGTCGGGGCGGAGCCGCTTGGTCGATTTGCTCGCGATCGAAGGCGAGTATCCGCTCTACGGAGAAGTCTGGACGAAGCCCTTCGGACGCTGGTCTGAATTCGGCAAGCAGGCGGGGAAGGTCTTTGTCGATTCAACCTTGTTAGTCCAGATTGATATCGCGGTCGGCGATTCGCTGCGGATCGGCAGCCAGCAATTCGAGGTCGCGGGGGCCGTGACGAAGGCGCCCGGGAGTTTCGGGATGCAGGCGGAGGTGGCGCCCCGGGTTTTTCTGATGAAGAGCGACCTTGACCGGACGGGCCTCTTGCAAGAGGGCAGCATGGTCTCGCATCTGCGGTACTACCCCTTGCCGAGCGATTTCGTAGATGGATGGGTGAGCCGGAACGAGACGCTGCTGGCCGAAGCGCGGGTTCGGACGCAGACGGTGAGCGGCTATCAAGAGGATATGTCCGAGGCATTCGGGAGTCTGACGCGGTATCTCGGCTTGGTGGGCCTCGCGGCTTTGGTGCTGGGGAGCATCGGCGTTGCGGCGGGTGTGCGCGTCTTCATTCGCGAGAAGATGCAGAGCGTCGCATTGTTGCGATCCATCGGGGCATCGCCGGGCGATGTCGTGGCGATCTATACGGGCCTCGCGATTGCGCTGGGCCTTGCGGCGGGGGCACTCGGGATTTTGCTCTGCATTCCGCTGCTCTGGGTTGTGCCGGGGTTGTTCGCGGGGTTGCTGCCCGTTGAGGTGGAGCTCGGGGTGGGGCCCGGCGCGATCGCGACGGGACTCGGTTTGAGCGTTTGGGCCACGCTGCTCTGCGCGATGGGGCCTGTTTTTGATTTGGCGGCCGTTCCGCCGCTTCGGGCGCTGCGACAGGATTTTTCGCCGGCGGGCGGCGCCGGCGCGAATCGGGCGCGGCGGGGGCGCTGGCTTTCAATCGCGGCCGTCGTGATCAGTCTCTTGTTGGCTTCGGTTTGGCAGGCGGGCGATCTGCGGGTGGGGCTTTTCTTCGCCGGGGGATTGGTTCTGACCGTGGGCGTCCTAGCGGTTTCGGCGCTCGGGTTGATTCGGTTGCTGCGGTCGGCGCCGCCGCGGCGGTTCAGTTATGCCGCGCGCCAGGGCATCGCGAACCTTTTTCGCCCGCGCAATCACACTCTGCCCACCACGATTGCGATTGGTTTCGCGCTCTTCGTCGTGGCGACGATTCAGATCGTTCAGAAGAACGTGATCGAGCAGATGGCGGTGGATAATCGTCCGGACCGGCCGAATTTTGTGCTCTTCGATGTCCAGCGAGACCAGGTCGACGGCGTCGAATCCTTGCTCGATGAGTACGACGCGGCGGTGACGGACCGGGCCCCCCTGATCTCGGCGCGGCTTTCGGGGATCAAGGGCACGTCGCGGAGTGATTATCTCGCGGATGGCGAGCTGGCCGAGGGGTTGCGCTGGGCGTTGCAGCGGGAATATCGCCTCACCTATCACGATACGCTCCGGGATACAGAAGAGTTAGTCGAAGGGGAATGGTGGCCGCCCGGGGCAACGTTCGCGGCAGGCGAGCCCTTTCCCGTCTCGCTCGAACGAGATCTCGCGGAGTCCCTGGGTGTGGGGGTCGGAGATGCTCTTCGCTGGCGGATTCAGGGCGTCGAGGTCGACACGAAGGTGACCAGTCTGCGGCAGGTGGATTGGGGACGGATGGCCACGAATTTCTTCGTGGTTTTCCCGCCCGCGGCGCTCTCGCAGGCGCCCCAGAGCACGGTGCTCCTTGCGTACTTAGGCGAGGAGGAGGCGCGGGCTTCTATGCAGCGTGATCTCGTCGGGCAATTCCCGAACGTCTCTGCGCTCGATGCGACGCTGATCTTGCGCTCGATGGATTCGATGTTCGAGCAAATCGGCGTGGCGATTCGGATTCTGGCGCTCTTTACGATGGGGACTGGGATCGCGATTCTGATCGCGGCTTCGATGGCAGCCCGGAGTGAGCGCGCGCGGGAAGCCGTCCTGCTTCGGGTTCTTGGCGCATCGCGCTCCGTCCTGCAGCGCATCGTCGCGACCGAGGCCGTTGTGCTTGCGGCGCTGGCGGCGGGGGTGGGTGGTTTGCTTTCGCTGGTGGCGGGCTGGGCTGTGGTGGTTTTCGTCTTCGACCTGCCTTTTGCGCCGCCGCTTTTGGACGTGGCTGCTTTGGCCCTCGCCACATTCGGAGTGACCGCGCTCTTTGGCGGACTCGGGGGGGCGAGCGGGGCTTCGGGGTCGCCTCAGGAGGCGCTTCGCGGGCATCTTGCGGGCTGATTCCCGCCCCCGCCCCATCCCCGCCCCCGCATCCTTGGCCGCGGCGGTCCCCGTCGGGCCGAGGGCTTGGTAGACTTCCGCTGTCGCGTAAAACGAGGCGACGGAGATCGAATTGGCCAAAGGGCTCTCAGGCATCATCGCGGAAGCAAAGCGACGTCGCGTTTTTCGAACGGCGGGCGTCTATCTCGTCGCGGTTTGGGGGATCTCTCAGGGGGCGGTCGAGCTGGCACCGCTCTTCGGCGCGCCCGACTGGGCTCTGCGCTGGGGGCTGATCGGCGCGGTTGGATTTCTGCCCTTCGTTGTGATCCTGGCCTGGATGTTTGATATCGGTCGCAGCGGGATCGTCCGAGATCCCCAGGATCTGTTGGCCCAAGAAGCGGCCGAAGCCGAGCTCGCGGAAATGCCCACGATCTTGGGCGGCGAAGAGGCGGTGGGCTCGGTCATTGTGCGCTGGTCCGATTCGAGTGGCGAGAACGCTTCGCTCTTTCTGGATGAGTTCTTCATCGGGCGCGGGAACGATTGCCGTGTGCGGGTCTACGATCCTTTGGTTTCGCGGAAGCATGCGCGGGTTTATCACGAGCAGGGCGGTTGGCTGATCGAGGATTTGGGTAGTCGGAACGGCACGCTTGTGGATGATGCACGGGTGGAGACGACCGCGGTCGACGGCAAGCATGAAGTCCGCGTCAACGAGGCGGGGCCCGTCTTAGTTTTCGAGCATGTGCCTGCGGGTGCGCCGACGCGCGATGCCATTTCTACTTTTCCAATGGGGCAGCCCGTTGCCCATGTTCGACCGGCTTCGCTCGCCCAGGATCAGACTCGAGGCATGGGCGTACGCGGCACAAAGCCCTAGTCTGGGCTGAAGCAAATTGGGCGCGATCATCCGCGCATTGCAGGGGGAAACGTGAATCGCATCTTCATCACCGGGACCGGGCTCTATACGCCCTCCGACTCCGTGACGAACGCCGAGCTGGTCGAGTCGCTGACGGCGGCGAACACCGTCTGGAATGCTGAACACAAAGCCGAAATTGATCGCGGCGACGTCGAAGAGCGGGATATGCCCTCCGAGAAATTCATCACCCGCGCTTCGGGTGTTGGACATCGCTATGTCCTCGACAAGAAGGGGCTGCTCGATCCCCAGCGGCTGCGCCCCCGGCTCCCGCTCCGAGGCGAAGATGAACTGTCGATTCAGGCAGAGATCTGCATCTCCGCCGCGCAGGAAGCGCTCGCCCAAGCAGGTCGGAAGGCTTCGGACATCGATGCGATTGTCTTAGGCGCTTCCAATCTTCAGCGTGCGTATCCCGCCGTCGCGATCGAAGTGCAAGAGGCACTCGGCGCGAGCGGCTTTGCCTACGATATGAACGTGGCGTGTTCCTCTGCGACCTTTGCGCTTCAGAACGCAGTGGATGCGCTGAAGGCGGGGAATGCGCGCTGTGCGCTGGTTCTGAATCCGGAGATCACATCGGGACATAACAACTTCGAATTGCGCGAGTTTCATTTCATTTTCGGAGATGCGTGTACGGCGCTGATTCTGGAGACGGAAGACGCGGCGACCGAAGGGGCTGGGGACGGCGAACGCTGGGAAGTGTTGGGGACGCAGCTGGCGACAAAGTTCTCGAATAATATTCGAAACGATGCGGGCTTTTTGAACCGTGCCGAAGACGGCGAGCGTCATCCACATGAGCTGCTTTTTCGGCAGAACGGTCGCCAGGTCTTTCACGATGTCTGCCCGATGGTGGCGGATCATCTCCGGACGCATCTCGAACAAACTGACGTGCCGATTGAGAGTGTGAAGCGGTTTTGGCTGCATCAGGCCAATCTGGGCATGAATAAAACCATCGCCAAAGAACTGCTGGGGCGGGACCCGGAACCCGAAGAGGCCCCGGTCATTTTGGACGAGTATGCGAATACGAGTTCGGCGGGCTCGGTGATCGCTTTCCATAAGCATCGAGGCGGGATCGCAAGCGGGGAACATGCTGTGCTTTGTTCCTTTGGTGCGGGCTACTCCGTGGGCAGCGTGATTCTGCGCCGCGACTGAGCCGGGGCGCGTCTCTCGCTTTGGGGCTCTGCGGCTCTCGTCTCTGGGCTTTCGTTGTCGGTCTCTCGTTTGCGCTCAGCGCAACTGCGCATGAGCTGCGCAACCTTGTCACTCGCGCCTGTTTCTCATGACATGCCCATGATTCGGTATGCTCTGGCCTTCATGGAACGTCTCAGGTCCCTCTCTATCCACAGTCTGGCGATCGCAGCCTTTTCGATTCTCGCGGTTGCGAGCATGAGCGGCTGCTCGGTTTTCTCGCAGGCGGAGGGGGCCGCGTCGGGCGAGCGGGCCGATTTGGGCAAGATGGGCGCGCGGCCAGCGGCGAGACTTCATTTCGCTCCGCGGGTCGGTCCCGAGGTCGAACTCTCTCTGGCGATGCTCGCGGAGCGCTGCGCGCCCGAGCGCATCGAAGTGGACGATCCCTATCATGAGAAGCGCATGCGTTATGCGGCGATTCCTCTGCGCTGCGTTCTCGATTTCGGATTCGCAAGCCAGGGTGGGGCGGAAGGCTTGCGCGAGGAGAGTCTTCTCTTACGCGCGCTGGATGGCTACACCCGTCCGGTCTCCGGCCAGCAGCTTCTCGAGGAAGGGGCCTACCTTGCGTACGGAGAGCCCCTTCGGCTAGCGGCGATCCAGTCGGGCGCGGGAGAAACGTCGGCGTCCCCGCCCTCCGCATTCTCGCCGATCGATCGGCGGCAGGTTGATCCGGCACCTTTCTACATGGTCTGGGTCGGTGTTCAGCAAAACGATCCGCATGCTCACCCGTGGCCTTACCAGCTCTCCCGAATCGAAATTGCGCCTTTTGCCGCGGCCTTTCCAAGGACGGAGCCCAAAGGCCTCGCCGAGGAAGATGCGGGTTGGGCGGGCTACGCATTGTTTCAGAACGCCTGTGCTGCATGCCACTCCATCAACGGCGAAGGGGGCAAGATTGGGCCTGATCTGAATGTGCCCAGGAGCATCGTCGAGTACCGCCCCGTTCCGCAGATTCGCGCCTATATCCGCAATCCGCAGGCGACGCGCTATACGAGCATGCCCGCCCACCCGGAGCTTGCGGAATCGGATTTGGATGCGCTGATCGCGTATTTCCGGGCGATGAGCGTTCGCAAGGACGATCCCCGAAAGCGGAGTGGGTCATGAGCCGCGGCGGCGGTCGCTCGCGTCGCCCTGAAAAGAGCGCGGGACTTCAGCAGGCGACGCTCCATTTGGGCCAGCGGACCTTGCAGACCGGATGGGGTGATTTCGAGGTTCATTTCTTTCGCGACCTCGCGGAGGACCGAACTGCGATGGCCATCGTTCGCGGCGACGTTGAGGGCGAGCTTCAAGGCGATGCACCGCTTTTGGTCCGGGTGCATTCGTCGTGTCTGACGAGCGAATGCTTATTGGGATGCGATTGCGACTGCGTGGAGCAGCTCGCCGGGGCGATGGCTCGAATCGCGGAAGCGGGGCGCGGCATCGTTTTCTATTTGATGCAGGAAGGCCGAGGGGCCGGACTTTCTGCAAAAGCGCGCGATCGCATGATCGTGCAGGCGAGCGAAAACCGGGTGACGACCTTCGAGGCGTACGCCGCCATGGGGTTGGCTTCGGACCTGCGGCGCTACGATGCGGTCGCTTCGATGGCGAAGCTGCTTGGGGTGCGCGGGCCGATTCAGCTGCTCACGAATAATCCCGAGAAGGCTCGGGCTGTAGAAGCCGCGCTCGTGGCTGAAAAAGTGGAAGTCTGCGGTACAGAACCGATCTACGGGGCAGCATCGTCATTCAATCGCGATTACCTCCGGGCCAAGCAGGCGACGGGGCATATGCTGACCGGGCTGGAAGCCGATCGAGGCGTGCTTGCACCCGAGCGCGTTCGCGTTTTCGAGCCCGTCGCGCTTCGGGGGGATCCCGGTCGCGTTGTGACCGCCTCGTATTTTTTGCCCGTGGTCTTTCCGGCTCCCGCTCCGGCTCTGACTCCGGCCCCGAACCCGCCCGATCCCGCAGAAGCGATTTGGTTTCGGATGAGTGTGATCTTCGAGCGGGCGACAGCGCGCGAATTGATCTGGCTCTCTCGCGACGGCCTCGAAGATCCGGCCGCGCTCGTATTGCCCTCGGAGCCGGCTTCGGTTCTCCGGCTCGGTCTCTTTGACCGGATGCCAAGGAGCCCGCGACCACAGCGCGAGACGCTGGTGCGCGCGCTCATGCGGATTCGTGATGGGGAAGAGAGCGGCGTGCTCTTGCACTGCGATGAGAGGTGGGCGGCCGAGGGAAGCGACGGCCGCGCGGATGACGATGCCAGCGAATAACGATACGGCGGCCAGCGGTCGCGCGCTGATTGCATCTCGGGCGGCAGAAGCGGCTGCGGCGGTCGCCGCGGTGCCCGCGATTTTTCCGGAGTTGCTGGATCGGCCTGCGGCTTTGCCGCGTTCGCTGGTTGCGACGGGGATCGGGACTTCCGAAGGGCATGCGCGGCATTTGGCGGAAGTGGCTTCACGACTCACGGACCAACCTGCACGATTCGCATCGACGGGTTCCCTTCGTGCAGGTGCGCCCCAGGGTTCGGAAGAAGACTGGTTGGTCGTCTTCTCTCAAGGGCTCAGCGCGAACGCGCGGTATGCCCTCCAGGACGTGGAGTCCTGGGGTGGTGTGATCTTGGTGACGGGGCTTTCTTTGACCGCGACGGTGGAAGAGGGGCTTTCTGCGGAGAAACGGGCTTGGCTTGAGGATCTCGAAGCGCGCGGGGTCGTGTTTGTCGAGATGGGGTGCGGTTGTGAATACGGTGCCTTGATTCGTGTGATAGGTGCGCGCGTTGGCTACGCCATCGGCTGGAGTCTTCTGCGAACCCTCGCGGCCCGGCAGCTAAAAGAGGATGCGCTGGGTGCGCTTCTCGAAGATGAGGATTCGGGGATTCGGCTCGATGCACTTCAAGAAGAGGCGTCCGCGGGAGCGAGCCATGCGGTCTTCCAAAACGGAACGGGCTTGCCGGCGTCGAACGGGGATTTCGCGACCGATCTCGCCGCGTTCTTTGCACCCGATCGCAGCCTTGTCCTTGTGAGCGAAGGGGGAGAGACGAGCTTCGGGGAGCATCTTTCGCTGAAAATCTCTGAAGGGATGCTGCGTCCTCAGCCGCGTTGCGTGGATGTGCTCGAGTTCGCTCATGGTCCGGTGCAGAGTCTGGCGGGTCGGCCTGCTTCGTTCATTTATTTGCTTCCGGCCCCCGCGAAAGGCGTGTCGGAGCTCGAGTCCGAAGCGTGGCTGGCTCGGTTCCGCGCGACCCTTGACCCCAAATGGCATTCCGTCTGTGTGTTGCGCGCGAAGGCGCCGGCGCCTTTTTCCATTTTGGAGTTCGAGGCGATCTTTGACGCCTGGATCGTCATGGTCTTGGAATGCACCGGGGGCGATATCGTGGCGTGGCCTGGCCAAGAGCGCGAAGTCTCGCTCTACGCCCAGGGACCATCGCTTGCGTCGGTTGCCGCAGAGTCGCCGCCGCAACCGCGCGCAGATCGGGCGGGCGAAGCGCCGTCCCGATGGGTGCTCGAAGAGGCGGTTTCGCCGGAGGTCGAGGCCTGGGTCGCGGCCGGTCGGCGGACAGCGCTGATTGCACTTGGGTCGGTGGAGCAGCATGGTCCGCATCTGCCGCTCGGGACGGATCGTTGGATTGCAGATGCGCTTGCGGAGGGTTTGGCTTCGCGACTTCCGGACGCGGTGGCGCTGCCGGCGATCCCGCTCGGTTGTGCGAGCGAGCATTTGGATTTTGCGGGGACGCTCCACGTTGAGCCCGAGACATTGGAAGCTGTGCTGATGGATCAGCTTCGAAGTCTGCGCGCCCATGGCTTCGAGCGCGCTTTTCTTTTTACGGCGCATGGCGGGAACCTCGACGCGCTTGAGGCGATGCGGACGCGTTTGGTTGCGGCGGCCGCGCCGCTCACGCTTCGGATTGAGACCGATTTACGCGTGGGCCTCATGCAATCTGAAGTGGTGGAGGCGGAGTCGCTGCCCGGTCGATCCGCGGGGCCGCATGCGGGCGAGTACGAGACCAGCTTGGTGGCTTGGCTTCGGCCCGGAAGTATTCGGCGCGACGGGCTGGTTCCTGGCCGACTCGTGGAGCCCGGAGAGGGGCAGGGGCTTTTCTATCCGAGCCTCCGACCAAACGCCGAGAGTGGTGTGCTCGGGGATCCATCGGCTGCGCGCGCTTCTCGGGGAGAGCGGTATCTGAGCGCCTGGCTCGACCTGCTTGAGGAGGCCTACCGCGCCGCCTTTTCGGTCGAGGCGCTCGCTGCGGAAAAGAATCGCCAGTAGGCGAAGGGGATCCAGAAGGCGTAGTAGAGCTGGTTGGGGACGATGCGAATGGCCCAGCCGAGGTCGAGGTCCGCGACGACGATGAAGACGTCGGCGATGAACCAGAGCGCGTAGTAGGCGGCGCTATAGCCGAAGATTGCGCGCAGGTACCGCGTCGTCTCCGCGGCCCACGCGCCCTTTGCGTTTTCGGGGAGCCAGACCCGAGAGAGGTAGACGCAGAGGCAGAGAAAGCCGAACTCGTAGATCATCCACATTACTTGGCCGTGGATGTCCGGGACGAGGAAGCGGAGACCGCCGTAGAGCACGCCCGTGGCGATGGGGACGATGAGCGTCATGGCGCCCGCCCAGCGGAGGAGCTCGCCCGTGCTCCGCTCGGGTTTCGCGACACCGATCGCGAGGAGCAGCACGCGGAGATCCCCGAGGAGCACGAAGAGAAAGGGGATCAGCGTCGCGAAGATCGTTCCGTCGATTGCGGCGGAGCGCTTGAGGGGGCCCGTGGCAACGGGGTCAAGCATGGTCTCGAAAGCGAAAACGAGCGTCAGCATCGCGACGAACCGCGCGGCGGGCGGGACTTCTGCGGTCTTCAGATCGGGCGGAGAGGCGAGCCGCCAAGCGAGGAAGGCGAGGGGGACGACGAGGAGGGCGTAGAGGCTCTGGAGGTCGCTGTAGTAGGCGGCGTTCCAGGTGAAATCGCTCATGAGCGTTTGGCTTTCTGTGCCGCAGCGAGGAGATGCTCGATGCGCGGGAAGAGTCGGGCGCGATCGAGGAGGGGATTGAGCCAGCCCGAAGTCACGCAATAGGCGCGGTCATGGCCGCGGCGATGATGGACGGCGTGGCCGCGGGGCGTCAGGATCAAGCCCCAAGCGTGGAGGCGTTTCGCAAGCGGCGGCGGGCTCGGGGTATGGGCCCAGCGATGGAATTGGTTCGTCGCGACGAGCGCAAGGCTAAGGCTGAAGAGATGGGCGATCAGGAAGAACGCCGCGAAGGTTGTCGGCTCGGGAATCAAGAAGATCAGCCCCACGAGCGGAATTGTGATGAGGGCGTTATTCCCCGAGACCTCGAAAAAATCGTGCCGCGTGATGCCCAGCGCATCCACGTGATGCTCCCGAAAAGGCGCGATCAGCATGGGCCCGAGGAGCGGCGTCTCCGGATCGAAGAAACGGTCCGCGATCCAGTGGACCATGCCCGCGATCAAGTCGGCGAGGAGGTAGCCCGTGATGCCGCCAAGTCCCATGGCGAGGGCGACGCCGAGGCGAAGGTGCGGGCCGAAGGTCTCGACGAGCAGTCGTCCCGCTCCGGCGCCCGCGCCCGATTCGGCGAGTTCGGGCCCGAGAAAGAATGCGGAGAGGAAGAACGGAGCGAAGCGTGTGGCAGCGATGATCCAGACAAGCGAAAAGAGGCCGACCGAGATTCGGTCGACCCACGCTTTTTGCCGGGTGCTCATCGCGAGTGTGCTCACAATCGGGACTCCTAGAAGACCTCAGAAGTGTAACTCGAAAAAAAGCCGGGGGGCTTTATCCGCCCCCCGGCTCATTCTCGCTGGACGCGCGTTCCGCGTCCTTGCACGCTCAGACCGGGCCTCGGCTGGTCGGCCGAAAAGCCTGGCCGCTCGCTAGTTATCCCAGCGCTCGCCGCCCCGGTTGCGGCGATCGTTCCGGTCACGGCTCTCTCGAGCGCGATCGCTGAGCCAGTCCTTGTGATCTCCTCGACGATTGATGCGGTCGCCTCTGCGATCCTGGCGCTGGTTATTGTTCTTGGCGAACCGCTTCCCACCCCGGTGACCATGTCGCGCATGGTGCTTCAGGTTGTGCCGCTTCTGATGCCGCCGGTTGACCCGGTTGTCATGATGGCCGCAATTCCGCGAATGCCGATGCTGTCGCAGATTCTGGCGCGCCTGTCGGAGGCGCCGGTCGCCCTTGCGATCGAGGCGCCGCTCGATGCGGTCCCCCGTGCGATCGAGGGCATGAGCCAGGCGCCGGTCCCCGTTGGCGGAGGCCAGGATGGCGAGGCCATCAAGATGCAGATCGATGATTGCGCCCTGCTGGTCGAGCCGACGGTTGTCTCGGCGCGCCTTTCGAACCTGCTGTCGTTGGTTGCCGCGATCGACGTGATGTCGGGCGTGGTGGCCATTGCGGACATTATGGTCGTGGTTATGACCGCGATGTCCATGGCGGTCTCCTGCCTGGGCACTTCCGGCGAAGACAAGCCCGCCGGCGAGCAAGGCGCCGATCGTCCAATTCATCCAATGATTGTTTTTAGTTGCCATCATTTCCTCTTCCTCCGTGGGCTCATTTACTGAGCGGTTCACAGGGAGTGAGACGAAACGAGGCCCTCCGAGTTCCTTCCCTCGGGGATTTTAGGGCCTTTGGGCCGGCCCTTTCAGTCACGCAACTTTTTGGGAGATGACCTTTTAGGCAGGGCCGATTACGAGCGTGCCGTTATGTCCGCCGAAGCCAAAGGAATTGGAAAGCGAAGGTCCTGGTTCCCAGGCTCGGGCTTCCTTCTGGACCACGTCGATGGCCGGGAGTTCCGGATCGAAGTTCTCGAGGCCGTCCGTCGGCGGGATCAGGCGATGCTGCATGCTCAGAACAACGGCCGCAGCTTCCATTGCGCCCGCGGCGCCCAGCGAATGCCCCGTGACGCCCTTGATTGACGTCACGATGGGCCCGGGCGTCCCGAAGAGCGCCGCGATGCCGAGCGCTTCGGCGGCGTCGTTGAGGGGCGTGCTCGTACCGTGCGCGTTCACGTGGGCCACGTCGCTGGCCGCGATGCCCGCATCTTCCAGGGCGCGGGCCATGCAGCGCACCGCACCCGTTCCGCCCGGCGCGGGGGCCGTGATGTGGTGGGCATCGGCAACGCTCGCTGACCCGAGCAGCTCGCCGAGGATGGTGGCGCCGCGGGCCTCGGCCAGGCTCCATTCCTCGAGCACGAGGGTGCCCGCACCTTCCGAGATGACGAAACCGTCGCGGGCTGCGTCGAAGGGGCGGGAGCGCCCGGCGGGCGACATCGCCTTCATGTTTCCGAAGGCGCTAACGGCGATCGGGCTCATGCCCGCTTCGGCGCCACCGGCGAGGGCTGCGTCGCAGATTCCCCACTGAATCCAGCGGGCGGCTTGACCGATCGCATGGGTGCCCGTCGCGCAAGCCGTGGACACGGTTTCACAGGGCCCTTGGAATCCATGCTCGATCGAAACTGCGGCCGCCCCGGCATTCGCCATCATCATGGGAATCGTGAAGGGCGAGACGCGTCGGCTGCCCTTTTCGTTGAGGATCAAGGTTTGATCTTCGTGGGTGATTACGCCGCCGATGCCCGTGCCGATCATGACGCCGATGCGCTCGGGATCCGCGCTGAGCGCGCCCGACTGAGCGAGGGCTTCTTGAGACGCCGCCACGGCGAACTGCTCAAAGCGGTCGGCACGCCGGATGGCCTTCGGTTCCTTGTAGAAATCCTTCGGATCAAAATCGTGAGCGCGGCGTTCGCCTTCTGGTTGGGGCGCATTCAGGCCTTTCCAGAAAGCGTCGCGGCCCGTTCCGACCGGTGAAACGACTCCGACTCCTGTGATTGCGACGCGACGTTTTTCACTCATCTCTGTTCGGTGCCCTTGTTCGAAATGATGTTAGGTCTCTTTGCGTAGCTCATCGGACCTTCTTCCCCCAGCGCAGCAGGGCGCTCGACCACGTCATACCCGCGCCGAAGCCCACGAGGAGAACGAGGTCGCCCTGTTGGACTCGACCCTGGTCGAGCGCATCGACGAGAGCGAGGGGGATCGACGCCGAAGAGGTATTGCCCGTGCGATGGAGCACGGTGGCAGCGCGCTCGCGCTCGATCCCGAGACGATCGCAGGCGGCCTGGATAATCCGGATATTCGCCTGGTGAGGCACGATGAGTTTGATCTCGTCCGGTCGGACCTTGGCGCGGTCGAGTGTTCGTGTGGCTGAGTCGACCATGACCCGAACGGCGCGCTTGAACACCTCGCGACCGTCCATCTCAATTGCTCCACCGACCTCCGCCTTCAAGATCGTCGCTGCCGAGCCGTCGAGGCCCAAATCCCAGGCGAGGAGTTCGCCTTCGTCGGGCACCGCTTCTAGGACCAAGGCGCCGCCGCCATCCCCAAAGAGCACCGCCGTATTGCGATCCTCCCAATTCGTAATCCGGCTGAGCGTCTCCGCCCCAATCAAGAGTGCACGCTTCGCGCCCGTTGAGAGCAGGCTATGTGCGGTCACGATGCCGTAGGTGTAGCCGGCGCATGCCGCGTTGAGGTCGAATGCCCCACCCGATAGCCCGAGAGCATGGTGCACGCTCGATGAGGTCGCGGGCACGGTTTGGTCGGGTGTCGTTGTGGCCAGGACGAGCAGGTTGATGGTTGCGGGGTCGACGCCTGCGTGCTCGATCGCGGCTCGACCGGCGGCGATCGCAAGTGCGCCCGTTGAATCGCCGATGCGCCGTTCGCGAATTCCGCTGCGTTCCTGGATCCACTGGTCGCTGGTATCGAGGGTTTTCTCAAGGTCAGCGTTGGTCACGACCTTGTCCGGCAATGCCGTGCCCCAACCGATGATTCTTGTGCCCATTCTGCTCCCCGCTCCGTGCACGCAGCCTCGCCGCGGATCTCCGCGTGCGGCGCTCAGCGCTGCGATCTAGACGATGGCTTCCGGGTGAATCGGGGGGATCGGAAGCGGCCATCGACAACTGCTGCAGAAGCGCCAGCGAACGCCACAGCGTCGCATCACCCCGCCCCGCAGTTGTACCATACGCCCACAGCTGGAGCAGGCGAATCGTCCGACGCCCACCCACATCGCGTCCACCGTCCACCGCCGCCCGCAGCGAAAAACGCATCACACCCGCGGCAGCTAGCGCGGAGCGCTACCACAAGGAAAGCGCCCGCGGCGTCTGGTAGAGCTCTGCTCTACCAGAGTGAAATAGGCGACCTGCCCTTGCTGCGTGCATGGCGCTCGCGGTCGCCGCGTCGCCGTCGTCGCATGCGTCCCTGGAGCGAGTCTCGTCGCTTCTCAAGCACGTCTTCCGAGGATTGCTTGGCCTTCTTCTTGTCCTTTCGGAACTCAACGAAGGCATCGAAGGCTTCGATTTCATGCTTCAGGTCTCGAACGACCAGTTCGACCATGATCGCATCATCGAGGTAACCGAGGCCGGGCACGCGATCGGGGATCAGGTCATCGGGATCGGCGAAGTAGGCGAGCGCATTGAGGACGCGCTTTCGGTCAGCACCTTCGAGTCGCCAATCGTCATCTTCGAGCATTTGGATCAGCTTCGTGAGCTGGGCGATTCGCTCCTGTACGAATTGCGGCGCATTGGTCTTCTTGACCTCGTCCAGCAGGCCAAGGGATTCGCGCAGAATCACGTCTTCTTTTTGCGCGCTGCGTCCCTTGCGGACCTTCTGGAGGACTTGGCGGAAGTACCGGAGATCTTTGTCGCTGAGCTCGAATGAAATCTTCATAGGCCTTAGTCTAACCGAAAAACGGCAGTGCGTGCGCGCAAAAAAAGCCGGGCGAGCCGCCTCCGCGGGTGCGGCAGCGCGGGTTCCGAGCCCCGAAACCATGGGTTGAGGCCCGAATTCGAGGCCTGCTCGAGACCGGGAGGCGGGGCGCGGTCGGACGCGGCCGGGCGGGGATGTGCGGGGATGTGCGGGGCTGAGCCCGCTGCAGAACTAGCGCTGCGCCCGCGCCTGTTGAACGAGTCTCGGAATCACCTGGCCGGCTCCCGGCGGCGGTGGGCCCAGAGACCGGGCGAGGGCCAGGGATCGAGTGATGAGCTGGGGCCGGATCCGTCGGCGCTGGGCGACTTGGTCGAGCGCCGCCCAGGCAATCTTGAGCTCGCCCGCGCGTGCCCCCGCCTTTGCGCGCATGAAATAGTGATCGGGGGTGCGCTGGCGGGTCAGTAGGCGATCGATGAGGACGAGGGCTTCTCGTCCCTGCTCAGCGTCGCCTATCTCGATTCGCCAGGCCGTTCTAGCGCGGTACACACCATCAAAGAGGAGGTCTCCGGGCTGGATCTGGGCCAGTTCTCCGTCGATTGCGCGAAGTCCCGCCCAATCGGACTCGGCCATGCGTTCACTTGCTTTGAGGGCGGCCTGTTCTCGGGGAGAGAGGGAGGCAGGGTCGAGCTCGCCTCCGGCGTAGCTCGCGATCAGGCCCGCTCGAGCGCTCGGCTGCGCGGGATCGATTGCGAGGGCTTCTCTGAATTGGGCTTGGGCACGCTTCACTCGGCCGCCGTCCATCAAGAACCAGCCCTGGGTCGCCAAGCGGGCCGCTGGGCTCAGTCTTTGGAGCAGCGACTGCGCGCGCTGTCGCTCGCCGTTCCAGGTCATGCGGCGCAGCACGGCGGCTGCTTCGACCGCCGCGAGACGCTCCGGACTGAAGACCTCCACCGCGGCGAGGCTCGTGTCGAATGCTTGGCGATTGGTCTGTGCTTCAGAAGGAGGGAGGCGCGTGGTGGCGAGCCGGTTGTGATCGTCTGTGTTGAGCGGACTGTTTTCGGAAAGCTGGCCCACGCCAACGCTGTCGAGAGACCAGCTGGCGAGGAAATCCTCGACGCGGTGGATGCCGTAGATGCTGAATGAGTCGGGTGCTGCCGCGAGAGCGCGGGGAGCGGATTCAAGGAGGTCGATGGGTTCATCCGAGGCCATGAAAACGAGGGCGGCGGGGACCGGCCGGTAGACATGGACGTAGGGGAAGACCTCGGTCATCGAAGCCATCAGGCTGCCGAAGAGATTCACGTCGACGAAGCCCGCACCAATCCACTGGATGAAGATGCCACCCTTGTTCAGCTTGGAATGCGTCAGTTCGAAAAACTCACGCGTATAAAGGTGGGACGCGCCGGAGGTCCAAGGATGCGACGGCTGTGAAACGATCGCGTCGTAGGTTTTCTTCGAAAGGTTCATCGCGCCGCGGGCATCGCCGAGTCGCAGCGTGACCCGGGGATCGTCGAGGGGCTTGGTCGGGCGAGGGATGAGCCGATTCGCGGTGACGACTTCCTCTTCGAGCTCGATGACGTCGATGGATTCAACGCTCGAGGCGGTCGCCTCAAGGGTCTTTGCCCCGCCGAGGCCGATGATCAGCATCTCTTTGGTTTCGGGACGAGCGGCGGTCGGGAGCAGCGAGAGCCATGCGGTCTCGTTGAAGCGGAGATCCGGGACTTCAGCGCGCTCGACGCCGGATTCGGGAAGGCCGTTCGTGAGCAGTCGCCAGCCGGTCGCGTGCTCGACGACGGTGACCGTGGCGGAGCGTCCAACCCCGAGATAGTAGAGCTCGCCGTTGATGCGGGTGCCTGAAATCGCCGAATGCATGAGCAGACCGATCGGGCGAGGCAGGCCGACGACGAGGGCGAGGGCCAAGGCGGCGACGGCGATGCCGGCGAGGACGGCGCGCCGGGGTGCGGCGAACCAGGCCGCGGCGGCGGCGAGGAGCAGGCTGGTCACGACGCCGACGGTCGCTGTGTTCTCGAGGCCAATCAGGGGGAGGAGGAAGAAGCCGGCGAGGATCGCGCCGATGATCGAGCCAACGGTGTTCCAGGCGTAGACGCGTCCACTGACCGCGGCGGCTTCATCGGCGTCCTGGGCTAGGAGGCGGACAGCGAAAGGAAAGGTGGCGCCGATGCAGAGCGTGACCGGGAGGAGCACGATGCCTGCGGCGGCGGCGCCGGGGGCAGGGGCCGCGGGAGACGCGCCGACGGCCTGGGCGAGTGTGGGAAGGAGGTCGCTTGCTCGGAAGGCGATCCAAGCGAGGACGCCGATGCCGAGTTGGACGAGCGCGAAGCCGCGGGCGGCGGCTTCGCGGGTGGTGGCGAAGCGAGAGGCGAGGGCGCTGCCGAGTGCGATGCCGAGGAGGAAGCTCGAGAGCATCGAAGCGAAGGCTGCGGTGCTGCCGCCAAGGACCTGGCCGAGGAGCCGCGTCCAGAGCACTTCGTAAAGGAAGGAGACCGCACCCGAAGCCGTCATGGCGGGGAGGATCCAGTGGAAGCCGCCGCTGGTTTGGGGCTTGGCTTCGTCTTCGGGCGGCATGCCTGCGAGACCGCGTGCGAGCGCGGCCGCGGCGAGGAAGACGACGGCGTTCCCTGCGATGCCGATGTACACGGTTTGGCGGAGTCCGAACTCCGGCAGGAAGACAAAGGCGGCGACGAGCGTGCCGGCAATGGCGCCGAACGTGTTCACGGCGTAGAGGATTCCGATCCGCGGACCGACCTGGGCATCTTCAGAGACGGCATAACGAGCGAGCAGAGGGAGGGTCGCTCCCATCAGCGCTGTGCAGGGGACCAGGACAAGGAACGAGCCGGCGAGGTGGAAGAGCGCAGTGGTGAGCGCCATGGATTCCGGCGGCGCATCGAGACCGCCCGCGAGGCTGAGATAAACGCCCTGCACGATCGAAATAAAGAGCGGGACGCAGAGCGCACCAATGGCAATGCCCAGCTCGAGCACGCCGTAGGCGAGAACGGGCCGGGTCAGGCGGCCAACGAAGCGGGAGGCGGCTGCGGCGCCGAGTGCGAGGCCGCCCATGTAGGCGGCGAGGACGGCGACGACAGCGAGCTCCGAAGTGCCGAAGAGGAAGGCGAATTCCCGGGTCCAGGCCGTCTGGTAGAGGAGCGCTGCGAACCCCGAGACGAAGAAGCAGACCAGTAGTAGAAGGAAGCGGAGATCCATGGGTCTGCTGAGATCCAATCAAGCGGCGGAGAGCCGGAAGGTTGCAGGGCGAGCCTGTTTTTTCGTCTTCTCGAATCTGTTGGTTTAGCGCGTCGCTCTCGGGATTGCCGATTCAGCCGGTCCAAATGCCGCCGCACTGCGTGTGTTTGACCTATGGCGGAAGAGAGGGGCGAGTGAGGACGCTCTGGCGCGCTGTTGCTGAATGCCTACTGATTCGTTTTCGGGGGCGCCGCATCGCGCCTGGGCTCAGCGCGCAGGTCACGCGGCAGTCCAAGGCCCCGCTCGCCGATCACGTTGCGCTGAATGTTGGAGCTGCCCGCGGCGATGCCCGAGGCCAATTCGAAAAGGTATTGGTCGACCCAGTCGGTGTCCGCGGCCGAGGAGGAAACGGAGTCCCAGGTCGAACGGGTGGGAGCCAGGAGGCCGTCGCTGCCGATCAAATCGAAGCCGAGCTGCGCGATGCGCTCACCGATCTCGGTCCCAAAGAGTTTGTTGACGAGGAGCGGCAGCATCACGAGCGCGTCCTCGTCCCGAGCTGCGGCGCTCAGTTGGCGCATCGTCATGGTCTCGGCGCATCGGACTTCCCCTTCCAGCGCCGCGAGCTGCTGACGGATCACGGGATCTTCGGTCGCGGGGCGGCCATTTCTCTGCGTCTCCTTTGCGAGCGCGAGCAGCGCGCTGAAGCGCTGCCGCAGTCGCGGTCCGCCGCCGAGGCTGCGCTCGTATTTCAGGTTCGCCCGCGCGACGCGCCAGCCTTCTCCACGCCCGCCGACGATCCAGTCGGCGGGCGTGCGCACATTGTCAAAGAAGACTTCGAAGAAATGCGTCGCGCCCGTGATTTGCCGCAGGGGCCGGACGTCAATGCCGGGCTGATCCATCTCAAGCAGGAGATAAGAGATGCCCGCGTGCTTATCCGCCTCGGGCTCCGTGCGGAACATGCCGAACATGAAACCGGCATGATCGGCATCGCTGGTCCAGATTTTCTGTCCGTTGATGACCCACTCGTCTCCGTCGAGATGAGCGGTGCTTCGCAGTGAAGCGAGGTCGCTTCCTGCGCCGGGTTCGCTGTACGCCTGACACCATACAGCGTCACCTAGGAGCGTGGGCGGAATGAAACGTTCGCGCTGGGCGTCACTGCCTGCTTCGAGCAGAGTTGGGACTAGCATTCCCACATTCTGCGGCCCGAGCCGCCAGCCCCAAGGGAAGGGATGGGCGTCGAAGCATTCAGAGACGATGGTGTCGAGGATGGGGTCGAAGGGTTGCTCAGAGCCGCCGAATCGTTTCGGGATATGGCGATAGATATACCCCTGCCCGGTGGCTTCTTGAAGGAAGGTCTTTCGCGGAAGATCCTTGGGAAGGCCCTCGAGAAAGCGCAGAATATCAGCGCGGAGATCTTCGTATTGCGGTCCGTAATCAAGTTCCATGGATCGTCTCTCCTTACCAATGCTCGAGGGCGGCGACGCGCTCGCGATGGGCTTCTGGCGAACCCAGCCAGACTCGGTCGAACATCGTGCGCTTCAGGAAAAACTGAACATCGCATTCCCAGGTGAAACCGATGCCGCCATGCAGAGCGACCGCGCTGCGGGCGATCTTCACCGCGGCGTCCGTGGCGTGCGCCTTGGTGGTGGCGGCTTCGCGTTCGCGTTCGTGGGGTAGATGGTCAAGGGCGTAGGCGGCGTACCAAATGAGGCCGCGCATGGATTCCGCCGCCATCGCCATATTGGCAAGCTCATGCTTCACGGCTTGGAATTGCGCGATCTTCGTTCCGAATTGCTCGCGGGCTTGCGCGTATTCTGCGGTGACACGAATGAGTCGCCCGGCCGCGCCGAGGGCATCCGCGGCGAGCAGGACTCGTGCGGTGTCGAGGACGCGGTCGACTGCGCGCTCTGCTGGACCTGCCGAGACCGGGGGGACGACCGGGGCGACGAGTTCCTCGATGGCGACGTCGTCGAAGTAAAGGTCTGCGAGGGGGCGCGTTCGATCGATCCCGTTGACGGGCTTTCGTGTTAGACCGGATCCTTGGGGGTCGACAAGGCCAAGACCGCCGCCCGCGAGTCCGACAACAATGAGCCCGGTTTCGGGGCCGACCTCGGCAAAGGTTTTCGTTCCTGAAACGCGATTTGCTTTCGAGGCGGTTTTCCACTCGGTTGAGGTCCAGCGCTCTCCGGTTTCCGCGAAGGCGAAGCCGGCGACACAGTCGCCCGAGGCGAGGCGAGGGAGCCATTTCTCTTTCTGAGAATCGCTCCCGGCCAGAAGGATGGCTTGGGTGGCCAGGGTGTGGCCGAGGAAGGGGCCGGGGACGGCGGCTTCCCCGAGGATTTCGAAGGCGAGTGCGAGGTCGAGGAGATCTAGACCGGCGCCTCCGTAGGCTTCCGGTACGATGAGGCCGCAGAGACCGATTTCAGAGGCGGCTTTCCAGATCGAAGGGTCGAAGCCTCGCCCTTCGTCGAAGATTTCTCGAAGCCGGGGTGCAGAGACTTCGTCCGCGGTGAAGCGCCGAAGCGTGTTCTGGAGCAAATTCTGCTCGTCGGTCAATCCGAAATGCATGGTCGGTTGCCTTCTCTGACGTGGATCTAGACGTGGAAGCCTCGGCAGGGATGCCGTTGCGGCTGTCCCGATCAGCGTGGAGTCTCGCAAGTTGACGAAGGCTCGGCACCTGGGAGAACGAATGTCGTTGTTGGGAAAGAAGCAGGCGCGAATGCGCTTCGGTCGGATTTCGGCGGGGCTCGGGCTGGTGCTCTGCGCGCCGCTCTTGGCGGCGGTGGCGGTGGCGCAGGAGGCGCCTGCGGTGGAAGATGCCGCGGCGGAGAATGCACAGGCCGTGGATCTCGATGCGTACGAGGAGATGCTCGTGAGCGCGAATCGGGCGCCGACGCGGCGGGCGACGGTGGCGGGCTACACGACGGTGATTACGGCGGAAGATCTCGAGTCTTCGGTCAGTACATCACTTGCGGATGCGCTCCGCTTCGTTCCGGGGCTCCAGGTCTCGGGCCAGGGCAGCCGGGGCGGCCTCACGCAGCTCTTCCTGCGTGGCTTGGACTCGAACCATGTCCTGGTTCTGATCGACGGCATTCGCTTGAACGATCAAACGAATTCTCGGGGTGGTTCCTTCGATCCAACGACGCTTTCTCTGGCGGATATCGAGCGCGTTGAAGTCATTCGCGGCCCCCGTTCTTCTGTTTACGGATCCGATGCCCTGGCAGGGGTTATCAATATCATCAGCAAGCAAGTCGCGGGGGACGCCGAGCCACGCGCTCGCCTGACCGCGCGCGGTGGTCGCTTTCATACGGGGCAGGTGCTTGCGGAAATGAGTGCTGGTTTGGGAGGCAATGTGGGCCTCGCTCTCGGTGGGGCCTTCGATACATCCCGGGATCCGAACTCAAGCGGGGGCTTCGACGGCGGGAGCTTTAAGGCCAAGCTGGATGTTGATCTTCCGAGCGCTTGGACTTTTCAGGCGACGACCCGCTTTCATCGAAGCAACGCGCGGAGTTTTCCTGATTCGAGTGGTGGTCCGGAGCGGGCTTTGCGCCGGGGCCTGGACGATCGCGCGGTTCGGGAGGTCTTGGTTGGGGGGAAGCTTGGCTTCTCCTTTGGCGAGGAAATGGGATACACGCGCGAGCTCGGTCGAATCGAGCTTCGCGCCAGTCATTCGAGTCGGCGTGAAGATCTGGAGTCGCCCGGGATCACAGACCCGAGGGCTCCTCTGAATCCCTTCGCGGGGGTGCCGCGCAATACTTCGGGCGATGAGTACAAGCGCACGGAAGTCGCGATCAATGGCGTCGCGATTCTGCCTGAATTCACGTTGGGCGAGACCGTGATCGGGACACAGCTGGGCGGCGGGATGGACTTTATTCTTGAAAATGGAGAGAGCGACGCGGCTTTTGACTCTTTCGGTTCGGGCGCGTTTTTCGATCATCGCCGCACTTGGGGATTTTTTGCCGAGCTCGAACAGTCGATCGGGCCCTGGATTGTTTTTTCTGCGAGTGGTCGATTCGATGCGACCCCGAGTGAGGAGGACCGCTTCTCGCCGAATGTAGGGCTGACCGTCGAAATTCCGAACACGAATGTAACGGTGTTTGGTAGTTACGGGCACGGCTTCAAGCGGCCAAGTTTTTACGCGCTAGGGAATCCCTTTGTGGGCAATGACGCGCTGCGGCTTGAAAGAAGTCTTGGCGGCGAAATTGGAGCTCGCACAAGCTTTTGGGACGGACGTGCGAAGGCCCAGGTCTCAGGCTTCATGATTGAGGTCGAGAATCTGATCGATTTCGACGAGACGATTCCCCAGGTCGTGAATCAGAGCCGGCTTCTGTCTCAGGGCATCGAGCTCGAGTTCGAAGTCGAGCCCAGCGATTGGTTTCGGGCTCGAACTGGCGTGACTTTCAATCCGACGGATTTCGGGGGAACCAGCAAGGCGCCCGAAAATCGTCCGCGATGGCGAGGGTTTGCGGAGTTCCTGGTGACGCCCCACGTCGATTGGGAAATGGGGTTGCGGGTGTTGGCCGTCGGCTCTTCCAAGGCCTCCGCCGCCGGGATCGGGGGGCGCGTCGTGACGCTGAACGGGTACGAACGCCTCGACCTGCGGGTGGGATGGACCCCTCATGAATGGATTTCGCTCTTCTTCGAGATCGAAAACCTGACCAACGCGACGCCGCGGGAGGCGGTCGGCTTTGAAGCGCCCGGGATTGCCCCGAGGCTGGGTCTGACTCTGCGTCATTAGGACGCAGGGCCGTCGCCATCGGCCCGAAATCCGGGCTGCCTCGGTTCGAGTGCAGCGCCGCGTCATTCGCTGCGTTGCCGTGTCTCATGCTGGTTTTCGCCGCGGCGGCCGGTGAGGGCTGAGCGACGCCCCGGCGGGCTGGGCAGACCATGAGGTCACGATCCCTCAGACCCGATCCTCCGGGATCCCGACGCGGCGTCAGCGATCGTTGTCACAAGACTTCGCGCAAAACCTAAAAAACCGCTTGGAAAGTTCCGCCAGTTTCGGAAGAATACAGAGCGCGCCCCAGACGCTCCAAGGTAGTTCTCTGCAGTCGGACCCCCGACGCGTTGCGGACTTGCCTTGGAGAAACCCTGTACAGATGCATAGGGATTGTGTTTGGTGTCCCGGCGCGAGGCCGATTGGGCCGGAGCGAAGACGTTTATCTAAAAACGTCCGAAGCGAAGGTGCAGCGGTCTGGTGAACTTGAAGCGATTTGTGCAGGGCGAGTATCCGTTGAGCACGAACAACCTCAAGGAATCCAACGAGTGGGCGGACAGCGCACATAAAGTCGATTTGGTCGCGGAACGACCGAGGAGAAAATTGAATGATGAGCTTTAGGGCGACGGCGAGCGAGACCGCCCGTCCCGCACAACGGATTGCCAGCGACTCCCGCGGAACGCGCGGAGTAAATCGTGGTTTGTTTGGTTTGGGGCTGACCTCTGCCGTCTTGATGCTGGTCGCATCGAGCGCGACGGCGCAGCAGCTGGACGAGCCGATCGATACGCGCGTGAAGGCGAACGCTTCCGGCGCAGAGTCACAGAAGCGCGTCGAAGAGATTTCGACCGCGACCGACGGACTGATCGCTGAGTTCCGCCTCACGAATAAGAAGATCGAGTCTCTCGGCATCTTCAATAATCAGCTTCGCACCGTGATCGACTCGCAGAACGAAGAGCTCGCGAGCCTTCAGAAGCAGATCGATGGCGTTGAAGAAGTGGGCCGCGCAGTCACGCCGCTCATGCTGAAGATGATCGACTCCCTCGACAAGTTCGTTGCGATCGACATCCCCTTCCTCAAGGATCAGCGCAAGACCCGCATCGACGGGCTCCGCGTGCTGATGCGACGCTCCGATGTCGCCGACGCTGAACGCTACCGCCGCATCCTCGAGGCCTACCAGGTCGAGAACGATTACGGTCGCACGATCGAGTCGTATGGTGGAACGGTGAACAAGGACGGTGTCGATGTCCCCGTTGACTTCCTCCGCATCGGCCGAATCGGCCTGATGTATCAGACCCGCGACGGCTCTGAAGTCGGCGCTTGGAACCATGAGACCAAGTCCTACGAGCTTCTCGGTTCGGGTTATACGAACTGGATGGCGGAAGGCCTTCGTGTTGCGAAGAAGCAGGCCGCGCCCCAGTTGATCCGCGTCCCACTTCCGCAGCCCACCCAGGGAGGAAATAGCTGATGTCGCGCCTTAAGCGATTCGAATCCATCCGGTCCGTCGCGTCTGTCGCGGCGATCGTTCTCTCTGCGGCTCTGCTGGTTCTCGCGATGGCCCCCGCGGCCTTCGCGCAGGACGCGGAACCGACCCCCATGGTCATCGACGGCCCGACGCCGACGACGGCCGATCAGCTTCTCCAAGCGGTCCGCAAGGGCTGGGAAGTCGAACGCCGCGAAGACAAGGAGCGGGAACGCCGCTTCGTCAACGCGCGCAGCGAGCAGAAGCAGTTCCTCGCCGACGCGAAGGCCAAGGAAGCGCGCGCCGAAGCTCTGAGCCAGCGGCTTGAGAAGTCCTACCAGGAAAAAGAAGTTGAGATCGCCGAACTCACGGAAGCCCTTGACCAGCGCATGGGTAACCTCGGTGAACTCTTCGGTGTGACGCGACAGATTGCCGGTGATACCCGCGGCAACGTCGAGGCCTCGATTACCTCAGCTCAGTTCGGCGAAGAACGCATCATGTTCCTCGAAGAACTCGGCAAGAGCAAAGAACTCCCGACTCTTCCTGAGCTCGAGCGCCTCTGGCAGGAACTCGTCAAGGAAATGGTTGAGCAGGGCAAGATCGTCAACTTCGACGCCAAGGTCTACACCCCCGAAGGCATCGAAACGCGCAACGTCACGCGCGCCGGCGTTTTCTCTGTCGTCTCCGACGGCGAGTACCTTCTTTGGGAACCGAACCAGGGACAGCTGCAGACGCTCAGTCGCCAGCCTCCCGCACGCTTCGTCGACACCGTCGGTGAATTCCAGTCCGGCGGTCCCGGTCTGACCGGCCTCGCAGTCGACCCCAGTAAGGGATCCCTGCTTGCCGTTCTCATCGAGTCGCGCGGCCTGATCGAACGCATCCCGGATGGTGGCGCGGTCGGTTACACGGTCATCACGCTCGGCATCCTGGCCTTCATCCTCGGCCTCTTCAAGTTCTTCTCGCTCTTCATCACAGGCCGCAAGGTCAACGCGCAGAAGGCCAACAGCCGACCGGACAAGGGCAACCCGCTGGGGCGCATTCTCGCCGTCGCTTCGGATAACCCCGATGCGGATCGTGAGCAGCTTGAACTGATGCTTGACGAATCGGTTCTCCGCGAGTCGTCGAAGCTTGAGAGTCTGATCTGGATTGTCCGCATCGTTTCGGTTGTGGCACCGCTGATGGGTCTGCTCGGAACGGTGACCGGTATGATCACGACCTTCCAGTCGATCACGCTCTTCGGTGCGGGTGACCCGCGCATGATGGCGGGTGGTATTTCGGAAGCGCTCATGACCACGATGCTCGGTCTCGTCACGGCGATCCCGCTCGTGCTTCTGCATGCTGCACTCGCCAATAACGCCAAGAAGATCGTCGATACCCTCGACGAGCAAAGCGCTGGACTGATCGCGCAGCAGGACTAAGTCCATGAGTCAGATGATTCTTGAAGTCCAGGCCTTCCTGGAAACAGGCGGCAGCGTTCTCAACGTGATCGGCATTGTGACGATCGTGATGTGGACGCTCATGCTGGAACGCTTCTACTACTACTACCGCGTCTTCCCGAACGTTGCGGAAGATGTGGAGAAGAAGTGGAGCGAGCGGGGCGACCACAGATCGTGGGATGCCCATCAGATTCGTCGCTTGCGCATCTCGGAGCTGCGCATGCAGCTGGAAGAGGGCTTGCCCTATATCCGCGTCCTGGTCGCGCTCTGTCCCTTGCTCGGTTTGCTGGGCACGGTGACAGGCATGATCGAGGTGTTTGAAGTCATGGCGATCGCCGGTAGCGGTAACGCGAAGGCGATGGCCGGGGGCGTCTCGAAAGCGACGATCCCGACGATGGCGGGCATGGTCGCTGCGCTCTCGGGGCTGATCCTTTCGGCACGGCTTGAGAACTTCGCGGCGGACGAAGGCGAGCGCTTGGCGGATCGCCTTGAGATCGAACATGGAGGTGGCGAATGAGACGTCGTAGATCTCGCGGTCTTGAAGAAGAATCGGAAGTCGACCTGACGCCGATGCTCGACGTGGTGTTCATCATGTTGATCTTCTTCATCGTGACTGCTTCCTTCGTGAAAGAGGTCGGCACCGACCTGAATAAGCCCGATAGCGGCGGATCGCCGCAGACCGTTCAGGAAAATGAGAACATCTTCATTCAGATTACGAATGATGGACTCATCTGGGTCGACCGCCGGGTGACGGATATCCGTGCTGTTCGACCGAATATTGAGCGTCTGCATGCTGAACGGCCGAATGGCTCGGTCGTCATCGCGGCTTCAACGGGTTCGTTCAATGGACTCCTCGTTGAGGTGATGGACCAGGCACGACTGGCGGGCGTCGAGAACATCTCGCTTGCTGCTCCGGAAGGGGGCTGATCGAATATGGGAATCCTGCGTTTCCCCATAGCGTTCTTTTTGGCGGGCATCGTCACCTTCGGTCTCTTCTATTTGATGCAGAGCCTGATTGGTGTCGAAGGCGAGCTCGACGACAGCGATAGCGTGAAAGTCGTCGACTTCGTGCGTGTTCAACGCTCCGAAGAAGTGAAGGAAAAGGAGCGCGAACCCCCGAAGCGAGAGAAGTTCGACGACGAACCCCCGCCGCCGGATTTTGCGATGGATCAAAGCACGAACCTCGATGGTGGTGGCCTGGGGATCTCGGCTGCCGTCGAGACGGCCATGAATATCGAAGCGGGCGGTGGCTTCTCGATGGCTTCTGCTGACGGCGATGCGGTCCCGATGGTCCGCGTGCCCCCGTCTTATCCCGAGCGTGCGAAGCAGCGCGGGATCGAAGGCCGAGTGCTTGTCCAGTTCACGATCAGCAAGTCGGGTTCCGTGAAAGACCCGAAGGTGATTGCGGCTGAACCGAGCAATATCTTCAATAAGGCGGCCATCAAGGCCATTCGTCAGTGGAAATACAACCCGAAGATCTTGAATGGCAAGCCTGTTGAACAGGTCGGCCAGAAGATCGCGATTCCTTTCCGGTTGAGCGAGTCGGGCTAGACACCCGCTAGACCGCCCCGGTCGGGGCGCCTGCAAACCTTCGAGATCATCTGATCGCGGGGGGAGAACTGAGGCTGGCCGAGTTTTCGGCTCCCATCGGAACTATCTAAGAGTGAATCGCATCACAAGCGTACAAACAGAGAACGAGGTGACGGTCATGACACGTCGAATGCTCGGCCGAACGATCGGCATCGTCTTTTTCGCCACTTTGGTTTTCGCACTCGTGGGCGTGGCCGGATCGGCCTCCGCTCAGGCCAAATATCAGTTTGGTGAGCGGACCATCAAGAAGGCGGCCAAGGCCGTTGAGTTCATGTCCGCGGGCGATTTCGCGAGCGCGAAGACGGAGCTGGCGAAGATCAACTTGAAGCGTGCCAAGCCGTACGGGCGCGCGCGCGTGCATTCGTGGCTCGGGCAGATCGCCGCTCAGGAAGAAGACTTCGAAACTTCTCTGTTCCACTTCGAGAAATCGATCGAAGAAGAGGCGCTGCCGCCGGAAGAGACGCTTCGGGGTCTGTTCCAGGTGGGGCAGCTTCAGACGATGCTTGGGAAATACGATGAAGCCATCGTGACCCTCGAAAAGTGGATCGGCTCGGTCGAAACGCCTGCTCCTTCGTCTTACTACACGCTTGCGGTGACCTATTACCAGGCGGAGCGACCCGCGGATGCGGTTGCGCCGGCAAAGAAGGCGGTTGAACTCTCGGATGATCCGCGAGAAGCGTGGTATCGCCTGCTGCTCTCGCTGCATCTTGAGCGCGAAGAATACGACGAAGCGCTTGCGATTCTGGATGACATCATTCTGAAGTACCCGAACAAGGCGTACTGGACCCAGCTCGCGGCGATCTATTCTCAGAAGGATATGACGAACAAGAGCCTGGCGGTTCAGCAGCTGGCGAAGGACGAAGGCTACGTCACCGAGGACCGTGACCTCACGCGTCTCGCACAGACCTTTATGGTCGAGGGGCTGCCTCATCGCGGCGCTGCGATCATGAAGAAGGGCCTTGAGGACGGCACGATCGAGCCCACGAAGCTCGCTTATCAGACCTACTCCGACACGCTCCTGCAGTCTCGCGAATGGGCGGCGGCGACGGATCCCCTTGGCAAGGCCGCAGAGCTGCACAAGGACGGCTCGCTTTTTGTTCGACTGGCGCAGGTGAATCTGCAGGTCGGTGATTGGGCGGCGGCGCGAGGAGCGCTCACGCGTGCTTTCGAGAAGGGTGGCCTCACCGACGAAGGCCAGGCGAATATCCTCTTCGGGATCGCTGCTGCGAATGACAAGCGCTGGAGCGAGGCACTCAGTGCCTTCGGCCGGGCGCAGCGATTCGATGGCTCCCGTGAAACGGCGGGCAAGTGGATGGCGTACGTTGAGCGCGAAAAGGCACGGCTCGGCGTTCAGTAAGTCGTAGCCAGCCAGGTCCGTCAGCCAGTCAGCGCGGGGCCAGCCGGTCAATTTCATTGACCGGCTTCTCAAAGGCCATCTGGGCACTTTGATCCCAACAGATTTTCAAGCAATTTAAAAACGCTGCTCCGCGGGCATTGGGTCTCGGCAGGGGAGGCGGTACTGTCTGGCCGATCTCCCGGATCCGCGCCCCCGCGGACAATGCCTCCATCTATGGCTTCCGCGAGACGAAAACCGCGCGAGACGATTCGTCCTTCGATCTTCGGGATCATCCTCGCTTGTCGTTCGCGCGCAATTAAAGGAATCGACCCGCGATGTCTTCCCCCGAATCGTCCGAACCCACCCAGTCCGCCGAGCTCCTGCAGCAAGTCGAGAATACGATCCGCTTCCTCACAGTGGACGCGGTTGAACGCGCAGGCATCGGCCATGTCGGCGCCGCGATGGCTCTCGCCGCGCCCGTGTTTGAGCTTTGGGACAACCATATGCGGTTTGATCCCCAGGATCCGGCATGGCCGCTTCGGGATCGCTTTGTGCTGTCGAACGGGCATGCTTCGATGCTGCAGTACTCGCTGCTGCATCTCTTTGGCTACGACCTCTCGATCGAAGATATCGGCGCCTTCCGACAGCTCGGTTCGCGGACGCCAGGACATCCCGAGTACGGAGAGACCGCGGGCGTTGAACTCACGACGGGACCTTTGGGAGCGGGCTTCGCCCATGGCGTCGGCATGGCGCTTGCGGGTCGGATGACGGCTTCGCAATTTGGGGGCGAGGGGCAGGGCGCTGAAGATCGCGACCGCCCGGGACAGCATTTCGTTTACGGCATCGTGGGCGACGGCGACATGATGGAAGGCGTCGCTTCGGAAGCGGCCTCTTTCGCCGGTTCGCATGGGCTCGGCAATCTGATCTACCTCTACGATGACAACGAAATTACGATCGACGGCGGCACGGGCATCACCTTCTCGGAAAATGTGCCGGCCCGCTTCGAGGCGTACGGCTGGCATGTGATCGACTCCCTGGACGGCCAGGATCGTGAAGGCCTTTCGAAGGCGCTTGCGGCAGCGCGAGCCGAGACGGGACGTCCGACGCTGATCGTGTTGAAGACCTTGATCGGCCGAGGGGCACCGAATTTCGAGGGCAAGAACAAGGCCCACGGCGGTCCGATTGGCGCCGATGAAACGAAGCTCGCCAAGGAGCAGCTTGGCTGGCCGACCGAGCCCGACCTTATCGTTCCGACCGAAGTGAAGGCCTACTGCGGCGCCCGTGGGCAGGCGAAGACGGCCGAGCGCAAGGCCTCGGACGAAGCGCTTTCTGCATGGCGCGGTTCGAATGGCGCCAGCGCATCGGCCTGGGACCAAGCGCGCGAGCGCCAGATGCCCGCCGACCTTGTTGATCAGCTCGTGGACGGCATGGCTGAGGCTTCCGCTGCGACCCGCAAGCACTCTGCGAATGTGCTCGAGAAGCTCGCGGAACTCGTGCCCTACATGGCGGGTGGTTCTGCGGATCTCGCCGGTTCTGCGGCCCCGCCGATTATCAAGAGCGCCGGGATTGTAGGCCCGGGGGCGGGCAAAGGCGTTGACCCCTTCGCGGGACGCAATATCCATTTCGGTGTGCGAGAGCATGCGATGGGCGCGATCGCGAATGGCATCGGTCTCGACGGGACCTTCCTGCCCTACTGCGGCACGTTCATGATCTTCAGCGACTATATGCGCCCTTCGATTCGGCTCGCGGCGTTGATGAAGACGAAGACGCTCTTTGTCTTCACCCATGATTCCATCTTCGTCGGCGAAGACGGCCCGACCCATCAGCCGGTCGAGCAAGTCGATAGTCTGCGCATCGTACCGGGGCTGACGGTTTTCCGTCCGGCCGACGGCGTCGAGACCGCGATGGCCTACGCGTGGCATCTGCAGGAAAGCGCCGGCCCGGTCCTTCTGTCGCTGACGCGACAAGGGGTTCCGGCGCTTGAACGTCCCGCAGGCTTCAAGCCCGCCGACGTCTGGAAGGGCGCCTACGTGGTGTCCGAGCCGGCGCAGAAGGCGGGAGTCGTGCTTCTTGCGACAGGTTCAGAGGTCGGTTTGGCGGTCGAGGCAGCGGGCCTGCTGGCCAAAGACGGGATCCAGGCGCGCGTCGTCTCAATGCCCTGCGTCGATCTTTTCCTGCAGCAGTCCGAAGCCGATCAGGACGCGATCATTCCCGACGACGGCACGCCGATCGTTGCGATCGAAGCGGGTCGAGGCGAGACCTTGCGCCGCTTCGTGGGCCGACGCGGCCTGGTGATCGGCATGGAAAGCTTTGGTGCCTCAGCGCCCTACACGGCCCTGGCCGAGCATTTCGGATTCACGCCCGAGAGCGTCGCCAAGCGAGTCAAAGCGGCGGTTTAGTGCGCGGCCGGTCTCCCGTGGGATGCTGTGCCAGGCGGCCGGCGGGTGAAAGCCTCATGCTCCGGGTCGTCTCCCGCCCGCGCGAGGAGACGACCCGGAGCATGAGACGCCCCCCGCCCGGACACCTGGCAGAGCCCCCGCGCGGCGGTCGTCTCGCACAAACCTAGTCTTCGATGGCGATGGTTTCGATGCCATCACCCTGAGCGATGGCGTTCACAATATCCTGGCCTTCGGTGACTTCGCCGAAGACGCCATGCTTGCCGTCGAGCCAGGGCGTGGGGACGTGGGTGATGAAGAACTGCGAGCCATTCGTGTTCGGGCCTGCGTTCGCCATCGAAAGACGTCCAGGCTTGTCGTGCGGAAGGGCGAGGGCGCCTGCTTCATCGTCGAAGGTGTAGCCCGGGCCGCCGGTGCCCGTGCCTTGCGGGCAGCCGCCCTGGATCATGAAATCGTCGATGACCCGGTGGAAGGCCAGGCCGTTGTAGAAGCCTTCCTTCGCGAGCTTGATGAAATTGCCCGTCGTTTCGGGGGCTTCGTCGGTGAAGAGCGAAACCTTGATGACACCCTTACTGGTCGTGATTGTTGCGGTCGACATGTTTTTCTCCGTGCGTTCGCGAGGATTCTTGTCCCGGCGTGCTTTGATCTTGATTGCGGAATGATTGAGCCCGGTGCGGCAATCGCGGCTGTGGGCAATATTAGGGTTGCGTCCCTTGGCTAGGGGCGCGAAGTGTAACGCTCCTTGGGGGGAGAGAGATGAACATCAAGCGCTATTTCGTCGATCAGTTGAAAGTTGTCTATCAGGAGCGCATCGCCGCGGCGGGGCGCTCCGAAGCCGAAGCGGATGAAGAGGCGGACCAGGTTCGCGCTGACTCGCCCGGCAAGGAAGACCAGAAAAGCGCGGAGCTCCAGATGCGTTTGGCGTCGGGGCATCGGCGGCGGCGTAATCAGGCCGTTTCTGAAATGGCGACGCTGCTCGACTTTTCCGAGAAGGGGATGCCGGCTTTCAAGCAGAGTCAGCGGATTGATGTCGGTGCCCTTGTTGATGTCCATATCGAAGACGACAAAGGCGAGGAGGAACGCACGCTCTTCTTCCTTCCGGTGGGGGCAGGCGTCGAGCTGACGGGCCCAGGCGGCGACGGTTTCGTCGTGGTCGTGACCCCGAAATCTCCGGTGGGCAAAGCGCTCATGCATTCGCGGATCGACGATGCCTTTGAGATCGTGATTGATGGGCGGGACCGCGAGTGGACCGTCGTTGACCTCTCCTGAGCTGAGCTGACCCAGGCTGAACTGAGCGGCGCGATCGAAGCGCTGTTGGCGCATCCTGTCAGTACGCTGCCCGCTGCCCCGTGACGAGGGCAGCGCCCTTGAGCGAGCTTGGGGTTGGTCGGTGAACGGCGCCGTGCCCTGCTGCCTGGCTGGCCGGAGTTTCCCCTCGGGAACGTGATTCAGCCCCTGGTTTCTGTTGATCACCGACCGAAAAGAATTGACGTGGGAAAAATTCCCTCGTATAAAAATAGGAAGTGGGAAATATTCCCACTCGCGCTCGGGGGCAACCCCATGAGCGGGTTTCCCAAGAACGATCCAAAAGAGGTTCCAACATGCAATTGCAAACCCTGATTCGTACGGCCCTAGTCCTTTCCCTCGGCTCGACCTTCGCGTTCGCGGCGCAAGCCCCCGCCCAAGAGGTTTCAGAAGTCGACGACGCTCGCGGCGCAGTGGAGCTCCGTGCCGAGGTGAAAGAGGCCGTCGAGCGCGATACAGACGTCGCGAATACGGCCTTGGTCTTCAACAATGTCACCCGCAGCGATTCCTACGTGGTGTGCACCGCGTACGACGGCGACGGAAAAGATCTGGGCACGCGCCGCGCCTACGTGCCCCGGCGCGGCGTCCGGTACCTGCGCGCTTCGGATCTCTCGGGTGGGGTCGATTTCGTCGGCAGCGCCTTGTGCACCTCGCGCCACCGAATGGTTGCTTCCGCGGTCTTTCTTGGGCCGGGTGCGGTCACGAATCTCGATGTGATTCAGCCGGGAACCTACGACGCCACGCGGATTCGTTTCCCCTTGATCGCGACGTATTAGTTCGCGGCCCCATTGTGTTCGGCTTCGTCTGCCCCGCCGATGCGGGCGAAAGCCGAAGGGCTGCAAGGGCGGTCCAAGCGCCGGATGGAAGTCTTCATTCGGCGCTTCGCATTGAGCCCGCTTCGAGGCCTCGTCCCCGTTCCCGCCATCGCCCCGCAGAGACCTCGTCCGCAGCCGCACTCGGAGCCGCAGCCACAGCCGAATGCGAACGCCTAACGAACGATCGGTTGATTCAGCCGAGTCGGGCGCTCAAGCACCCTGGGTAGAGGACGTTCGTCCAGGGCCGGGCGCTCCGGCCGCTCGGGGTGGGGACGTTCGGGGCGTTCCGGTCGCTCAGGCTTTGGGGGTGGACTCGGCGCGCGATCAATGTGAGGCGGCTGTACCGGCCTTGTTGGGGGTGTGATTCGGATGACTCCGCCCTCTCTTATTTCGCCGACCGCGCGGACGCGAACTCCGGGACTGAGCGACTGAGTGTCGTGCGGCCGGCCCTCTGCGCCGAAATCAAGCGTATACCCGCCGAGACGCGGCCCGTCGGGACCTTCGGTGATGAAGCCCTCGATCGAAAGATGCCTGAGCGGGGGGCCCTTCGTCCAAGGTGTGCCTGTGAGGTCCTTCTGGATCTCGATCTCGGTCGCGAGCAGTCCTGTCGAAGTCCGCTGAGCCCGAATAAACACGATTTGCCCGATGCTCAGCGTGCTGGGCGCGTCGCCACTGGTCGCCGACTCGATCTGCAGCGTCTCGGGGACGCGGATTTCGAACCCGTTCACGCAAAGTCGCTCCGTGCGAAGCACCGTCCCGAAAATTCCCGTGCCGCCAATACCGCTCTCTTCGTCGCCGCCGGGTGGGCGCGGGTGGAATCCCGTTCCGCCGATCCCGCTCTCGTCGTCGCCTGAGTCGAGGCGCTCGAAAGCGCGCGGCGTGTCGCCACAGGCCTCAGAGGCCCGAGCGCTCGGCGCGAGCGCGAGCATGGCGAGGGCTAGGGTGAGGGTGAGGGCGCCGGCGATGTTGAGTCCAAGCTTGATGTTAGTCATGATCCGACCCGCCTTCGCCACTCGAAACGCTCGGTGCCGAGCTTGGGAGCGAAGCGTCCTCGCGCATGGCGGCGCGGTAGAAATAGCTGCCGAAGCTCATCCGGTATCGCGCATCGGATTCATCTTGATCGCGCTTCTGTAAAACGAGTGCCCGAGCGTTGACGGTCTGTAGGGCCTCCATGCCGACCTCGCTTGCGAGTTCTCGGAGCTCGTCCACCGACTCGGGGCGCAGGCGTGCGTAGTAGACATTGCGTTCGAGGAAGGGGCGGCCCTGACCTTCGAGATTATGCGCGGCTGCGGCGGCATGGTCGTGCATGTTGCGGCCGAAGAAATAGGCCTTTTCTTCGAAGCCTTCAGAGGGGACGAAGGCAGAGGCGACAAGCCGAACCTGATCATCCGCGCCGAGCCGGGCCACGCCGAGGCGGAGCCATTCGTCGAGGACGGCACGCGGCCGGATATCCTTACTGACGGACTCGACGAGCCCCTCGAAACTGGGCTTGTTCCCGTCCCCTGCGAGCCGAGGAAGGGCAGCGGGCTTCCCCTTGGAGTCCTGGTACGCCGCCTCTGCGGTCCATTGCAGGACGAGCTGCGCCCCGAGCGAGACGCTCGGCGGCGTTCTTTCAGGGGCCCCGGCTTCGGCCTGGATGCGCTTGATGTCTTTGCGGTGGATGCCTGTGAGCAGGGAGAGGCGACTCTGGGTCTGGGGGCGGTCGGGGAGCGCGAAATGCGCTGTGGCCTCTTCGACGTAGACGCGTTTGAGCAACTCGGCGAGTGCGGGGAAGGTCACCTGGTGGCGCAGTAGGAGGCGTACGAGTGGACCCAGGACGCGGTGAATTGCGTTCAGCAGCGCGGGCGGGGGCGTCGAGCCGGGGGGAGTCTGCGGGTCGGGGGACATGGAGAATGGGGCCTCAATCGTGAGTGGGAAAAAGTACCACAAGGTGATGCCTCGCTGACTCACGACTCCCAAGAAGGCAGGTTTTGCCGGTACCCTGCCGGTTGGGAGGCGTCGAGATGGATCACGGACGAGATTTTGAGGGACGGGCCGCGCTGGTGACGGGAGCGGGGGCGGGCATTGGTCGAGCGATCGCGATGCGCCTCGCCGCGGCGGGGGCGAGGGTGGCCTGCGCTGACCTGGACGCTGCAGCGGCGAGTGAAACCGTGGCTCTGATCGAAGCCGCGTCTGGGAACGCATCCGGGGCGGGACGCGTGGGCGGAATTGGATACGCGCTTGCGGGGGATGTCTCCGATCCTGCGGCGGTGGATGACTTGGTTGCTGCGACGGTTGCGGAATGCGAGGGACTCGACCTTCTCGTGAATAACGCGGGGGTGTTGTTTCTGAAAAGCTTCGAAGACTCGACCCTCGAGGAATGGGATCAAACATTCGCGGTGAACCTGCGCGCGATGTTTTTGACGTGCAAGTCGGCGTTGCCGTATCTGCGTGCATCCTCTGCCGCGTCGATCGTGAATATCGCTTCGATGGCGGCGCTTCGGTACACGGTGCCGCATGTGAACTATGCCGCGAGTAAGGGCGGTGTGGTTTCGTTCACGCGGGACCTTGCCTTCGAGTTGGGTGGGGACGGAATTCGAGTGAATGCGGTGGCACCCGGGCCGATTCGGACCAATATGCTTGCGCAGTTGAGCGATGCACAGATCGAGGCGTCAGGGATGCGTTTCGTGTTAGGCCGAATGGGAAAGCCTGAGGATGTCGCAGAGGCGGTTGCCTTTCTCTTGTCGGATCGGGCTGCGTACGTGACGGGAGCGACGCTGCCCGTGACGGGGGGTGCCGAGCTGGCGACGCGTCCGCTTCGGCCGGAGGATGCCTAGGCGACAACGTGTGAGTAGCGTGTGAACAACACGTGAGTAACGCGTGAGTAACGCGTGAGTAGCGCGTGGGCGACGGGTGATGAGTGCCATGCGGAGTAGGTGCTTAGCGATAGTTATGCGCCGCGGGCATCTTGGCTTGGGCGACGTCGAGCGGCTTGACTTCTTTGGCGCGCACATGGGTCACGCCTTCCACCCTTTGCAGCGGGCCCGAGATTTCGAGGAGCGAAGCTTGATGCAGAGGCACGCGGAACTCGGCAGCGATATCTGGCGTCAGGACTGCGTTGGAGAGGCCGGTTTCGTCTTCGAGGGTGACGAAACAGTAGCCCTTGGCGGAGCCGGGGCGTTGCCGAACGATGGCATGGCCCGCTGTACGGACGAAAGCACCATCGGGGGTTTCGCGTAGCTTTGCCGCGGGGAGGATGCCGCGGCGGTCAAGCTCTGCGCGAAGATGAGCCATCACGTGAACCCCTGTCGTGAGACCTGCGAGTCGGTAGTCGGCGAGGGTTTCTTCGATCGCTGCGAGCGGGGGCAGCGGGGATGGTTCTGGCTCGGAGGGCTCCATGGGCGCCGAGGACTTCATATGCTCTGTGGGATCCGTGGTTTCCGTGGTTTCCGTGGGCTCCGTGGTGTTAGACGGCGGGCTGGAGGGCCGGGCTCGGGCTTGCCCGGCGAAGAGCGAGTTCGGATCCCGCTCGAGCGCGGCCACCTGCCAGAGGGCGCTGCGCCGTTCTTGGGGTGCGCCAGGGAGCTGGGCCAATGCGCCGAGCTCCGCGAGGGCGTCGAGCTCGTCGCGGTGGGGCGCGACGCGTCGAACGAAAGCGCCGAGATCCTCGAACCCCTTGTTTTGGTCCGAACCCGCTCCCTGGCTTCGAGTGTTAGGTCGGCGCTCTTGGACGATCCGTTCTGCTGTGCGGGCACTCAGCCCGCCGACCGAGTCGAGGCCGATGCGTACGGCGGGGGCGTGGGCGTGGGCGTGGGCGGGGGCGTGGGTGTGGGCGTGGGACGGAGAGCCTGCTTCGAGATCGGCTTGGGTGTTCGAGTACAAGACGTCGACGGGGCGCACTTCGACACCATGTCGCTGGGCATCTTTAATCAAGGTGGCTGGGCTGTAGAAACCCATAGGCTGCGCTCGGAGCAGGCCCGCGAGGAAGGCCGCGGGATGATGTCGCTTAAGGTAGGCCGAGGCGTACGCGATCAGTGCGAACGAGGCGGAATGGGATTCAGGGAAGCCGTAGAGGGCGAAGGAGGTGATATGGAGAACGATTTGATCCTCTGCCTCGCGCGAGAATCCTTGCCTGCGCATGCCTTTGCGAAGACGCTCCTCGATTTTTTGCATGCGTTCGGCTGAGCGTTTGAAGCCCATGGCGCGCCGGAGTTCTTCGGCTTCGCCGCCACTGAAGCCGGCAGCACTCATGGCGATCCGGAGGAGTTGCTCTTGGAAGATAGGGACGCCGAGGGTCCGCTCGAGGATCGGGCGCAGCGATTCATGGGGGTAGGTGACGGGCTCGCGCCCGGCGCGACGATTCAGGTAGGGATGAACCATTTGGCCAACGATGGGGCCGGGGCGAATGATCGCGATTTCGACGACGAGATCGTAGAAGGTTTTGGGTTTGAGGCGCGGCAGCGTCGCCATCTGTGCGCGACTTTCGATCTGGAAGACCCCCACCGTATCCGCGCGGCGCATCATGGCGTAGGTCTTGGGGTCGTCTTGAGGCAGCTTGGCGAGATCGACTTCGATGCCTTCGTGACGTCGGATCAGGGGGATGGTTTCTTCGATCGCGGCGAGCATGCCGAGGCCTAATAAGTCGATCTTGATGATGCCGAGATCCGCGCAGTCGTCTTTGTCCCATTGGACGATACGGCGATCTTTCATCGTGGCAGGTTCGATCGGGACGACTTCGTCGAGGCGGCCCGCGGCGATGACGATTCCGCCGCTATGTTGGCCGAGATGTCGAGGGAGTCCCTGGACGGCGCCGATCAAGTCGATCCAATGCTTGACGTCGGGGGATTCGGGGTCGAGTTTGGCTTCTCTGAGCCGGGCGAGAAACTCACGCTGGGTTTCTGCGGCGGGATCTTCGGAGTCGACCTCTGCAGAACCGTTTTTTTGAGCGGACTTTTCGTTCGCTCGGCGTTCGGCTGCGCTGCCGCGGGGTGTCGCTGGGAAATCAAGGCGAGCGACGAGTTTCGACAGTCGGCTCACGGCTTCTGGATCCATGCCGAGGACCTTGCCCATCTCACGCACGGCCATCTTGATGCGGTAGGTGATGACATTCGCGGTCATGGCAGATCCGGCTTGGCCGTATTTTGAGAAGACGTACTGGATGACTTTTTCGCGCTGGGCGCCGGAGGGAAAATCAATGTCGATATCGGGCCATTCGCCGCGTTCTTCCGAAAGGAATCTCTCAAAAAGAAGTTCCATGCGGACGGGATCGACGGCGGTGATGCCGAGCGCATAACAGACGGCGCTATTCGCCGCAGAGCCTCGGCCCTGGCAGAGGATTCGCTGCTGCTTCGAGAAAGAGGCGATGTCCTCGACGATCAGGAAATAGCCTTCGAGATCGAGCTTCTCGATGATGTCGAGTTCATGCGCGAGTTGTTTGTGAACGCGGGGCTCGGGGTGTTCTCCATAGCGTTCACGGGCGCCGATCCGGACGAGTTCGCGGAGTCGGCTTGTTTGGGTCTCGCCGGGGCGGAGGGGATACTCAGGGAATCGGTAGTCGAGGTTCTCAAGCGTGAATTCGCAGCGCTCCGCGATCTCCCGCGTCTTCATAATCCATTCCGGATGGTGGGCGAATCGCCGGACGATTTCTTCGCGGGAATGGAGATGGCCTTCGCCGTTGGGAGGGAGGTATTGTCCAGCCGTTTCGAGCGTGCGGCGTTCACGTAAGCAGATCAGTGCATCGAGCAAGCGCCGATCTTCCGGCAAGGGGCATCGCACATCTCCGGTCGCCACAACCGGCACGCCCCGGGACGCCGCGAGTTCACTTGCGCGGCGCCCAATTCGTTCGATGCGCCGGTTCAGAAGATGAGAGACATCGACGGAAAGGCGCTCGCCGAACACATCCTTGGCGCGGTCGAGAAGCGCCGGGTACAAGCGTTCGTTCCCGCGGATCAGCACGCTCCAATGGCCTGCCTCAGCTTCAACGGCATGCCAGTCGACGCAGATGCGTTCCCGGGCTCGGGGGTCCCGCGCTTCAAGCGCCTTATTTCGATGCGCATGCGCTCGGGTGAGCAGCCGGCAGAGTCGCCGCCAACCCTCGGGTGATTCAACGAGCAAGAGGAGGCGGTCCGGATTCGGAGGGCGCTTTATCGAGGCCGAGGTGGAGGCGGGTGTGGAGGTAGAGGTGAATGTGGCTGTTGCTGCAGGCGCGAGGCTTTCCACTGCGATCTCGGCCCCCACCAGCGCACGGAGGCCCGCCGCTCGGGCTGCGCGATGGAAGCGGGGCGCACCTGAGACGGAATCTCGGTCTCCGAGCGCGATGGCGGGGTAATCGAGCGCCGCGGCCGCCTCCACGAGGTCCTCTGGGTTGCCGGAGGCTTCCAGGAAGGAGAAGGCGGTGCGCGTGCGGAGTTCTACGTAGTCACGGGGGGTGGCCATCTCTCATTTTCGTCTCATTTTCGCCTTTTATCAAGCCTATACTTGCCTCATTCTCTGCGTCAGCGCTTCTTCGTCTCTGGTCTCCCTCGACTCACGCTGAGGGGAGGGCTTCGGGTGCGATTTTTCAAGGAATGGGGATCTGTTCGTGACGACGCAAAACGGCGCCAAGCGATGAGTACGCCGAAAACAGCATTGGTCGTCGATGACGAAGCTCAGTTGTTGCGGCTGGTCGTCCGGGTCCTTGAGCGCGCGGACTGGAACGCGCTCAGCGCAGAGACGGCGGCAGACGCACTTGAAATTTTTCGCGATCGAGCGACCGAGATCGATCTCGTTCTACTCGATGTGAACCTGGCCGGACGCGGCGGCGCGGCGGAGCTTCTGCCTGAATTGCTCGCGATCAAGCCCGAACTGGCAGTCGTGGTGATGAGCGGAGACGCTCTGCCAGAGGCTCTATCCGAAGCACTGGATGCGGCGGGGGGCGTTTTCTTGCGAAAGCCCTTTGTGCCGCGGACGCTGATTCGCTTCCTCGACGAGGTGAGATTAGAAGCGCCGGCGGGAGCGGGCAAAGAATGAGTCCGGCTAGCATTTTCGCGAAGTTGGATCTTTCGGGGGCGATGACGTGGCCTCGGTGATCGTCGTGGGCGGCGGACTCGCAGGACTGGTCAGCGCAACGCGGCTTCGTCGCGCGGGGCATGAGGTCGAGGTTCTCGAGGCGGCGCCCTCCGTGGGCGGGCGTTTGCGGGTTGTTGAGACGGAGCACGGCCCGCTTGAGGCGGCTGTGGGAGAGATCGGCTGGGGCGACGCTAATCTTCGCGCGCTTGTGGCCGGCCTTGGCCTTGAGGCATCTAAGGCGGGCCGAGTCGAGCGCGCGCATGCACTCGTGTTAGGCGGTCGGCTGCATCGCCCGCCGCCGCTGCGTGCCGCAGAGTTTTTGTTCCCGCGCCTTTCTCCGCGCATGGACCGTCCGATCGATGCGGTGTTTCTTCGCCCGCCGCGCTGGCACGATCGTCGCGGCGTCGTCCATGCGCTCTGGGATTCCTTTCGGCAGACACGGCTCGATACGCCGGAATCGGTAGCGGCTTTGGACGGGGTGCCTTGGTCGAGGGCCTCGCTTCGGGCATTCGGTACGCGTTGGTGTACGACGCGGCTCGCGCCTGTTCTATTGGCGCGAACGGGTGTCGATCTCTCGGCGGAGGCGGCTTCGATCGTTGCGCCGATGTTATGCCGGCTCTTGGCGGGGGCAGGTCGATCGGTTTCGGTGAAGGGCGGGCTTTCGGGCATCGTTTCCGCTTTGGCTGAGCCCCTCCGAACGCGACTGGGCTGCCGTGCCGAAAAGATTGAAACCACGACGGAGGGGGTTCGCGTCAAGTTTCGCTCCGGCGGTCGGGAAGGCGTGGTGCTGGCGGATGCGGTGGTTGTTGCGCTGCCTCCGGGTGAGATTCTGCGCATCTGCCCGAAGCTGAACCCTGCTGAGCGCGGGCATTTTGAATCGATGCAAGCGCGAAGGTCCATCGTGATTCATCGCCAGATCAGCGATGACGCCTGGCTGCTGCGCGGGCTTGCGGGGGTCACTTTCGTTCCGGGAGAGCTGCCCGATATGCGGGATCTGCGGATTTTGGGGCCCGCCTCGGCGCCCTATGCCTCGGATCCCTTTTGGATCCGGGTCTCGCTCGAACATGATTCCGTCGATGCGCATTGGCAAGAGTCCGACCAGGCTTTGATCCATAAGCTGGATTCGACCTTCAAGGGGTCCCCGCTCGGGGCCTTGCCGGAAGGGCCATCGCGAGTGGAGCGGCTCGATGAACTGATTTCAGTTCAGGGGCGCGGTGCCTTGGCGAGAAGGGCGCGGTTCCATGCACGCTCGGAGCGCACGCCACGGCTCGGCTTCGCGACGGAAGCGCTAACGACGCCGGACCTCGAAGGCCGTGTGACTGCGGGGATGCGCGCAGCGGCGGAGTTGATGTCGGACCTCGAGCATCTGGGCTCGCCCGAAGCGGCTCGGTAGCGCTTCGAATGGCTTCGCAAGGGCAACATCCGCGCTGCGTTCTTCATGCGGATATGGATGCCTTCTACGCTTCGGTCGAGCAGCGTGATCGGCCGGAGCTCCGCGGGCGTCCGCTCGTTGTGGGCGGTCACGGTGCGCGCGGGGTGGTGGCAGCGGCGAGCTATGAGGCGCGGGAGTTCGGAGTGTATTCGGCGATGTCGAGCTTCGAAGCGAAGCGACTCTGCCCCGAGCTGATTTTCGTACCCGGGGATATGAAGCGTTATGCCGCGGAGTCTCGGCGCATTTTCGAAATTTTCCGAAGCTATTCGCCTTTGGTGGAGGGCCTTTCTCTCGACGAAGCGTTTCTTGATCTGACGGGAAGCGAACGTCTGCTCGGCCCCGCCCGGGAGGTGGGGGAACGGCTCCGTCGGGACGTGAGAGAGAAGACGGCACTGCCGATTTCGGTGGGCATCGGACCGATCAAGATGGTCGCGAAAATTGCCAGCGGCGGTGCGAAGCCGGATGGCCTGCTGGAGATTCCGGCGGATGGGGTGCGGGCCTTCCTCGATCCGCTTTCGGCCCGGAAAATTTGGGGTGTGGGGCCGGTCGCGGGCGAACGTCTTGAACAGCTCGGCTATCGCACGATCGGGGATCTTGCGCGTGCGACGCCCCGGGAGCTGGAATTGCATTTGGGTGATTGGGGCCTTCAGATCGGTCGGCTGGCCCGGGGTGAGGACTTCCGCGAAGTGGAGCCGCATCGCGAAGCGGTTTCACTCTCGGAGGAAAATACCTTCGAGCGCGATGTGACCGACTCGCTTCTGCTTGAACGAACGATTCTCTCTCATGCGGAGGCGGTGGCGCGAAGGCTGCGCCGGCAGGGGCTGCTCGCGAGGACGGTCGTGCTGAAATGGCGGATCGGACGCCGCACCCAAGAAGGGCCGCGGGGGTATCCCGCTCGCACGCGTCAACGGACATTGGTCGATCCGACGGATGATGGGGATGTGATTGCCCGGGTGGCGCAGTCTCTGCTCGCGGACGCTCTGGCTGAACCGGTTCGCTTGTTAGGCGTTGGCGTGAGTGGCCTTGTGGATTCAGAGGGAAGGGCGACTCAGCTCTCCCTTTTTGACGCGGCGGGCAATCCCGAGTCTTCCGGGGAGCCGCCGAAGCGAAAACGTTTGAATCAGGCCCTCGATGTCCTCGCCGACAAATTCGGCGATCACGCCGTTCGGCGTGCAAGCCAGGCCGAAACGCGCCACGCAACCCTCTCGGGCCAATGGAAAAAGGGCAGTCGAGATACCGACCGCCCC